>NZ_JBIBIA010000009.1:228845-533868 GCF_042957325.1 Streptomyces sp. NPDC008086
CGCCGTCGCAGCGGGCACCGCCGACATCGACGCCGTGTCCGGAGCGACCTACACCAGCGCCGGCTACAAGGAGTCCCTGCAGTCCGCCCTGGACAAGGCGCAGGCGAGCGCCGGAGCGTCGCAGGGTGGTTCGGGCGCCGCGCAGGCGCGTGCCGTCACCGGCAAGGTGTCCCAGACGCAGTACGGCCCGGTCCAGGTCCGCGTCACGGTCGCCGGTGGGAAGATCACCAAGGCCGAGGCGGTCCAGGCCCCCAAGGGCGGCCAGAGCGACCAGGTCACCGCCAACGCCGTACCCAAACTCAACCAGGCAGCGGTGGCGGCCGGAAGTGCCGACATCGACGCGGTGTCCGGGGCCACCTACACCAGCGCCGGCTACAAGGAATCCCTCCAGTCGGCACTGGACCAGGCCGGTGGCTGACACGGTGGTGGAACCGACAGAAGCTCCCGCCGCGGTGCGTCACGCGGAGGAGGTCATGGGGACGGTCTTCTCCTTCGACGTCCGCGGCGGGGACCCCGGTGCCGTGCAGTCGGCGCTGCAAGAGGCGGTCGCCGCACTGCACCGGGTCGACGAGGTGTTCAGCACCTACCGCGACGACAGTCAGATCTCCCGGGTGGTACGCGGTGAGCTGACCGTCGACGCGTGCGATCCGGAGGTCGCCGAGGTGCTGGAACTCGGCGCCGAGGCCGAGCGGACCAGCGAGGGCTGGTTCAGCACGTCGTACGAGGGTCGCCTCGACCCGACCGGCATCGTCAAGGGCTGGTCCGTCGAGCGCGCGGCCCGTCGCCTGGCGGAGGTCCCCGGGGTGAGCGGCGTCAGCGTCAACGGCGGCGGCGACGTCCAGTTGCTGGGCGTTCCGGGCCCCCAGCGCCCCTGGCGGGTCGGCGTCTCCGACCCCCTGCGCCCGGGCGGCCTCGCGGCCGTCATCTCCGCCGCCGGCCTGTCCGAACTGGCGGTGGCCACCTCCGGCACGGCAGAGCGCGGCGCCCACATCGTCGACCCCCGCACGGGCCGTTCCGCCGTGACGGACCTGGTGGCGGTGACGGTGGTGGCCCCCAGCCTGACCTGGGCGGACTGTTGGGCGACGGCCGCTTTCGCCATGGGTTCACGCCAGGGTTCGCGCTGGCTGGAGTCGTTGCCGGACGTGGAGGCACTTCTGATCACGGCGGGCGATGAGGTTCGCTGCACCGGGGGGTTGGCGGCGCGGCTGGGCTGAAAGGGCCGCGAGGCGGGGCGACCTCACAGCCAACGCGACCCCACCCACCCAGGGGCGCGGGGAACTGCGCGACCAGCCACGAACAACCCGCGGCCAACCAATCACAGGCCCCCTGCGGCGACTAGTGCCCGTTCTGAGCCAACCGCAGCAAGTGATCGGCGAGAGCCTGACCCCCCGTGGGGTTCCGGCTGATCAGCAGCAACGTATCGTCACCGGCGATCGTCCCCAGGATGTCCTGCAACTCGGCCTGGTCGATGGCCGAGGCCAAGAACTGCGCCGCCCCCGGAGGGGTCCGCAGGACCACGAGATTCGCGGAAGCCTCCGCGGAGATGAGCAGCTCCTGCGACAGCCGCCGCATCCGCTCCTCCTTCGCCGACTCCCCCAGCGGCGCCCGAGGCGTACGGAACCCGCCCTCGCTCGGCACCGCGTAGATCAGGTCACCGTCGTTGTTACGGATCTTCACCGCGTTCAGCTCGTCCAGATCCCGGGAGAGCGTCGCCTGTGTGACACTCAGCCCGTCGTCCGACAGCAGCTTCGCCAGCTGGCTCTGCGACCGCACGGGCTGCCGGTTGAGGATGTCCACGATCCGGCGGTGGCGTGCGGTACGGGTCTGCGGCACGGCAGGCCCGGCGGCCCCGTTGTGCTCGTGGTCCTGCGCCTGACTCATCGTCGTCTCATTCCCCGGATCATCCGTCCCCGTCGGCCACGTCCAGGATGCCGGGAAGGGCCTGAAGAAGCGCTTCCACTTCGTCGTCGCCGAGGTTCAGCGGAGGCATGAGCCGTACGACATCGGGGGCGGGCGCGTTCACCAGGAATCCGGCGTCCTGAGCCACCTGCTGCACCTTGGCGGCGTGCGGCTCGGTGAGCACGATACCCAGGAGCAGTCCCGCGCCCCTGACATGGTCGATCAGCGGGTGGCCCAGCGCCTCGATCCCGTCGCGCAACTTCTCGCTCTGCCGCTTGACGTTCTCCAGCAACCCGTCGTTCGCGATGGTGTCCAGAACCGCCAGCCCGGCGGCGCAGGCGACCGGGTTACCACCGAAGGTCGTCCCGTGGTGCCCGGGCTGCAGCAGCTCCGCGGCCCGTCCGAAGGCGACCGTGGCGCCCAGCGGCAGCCCGCCGCCGAGCTGCTTGGCGAGGGTGACGACGTCCGGCAGGACGCCCTCGTGGGCCTGGTACTCGAACCAGTGCCCGGTCCGGCCGACGCCGGTCTGCACCTCGTCGAGGACGAGCAGCGCCCCGCTGGCGGCGGTGATCGCCCGCGCGGCCTTCAGATAGCCGGCCGGCGGCACGACGACCCCGAGCTCGCCCTGGATCGGCTCGATGATCACGAGGGCCGTCTCCTCGGTGACGGCCGCGGCCAGCGCCTGCGCGTCACCGAACGGCACATGCGTGACGTCACCGGGCAGCGGCAGGAACGGCTCCCGCTTGCCGGGCTGCCCGGTCATCGCGAGGGCGCCCATGGTGCGGCCGTGGAAGCCGCCCTCGGTGGCGACGACGTGGGTGCGCCCGGTCAGCCGCCCGATCTTGAAGGCGGCCTCGTTGGCCTCGGCGCCGGAGTTGCAGAAGAAGACCCTGCCGTCCCTGCCGAAGAGCTGCAGGAGCCGCTCGGCGAGGGCGACGGTCGGCTCGGCCATGAAGAAGTTGGAGATGTGACCGAGGGACGCGATCTGCTTGCTCACGGCCTCGACGATGGCCGGGTGGGCGTGGCCGAGCGCGTTGGTCGCGATGCCGCCGACGAAGTCGAGGTACTGCTTGCCGTCGGCGTCCCAGGCCTTGAGGCCCTCGCCGCGCACGAGGGGGAGCCGCGGGGTGCCGTAGTTGTTCATGAGCGAGCCCTGCCACCGCTGGGCGTACTCCTGGTTCCCGGTCATTCCGCATCCCCCTCAGCTACGTCCGGCACGACCATCGTGCCGATGCCCTCATCCGTGAAGATCTCCAGCAGGATCGAGTGCTGGACCCGGCCGTCGATGACGCGGGCGGTGGTGACGCCGCCGCGCACGGCGTGCAGACAGCCCTCCATCTTCGGCACCATGCCGGAGCTCAGCTCCGGCAGCAGTTTCTCCAGTTGGGAAGCGGTGAGGCGGCTGATCACCTCGTCGGAGTTGGGCCAGTCCTCGTAGAGGCCCTCGACGTCCGTGAGGACCATGAGGGTTTCGGCGCCCAGAGCAGCAGCGAGTGCCGCAGCCGCCGTATCAGCATTGACGTTGTAGACATGTCCGTCGTCCTCGGAACGGGCGATCGACGAGACGACCGGGATCCGGCCGTCGGCCAGCAGCGCCTCGATCGCGCCCGTGTCGATGTCGGTGATCTCGCCGACCCGCCCGATGTCGACCAGCTCGCCGTCGATCTCGGGCTGGTGCTTGGTGGCGGAGATGGTGTGCGCGTCCTCGCCGGTCAGGCCGACGGCGAGCGGGCCGTGCTGGTTGAGCAGGTTGACCAGCTCGCGCTGCACCTGCCCGGCCAGCACCATCCGGACGACGTCCATGGCGTCCTCGGTGGTGACCCGGAGGCCGGCCTTGAACTCGCTGACGATGCCGTGCTTGTCGAGGGCGGCGCTGATCTGCGGGCCGCCGCCGTGCACGACGACGGGCTTGAGGCCGGCGTGGTGCAGGAAGACGACGTCCTGGGCGAAGGCGGCCTTCAGCTCCTCGTCGATCATGGCGTTGCCGCCGAACTTGATGACGACCGTCTTGCCGTTGTGCCGGACCAGCCAGGGCAGCGCCTCGATGAGGATCTGGGCCTTGGGGAGCGCGGTGTGCTTCCGCGCGGGTGAGTTGCTCATGAGGAGTAGGCGCTGTTCTCGTGGACGTAGTCGGCGGTGAGGTCGTTGGTCCAGATGGTGGCGGTCTCGGCACCGGCCGCGAGGTCGGCGACGATGTGGACCTCGCGGTAGCGCATGTCGACCTTCTCGCGGTCCTCGCCGACGCCGCCGTTCTTGCAGACCCAGACGCCGTTGATGGCGACGTTGAGCTGGTCGGGCTCGAAGGCGGCGGACGTCGTGCCGATCGCCGAGAGGACGCGGCCCCAGTTGGGGTCCTCGCCGTGGATGGCGCACTTGAGCAGGTTGTTGCGGGCGATGGAGCGGCCCACCTCGACGGCGTCGTCCTCGGTCGCGGCGTTGATCACCTCGACCTTGATGTCCTTGCTGGCGCCCTCGGCGTCCCGGATCAGCTGCTGACCGAGGTCGTCGCAGACCTGCCGTACGGCTTCGGCGAACTCCTCGTACCCCGGGGTGACTTCGGCGGCGCCGGAGGCGAACAGGAGCACGGTGTCGTTGGTGGACATGCAGCCGTCGGAGTCGACGCGGTCGAAGGTGACCTTAGTGGCGGCGCGCAGGGCCTTGTCCAGGGCGTCGTTGTCGAGGGCGGCGTCGGTGGTGAGGACGACGAGCATGGTGGCGAGGCCGGGGGCGAGCATGCCCGCGCCCTTGGCCATGCCGCCGACGGTCCAGCCGTCCTTGGAGACGACGGACGTCTTGTGGACGGTGTCGGTGGTCTTGATGGCGATGGCGGCCTTCTCGCCGCCGTGCTCGGACAGCTGCGCCGCGGCGGTCTCGACGCCGGGGAGGAGCTTGTCCATGGGGAGGAGGACGCCGATGAGGCCGGTGGAGCAGACGGCGACCTCGATGGCGCCGCGGCCGAGGACCTCGGCGACCTTCTCGGCGGTCGCGTGGGTGTCCTGGAAGCCCTTGGGCCCGGTGCAGGCGTTGGCACCACCGGAGTTGAGGACGACCGCGGAGACCTGCCCGCTCTTCAGGACCTGCTCGGACCACAGTACGGGCGCGGCCTTCACTCGGTTGGACGTGAAGACACCGGCGGCGGCGCGGCGGGGCCCGGTGTTGACCACGAGGGCCAGGTCCGGGTTGCCGTTCTCCTTGATCCCGGCGGCGATGCCCGCCGCCGTGAATCCCTTTGCTGCCGTCACGCTCACGGCGCAACTCCGATCGTCGTCAGTCCGGTGGTCTCGGCGAGACCCAGGGCGAGGTTCATGCTCTGGACGGCACCGCCGGCGGTGCCCTTGGTCAGGTTGTCGATGGCGCTGATCGCGATGATGCGGTTCGCGGCGGCGTCGTACGCGACCTGCACCTGAACGGCGTTCGAACCGTAGACGGACGCCGTGGCGGGCCACTGCCCCTCCGGGAGGAGGTGGACGAAGGGCTCGTCGGCGAAGGCCTTCTCGTAGGCGGCGCGCACGGAGTCCGCGGTGACGCCGGGGCGGGCGTTCGCGCTGCACGTGGCGAGGATGCCGCGGGGCATCGGGGCGAGGGTGGGTGTGAAGGAGACGGACACCCGCTCGCCCGCCGCGCCGCTGAGGTTCTGGATCATCTCGGGCGTGTGCCGGTGGCCGCCGCCGACGCCGTACGGCGACATGGAGCCCATGACCTCGCTGCCCAGGAGATGGGGCTTGAGCGCCTTGCCCGCGCCGGAGGTGCCGGAGGCGGCGACGATCACGGCGTCGAGCTCGGCGAGTCCGGCGGCGTAGGCCGGGAAGAGGGCGAGTGTGACGGCGGTCGGATAGCACCCGGGTACCGCGATGCGCTTGGACCCCTCCAGCGCGGCGCGGCCACCCGGCAGTTCGGGGAGGCCGTACGGCCAGGTGCCGGCGTGCGGGGAGCCGTAGAACGTCTCCCAGTCGGCCGTGTCCTTCAGCCGGAAGTCGGCCCCCATGTCGACGACGAGCACGTCCGGGCCGAGCCGCTCGGCGACGGCGGCGGACTGCCCGTGGGGCAGGGCGAGGAAGACGACGTCGTGTCCGGCGAGGACCTCGGGGGTCGTCTCCTGCAGTATGCGGTCGGCGAGGGGCAGCAGGTGCGGCTGGAGCGCACCGAGCCGCTGGCCCGCGTTCGAGTGGCCGGTCAGGGCCCCGATCTCGACCTCGGGGTGCGCCAGGAGCAGACGCAGCAGTTCCCCGCCCGCGTATCCGCTCGCTCCGGCCACTGCCGCACGTACCGCCATGGAATCCTCCTCCTAGATGGCATGACTATACGTTTCGCCGCAGGTTTATGCAATCTTGGCTGGAACTCGCCGCCCACCCGGTGGAACGGGCATGGAAAACCGGCTTTGTTCGTGTCATGTCCATGGGCTAGTGTCCCCGGGCACGTATCAGGGGATCACGGCAGGTGGGGGACATGGCCGAAAAGATCGGCTCGCCCGAGAAGGGCCACAACGCTTGGGGGCAGGCCGTCGCGGCCGTGGCGTTGTTCGCGGCGCTCGGGGGTGCTTTCTGGGCGTCCGAGATGGCGTCCGGGACCGGCGGCGGCAGCCCGTCGGCCGCCAGCTGCTCCGACGACAAGGCCGACGAGAAGCCGGGGAAGGCGAGTGGGCGGGTGACCGGTGCGCAACTGTGCGAGGCGCTGCTGCGGCCCGACCTCGCGGAGCTGCTCGGCACGCCGGCGGAGAAGGCGAAGACCGCCAGCGGCAGCGACGGGTCCGTGGGACTCTCCGGCGGCAAGGACATCCCGATGCCGTCCGCCGAGGTCGAGTTCGACACGTACACGGTGACGGTCTCGGCGACCTACGACGACCTTCCCGTGACCGCGTCCTACGACGTGCTGGGATGGGACGAGTCGGAGCGCACCGTGCTGGGCCGTCCGGCGGTTCTGTACTCGAACCGCACCATGCGGATCAACTTCCGCCTCGACGGTGGCGACGCCGAGACCGGCACCGGCGTCCCACTGCGCTCCGTCATGGTCGCCCAGGACACCAAGGACAGCGGTGGTTCCTACGACGTGACCCTGTGGCGCGAGGACGGCATGGTGCCGGACGACGCCGTCCTGCTCCGGGTGGCGGAAAAGGTGCTGCCGACGGTCCCGGGCTGGGCCGCCGGCAGCTGAGCGTGTCCGCCCCTACCTCTGCTCGATCCGCAGGAAGGTGACCGAGTTCGCGGGGAAGGTGTACGTGAACTTCGCGGCCACCCCCCGGAAGGTGGACGTCACCGGGGTCACCGGTGTGTCCGTCTCGGTGTTCACCGCGTCCTGGTCGGCGGCCAGCGTGGTCACGCGGGCGGTGGAGGCGACCTTGGCGCCACCGAGGTCGACGGCTGTGCGGGCCTCGGTGGACTGGGCGTTGACGACCTTGACGATCAGGTCACCGGTCTTCGCGTCCTTGGTGACGACCTGGCGGAACGGCTCGGCCGGCTTGTCGTCGGTGAACGTGCCCCACTCCTTGCCGTCCAGGAGCAGGGTGACCTGGCGGCCGCGCACCTTGATGTCGATGTCGTAGGCGCGGCCCGTCTCGATCGAGCCGGGCTTGGTCAGCAGGGTGCCCTTGCCGCCGTCGACGGCCTGCTCGATCGCGGACTGGGTGTTGTTCCAGCCGCCCAGGTTCCACCAGTAGTAGTTGCCGGTGTCCTTGACGCCGAAGGCGACGAGGAAGCCCTCCTTGCCGGACTTCTTGGTGGCCTTCACATGCAGGTCGTAGTCCTTCCAGGCCGGGTCGCCCGCCGTGACCAGGGTGTTCTCGGCGGTGGCGTCGGTCTGGACGTACTGGCCGTCCTGGATGCTCCAGCTGCCCGCGCCGCTGTGCGTCCACTTCGAGGCGTCACTGGAGAAGTCGTCGCTGAGCAGCGTCGAGCCGTCCGCCGAGGTGACCTTGACGTCGTCGTACGCGGCGCTGGTCGCCCAGGTGGACAGGCCGACGGCGCCGGCGATGGGGCCGCTGACGTTCGGGGTGGTGGTGGCCTTCGAGGGGACCACGCGGTCGCCGACGTTGGTCATGAACAGCTTCTGGACCTCGTAGTTGGCCGAGTTCCAGGAGGCCCGGTTGTTGAACCAGATCATGTCCGGCCGCCACTGGACGTAGTCCTCGTTGGCGAGCAGCGGGGCGTACGAGGCGAGCTTGACGACGTCCGCGTTGCGCTCCAGGCCGGTCATGAAGGCGGCTTCGGAGAGGCCGTTCTTCCAGGCGTTGCCCTGGGAGGCGTACTCGCCGAGGAAGACCTTCGGGCCGCTGCGGTCGTAGGAGTCGTAGCGGTCGTTGTTCTGCAGGAACCAGTTCGGGCTGTTGTAGTAGTGCTCGTCGACCATGTCGACGTTCGCCTCGCGGTTCAGCTTCCAGGCGGTGTCGAAGGTCGTGCCGGCGTCGTCCGGGCCGGAGTTGGAGATGACGGTGACGTCCGGGTACGCGGCCTTGATGGCGGCGCGGAACTGCTGGAACCGCGCGAAGAACTCGTTCGGCAGGTTCTCCTCGTTGCCGACCGCGATGTGCGTGAGGTGGAACGGCTTGGGGTGGCCCATCTGGGCGCGCACCTTGCCCCACTTGGAGGTCGCCGGGCCGTTGGCGAACTCGATGAGGTCGAGGGTGTCCTGGATGTGCCGCTTGAGCAGCGCCTCGTCGTCGGTGGCCTTGTTCTGGCCGCAGCCGGTCACCAGCGCGGGGACGACGGGCAGCGGCATGGCGCCGATGTCCTCGGAGAAGCGGAAGTACTCGTAGTAGCCGAGGCCGTAACTCTGGTTGTAGCCCCAGAAGTTGGCGTTGGTGGCGCGCTGCTCGACCGGGCCGATGGTGTCCTTCCACTGGTAGCTGCGCTTGCGCTGCCAGTTCGAGGCCTCGCTGTAGTCCTCCATCGAGCCGGTGTTGACCAGGCAGCCACCGGGGAAGCGCACGAAGCCCGGCTTCAGCGCGGCGATCTTCTCGGCGAGGTCCTTGCGCAGGCCGTTCGGCTGGTTCTTGTAGGTGTCGCGCGGGAACAGCGACACCTCGTCGAGCGCGGCCGCGGCGGTCGAGGCCACGGCGAGGCGGCCGCGGTTGCTGGTGCGGGTCGCGGTGAAGGTGGCCTTGTACTTGGCCCAGCCGCCCTTCACGGCGACCTGGCGGGCGGTGGCGAGCGGGCCGGCGGCGTCCTTGAGCGAGACGGTGAGCGTGCTGCCGCTGTCGGCGCGGGCCCAGACGGAGAAGTCGTACCTCTTGCCCTGCTCGACCCGGATGCCGGTGTTGTAACCGGCGTTGGTGACGGCCGAACCGGCGTCCAGGGACAGGTAGTTGCGGTTGCGCTCGTTGAGCCGGCCGGCGTCGTTCACGACCCGGGCCGTGCCGCCGACCGTCCAGGAGGTCAGGGGCGTGTAGGAGCCGTTGTCGGCGGTGGAGTACTCGAAGGACCGGTTCTGCACGAGCTCGGCGTACAGTCCGCCGTCCGCGGCCCGGTTGATGTCCTCGAAGAAGACGCCGTACATCGTGTCGTCGATCGCCGCGCCCTTGGCGGTCGGGTCGACGGTGATCGCGTAGTCGGTGACGTCCTCGGCGTGGGCGGGCGACGGGATGAGACCGGCTGCCACCAGGAAGGCGGTGGCCGCAAGGCCGAATCTCCAGCGGCTGGGATTGCGTGGCATGGATACTCCGCGGCTCGATGTTCGAAATATCAAACGCTGATCAGCACTTCGAACGGCAAGATAGGGAGGGGGATTCTGGGCGTCAACGGGTCGCGCGGTACCGAAAGTGTCGGAAGCGAGGACGGGATGGACGAGTTCTGGCCAGTACCGGATGCGCTGACCTATCTGGCCGGGCGCTGGCGGGTCGAGCGGTCGGTGCGGGATCTGGCGAGCGGGGAGGAGGGGGAGTTCTCCGGCGCTACGGTTTTCGGCCGACTCGACGACTCCGGGCTCCTGCACCACGAGTCCGGCACTTTCCGCTGGCGTGGGGTCCCGCGCCCCGCCGAGCGCACCCTGCGCTTCCTCCCGGGCGGTTCACCGGGAACCGCGGACGTCCACTTCGCCGACGGCCGCTTCTTCCACGACCTGAACCTGACGACCGGCTCCCACGTCACCGACCATCCGTGCTCGGCCGACCTCTACCGCGGCGAGTTCACCGTCCGGGACGAGAACCACTGGCGGACGGTGTGGCGGGTACGGGGTCCGGCGAAGGACCTCGTCCTCACCACCAACTACGCCCGCGAGGGCTGAGTCCGCGCCCCGTCGAAGCGGAGGTTCCAGCGACCGGCGTGGCCGGTCACGGTGGTGGTCGACAGGGGGCGTACGTCGATGTTCCAGTAGGTGGCGGGGGGCGCCTTCAGGGCGTAGACCAGGGCCGCCCGGATCACGGACGGTTCGGCCACGGCGACGATCCGGCCGCCGTCCCCCACGGGGCGGGTGTCGAGCCAGCCGCCGACCCGGCCGATGAACGCGAGCAGGGACTCCCCGCCGTGCGGCGTGCCGCGCGGGTCGGCGAGCCAGGCGTCCACCGCGTCCGGCTCCCGGGCCATGGCCTCGCCCAGCGTGAGCCCGCGCCAGCGGCCCATGTCACAGTCGCGCAGGGCGAGTTGGACCAGCGGCGCGTAGCCGAGGGCGTCGCCGGTGGCGCGGCTGCGCGGGGTCGGCGAGCAGTAGCGCAGCTCGGCCGCCGCCAGCGGCAGCAGGTCGCGCGCGACGCCCTGCACCTCGTCCCAGCCGGCCTGGTCCAGCGGCCGGTCGTCCTCGAAGCGTTCGGCGAGCAGCGGGGAGCTGCGCGCGGCGGCGACGAACGTGACCCGAAGCGACATGCGGCGATGGTGTGTCGCGAAGGTGCGCAGGTCAAGAGGCGTTGTACAGGCGTGACCGAGGGTGGACGGAGCTTCACTGGAAGTAGAGGGCCATCCATTGGTCCGGGTTCTCCAGCCTCGCGAACCCGAGCTTCTCGTAGACCCCGTGCGCGTCGTGCGTCGCGAGCAGCATCCGCCGCAGCCCGTACGGCCGCAGGTGCTCGCGCACCGCCCCGACGAGCGACGTCCCGATGCCCTTGCCGCGCACCGCCGGGTCGACGTACACGTCGCACAGCCACGCGAAGGTCGCCCGGTCCGTGATGACCCGGGCATACGCCACCTGCTCCCCCGAAACCGCCTCGTACACCCCGAAGTTCAGCGACCCCTCGATCGCCCGGTCCTGCTTCTCCCGCGCCCGCCCCGTCGCCCAGTACGCGTCGGTGGACAGCCACCGATGCACCCGCTCGGCGTCGATGTGCCGGACGTCGGTCGAGATCTCGTAGCCGTCGGCGAGGGGCAAGGGCGTGGCGTCGGTCATGCGGCGAGATTCGCAGGACCGTGTGCCGGGCGTCGAGCGGTTTTCACGCACGGCCGGGACGACGGCGGCCGCGGACGTCGGCCGGGTTCCCCCGCGGCACTGCCCCCGCTACCGTCCCGCCCCTCGGCTAGAGCACCTCGTCCCACGCCCCTCGCAGTCGCCGCACCCCCTCCACGATCTCCCCGACCCCGGCCACCGCCGCGAAGCTCAACCGCAGGTGCCCCGCCGGGGGCTCGGCGCTGAAGTACGGGCGGCCGGGGGTGATCGCGACGCCGGTGCGCAGGGCGGCGGCGGTCAGGGCGGGTTCGTCGGTGCCGTCGGGGAGGCGGAGCCAGAGGTGGTAGCCGCCGGAGGGGATGTGCGGGAGGGAGAGTTCGGGCAGGTGCAGCCGCAGGCCCGCGGTCATGACGTCGCGGCGGGCCCGGAGTTCGGCGGACAGGGTCCGCAGATGGCGGGGCCAGGCGGGCGAGCCGACGAGTTCCAGGGCCGCCTCCTGAAGCGGGCGGGACACGAAGAAGGTATCGACGACCTGGATGGCGCGCAGCCGTTCCAGCACCGGTCCGCGCGCGGTGAGGGCGCCGACCCGGAAGCTGGGCGAGGTCGCCTTGGTGAGCGAGCAGACATGGACGACGACGCCGTCGGGGTCGTCGGCGGCGAGCGGACGCGGCAGCGGACCCGCGTCCTCGTGCACCAGACGCCGTACGAAGTCGTCCTCCACGACGAAGGCACCGGCCTCGCGGGCGATCCTCAGCACCTCCGGGCGGCGCTCGGGGGCGAGGACCGCGCCGGTCGGGTTCTGGAAGAGCGGCTGGCAGACGAGGACCCGGGCGCCGGTGGCGCGGAACGCGTCGGCGAGCAGGGCCGGTTTCACCCCGTCCGCGTCCACCGGCACGGGCACCGGGCGCAGTCCGGCCGCGCGGGCGATGGCGAGCATGCCGGGGTAGGTGGGCGACTCGACCAGGACCGGCGCACCGGGCGGGGCGAGCGCGCGCAGCGCGGTGGTGAGCGCGGACTGGCCGCCCGCCGCGATCAGCACCTCGGCGGCGGTGACGGTGCCGCCGATCTCGCGGGCGAACCACTCGCGCAGCTCGGGCAGTCCGTCCAGCGGCGGCCGGCCCCAGGCGCCGGGTCGGCGGCCGGCCCGGGACAGCGCCGCGGCCATGGCCTTCTCGGGCTGGAGGGAGGGGTGGGGGTAGCCGCCGCTGAACTCGATCACTCCGGGCGGCGGCGTGGCGAGACAGACGGTGACGCCGGAGGCGTCCACGGTGCGCGGTACGACGTCGGCGGCGCCGTCGGCGCTGAGGGCGACCTCCTGCCAGGAGGTGTCGCCCGCCGCCGCGAGCGGGACGCGCGGCCGGGCACGGAAGGCGCCGGCGCCGGGCCGGGTCACCACCAGACCCTCGGCGGTGAGCTGCGCGAGGGCGCGCGAGACGGTCACCGGGCTCACCCGGAACCGCTCGACGAGCGACCGGCTCGACGGGAGCTTTCCACCAGGAGAGTAGCGGTCGAGTTCCCTTCGCAGCTGTTCCGCCAGTTCAGCCACGCTGCTACGCTCTTGCATGAGAACACAGAGTAGCGCTATCGCCCCGACTCGGATAGCGGTCAGCGATCGGCCCGGCACCTCGGTCGGCACCCTCCAGGCCGCCCTCGGCGTCGCGGCCTTCTCCCTGACCTTCCCCGCGACCGCCTGGGGCCTGGAGGGCTTCGGCCCCTGGTCCCTCGTCGCGGTGCGCAGCGTGCTGGCCGCGCTGATCGCGGGCGGCTGTCTGCTGGCGCTGCGCGTGCCGCTTCCCGCCCGCCGGCACTGGACGGGTCTCGCCGTGGTCGTCGCCGGTGTGGTCTTCGGCTTCCCGCTCCTCACGACGCTCGCCCTGCAGACGTCCACCACCGCCCACGCGGCGGTCGTCGTCGGGCTGCTCCCCCTCACCACCGCGCTGTTCTCGGCCCTGCGCGTAGGCGCCCGCCCCTCGCGCACCTTCTGGATCGCGGCCCTCGTCGGCGCCGCCGCGGTCGTCGCCTTCACCGTGCAGCAGAGCGGCGGCACCCTGACCACCGCCGACCTGTATCTCTTCGGGGCGCTGCTGATCTGCGCGGCCGGCTACACCGAGGGCGGCCGGCTGGCCCGGGTCATGCCGGGCTGGCAGGTGGTCGGCTGGGCGCTGGTGCTCTGCCTGCCGCTGAGCGTGCCGGCCGCCGTACTGGCGCTGTCGTACGAGCCGGTCCAGCTGACCTGGCACGGCGTCACCGGACTGCTGTGGGTCGCGGCGGGCTCGCAGTTCCTCGGTCTGGTCGTCTGGTACCGGGGCATGGCGGCGATCGGCATCCCGAAGGCCAGCCAGTTGCAGTTGGCCCAGCCCCTGCTCACACTGGTGTGGTCGGTGCTGCTGCTGGGCGAGCACCTGACAGTGGCCGCCCCGCTGACGGCCGCGGCGGTGCTGGTGTGCATCGCCGTGACCCAGCGGGCGCGTGGCTGAGCGGGCCCCTGACGACCCACTTCCTACCACCGCTCCACGCCGTAGACTCAAGGCCACGGACCGCTGCTCCCGCACCTGGTGGAGGAGGACCGACAGATGCGTGCAACCGTGGGCGACCAGCTTGTCCAGCATGGCAGGGTGGTCGGGCAACACGACAAGGTCGGCGAGATCGTCGAAGTCCTGGGCCAGGAGGGCAATCCTCCGTACCGCGTCCGCTTCGAGGACGGGCACGAGGGCCTGTGCTCCCCCGGCCCCGACACCGAGATCCGTCACAGGGACACGATCAAGTAGCGCCGCGCGCAGTTCAGCGCGGGGGAATCGCCGGCTGCGCGTAGTGGTCGGCGACGACCCGTGCCATGGCCCCGATCCGGTCGGTCGCGACGTCCTTCGCGGCGAAGTAGACGTGCCCGCAGACCTCCGCGTGCTCCTTGCTCAGCGTGAGGTGCCGGGACAGCTCGGCCGGTTCCTGCCAGGCGGCGGGCTGCGCCGGGTCCCCGGCCTTGTACAGCGCCTCACCGACGTACAGCTTGGTCCTGCTGCCCCGTGCGACCTCCGACCACCAGGGCACGAGCTTGGCGTAGTCGGCGGCGGCGAAGCCGATGTTCCAGTACAGCTGCGGGCAGATGTAGTCGATCCAGCCCTCGCGGACCCATGTGCGGGTGTCCGCGTACAGGTCGTCGTACGTCTGCACCCCGCCGCGGGTGTCGGAGCCGAGCGGGTCGGTGCCGGCGTTGCGCCACACGCCGAACGGGCTGATGCCGAACTCCGTGCCGGGCCGGATCCTCCGGATGCCTGCCGCCATCTCCGTGACGAGCTTGTCGATGTTGTCACGCCGCCAGTCGGCCCGCACCGAGAAGCCGTCGCCGTAGCGGTCGTAGGCCTCGTCGTCGTCGAAGGTCTGGCCGGCCACCGGATACGGGTAGAAGTAGTCGTCGAAGTGGACCGCGTCGATCTCGTACTTCTCCACCGCGTCGAGCATCGCCTTCTGCACGAACGCGCGGACCTCGGGCAGCCCCGGGTTGTAGTAGAGCTTGCCGCCGTACGTCACCACCCAGTCCTCGTGCTCCCGGGCGGGGTGGGAGGCGGCCAGCTTGGCGAGGTCGGTGTGGTTGGCGACGCGGTACGGGTTGAACCAGGCGTGCAGCTGCAGATCGCGGGCGTGGGCCTCCTCGACGGCCGTGCCGAGCGGGTCCCAGCCGGGGTCCTCGCCCTGGGTGCCGGTGAGGACCTGCGACCACGGCTCGTACGGCGAGGGCCACAGGGCGTCGGCCGTGGGCCGTACCTGGAAGACCACGGTGTTCAGGCGGGCCTCCACCGCCGCGTCGAGGTGGGCGATCAGCTCGGCGCGCTGCTCGTCGGCGGTCAGGCCCTGCTTGGAGGGCCAGTCCCGGTTCGCCACGGTCGCGATCCACACGCCGCGCATCTCGCGGGTGGCCCGCCGCCGGTTCCGGCCCTTTCCGTCCGCCGTGGCGGAACCGGCGGCCATCGCGCCGCCTGACGCCACCAGCGCCGACAGGGCGGTCACCGTGAACGCCCGTCGTGACATCCGGGACTTCCGGTGCAGCATCTTCTTCGTACCTCCGTGTGCCGTGGTCAAGGGCCCACCCCATGACAGATCAGCGCGTTCCGGACCTGTCCCGGCGACAGCCTTTCATGAGGCACCCGAACGATCGATCAAGCTTCGCCGAAGGTAACGTGCAGGTTTGGAGCAGGCGCCGAACAACGGCGGACCTGCCGCAGTCGTGGATCAGCGAAGGGGACGATGTGACCGGCATCTCCGGAGATATTGCACGCGTCGGCGTGGTGGGCTGCGGCCAGATGGGAGCGGGCATCGCCGAGGTGTGCGCCCGCGCCGGGCTGGACGTGAAGGTCGCCGAGACCACCGGCGAGGCCCTGGAGATCGGCCGCACCCGGCTGTTCACCTCCCTGGCCAAGGCCGCCGAGCGCGGCAAGATCAGCGAGGAGGAGCGGGACACCACGCAGGCCCGGCTGTCCTTCACCACGGACCTCGGCGAGTTCGCCGACCGCGATCTGGTGATCGAGGCCGTCGTCGAGAACGAGCAGGTGAAGACGGAGATCTTCCAGGTCCTCGACCAGGTCGTGACCCGCCCGGACGCGATCCTGGCGTCCAACACCTCCTCGATCCCGCTGGTGAGGCTGGCGGTCGCCACCTCGCGCCCCGACCAGGTCATCGGCATCCACTTCTTCAACCCGGCCCCGGTGCAGAAGCTCGTCGAGCTGATCCCCGCGCTCACCACCTCCGAGGGCACGCTCGCCCGCGCCCAGACGTTCGCCGAGAAGCTGCTGGGCAAGCACGCGATCCGCGCCCAGGACCGGTCCGGCTTCGTGGTAAACGCGCTGCTGATCCCGTATCTCCTCTCCGCGATCCGGATGTTCGAGTCGGGCATCGCCAGCCGCGAGGACATCGACAACGGCATGGAGCTCGGCTGCGCCCACCCGATGGGCCCGCTGAAGCTGTCCGACCTGATCGGCCTGGACACGGTCGCCTCGGTGGCGCAGAGCATGTACGACGAGTTCAAGGAGCCGCTGTACGCCGCTCCCCCGCTGCTGCAGCGGATGGTCGACGCCGGTCGGCTGGGCCGCAAGACGGGCTCCGGCTTCTACACCTACGGCTGATTACAGACGGTCAGATTCCGGCCAACCGCACGGGCCCGGCACCGCGAAGGTGCCGGGCCCGTGTCATTCACACACCGTGTGCGCGCCGGGCTCGCATATGCCCGTCGCACACTCTCCCCACGCGTCCACCAGGCGAGTTCACTTTCCCTGCGCATGCAAGGGATGTGAGACCACTACGGAGAGGAGCGGACTCGTGACCGTCGATCCCGAGCATCCGGTCGTACAGGGAGAACTCGCAGAGTTACGACGTCGCCTCGACGTCGCCTACGCCCGCGTGGAGGGCGGGCTGGCTCTGCTCACGCACCGCACCGAGGAGACCGCCAAGGAACTCGACGAGCTGAACACCCGGATCAACACACTGGAACACGCGCGCTGGCCGCTGCCCGCGGTCGCCGCCCTCACCGCCGTGGGTGCCCTCGTCGTGGCGATCTGGCAGGCCGTGGGCCACTAGCCGAGCCTGAGATGGTGCAGCATCAGTAACGCGGCCGCCATGTTGGCGGCCGGGACCTCCCCACGGGCGACCATGTCGGGCACGAGCTTGAGCGGGACCCATTCCCGGCGGTCCGACTCGTAGTCGTCCACGGGATGTCCGACGTACTCGCCCTGGTCGGCCCAGTAGACGTGGTGCCGGGCGTCGGTGAGCCCGTTGGAGGGCTCCACGCTCATGAGGTGGTGCAGGGGTCCCGGCCGCCAGCCGGTCTCCTCCTCGAGCTCCCTGGCGGCCGCGCGGACGATGTCCTCGCCGTCCTCGACGACGCCCGCCGCGAGTTCCCACCCCCAACTGTCGGTGATGAAGCGGTGGCGCCACAGGAGGAGGACTTCGTTGGCCGCGTTGACCACCGTGGCCACGGCGACCGGCCGCAGCCGTATGAGGAAGTGGTCCAGGTGCCGGCCGTCGGGCAGCTCCACGTCTGCCAGGTTGACGGTGAACCAGCGGTTTTCATACACAGTTTGCTCGTTCTGTTTCGTCCACTGCACGGTTCTGCCACCTTCCGTCGAGTAAGTGGCAATATCGCAGCAGGGACTATGAAGGTGGGCCTACAGCGGTACGCGCAGTGCGCCGTCGATGAGTTCGGCCGCCTCCGCCGTGCCCGCGCAGCCGCTGCGCACCAGGTGTTCGCGCACCGCCCGGAGTCTGTCCCGCAGGCGCTGGGACTCCATTCCCCGCGCCTGCTCGGCCATCTGCACCGCGATGGCCACCGCCTTGTCCGCGTTGCCCTGACGGAGTTCGATCGTGCTGAGCATGGCCAGCCGGTGCACCCGGCCCCGGTCGTGCGCCGGATTGTCGACGGCGGCCGTCGCGTGCTCCCCCGCGGCCACCAGCTCCCCGAGGCTGAGCAGCGCCTCCGCCACCTGCACGTTGACCAGCCCCGGCTGGACATAGCCGGTCTCGTCCGGTTCGTATCCGCGCCGGATGCGTTCGGCGGCCTGCTCGGCACGACGGATGCAGGACAGGGCGCTCGTGCCGTCGCCGAGGTGGGCGTACGCCTTCGCCTGCATCGCGTACAGGTCCGAGGCGAGGGCCGGGGTGATGTGCTTGCCGGCCGCCCGCAGCGCGGCCTCGGCGAAGGCGACGGCCTGCCGGAACTCCCGCATGAACAAAGCCTGGTTGACCAGCAGGGCGATCACATAAGCGCCGAGTCCACGGTCCCCGCTGGCCTTCGCGAGCCGCAGCGCCTGATGGAAGTACCGTTGCGCGAGGCCATGCGCGTCGGAGTCGTAGGCGCAGATCCCCGCGATGGCCACCAGCCCGCCCGTCGCCCGGTGGAGTTGCCGGCCCGTGGCGTCGGTGTAGCTGCCGCGCAGCAGCGGAGCGGCCTCGGAGTTGAGGAAGCCGACGATCCGGGTGCGGGTCGCTATGCCGCCCGCCTTGCGGTACATCTGCTCGTAGTGGGTACGGGCGGCGCGCAGCATCTCCAGGTCCGCGGGGGTGACCCGGTGTCTGCCGCCACGCGACACATCGACGTCCTCGGGCGGGTTCTCCCACTCCCACACGGGCATGACGGCGGGCGTGCCGGTGACCGCCGGCGCGCCCAGGATGTGCGGCCGCTGCTGCTCGTCGGAGCGCCACAGCGCGGTGGCCCGCTCGACGAAGCCGGACAGCGAGGTGGTGTGCGCGGCGGACTGCTCACCGGGCACGCCGAGACCGATGTCGTCGAGCGTGACGGTACGGTGCAGCCGGCCGGCGAGCACCTCGCAGATCAGGTCGGGCACCTGGCCGCGTGGCCGCTGCCCCTTCAACCACCGTGCGACGGCGGTGTGTTCGTATCTGAGCGCGAGGCCGCGCGCCCGCCCCGCCTGGTTCACGTGTGCGGCCAGCCCCGCGTGCGAGATCCCCGCCTCGTCCAGGATCGCGTCGAGCAGAGTGTTGGGCTGCATGTATGCCCCCCGGGTGGCTCGGTGCCGTCAGAGTAGTGCGAACCCCTTCACACGGGGTGTGAACGGAGTGCTCGAATCCGCAGCGTGCGCGCGCTGTCGCGGAGAGTTTCCGACCGGTTGACTGAAATGCCTCGCAAGAGGCCGGCCGGGCCGCCGGCTCCCCCTCGTACAGTGCGGCGGCCCGCATCCGCGCCGTCCGCCCAGCTGCCTGCCCGACACTCCGTGGCTGGGCGGATGGCGACCCCGACGCCGCGCTGGCTACGCAGGGCGACCAAGGGCTGTTGCACTAGAGGTAGTTGGTCGGCTGCGGGTTCGTCGTGGTTGGTCGCGCAGTTCCCCGCGCCCCTGACGGGGCGCTGCACTGGACCTGGGTTCTGTCGTTCCGTAGGACCAGTAGCGCTATGTCGTCCGACTGCCTGCCCTTCGTGTGATGGAGGACGGCCGTGAAGAGGGTGCGCAGGATCGTCTGCGGGGTGATCGGGCGGTGGCGTACGGCTTCGACGAGGGCCGACTGGAGCGAAAAGAACCGGCCGCGCGCGTCCCTCGCGTCCTCGACACCGTCCGTGTACAGGACGAGGGAGTCGCCGGGGAGCAGGGAGCCGCAGGGCAGCGGAACAAGTTCGGGAGGGAGCGGGAAGGGGCCCAGGGGCGGGAGGGGGTCGGCGCGGGCGAGGGGCTCGACCGTCGTGCCGCTCAGCAGATACGGCCAGGGATGACCGCAGTTGAGGGCGGCGATCTCGCCGCCGGGGCCGATCTCCAGCAGCAGGACGGTCACGAACTCCTCGGAGACCGGCTCGTCGCACGACCGCTCACGCAGGTGCCGCCCCAGGGCCCGGTCCAGTCTGCGCAGCACCCCGTCCAGTTCGGGTTCGTCATGGACGGCCTCGCGGAAGCTGCCGAGGACCGCGGCGACCGTGCCGACGGCGGCGATGCCATGGCCGCGGACATCGCCCATGACCGCCCGTACGCCGTGCTCGGTGGCGATGACCTCGTACAGGTCACCCCCTACACACGCGTTGCGGTCGGCGGAGAGCTGGGCGGCGGCGACGTTCAGCCCGTCGACGCGCGAGGGAAGCGGCCGCAGCAACGCACTCTGCGCGGCACCGGCGACCTTGCGGACCTGCCGAAGCTCACGCAGCAGCGCCTGCCGGACATACACGATCAGGCCTGTACCGATGGCGAAGAACACGGCGCTGGTGACGACCGTGAGCACCTTGCGGGGAACCCGACCCTTGATGCGGAACATGCCGATGGCCCCCCAATAGGCCCTGACAACGCAGAACGGACCGACCCCGAAAGGCCGGTCCGATTCTGTCGAGGGATGCCCCGGAAGTACCGGATCACCCAGAGAAGTCACCCTATTGAGTGAGGTGACTCCAGCGCGCCCCTTCAGGGGCGAGGGGAACTGCGCGACCAGCCACAACGAATCCGCAGCCGCAACCAACAGCAGTCCCCCACCCCTGGGCGAACTAACCCCTCAGAACCGCCCCCGTACGCTCGCCCGCGAGGGCCACCGCGGCATCCCGAGCCGCCGAAGCCTCATCGACGGTCAGCGTCCGATCCGCCGCGCGGAAGCGCAACGCGTACGCCAGCGACTTCTTCCCGTCCCCGAGCTGCTCGTCGTTGACGTACACGTCGAACAGCCGGATCCCCTCGAGAAGTTCACCCGCCCCGTCCCGCAACGCCGCCTCGACCTCCGCGGCCGGCACCGGCTTGTCGACGACGAGGGCCACATCCTGCGTGGCCACCGGGAACGTGGAGATGCTCGGCGCCTGCGGCGTACCGTCCCCGACCTGCTCCAGGGCGTCCAGGTCCAGCTCCATCGCACAGGTACGTCCCGGCAGGCCCAGCGCCTTCAGGACGCGCGGGTGCAGCTCACCGGCGTGGCCGATGACCCGCTCGGCGCCGTCGACGGTGATCGCCAGCTCGGCGCACCGCCCCGGGTGCCAAGGCCCGTACTGCCCGGCCCGCACGACGAGTTCGGCCCCGGCCTCCCGCGCGACGGCGCGCGCGGCCTCGACCGCGTCGGCCCAGTCGGCCGGACGGCCCTTGCCCCACCAGCCGGCCTGCTCCAGCGCCCCGGCGAGCACGACGGCGACGTGGCGCGGCTGCTCGGGCAGCACGGCGTCCAGCGCGGCGATCTCCTCGTCGGTCGGGCGGCGGTCGACGGGCAGGTGCCCGGCGACGCGCTGCTCCTCGCGCGGCTGGAAGACCAGGCCGGTCTCGAACAGCGCCAGGTCGTGCGTACCCCGCCCGTCGTTGCGGCGCAGCGCACCGAGCAGGCCGGGCAGCAGCGACGTACGGAGCGCGGGCTCCTCGTCGTTGAGCGGGTTGACCAGCTTGACGACGCGGCGGGCCGGGTCGTCGGCGGCCAGGCCGAGCTGGTCGAAGACCTGTTCGCTGACGAACGGGTAGTTCGGCGCCTCGACGTAGCCCGCGCCGGCCAGCGCGCGGCCGACCCTGCGGTGCAGCCGCTGGCGGTGGGTGAGGCCACGGCCGGACGGCGGCTTGGGCAGGGTGGAGGGCAGGTTCTCGTAGCCCTCCAGGCGGATGACCTCTTCGGCCAGGTCGTTCGGCTCCAGCAGGTCGGGCCGCCAGGACGGCACGGTGACGATCAGCTCGTCCTGCCCGTACACGTCGCAGCCGATCTGCTGGAGGCGCCGTACGACGGTCTCGCGGCCGTACTCGACGCCCGCGACCTTGTCCGGGTGGTCGGCCGGGACGGTGATGGTGTGCGGCGCGGAGGGCGTGACGACCTCGGTGACACCGGCCTCGGCGGTGCCGCCGGCGAGCAGCACCAGCAGGTCGACCGTGCGCTGGGCGGCTGCCGCGGCGGCCGCCGGGTCGACGCCGCGCTCGAAGCGGCGGGACGCCTCCGAGGACAGCTTGTGTCGGCGGGCCGTGCGCGCGATGGCGATCTGGTCGAAGTGGGCGGCCTCGATGACGACCTCGGTGGAGGCGTTCTCCACATCGTCGTGGTCGGCGATCTCGGTGTTGGCGCCGCCCATGACGCCGGCGAGGCCGATCGGGCCGCGCTCGTCGGTGATCACCAGGTCCTCGGCGTGCAGCTTGCGCTCGACGCCGTCGAGGGTGACGAGCTTCTCGCCCTCCTCGGCCCGGCGCACCCCGATGGTGCCCTGGACCAGGTTGCGGTCGTAGGCGTGCAGCGGCTGGCCGAGCTCCATCATCACGTAGTTGGTGACGTCGACGGCGAGCGAGATCGGGCGCATGCCGACCTTCTGCAGGCGGCGCTGCAGCCAGATCGGGGAGCGGGCCTCGGGGCTGAGGCCGGTCACCGTGCGGGCGGTGAAGCGGTCGCAGCCGAGGGGGTCGGAGACCTGCACCGGGTAGCCGAAGGCGTTCGGGCCCGGCACGTCGAGCAGCGCGGGGTCGCGCAGCGGACGGCCGTAGGCGATGGCGGTCTCGCGGGCCACGCCGCGGATGGACAGGCAGTCTCCGCGGTTGGCGGTGACGGCGATGTCCAGGACCTCGTCGACCAACTCGAGGAGCTCGATGGCGTCCTTGCCGACCTCGGTCTCCGGGGGCAGCACGATGATGCCCTTGGTGCCGTCGTCGCCCATGCCCAGCTCGCTGCTGGAGCAGATCATGCCGTGCGAGGTGCGGCCGTAGGTCTTGCGGGCGGCGATCGCGAAACCGCCGGGCAGCACGGCACCCGGGAGTACGACCACGACCTTGTCGCCGACCTGGAAGTTCCGGGCGCCGCAGATGAGCTCCTGGGGCTCGCCGGTGCCGTTGGCCTGGCCGACGTCGACGGTGCAGAAACGGATCGGCTTCTTGAACTCCGTCAGCTCCTCGATGGTCAGCACCTGGCCGACGACGAGCGGGCCCTTGAGGCCGTCGCCGAGCTGCTCGACCGTCTCGACCTCGAGACCGGCGGAAATGAGCTTGGCCTGGACGTCACGGCCGGTCTCGGTGGCCGGCAGGTCGACGTACTCCCGCAGCCAAGAAAGCGGGACCCGCATCAGATCTCCATCCCGAACGGCCGGGTGAACCGGACGTCACCCTCGACCATGTCTCGCATGTCCTCGACGTTGTGGCGGAACATCAGCATCCGCTCGATGCCGAACCCGAAGGCGAAGCCGCTGTACTTCTCCGGGTCGACGCCGCAGGCGGTGAGCACCCGCGGGTTGACCATGCCGCAGCCGCCGAGCTCGATCCAGCCTTCGGAGGAGCAGGTGCGGCAGGGCCGGTCGGGGTTGCCGACGGACTCGCCGCGGCAGACGTAGCAGACCATGTCCATCTCGGCGGACGGCTCGGTGAACGGGAAGAAGTTCGGCCGCAGCCGGGTCTTCATGCCCTCGCCGAACAGGGACTGGACCATGTGGTCCAGGGTGCCCTTGAGGTCGGCCATGGTCAGGCCCTCGTCCACGGCGAGCAGCTCGACCTGGTGGAAGACGGGGGTGTGCGTGGCGTCCAGCTCGTCGGTGCGGTACACGCGGCCGGGGCAGATCACGTAGACCGGCAGCTCACGCTCGAGCAGGGAGCGGATCTGCACGGGCGAGGTGTGGGTGCGCAGCACGACGCCGGACTCGGTGCCGCCGTCCGGGCCCTGCACGAAGAACGTGTCGGCCTCACCGCGGGCCGGGTGGTCCGGGCCGATGTTCAGGGCGTCGAAGTTGAACCACTCGGCCTCGACCTGCGGGCCCTCGGCGACCTCGTAGCCCATGGCCACGAAGATGTCCTCGATCCGCTCGGACAGGGTGGTGAGCGGATGGCGGGCGCCGGCCGGTACGCGGTCGTACGGCAGCGTGACGTCCACGGCCTCCTCGACCAGCACCCGCTGGTCGCGCTCGGCCTCCAGTTCGGCCTGGCGGGCGGCGAGGCCCTTGTTCACGGCGCCGCGGGCCTGGCCGACGCGCTTGCCGGCCTCGGCCTTGGCATGCGGGGGCAGCGCGCCGATCTCCCGGTTGGCGAGCGCCAGCGGGGACGTGCCGCCGGTGTGGGCGACCTTGGCCTCCTGGAGCGCGTCGAGGGAGTCCGCGGCGGCGAAGGCGGCGAGCGCCTCGTCCCGCATGCGCTCGATCTCTTCCGGTTTCAACGCCTCGACCTCGACAGGGTCGTACGACTTATTCGGTGCCGACATCTCTTCCCGTGCTTCCGATTGGCTGGCTGAAGGTCCCCGTACCGACTCGTGGACAGACGCCCAAGGTTTTTGGGACACAAAGGTGCCAAAGGCCGAGTCTAACGGGGTTGAGGAATGCGAATGCGCCCGTGGGGCTCGGTCCGGATCTCAGGTGAGATACGCGGGTGCCGCCACGGGCAACGTAAATCGGAACTGTGCGCCGCCGCCGGGGGCGCGGCCGACCTCGACGGCGCCGCCGTGTGCCTCGACGATGCCCTTGACGATGTAGAGCCCGAGGCCCGTGCCGCCGCGCTTGCTGCCCCGCCAGAAGCGGGTGAAGACGCGGTTCATGGACTCCTCCGGGATGCCGGGCCCCTCGTCGCTCACCGTGACCGACGTGCCGGCGTCCTCCCCTTCGCGCGGGGACGCGGTGGCCGTGATGTCAATGGTGACCGTTCCGTCGCCGTGCCGCACGGCATTTTCGATGAGGTTGCTGAGCACCTGGTCGATCTTGTCGGGGTCGGCCCACAGGTCGGGCAGCGGCTGCTCCAGACGCAGCAGGAACCGGTCGGCGGGCTGCCCGGCGGCCACGTAGGCCTGGATGTGCCGCCCGACGGCCGCCCCGATGTCGACGGGCTGACGCCTGACCTCCAGCCGCCCGCTGTCGATCCGCGAGATGTCGAGCAGCTCGGCGATGAGCCGGGTGACCCGGTCGGCGTCGGCGTCGACGGTCTCCAGCATCAGCCGCTTCTGGTCGTCGGTGAACCGTGCCCACTTGGCCAGCAGCGTGGCCGTGAAGCCCTTGACGGAGGTGAGCGGGGAACGCAGCTCGTGCGCGACGGTGGCGATCAGCTCGGCGTGACTGCGCTCGGTGCGGCGGCGGGCCTCGGTGTCGCGCAGCGAGACGACGACGCGGCGGACGGGCCCGGTGGGCTCGGTCCTGACGTACCGCACGGAGACGAGGACCTCACGCCCGCCGGGGAGCAGAAGGTTCCGCTCCGGCTGCCTGCGCCTGATCGCCAGCCCGCCGTACGGGTCGGTCACCTGCCACCAGCGCCGCCCCTCCAGGTCCTCTAACGGCAGCGCCTTCTCCAGCCGCTGCCCGAGGGCGTCGGCGGCACGGATGGCGGTGATGCGTTCGGCGGCGGCGTTGAAGCAGACGACGTGGCCCTGCTCGTCGGCGACGACGAGGCCGTCGGGCAGGTCGTCGGGATCGATCCCGAGTTCGGCGGGATCACCGGGCCGCGACGCGGACGGCCCCCGCGCCTCCCGTGCCCCCGGCGCGCCGCTCGTGCCGACACTCATCCCCGTACCCCACCTCTCACGACGGCTTTGGGGCCCCCGAGCTGGTCACCCTACTAGGCCTTGGTGACCGTGCGGCACCCTCCGGAGGCGCGCTGTGCACGGGCCGACGCATAGAGACATACGGCGGCGGCGGTGGCGAGGTTCAGGCTCTCGGCCTTCCCGTGGATCGGAACGCGTACGACAGCGTCGGCCAGCGCACGGGTCTCCTCCGGAAGCCCCCACGCCTCGTTCCCGAACACCCAGGCGGTCGGCCCGCCCATGGTGCCCTTGTCGAGCTCGTCGTCCAGATCGTCTGTCCCGGCGCCGTCGGCGGCGAGAATCCGCACCCCGGCGTCCTTCAGCCCGGCCACGGCCCGCTCGACAGGCACCCCGACGGCGACGGGCAGATGGAACAGCGACCCCACGGAGGCCCGGACGGCCTTGGGGTTGTAGAGATCGACGGAGGCGTCGGTCAGGACGACGGCCTCGGCCCCGGCGGCGTCGGCGCACCGCAATACGGTCCCGGCGTTCCCGGGGTCCCGCACATGCGCGAGGACGGCGACGAGCCTGGGCCGGGCGGCGAGGATCTCCTCGAACGGGGTGTCGATGAACCGGCAGACGCCGACGAGCCCCTGCGGGGTGACGGTCGTGGAGATGTCGGCGATGACCTGCTCCGCGGCCAGGTGCACACGCGCACCGGCCGCACGGGCCTCCCCGATGATGTCGGCGTACCGCTCCGCGGCGTCGACGGTGGTGAAGAGCTCCACGAGCGTCGACCCGTACGCCGCCGCCTCCCGCACGGCCTGCGGTCCCTCGGCGAGGAACAGCCGCTCCTTGCCCCGGAAGTTCCGCTTGCCGAGCCGCCGGGCGGCGGAGACTCGAGGGGAACGGGGGGAGATCAGCTCGGGGCTGGCCGGGGGCATGTCTGTTCCTTCAGCAGTTCGGTTTCGGCGATTCCGGGTGCCGCGAAGCCGACGGCACCGCAGTTCCCAAGAGGCGCGAGGAACTGCGCGACCAGCCCCCACCGACCGTCGGCCGCAGACGAAGGCTGGGGACCCCAACAGCAGGACCCGCAAGCCGGTAAGCTTGCGGGTCCTTCAGTTACGTCGGCTCAGAGCCAGCGCAGCGTCACGCGGCCTTCGGCGCGTTGACGTCGCTCGGCAGCGCCTTCTGGGCGACCTCGACCAGCGCCGCGAAGGCGCCCGCGTCGTTGACGGCCAGCTCGGCCAGGATCTTGCGGTCGACCTCGACGTTCGCGGCCTTCAGACCCTGGATGAAGCGGTTGTACGTGATGCCGTTGGCGCGGGCAGCGGCGTTGATGCGCTGGATCCACAGCTGGCGGAAGTCACCCTTGCGCTTCTTGCGGTCGTTGTAGTTGTAGACCAGCGAGTGGGTGACCTGCTCCTTGGCCTTGCGGTACAGGCGCGAACGCTGACCGCGGTAGCCGGAGGCCTGCTCGAGGATCGCCCGGCGCTTCTTGTGGGCGTTCACTGCCCGCTTGACGCGTGCCACTTTTTAACTCCTTGTAGCGGGGCCGCGGTTGGACTCACACGGCCCGGAAACGATTGGGTCCCGGTCCAGACGTACGGCGCGGATCGATCGGAAGATCAAGCGCCGGGTACGTCACTTGCCGAGAAGCTTCTTGATCTTCTTGGCGTCGCCCGGGGCCATCTCGGCGTTGCCGGTGAGGCGGCGCGTCAGGGTCGACGGCTTGTGCTCGAGGTAGTGGCGCTTGCCGGCGCGCTCACGGAGCACCTTGCCGGAGCCGGTGATCTTGAAGCGCTTGCTGGCACCGCTGTGCGACTTGTTCTTCGGCATAGCGCCGTTCTCTCCTCGTCGGTGGCGTTCCGGTGCCCGGTCGTGAAACCGGGCACGGTGGAACGTCGCTCTTGTTTCGATTACGTCCTGGGGACTGGTGTCCCCCGGGATCACGCCTCGGCGGAAGCCTCGGCAGGTGCCTCGGTCTCCATGGCGGTCTCGGAGTCCGCGGCGTTCTGCGACTTGCCGGGGTTGGCCTTCGCTTCCGCCTTGCGGGCTTCCTGCGCCTGGCGGGCCTCGGCCATCGCCTCGGTCTTCTTCTTGTGCGGACCGAGAACCATGATCATGTTCCGGCCGTCCTGCTTCGGGTTCGACTCGACGAAACCGAGGTCCTGGACGTCCTCCGCGAGACGCTGCAGCAGTCGGTAGCCCAGCTCGGGCCGGGACTGCTCGCGACCACGGAACATGATCGTGATCTTGACCTTGTCGCCCTGCTTGAGGAACCGGACGACGTGACCCTTCTTGGTGTCATAGTCGTGCGGGTCGATCTTCGGCCGGAGCTTCATCTCCTTGATGACCGTGTGCGCCTGGTTCTTGCGCGCCTCACGGGCCTTCATGGCCGACTCGTACTTGAACTTCCCGTAGTCCATGAGCTTGCACACGGGCGGACGGGCGTTCGCCGCGACCTCGACCAGGTCCAGGTCGTACTCCTGCGCAAGCTCCAGTGCCTTGGCCAGCGGGACGATGCCCACCTGCTCGCCACTGGGACCGACAAGTCGCACCTCGGGAACGCGAATCCGGTCGTTGATGCGGGGCTCGGCGCTGATGGATCCTCCTCGGTTAGCACCACACGGCGGTCTGGCGGACAGCCGCGTATGTCTCTTTTCCGTAGACCTAACCGCGCCGAAGCACAAAAAATGCCCCGGACGATCACAGGCGGGGCTCCAAACACTGCCGGAGCACCGCCGCGATGATCGCGGGGCGCGATTTCGGGCGACTCCATCGTCCGTACGGAACGATGGTGGCCGCCTGACCGGGTGACCCGCCGCCCCGGAGGACGATCAGGTGGGAAGTCGGAGCCTCCACTTGTGGGCTGGGCAGTAGCTGTCCAGCCGGTCGTTACACAAGGTTAGCAGCTACCCGGGGGTGGTGCTAATCCGCGTACACCGGGGCCTATCGTGTGGGGCATGAGTGACACCCCTGCTGAGTCTTCCGAGGCTCCCGACTTCGACGAGATGACCCGCGACATCGCCGAGGTCCCCGCCGTCGAGGTGATCGTGACGGTCGCCGTCAACCTGATGAGCGCCGCCGCCGTGAAGCTCGGTCTGACCGAGGAGGGCGACAAGCACAAGGACCTGGACGAGGCCCGCAAGCTGGTGCACGCCCTCGCCGGTCTGCTGGACGCGAGCACGACCGAGATCAGCTCGTTCCACGCGGCGCCGCTGCGCGACGGCCTGAAGTCGCTGCAGCTGGCCTTCCGCGAGGCGTCGATCGTCCCGGACGAGCCGGGTCAGGGGCCGGGCGAGAAGTACACCGGTCCCGTCTACGGCTAGCTCATCCTCGTACGTACAAGGGCTCGCCCGGAGGCGTCGCCTCGGCCGGCAACACCGCCAGGTCGAGACCACGCACCAGGCGGGCCCTCAGTGTCTCGTCGGCGGCGAGGCGCTCCGCGACCGAGCGGGCGGCCTCGGCGGGTGCGGTGGAGTCGTCGAGTACGAGGGCGAGGGTGCCATCGGCCTGTCCGGGCCCGAGGTGGGCGCTGATCACGGCGGGCTCCGCGACCACGGCAGCCCGCACCGCCTCCCGTACCCCCGGGTCGGCGAGCGGGTCGGTCATGGTCCGGCCCTCGGCCAGCGCGAGCAGCGCGCGGCCCGTCAGCTCGTACGGCACCGGTCCGGCCAGGTCCAGCACCACCGTGTCCGCCTTCTCGTGCGCCGCGGCCTGGAGGGCCTGTGCCAGTGGTACGGCGACGGGGCGGGCCGCCGGGTCCCAGCGGGCGAGCGACTCGGTGGAGGTGAAGGCGGGCAGGGCGACGCGGTCGCCGGCCTTCAGGGTCGGTACGGCCATGTCGCTGGTCTTCTCGCGGCGCAGCCCGTTCTCGTCCTCCTCGACCTCGCCGAGCACGGCCACGACCGGGACGAGCAGCCGGGCTTCCTTGAGCGCCTCCAGGACCGGGCCCTCGGCGGTGCGGTCCTCGGCCCAGGCGGCGAGCGCCGCGCTCAGCCGGGGAGAGGCGGAGCCGTCGTCGTCGGAGAAGGGAGAGTCGGGAATGTTCTTGTTCGCCACGGTCACCGACCCTATCGGGGGGATGCTGCTGCGCTTGTGCGGGCCCGGAAACCCGGCTGTGACCCGTTTCACCGGAATCTCAGATTTCCCTGACGCACATCTAACGTCCGTCTAACGGCCCGCACAGTCGCCGCCCCGACGATCGCGGCATGGAGTCCTCCAGAGCCCGCCGTGCTCGTCCGTCCGCAAGCCGCTCGCTGGTGTACGGCGCCCTCGCCACGGTCGCCGTCGTGGGCGCCACGGCCGGCGGGACCGTGTACGTCCAGGCGCGGGCGCACTCCGGGACGGGCGCCGTATCGTCGGCTGCGGTGACGCCGTCGGCGAGCGAGGAGGTTCCGGTGGAGTCCGTGGCGCGGCCGACGGTGGACCACGACGAGCTGCTGGCGACGGCCATGAAGGCGGTGGACGTCCCCGAGGGCGTCGAGGTGTCGGTGGCGGTGCTGGACCTGGCGTCCGGTGCGAGCGCCTCGTACGGGGACGGCGCCTTCGACACGGCGAGCATCGTCAAGGTCGACATCCTGGCGGCGCTGCTGCTCCAGGCGCAGGACGCGGGGCGGGAGCTGACGGCGACGGAGAAGGCGTACGCGACCGCGATGATCGAGGACAGCGACAACGCCTCCGCGTCGGAGCTGTGGCGGGCGATCGGACAGGCGGAGGGCCTGGACGCCGCGAACGCGCGCCTCGGCCTCACGGGGACCGAGGGCGGCGACGGGATGCTGTGGGGCCTGACGCAGACCACCGCGGACGATCAACTCCGGCTGTTGCGGCAGGTGTTCGGGGAGGACTCGGAGCTGAGCGATGACTCGCGGACGTATCTGGCCGGGCTGATGGGGCGGATCGCGGCGGGTCAGCGGTGGGGGGTGTCGGCGGCGGGTGACGGGTCCGGGTGGGCGTTGAAGAACGGGTGGCTGCCGCGTACGGCGACGGGGCTGTGGGACATCAACAGCGTCGGGCGGGTGACCGTCGACGGCCGGGACTGCCTGCTCGCCGTCCTGTCGGACGGCAACGCGACGCAGGCGCAGGGGATCACGCTGGTCGAGGCGGCGGCGGTGACGGCGGTGGCGGTGCTCGCCGGGGAAGACGCGTCCGCATAGCGGGATGGCGGGGTCGCCCGCTGGCCGTAGGGCCGGCCGTGACCGTGTCTGCTTCCTCGGCCGTGGCTGTCATGGGCGCGTCGCAGGTGGTCCGGTGTCGGTTGCTAGTGCCACATCAGGCAACGTTCGCCCGGTCCCCATCAGCTGGCGCGCGTGTGACTGCTGTCAGTCGGTTCGTGATCCCTTCGGCGGTCAGCACGAGCGCGAATCCTTTGCGTAGGACGGCGAGTTCTGGTTCCTGCCGGGACTCGTCGTCAGTGGCCGTGACGTCGGATCCGACGACGACCTTGTAGCCGCGTTCATACGCCTGCCGGGCGGTGGTGCCGCAGCAGTAGTTGGTGAGCGTTCCGGTGACGATGACCGTGTCGCGGCCGAGGTTGCGCAGCATCGTGTCGAGCGGGGTGTCGTAGAACGCACCGTAGGAGGGCTTGCGGATCAGAACCTCGTCGGGGTCGTAGTCCATCGGGGCCCAGACCTCGGCGGGGCCTGGCCGGCGCCAGTCGGTGTCGGCGTGCGGGAGGAACCGCAGGGCGTGCGGCCGGTCCAATCCGAGATGCGTGTCGTCGAAAATGGTCCAGATCACCGGGACGGAGGCGGCCCGGCACAGTTCGACCAACTGTCGCAGCCGGGGCGCCATCCGGGTCGCCGCGGGCACCCAGTAGGGACTCCATCCGGGCCGGACGAATTCGTCCTGCATGTCGATGACCAGCAGCGCCGTCCGCTCCGGTCGTACATCGAACGATGCCCTGCCGTGCTCGTAGGCGTCCCGTGCCCGTGCAGTCACCCATTCCTCGGTATACGTCACCCTCGCCTCCTACATCGATCCGAGGTACCTCGGTTCGATGTGAGAGAGTAGCAGCATGCTCGAACTTGCGATCCTGGGATTCCTGGCCGAGGGACCGCTGCACGGCTATCAACTGCGCCACCGGATAGCGAACTTGTCGGGCCATACGCGGCCGATCAGTGACGGCAGTCTCTATCCGGCGATCAACCGCCTGGTCAATGCCGGCCTGCTGGAGCGGCGGACCGAACCGGGCGTCTCGGCTGCCCAGCGGCACACTCTGAGCTTGACCGAGGTCGGCCGCTGCGATCTGCTGCGTCGGCTGCGGGATGCCGACGGCCTGGACATCAGCGACAGCACCCGGTATTTCACGGTCCTGGCCTTCCTGTCCCAGCTTCCCGACACCGCTGACCAGCACGCGGTACTGCGTCGGCGGCTGGAATTCCTGGAACAGCCCGCGAGCTTCTTCCACGACGGTGACCGCCCGCTGGGCGCCGAGGACACCGACGACCCCTACCGCCGTGGCATGCTCACCATCGCCCGCGCCACCAGCCGCGCGGAACGGTCTTGGCTGCGGGAGGTCCTGGCCTGACGCCCCGCTGGCAGACCCCTAGCTCGTGCTCAGAACGGACGCTGACCGTTCCCGTGAGACTGTGCGGATGGCCGAGTGGGCACGCGTTCACGAGATCGATAGCGACGAGGGGCAGCGCCTGTTGCGGATCATCCGTAGAGGCACCGGTTCAGTGGTTACCTGGCGGCGGGCCCAGATGGTGGTGTTATCCGCGCAGGGCATGCTCGTGGCGAAGATCGCCGGGATGACGTTCACCAGCGCGGACCGGGTCCGGGACGTGATCCACACCTTCAATACCGACGGGTTCGACTCGCACTACCCGAAGTACAAGGGCGGCCGACCGAGCACGGCCTGCCGTTTTCGACCTGAAGCCTGGCCAAGCCGACCGACTTCCTGGTCGCTGAGGGGGTGGTCGACGACATCAGCCACGAGGGCCTTCGGGTTCTGCTCCGCGAGGAGGGCGACTCGTTTCAACGCATAAAGACCTGGAAAACCTCCCGCGACCCGGAGTACGCCGCCAAGAAGGCCCGCGTCGAGCACCTCTACGCGATCGCCGACAGCCTCCAGAGGATCCTGCCCGGGAGCCGTGCTCGACAACACTCCCCGCACCTGACCACGAAGAAGGACACCCGCGTCGGCGACTGGGCTTCGGCCAACAACGTCGAACCGTCCCGCGCTACTTCGCACTCGACGGCACCGACCGCGCCAGCCGCAAGGAGCAGGGCAGCATGATCCGGCGCTACATCATCTGGCGGAACAAGCACGCCGCCGGTGAACGCCTCCGCGAGGTAGTCAACAGGGCGAACGTCGCCTGATGCGGCACTAGAAGTCGTGGCGTTCGCGGCGGCCGCGCCACAGGAGGACTGCCCAGACCAGGAGGAGGATGCCGGCGCCGCCCGCGAGTGGGGCTGTCCAACTCGTCGTGTCGTCATCGGACTTGGCGGCGTCGGGGCCGGAGCCGAAGTACTCCTCGCCGTAGCCCGCGGGCTCCAGGTTCTCCCGTTTCATGTGGGAGGCCTTCTCGATGGCGGCGGCCGGGTCGATGAAGCCGTAGCCGCGGGAGTCGTCGCGGCCGTCGGCCGGGGCGTTGCGCGCCGTGTCCTCCAGGAGCTTCTTGATCTGGGCCGGGGTGAGGCCGGGGTGGGCGGCCTTGACCAGGGCCACCGCTCCGGAGACGAAGGCGGCCGCGGCGCTCGTGCCCCAGCCCTTGTAGTACTTGTGGTCGGGGTCCGCGATGACGACGTCGACGCCGGGGGCGCTGACCGTGGCGTACCAGCGGCGGGTGGAGAAGGAGGCGCGGGTGCCGAACTTGTCGACGGCGGTCGCGGCGATGACGCCCGGATAGGCGGCCGGGAACGAGATGTGGTCGCCCTTCTCGCCGCCGTTTCCGGCCGAGGCGACGACGACGGCGCCCTTCTTCAGGGCGTACTGGACGGCCTCGTCCTCGCCGGCTTCGGGGTGGGCGGATTTGGAGTCGTCGCCGAGGGAGAGGTTGATGACGTCGGCGCCGTGGTCGGCGGCCCAGCGGATGCCTTCGGCGAGGGCGTTGCCGCGGGTGCTGCGGGCCCTGGCGCGGGAGCGGTCGCCGTCCTCGAGGATGACGCGGACGGGGAGGATCTTCGCTTCGGGGGCGATGCCCATGACACCCTCGCTGCCGTCGGCGCCGTGTCCGTGGCCGGCGATGATGCCGGCCATCGCGGTGCCGTGCCGGGCCCAGGCGCGGTCGCCGCGCTCGGCTCCGAAGCCGACCATGTCCTTGCCTTCGAGGACGTTGCCGACGAGGTCGGGGTGGTCGGCCTCGACGCCGGTGTCGAGGACGGCGACGGTGATGCCCTTGCCCTTGGTGGTCTGCCAGGCCTCCTCGGTCCGCATGGCCTCCAGGGTCCACTGCTGGGCGCGTATGGAGTCGGCGTGCGCGGCGGTGGACGGCAGGACGGCGAGGCAGGCCCCGAGGAGGACGGCGAGGGGGCCGGTCCGCCGGGACATGAAGGTCTTCACAGCACTGGCGCTGGTACTGCCACTGGCACTGGCACTGGCACTGGTCACGAGGGCTGCTCCGTGGACGGGCCGACGTTCTTGCGCAGGGCGCGTTCGACGCGGTCGGCGAGGCCCTGCGCCTCGTGGCCGAGGCCGGCCTGGGCGACGGACGTGGTGGCGCCGGACTCCATGGCCTCCTCGGCGGGCTCGGGCTCGTCGACGGTACGGCCGTCGGCCCAGCCGGAGACCGCGTAGACGACGACGGGGGCGTCGGTGAGGACGGAGACGGTCCAGGAGGCGCGCTGTTCGTCGCCGAATCCGGCGGCCAGGGTGCCCTTCGCCGCGTAGGGGCGCGGCATCAGGTCCGTACGGCGGTCGAGGCCCTCCTTGGTGAAGGCGGTGTCGAACGAGCGCATCGCGGCGGCGTCGGCGGTGGTGAAGAGCAGGCCGACGGTGGTGACGTAACTCCTGGTGGCGTCGGTGTAGGTGGCGCGCAGGAGGCGCTGGCAGCCGACGGGGGCGAGGGCCTTGCGCAGCAGCGGGTCGAAGGCGTTCGCGCAGCCGGTGTCCGGGGCGACGGCGATCCGCGTCCAGATCCGGTCGGCGCCGCCGGGGCCCGCGCCCTGTCCGGTCACGGTGGGCGGGAACAGCCGGTCGACGGGGATGCTGTGCCACAGGGTTCCGGCCGCGGCGAAGGTGCCCTGCGCGTCGCCGTCGCCCGAGTCGCCGATCAACCAACTCCCGGTCACGGCCCCGCCGATGAGTCCCACCCCGAGCACGACACAGGCGGCCGCGGCGGCGAGCCGGGGGTGGATCCGTACGCCCAGCGACCGCGGGCGCGCCTGCTCGCCGTACCCCTCGGGCTGCCCGAACGACACGACGGGCCGCCCTGCCCCGGGGGCCCCGCCCGGCGCCATCGGCGCGCTCCAGGAGAAGGACGGGTCCGGGGCGAACCCGGCGGACCCGTGGCCGTCGGTGGAGCGCTCGGCACGGTGGGAGGGGCCAGCGGGGGAGGCGTACCCCCGGGCCGCCGGGCCGTCTCCGGTGCGCGGTTGGGGCGTCGGGCGCTGCGGGGGCAGCGGGGCGGAAGCCGGCCGATGGGTGGGGGCGCCGCCGCGGGGAGGGGCGGGCGAGATCGGGCCGGCGTGACCACGGGCCGCCGAGGCGTCCCCGGTGCGCGGCTCGGGCGCCGGGCGCTGCGGGGGCAGCGGGGCGGAAGCCGGGCTATGCGTGGGGGCGCCGCCGCGGGGAGGGGCGGGCGAGGTCGGGCCGGCGTGACCACGGGCCGCCGAGGCGTCCCCGGTGCGCGGCTCGGGCGCCGGGCGCTGCGGGGTGCCGGAGGGGTTGGGGGGCATGCCGACGGTGCCCTGGGGGGAGCCGGTGGGCGGCTGCGGGGGCTGGTCGGCGGAGGGCGACTGCCTGGGCAGGTCGGCGGAGGGCTGGGGCGGGCCTGAGGTGGCAGGCGGGCGGTTGCCGGGTTCGCGGGAGGGGGCCGGCTGGATGGGGCGGAGGCGGAAGGTGGTCTCCGCGGCGGTCTCGGCGGGGGCGCCCGTGCGGCGGGGCGGGGTGGCGGGGCGTGAGGGCTCGCGGTGCAACGATCCGGCACTTTCCGCGTACCCCGCCGTGGGCGCTGTGTCCGGAAAGCGGGCGGAGGCGCGGGGCGGGGGCGGGGCCGTGGGAGTGTTGTCCGGCGAGGCCGGGGTGTTTTGGTCGGGGAGCGGCTGCGCGGTGTCGTCGGCCGACGGCGGGGCCGTGGGGCGGGGCGGTGTCGTCGGGCGGGGCGGGGTGGCAGGGGGCGGGGGTGTCGCCGGGCGTGGGGGAATCGGGGCGCGCCGCGCTTCCGTGCTCATGCACCCCCCGTTTCCTCATGTCCCGGGCCCGATCCCGTACGTGGGCCGTCGTTCCGTGTTCCCTGCCCCGGCCCGGCGCGGACTCGTCCGACCAGGCACGCATACCCGCAAGGGAGAGGCGTCATCCCGGCGACGGTGCGCCCGGGAGCGTTCCCCACATGCGTGCGCGTCACTCTACGGGTTGATCCTGGGCGAACGGGAACCAGTCCGGGACCCCGTGCACATCTGCCCGGAACATCCCCCTACCCTGCGGTAATCCTGCATGGCAGGCTTCCTTCATGACTGCGCGCGCCGCCGACCGGGCCCGTTACGACCGGGCCACCGCCCATCTCGACGCCCCTCTCGCGATCGTGGACCTGGACGCCTTCGACGCCAACGCCGACGACCTGGTCCGCCGGGCCGGCGGGAAGCCGATCCGCGTCGCCAGCAAGTCCGTACGCTGCCGGGCCCTGCTGGAACGGGTCCTCGCGAAGGACGGGTTCGCGGGGATCATGTCCTTCACCCTCGCCGAGTCCCTGTGGCTGGCGCGGTCCGGGTTCGACGACGTCCTGCTCGCCTATCCGTCCGCCGACAGGGCCGGGTTCGCCGAGCTGACCAGTGATCCCAAGCTCGCCTCCGCCGTCACCGTGATGATCGACGACCCGGCGCAGCTCCGGCTCATCGACGAGGCCCGGGACGGCGGGCGGGAAGTGGTGCGGGTCTGCCTGGAGTTGGACACCTCGCTGAGGCTGCTCGGCGGGCGGGTGCGCGTCGGGGCCCGGCGTTCGCCGCTGCACTCCCCCACGCAGGTCGCCGACATGGCCCGGTTCGTCGCCCGGCGGCCGGGGTTCGAGGTGGTCGGGATCATGGCGTACGAGGGGCATGTCGCCGGGGTCGGGGACTCCGTGGCGGGGCGGCCGTTGCGGTCGCGTGCCGTGCGGCTGATGCAGGCCGCCGCCCGACGGGAGCTGGCCGAGCGGCGGGCCGCGGTGGTGCGGTGTGTGCGGGCGGTGGCGCCTGGTCTCGAGTTCGTCAACGGCGGTGGGACGGGCAGTGTGCAGTTCACGGCCGCCGAGGACTGTGTGACGGAGATCGGGGCCGGGTCGGGGTTGTATGTGCCGCGGCTGTTCGACAACTACACGTCCTTCAGCGGGCGTCCGGCGGCGTTGTTCGCGCAGCCCGTGGTGCGTCGGCCGGGGGTGGGGGTGGTGACCGTTCTCGGGGGTGGGTATCCGGCCTCGGGGGCGGCGGGGGTGGATCGGCTGCCGGTGCCGTATCTGCCGGAGGGGCTTCGGTACGACCCGCAGGAGGGGCCCGGTGAGGTGCAGACGCCGTTGATGGGATCGCCGGCCGACGATCTGCTGCTCGGGGACAAGGTGTGGTTCCGGCATGCCAAGGCCGGTGAGCTGTGTGAGCGGTTCGACACGTTGCAGCTCGTCGAGGGGGACGTTGTGACGGGGGCCGTGCCTACGTATCGGGGCGAGGGCCACACGTTCCTGTGACCGTGGCGCCGGGGAGTTTTCTCCGCCCCCGCCGCCCCTACCCGTCCCATCCCTGGGGGCTGCGCCCCCAGACCCCCCGCAATCGGCCCTCCGGGCCTCGTCCTCAAACGCCGGACGGGCTGGAGGTGCCTGGGTCGGCCGTAGCCCCCTGCGGATGGGTAGGGGGTCGGGACAGCGATGGCTCGTCGTCAAGCGCCGGACGGGCTGAAGCGGGGTCTGGGGCGGAGCCCCGGAAGGGGCGCGGGGAACTGCGCGACCAGCCCCCACCCACTCGCACCCGACCGGGGTCGAAGGGGCGGAGCCCCTGGGATGGGACGGGTAGGGGCGGCGGGGGCGGGAGGACTCGCTGCTTACAGCGGGGTGACGTATGCCCCCGAGATTCCGCCGTCGACCAGGAAGTCGGTGGCGTTGACGAAGGAGGAGTCGTCGCTGGCCAGGAAGGCGACGGCGGCGGCGATCTCGTCGGCCTCGGCGAAACGGCCGACCGGGATGTGGACGAGTCGGCGGGCCGCCCGCTCCGGGTCCTTCGCGAACAGCTCCTGGAGGAGGGGGGTGTTGACCGGTCCGGGGCACAGCGCGTTGACCCGGATGCCGTCGCGGGCGAACTGGACACCGAGTTCACGGGACATGGCCAGAACGCCGCCCTTGGAAGCGGTGTACGAGATCTGGGACGTCGCCGCGCCCATCCTCGCCACGAACGACGCCGTGTTGATGATGGAGCCCTTGCCCTGCTGCCGCATGTAGGGGATGGCGGCCTTGCAGCACAGGTAGACGGAGGTGAGGTTGACCTCCTGGACGCGCTTCCAGGCCTCCAGGCCGGTCTCCAGGATGGAGTCGTCGTCGGGCGGCGAGATGCCGGCGTTGTTGAAGGCGATGTCGACACTGCCGTAGGTGTCGAAGGCGGCCTTGAAGAGCGCCTCGACCTGCTCGGGGTCGGTGACGTCGACCTTGACGAAGATCCCGCCGACCTCGTCGGCGGCGGCCTTGCCACGGGCCTCGTCGACGTCGCCGCAGACGACGTGGGCGCCCTCGGAGGCGAGCCGGCGGGCGGTGGCGAGGCCGATGCCGCTGCCGGCTCCGGTGATGACGGCCGTACGGCCGACGAGGCGACGGCACACATTTGCTTCGGTCACTGTGCGGGGCCCTCCGTGCTTTCGGTGCTGATGAAGACGTTCTTGGTTTCGGTGAAGGCGGTCAGGGCGTCCGGCCCCAGTTCGCGGCCGATGCCGGACTGCTTGAAGCCGCCGAAGGGGGTCCAGTAGCGGACACTGGAGTGGGAGTTGACGGACAGGTTGCCGGCCCGGACCGCCTGCGAGACGCGCAGCGCGCGGCCGACGTCACGGGTCCAGATGGAACCGGAGAGGCCGTAGTCGGTGGCGTTGGCCAGCCGGATCGCGTCGGCCTCGTCGTCGAAGGGGAGGACCACGGCGACGGGGCCGAAGACCTCCTCGACGGCCACGCGCGCGCGTGCGTCGACGCCGGTGAGGACGGTCGGCGGGAACCAGAAGCCGGGGCCTTCGGGGGCCTTGCCGCGGATGCCCTCGGCGCCCTGGTCGACGTACGAACGCACCCGTTCCAGCTGTGACCTGGAGATCAGCGGGCCCATGTCGGTGTTCTCGTCGGCCGGGTCGCCGACCGTCACCGCCTCGAGGGCGGGGGCGAGCAGCTCGAGGAAGCGGTCGTGGACGGAGCGCTGGACGAGGATGCGAGTGCGGGCGCAGCAGTCCTGGCCGGAGTTGTCGAGGAAGGACATGGGGGCGGCGGCCGCGGCGGCTTCGAGGTCGGCGTCGGCGAAGACGATGTTGGGGCTCTTGCCGCCGAGTTCGAGGGTGACGCGCTTGAGGAGCGCCGAGCCCTTCGCCAACACCTGTTTGCCCACGGTCGTCGACCCGGTGAAGACGATCTTCGCGACGCCGGGGTGCTCGACGAGCGCGTTGCCGGTGACGGGGCCGTGCCCGGGGAGGACCTGGAAGAGGCCGTCGGGAAGGCCGGCCTCCAGGGCCAGTTCCGCCAGCCGCAGGGCCGTCAGCGGGGTCGTCTCGGCGGGCTTGAGGAGGACCGCGTTGCCGGCCGCGAGCGCGGGGGCGGTGCCCCAGGCGGCGATCGGCATCGGGAAGTTCCAGGGGGCGATGACGCCGACGACGCCGAGCGGTTCGAGGATCGTGACGTTCAGGCCGCCCGGGACCGGGATCTGCTGACCCGTCAGGCGTTCCACTCCCCCGGCCGCGTAGTCGAGCAGGTCGCGGACGTTGCCCGCTTCCCAGCGGGCGTTGCCGACGGTGTGCCCGGCCTCGCGGACCTCCAACTGGGCGAGTTCTTCGAGGTGTTCGTCGACGGCGACGGCGAAGCGGCGCAGCAGTCGCGCGCGTTCGCCGGGCGCGAGCGCGGACCACACGGCCTGCGCCCTCGTGGCCCGTACGACGGCCGCGTCCACGTCGGCCGCTGTGGCGGCCGGGACGGTGGCGACGACTTCTTCGGTGGCCGGATTGAGTACCTGGAGCTGGTCGGACAAGAAGGGCCTCACATGCGTTCGAAGGAGCGGCGCAGCTCCCAGTCGGTCACCGCGGCGTCGAAGGCGTCCAGTTCGACGCGCGCCATGTTGCGGTAGTGGGCGACGACCTCGTCGCCGAAGGCGGCCTTGGCGATCGGGCTGTTCTCCCAGAGCTCGGCGGCCTCGCGGAGTGTGGTGGGGACGTGCTCGAAGTCGGCGGCGTAGGCGTTGCCGGGGCAGGGGTCGGGCAGTTCCAGCTTCTGCTCGATGCCGTACAGGCCCGCGGCGACCAGTCCGGCGACGGCGAGGTGCGGGTTGACGTCGCCGCCGGGGAGCCGGTTCTCGAAGCGCATCGAGCGGCCGTGGCCGACGACACGGAGGGCGCAGGTGCGGTTGTCGTGGCCCCAGGCGACGGCGGTCGGGGCGAAGGAGCCCGGCTGGAACCGCTTGTAGGAGTTGATGTTGGGGGCGTAGAGGAGGGAGAAGTCCCGCAGGGCGGCCAACTGGCCCGCGAGGAAGTGCCGCATGACCTCGGACATGCCGCCGGGGTCCTCCGAGGTGCCCGCCATGACGTTGTCGCCGGCGGCGTTCGCGAGGGAGAGGTGGATGTGGCAGGAGTTGCCCTCGCGCTCGTTGTACTTGGCCATGAAGGTGATCGAGACGCCCTCCTGAGCGGCGATCTCCTTGGTGCCGGTCTTGTAGATGGCGTGCTGGTCGCAGGTGACCAGGGCGTCGTCGTACTTGAAGGCGATCTCGTGCTGGCCGGGGTTGCACTCGCCCTTGGCCGACTCGACGGTGAGTCCGGCGCCCGCCATCTCGTTGCGGATACGGCGCAGCAGGGGCTCGATCCGTCCGGTGCCCAGCACCGAGTAGTCGATGTTGTACTGGTTGGCCGGGGTCAGCCCGCGGTAGTTGGCGTCCCAGGCCCGCTCGTAGGTGTCCTTGAAGACGATGAACTCCAGCTCGGTGCCGACCTTGGCCGTGTACCCGAGCTCGGCCAGGCGCTCCAGCTGGCGGCGCAGGATCTGGCGGGGCGCGGCGACGACGGGCGAGCCGTCCTCCCAGGCCAGGTCGGCGACGAGCATGGCCGTGCCGGCGTTCCAGGGGACGCGGCGGAGGGTGGCCAGGTCGGGGTGCATGGCGAAGTCGCCGTAGCCGCGGTCCCAGGAGGACATCTCGTAGCCGTCGACGGTGTTCATCTCGGTGTCGACGGCGAGGAGGTAGTTGCAGCCCTCGGTGCCGTGGTGGAGCACCTCGTCGAGGAAGAAGCGGGCGGCGAACCGCTTGCCCTGGAGCCGCCCTTGCATATCGGGGAAGGCCAGGACGACAGTGTCGATCTCACCGCTCGCGACGAGGGCGTGCAGCTCCTCGACGCTCAGCGGGGGTGTGCGGTCTGCCACGGGAGAGCCTCCATTCGGCTACTTCGGTCAGCCGGGAGCCATAAGGTATGACTGATGACCATTGCTTGGGAAGGGGGTACGGCCATATGTCGCAGGCGGGCACGGAACACGGGGCGGCCGGGACATCCGGAGCGCCGGGGGCGGCCGGGGCCGACGACCGGCTGACGTCGGTCCTGCGGCCGGTGCGGGCCGGCAACGGTTTCGAGGAGGCCCTGGAGCAGATCCTCCAGGTCGTCCGGCTCGGCCTGGTGCCGGGCGGCGAGCGGCTCCCGGCCGAGCGCGAGCTGGCCGACCGGCTGGGGATCAGCCGGGTGACGCTGCGCGAGGTGCTGAAGGTCCTCCAGGACCAGGGCCTGGTCGAGTCGCGGCGCGGACGCTACGGCGGCACGTTCGTGCTGCCGCGCCCCGAGACACCCGGCGAGGAGGAGCTGCGCCGCCGCCTGAAGGACGTCGACGTCGAGGACACGCTGCGCTTCCGCGAGGTGCTGGAGGTGGGTGCGGCCGGGCTGTGCGCCGCGCACGGGCTGGGCGAGGAGCAGGCCGACCGGCTCCGCGAGGCCCTGGCGCGCACGCACGACGCCCCGCTCGCCGAGTACCGGCGCCTGGACACCCTGCTGCATCTGACCCTCGCCGAGCTGTCCGGCTCCCCCACGCTCACGGCCCAGTACGCGGCCGTACGGGCGACGGTCAACGACCTCCTCGACTGCATCCCGCTCCTCGTCCGCAACCTGGAGCACTCGCAACGCCAGCACACCGCCCTCGTGGAGGCCGTGATCGAGGGCAACGCGGAGTGCGCGCGGGAGATCATGCGCGAGCACTGCGGGGGGACGGCGGCGCTGCTGCGGGGCTTCCTGGGCTGAGCCCTTCGCCCATCGGGTGAGCCCGGTTTCGGCTCGGCCCGGGGTGAGCACGGATTTACCGGCGATTAACGCACGGGTATTGCCTTCCCACCTCCCACCCCGCAAAGGTATGGATCCACTCCATTGCACCGGAGCTCGGTCGACCCCACCGTGCCCGGAAAGAGCTCCTGTCCGCCGCCCCGTGGGGAGTCTGCCCATGTCCCTGGAATCCACCGGTACACCGAGCACACCCGGTACATCCGATACACCCGGCACATCCGCCCCCGAGGGGGACGACTATCTGGAACGCAGGACCCTGCGCCGCGGCAGCGCCGGCTGGGTGCTGCTGACCGGTCTCGGTGTCGCCTACGTCGTCTCCGGCGACTACTCGGGCTGGAACTTCGGCCTGGCCGAAGGCGGCTTCGGGGGCCTGGCCATCGCCATGGTGCTCATGGGCGCGATGTACGCCTGCATGGTGTTCGCGCTCGCCGAGCTGTCCTCGATCCTGCCGACGGCGGGCGGCGGCTACGGCTTCGCCCGCCGGGCGCTGGGCCCGTGGGGCGGCTTCCTCACCGGTACGGCGATCCTCATCGAGTACGTCCTCGCGCCCGCCGCCATCGTCATCTTCATCGGCGACTACGTCGAGTCGCTGGGCCTGTTCGGCCTGGAGTCCGGCTGGCCGATGTACCTGGTCTGCTTCGCCATCTTCCTCGGCATCCACCTCTGGGGCGTCGGCGAGGCGCTGCGCTTCAGCTTCGTCGTCACCGGCATCGCGGTGGCGGCCCTGCTCGTGTTCGCGCTGGCGGCACTGCCCGACTTCTCCTTCGCGTCGCTGGACGACATCCCGGTGGACACCTCCGCCGCGGGGTCGAGCTCCTGGCTGCCGTTCGGACTGCTGGGCATCTGGGCGGCGTTCCCGTTCGGCATGTGGTTCTTCCTGGGCGTGGAGGGCGTGCCGCTGGCCGCCGAGGAGACCAAGGAGCCGGCCCGTACGCTGCCGAAGGCGATCCGCTGGTCGATGGGCATCCTGGTGGTGCTGGCCGTGGTGACCTTCTTCGCGGCGGCCGGCGCACGCGGCTCGGCGGCGATCCAGGAGGCGGGCAACCCGCTGGTGGAGGCGCTCCAGCCGGACGGCGAGGCGACCACGCTGAGCCGGATCGTGAACTACGCGGGCCTGGCCGGCCTCGTGGCCTCCTTCTTCTCCCTGATCTACGCGGGTTCCCGACAGCTGTTCGCCCTGTCCCGGGCGGGCTATCTGCCTCGCTTCCTCTCCCTCACCAGCAGCCGCAAGGCCCCGTACCTGGGCCTGCTGGTGCCCGGCACGATCGGCTTCCTGCTCGCCGCGGCATCCGGCGACGGCGCCCGGATGCTGAACATCGCCGTGTTCGGCGCGACGATCTCCTACGCCCTGATGTCCCTCTCCCACATCGTGCTGCGCCGTCGCGAGCCGGAGCTGCCGCGGCCGTACCGTACGCCCGGCGGGGTGCTGACCTCCTCGGTCGCCCTGGTGCTGGCCTGTGCGGCGCTGGTGGCGACGTTCCTGGTGGACGTCACGGCGGCACTGATCGCGCTGGCGGTGTACGTGGTCGCCCTCGCCTACTTCGGCCTGTACAGCCGTAGGCGTCTGGTGGCGAAGGCGCCGGAGGAGGAGTTCGCGGCGCTGGCGGCGGCCGAGGCAGAGTTGGCACGGGACTGAGGGAAGCGAGCTGTGAGGGAGTCGCTGTGGCCAGGCCGTTGATCGGTGTCAGCACCTATCTGGAGTCCGCTGTGCGGTGGGGGGTGTGGGAGCTGGACGCGGCGCTGCTGCCGGCCGGTTACCCGCGGCTCGTGCAGCGGGCCGGCGGTCTCGCCGCGATGCTTCCGCCGGACGACCCGGCCCATGCCGCCGCGGCGGTCGCCCGGCTGGACGGGCTGGTCGTCGCGGGCGGACCCGATGTGGAGCCGGTCCGCTACGGCGCGGAGCGGGAGCCGCGGACCGGGCCGCCCGCGCGGGCGCGGGACGCGTGGGAGCTGGCCCTGATCGACGCGGCGCTGACCACGGGGGTGCCCCTGCTCGGTATCTGCCGCGGCATGCAGCTGCTCAACGTCGCCCTCGGTGGCACGCTCGTCCAGCACATCGACGGGCATGCCGAGGTCGTCGGTGCCTTTGGCACCCATGCCGTCAAGCCGGTGCCGGGGAGTCTGTACGCCGGTGTGGTGCCGGAGGAGACCCTGGTGCCGACGTATCACCATCAGGCCGTGGATCGGCTCGGTGAGGGGCTGGTGCCCTCGGCGTACGCGGACGACGGGACGGTGGAGGCGGTGGAACTGGACTCCGGAGGGTGGGTGTTGGGGGTCCAGTGGCATCCGGAGATGGGGAAGGACGTGCGGGTGATGGGGGCCCTGGTACACGCGGCCACCGTCTGACGCCCGATTCCCGCCCCCGCCGCCCCTACCCGTCCCATCCCTGGGGGCTGCGCCCCCGGACCACCCTGATCGGCCCTCCGGGCCTCGTCCTCAAACGCCGGAGGGGCTGAAAGATCCAGCCCCTCCGCGTTTGAGGAGCGGGGTCTGGGGCGGAGCCCCTCACTAGCCGCGGGTCAGGGAGAGTAGGTCTCGGGCGGGCCCCACCGGACGGTGGCCCGTCGGCCAGACGGCTCGCAGGTCCCGGGCCAGGGAGACGTCGGAGAGCGGAACCCTCACCAGCCGCCGCATGGACAGTTCCTCCCCCACAGCAAGTTCACTGAGCACCGCCGGCCCCGCCCCACCCACCGCGGCCGCCTTCACCGCGGTCGTCGAGGACAGCTCGATCAACGGCCGGGCCAACCCACCCAACGCCGCGTCCAGGACCTGCCGCGTACCCGACCCCTTCTCCCGCAGGATCAACGGGGTCACCGCCAGCTCCGACGCCTCCAAGGGCCGCCGCCGCCGAGCCCAGACATGTCCCGGCGCGGTCACCACGATGAGGTTGTCGTGAGCGATGACCACGGAGTCCAGCCCCGTCGGGACACTCACGCCCTCCACGAACCCCAGATCCGCCTCGTCCGCCAGCAACCGCTCCGCGACCGCCGCGGAGTTCCCGGCGAGCAGCGACACCGCGGTGTCCGGCCGCTGGGCGCGCAGCGCGAGCAGCCACCCGGGCAGCAGATACTCCGCGATCGTCATGCTCGCGGCCACCCGCAACCGCGAGTCCCGCCGGTCCCGCAACGCCTGCGCCCCCACGTCGAACGCCTCCGCCGCCTCCACGACCCGCCGCGCCCAGTCCGTCACCAGCGCCCCGGCGTCCGTGAGCCGGGAGCCCCTCGGCGACCGGTCCACCAACGCCACCCCCAACTGGCGTTCCATCGACCGGATCCGGCTGCTCGCCGCCGGCTGGGTGATCCCCAGCTCCCGGGCCGCCCCACCGAGGCTGCCGAGCCGGGCCACGGCCAGCAACAGCTCCAGTGCGCCGAGATCGGGGACCCGATGTGACAGGGATCCCGCGCGAAACTGCCCCTCCGCCGACTGAGTCATAAGCCCAGTTTATGTCGCCATAGAGGCAAACTCCCTGGTGGGAGCTGACGGACCGCACGACGCTGATTCCATGGTCACCGCCGTCCGTCATCTCGGACCCAACTGGTACGCCGCCGTCATGGGCACCGCCGCCGTCGCCACCGCCGGAGCCGGGCTGCCGGTGCACGTCCCCGGCCTGCGTACCGCCTGCGTGGCCGTCTGGGCGCTCTCCCTGGTCCTGCTGCTCGCCCTCCTCGCCGCCCGCGCCCTGCACTGGACGCACCACCGCGACCAGGCCCGCGCCCACCTCCTCGACCCGGCCACGGCACCCTTCTACGGCTGCCTGGCCATGGCCCTGACGGCGGTCGGGGGCGGCGCGATCACCGTCGGGCAGGACTGGATCGGCACAGCGGCGGCGGTCGTACTCGACGCCGTGCTCTTCGGCGTGGGTACGGTCGTCGGACTGGCGGCCGCCGTCGCCGTCCCGTACCTCATGGCCGTACGCCATCGCGCGGAACCGTCGCAGGCCACGCCGGTCTGGCTGCTGCCTCTCGTCGCGCCCATGGTGTCCGCGGCGCTCGGCCCGCTCCTGGTGCCGCATCTGCCGCCCGGGCAGGCCCGGGAGACGCTGCTCCTGGCGTGCTTCGCGATGTTCGGGCTCAGCCTGCTGGCCACGCTGCTGATGCTGCCGCTGGTCTTCGCCCGTCTGATCACCCGAGGACCGCTCCCGCTCGCCCTCACGCCGACCCTGTTCCTGGTGCTGGGCCCGCTCGGGCAGTCCACCACCGCCGTCGGCATCTTCGCGGACGTCGCACCGGGAGTGCTCCCGCCGCCGTACAGCGAGGGTTTCGGCCTCCTCGCCGTCCTCTACGGCGTCCCCGTCATGGGCTTCGCCCTCCTCTGGTCCGGGCTCGCCACCGCCCACGTCCTGCGGGCCCGACGGCACGGCATGGGCTTCGCGATGACGTGGTGGGCGTTCACCTTCCCGGTCGGCACCTGCGTCACCGGCGCCGAGGCCCTGGCCCGGCACACCGGGCTCGTCGTCTACGAGATCCTCGCCATCGGCCTGTACGGCGTACTGGTCGCCGCCTGGACCGTCGCCGCGGTGCGCACCGCCCGGGGTCTGCTCAACGGCACGCTGCTCGCAGCGCCGCGCCCAGCACCCGCGGCGCCTCGGCCAGCGACGGCCCGTACCACGTCAGGTGCCGTCCGCTGACCAGCGCGCAGCGCAGGCCGGGGAACGCCTCGGGGCCGTCGTCGGCGGTGAAGCGGTACGGCTCGTCGGGGAGGACCACGACGTCCGGGGCCGCCGCCAGGAGGTCGTCGAGAGGGATGCGCGGGTAGCGGTCCTCGTGGGTCGCGTGCAGGTGGTCCACGCCGAGGCGGGACAGGACGTCGCCCGCGAAGGTGTCGCGCCCGAGCACCATCCAGGGGCGGCGCCAGATCGGGACCACGGCAGTCGTACGGAGGGCCGGGGCCGGCAGCGACGACCAGGTGTCCTCCGCCTCGTCCAGCCAGCGCGGGCGCGGCGTCGCACCGCAGGCGTCCAGTAGGCGGTCCAGTTCCCGGAAGGCCTGCGGTACGTCCCGGACCTCGGTGACCAGGACCTCGACGCCGGCCGCGCGGAGGGCGGCGAGGTCGGGGGCGCGGTTCTCCTCCTCGTTGGCGAGGACCAGGTCGGGGGCGAGGGCGAGGATCCGGTCGACCTTGGGGTTCTTCGTGCCGCCGACGCGGGTGACATCGAGATCGGCGGGGTGGCTGCACCAGTCCGTCGCGCCGACCAGGACATCGGGGGCCGACACGGCCACGGCCTCCGTCAGGGACGGCACGAGCGAGACGACGCGCATCAGCGTCCCGGCCGGTCCCGGACCGCCTCGATGTGCTCGGCCACCGCGACGACGACCACCCGCGTCTCCGGCACCGTCGCCCGCCAGCGGTGGCGGACCCCGCCGGTGAGGTACAGGGTGTCGCCCCGGCCCAGTCGGTAGGCGCGGCCCTCGGCCTCGATCTCCACGGCGCCGTCGGCGACGTACATCAACTGGTCGTTGCGGTACTGGAATTCACGGCCGGCGTCATGGTCGCCGGTGAACTCCGAGGCGTGCATCTGATGGTGACCCCGCACCAAGGAGCGGGTCCGTGGTTCCGGCGCCGGCTCGGTGGTCTCGGCCCGGACCACGTCGACGCTGCACGCCGGGTCCGCGGCGGCGAGGAGTTCGACGGCGGTCGTGCGCAACGCGTCCGCGACCTTCTCGAGGGAGCTCCTGCTGGGGCGCGCCCGGTCGTTCTCGATCTGGCTCAGGAAGGGCACGGACAGGCCGCTGCGCTCGGACACGACGGCGAGGGTGAGGTCCAGCCCGCGGCGTCGCCGGCGCACGGCCGCGCCCACCCGAAGGGGCTGTTCTTTGTGGTCGCCCATCGCTCCGGCTCCCTCCTTCGCTCGTCGGTCCGCTGTCCTCGCGCCCGTCGCCCGGCGCACACCTTCTGTTGAGTTCTCTGCACCCTACGCATGTTCGGCAAACCGTTTCATGCGCCCGTCACATCGACGACACGTCAGGGGGAGTACGACCCATGGGTTCGCGCCAGCCGGATCGGCTCCCGGGACGCGCGGGCCGCCCCCGAGTCACCGCTGACCCCCGTTCAGCACCAGTATCCCGTGTTCATTTCAATGCTGCGGCGGCTTCGCGTGTTCCCTGGTGGGCGCGAGTGGAGCGATGAGTCCCGGAGGGAGTGGCGGGTCGGGCCGGGGGCGTGGCGTAGCGCTCTGTGGTTGGCCGGATCCTTCCCGTGCACGTGGCCAGGTGTCCGCGCGGGCGCGCATACGGAAACCGGGTGCGGGATTCACGTACGTGTGAATCCCGCACCCGGTGTGATGTCACCGCCTGTGTCCACGGCAGCGCCCGTGGCGCTATCCCGCGACGGGCGCCAGCTCGTCCTCGATGCCGGGACGGGCGTCCATCCATCGGCGCGCCGACTCCTTCTCGTTCCCGGCGCCGCCCTTCTGGATCTCCACCTCCAGTGAGGCGAGTTGGTCCTCGGTCAGCTTGAAGTCCTTGAGCCAGCCGCCGAGTTCGGGGAACTCCTGGCCGAAGCCCTTCTTGGCCACCGTGTGGATCTGCTCGCCCTCGCCCCAGGCGCCCTCGGGGTCCTTGAGTTTCTTCAGGTCGTACTTGCCGTACGCCCAGTGCGGCGACCACAGCGTCACCACGACCGGCTCACGCTTCTTGATCGACCGGTCCAGCTCCGCCAGCATCGACGACGTACTCGACGACACCACCTTGTACTCGCCGTCCAGGCCGTACGCCTTCAGCACCGACTTGTTCAGCGTCCCCATCATCCCGGCACTCGCCTCGATGCCGATGATCTTCCCGCCGAACTCCTTGCCCCGACCCTTCAGGTCGGCCAGCGAATCCACACCCTTCACATAGGACGGCACCGTCAGCTCCAGCGACGTCGGCCCGTACCAGGCGCCGAGGTCCTCCAGCCTGCCCTTGAAGCGGTCCACGTACTCCTTGTGCGTGGTCGGGAGCCAGCCGTCGAGTTGGACGTCCATCTGGCCCTGGGCCAGCGAGGTGTAGAGCGGGCCGGGGTCCAGCTGCTTGACGTTCGGCTTGTAGCCGCGGTCCTCCAGGATGTTCTGCCAGAGGTAGGTGGCGGCAATGGCCTCGTCCCACGGGAAGTAGCCCATGTCGACGGTCTTGCCCGCGTCCTTGCCCTGCGCCTTCGCGGCGCCGGCGACCGGGGCGAGCTTGTTCACCAGGCCGGGGTTCTTCTTCAGCCAGGCGCGGACACCGTCCTGCTCGTGGCCTTCGCCGGCGGCGCGGATGTCGTTCTCCAGGCCGGTCAGCTGCTGCTCGGTGAGCTTGAAGTCCTTCAGCCACTTCGCGACCGTCGGGTCCTTCTCGGCGAACCCCTTGTGCGCGACGGTGTGGATCTGCTCGCCCTCGCCCCAGGCGCCCTCGGGGTCCTTGAGTTTCTTCAGGTCGTACTTGCCGTACGCCCAGTGCGGCGACCACAGCGTCACCACGACCGGCTCACGCTTCTTGATCGACCGGTCCAGCTCCGCCAGCATCGACGACGTACTCGACGACACCACCTTGTACTCGCCGTCCAGGCCGTACGCCTTCAGCACCGACTTGTTCAGCGTCCCCATCATCCCGGCACTCGCCTCGATGCCGATGATCTTCCCGCCGAACTCCTTGCCCCGACCCTTCAGGTCGGCCAGCGAATCCACACCCTTCACATAGGACGGCACCGTCAGCTCCAGCGACGTCGGCCCGTACCAGGCGCCCATGTCGTCGAGCTGGGAGCTGTACTTGTCCCAGTACGCCTTGTGCGTGGTGGGCAGCCAGGCGTCGGTCTGGAAGTCGATGTCGCCGCGGGCCACGCCCGAGTAGAGCGGGCCGGGGTCGAGCTGCTTGACGTCGGTGTCGTAGCCGCGCTGCTCCAGGAGCTCCTTCCACAGGTAGGTGGTGGCGGTGCCCTCGTCCCAGGGGATGTAGCCGATGTTGATCTTCTTGCCCTGGCCGACGTCCGTGCCGGCCGCGGCCTCCTTGCCGCTCCCGGAGCCGGCCAGGTTCATGCCGCCCGCGACGAGCGCGAGGATCACGACGCCGATGACCGCCACGGCGCCGCCCGGCTTGTAGTGGGCGAGCCGGAAGCGGCCCGCGGCGGCGACGGCGGCCTTGGCGGCGGCCCGGCGGCCGAGCGGGGACACGCGCCGGCCCAGTGCTCCGGTCATCCGGTCCAGGTACATCGCGAGGATGACCACGGCGACGCCGCTCTCGGCGGCCAGGCCGACCTTGAGCTGGGTGATCGCGGAGTAGACCTGCTCGCCGAGGCCGCCGGCGCCGGCCATGCCGCCGATGACCACCATCGACAGGGCCAGCATGATGACCTGGTTGACCCCGGCCATGATCGTCGGCAGTGCGAGCGGCAGCTGGACGCGGGCCAGGGTGCTGCGCGGGCTGGTGCCGAAGGCCTCGGCGGCCTCGATCAGCTCGCCGTCCACCTGACGGATGCCCAGCTCGGTCATGCGCACGCCCGGGGGCATGGCGAAGATGATCGTCGCGAGGAGTCCGGGGGTGGTGCCGACGCCGAAGAACATGACGCCGGGGATGAGGTAGATGAACGCCGGCATCGTCTGCATGACGTCGAGCACCGGTCGCAGCTGGGCGCCGACGCGCTCGCTGCGGGCGGCCCAGATACCGAGCGGCACCGCGAACACGATGGTGATGACCGAGGCGACGAGGACGAGCGAGAGCGTGTCCATCGCGTCGTCCCACAGCCCGAGCGAATCGATCAGGGCGAGGCCGACGAAGGCCAGCGCGCCGGGCAGCAGCCCGCGCAGCCAGCACGCGATCACCGCGAGGACGCCGGCCATGAGCAGCGGCTCGCCGCCGCCGAGGACGGCGTTGGCACCGTCGTACATGCCGCCGAGCACGGTGTTGACGAGGTCGAAAAGCCAGGTCAGGTGGGACTGGAGCCAGCCCACCAGGTCTTCTATCCAGTTACCGAAGTGGAGCCTAGGCATTGGCGATCACCTTCCCGTCGCGGGTGCCGCGCGGGTTGTCGCAGGGCGCGGGCTCGCCCTGCTGGTCGCCGAGGAGACCGACGAGGCGTTGCCTGGGGACGCGTCCGACCAGCTTCCCGGCGGCGTCGAGGACCGCCACGGGGTGCGTCAGGCGGGCGCTGATCGCGCAGAGCTCGGTGAACGGGGTGTCCGTGGTCGCCGTCTCGCAGCCGCAGCTGACCTCGTCGCCGGCGGTGTCCTCGTCCATGACGGCCGCCGCGGTCAGCACGCGGGAGCGGTCGACGTCCTGGATGAAGGAGGCGACGTAGTCGTTGGCGGGGCGCAGGAGGATGTCCTCCGCCGTGCCGGTCTGGACGATACGGCCGTCCCGCATGACCGCGATGCGGTCGCCGAGGCGCATGGCCTCGTTGAGGTCGTGGGTGATGAAGACGATCGTCTTCTTCAGGGTCTGCTGGAGCTGGAGCAGCTGGTCCTGCATGTCCCGACGGATCAGCGGATCGAGCGCGCTGAAGGACTCGTCCATGAGGAGCAGGTCGGCGTCGGTGGCGAGGGCGCGGGCGAGGCCCACGCGCTGCTGCATGCCGCCGGACAGCTCATCGGGCCAGGACTTCTCCCAGCCGGCCAGTCCGCACAGGGCCAGCGCCTCGCCGGCGCGCTTCTCGCGCTCGGCGCGGGGCACGCCCTGCACGGCCAGACCGTAGGCGGCGTTCTCCAGCACGCTGCGGTGCGGGAAGAGCGCGAAGTGCTGGAAGACCATGCTGATCTTGTTGGCGCGGACGTCGCGCAGTTCGCGGTCGCCGATCGCGGTCAGGTCCTGGCCGTCGAAGCGGACGTGACCGGCGGTCGGCTCCAGGAGCCCGTTGAGCATGCGCAACAGGGTGGACTTGCCTGATCCGGACAGGCCCATGACGACGAAGATCTGGCCTGGTTCCACGGTGAAGGAGGCGTCGATCACGGCGGCGGTGGTGCCGTCGGCGCGCAACTCCTCCCGGTCGGCTCCTTGGCGGAGCCGGTCGACAGCCTCGTCCGGTCGTCTCCCGAACACCTTGTACAGGTGTTCGGCTTCAAGCCTGGATGACACGGGCACCTCTTGTCTCGACGGCAAAGGAAGGGAGCGACGGGCACCGCGGTCGAGTGCGCGGGCGCGTCGCTCCGAGCGCGCGCCTGCCCTGGATCTCCGGGCACAAACACACAAGTGGTGCAGCGCACAGGCCACACGCATACCGCAACGCGTTGTGCGGCGGACCGCACTGTCAGTGCCGTACGGCATGATGCGAGACGTGACCGGACGACTGATGCTCCTCGACACCGCCTCGCTCTACTTCCGCGCCTACTTCGGCGTCCCGGACTCCGTGAAGGCCCCGGACGGCACGCCGGTGAACGCCGTGCGCGGGCTCCTCGACTTCATCGACCGCCTGGTCAAGGACCACCGCCCGGACGCGCTGGTGGCCTGTATGGACGCCGACTGGCGACCCCAGTGGCGGGTCGACCTGATCCCGTCCTACAAGGCGCACCGGGTCGCCGAGGAGCACGAGGTGGGTCCGGACGAGGAGGAGGTGCCCGACACGCTGTCCCCGCAGGTGCCGGTCATCGAGGCGGTCCTGGACGCCCTGGGCATCGCACGGGTGGGCGTCGAGGGGTACGAGGCGGACGACGTCATCGGCACCTTCACCGGACGGGCGAAGGGCCCGGTCGACATCGTCACCGGCGACCGCGACCTGTACCAGCTGGTCGACGACGCGCGCGGGGTCCGAGTGCTGTACCCGCTCAAGGGCGTCGGCACCCTCCAGCTCACCGACGAGGCGTGGCTGCGCGAGAAGTACGGCGTCGACGGCCGTGGGTACGCGGACCTGGCGCTGCTGCGCGGCGACCCGAGCGACGGCCTCCCGGGCGTGCCCGGCATCGGTGAGAAGACGGCGGCGAAGCTGCTGGCCGAGTTCGGCGACCTGGCCGGGATCATGGCCGCGGTCGACGACCCGAAGGCGAAGCTCACCCCCTCGCAGCGCAAGCGGCTGGACGAGTCGCGGGCGTACGTCGCCGTCGCACCGACGGTGGTGCGGGTCGCCGGCGATGTTCCGCTGCCCGACGTGGACACGGCGCTGCCGCGGACGCCCCGGGATCCGGCGGGGCTGGACGAGCTGGCGCTGCGGTGGGGACTGGGCGGGTCGCTGCAGCGCCTGCTGGGGACCCTGGGGGCGTGAAGGGCGCCGGGGCCACAAGGGCGTGACGGGCGCGAACGGCGGTCGGGGCGGGTGAATGGGGATCGGGGCGCGGGGAATTCGGACCTTGCGCGCGCGACATGCGCCCTCTCATGAACGAGCCATAGCGGCATTCTCCAGGACGAGGTGCTAACTTAGGTAAACCTAAGCTTGGAACGAGGGAGGCCAGTGATGGCGCTACGCCCTGCCCGCAAGCCGCGGAAGCCCCACTTTGCGCAGGTCATCCGTACCGAACGGCTGACCCCGCACATGCAGCGTGTGGTGCTCGGCGGCGAGGGGCTCGCCGACTTCACGGCGGACACCTGCACGGACCATTACGTGAAGATGCTGTTCTCCCCCGAGGGCGTCAGCTATCCCGAGCCCTTCGACCTGGAGCGCATCCGCGAGGAGCTGCCGCGCGAGCAGTGGCCGGTGACGCGGACCTACACCGTGCGGGCATGGGACCCCGAGCACCGCGAGCTGACGCTGGACTTCGTCCTGCACGGCGACGAGGGCCTGGCCGGCCCCTGGGCGATGCGCGCCCGGCCCGGCGAGACCGTGCGCTTCATGGGTCCCGGCGGCGCCTACGCCCCCGACCCCGACGCCGACTGGCATCTGCTCGTCGGCGACGAGAGCGCGCTGCCCGCCATCGCCCGCTCCCTGGAGTCGCTGCCCGACGGCGCCACGGCGTACGCGTTCGTGGAGGTCTCCGGCCCCGAGGAGGAGCAAAAGATCGACTCCGATGTCGACGTGGTCTGGCTGCACCGCGGCGCCCGCCCCGTCGGCGAGGCGCTGGTCGAGGCCGTTCGGGGACTGGAGTTCCCCGAGGGCCGGATCCACGCGTTCGTGCACGGCGAGGCGCACTTCGTGAAGGAGCTGCGCCAGCTGCTGCGGGTCGAGCGCGGCGTGGCCCGCGAGGACCTGTCGATCTCCGGCTACTGGCGGCTCGGCCACGACGAGGACGGCTGGCAGGCCTCCAAGCGCGACTGGAACGCCCGGATCGAGGCGGAGCAGGAGGGCGCGGCACCGGCCGCGTAGTCCTGCGCCGCCACCGCCGTCGCCCGGAAGGGGCGGCGCCTCGAACGCCGTTCTTCCTGAACGCCGTTCGAGGCGCCGCCCCTTCCGCGTGCCCGGACTGCGCGACGAACGACCCTCGTCCGGCCGCCACAAAGATGGCCGGTACAAGAGGCGCACCGACCCCAGGGGCGTGAGACCGCGCGACGGGTGGCCCCGCAGTCCGCTCCGCGCGCCGGGGTGTACACCCTTTCCGGCGGCCGGAAACCATCGCATGGTGCGAAGAGGTGGGCTGTCAGGGAGAGTTGACGGCATGAGGGTGTCGCACCCGGGGCCCGTGGGGGTGGTGTCCCGATGGCCGCGACGGCCGGCACTGCGACACGGGATCGCCACGCCGAGCAGGCTGAGCTGGGGCGGGACGCACGGCCGCGGGTGAGCGGCGCCGCGCGCCGACCCGGCGGGACGGCCGCCGGACGCCCGCCGACGCGGTCGGCAGCCCGCCGAAGTCGATCGTTCGGCGACGCCAATCCGTCCCGGAACGGTCACTCGCGTTCAGCTGTAACCAGCCTCGGACAGTTGACTAAACCGGTAGGCGCACTGGAAGGTGGACGAGATCCACGACCGCGTCGCCGACGCCGCGGTCATGGCGGTGGTGACCACCGATTTTCCGCGCCGTTCGGCGGTCGTCTCGAACGCCACGACCGACGACACGTCCCGGAACGCGGCTGACGAGGCCCTGCTCGACCGGTTCAGTCAGCGGGCCCGCTTGGTACGCAAGTCAGCCACGCCGCAGTCGCAGCGTATGGAGCACAGCGCGTAGTTCATGGTTTCGGTCGACTCCGTCACCCGGAGGGCAACATGAAAGGCTCTGCTCCCGCCCGGTCACCTCGGGCGGTACCCGTCGGCGGGCACGCACCTCGGTCGGTGCGCGTGCCTCTTCTCGTCCCCTGGGCCCGTCGGCCGACCGCGCCGGAGTCCATCGCCGGCTCACCGGCATCCGGGACGGCGCTTCGCGCTCACCTCGGTCGGAGAGTCACCTAGGTCACCGCTCACTTCCATCGGTCCTCCGGACGAAGATCCCGAGGCAGTGACATCCGCAGGCACCAGGCATCGACGACGACCGACCTCCTGGGCCGATAAGCATGCTGAGGCAGAAACTGGGAGAGAGCCATGCCCCAGAACGTCACCATCAATTTACCCATTCCACCCCGGCTGAACTTCGGTCTGGCAGCCGCGAGGGAACGCAATCTGGAATGGATGCGCCAACAGAAACTGGTGTTGGGGCACAGTGCCGCCCGTCGCTACGCGTTCTCGGCGGTGGCGGACCTGGCCGCCTACAGCTACCCGGACGTCGCAGGCGACGACCTGGACCTGGCCTTCGACACCATGGGCTGGTTCTTCCTGTTCGACGACCTGTTCGACGTCCCCGAGGGACGCCAGGCCGATGAGGCCGTCGACGTGTGCCGGCAACTCATCGCCCTGATCACGCGACCGTCGGCGCGGGACGCACACCACGACGCGCCTCTGGTGAGCGCCTTCGCGGACCTCTGGCGTCGCGCCAGGAGGGGCATGTCCGAGGAATGGCAGCGCCGGGCCGCCCACAACTGGGTGGACTACCTGTCGGGGAACCTCACCGAGGAGATCGACCGCCGCTCATGGGCCCCCCAGGACTTCGCCACCCGCATGCGCATAGGGCACCGCACCCTGGGGCTGATTCCCTCGCTCGACCTGGCCGAGAGGGTGGGGCACTTCGAGATCCCGGAGATCATCTGGCACAGCAGCCATCTGGATTCGATGCGCCGAGCGGCTGTCGACGCCGTCAAGCTCATCAACGAGGTGATGTCCCTGGAGAACGACGACGCGCGCGGCGACCCCAACCTGGTGCACTGCCTCATGCGGCAACACCGCTGCTCCCGGGAGGAAGCCATCAAGCTGGCCGTCGCCCTCGTCCAGACAGCGGTCAGTCAGCTCTTCGAGCGGGCACGACAGATCCCGCTGTTCTGCTCCCGGCTCGGGCTCACCGGCACGGAGGCCGAGAAGGTGCAGCGCTATGCGACCGCCATGTTCACGTGGATCCGCGGCAGCTACGACTGGAGCCGCAACAACGGCCGCTATTCCCCGCGCACCGCGAACGACCTGAGCCCGGATCTGACCGGTCAGCTCCACCCCGCGAACCTCACACCGGTGTCTCCATAGCGTCCGCCTACCGCTGACCGGAGCGACGCTCCCTTCGTGGGACGGTGCGTACGACTGGACGCACAGCACCGTCCCGCGGACGCCGCAGCGCTCGCTCAGGCCCCCTGCCTCGGCTCACGTCCTCCGGGCCCCTCGTAGGCTTGGTCCTGATGAGACGCCGTACGCCACCCCCGCCCTCCCCCCTGCCGCAGCGCGACGGGATCGATCCGGTGCGGGTGCGCCTGCCGGCCGGGGACGCGTGGCCGACCGTGCGGGATCATCTCGTGGCGCGGCTCGCAGCCGGAGCCGACGTGATCGACGCGATGCTGGACGCGGGGCGGATCGTGGACGCCGCCGGGCGTCCGGTGCCGAGTGACATGCCGTACACGCCAGGCGCGTACGTGTGGTTCCACCGGGAGCTGCCCCACGAGGAGCGCGTACCGTTCGCGGTCGACGTCGTCTACCAGGACGAGCACGTGGTGGTGGCCGACAAGCCCCACTTCCTGGCCACCACGCCCCGCGGCAGCCATGTCGCCGAAACGGCCCTGGCGCGGCTGCGGCGGGAGCTGGGGGTTCCGACGCTGGGCGCGGCGCACCGGCTGGACCGGCTGACGGCCGGGCTGGTGCTGTTCACCGTGCGACCGCAGGAGCGGGGCGCGTACCAGAGCCTCTTCCGCGACAGGCGGGTGGCGAAGGAGTACGAGGCGGTGGCCCGGTACGACCCCGCGCTGGACCTGCCGCGCGTCGTGCGCAGCCGGATCGTCAAGGAGCGCGGAGTCCTTGCGGCCCGCGAGGTCGAGGGCGAGCCCAACGCCGTCAGCCGGGTCGAGTTGCTGGCACACCGGGACGGTCGCGCCCGGTATCGCCTGACACCTCGTACCGGGCAGACGCACCAGCTAAGGGTGCACATGAGCGCCTTGGGGGTGCCCATCCTCGGCGATCCGCTCTATCCGGTGGTGACCGACCCCGTGCCGGCCGGTGATTTCCGGCGCCCGCTGCAACTGCTGGCGCGGGTGCTGGAGTTCACCGATCCGGTCACGGGGCGCGAGCACCGGTTCGTCAGCCCGCGTGCGCTGCGAGCCTGGTCGTCGTACGACGACTGGGCCGGGTAGCCCCGGCGCCCGGTCGGCTCACTCGCCGCGCCACCAGCGCAGAATGCGCCGCAACACTCCCGGCCGGGCAGCCGGTTCGGGGGCCGGCGGCGGAGCCGCGGGTGGAGTGGTGGGTTCCGGAGTCACCGACAGCGACGGTGGCGTGCTGACCGGCCAGGTACTGGGACGCTGCGTCGCCAGCGGGTGCGCGGGCCGCGCCATGACGTCCTGCTGGGGCTTGGGCGCGAACTTCACCGGCAGTTCCACCAGGTGCCGGTTCGAGATGGAGCCCCGCCAGGACAGCTCGTCCTCCTCGCAGGCGAGTTGGACGTCGGGCAGGCGGGTCAGCAGCGCGTCGACGCCGACTTCGGCGATGGCACGGCCGATGTCCTGGCCCGGGCACTCGTGGGAGCCGCCGCCGAAGGCGAGGTGGGAGCGGTTGCCCTGCATGTTGGCGTTGAGGTCGGGCCTGACGCGCGGATCGACGTTGCCCGGCGCGATGCCGAGGATGAGAGCGTCGCTCTTGCGAATGCGCTGGTTGCCCAGCTCCGTGTCCTGCTTGGCGACGTAGGGAAGGACGGAGCTGAACGGCGGCTCGTCCCAGAGGGACTGCTCGACCGCCTCGGGCACCGTCATCTGGCCGCCGCTGAGCTGGGCACGGAACCGCGGATCGGTGAGGACCACCCGGAGCACGTTGGCGATCAGGTTCGCGGTGGCCTCGTACGCGGCGACCAGGATGATCCGCAGGTGCTGGCCGACCTCGTCGTCGGTGAGCCGCGCCGGGTGGTTGATCAGGTGGCTGGTGAAGTCGTCCTTGGGATCGGCCCGGCGGCGGGCGGTGAGCCGCATCAGGACGTCCATGAGGTACGCGTTGCTGGCGATCGCGGTCTCGGTGCCCTTGGGCATGTCGCGAGCGGCCTGCACGATCCGGTCGTTGTACTCCTCGGGCATGCCGAGGATCTCGCACATCACCACCATCGGCAGGTGCTCGGCGAACTGGCTGACCAGGTCGGCCCGGCCCTCCTCACAGAAATCGTTCACGAGATGCTGGGTGGCGCGGTTGATATAGCGGCGGATGCCCCGGTGGTCGATGGTCGACACGGCGCCGTTGACGGCACCCCGCAGCCGCAGATGCTCGTCGCCCTCGGCGTGACTGCAGATGGGCTGCCAGGCGAAGTGCGGCATCAGCGGATGGTCGGGTTTGACCGTGCCGTCCTGCAGGGCGCTCCACTGCCGGGTGTCCCGGCAGTACTGCGAAGGAGTGCGCACCATGTGCAGATTCTCGGCGTGCCCGAGCACCACCCACACCGGCACGTCGTCGTGCAGCAGTGCGGGAGCCACAGGCCCGTGCTCGGCGCGGAGTTTTTCGTACACGGCTCCCAGGTCCTCCGCGTCGGGACCGTACAGCCGGCGCAGCCCGCCGGGGCCGATGCCGTGCGCGGGGCAGCCGGGGGGCGGGACGGCCGTGGAGTCGTCCGTACCGGTCGGGAAGAGGGATTCAGGCGTCACGATGGTCGCTCCGAAGCTGAGGTGAATCCGGTGTCAGAGGTGAGAGGGGGGTGGCGTGGGTGATGTGCCGCTAGGCGGGGGCCTTCGCCATGGCCAGCGCGTGCAGGAAGCGCATCAGGGTCATCAGGACGTCCCGGCTGGAGGCCCGGCGGCGTACGTCGCACTCGACGATGGGGATCTCCTCGGGCAGGTCGAGTGCCGTACGGAGTTCGGAGACGGGGTAACGGGGCGCGTCCGGGAAGGTGTTGACGGCGACCACGAAGGGCACGCCGCGTTCCTCCAGCCGCCCCATGACGTCGAAGCTGACCTCCAGTCGGCGGGTGTCGATCAGCACGACCGCGCCCAGCGCACCGTCGAACAGCCCGTTCCACAGGAACCAGAAGCGCTCCTGGCCGGGGGTGCCGAAGAGGTACAGCACGAGCTGCTCGGTGATGCTGATGCGACCGAAGTCCATGGCGACGGTGGTGGCCGTCTTGGTGTCGGAGCCGAAGTTGTCGTCGACGCCGATGCCCGCCTGCGTCATGGTCTCTTCGGTGGTCAGCGGCCTGATCTCGCTGACCGAACCGACCATGGTCGTCTTGCCGACACCGAAGCCGCCCACGATCACGATCTTGACCGCGGCCTCGGCCGTGTGCGGCAGCTGGTCCTCGGTCCGGGGGCCGGGGACGGTGTCAGAGCCTTTGAAGTCCATGCATCACCGCTTCGAGGATTGAACGGTCGGCGACGGACTGGCGCACGATCGGGTTGCGGGCCGTCACCAGTCCGGCCGTCAGCATGTCGGTGAGCAGCACCGTCATCATGCTGAACGGCAGGTTGAGGTAGGCCGAAAGCTCGGCCACGGACAGGGGGGTGGAACAGAGCCGGAGCAGCGCCGACTGCTCGGGCGTGGCGGAGGGCGGGGGGTCGGCGCGCGCCACGATTAACGTGACGAGGTCGAGGTCGCCGTCACGCTCGCCACCGTCCGGTCCGGCGACCACGAAGAGCCGCTCGGGGTTCTTCTGCTTCCGGGCACCGGGGGGTGCCGAGGGCGGTTTCGGTTGTTCCCTGGGGGCTCGCCGCTGGCGTTGCGGAGGAGTCATACGGTCTGCCCGTTGCGCCTGGGCGGACTGGTGAGGTGGGCACCGATGCGGGCGACGAGGTCGGACATGCGGTTGCTCATCCGGCCGGGTTCGGCGAACGTGTCGGAGAGCACGGCGAGATAGGCGTTGGCGCCGGCGGCCATCAGATAGAAGTAGCCGCCGTTGATCTCGATGAGGACCATCTTCATCTTGCCGTCGCTGTTCGGGATCTCCGTGGCGACGGCGCTCGCCAGGCTCTGCAGTCCCGCGCACGCCGCGGCGACGCGGTCGGCGGTGTCCGGGTCACCGCCGTAGCGGGCGATGCGCAGACCGTCGGCGGAGAGCACGACGATCATCTCGATGCCCGGTACGCCGTCGTGGAGCTCCTTGAGCATCCAGTCGAAGTTGGCGCGCTGCTGGATCACTTGATGTCCCCCTCGTCGTCGGCCTCGGGGCGGGCCGGTTGGGCGGGTTGGGCGGATTGGGTTCGCGGCTTGAGCGTGAGCGGGTCGGGCTTGTCCTTGAGTCCGTTCCAGAACGCCTCGACCCACGCACCGGGGACGGACTCGTCCTTCGCCGACTCGGGCTCGGGGTCCGGCTTGGGCGTGGACCAGATCGTCGGCCTGCCCTCGCGCTCGGCCTGCTCGATGGCGGCCTGCTCGGCGATGCGCTTGCTGAGCGGGGTCTTGACCCGGCTGCGCCGCTGGGGCAGCCCGCCCGCGGTCCATTCGGTGACGACGGGGACGTCGTCCTCCATGGAGGCCATGGCGGCGGTGATCTTCGGGCTGGTGGGGCGCCGTTTCTTGGGGGCGCGCTTGGGGCCCTCGAGCGCGTCGGGGTCGGCCTTGGGCGCGGCGCCGGCGCCGATGCCGTGGGCGAGGCCGGGCGCGGGGTCGCTGGTCATCATCTCGCGCGGCACCACGAGGATGGCGCGCACACCGCCGTACGCGGAGGAGCGCAGCGAGACCTGCATGTTGAACGCCGTGCAGAGACGGCCGACGACGGCGAGGCCGAGACGCGGGGACTCACCGATGTCCTGGAGGTCGGTGCCCTGCTTGGCGCGCTCGAGCATGCCCTCGACCCGGGCGCGGGCCTCCTCGCTGAGGCTGACGCCGGAGTCCTCGATCTCGATCGCGATCCCGGTCTGCACCTCGGTGGCGGTGACGTGCACCTTGGTCTGCGGCGGCGAGTAGCGGGTGGCGTTGTCGAGGAGTTCGGCGGCGGCGTGGATGATCGGCTCGACGGAGATGCCGGCGATGTTGACCTGGGCGATGGAGTCCAGGCTGATGCGCCGGTACTCCAGGATCCGGGACATGGCGCCGCGCAGCACGCTGTACAGCGGGACGGGTTCGGGCCACTGGCGGCCCGGTCGGCCGCCGCCGAGCACGGAGATCGAGTCGGCGAGACGGCCGATCAGCATGGTGCCGTGGTCGATGCGCAGCAGGTCGTCGAAGACCTCGGGGTTGCGCCCGTGGTCCTCCTCCATCTCCCGGAGTTCAACGGCCTGTTGGTGCACGATCGACTGGACGCGGCGGGCGATGTTGACGAACGACCGCTGGGCGGAGTCGCGGAGCGCCTCCTGGTGGTCGACGATGTCGAGCATCGACTGCACCAACGACAGTTCCGCCCGGGAGAGATGGGCGTAGGACGGGTCGATCTTGCCGAGGTCGCGCATCACCTCATAGATGGAGGCACCGCGCTGCAGCCGGTTGATCGCGGCGGGCGTGATCTCCGTGGCGAGGCGGTTCATCGCCTCGTCGTGGGCGGCGACGCGCCCTTCCAGATACGCGGTGTGACGGGCGTGCTCGGCCCGCAGATCCCGCAGGGCGCGGCCGCGGCGCACTACTTCGGCCGCGGACACCAGCACCAGCAGCATGGCCACGGCACCGCACACGCCGACGGCCGTCCGGGCCGGCTCCGTCACCACGGCGACGGCGGCTCCGGTCGCCGCGGCCATCGCTATGGCCGGCAGCAACAGCACGCGCGCGTACGGGAGTTCACGGCGACTGGGCGGGGATTGAACGCTCACCATGTGGGCCCTCTGAAACTAATCGGGTGGGTGTAGGGGGAGCTTGCAGGGGGGAATGTCATGGGTATGTCGGAATCTTCTGCATGATTGGGGAACAAGCGCACGATTACACCTCAACTCGGTGCGCTGCGGGCGAGCTTAGTCCGACCGGATCATCGCTGTGTCATATTCAGCAAGCACCTGAAATGGGGTGCGCGGCGGTAGTACGCTCAGCCTCATTTATACGCTCGGATTACATTCGTACACGCTGCGTCATGGCGCACGGGCGTACGAAGATCACTCACCGTGACGGGTGAAGATCGGATTCCTGCCCGGGAGGCGGCAAAAAAGAAAGGCAAGGAGGTCTCCGACTCCTTGCCACTCTCAACTTATAGCGCACCGGGGGGCTTGCGGCAAGGCCCCCGTCGTACCGCAGAATCTCCGGCCTAGGCCGAAGACCAGCGGAAACGGGGAGTCGCGAAGTGCGTGTGCTGTTGTCGACCTATGGGTCGCGGGGGGATGTCGAGCCGATGGTCGGGCTCGCGGTGCGGTTGCGGGAGCTCGGTGCCGAGGTGCGGGTGTGCGCTCCACCGGACGAGGACTTCGCGCGGCGGCTGGCCGGTGTCGACGTACCGCTGGTGCCGGTCGGCCCGTCGGCGCGTGCGCTGACGAAGGCGGTGGCTCCGCCGTCGTCGATGCCCCGGCGTGCGGCCGAGGTGATCGCCGGCCAGTTCGAGGTGATGCCCGCGGCGGCCGCGGGCTGCGATGTGCTGGTGGCGACCGGCATGATGCCGGCCGCGGCCGGGGCCCGTTCGGTGGCCGAGAAGCTGGGCATGCCGTCCGTGTCCGTCACCTTCCAGCAGCTCACGCTGCCGTCACCGCACCGCCCGCCGCTCGCCTACCGGGGCCGCCCGTTCCCGCCGGAGGTGACCGACAACCGGGCGCTGTGGGAGCTGGACGCCCAAAGCATCGACGCGCTGTTCGGTGAGGCGCTCAACACCAACCGGGCGTCGAACGGGCTGCCGCCGGTGGCGCACGTCCGCGATCACGTCATCGGCGGCCGGCCGTGGGTGGCGACGGACCCGGTCCTGGATCCGCTGCACGAGATGCCGGACCTCGACGCCGTCCAGACCGGCGCGTGGATCGCACCCGACGACCGCCCGCTGCCGGCCCAGCTGGAGACCTACCTGGACGCCGGCACCCCGCCGGTGTACGTCGGCTTCGGCAGCATGCCCCTGCACGCCTCGTCGGACGCCGCCCAGGTGGCCATCGACGCCGTACGCGCCCAGGGCCACCGCGTCCTCGTCTCCCGCGGCTGGGCCGACCTCGCCCTGATCGACGACCAGGACGACTGCTTCGCCGTGGGCGAGGCCAACCACCAGGCCCTGTTCGCCAGGGTGGCCGCCGTCATGCACCACGGCGGCGCGGGGACGACGACCACGGCCGCCCGGGTCGGCACACCCCAGGTCGTCGTGCCCCAGCTGGCGGACCAGCCGTACTGGGCCGGCCGGGTCGCCGACCTCGGCATCGGCACGGCACACGACGGTCCGACGCCCACCTTGGAGTCCCTGTCCGCCGCGCTCGAAACGGCGCTCACGCCCGAGACCCGCACGCGAGCGACCGCCGTGGCGGCGACGATCCGCACCGACGGCACGGACACGGCAGCGAAGCTGCTGCTCGACGGGGCCTTCTGACCCCGCCTGCACCCTCGTGCACCCGCCTGCACGCGCCCGCACCCGCGTGAGCGACCAGGCACCGCGACATCGCAACACCGCAGTCGACCGACCCTCCTCCGGAGCTGATGCCTTGAACCCCCTCACCACCACCAGCGTGTTCGCCCTCCCCGACCGCCTCTCCCCCAAGGCCGACCCGACCCTGGTCGCCGGCGACGAGCAGCACTTCGCGGCCGTCGCGGAGTGCCTCGAACAGTCGATCGCCGAGCTCACCGACCGCCTCGACGCCGCACGCAGGGCTCCCGGCGGCAAAGGTCAGCAGGCCATGGACCGGGACATCGAGATCCACCGGCTGACCGCGCGCCTGCGCACCCTGCGCCGCTTCGGCCTGGACCTGTGCCTGGGGCACATGGTCGGCGCGGACGGCGCCGAGCCCGTGTACATCGGGCGCCTGGGCCTGACGGACAGCACCGGACGGCGCCTGCTGCTCGACTGGCGCTCCCCGGCCGCCGAGCCGTTCTTCGGCGCCACCCACGCCAACCCGATGGGGCTGGCCGGCCGCCGCCGGTATCGCTGGACCGACGGCCGGATCAGCGACTACTGGGACGAGGTGTTCACCCCGGACGGTCTGGACGGGCATCACGCCGCCCTCGACGACCAGTCCGCCTTCATCGCCAGCCTGGGCAGCGACCGGTCGCCCCGGATGCGGGACGTGCTCGGCACCATCCAGGCCGACCAGGACGCCATCATCCGCGCGGGATCCCGGGGCGCCCTCGTCGTCGACGGCGGGCCGGGCACCGGCAAGACCGTCGTCGCCCTGCACCGCTCCGCCTACCTCCTCCACTCCGACCCCCGGCTCGGCCACCGCCGCGGCGGCGTGCTCTTCGTCGGTCCCCACCGCCCGTACCTGGCCTACGTCTCGGACGTCCTGCCCAGCCTCGGTGAGGAGGGCGTACAGACCTGCATCCTGCGCGACCTCGTCGCCGAGGGCGCCACGGCGACCGTCGAGACCGACCCGGAGGTGGCCCGTCTGAAGTCGTCGGCGGAACTGGTGAAGGCGATCGACAAGGCCGTCCGGTTCTACGAGGAACCGCCCGCCAAGGGCATGACGGTCACGACCCACTGGTCGGATGTCTGGCTGAGCGCCGACGACTGGGCCGTGGCGTTCGAAGCGGCGGAACCCGGCACTCCGCACAACGAGGCACGCGACCAGGTCTGGGAGGAACTGCTCACGATCCTGGCGGACAAGCACGAAGGCGACGCCTCGACACAGGACGGCGACGTCTCACCCGACCTGCTGCGCAGGTCCCTGACGCAGAACAGGGAGCTGCGCACGGCCTTCAACCGCGCCTGGCCGCTGCTCGAGGCGGCGGACCTGGTCGGAGACCTGTGGTCGGTACCCGCCTACCTGCGGATGTGTGCCCCGTGGCTCAGCCGCGACGAAGTCCGGCGCCTTCAGCGCGTGGACGCCCAGGCCTGGACGGTGTCCGACCTGCCCCTGCTGGACGCGGCACGACAGCGGCTCGGCGACCCTGAGGCGTCACGGCGCAAACACCGCCACGAGGCCACCGTCGCCGTCGAACGCGAACGCATGGGCAGGGTCGTCGACGACCTCCTCGAAGCCCACACCTACGACGACGGCGAAGGCGTCCTGATCATGCTGCACGGGCAGGACATGCAGAACTCCCTGGTCGACGACTCGGCCCTGCCCACCGCGGACCCGGACCTGCTCGCCGGCCCGTTCGCGCACATCGTCGTCGACGAGGCCCAGGAGCTGACCGACGCGGAGTGGCAGATGCTGCTGCTGCGCTGCCCGTCCCGAAGCTTCACCATCGTCGGCGACCGCGCCCAGGCCAGGCACGGCTTCACGGAGTCCTGGCGGGAACGCCTCGAACGAGTCGGCTTCGACCGCGTCGACCTGGCGTCCCTGAGCATCAACTACCGCACCCCGGAAGAGATCATGACGGCCGCGGAGCCGGTCATCCGCACCGCGCTCCCGGACGCGAACGTACCGACGTCCGTCCGCAGCACCGGCATCCCGGTCGTCCATGGATCCACTACGGACCTCGACGCGATCCTCCACACCTGGCTCGCCGAGCACACCGAGGGAATCGCCTGCGTGATCGGCGCCCCCGGGTTCCACCCGACGGACCGCGTCCAGTCCCTGACCCCGGAACTGTCGAAGGGCCTGGAGTTCGACCTGGTGATCCTGGTGGACCCACAGACCTTCGGCGAGGGCATCGAGGGAGCGGTGGACCGCTATGTGGCGATGACGCGAGCGACCCGGCAACTGGTCGTCCTCGAAAGCGACCGCACCTCTTGAGAGGCGGTGGGTGCACCTGCCCAGGGGCGCGGGGCTGTATCGGCTTGCGGCTCCGCCGCGTGGGCGCGACAAGCCACCACGAACCCGCACCCGTCCCCGGGCAAGTCACCCCACCGACGAATAGGCGACAACCCCCCGCAACAGCCCGTCCACAGCCTTACGCGCACTCTTGGCCACAGTCGAGCCCTCTGCAGGAGAAGCCGCCGCGATCTGCCCCAGCACATCGATCACCTGCTTGCACCACCGCACGAAGTCCCCCGCCGGCATCTCCGCCTCACGCAACACCTCATCGAGCCCGGAGCCGTTGGCCCACATGTACGCGGCCCAGGCGAACCCGAGATCCGGCTCACGCTGCCCGACCCCCTCGCTCTGCGTGATCCGGAAGTCCTCCTCGAGGGCGTCGAGCCGCCCCCAGATCCGCACCATCTCACCGAGCGCGGCCTTGGCCTTGCCCGACGGCAGCTTCGGCGCCATCGCGTCGTCCCCGACCCGCGCCTCGTACACCAACGCCGAGACACAGGCGGCCAGTTCGGCCGGGCCGAGGCCTTCCCACACTCGCTCCCGCAGGCACTCGCTGGCGAGCAGGTCGAGTTCGCCGTACAGCCGGGCGAGCCGCTTGCCGTGTTCGGTGACCTCGTCGCCGCGCAGGTAGTCCAGCTCGGTCAGCAGCGCCACGATGCGGTCAAACGTACGGGCGATGGTGTTCGTGCGGCCTTCGATACGGCGCTCCAGCTGCGAGGTGTCCCGCAGCAGCCGGTGGTAGCGCTCGGCCCAGCGGGCGTGGTCCTCACGGTCGTTGCAGCCATGGCAGGGGTGGGCGCGGATGTCCTTGCGCAGGCGGGCGATCTCCCGGTCGTCCGCCGCCTGGGAGCGCCGCTTGCGGTGCCGGTCCGGCGCGATGTGCCCCGCCTTGGTGCGCAGCGCGGAGGCCAGGTCCCGACGGGACTGCGGGGAGCGCGGGTTGAAGGACTTGGGGATCCGCATCCGCTCCAACGCCTCGACGGGCACCGGGAAGTCCATCGACGCCAGCCGCTTGACCTGCCGTTCGGCGGTCAGGACCAGCGGGCGCGGTCCGTCGTGGTGCTCGAAGCCGCGGTGGCCGTTGGACCGTCCGGCGGGCAGGCCGGGGTCCAGCACCAGCGCGAGACCGGCGTACTTGCCTGTGGGCACATGGATGACGTCGCCCGGCTTGAGCTTCTCCAGCGCGACCGCGGCCTCCGCGCGCCGCTGTGCCGCGCCCTCACGGGCCAACTCGGTCTCGCGGTCCTTGAGTTCACGGCGCAGTCGCGCGTACTCCTCGAAGTCGCCGAGGTGGCAGGTCATGGACTCCTTGTAGCCCTCCAGCCCCTCCTCGTTGCGCTGCACCTGCCGGGAGATCCCGACGACCGACTTGTCGGCCTGGAACTGCGCGAACGACGTCTCCAGCAGTTCGCGCGAACGGTGCCGGCCGAACTGCTCGACCAGGTTGACCGCCATGTTGTACGACGGCTTGAAGCTGGACTTCAGCGGGTAGGTGCGGGTGCCGGCCAGCCCGGCGAGGTGCTCGGGGCTGGAGCCGCGCTGCCACAGCACCACGGCGTGGCCCTCGACGTCGATGCCGCGGCGGCCCGCACGGCCGGTCAGCTGGGTGTACTCGCCCGGGGTGATGTCGGCGTGCTGCTCGCCGTTCCACTTGACGAGCTTCTCCAACACCACCGATCGGGCGGGCATGTTGATGCCCAGCGCCAGCGTCTCGGTGGCGAACACGGCCTTCACCAGGCCGCGGACGAACAGCTCCTCGACGACCTCCTTGAAGGTCGGCAGCATGCCGGCGTGGTGAGCGGCTATACCGCGCTCCAGGCCCTCCAGCCACTCGTAGTAGCCGAGGACGTGCAGGTCCTCGGAGGGGATGGCGGCGGTGCGCTCCTCGACGAGGGCACGCACCTTCTCCCGCGCCTCGTCGTCGTTCAGCCTGAGGCCTGCGTACAGGCACTGCTGTACGGCGGCCTCGCACGCGGCGCGGCTGAAGATGAAGGTGATCGCGGGCAGCAGCCCCTCGGCGTCGAGTCGTTCGATGACCTCGGGCCGCCCAGGCGTCCACACCCGGGAGCGCTGTCTGCGCTCCCGCTCCCGGTCGGCCTCCCGCATCGCACGGCCACGTCTGCGGTCCTGGTACGACGGCCGGGTGGCCTCCATCCGGGCCAGCCGCATGAGGTCGGGGTTGACGGCCTTCTTGCTGCCCTCGCCCTCCTCGAACAGGTCGTACATCCGACGTCCGGCGAGCACATGCTGGAACAGCGGTACGGGCCGGTGCTCGGAGACGATCACCTCGGTGTCGCCGCGGACGGTGTCGAGCCAGTCGCCGAACTCCTCGGCGTTCGACACGGTCGCCGACAGCGAGACGAGGGTGACGGACTCGGGGAGGTGGATGATCACCTCTTCCCATACGGCGCCGCGGAAGCGGTCGGAGAGGTAGTGCACCTCGTCCATGACCACATAGCCGAGGCCGAGGAGGGTCTGCGACCCGGCATACAGCATGTTCCGCAGGACCTCGGTCGTCATCACGACCACCGGGGCGTCGGAGTTGATGCTGTTGTCTCCGGTGAGCAGACCGACCATGCCGTCGCCGTAACGGCGGCACAGGTCGGCGTACTTCTGGTTCGACAGCGCCTTGATGGGTGTCGTGTAGAAGCACTTCTTGCCCTGCAACAGGGCAAGGTGGACGGCGAACTCGCCGACGATCGTCTTGCCGGAGCCGGTGGGCGCGGCCACCAGGACGCCCTTGCCGGCCTCGAGCGCCTGGCAGGCCTCGATCTGGAAGGGGTCGAGGCCGAAGTCGTACATCTCGCGGAAGGAGGCGAGCGCGGTGGCCTGCTCGGCAGCGCGCCTGCGTGCTGCCGCGTACCGCTCGGCCGGTGAGAGGTCCTCTGTCATCGTGCTTTCGAGCGTACCGGGCGCCACTGACAACAGGACGATCATTATCCGGATCGGCACTCGTCGAACCCGGGATCCCCGCAGCTCACGGCCGCACAGCGAAAGCGGCCGGGTGCGCCGCGTAGGCACCCCGGCCGCGTCGGCCTCAGGACGGCTGTGCTCAGGTCACGTCGTCGTAGCCGTTGACCCGCTCGGTGCTCGCCTGCTCGGGCAGCGCCCGGCTCGCGGAGACGGTCTCGACCTCGTCGATGCTCTCGGGGGTCAGATCGAGGTCGGACGCCTCGTCGTCGTCCAGTTCGGCATCGGGGTTGTTACGACGGCGCCGTCGGTCGTTGAGCAGGGAGATGGCGACCGCGATGAAGTACAGGACGATGATCGGGCCTGCGAGGGCCATCATTCCGACGGGGTCGGTCGTAGGTGTGGCGACCGCGCCGAAGATGAACACGCCCATGACGACACCGCGCCACCAGCCGATCATGCGGCGGCCCGAGACGATGCCGACCATGTTCAGCATGATGAGCAACAGGGGCAGCTCGAAGGCAAGGCCGAAGATCAGCACCATCCGGATGGTGAAGTCGAGGACCTCGTCCAGGGAAAGGATGTTGGCCGATCCCCCGGGCGTGAGACTGAGCAGCACCTTCACGCTGACCGGGAGGATGACGTACGCCAGGTAGGCACCGCCCGCGAACAGCGGAACCGCGGCCGAGACGAAGATGTACGTGTACTTCTTCTCGTTCTTGTGCAGTCCGGGCGCGACGAAGGCCCACAGCTGGTAGAGCCAGATGGGGCTGGAGACGACCAGGCCGGCCATGAGGCTCACCTTGATCGTCGTGGTGAACGGCGACGTCAGCGTGTTGAAGGACACGATGGCGCAGTTGCCGCCGTCGCTGTTCGCCAGGTTCTCGCACTTCGGCACCGGATCGGCGAGGAACTGCATGAGCTGTTCGCTGTAGAACGCAGCCACGATCATCACGATGACGATCGCGATGACAGCCTTGGTGAGCCGGTTGCGGAGCTCACGAAGGTGTTCCACGAGGGGCATCCGCCCCTCGGGATCCTTCTCCTTCTTGCGGGCAGACTTCAGCAACCCACGTTCCCATCTCGTGCGGCGGGCCGGCGGTCACCGGCCCTGCGTCAGCGCTTCGTGGTGTCCGTCGGCTCGTTGACCGGGCGAGCGTTCGTCGCGTCGCCGGGGGCGGCCTGGATGATGCGCTGGGCGGGGGGCTGCTGGTCGCCGGTGTTGTTCGGCGGGTCGGCGGGGGCGGCGGACTTGTCGTCGTCCTTCATCGCCTTGGCCTCGCTCTTGAGGATGCGGGCCGACTTGCCGAGGGAACGGGCCATGTCCGGGAGCTTCTTGGCGCCGAACAGCAGGATGATGACGACGAGGATCAGAATGATCTCGGTGGGGCCGAGCCTACCCATAGCTGTATACCTTCTTCACCGAGGCGACATGGTCCGATTACCCGGCAGGTCGGACATTCATCCGACCACCGTGCTGCCAGGGATCGTAACGCTCAGGGGTGAACGCGGGACAATCCCTGTGCATACTCCCAGTCCGCGGACCCGCGCCTCGCTCTCGGGCCGCAATCCGCAGCGTACCTGCCGAGGGCGGCAAGTTGACAGGGCGAAGTGGCCCAAAACGCACGCGACCCAGCTCTCACACCGAATCCTTGAGCGAACTACAGCGAGTCCACCGCCCGGGCCGCGCTCGCGGTCGCCCGTTCCAGATCCTCGGCCGCCCTGCTGATACGTCGCGCGGAGTCGGTGACCTGTCGGCCGAGGCGCTGGGCCTCCAGGAAGACCCGCACGGCGAGCACACCGAGCACCACGAGACCCAGAAAACCCACAGCTACCGCGAACATCGGCCAGAACATGACGCCGAGCCTAGACGGTCCTGGACCGTCCTACAGCGTGGAGTGCAGCCGCAGGGTGCTGACCCCGCCGCCCGTCAGCAGCTCGACGATCCGCTCCCCCGCCGGCTTGCGGACCGACGCGCCGCACTCGGGGCAGGTGAAGGAGTAGAACGTCGTACGGCTGCTCGCGCCGATGGCGAGTCGAAGGGCGCCCGCGGTGAGCTCGAAACGGCCCCGGCAGTCCGGGCAGCCCGCCTTGAACACCACCGGGGAGACACTTCTCATCCCGGCGAACGCGGACGCCACCGTCATCTCCCGCACCCCGGACGTCGCCGACTCGCTCAAAGTCCTGCTCCCGCCTGTCGCACCGCTTGTCCCACTGCCTGCCGAGCCGCCTGTCCCACCAGGCCCGTGCTACTGCCCGTCCGGCACCGAACGCGCCCCGTGAGCGCCTTGCGCCTCGACCCCGTCGTACGCCGCGAGCGCCTCGCGGGCCGCCTGCCGGGCGCTGTCGGCGAGCTCGGGCGGCGAGACGATACGGCCGTCGCGTCCGAGTCTGAGCGCCAGCCGACGCAGCGACGCGGGGTCGGGCGTGCGCAGAGTGATACGCAGCCCGCCGTCCGCCAGCTCATCGGCACTGTCGTGCGGGTAGTACTCGGCGACCCAGCGGCCGCCCGGCCCGACCTCGACGACGACCTCGGGATCCTCGGCGGCGGGCTGCACCAGCCCTTCCGACAGGTCCCGCAGCTCGATCTCGGGCGGCGCGGACGGCTCGTCCAGGATCTTGATCTCGGCGACCCGGTCCAGCCGGAAGGTGCGGCGCGCCTCGGAGCGCCGGCACCAGGCCTCGACGTAGGTGTGGCCGACGCTGACCAGGCGGATCGGGTCGATCTCCCGCTCGGTGACCTCGTCACGCGCGGGCGAGTAGTAGCGGATCCACAGCCGGCGCCGCTCGGAGATCGCCCGGTCGACGTCGGCGAAGACACCGCCCTCGGCCTCGAACGTCACCGACAGCCGCGAGCTGGCCCCGGCCGCCTCCCCGGCCGCCGTCTCCACCTTTGCGGTCGCCCGCAACAGCGCCTGCCGGTCGCTCTCACGCAGCCCGGGCAACGTGGCCACGGCCCGGGCGGCCACCAGCAGCGCGGTCGCCTCGTCGGCGGCGAGCCGCAGCGGCTCGGCCGCCTCCGCCGCAAGGGCGGCCGGGTTGTGCCACCAGATGCGCTCGCCGTCGGTGTCGATGTCGAGGAGGTCGCCGCCGCGGAAGCTGGTGCCGCACATGGGCAGCACGTCGAGGTCCGAGACCAGCTCGTCCTCGGAGATACCGAAAGCGCGCGCGACATCCTCGACGCGGGCACCGGGACGCTCCCTCAGATACGTCACCAGGGAGAGCATCCGCCGGGTCTGGTCGATGGCATTGACGGTCCGAACCGGTTTGCCTGCCACTGTGTCGCTCCGCTCCCCCTCAGCCCTTGGCCACGGCACGCAGCCGGTCCACCACGTCGGCCCGCAGCTCCGCGGGCTCCAGGACCACCACATCCGGCCCGAACTCCACCAGCCACGCGTCCAGCCCGTGGCCGTACGGAATCTCCAACTCGTCCCAGCCGTCCCCGAGTTCCCGCACCGCCGTCGCCCTCGCCCGAAGGGGGTATCCGGCGTCCGTGCGCAGCCGGATCAGCGCGGAGCGGTCGGCGGTCTCCCCCGCCCAGCTCGCCACGGTCTCCCGCACGGTGACGACATCGGGGACCGGCGCGGTGAACCGGGCGCCCCGCGAACGCACCTTGCCCGTGATCCGGGACAGCCGGAACACCCGCTCGGCACCGCGGTCCCGGTCCCAGCCCGCCAGATACCAGTGGCCGCGCCAGCACTCCAGCGCCCACGGCTCGACATGCCGGGGCTCGGGGCGGGCGGCGGTGGCCTTGCGGTAGTCGAAGAGGACGGGACGGCGGTCGCGGCAGGCCAGCATCAGCGGCTCGAACGCGGCCTCGTGCACCGGGATCCGGGGCTCCAGCGCGCTGTGCGCCTCGTACGGGTCGACGTCCTCGGGCAGTCCGGCGGCGCGCAGCTTCTGCAGTGCGCCGCTCGCCGCGCCCGCGAGCCGGACCTGCTGCCACACCTTCGCGGCCAGCCCCAGCGCGGCGGCCTCCTCGGCGTCCAGCGTGATCGGCGGCAGGCGGTTGCTGTCGCGGCGGGCCAGATAGCCGACCTCGCCGTCCAGGTTCTCCACGGTCTCGATGACCAGGCCGAGCTCGCGCAGATCGTCCTTGTCCCGCTCGAACATCCGGTTGAAGGAGTCGTCGGAGCCGGCCTCCAGGTAGGCCTCGATGGACTCACGCAGCTCGCGCTTGCTCAGCGGCCGCCGCGTCCCGAGCAGACACAGCGCCAGGTTCATGAGCCGCTCGGCCTTGGCAATGGCCATCGACGCCCTTCGCCTTCCCTATGGTGCTTACGGACGATGACCGTACCGCTCCGCGGTGGCCTGGCAAAAGCCGAGGGCCCATGCCCGGACAGGCATGGGCCCCACGCGGTCGGGTCCGGTCGTACGCCGATCAGCCGTGCGCCGATCGGAGGCGACCGTCGGACACGACGACCGGACGACGATCAGACGCCGAGCAGGTCGACCACGAAGATCAGGGTCTCACCGGGCTTGATCGCCGGGGTCGGGCTCTGGTTGCCGTAGGCGAGGTGGGCCGGGATGGTCAGCTGACGGCGGCCACCGACCTTCATGCCCTGCACGCCCTGGTCCCAGCCCTTGATGACACGGCCGCCACCCAGCGGGAAACGGAACGGCGTACCGCGGTTCCAGCTGGCGTCGAACTCCTCGCCCGTGCTGAAGGCGACACCCACGTAGTGCACGGTGACGGTCTGGCCCGCCTGCGCAACCGCGCCGTCGCCCTCCCAGATGTCCTTGATCTCGAGGTCCGCCGGGGGCTCGCCGCCCGGGAAGTCGATCTCGGGCTTGTCGATGCTCACGTCTTACGCTCCTGCTTGTGGTGGAAAGGCAACAGCACAGTCTTACATCCGGGCCCGCCTACATCGCCGCCAGGATGTCGACCGAGAAGACCAGCGTGGAGCCCTTCTTGATGACACCGCCACTCGGCGGGGTGTCCCCGTAGGCCAGGTCCGGAGGTACGACGACCAGCACCCGGCTGCCCACCTTCTTCCCGACCAAACCCTGCGCCAGGCCCTTCACGACCTGCTCCATCTGGGGCAGCGCGAACTGGCTCAGCTGTCCCTGCCGGTAGCTCGACTCGAACTCCTTGCCGCTGTCCCAGACCACGCCCTTGAACTGGCACAGGACGGCCTGCTCCGCCTTCACCTCGGCACCGTCGCCCTCCAGGACATAGGCCGTCACCAGCTTCTTCGGCGCGTCCGTCTTGGGAACGGTCAGAGAGGGCGCCTTGCCGTCGGTGTTCGTGCCCACCTTCGGCAGATCGACGTCGTCCTGGGCGACGGCCTCGCCCTTCGCCGAACTCTTGGCGTTGAACGCCTCCTGGACGTCGATGACGAAGACCAGCGTGTCGGTGCCCTTGATCCCCGCGTCCGGGTTGCCCTGCGGGCCGTAACCCCAGGTCGGCGGGATCGCCATCTGAACGCGGCTGCCCGCCTTGCGCCCCGCCAGACCGTACCGCCATCCGGCGATGACGCTGCCCTCGGCGAGCTGGATGAGCAGCGGCTTCTTCTTGTCGTAGGAGTTGTCGAAGGACTTGCCGGTGGACCAGATCTGCCCGAGATAGTTCGCCACGACGAAGTCGTTCTCCGCCATCGTCTTGCCGTTGCCCGCGATGACCGTCTTCACCGCCAGGTCCTTCGACGGATCACCGCTGCCCTTGGCGACCGTCGGCTTCTCCCCGAACTTCGTACCCGCCGTGATCGCCGGCAACGGGCCGTCCACGATCTTCGGCGACGGGACCGCCGACGTCGCCGGAGTCGAGGGCGACGCACTGTCACTCGCCTTGTCGTCCTTGTCATCGCCGCATGCGGCGAGCGTGACCATTCCTGCGGGTACGGCGATGAGAAGTGAGCGTCGGCGCACGGTGAGAGCCTCGTAATCGGTCGATCTTGTGGATGGCGTGCGCGCAACTCTACGGCGTGAGAAGGGCGCCGTACGGGAAACGTACGGCGCCCGCGTTGCGTTCCGGAAAACCTGCCGGAACCCGACGCTCACATACCGGCGATGAGTTTCTCCACCCGGTCGTCCACAGAACGGAACGGGTCCTTGCACAAGACCGTGCGCTGCGCCTGGTCGTTGAGCTTGAGATGAACCCAGTCGACGGTGAAGTCCCGACGCTGTTCCTGAGCCCTGCGGATGAAATCACCGCGCAGCCGGGCCCGAGTGGTCTGCGGCGGAACCGACTTGCCCTCGAAGATCTTCAAGTCGTTGCAGATACGGGCGGCTTGCCCCTTCTTCTCCAGCAGGTAGTACAGACCCCGACGACGGTGGATGTCGTGGTACGCGAGGTCTATCTGCGCGACCCGCGGATGCGACATGGTCATGTTGTGCTTGGCCCGGTACCGCTCGATCAGCTTGTACTTCATGACCCAGTCGATCTCGGTACCGATCCGGTCGAGGTCCTCCGCCTCGATCGCGTCCAGCGTGCGGCCCCACAGCTCCAGCACCTGCTCGACCGTGCCCGTACGAATACCGCGGCGCTCACAGAAGTCCACGGCCTTCTCGTAGTACTCGCGCTGCACCTCCAGCGCCGAGGCCTCCCGGCCACTGGCCAGGCGCACCTTGCGACGCCCGGTGATGTCATGACTGACCTCCCGGATCGCCCGGATCGGGTTCTCCAGGGTCAGATCCCGCATCACCGTGCCCGCCTCGATCATGCGCAGCACCAGATCGGTCGCACCGACCTTCAGCAGCATGGTCGTCTCGGACATGTTCGAGTCGCCCACGATCACATGCAGACGACGGTAACGCTCGGCGTCCGCGTGCGGCTCGTCACGCGTGTTGATGATCGGCCGGGAACGCGTCGTCGCCGACGAGACGCCCTCCCAGATGTGCTCCGCCCGCTGACTGACGCAGTACACCGCACCACGCGGCGTCTGGAGCACCTTCCCGGCGCCGCACAGCAACTGCCGGGTGACCAGGAACGGAATGAGAATGTCCGCGAGCCGGGAGAACTCGCCATGGCGTGCCACCAGATAGTTCTCATGGCACCCGTACGAGTTGCCCGCCGAGTCGGTGTTGTTCTTGAAGAGGTAGACGTCGCCCGCGATTCCCTCCTCGTGCAGGCGTCGTTCCGCGTCCACCAGGAGTCCTTCGAGAATGCGCTCGCCCGCTTTGTCGTGGGTGACCAGTTCGGTCACGTTGTCGCATTCCGGTGTCGCGTATTCCGGATGCGAACCCACGTCGAGATAGAGGCGGGCGCCGTTCCGCAGAAAGACATTGCTGCTACGGCCCCATGACACGACACGGCGGAAGAGGTACCGCGCCACCTCGTCAGGCGACAGGCGGCGCTGTCCCCTGAACGTGCACGTGACGCCGTACTCGTTCTCCAGCCCGAAAATGCGGCGGTCCATGACTGAACATTACGCCCGATCCCCCGAGCTGAAACGGGGTTCGACAGCACGGTTTGGATCATTTTCCGATGAAGCCGCAACCACCGCACCCCTGGCGGGAGCTGCGAGGACCCGCCCCGTGGCCAGCAGGACCAGCAACGACACCGCTCCCGCCGCACCCGGTACGGCGAAACCCCACAGGGCCCCGCCCGCCTCGACGACCGGCCCCGCCAGGCCCGTTCCCACCGACGCGCCCACCGTGAACGTCGTCACCAGCCACGAGAACGCCTCCGTCACCGTCCCCCGCGGCGCGTGCCGGTCCACCAGCACGAACGCACAAGCGATACACGGCGCCAGGAACACACCCGCCACCACCGCCAGCAACGTCATCGCCACCACACCCGGCATCAGCATCAACGGCAGATAACACACCGCCAGAAGCGCCACCAGGAACCGCAGTCGCCGCGCCGGCTCACCGGCCCACTGCCGAGCCCCGTACACCACACCACCGACCAGCGCACCCAGCCCCACGCCCGCCATCAGCCAGCCGTACACCACGTCACCGCCGTTGTCGTCCGCGTACGACACCGCCGCCACCGCGATCGACCCCAGCGCCATCCCGATGAACAGGAACGCGGCCAGCAACGCCAGCAGCCCCGACGAGCGCAGCGCCCCCAGCCAGTGCGCCTCACGCGGCTCCGAGCGCCACGCACGCGACGGCGGCGACACCACCACCGACAGCGCACCCAGAACCCCGATCACGTTCAGCACCAGCAGCGCCGCCTGCGCCGACCACAGCGACGCACACAGCGTCAGCAGCAACGGGCCGATCGTGAACATGACCTCCTGCGCCACCGCGTCCATCGCATACGCCGTGTGCACCTGGCCCTCCTTGTGGAGAACCGACGACCACAACGCCCGCAGACCACCCTCCAGCGGCGGCGTGAACAGCCCCGAGGCCGCCACAGCCGCATACGCCAGCGGCAGCGACCCCGTACCCACGAACGCGAACCCGGCCATCGCCACCGCCGAGGCCACCGCCGCCGGCAACTGCACCCGCGGCTGCCCGTACAGATCCACCAGCCGCCCCAGCACCGGCTGCCCCACCGCGTTGGCGACCCCGTACACCGCCGCCAGACCCCCGGCCAGGCTGTACGAACCGCCCTCCGCGCGCACGAACAGCACGATCGCCAGCGCCGCCACCGCGTTCGGCAACCTGCCCACCAGCGTGCCGACGAGCAGCCGGGCGGCATGCCTCGCCCTGAGAACCTCCAGGTATGCGCCGGTCATCAGCCGCGCCGCCCTCCGCATAAGTTTTACGTATAACGTCCTCCGTCATACGTACCATGTGCGCTGTTCACGAGTCCAGACGAAGGAGCAGGCGGACGGTGGCACCCGGCAGCACCCGCCCCACCAGCCGAGACGTGGCCCAGGCAGCAGGCGTCTCCCAGGCCGCGGTATCCCTCGTACTCGGCGACAAATGGCGCGGCCGCGTCTCCGAAACCACCGCCGAACGCGTCCGCCAGGCCGCCCGCGAACTCGGCTACCGCCCCAACCTCGCCGCCCGCAACCTCCGCCTCGGCCACACACGCACCGTCCTGCTCGTCGTCCCCGCCCTCACCACCGAATTCTTCGCCGGCGTCTACACCGGCGCCGCCCGCATCGCCGCACAACACGGCTTCGGCGTCGTCCTCTACCCCTCCCCCGAAGGCATCGGCCCCGCCCGCGACCCCTTCGCCTCCGCCCAAGCAGCCCTCGACGGCGTCATCGCCTCCTCCATGGCCGCCGACGCCCTCACCGCCATCCGCGGCGACCAACTCCCCCTCGTCATGCTCGACAGCGACCCCACAGGCAGCCACGGCGCCACCACCGTCAACCTCGACATCACCGACGGCATCCGCCAGGTCACCGACCACCTCCTGCACCTCGGCCACCGCCGCTTCCTCCACCTAGCCGCCGACATCGCCTCCTGGACCTTCGAAGTACGCGCCCACGAACTCGCCGCACGACTCGCAGCAGTCCCCGGCACCTCCCTGATCACCGCCCCCGCACCCATTTCCATCGACGACGCCCGCACCGCCGCCGAAACCGCACTCTCCGCCCCCGGCCCCCGCCCCACCGCCATCATCTGCGACGACGACAAACTCGCCGCCGGCGCCTACAAAGCCGCCCGCCGCCTCGGCCTGCGCATCCCCGACGACCTCTCCGTCACCGGCCTCGACGACCTCGCCCTCGCCACCGCCATCGACCCCGAACTCACCACTGTCCGACTCGACGCCGAACTCTTCGGAGAACGCGGCATGCAAGCCCTCCTGGCCGTCCTGGAAGGCCGCCAACCACAAGAGGGCGACATTCCCGTCCAGCTCGTCGTCCGAGGCTCCACAGCGCCGCCCAGCACGCCCTAGGACAGCCCAGAAGCACGCCTGTGCCCCGACCGAGCGATCCGGCCGGGGCACAGGCGTACACGAAACAGGCTGGGGACTACTCCTCGGAGCTGTCCGACTCCTCCGAGTCCTCTCCGTTCTCCGCACTCTCGGCCTCAGTGGACGCACCATTGGCCTCCAGCAGCCGCGCCAGCTGACGACCCACGATGCGCTTGAACTTCCGCGACTGCGGACGCGTACGGTCCAACACCGCGACCTCGAGCCGCTCCGCGGGAATCTCCCGCTGCGTACCGTTCGTCTCACGCGACAACGCCTGCACAGCCAGCTTCAGCGCCTCGGCCAGACTCATACCGTCCTGATGCCGCTGATCAAGGAAATTACTGATCAGCTCGGCATTACCACCGACCGCGACCGAACCGTGCTCATCCACGATCGACCCGTCATGCGGCAACCGATAGATCTGGTCACCCTCAGGCGTCTCACCCACCTCCGCGACAACCAGCTCCACCTCATACGGCTTCTCCGCCGCCGAGGAGAAGATCGTGCCCAGCGTCTGCGCATACACATTCGCCAGACCACGAGCCGTCACATCATCACGGTCATAGGTGTAACCACGCAGATCGGCATACCGCACCCCACCGATCCGCAGATTCTCGTACTCGTTGTACTTACCGGCGGCCGCAAAACCGATCCGGTCATAGATCTCACTGAACTTGTGCAACGCACGGGACGGGTTCTCACCGACGAACACGATGCCATCGGCATACTGCAGCACAACCAGGCTGCGACCACGCGCGATGCCCTTACGGGCGTACTCCGCCCGGTCGGCCATCGCCTGCTGGGGGGAGACATAGAACGGCGTCGACACCGGTTATCCGTCCCTTTCTGTCGAAGTCACAGGATCACCTAGAAAAGACCGAACCCCGCCGCTACAGCAGCGCGGCCCGCGGGCCGTCAGGCTGCTCCAGACGCCGCTCCAGAATGGAACGAGCGATCTCGGACGACTCCTCGTCGCCGAGCCGGCGGAAACCATCCTCGGTGATCACCGTGACGATCGGATAGATCCGGCGGGCGACATCGGGACCACCGGTCGCCGAGTCGTCGTCAGCCGCGTCATACAGGGCCTGCACCACGAGCGTCGTGGCCTCGGCCTCGGTGAGATCGGCACGGAAGAGCTTCTTCATCGCACCACGCGCGAAGATCGAACCAGAACCGGTCGCGGCGTAACCCTGCTCCTCCGAACGACCACCCGTCACGTCGTAGGAGAAGATCCGCCCCTTGCCCCGGTCCACGTCATACCCCGCGAACAGCGGAACGACGGCCAGCCCCTGCATCGCCATCCCCAGATTCGACCGGATCATGGTCGACAGGCGGTTCGCCTTGCCCTCGAGGGACAGCTGCGCACCCTCGACCTTCTCGAAGTGCTCCAGCTCCAACTGGAACAACTTCACCATCTCGACCGCCAGACCGGCCGTACCCGCGATACCCACCGCCGAGTACTCGTCCGCCGGGAACACCTTCTCGATGTCCCGCTGCGCGATCACATTCCCCATCGTCGCCCGCCGGTCACCAGCGAGGACGACACCACCCGGGAACGTCACCGCCACGATCGTCGTGCCGTGCGGCGCCTCGATCACACCCTGCGTCGGCGGGAGTTGACGGTTACCGGGCAGCATCTCCGGCTGGTGCTCCGAGAGAAAGTCCATGAACGAGGACGACCCAGGCGTCAGGAAGGCAGCTGGTAGACGCCCGGTGCTACGAGTGTTGGCTTCCACGCGATTCCTTCCAAGTAAGCGGCGGCCCGGCGGACGGCGTCGGGATCGTCTCCCAACTTGCCGATGGCCGAATTGCAGTTGAAGCACAGTACGCCACGGACCCTACCCGTCTTGTGGCAGTGATCCACATGGACGGCCGGAGCCTTCAGACAGATCACACAGAGCCCCATCTGGGAGGCAACCATGTCGTCACGCTCGGCCTCGGTGAGGCCGTAGTGGCGCTTCAGATGCCCTGCGCGCCCCTTCACCGCCTTACATGACTTGCAGAGGGTCGCCAGGCCGTCCGAGGCGCTGCGGTTCCGCGTCCACTCGCTGTGCGGCTTGATCTCGCCGCAGGTGCGGCAGTACTTGTGCCCTTCGGGCACATCTACCCTGGGCCGGACGTTACGTCCCTTGGCCACCTGCCTCTGTTGGTGGTACGCGGCCGCGCACTCCCGGCAGTAGGCCTGCAGGCCGTCACGCATCGACTTGTTCTTGGCGAACGCTGCTCGCGGCTTGTGTTCCTTGCACCGCGAACAGCGCTTCACACCCTCTTCGATTGCCACCTGAAGAATCCCCCGCAGCCTTCGATTCGAAGGCTACTCGCCGCCTTTCTGAACGAAACTTCGAACGAAGTCCTCTGCGTTCTCCTCTAGGACATCGTCAATCTCGTCCAGAACCGAGTCGACGTCGTCGCTCAGCTTCTCCTGCCGCTCCTTGAGGTCCTCAGAAGCCTGCGTCTCCGCAGCCTGCTCCTCGACCTCCTCGGTAGAGCGCGTGGCCTTCTGCTGTCCGCCGCCGGTGTCCTTGGTTGCCATATCCCTCACCCCGCTCAGTTCGCCCGACATGGTCGGCAGGTCGGCTTTCCTGCCGATCGGTGATGATCAGACCCTACAAGCCGGGTCTGACATCGGCCCCGCAGTTTCGGCAACGTACGGGGGCCATCTCGATGATTCCCGGACGCCGGGTTTTCCACCCTGTTCGGCCGACGTCCGGTCGGTGTGGTCCGTGTACCTCTCAGCCGCCTGACAGGACCCTGACCAGGTCTTCCGCTGTGCGACAGCGGTCCAGGAGCTCCTTGACGTGATTTCGCGTTCCGCGAAGGGGTTCGAGGGTTGGAACGCGTTGGAGGGAGTCGCGGCCGGGGAGGTCGAAGATGACCGAGTCCCAGGAGGCGGCGGCCACGTCGTCGGCGTACTGCTCGAGGCAGCGGCCGCGGAAGTAGGCGCGGGTGTCCTCCGGGGGTGCGGTCTTGGCTCGCTCGACGGCGTCGTCGGCCATGAGGCGCTTCATGCGGCCTCGGGCGGCGAGGCGGTTGTAGAGGCCCTTTTCGGGGCGTACGTCGGCGTACTGGAGATCTAGGAGGTGGAGCTTGGCGGCGTCCCAGTCGAGGTCGTCGCGGCGTCGGTAGCCTTCCATGAGTTCGCGTTTGGCGACCCAGTCGAGTTCGCCGGCGAGGCTCATGGGGTCCCGCTCCAGGCGGTTCAAGGTGTCTTCCCAGCGGGACAGGACGTCCTTGGTCTGCTCGTCCGCGTCGGCGCCGAAGCGCTCTTCCACGTATTTGCGGGACAGCTCGAAGTACTCCATTTGGAGCTGGACGGCGGTGAGTGTGCGGCCGCTGCGGAGTGTGATGAGCCGTTGGAGTGATGGGTCGTGGGAGACCTGGTGGAGAGTGCGGACGGGCTGGTCGACGGCGAGGTCGACGGCGATGAAGCCGTCTTCGATCATGGAGAGGACGAGGGCTGTCGTGCCCAGTTTCAGGTAGGTCGAGATCTCGGAGAGGTTGGCGTCGCCGATGATCACGTGGAGGCGGCGGTATTTCTCCGCGTCGGCGTGGGGTTCGTCGCGGGTGTTGATGATCGGGCGCTTGAGGGTCGTCTCGAGGCCTACTTCGACCTCGAAGTAGTCGGCTCGCTGGCTGAGCTGGAAGCCGTGTTCGTGGCCGTCCTGGCCGATTCCGACGCGGCCTGCGCCGGTGACGACCTGGCGGGAGACGAAGAAGGGGGTGAGGTGGCGCACGATGTCGGAGAAGGGGGTTTCCCGCTTCATCAGGTAGTTCTCGTGCGTGCCGTAGGAGGCGCCCTTGTTGTCGGTGTTGTTCTTGTAGAGGTGGATGGGCTGGGCGCCGGGGAGCTGGGCGGCGCGTTCGGCGGCTTCGGCCATGATGCGTTCGCCGGCCTTGTCCCAGAGGACGGCGTCCCGGGGGTTGGTGACCTCGGGGGCGCTGTATTCGGGGTGCGCGTGGTCGACGTAGAGGCGTGCTCCGTTGGTGAGGATGACGTTGGCGAGGCCGATGTCCTCGTCGGTGAGCTGGCTGGAGTCGGCGGCCTCGCGGGCGAGGTCGAAGCCTCGCGCGTCGCGCAGCGGGTTCTCCTCCTCGAAGTCCCAGCGGGCTCGTCGGGCCCGGTGCATCGCCGCCGCGTAGGCGTTGACGATCTGGGATGAGGTGAGCATGGCATTGGCGTTGGGGTGGCCGGGGACGGAGATCCCGTACTCCGTCTCGATGCCCATTACTCGCCGTACGGTCATGCGGCCCTCCTTGCCCGGCGGCGCCCTCGGTCGGGGGCGGCGCTCAAGTACCGCTGGCGCTCCGGTGCGTGTGCGGTGCCCGTCCCCGCACTGCGCGACTCGGCGGTATGGAAGAGCCTAGAACGCCTTTGCGCTGGTGGGGAGATCATTTGCGTCATTGCGTTGCTCGCGTTGGTGCCGGATTGGCCGGAAAAACAGTGGGCTGCGGGTACCCGGTGGGGGCACCCGCAGCCGCCCTGTGTTTTACAGGTACTGTCCGGTGTTTGCCACCGTGTCGATGGAGCGTCCGGTGTCCGCGCCCTGCTTTCCGGTGATGAGGGTGCGGATGTATACGATCCGTTCGCCCTTCTTTCCGGAGATGCGGGCCCAGTCGTCGGGGTTGGTGGTGTTGGGGAGGTCTTCGTTCTCCTTGAACTCGTCCACGCAGGCCTGGAGGAGGTGGGAGACGCGGAGGCCCTTCTGGTTGTGTTCGAGGAAGTCCTTGATCGCCATTTTCTTGGCGCGGCCGACGATGTTTTCGATCATGGCGCCGGAGTTGAAGTCCTTGAAGTAGAGGACTTCCTTGTCGCCGTTGGCGTAGGTGACTTCCAGGAAGCGGTTTTCCTCGGATTCGGCGTACATCTGCTCGACGGCGGTCTGGATCATGCTCTGGACCGTGGTCGCCTTGCTGCCTCCGTGTTCTCCGAGGTCTTCGGAGTGCAGGGGGAGGCGTTCTGTGAGGTACTTGCCGAAGATGTCCTTGGCGGCTTCGGCGTCCGGACGTTCGATTTTGATCTTCACGTCCAGGCGGCCGGGGCGCAGGATGGCGGGGTCGATCATGTCCTCGCGGTTGGAGGCGCCGATGACGACCACGTTCTGCAGGCCTTCGACGCCGTCGATCTCGGCGAGGAGCTGCGGGACGATGGTGTTTTCCACGTCGGAGCTGACGCCGGAGCCGCGGGTGCGGAAGAGGGATTCCATCTCGTCGAAGAAGACGATCACGGGGGTGCCTTCGCTGGCCTTCTCCCGTGCGCGCTGGAAAACGAGGCGGATCTGTCGTTCGGTCTCGCCGACGTATTTGTTGAGGAGCTCGGGGCCCTTGATGTTGAGGAAGAAGCTCTTGCCCTGGGCCTGGCCGGTGACTTCGGCGACCTTTTTGGCCAGCGAGTTGGCGACGGCCTTGGCGATGAGTGTCTTGCCGCATCCGGGGGGTCCGTAGAGCAGGACGCCCTTGGGTGGGCGCAGTTCGTGCTCCTTGAACAGGTCGGGGTAGAGGTAGGGGAGCTCGACGGCGTCGCGGATCATTTCGATCTGGCCGCCGAGTCCGCCGATCTGCTCGTAGCCGATGTCGGGGACCTCTTCGAGGACGAGTTCTTCGACCTCGCTCTTGGGGACGACCTCGTAGACGTAGCCGGAGCGGGGTTCGAGCAGGAGGGCGTCGCCGGGTCGGATGGTGACGTCCAGCAGCGGCTCGGCGAGCCGTACCACCCGTTCCTCGTCGGTGTGCCCCACCACCAAGGCCCGCTCGCCGTCCTCGAGGATCTCCTTGAGGGTGACGATGTCGCCGACGCTCTCGTACTCCATGGCTTCGACCACGTTGAGTGCTTCGTTGAGCATCAGTTCCTGGCCGCGCCTGAGGTCGTCGAGTTCGACGCTCGGGCTGACGTTCACGCGGAGTTTGCGTCCTCCGGTGAAGATGTCGGCGGTGCCGTCCTCGTTGGCTTGCAGGAAGACACCGAAGCCGGCCGGTGGCTGTGCGAGCCGGTCGACTTCTTCCTTGAGGGCCACGATCTGGTCGCGGGCCTCACGGAGCGTGTTGGCGAGTCGCTCGTTCTGTGCGGAGACGCCGGCCAGATTGGTCTGCAGCTCGACGATCCGCTCTTCGAGAATCCTCGTGTGCCGCGGAGAGTCGGCGAGCTTGCGTCGCAGGACGGCGATCTCCTGCTCAAGGTAGGCGATCTGCCCGGCCGGGTCGTCGGACCCTCGTCCCGGGCGGATGCCGCGGTTCATGTCGTCGTCGTGGGCTGCCACGGTCCTCACCTCCTCCAAGGGGAGCTGGACGCTTCCAGACCCTACCTGGGTGGGTGTCGATTGAAACCCCTAGATCACAAAGACTGTCGGGGTGTGTCCGATCTTCACCCTTGCGCTCTCCCTCACGCCAGGGGAATACCCACCGAACATGATTGGAAAGCCGCCGCGGGTAGGCTCGAAGCGTTCAACACCCGTCAGAGCTGGCCGGATTCCCGTTCGGCTCGACGTAAGCGGATGGCAGGAGAGATGAGCGTGGAGCAGGCGGCCGGGGTCGATGGCGTGGCACTGGAGGTCTGGATCGACCAGGCTCTGTGTACCGGTGACGGTATCTGCGCGCAGTACGCGCCTGAGGTGTTCGAGCTGGACATCGATGGTCTGGCGTATGTGAAGGGCGCCGACGACGAGCTGTTGCAGGTGGAGGGGGCGACAACGCCCGTGCCGTTGCCGCTTCTCACGGATGTGGTGGATTCGGCGAAGGAGTGTCCGGGCGAGTGCATCCATGTGCGTCGCGTTTCGGACAAGGTCGAGGTGTTCGGTCCGGACGCGGAGTGACGTTGCGAGTACGGGGTGTTACGACTGTCTGATTTCTCACACGTGTTGGTGGCGTGGGTCAGACGCTGTGTGCTCCGGCGGGTGTCGAGCGGGCGAACGTGCCGTTCTTCCACTGCCATTTCGCGGTGTTCTTGAGGTCGGGGCAGCAGCGGGGCACGTCGTCGGAGGAGTAGCTGAGCAGGTCGGCGATGACGGCTCCGTCGCGGACGGTGATGTCGCTGACGGTGGTGCTGTCCTTGGGGTCGACGAGGGTGGCGACGATGCGGGGTGTGGCCGTCCCGGTGGCTCGGGTGAGGACGTAGAGGCCGTCGGGTGGGGTGCCCATGGGGGCGTCGCAGTGCACGACGGCCACGGTTTCGGGGTTGCCGTCGCCGTCGAGGTCTCCGGTGGCCTTCTTCACCACGATCGCCTTCACGGGCCCGCATTCGAGGGGGAGGTCGACGTCGGCCGGGTCGGGGGGTGCGAGGGCGGCGGGGGCGTGTCCGGTCTCGGGGCCGGCGGCGCTCTGGGCGGCCGTGGCCGAGTTGGGTTGGAGGACCGAGGACAGGGCCACGACGCCGGCGACCGCTGTGGCGGTGGCGAGCCAGTGGATGGGGCGGGTGTGGGTGTGTGCCAGTTCCGGGACGGCGGGTTGCTGCACTAGGAGCGTCTCCTGTGAGGGCTGTGCCGGTGGGGGTGGCCAGCATGGTGCCACACGTCACAGTGCGGGGGAACGGCGGGGTGTGGAGTTTGGGTGCCGGTGTGCGGTGGTCGGGGTTGCGCGGGGGGCGTGCGGGGTGTTGTGCGACGTTCTGATTTGCGGGTTGTCGGCGTCGGAGGTGAACAGAAAGGCGCTGTGGTCGAGTTCCGGATGGTGTTCGGGGAACTCGGCCACAGCGCTTGTGCGTTGTCGGCGGTGTGGGGCTGGGTCAGCGGCCGGAGCCGCCGGCGGCGTTGGGGCCTTCGTAGTCCTCGCCGTAGGCGCCCTTGGCGGGGCGTCGGCGGCGCATGGGCGGTTCGACTCCGTCGGCGAGGCGGCGGGCGGTGAGGAGGAAGCCGGTGTGGCCGATCATCCGGTGGTCCGGGCGGACGGCCAGGCCTTCGATGTGCCAGTTGCGGATCATCGACTCCCAGGCGGTCGGCTCGTTGAAGGAGCCGATCTCGCGGATGGACTCGACGGTCCGGGCGAGCTGGGTGGTGGTGGCGACGTAGCAGCAGAGGATGCCGCCGGGGACGAGGGCCTTGGAGACGGCCTCCAGGCATTCCCAGGGGGCGAGCATGTCGAGGATGACGCGGTCGACCTCGGTGTCGCTCAGGTTGTCCTGGAGGTCGCCGACGGTGAGCTGCCAGGCGGGGTGGGGGCCGCCGAAGTAGCGCTCGACGTTCTGCTTGGCGATGTCGGCGAAGTCCTCGCGGCGCTCGTAGGAGTGCAGCATGCCCTGGTCGCCGATGGCGCGCAGCAGGAAGCTGCTGAGCGAGCCGGAGCCGACGCCGGCCTCGACGACGCGTGCGCCGGGGAAGATGTCGGCGAAGGCGAGGATCTGCCCCGCGTCCTTCGGGTAGACGACTGCTGCCCCGCGGGGCATGGACAGGACGTAGTCGGGGAGCAGGGGGCGCAGCGCGAGGTAGGCGACGTTACCGGTGGTGCGGACAACGCTGCCCTCGGGTGCGCCGATCAGTTCGTCGTGCGGGAAGGAACCCTTGTGGGTGTGGAAGTTCTTCCCGGCTTCGAGCGTGAACGTGTAGTGGCGGCCCTTGGGGTCGGTCAGCTGAACCTGGTCCCCGACCTTGAAGGGCCCGCGCCTGCGGGCGGCACCGGTCGGTTCGGACATGTGAACAGCCTACCGGTTTCCTGCGGGGGGCTTGGCCACGGAGGGGGCGGGGGGCTCAGGCGGGCCGTGCCATGGCTTTGACGAAGGCGCGCTCGACGTCGGCGGCGGACAGGACGCCGTAGATCTCGCCGGTTTCCTCGACGACCAGGTATTCGGTGGCGGGGGCGGCTCTGAGGGCTTCCAGGAGGTCTTCTCCGGCGAGTTCGGCGGAGACGCGCATGCCGTCGGTGAGGTCCTGGGCGAGGCCGCTGACGGGGACCCAGGGGCGGCGGTGTTCGGGTACGCCGACGATGGCGGCCTCGCGGACGAGGGAGAGGGGGTTGCCGTCGGCGTCGACGACGACGAGGGCGCGGGCTCCGGCGGTGTTGGCGCGGCGCAGGGCTTCGGAGAGGGGGGTGTCCGTTTCGACGGGGACGGCGCGGCGGGTGAGGGTGCGGGCGCGCAGTTCGGGGAGGTGTTCGCGCAGGCGGGCCATGCGCAGGCTGTTGCCGGCGCCGGTCCAGATGATCGCGGCGAGGATGGCGGCGAGCAGGGCGTCCATGACCGTGTCCATGCCGACGTTGTCGACGGCGTCGGAGCCGAGGGCGCCGGACTGGGTGAGCCAGGGCAGGCCGATGAGGACGGAGACGGCGAGGGCGCGGCCGACCCAGGCGGCGGCGATGGTGCCGGTCATGGGTTTGCCGGTGATCTTCCAGACGACGGCGCGGAGCATGCGGCCGCCGTCGAGGGGGAGCCCGGGGAGCAGGTTGAAGGCGGCGACGATGAGGTTGGAGATCATCAGGCCGGCCAGGAGGACGCCGGGGACGGTGCCGCGTTCGACGGGCTGCATGGCGGCGTAGAAGACGCCGGCGAGGACGAGGGAGAGCAGGGGTCCGACGAAGGCGAGGACGAATTCGCGGCCGGGTGTCTCGGCTTCCTTCTCGATTTCGGAGACTCCGCCGAAGAACTGGAGCTGGATGCGGCGCACGGGGAGCTTGAAGCGGAGTGCGGCGACGGTGTGCGCCAGTTCGTGGACGAGGACGGAGGCGTAGAAGGCGACGGCGAAGAAGAGGGAGACGAGGTAGCGGGCGGCGCCGAGCTCGGGCAGGACGCGGTCGAGCTGTCCGCCGAACACCCAGGTGATGAGGGCGGCGACGAGGAACCAGCTGGGGGCGACGTACACGGGGACGCCAAAGGGGCGTCCCATGAGGAGGCCGCCTCGGGGTTCCTTGGGGCGCTGGGGCGGCTGCGTCTTTGTGGTGCCGGAGTGGGCGAGGGTGCGGTCGTGGGTGTCGGGGTCGGGGGTGTGGTGGGGGTAGGGCGTGGTGGGGGGCTGTTGCGGCCGGGGCTCGGTCGGCGGCGGTGTGGTGGGGCCGGGAGCGGTGTCGTCGCCGGGGCTCGGCTGGGCCGCGGTGTCCCCGTCCTGGGGCTGTGAGGGCTCGTCCTGGGGGTCGGCCTCGGCCGCCGGCGAGGGCCGGGGGGACGTGTGCTCGGGGTCGTCCCGGTCGGTGTCCGAGGGCCGGGTGTCCGGGGACGGTTCGGCGGTCGGGGTCGGGTCGGGGCGTGCGGGGTCGGTGGCCGGGGCCGTACGGTCTGTTCGGCGCTCGGTCGATCGGCGCTCGGTCGACTCGTCGGTGCCGGACCGCGGCTGCCCGCTCCCGCCGCTCTCGTCCACGGTGTCCCCTCGTTCGAAGCGTCGTCCGCGCCTGCCGGGCGGATGGGTCTGGGTCGATGGTATGCGGCCGTCGCGGCGTGTTCCGCCCCGGCACCCCTCTCTGTTTCCCCCGCTGTCCCGGCCGTAACGGCCGCAGCTGGGTCACTGTCAGTGGCGGGCCGTAAGGTCTGTGGGCATGGAGACGAGCACGGAGGGTGCCGCGGCGGACTGCGGCGGTGACGGCGCGTCCGCGATCGGGTCGGTCGCGGACGTGTCCCCGGCGGGGGCGGACGGTACGGCGGTGGCTGCGGTCGGGGCGGGTGCGGACGCGGCAGTGGTGGAGGCCGACACGGCAGTGGCGGACGCGGGCGCGATTGTGGCGGGTGCGGACGGTGCGGGTGAGGGGGCCGCTGTCGTCCGTGTCATACCGCCGGCCTCGTTGTCTCCCTCGCGTGCGAGTGACTTCATGCAGTGTCCGCTGCTGTACCGGTTCCGGGTGATCGACCGGCTGCCGGAGAAGCCGAGTGCGGCGGCGACGAAGGGCACGTTGGTGCACGCGGTGCTGGAGCGGCTCTTCGACGCCCCGGCGGCCGAGCGGACGGCGCCGCGTGCGAAGGCGCTGATTCCGGGGCAGTGGGACCGGCTGCGGGAGAGCCGGCCGGAGGTCGTGGAGCTGTTCGCGGACGATCCGGAGGGCGAGCGGCTGGCGGCGTGGCTGGGTGAGGCGGAGCGGCTTGTCGAGCGGTGGTTCGGGCTGGAGGATCCGACCCGGCTGGAGCCCGCCGAGCGTGAGCTGTTCGTCGAGGCCGAGCTGGATTCGGGGCTGCGGTTGCGCGGCATCATCGACCGGGTCGACGTGGCGCCGACGGGTGAGGTGCGGATCGTCGACTACAAGACCGGCAAGGCGCCCCGGCCCGAGTACTCCGAGGGTGCGCTGTTCCAGATGAAGTTCTACGCGCTCGTCGTGTGGCGGCTGAAGCGGGTGGTCCCGCGCCGGCTCCAGCTCGTCTATCTCGGCAGTGGTGACGTGTTGACGTACGACCCCGTGCTCGCCGATCTGGAGCGGGTCGAGCGCAAGCTGCTGGCGCTGTGGGAGGCGATCCGGGAGGCGACGGAGACGGGGGTGTGGCGGCCGCGGCCGACGAAGCTGTGCGGCTGGTGCGATCACCAGGCGCACTGCCCGGAATTCGGCGGCACTCCCCCGCCCTATCCGTTGCCGGTCAGGGCGGGCGAATCCGGGGGTGGCCCGCAGGGCAGAATGGGGCCGGACTAGCGAAGGAGACTTACGTGGCCATCCGCGTCCTACTGGTCGACGACCAGCCGCTGCTGCGTACCGGCTTCCGGATGATTCTGGAGGCGGAGCAGGACATCGCGGTCGTGGGCGAGGCCGGCGACGGCCTTCAGGCTCTCGACCAGGTGCGGGCTCTGCAGCCCGACGTGGTTCTGATGGACATCCGTATGCCTCGGATGGACGGGGTCGAGGCGACCCGGCAGATCACCGGGCCCGGGCGGGACGGCCCGGCGAAGGTGCTGGTGCTGACGACGTTCGATCTCGACGAGTACGTGGTGGAGGCGTTGAAGGCGGGGGCCAGCGGGTTTCTGCTGAAGGACGCCCCGGCCAATGAGCTGGTGCAGGCGATCCGTGTGGTCGCGGCCGGGGAGGCGATGCTCGCGCCGAGCATCACGCGTCGGCTGCTGGACAAGTACGCGACGCATCTGCCGTCGGGTGACGAGCCGGTTCCGGACACGCTGCACACGCTCACCGATCGTGAGGTGGAGGTGCTGAAGCTGGTGGCGCGGGGGCTGTCGAACGCGGAGATCGCCGCGGACCTGTTCGTCAGCGAGACCACGGTGAAGACCCATGTGGGGCATGTGCTGACGAAGCTGGGGTTGCGGGACCGGGTGCAGGCCGCGGTGTACGCGTACGAGAGCGGGCTGGTGCGTCCCGGCGCCCAGTAGAGCCTGTCCTTGACGTAGAGCCTGTCCTTGACGCACGCGGAGGGCGCTCCTGGTGAGAAGGGGCGCCCTCTTTCGTGCGTGGGCGGGGTGCGGCCGTCAGCCCTTGCTGAGCTCCCAGAAGCGGAAGACCGTGGAGGCGTCGAGGCAGTACTCCAGGCCGTAGACGTTGTCGCGGACGACGGCGTACTGCTTGGCCTGCCAGACGGGCAGGACGGGGAGTTCCCTGGCGACGATGTCCTGGAGCTGGTTGAACTCGTCGTCGGTGGCGGAGCGGTCGCTCTCGGCGGAGGTGCGCGGGATGAGCGAGCCGGTGATGGCGTTGTTGCTGTAGTTGTTGCTCAGGACGTTGCCCTTGCCGAAGAAGGGTGAGGTGAAGTTGTCGGCGTCCGGGTAGTCCGGGATCCAGCCCTTCACGTACACGCCGTACTTGCCGGCGGAGATGTCCTTCTCGTACTGGTCGAAGGCGACGGACTGCACGTCGGCGTCGAACAGGCCGCTGTCGTTGAGCTGCTGGGCGATGGCCTTCAACTCCTGGTCGGTGGCCGGGCCGTAGCGCGACGGCGTGGACCAGAGGGTCAGCTTGACCTTGCCGGTGATGCCGTCGTCCTGGAGGGCTGCGGCGGCCTTGGCCTTGGAGGGGCGGGCGCCGTAGGTGTCGAAGAAGGCCGTGTTGTGGCCGCCGATACCGGCCGGGATGATCGAGTACAGCGGGCTGGCGGTGCCCTCGTAGACGTCCTTGATGAGGGCGTCGCGGTCGATCAGGTAGGCGATGGCCTTGCGGACGCCGAGCTTTCCGGCGACGGGGTCGTCCATGTTGAAGACGAGGTGCTGGATTTCGGCGCTGCTGCCCTCGACGACCTCGACGCCGTTGTCGCCGCCGGACTTCTCGATGTCGGCGATGTCGCCCGCGGTGAGGCCGCGGTAGGCGATGTCGACCTCGTTGGCGCTCAGGGCCTTCTTCAGGGCGTCCTGGTCGCCGTGGAAGAACTTCAGGGTGACGCCGGAGTTCTGGACCTTGGCGGTGCCCTTGTAGTTCTCGTTGACGGAGAAGACGGCTTCGTCGTCGTCGAACGAGTCCAGCTTGTACGGGCCGGAGCCGACGGCCTCGTTGTCCTCGCGCAGGCCGCCCGCGTCGTACTGCTGCTGGTCGACGATGGAGCCGGCGCCGGAGGCTATCTTGCTCGGGAAGGTGGCGTCCGGGGTGTTGAGCCGGAAGACGACCGTCCTGTCGTCCGGGGTCTCCACCTTGTCGAGCGTGGGGAACATGACCGCGGGACCGTCGGGGTCGTTGATCTTCAGCATGCGGTCGAAGGAGAACTTGACGTCCTCGGAGGTGAGGGCGTCACCGTTGCTGAACTTGAGGCCGTCTCTGAGGGTGCACTTGTAGACCTTGGTCTGCGTGTCGGAGAACGTGCACTGCTCGGCGGCCTCGGGCTGGGGTTCGGTGGCGCCCTTGGGGAAGCTGAGCAGCGACTGGAAGACGTTGTTGAACAGCAGCCAGGAGCCGGGGTCGTAGCCGGAGGCGGGGTCGGTGGCCAGGACGTCGTCGGACATCCCCATGACCACCGAGGTGCTGGTCCCCCCGGCATCGCCCGTTTCCGTTCCGCAGCCGGTCAGCAGGCCGGAGGCCAGCCCTGCCACGACGGGCAGGACCGGCCACTGGTTGCGCATGTTCACGTACGAGTGCCTTGTCGTCGGTTGTGTGGAACCCGGGCCGAAGTCCTGGATCCCGGGCCGGCCCGGCGCCTTGGTCGTGGCGTCGGGCGCGGGGAGACGTCAGCCGCTCACGCCGCGGCCGAGCTCCCACAGCTGGAGGGTCGAGGAGGAGTTGAGCGCGTAGGCGGTGCCCGTGACGTCGTCTCCGGCCGCGACGTACTGCTTGCCCTGCCACAGCGGCAGCACGGGTACGTCGTTGGCCACGATGTCCTGGATGTCCGTCAGGCTGCCGGAGGCGGACAGCCGGTCGGCGACACGGCGGGACTCCGGGATGAGGTTGTTGCGGATCGCGCTGTTGGCGTAGGGCGAGCCGAGGAAGTTGTCCTTGTCGAGGAAGGGCGCGAGGAAGTTGTCGGCGTCGGGGAAGTCGGGGAACCAGCCCATGCCGTAGACCTCGTACTCGCCCTTCTGCTCGGCGGGGCGGAACGTCGCCCAGGGCGTGCCTTCGATGTCGACGTCGAACAGTCCGCTGTCGTTGAGCTGCTTCTGCAGCAGCTCGAACTCCTTCTTGGTGGCCGAGCCGTAGTGGTCGGTGGTGTAGTGCAGGGTCAGCTTCACCGGGGTGGTGATGCCGGCCTTCTCCAGCAGGGCCTTGGCCTTGGTGGCGCTCGGGTCGCCGTACTTGTTGAAGAACGAGTTGGAGTGGCCGGTGACGCTGGCGGGGACCAGGGAGTACAGCGGTTCGGCCTGGGAGCCGTAGACCTTGGAGACGAGTTCGCCGCGGTCGATGATCTGGGCCATCGCCTGGCGGACGGCCTTGCTGCGCACGCTCGGGTCGTTGGTGTTGAAGGCCAGGTAGCGGATTTCCAGGCCGGACAGGTCGACGAGGTCGACGCTGTCGTCGGAGTCGGCCGACAGCTTCTGGATCTGTTCGGGCGACATGGTGCGGGTCATCAGGTCGATGTCGCCGTTGTCGAGGGCGGTGCCCATGGCGTCGGCGTCGGCGAAGTTGCGTAGTTCGACCTTGTCGTTGTTCACCGTCAGGCTCCCCTTGTAGTCGGGGTTCTTGGTGAACACGGCGGAGACCAGTTCGTCGTTCTTGACCTCGGCCTGGAGGGTGTACGGGCCGGAGCCGTCGACCTCGAAGCCGTCGCGCAGCTTGTCCTTGGCGTAGATGTCCGGGTCGACGATGCCGGCGACGGGAGTGGACAGCTTGAACGGGAAGGTGGCGTCTGCGGTCTTGAGGTGGAAGATGACGTCGCGTTCGCCCTGGGTCTCGACGGTGTCGATGGTGGACAGCAGGGCGAAGACGCCGCTGTCGGCCTTGAGGGAGCGGGCGCGGTCGATGGAGTACTTCACGTCGTCCGCGGTGACGGGGTCGCCGTTCGCGAACTTGAGGCCCTGGCGCAGTTTGCAGGCGTAGCGTTCGTTGCCGCTGTCGGTGAAGCCGCAGCTCTGGGCGGCCTCGGGGACCGGGTTGCCGTCGCCGCGCGGCTGGACCATCAGGGTCTGCACGGTCTGGCGCAGGATGTTCCAGGTGCCGACGTCGTAGGCGTAGGCCGGGTCGAGGGGTGCGGGAGCGTCCTTCGAGGCAGTGAACGCGTCCGTGGTGCCGACGACGATCGCGTCGCCGCTGTCGCTGCCGCTGTCGGTTGCGCCGCAGGCGGCGAGAACCGGCGCGAGCAGACCGATGACGGCCGGCAGCACCAAAGTCTTGCGGTTCATGCTCGGGTTTCTCCAGCTGTCGACTCCGTGTACCCGGCATGCAGGGGTGTCGCGGCGGATCACGGGGGTAAGGGCGATGTTCTCGCGACGAGATTAGTCCGCGCCCGCAGGACGGTTCGCCGCCACCGGAGTTGAGAGCCCATCACGCTGTGGAACCGGTCGCGGACGCACCGGAAACCTGATGGTGGAAGGATTCGTGCACTGCTCCATCAATCGGGACACAAGGGTGCGGCGGAAGCCTTCGCTCAAGGGTCGCCAGCGCGGAGTCGGGCGTCTGTCGACCCTCTTGGGAGTGGTGAACCTCACAAACTGAACGGTCTTGGTGGCACCGGAATTCGGCCATCGTCCGGGATTCGAATTCCTTTGCGGAATTTCCCGGGTTATCGGCGTTGCACTCTGGGTGAAGGCCGGTCCTATTTCCGTTGTTCAGGCGGCCATCAGGCCGCGCAGAAATGCCAGATCGACCTGTTCCAGGGAGGTCACCACGGTGCGTCGGGCGGCCGGGGCGATGGGTGCGACGGACGGCACGGCCACCACCTGGCAGCCCGCGGCCTCGGCGGCGGCGACGCCGGTCGCGGTGTCCTCGACGACCGCGCACCTGGTGGGGTCGGCTCCGAGTCCGGCCGCGGCGAACAGGTACGGGTCCGGGTGCGGCTTGGTGCGCGTCACCTCGTCGCCGGCGACGGTCAGCGCGAAGTACTGCGGACCGAGCGAGGTGAGGACGCGGTCGATGATGCGCCGGTGCGAGGCGGAGACCAGGGCGGTGGGGATCTCGTGCCGGGCCAGCTCGGCCAGCAGCCGGGCGGCCCCGGGCATCAGGGGCAGGGCGCGGTCGATGCGGTCCTCGAAGCCTTCGTTGAGCAGGACGGTGAGTTCGGCGAGGGTGATGTCGGCGCCGGTGGCCTCGATGAGGAATCCGGCGCTGCGGGTCATCGGGCCGCCGACCACGACATGGCGCCAGGTGTCGTCGAGGGTGTGGCCGAGGCCGGCGAAGACCTCGACCTCGACGTCCCACCAGAAGCCCTCGGTGTCCACCAGGGTTCCGTCCATGTCGAGGAGGACGGCCTGCAGGGCCGAGCCGTCGGCCGTACGGGTTACTGGCGCGGGGACCGTGCTGGTCATCCACGTACCTCCTTGAAGGGACGATCAGGCCGGTTCCCACGGAGGGAACCGGCCTGCGGTGGACCGTCCAGTGTACGACGGGTCGCGTTGAATCGCCTGGTTCAACGGGTGTGCCTCGGGGCACACGGGTGACACGCCGTGGGTGGGGTCAGCGTGCGTTGAAGTACTTCGCCTCCGGGTGGTGGATGACGATGGCGTCCGTGGACTGCTCGGGGTGCAGCTGGAACTCCTCGGAGAGGTGGACGCCGATGCGCTCGGGCTGGAGCAGGTCGGCGATCTTGGACCGGTCCTCCAGGTTGGGGCAGGCGCCGTAGCCGAGGGAGAAGCGGGCGCCGCGGTACTTCAGCGCGAACATGTCCTCGATGTCGGAGGGGTCCTCACCGGCGAAGCCCAGCTCGGAGCGCACGCGCGCGTGCCAGTACTCGGCGAGCGCCTCGGCCAGCTGCACGGACAGGCCGTGCAGTTCGAGGTAGTCGCGGTAGGCGTTCGCCTCGAACATCCGCGCGGTCTCCTCGCCGATCCGTGAGCCCACGGTGACGACCTGGAGGCCCACGACGTCGGTCTCGCCGGACTCCTGCGGGCGGAAGAAGTCCGCGAGGCACAGTCGGCGGCCGCGGCGCTGGCGCGGGAAGGTGAAGCGGGTGCGTTCGTTGCCGTGCTCGTCGAGGAGGATCAGGTCGTCGTCCTTGGAGACGCACGGGAAGTAGCCGTAGACCACGGCGGCTTCGAGGAGGTTGTCCGTCTGGAGCCTGTCGAGCAGTCCGCGCAGCCGCGGGCGGCCCTCGGTCTCGACGAGTTCCTGGTACGACGGCCCGTCGCCGGTGCGGGCTTCCTTCAGGCCCCACTGGCCCTTGAAGAGGGCGCCCTCGTCGAGCCAGGAGGCGTACTCCTTGAGCTGGATGCCCTTGATGACGCGGGTGCCCCAGAACGGCGGCTCGGGCAGCGGGTTGTCGGTGGCGACGTCGGAGCGGACATGCCCTTCCTCGGGGCGCTCGTCCGGTACGGCGGTGGCGGTGGTGCTCCTGACCCGGCGCTGCTTGAGGTCGGGCAGCTTCGCGCCGGGCACTCCGCGCTTGACGCCGATGAGGGCGTCCATCAGGCGCAGGCCCTCGAAGGCGTCCCGGGCGTAGCGGACTTCGCCCTCGTAGATCTCGTGCAGGTCCTGCTCGACGTAGGCGCGGGTGAGGGCGGCGCCGCCGAGGATGACGGGGTAGTTCGCCGAGAGGCCGCGCTGGTTGAGCTCCTCCAGGTTCTCCTTCATGATCACCGTGGACTTCACCAGCAGGCCGGACATGCCGATGACGTCGGCGCGGTGCTCCTCGGCGGCCTCCAGGATCGCGGAGACGGGCTGCTTGATGCCCAGGTTGACCACGTTGTAGCCGTTGTTGGACAGGATGATGTCGACGAGGTTCTTGCCGATGTCGTGGACGTCGCCGCGGACGGTGGCCAGCACGATGGTGCCCTTGCCGTCGGCGTCGGACTTCTCCATGTGCGGTTCGAGGTAGGCGACGGCGGCCTTCATGACCTCGGCGGACTGCAGGACGAACGGCAGCTGCATCTGGCCGGAGCCGAACAGTTCACCGACGACCTTCATGCCGTCCAGCAGGGTGTTGTTGACGATGTCGAGGGCGGGCGTGTCCTGGAGGGCCTGGTCGAGGTCGGTCTCCAGGCCGTTGCGCTCGCCATCGATGATGCGGCGCTTGAGGCGCTCCTCCAGCGGCAGGGCGGCGAGTTCCTCGGCCTTGCCGGCCTTGAGGGACTTGGCGGTGGCGCCCTCGAAGAGCTGCATCAGCTTCTGCAGGGGGTCGTAGCCCTCGGCACGGCGGTCGTGGATCAGGTCGAGGGCCGTCTGGACCTCTTCCTCGCTGAAGCGGGCGATGGGGAGGATCTTGGAGGCGTGGACGATGGCCGAGTCCAGGCCCGCCTTGACGCACTCGTCGAGGAAGACGGAGTTCAGCAGGATGCGGGCGGCCGGGTTGAGGCCGAACGAGATGTTGGACAGACCCAGGGTGGTCTGGACGTCCGGGTGGCGGCGCTTGAGCTCGCGGATCGCCTCGATGGTGGCGATGCCGTCCTTCCGGGACTCCTCCTGGCCGGTGCAGATGGTGAAGGTCAGGGTGTCGATGAGGATGTCGGACTCGAGGATGCCCCAGTTGGTGGTCAGGTCCTCGATCAGCCGTTCGGCGATCTCGACCTTCTTCTCGGGGGTGCGGGCCTGGCCCTCCTCGTCGATGGTCAGCGCGATCAGGGCGGCGCCGTGCTCGCGGGCGAGCTTGGTGACCTTCGCGAAGCGGGATTCGGGGCCGTCGCCGTCCTCGTAGTTGACGGAGTTGATGACCGCGCGTCCACCGAGCTTCTCCAGGCCCGCCTGGATGACGTCGACCTCGGTCGAGTCCAGCACGATCGGCAGGGTGGAGGCGGTGGCGAAGCGGCCGGCGAGCTCCTCCATGTCGGCGACGCCGTCGCGACCGACGTAGTCGACGCACAGGTCGAGCATGTGGGCGCCCTCGCGGATCTGGTCGCGGGCCATCTCCACACAGTCGTCCCAGCGGCCGTCCAGCATGGCCTCGCGGAACTTCTTGGAGCCGTTGGCGTTGGTGCGCTCACCGATGGCGAGGTAGGAGGTGTCCTGGCGGAACGGGACGGTCTGGTACAGGGAGGCGGCGCCGGGCTCGGGCTGCGGGTCGCGCTCGACCGGCGTGGCTTCCCGGACGCGCTCCACGAGCTGCCTCAGGTGCTCGGGGGTGGTGCCGCAGCAGCCGCCGATGAGGTTCAGGCCGTAGTCCCGTACGAAGGTCTCCTGGGCGTCGGCCAGGCCCTCGGGGTCGAGCGGGAAATGGGCGCCGTCCTTGGTGAGGATCGGCAGGCCGGCGTTCGGCATGCACAGCAGGGGGGTGCGGGAGTGCCGGGCCAGGTAGCGCAGGTGCTCGCTCATCTCGGCGGGGCCGGTCGAGCAGTTCAGGCCGATCATGTCGATGCCGAGGGGTTCCAGCGCGGTGAGCGCGGCGCCGATCTCGGAGCCGAGGAGCATGGTGCCGGTGGTCTCGAAGGCCATCGAGACCAGCAGCGGAACCTCGGTGCCGGTGGCCTCCATGGCGCGCCGGGCGCCCAGGACGGACGACTTCGTCTGCAGGAGGTCCTGGGTGGTCTCCACGATCAGGGCGTCCGCGCCGCCGGCGAGCAGGCCCTCGGCGTTCGCCTGGAAGCCGTCGCGCAGCGTGCCGTAGCCGATGTGGCCGAGGGTCGGCAGTTTCGTACCGGGGCCGATGGAGCCGAGCACCCAGCGGCGGCGGCCGTCGCGGGCGGCGAACGCGTCGGCGGTCTCGCGGGCGATACGGGCGCCCGCCTCGGACAGCTCGTGGACGCGGTGGGCGATGTCGTACTCGGCCATGGCCGAGTGGTTGGCGCCGAAGGTGTTGGTCTCGACGCAGTCCACGCCCGCCTCGAAGTAGGCCTCGTGGACGGAGCGGACGATGTCGGGCCGGGTGAGGTTGAGGATCTCGTTGCAGCCCTCGAGGTTCTCGAAGTCGTCGAGGGTGGGCTCCTGGGCCTGCAACATGGTGCCCATCGCTCCGTCGGCTACCACCACACGGGTGGCGAGCGCCTCGCGGAGTTCGGACACACGGGTCCGGCTGTCGGCGGAAGGGGTCGGTGGCAACGAGGCCATGAAAAGGCTCCCTGGAATGCGACGGCTGTCGGCTTTGCACCCTTGCGTGACTTTCCACGGCGGGCGCACCACGCCAGCGTAACCGGGACCGCGACGGAAGGGTCGGGCCGTCCACGGGGCGGACGCGGACGACGTCGGGGGCGCGCGCCGGATACGTGTGACGCAAGAGAAGCAGCCGGATGGCGACGGACCATTAGCGGGAGGTCGGCATCGACCGGTAGTGTTCGACATTGCCGAACGGCGGCAGCGACGTCGCGATGTCGACGGTCGAAGGGGACGGAGGCAGTACGGCGATGGCACGGAACATCCAGTCGCTCGAACGGGCGGCCGCGATGCTGCGGCTCCTCGCAGGCGGCGAGCGACGCCTCGGCCTGTCGGACATCGCCTCCTCGCTGGGCCTCGCCAAGGGCACCGCCCACGGGATCCTGCGCACCCTCCAGCAGGAGGGCTTCGTGGAGCAGGACGACGCCTCCGGGCGCTACCAGCTGGGCGCCGAGCTGCTGCGCCTGGGCACGACCTATCTGGACGTGCACGAGCTGCGGGCACGCGCGCTGGTGTGGACGGACGACCTGGCGCGTTCCAGCGGGGAGAGCGTCTACCTGGGCGTCCTGCACCAGCAGGGCGTCCTGATCGTCCACCACGTCTTCCGTCCGGACGACAGCAGGCAGGTGCTGGAGATCGGCGCCATGCAGCCGCTGCACTCCACGGCGCTGGGCAAGGTCCTGTCGGCCTACGACCCGGTCGCGCACAGCGAGGCGATCGAGGCCGACCGCAAGGCCTTCACCGACCGGACCGTGTGCGAGCTGGACGGCTTCGAGCATCTCCTCGACATGACACGCGCGCGTGGGTACGCCGCGGACGTGGAGGAGACCTGGGAGGGCGTCGCCTCGCTGGCCGCCCCCATCCACGACCGGCGTCGCATGCCCGTCGGCGCCGTCGGCATCACCGGCGCCGTCGAGCGGCTGTGCCGGGACGGCGAGCTGCGTCCGGAGCTGATCGCGGCTGTGCGGGACTGTGCCCGCGCGGTGTCGCGGGATCTGGGCGCCGGCCGGTTCTGAGGCCTCGCAGGGGGCCGTCACGGGACGGGAGTGACCGCCGGGACGCCGTAGGGCACCCCGGCTTTCGCCGCGCCCCGGCCCGACTGTCCCCATGTCGATAAATCAACACAACCGACAACGATCGCGCATTCAACGACAGAGCTCTTGACGCACGCACGACGCCGGGACAAGACTCCCGTCCATCGGTCGGCATTGTCGAACACCTACCGGCAATACGCGCTAGAGTGTGACAACGCCAAGGGCCGGCATCGCTCTCACCCCCGAGGGCAACGCGAACCACCGGAGGGACCCGGGGTTCGGCTTCCCCTGGACGAAGGACAAAGGAGTCGCGGGTGTCCAGCTCCGACATCTTCATCGGCGAGACCATCGGTACCGCCATACTCATCCTGCTCGGCGGGGGCGTCTGCGCCGCCGTCACGCTGAAGGCCTCCAAGGCCCGCAACGCCGGCTGGCTCGCCATCACCTTCGGGTGGGGCTTCGCAGTACTCACGGCGGTCTACACCTCGGCGCCGCTGTCCGGCGCCCATCTGAACCCGGCCGTGACGGTCGCTCTCGCGATCAAGGACAACGACTGGAGCAACGTCCCGACGTACTTCGCCGGACAGCTCCTCGGCGCCATGATCGGTGCCACCCTGGTCTGGGTCGCCTACTACGGCCAGTTCCACGCCCACCTCACCGACAAGGAGATCGTCGGTGGTCCGGGCGCGCAGGCCACGGCGGCCAAGGCCGTCGAGGCCCAGGAGAAGGGCGCCGGCCCGGTCCTGGGCGTCTTCTCCACCGGTCCCGAGATCCGGAACGCGGTGCAGAACCTCGCCACGGAGATCATCGGCACCGTCGTGCTGGTCCTCGCCGTTCTCACGCAGGGCCTGAACGACGCCGGCAACGGCCTCGGCACCCTGGGCGCCCTGATCACCGCACTCGTGGTCGTCTCCATCGGTCTGTCGCTCGGCGGCCCGACCGGTTACGCGATCAACCCGGCCCGTGACCTCGGTCCGCGTATCGTCCACGCCCTTCTGCCGCTGCCCAACAAGGGCGGTTCCGACTGGGGCTACGCCTGGATCCCGGTGGTCGGTCCGCTGATCGGCGGCGCCATCGCGGCAGGCATCTACAACGTCGCATTCGCCTAGGAGAAGCGAGCTTCACCCGTCCGGGTGAGGAGTACCGAAACTCTCAGCGCGCGCCGTACGTAAAGCCCCATAACCACGGAACTTCCAGGAGCTAACAGTGACCGACGCCCACACCGCCGGCCCCTTCATCGCCGCGATCGACCAGGGCACCACCTCGTCCCGCTGCATCGTCTTCGACCGCGACGGCCGCATCGTCTCCGTCGACCAGAAGGAGCACGAGCAGATCTTCCCGAAGCCGGGCTGGGTCGAGCACAACGCGACCGAGATCTGGACCAACGTCCAGGAGGTCGTCGCCGGCGCCGTCGCCAAGGCCGGCATCACCCGCGACGACATCAAGGCCATCGGCATCACCAACCAGCGCGAGACCACCGTGCTGTGGGACAAGAACACCGGTGAGCCGGTCCACAACGCCATCGTCTGGCAGGACACCCGCACCGACGCGCTCTGCAAGGAGCTCGGGCGCAATGTCGGACAGGACCGCTTCCGCCGGGAGACCGGTCTGCCGCTCGCCTCCTACTTCGCCGGTCCCAAGGCCCGCTGGCTGCTGGACAACGTCGAAGGCCTCAAGGAGCGCGCCGAGGCCGGCGACATCCTCTTCGGCACCATGGACACGTGGGTCATCTGGAACCTGACCGGCGGTGTCAACGGCGGCAAGCACGTCACCGACGTCACCAACGCCTCCCGCACCATGCTGATGAACCTGCACACCATGGCGTGGGACGACAAGATCGCCGAGTCGATCGGCGTGCCGCTGCAGATCCTGCCGGAGATCCGCTCCTCCGCCGAGGTCTACGGCGAGATCACCGGCGGCAAGCTGGGCGACCTGCTCGGCGGCATCCCGGTCGCCTCCGCGCTCGGCGACCAGCAGGCGGCCCTGTTCGGCCAGACCTGTTTCTCCGAGGGCGAGGTCAAGTCGACGTACGGCACCGGCACCTTCATGGTGATGAACACCGGTGACAAGATCATCAACTCGTACGCGGGCCTGCTGACCACCGTCGGCTACAAGATCGGTGACCAGTCGACGGTCTACGCCCTGGAGGGCTCGATCGCGGTCACCGGCTCGCTGGTGCAGTGGATGCGCGACCAGATGGGCCTGATCTCCACCGCCGCCGAGATCGAGACGCTCGCGCTCTCGGTCGAGGACAACGGCGGCGCCTACTTCGTGCCGGCCTTCTCCGGCCTGTTCGCCCCGCACTGGCGTTCCGACGCCCGCGGTGTGATCGCCGGACTGACCCGGTACGTCACCAAGGCGCACCTCGCGCGTGCCGTCCTGGAGGCCACCGCCTGGCAGACCCGGGAGATCGCCGACGCCATGGTCAAGGACTCCGGCGACGAGCTGGTGGCCCTCAAGGTCGACGGCGGCATGACCTCCAACAACCTGCTGATGCAGACCCTCTCGGACTTCCTGGACGCCCCCGTGGTGCGCCCGATGGTCGCCGAGACCACCTGCCTCGGCGCCGCCTACGCCGCCGGTCTCGCCGTCGGCTTCTGGTCCAGCACGGACGAACTGCGTGCCAACTGGCGCCGGGCCGCCGAGTGGACCCCCCGCATGGACGCGGAGACCCGCGACCGTGAGTACAAGAACTGGCTCAAGGCCGTCGAGCGGACCATGGGCTGGATCGAGGACGACGAGAGCTGAACGGCCCTCGCCAGCTCTCGAACTCTGATGAGGAGTAAGAACCCGAAATGACCAGTCAGACCACCCTGCAGTCCGTGCCTGCCCTCGGTATGCGCCCGGCCTCCGGCTCCAACCCGAGCCGCGCCGAGACCCGGGAGCAGCTCGCCAAGGCGTCGTACGACCTTCTCGTGATCGGCGGCGGCATCCTGGGCATCTCCACCGCCTGGCACGCCGCGCAGTCCGGCCTCAGGGTGGCTCTGGTCGACGCCGGTGACTTCGCCGGCGCCACCTCCTCCGCCTCCTCCAAGCTGCTCCACGGCGGTCTGCGCTACCTGCAGACCGGCGCGGTGAAGCTGGTGGCGGAGAACCACTTCGAGCGCCGTGCGGTCTCCCGCCAGGTGGCCCCCCACCTGGCGAACCCGCTCACGTTCTACCTCCCCGTGTACAAGGGCGGGCCGCACGGCGCCGCGAAGCTCGGGGCGGGCGTCTTCGCCTACTCCGCGCTCTCCGCGTTCGGTGACGGAGTGGGGCACCTGCTGAGCCCGGCCAAGGCCGCGCAGGACGTGCCCGAGCTGCGTACCGAGAACCTCAAGGCCGTGGCCGTGTACGGCGACGACCAGATGAACGACGCGCGGATGGCGCTGATGACGGTCCGCGGGGCCGTCGAGGCGGGCGCGGTCGTGCTCAACCACGCCGAGGTCACCGGCCTGCGCTTCACCAAGGGCCGGGTGACCGGGGCGGATCTCAGGGACCGGCTGTCCGGTGACGAGTTCGGGGTGAACGCCCGTCTCGTGCTGAACGCGACCGGTCCGTGGGTCGACCACCTGCGCAAGATGGAGGACCCGAATGCCGCGCCGTCGATCCGGCTGTCGAAGGGCGCGCATCTGGTCCTGAAGCGGACGTCGCCGTGGAAGGCGGCGCTCGCGACCCCGATCGACAAGTACCGCATCACGTTCGCCCTGCCCTGGGAGGACATGCTGCTGCTGGGCACCACGGACGAGGAGTTCGAGGGCGACCCGGCGGACGTCGCGGTCACCGAGAAGGACACGGCCCAGATACTCGACGAGGCCGCGTTCTCCATCCGGGACCAGCAGCTGGACCGCGATCTCATCACCTATGCCTTCGCGGGTCTGCGGGTGCTGCCGGGCGGTCCCGGTGACACCGCGAAGGCCAAGCGCGAGACGGTCGTGACCGAGGGCAAGGGCGGCATGCTGTCCGTCGCGGGCGGCAAGTGGACGACCTTCCGGCACATCGGCCGCACCATCATGCAGAAGCTGGAGGCGCTGCCGGGCCACCCGCTGGGCGACGACTTCGAGCCGATCGCCTCGCTGCCGAAGAAGCTGCCGCTGCCCGGCATCGCCAACCCGCGCGCGGTCGCCCACCGGCTGCTGACCGACCGCCCGGCGCCGGGCCCGCGGATGGCGGCCGACACCGCGAAGCACCTGGCCACGCACTACGGTTCGCTGGCGTTCGACATCGCCCGTATCGCCAACGAGAACCCGGAGCTGGGCGAGCGCGTCCACCCGGACGCCCCGGAGATCTGGGCCCAGGTGGTCTACGCCCGGGACAACGAGTGGGCCGAGACGCAGGACGACGTGCTGCGCCGCCGGACGACGCTGACGATCCGGGGGCTCGCCACGGACGACGTGCGGGCGAAGGTGCAGGACCTGCTCGACAAGAAGTGAGCCTCGCGGCGCCGAGGGAGGTTTTCGCCGGATGAGCCTCCCCCGGCGTCAGGTCCGGCCACTCCCCTGACCAGGCCGGACCGCACGAGGGCGGCCCGCCCCGCGTTCTTCCGCACCGGGGCAGGCCACCACCGGAAGGGGCGGCTCCACGCCGACGGAGCCGCCCCTTTCGTTTGCCGGTGTGTGACTTTCGTCTGCGGGGTGTGGGGGCTGGTCGCGCCCCGCGGCGGAGCCGCGAATGGACACAGCCCCGCGCTCCTAGGCGGGCCGCACGACCGCTCTTGCATCGTTCGGGTCGTTCAACTCAGCCCGGCGGACGATCAGTTCGCGGCCCATCAGCAGCGCCCTGCGGGACGCAGGCACCGGGTCCTCCAGCGTCGTCAGGTCGGTCAGATGGGCGAAGCCGATGATTCGGCGGACGATCTCCGTGCCGGCGTAGCCGAGGGACTCGGTCCACACGCGGCGCAGGAAGCGGTCGAGGTAGGCGTCGTCGAAGAAGGTGTCGACGCGGGTCGGCCACAGTCGGCGGAACTCCGCTTCGAAGGCGTCCCAGGAGAGGCGGAGTTGCTCGCCGTGGTCGGACAGCGTGCCGAGCGCTCGCGCCCGTTCCTCCGACACCAGCGCGTTCGCCCAGTACAGGCCGAGGTCGTAGCCGACGGGGCCGACGAAGGAGAACTCGGGGTCGAAGACCCGGACCACGTGGGTGCCCGCGCGTTCGCCGACCATGATGCTGCCGGTGTGCAGGTCGCCGTGGAGAAGGGCCTGGGCGCTGGTCATGAAAGTGTGCCGGAGGTCGGCGACCTCGGTGCGCAGCCGGGTGTCGGCGCGGAACTCGGCGGCCAGGTCGTCCAGTCGCGGGTGCCAGTGGTTGTGCTCGTGCTCGATGTACGGCTCGGACAGGACGACGTCCTCGGTGATCTTGCAGAGTTCGGGGCTGACCGAGGCGGCGATCAGGGTCTTGCGTTCGGCGGACGGCATGCCGAAGTCGCTGGTGGCAAAGGAGAACTGGGCGACGAACTCGCCGATGCGCGCCGAGGTGTGCGGGCCGTAGGGCTCGCCGGCGTTCAGGCGGGTGCGCAGGACCTCCAGGTCCGACATGTCCTCCATGACGAGGGCGTGGTTCTCGGGGTCGTAGCCGTGGACCGTCGGGATCTTGTCGGGCGCGACCTTCGCCACCTGGTCGTAGGCGCGGGCCTCGGCGTCGGCGCGGTCGGGGCTCATCGGCCAGGACGGCCCGGCGACGCGGACCCAGGGCAGGGCCTGCTTGACGGCGAGGCTGCGGGTGCCGTCGGCGGACGACGCGAGGAACACCCGGTTCATGTTGCCGTCCGACACCTCGCGGACACGGATGTCGCCCACGTCGTCCCAGTGGCCGCGCTCGCGCAGGTAGCCGGGGATGTCATCGGTCTCCAGGATGCGGTAGCCCATCGCGGTAACTCCTCGAACTTGCCTATGCGGTACGGCGCTTGGACAGGGTGAAGCTGAAGACCAGGGCGAGGATGAGGACCGCGCCCTCGACGACGTCCTGGGTGTAGTAGGGCAGGCCCTTGATGGTGAGGCCGGTGGTGATGATGCCGATGAGGACGGCGCCGAGGGCCGTGCCCCAGACGTTGGGGCGGCCGCGGCCCAGGACGGAGGTGCCGACGAGGGCCACGGCGACCGCCTCCAGCAGTTGCGAGGTGCCCGCGGACACGTCGCCCTGGCCGATGCGGGACGCCAGGATCATGCCGCCGATCGAGGCGAGGACGCCGGACAGGACGTAGGCGAGGGCCCGGTACGCGCCGACGCGGATGCCGGCCAGCCGGGAGGCCTCGGGGTTGGCGCCGATGGCATACAGGACGCGGCCCCAGCGGGTGCGGGCGAGGAAGACCCAGGCGGCGATCGTCAGGCCGCCGAAGAGGAAGACCGAGATCGGGATGCCGAGGACGGTGCCGCGGTCGATGCGCAGGAAGCCGTCGGTGAACCTGCCGGGGGCCGTGGTGCCGTCGTCCAGGGTCATGCCGGGGGTGATGGACTGGCCGTCGACCAGGATGAGTTTGGCGCCCTGGATGACGAACATGGTGCCGAGGGTGGCCAGCATGTCGGGGATCTTCAGGACCACGATCAGCAGGGCGTTGAGCAGTCCGGCCAGCGCGCCCGCCGCCAGGACGGCGAGGATCGCGACCGTGCCGACCTGGTTGAGGACGACCATGGTGTGCGCGGCGACGGAGACGCCGAGGCCGGCCACCGCTCCGACGGACATGTCCATTCCGCCGACGGCCATGGTGAGGGTGACGCCGAGGCCGAGGATCGCGGCGACGGAGACGTAGCGGAGGGTGTCGAGGAGGGTGGCCGACTCGCGGAAGGAGACCTCGCTCAGCGCGAAGTACAGGAACAGCGCGACGGTGACGAAGATGAAGCCGTACTTGATGACGGCGTTCTGGACGCGTAGGGCGGTGGAGGTCGCGGGCGGGATCGCCGCCTTCGTGGGGACTTCCGTGCTCTGGGTGGTGGTCATGGCGTACTTCCTCAGGGGGCCGGGGTCACACGGACGCCGAGATGGTCTGGATGACGCGGTCGCGTTCCGCGTCCTCGCCGCGGGCGTCGAGGTGGATCTCGCCGGCGGCGAGCACGACGACCCGGTCGGCGATCTCCAGGACCTCGTCGACGTCGGCGGACAGGACGAGCACGGCGGCGCCCTCAGCGGCGAGGGACCGGGCGCGGCGGCCGATGTCCCGGCGGGCGCCGATGTCCACGCCGCGGAACGGCTCGTCCAGGATGAGGACGCGGGGTGTCTCGGCGAGCCACCGGCCGACGACGACCTTCTGCTGGTTGCCGCCGGACAGTTCCTCCACGGTGCTGTGCTCGTCACGGGCGACGACGCCGAGGGCGGTGATGGTGTCGCGGCCGAGGGCGTCCTCCTTGGCCGTGTTCACCAGGCCCAGCCTGGACAGCGACTTCAGGAAGGGCAGGGAGATGTTCCGGGCCAGTGACCAGCCGGGGACGAGCGCGTCGGCGTGCCGGTCCTCGGGGACCAGGTGGACGCCGGCGCGGATCGCGTCGGAGGGCCGCCTCGGGCGGTACGGCCTGCCGTCCAGTTCGACGGAGCCGGTCGTGAAGGGCTCGGCGGCGAACAGGCCGCGGGCCAGCTCCGTCTTGCCGGCGCCCAACAGGCCGACGACGCCGGTGACCTCACCCGTGCGGAGGCCGAGGTCGAGGGGTGCCCGGCCCTCGAAGAGGCGGACGCCCTTCAGTGACAGGACGACATCGCCTACGGCGCCTTCCCGCACGGGCCGGGCCGTGGTCGCCTCCTGGGCCTGGGCGAGCATCGCGCGCAGCGCGCTGTCCCAGTCGAAGGGCTTGGCCTGGTCCTCGGTGAGACGGCCGTCCCGCAGGACGACCAGGCGGTCGGCGAGGGCGTCGATCTCGCCGAGGCGGTGGGAGACGTAGAGGACCGCGATGCCGTCGTCGCGCATCCTCTCGACGAGCGCGAAGAGGCGTTCGGCCTCGGCGGCGGACAGCGCCGAGGTGGGCTCGTCCAGGATGAGCAGGCGGGGGCGGGCGGCGAGGGCTCGGGCGAGGATGAGCAACTGGCGGTCGGAGATGCCGAGTTTGGTGACGTCGCGGCGCAGCAGCGCGTCGCTCCAGCCGAGGTCGAGTCCCGCCTGGATCTCGCGGGCGCGCGCGAGGACGCGGCGCCCGTTGAGGAACGGGTTGCCGCGTACCTGTGCCAGCTCCTCGAAGACCAGGTTCTCGGCGACCGAGAGGCCGGGCACGATGCCCTCGCCGATGCGCTGGTGCACGGTCTGGATGCCGAGCCGGCGGGCGGCGAGCGGGGAGTGGAGGGCCACGGGCTCCCCGGCGACCCGTACCTCTCCCCCGTGGTCGGTGTGGACGCCCGAGAGGATCTTGATCAGGGTGGACTTGCCGGCGCCGTTCGCGCCGAGCAGTGCGACCACGCTGCCGGGGGCGATGTCGAGGGTGACGGAGGCGAGGACCGTCCTGCCGCCGAACGCCATGCTGACGTCGGTGAGAGCGACGGCCGCGACGTCCTCGAGAGGCCGTTCAGTGGGCGACATCGGGGATCCAGTCGGCGGTGGAGACCTGCGACAGGTTCAGCGCGGGCAGCGCCTCGCGCAGCTGGTCCATGTTCTCGATCTTCTTCTCGCGCAGGAAGTCCTGGGTGATGGCGACGGCCGGGAACTCGACCGTCGCCCTGCCCAGTTGACCGGCCAGTTCCAGGGCGGTCGTACGGACGACCGCGGCGCCGACCGCGGACGGGTCGGTGCCCGCGGTGGCGACCCAGGGGCTGCCGTCGGCGGTCATGTTCTGGATGTCGGCGCCTGAGACATCCGCTCCGAAGACCTTCACCTTGTCCTGGAGCTTCTTGTTCTGCACGGCGAGGACGGTGCCCTTGGCGAGCTCGTCGTAGGGGGCGAAGACGCCGGTGACGTCGGAGTGCTGGGTGAGCGCGGCGGACACCAGCGGCACGTTGTCGGTCGCCGTGGAGTCGGTGACCTTGCCGACCTTGAACTGCTGCTTCCAGCCCTGCGCGGCGACTTCCTTCGCCCACACGGTGTTCCGCTTGTCGAGGGCGGCGTATCCGGCGACGTTGACGTAGCCGACCTTGGCGCCCTCGCCGACCTCCTTGGCCATCACGTCGAGGACGGCCTGGGCCATGCTCGCGTCGTTCTGCCGGGTGCTGACGACGCCCTTGGTGGCGGTCTCGACGTCATAGACGACGACCTTGACGCCCTTCTTCACGGCCTTGTCGATCTCCGGTTGGATGGTGGCCGGAAAGCCGTGGTCGACGATGATGGCCTGCGCGCCGGAGTTGATCGCCGAGGACAGGTCGGTGGCCTGCTTGGCGTTGTCGGCCTGGGCGTCGTACACGGTCAGGTCGATCCCGAGGGCCTTGGCCTGCGCCTTGGCGCCGTTGCCCCACTGCTCGAAGTAGTCACCGGCGCCGCTCTGGCGGACGAGGGCCACCTTGACGGGGCCCTTGCTGAACGGGGCGGGCTTCGGGCCGGTGGCCGCCGCGGCCGGGGCGGCGGTGTCGCCGGACGTCTTGGAGGCGTCCGTGGACTGCGAGCAGCCCGCGAGGAGCAGGGCGGAGACGGACGCGAGGGAGAGCGCGGCAAGGGGCAGGCGGGCACGGGACATGGCGGGGCTCCAGGCACGGGGAGGGGGTGGGGAGTTGCTGGACCCGGAGCTGGGCACGTCGGTGTGCGAAAGGGGCGCCACCGCGAGAGGGCGGGCGCGCGGGCTCCGGAGGGGGTCAGCGACAGCTGGCTGTGGTCGACCGGAGCAAGTCCACGTACAGCCGCCGCACGAGCAGCAGCGTCTTCATACGGAGATCATGGGAACGATTTCGGCCAGTCGTCAAAGCGGTGGAAGCGGTTTCTCAGCACGTGAGACAACGAGTACGTCACACCCGGTTGACGCCTCGACGGCGCCACCGCGGAGTTACGATCACGGGAGACCGGCACCCCGAACCGGCTCAGCCCGGCGCCCCCACCGGCAGAGTGAGGCCCCTGATGACGACACCCCGCGCGACAGCGATCGGCATGCCCCGCATGCGCTGCTGTCCCGGCGCGATGTGTCGCGGCTGACCAGCACCGACCGGCTCTCCCGCCGCCGCGCCCTTCCTCACTCCCCCTCCCGGGTGCTTGTCTCGGTACCCGGCCCCCCTTTCCAGTTCCAGGAGTTGCACCCATGACCCTGTTGACGACCTGGCCCGAGTCCGGACCGGAGAGCGTTGTCCGCCGCACCTCGGACCCCGCCGAGATCGCCGAGGCCCTGAAGCCGCTGGGCGTGCGCTACGAGCAGTGGCCGGTCCGCGAGGACGTCCCGTCCGACGCGGACAGCGAGACCGTGTTCGCGGCGTACGGCCCGGAGATCGACCGGCTCAACGCCGAGGAGGGCTTCACCACCGTCGACGTGCTGGGCCTGCACCCCAGCGACGACCCGGAGTTCCCGGCGAAGGCGAAGGCGGCGCGCGAGAAGTTCCTCCAGGAGCACACCCACGACGACGATGACGAGGTGCGGTTCTTCGTCTCCGGCTCCGGCATCTTCTACCTGCATGTGAACGGCGAGGTGCACGCCGTCTTCTGCGAGCAGGGCGACCTGCTGGGCGTGCCGCGCGGCACGACGCACTGGTTCGACATGGGCACGAAGCCGTCGTTCACCGCGATCCGCTTCTTCCACGAGGAGGACGGCTGGATCGGCAACTTCACCGGCTCCACGATCGCCTCCCGCTTCCCGGACTACGACACGATCGCGGCGGGGTACCACGCGTGAGCCTGGACCACGAGGTCGACGCCGTGGTGCTCGACATCGAGGGCACCACGAGCGCGACCGGGTTCGTCGTGGACGTGCTGTACCCGTACTCGCGTTCGCGCTTCGCCGCGCTGCTCGCCGAGCGGTCCGACGACCCGGAGGTGGCGCGGGCGGTCGCGCAGGTGCGGGAGCTGACGGGCGAGCCGGACGCCGACGCCGTACGGATCGAGAAGGCCCTCAACTCCTGGCTGGACGAGGACCGCAAGGCCACCCCGTTGAAGACCCTCCAGGGCGTCATCTGGTCCGAGGGCTTCGCCCGCGGTGACCTCGTGTCGCACTTCTACGACGACGTCGTACCGCGGCTGCGGGCCTGGCACGCGGCGGGCGTACGGCTGTACGTCTACTCGTCGGGGTCGGTGGCCGCCCAGCGGGCGTGGTTCACCAACAGCCCGGACGGCGACCTGACGCCGCTGGTATCCGGTCTGTACGACACCGAGAACGCGGGCCCCAAGCAGGAGCCGGAGTCGTACCGCCGGATCGCCGAGGCGGCCGGCGTCGAGCCGGCCCGTCTCCTCTTCCTCTCCGACCGCCCCGGCGAACTGGACGCGGCCCGCGCGGCGGGCTGGCGGACGGTGGGTGTGCGGCGGCCCGGGGAGCCGTACTTCGAGCAGGGCGTCGGCGACCACGCGCAGGCGGGGACGTTCGACGAGATCACCGTCATCACTTCCGGGAGCAGCACGTGACCGCCGACATCAGCCAGCTCGACCTCGAGGAGGCGGGCGCGGTCCTGGCCGCCGAGTCCGCCCGGTTCGCCTCCTTCGGCTGGATGCGGGGCACCTCGGGCAACCTGTCCGTGGTGCTGTCCCGCGAGCCGCTCCGGCTGGCGGTGACGGCCAGCGGTCACGACAAGGGCGAACTGACGCCCGCCGACGTGGTGCTGGTCGACGGACGGGGCGCCGCGGTGCGGGGCGGCAAGCCGTCCGCCGAGGCCGAGCTCCACGCGCGCGTGGCCGCGCTGACCGGGGCGGGGGCCGTGGTCCACGTCCACACCGTCGCGTCCGTGGCGATGGGCCGGCGTGAGCCCGGCGGCATCGTGTTCAGGGACCTGGAGATGCTCAAGGGCGTCGGCCAGCCCGCCCACGACGTCGAGGTGACCCTGCCGGTCATCGCCAACAGCCAGGACATGAAGGTCCTCGGCGACCGCCTGGAGGCCGCGCGCGACCCCCGGATGCCCGCGGTCGTCGTGGCCGGGCACGGCCTGTACGTCTGGGGCGACACCCCGCGCCAGGCCCGGCACCACACCGAAGTGGTGGAGTGGCTGCTGGAGTTGGAGCTCGCCCAACGGTAGCCGGGAGCGCGGCGAAGTCGCGGTGGAGCTTGGTCTACGGCAGCAGCGCCTCGCCGAGCCGCCGCCAGTGCGGCATCGCGGTGCCTCCGGGTGCGGTGCCGATGACCTGTACGGCGACATGGTCGGCGCCCGCCCGGACGTGGGCGTGGAGCTTGTCGGCCACGGTGTCCAGGTCTCCCCAGAACACGAGGTCGTCGACGAGGCGGTCGCTGCCGCCGTGCGCGATCTCCTCGTCCGAGTAGCCGGGACGGCGGAACTTGGCGATGTTGTAAGGGGTTTCGAGGTAGGGCCGCAGGTGCTCGCGCGCCGTCGCGCGGGCCGTGTCGGGGTCCCGCTCCAGGAGCACGGGGTGCTCCACCCCCAGGAAGGCGTCGGGGCCGAGGACCTCCCGGGCCTGGGCGGTGTGGGCCGTGTTGACGTGGTAGGTGTGGGCGCCGGCGGAGCGGTCCCGGGCCAGGGCGAGCATCTTGGGTCCGTACGCGGCGAGGACGCGGCGCACCGGCGTCCGGGGCGCGGGGACGGACGACTCCTTCGCGAGGGCGTCCAGTTCGTCGACGTACCCGGCCATGGCCGCCAGGGGCTTCACGCCCGGCCGTCGCTCGCCGCCGAACCCGAGGCCGAGCACATGCCGTCCCGGGTGGGCGTCGGCCAGCAGGGTGCTCGCGGCGTGCGTCGCCGCCGCCGTACGGGACCAGATCTGGGCGATGCCGTTGACGACGTGCAGCCGTTCGGTGCGGGAGAGCAGGTAGCCGGCCTGGGTGAGGGCCTCGCGTCCGCCCACCTCGGGGAACCACAGCGCCCGCCAGCCCAGCTGTTCCAACTCCTGCGCCGTGTCGCCGATCCGCGCGGCCGGCTGGTGTTCGAAGTCGAAGGTGTAGATGCCGAAGGTGCCCAAGGTTCCCAGGTTCGTCATGCATCGAAATATCGCAGATTCTCGATATGAAATGCAACAGACGGGCCCGGGCGGCGCGTTCAGAGCCTCCCGGGAAGGCGGCTAGAGAGTCCGGCCGAGCCGGGCGACCAGCTCGGCGATGCGTTCCTCGTCCCGCTTGTAGTGGGTCCACTTGCCCACCCGCGTCGCCCGCACCAGACCCGCCCGCTGTAGTTCGGCCAGGTACGCCGAGACCGTCGACTGGGCCAGCCCGGCCTTGGCCTGGATGTGGCTCACACAGACCCCGACCTCGGCCGGGTCCGCGATCGCCTCGTACTGCGAGAAGTGCCGCTCGGGCTCGCGCAGCCAGGCCAGCAGTTGCAGGCGCACCGGATTGGCCAGCGCCTTCAGGGCGCCGACCAGATCCGCGTCCGGCGAGGTCGCAGCGTCGGTCATGGGTTCGGAGTATAGGTCGGCGGGGCGTGGTGGCCCGTGGCCCTGCGCCCGTAGGCGGCGACCCGCACCCGACGGCCGGCGTACGACGACCCGCGACCCGCGACCGGGGTACGTCAGCGCAGCCGCTCCCCCGGCAGCTCCCCTGCCGACACCTCCAGCACCCCGCGCTCGGTGACCAGGCCGGTCACCAGGCGCCCCGGGGTGACGTCGAACGCCGGGTTGTGGCCGCGCGAGGCGGCCGGCGCCGTCCGTACGCCCGCCCACTCCAGCACCTCGCCCTCGCCACGGAGTTCGATGTGGATCTCGTCGCCGGTCCCGGTGGCCAGGTCGACGGTCGTGGTGGGCGCCGCCACCAGGAACGGGATTCCGGCGTCCGCGCAGGCCAGCGCGACCCCCACGGTGCCGACCTTGTTCGCGGTGTCGCCGTTGGCGGCGATGCGGTCGGCGCCGACGATCGCCGCGTCGACCTCGCCGCGCAGGATGGTGCCGGCGGCGGCGCCGTCGGCCTGGACGTAGTGCGGGATGCCCTCCTGGGCCAGCTCCCAGGCGGTCAGGCGGGAGCCCTGGAGCAGGGGGCGGGTCTCATCGGCGTACACGACCTCGATGCGGCCGCGCGCGTGCAGTTCGCGGATGACGCCGAGGGCCGTGCCCCAGCCGGCCGTGGCGAGCGCGCCGGTGTTGCAGTGGGTGAGGATGCGCAACGGCCGCTCGACGCCGACGCGTTCGAGCAGCCAGTCGGCGCCGTGGGCGCCCATGGCGCGGTTGGCCTCGATGTCCTCGCGCTGGACGGCGGCGGCCTCCTTCAGCACGGCGTCGAGGCCCTCGTCGAAGCGGGCCATGACACGGTCGACGCACACCATGAGGTTGACCGCGGTGGGCCGGGCCTCGCGGACGCGGGCCACGGCCGCGCGTATCCCGTCGGCCGACCAGCCCTCCCGCTCGCCCTGGAGCAGCGCGAGGGCGACACCGTAGGCTCCCGCGGCGCCGATCGCGGGGGCGCCGCGCACGACGAGCCGCTGGATCGCGTCGACCAGGGTGTCCACGTCACGGACGTCCATCGTCTCGGTGCGGTGCGGGAGCACGGTCTGGTCGATCAGCGCGAGGCCGGTTCCGGTCCATTGGACGGCACGCAATTCCTCGGACCCGGACCGGATTTCCTGGGACATAAGAGGACACTCCTATTATTCCTGTGGGTGTCCGTCACCGTACATGACCTTGGGAAACCACAGTTCGAGACAGTCGCGCGCACGTACGAACGCCAGGTGTACAGTCCACCCACCCGCACAGCCCGCAGGCCGAGACGAAGGAGGACGTGTGCTGCTCACCAAGCGCCGCCACATCGACTTCGGCCGCTGTGCCGGCGACGGCTGTCCCTGCTGAGCCGCCCCCACCTCAGCCCCTCCTCTCACCGCACGCGTTCATCGCCGAGCGCGCCTTGCCGTCGCCCCGGCCGGCTTCCCGGAAGGTCCCCATGCCTCGCAGACTCCGCCGTTCCCTGCAACTCGCCGCCACCACCGCGCTCGTGGTCACCGCGGCCACCGCCTGCAACGCCGCCGCCAAGAAGGACGCCTCCGACAGCGCGGGCGGCGGCAGCGGAAAGTCGTTCACCCTGGTCACCCCCGACGCCGTCGGACAGAACGAGTTCCTGAAGCTCGCCGTCAGCGGCATCGAGGACGCGGCGAAGCGGCACGACGGGTCGCAGAAGGTCTACGAGTCCACGGACGCCGCCTCCCAGCAGCAGAACGTGCAGGCCGCCGTGGACGCCAAGCCGGACGTCGTCATGCTGGTCGGCTTCGAGTTCGCCGACCTCGTCGCCCAGCAGGCCGAGAAGAACCCGAAGCAGCAGTTCCTGATCGTCGACGCCTGCACGACCAAGACCTACAAGAACGTCAGCTGCGCGGTCTTCCGCGAGCACGAGGGCGTCTTCCTCGCGGGCGCCGAAGCCGGTCTGCTCAGCGAGTCCGGGAAGGTCGGCGCGGTCGACGTCCTCGACACGCCCCAGTTCCGCCGCTACAGCGACCCGTTCGCGGCCGGCGCCAGGAAGGTCGCCGCGAAGACGGAGACCTCGACGCGCTTCGTCGGCGGACAGTCCCCGTTCGACGACTCGGCCCGCGCCAAGGAGCAGGCGAACACCCTGCTCTCCAAGGGCTACGACCAGATCATGGCGGCCGCCGCGGCCGGCAACTACGGCGTCTTCGAGGCGGCGAAGGCCAAGGGCGCGTTCGCGTACGGCGTCGACGTCAACCAGTGCCTCTCCGCGCCCGGCACGGTCGTCGACAACGTGATCAAGCGCACGGACGTCGCCGTGGACAAGGGCATCGAGGCGGTCCTCGCCGGAAAGACGGGCACGACCGTCTCGTACGGTCTGAAGGAGGGCGGCATCAGCCTGACCGGTCTGGAGGACGGCGTCGACTCGTCGAAGTGCGTGATCGCCGAGCACAAGGACGTCCTGAAGCGGGTCGAGGCGCTGCGCGACCAGATCGTCGCCGGAAAGCTGACGGTCGATGACCCCGCCGCGAGCTGAACCGGCCGTCGAGCTGCGGGGAATCACCAAGCGGTTCCCCGGCGCGCTCGCCAACGACGCCGTCGACCTGACCGTCCGCCACGGCGAGATCCACGCCCTCATGGGCGAGAACGGCGCGGGCAAGTCGACGCTCATGTCCGTCCTGTACGGCATGGAGGTCCCGGACGCCGGGACGATCCGTGTCGATGGACGGGAGGTCGACTTCGCCAGTCCCTCCGACGCCATGGCCGCCGGACTCGGCATGGTCCACCAGAGCTTCAAGCTGTTCGACTCGCTGAGCGTCGCCGAGAACGTGGTGTACGCCGCCGAGCCGCGCCGCTTCGGCCTGGTGGACCGCGCGGCCGCCCGCCGCCGGGTGCGCGAACTCGCCGAGGAGCACGGGCTGTCCGTCGATCCGGACGCCCGCGTCGGGGACCTGCCGGTCGGGTTGCGGCAGCGCGTGGAGATCCTCAAGCTGCTGCACCGGGGTGCGCGGACGCTCATCCTCGACGAGCCGACCGCCGTGCTCACCCCGGCCGAGGCGGACGCCCTGTTCGCGGTGCTCAAGTCGCTGGCCTCCGAGGGCCGTACGGTGATCCTTGTCACGCACAAGCTGCGTGAGGTGCTGGAGGGCAGCGACCGCGTGACCGTGCTGCGGGACGGCCACGTCGTGGCCCGGCTGGTCACCTCGGAGACGTCGGCCGACGAGATCGCGGCCGCGATGACGGGCCGCGCCGTCGAGCTGGACCGCGTCCACGCGCCGGGCACGCCGGGTGACGTGGTCCTGGAGGTGTCCGGGCTCACCACCGACACCGTGCGCGACGCCGACCTGGCCGTCCACGCCGGGGAGATCGTCGGCATCGCGGGGGTCGCGGGCAACGGGCAGAGCGAGCTGATCGAAGCGCTGGCCGGACTGCGGCCGGTCAGGGCCGGGCACGTGACCCTGCGCGGCGAGGACATCACCCACGCCTCGGCCACCGAACGCCGGCTCAAGGGGCTGGCGTACGTCCCCGAGGACCGGCACGCAGTCGGTACGGCGCCGGCGGCCACGGTCGCGGACAACCTCGCGATGGGCCACCACCGTACGTCCCTGTCGTCACGCGGCCTGCTGCCGCCGGCGGCCGTCCGCGCCCACGCAAGGCGTCTCGTCGAGCGCTTCGGCATCAAGGCGTCCAGCCCCGAGGTGCCCGCCTCCGCCCTGTCCGGCGGCAACCTCCAGAAGCTGCTGATCGGCCGTGAACTCGCCCATGACGCCCCGCTGCTGCTCGTCGAGCAGCCGACGCGCGGTGTGGACATCGGCGCGATCCAGAACATCCACGACCAGTTGATCGCCTACCGCGACGCCGGTCACGCCGTCCTGCTCGTCTCGGCCGAGCTGAGCGAGATCCGGGGGCTCGCGGACCGGGTGCTGGTGATGTACGAGGGCCGGATCACTGCGACGTACGACAAGGACGCGGCGGACGAACGGACGCTGGGGCTCGCGATGGCGGGCGGCACCGGCAAGCAGGTGGAGACCGTCGACTGACATGAACGAGCGAATATCCGGAGCCCTGCGCTCCCCCGTCACCTTCTCCGTGCTCGCGGGCGTCGTCATCGGCGCCCTCTTCCTCGTCGGCACCGGCGCTGACCCGGTCACGGCCTACGAGGCGGTCCTGACCGGCGCGCTCGGCGCCGACGGCATCGGCTCGACCCTGACCACGACGACGAGCGTGCTCGGCATGGCGCTCGCGCTGGCGATCCCGCTGCGTGCCCGGCTCATCAACCTGGGCGGCGACGGACAGATGGTGCTCGGCGGCATCACCGCGGCCGTGACCGGCCTGTACGCACCGCTGCCCGCGTCCCTGACCGTCGTCCTGGCACTCCTCGCCGGCATGGCGGCCGGTGCCGCCTACGCGGCCCTCGCCGCCCTGTGCGAGAACCACCTGGGCGTTCCGCTGCTGGTCAGCAGCCTGCTGCTGAGCTACCCGGCGGTGTCGCTGGCCTCCTATCTGGCCCGCTACCCGCTCAAGGAGCCCGGCTCCAGCCTGCCGCAGACCCGGACGATGCCCGACGGGGTGGAGCTGCCCGCGTTCGGCGACTCGACGGTGACCGTCGGGCTGGTGCTCGTCGTCCTCGCGGCGGCCGCGTACTGGTTCACGGATCGGCGCACGGCCATCGGGTACGAGATACGCATGACCGGCCTGAACGCGCGCTTCTCCGCCTACGCCGGGGTCGAACGCCGGGGCCTGACCCTGAAGTTGATGTCCGTCTCGGGCGCGCTCGCCGGACTGGTGGGCGCGATCGGGGTGTTGAGCTTCCCGTACCGCTTCGTCGACGGCTCGCTCACCGCGCCGGGCTACACCTGGACGGGTCTGACGGCCGCGCTGCTGGCCATGGCGGTCCCGGTCGGCACGGTGGTCTCCGCGTTCTTCTTCGCGGTCCTGCAGGTCGGCGGGCTCGCGATGGAGCGGACGACCGAGGTGCCGCGCGAGCTGACGCAGGTGCTCCAGGCGATCGTGATCGTGTTCCTGGCGGCCCGGCTGCGCTTTCCCGGCCGCCGGTTCGACCGCCGTAAGGAGGCGGTGTGATGTTCTTCGACTCCGATCTGCTGCTGTCGGCGCTGCGCGCGCTCACCCCGATCCTGCTGGCCGCGCTCGGCGGCGCGATCTGCGAGCGGGCGGGCGTCTTCAACATCGGCCTCGAAGGCATGATGCTGATGGGCTGCTTCACGGCGGTGACCACCAGCTGGTTCACGGGCAGCGCCTGGCTCGGCGTGCTGGCGGCGGCGCTCGCGGCGGCCGTGTACTCGCTGATCCTGGCCGTGGGCGCGGTGACGCTGCGGGGGGACGCGGTCGTGCTCGGCGTGGCCATGAACCTGCTGGCCGTCGGCCTGACCGGCTTCCTGCTGCGTACGGTCTTCGGTGTCCAGGGCACCTTCGACGACCCGTCACTCACTGGGCTCCCGCTGATCGGTGGCTTCACGCCGCTGACGTATCTGTCCTGGGCGGCGGTCGCGGTGGCCGCGGTGCTGCTGTCCCGGCATGTGTGGGGGCTCAGGCTGCGCGGGGTCGGCGAGGCCCCGGACGCGGCGGCGACACTCGGGGTGAGCCCGGTCAGGTACCGGTACGGGGCGATCCTGGCCTCCGGCGTCCTGTGCGGGCTGGCCGGTGCCCAACTCGCCCTCGGCAACGTCACGTTGTTCACCGAGAACATGACGGCCGGCCGTGGCTGGATCGCGGTCGTCGCGGTCATGCTGGGCCGTGCCGCGCCCGTCGGCGTCCTGCTCGCCGCGCTGCTGTTCGGCCTCGCGGAGGCGGCCGGCTTCCGCCTCCAGGGCCTCGGTCTGCCGCAGCAGGCGACCGACGCCGCGCCGTACGTCGTCACGCTCGGCGCCCTGTTCCTCACGACGGCCCGCCGCCGTCGCCGTACCCGCCCCTCCGGAGCCGCCTCATGACCCAGGACCAGCCTCAAGATCTCCTTCCCGTCACCCGCATACCCCGCACCGGCCTCCCGGCGCACGCGCTCGTCGTCGGCGACCCGGCGCGTGCGGCCGCCGTCGCCGCCCTGCTGGACGGCGCCGAGGAGGTGTCGTACCACCGCGAATACCGTGTGTTCAGCGGGAGCTGGAAGGGCGTGCCGGTCACGGTCGCCTCGCACGGAGTGGGCGGTCCCGGTGCGATCCTGCTGTTCCAGGAGCTGGCGGACGCGGGGGTCCGCACGATCCTGCGGTTCGGTACGGCGGGCGCGATGAAGCCCGGTATCGGCGACGGCGATCTCGTCATCGCCGAGGCGGCCGTGCGCGACGACGGGGTGACCCAGCAGCTGCTGCCGCCCGAGTACCCGGCGGTCTCGGCGCCCGAGGCGGTCCTCGCGCTCCAGCGTGCGGCCCGCGAGAGCGGCGCGCCGCACCACCGGGGCATCGTCTGGACCCGGGCGGCCTTCCAGCCCGGGCTCATTCCTCTCTTCTCGTACGACGGTGCCGGGCTCGCGGCGATCGAGATGGAGCTGTCGGCGCTGCTGGTCACCGCCTCGCTGCGGGGGATCGTCGCGGGCGGCGTGCTGGTGGTCGACGGGGCGAACGCGGACGAGTTGGTGGACGAGGAGGGCACCAGCGTCTACGACCCGCACCGGGAGGTCGTCGCGGCCGGTGTGGAGCGGGGCGCGCTCGTGTCGCTGGAAGCACTGCGGCTGCTCGCGGAGGAGGGCGCGCTGTGAACGTCGACCTGTTGGTGCACGACGGTACCGTCCTGACGGTCGACGAAGCCGGAACCGTGGTTCACGGCGGTGCCGTCGCCGTGCACGGGGGCGAGATCGTCGCCGTCGGTCGGACGGAAGAGCTGTGTACTCGGTTCACGGCCGACGAGTCCATTGACGCGGGTGGTTGTCTCGTGCTGCCCGGGCTTGTGAACACGCACACCCACCTGGCGATGACCCTGCTGCGGGGCCGCGCCGACGACGTGACCCTCCAGGGGTTCCTGGAGCGGGTGCTGCCCGCGGAGGCCCGGTTGCTCGCGCCGAAGAACGTGGCGGCGGCCGTGCGGCTGGCGATCGCCGAGAGCGTCCGGGCCGGGGTGACCTCGGCGCTCGACATGTACTGGTTCCACGAGGCGGCCGAGCGGGCGGCCCGGGAGGCGGGCTGGCGGCTGCTGACCGGGCCCACCTTCATGGACGTACCGGAGCCGCCGGACAAGCTCGCCTACGAGGAACGGCTGGCGTGGGCCCGGCGGGACCTGGAGGCGCGCGGACCGGCGCGTCGCGGCGGCCGTCCCGTCGTCTTCGCGCACTCCACCTACACCCTCTCCCCCGACCAGCTCAGCGAGATCGCCGCGCTGGCCCGGGAGTTCGGGGCGCTGCTGCACATCCACGCGGCCGAGAACGCGACCGAGGTGGCCACCGTCGAGGTGCGGTACGGCAAACGCCCCGTGGAACTGCTCGACTCCCTGGGGCTGCTCGGCCCCGACCTGCTGCTCGCCCACGCCGTGGAGCTGACCGGCCCGGAGATCGCGGCACTGGCCCGCACCGGCACGTCCGTCGCCCACTGCCCGGTGTCCAACCTGAAGCTGGGCTGCGGCATCGCGCCGGTGCCCCGGCTGCTGAGCGCCGGGGTGAGAGTCGGGCTCGGCACGGACGGCGCCGTCAGCTCCAACACCCTGGACGTGCTGGGCGCGCTGCGGCAGGCGGCGCTGGTGCACAAGGCGGGCGGCGACCCCACGGCCGTCGGCGCCGAGCGTGCCGTGCGCATGGCGACGATCGAGGGCGCGCGGGCGCTGGGGCTCGGGGACGAGCTGGGCTCGCTGGAGACCGGCAAGCGGGCCGACCTGATCGTGCTCGACCTGAGCGCCCCGCATCTGCGTCCGCTGCACGATCCCTGGTCCACGCTGGCGTACGCGGCACACTCGGCGGACGTGCGGGACACGGTCGTCGACGGACGGGTGCTGATGAGGGACCGGGCGCTGACGACGCTGGACGAGGAGACGGTGATCGCGGACCTGGAGGCGCTCCTCTGATCAGGCCGCATAATGTGGGCGGGAGACGTCGGATGTCTCGCACGACATCCTGAACGACGGGAGGGCGGCCATGGCAGTCACCGACGAGGCGATCGAGAAGATCAAGGGCATGATCGTCTCCGGCGCGCTGCGCCCCGGCGACCGGCTCCCCAAGGAGAGCGAGCTGGCCGCCGACCTCGGCCTGTCCCGCAACTCGCTGCGGGAGGCCGTGCGCGCCCTGTCGCTGATCCGGATCCTCGACGTACGGCAGGGCGACGGCACCTATGTCACGAGCCTGGATCCGCAGCTGCTGCTGGAGGCGCTGAGCTTCGTCGTGGACTTCCACCGCGACGACACGGTGCTGGAGTTCCTCGCCGTGCGCCGCATCCTGGAGCCGGCCGCCACGGCGATGGCCGCGTCCCGGATCAGCGAGCAGCAACTGAGCGCGCTGACGAACCAGTTGGACAAGCTCGGCAACGATCCGTCGGTGGAGGAGCTCGTCGCCTGCGACCTGGAGTTCCACCGGGGCATCGTGCGGAGTTCGGGGAACTCCGTGCTGTGCTCGCTCCTGGACGGCCTGTCGGGGCCGACGACGCGGGCGCGCATCTGGCGCGGGCTGACCCAGGAGGACGCGGTCAGCCGGACCCTGCACGAGCACCGGGCGATCCTCGCGGCGCTGCGGGACCGGGACGCGGAGGCGGCGAGGTCGTGGGCGACGGTGCACATCGCGAGCGTGGAGCAGTGGCTCCGGTCGTCGCTGTGACGCGGGGCGTGGGCCCCGGGGTGGGCCGGGGCGCGAACAAGGGCTCGGATGACTGCGGGGTGTTCCCCGGTGGCGAACGGGGCAGTGATCCGTTCACTCCCCCGTGCAAGGGGGCTGCGGGCGCCCCCGCCGCACGCCGTAAGGTTGTGTGGTCAGGCGAGGGCACGTCGGAAGGAGGCACTGGGTGATCGAGCTCGAGGGGGTTCCCGAGCTGATCGACCCGGTCATGGTGGCCGCGTTCGAGGGCTGGAACGACGCCGGCGACGCCGCCTCCACCGCGGTCGCGCATCTGGACAGGGAGTGGAAGGGCGAGGTGTTCGCGGCGCTGGACGCCGAGGACTACTACGACTTCCAGGTGAACCGCCCCACGGTGTGGATGGACGCGGGCGTCCGCAAGATCACTTGGCCCACGACCAGGCTGTCGGTGGTCCGAGTCGGCGGCGACAAGCCGCGTGATCTCGTACTGGTCCGAGGTATCGAACCGTCCATGCGCTGGCGCTCGTTCTGCAACGAGCTCCTCGGCTTCGCGCACGAGCTGGGCGTGGAGCTGGTGGTCATCCTGGGCGCCCTGCTCGGTGACACCCCGCACACGCGTCCGGTCCCGATCAGCGGGACGACGTCCGACGCGGACCTGGCCCGCCGGATGGATCTGGAGGAGACCAAGTACGAGGGCCCGACGGGCATCGTCGGCGTCCTCCAGGAGGCGTGCACGCACGCCGGTGTCCCGGCGGTGTCGCTGTGGGCGGCCGTACCGCACTACGTCTCGCAGCCGCCGAACCCGAAGGCGACGCTGGCCCTGATCAACCGGCTCGAGGACCTGATCGACGTACGCATCCCGCTGGGTGAGCTGCCCGAGGACGCGCGCGCCTGGCAGGTCGGCGTGGACCAGCTGGCCGCCGAGGACAGCGAGGTCGCGGAGTACGTGCAGTCGTTGGAGGAGGCCCGGGACACCGCGGAGCTGCCGGAGGCGTCGGGTGAGGCCATCGCCCGCGAGTTCGAGCGGTATCTGCGACGCCGGGACGGCGGCGGTCCGACGCCCGGCGGGCACGCCACGGCGGACGGCGGGGACTCCCCCGGCCCGTTCCTCAGGGACAATCCGAGCGGCCGCACCAAGCCGCCGAAGCCGCCGAAGCCGGGCAACACGGACGACGACGAGTCGTCGGACGACTGAACGATCGAGAATGACGACGAAGGAGGGCGGTGCGCGGACTGCGCACCGCCCTCCTTCGTCGTCCGTGGCGAGATCGGTCACCCGGGCGAGATCGGTCACCGGGGCGGGATCGTCACGCGGGCACGGAGATCACGTCGTACGTCGTGTCCGGTGTCGGTGTCGTGGTGAAGCGCGCGTTGGGCAGGTAGAGCCAGCCCCGGTACGCGGCCGCCGTGGTCGGCACGTCGAAGAGCGGGTCGGTGATACGGCGCTGGAAGGCACCGCTGCGGCCGTCGGCGGCGAGCCGGAACACGTCGATCGCGTTCTGCCGGTTCTGGACGACGTAGAGCGTGCGTCCGGTCAGCAGCAGGCCGTCGCCGTTGGTGAGCGGGGCCGCGTCGCCTAGGTCGACGACCTTCGTGACGCCGGTGCGCGGGTCGACGCGGTGCAGGCCGCCGACCCCGGACTGCACGACGAGGAGGGCGGAGCCGTCGGGGGTGCTCGTGATGCCGTTGGCGTTCACTACCTCGCCGGGTACCTGGCTCCAGTCGCCGCTCAGGGTGATCGTCACGACGTCGTCCGGGTCCGGCAGTTCACCGTGCCGGCCGAGCGGCAGCGCGTACAGCGCGGGCTGGTAGGAGTCGGTGAACCAGGCCGTGCGCGGGGTCAGGAACACGTCGTTGGCGAAGGTCGGGGTCGCCGTGGTGAGGACGTAGGAGGCGAGGATCTCGCCGGTGCGGGTGTCCACGACACGGGCGCCCTGGCCGCGGCCGGCGACGAACAGGCGTCCCCGGTGATCGAGTTTGAGGCCGACCGACGGCGTGCCGGGTCCGGTCGAGACGATGCCGCCCTCGCCGGTGCGCAGGTCGGCGCGGTAGATCGAGCCGTCGCCGAGCGAGCCGAGGTAGGCGTACGGTCCGCCGCCGACGGCGATGCCCTCCGGGCGGAAGCCGTTCGGGAGGTGGATCACGGCGGGCCGGGTCTTTCCGGCCGCGGCGGCGGGAGTGCCGGCGGATCCGACGAGCACGGCACCGGCGGTGGCGGCGCCCGCCGTGAGGAGTCTGCGGCGGGTGGGGTGAGGTGCGAAGGAGCGGTGTTCGGGGGCCACTGTGCGTCCTTCCGCGGACAGGACCGGCGGGCAGCTGGTCCAACGGTCAACTGACTCCTCCACCCCACCACACGCCGGGCGCCTCCGCAGCCGTAGACAGCCTCTCGACAGCGACTGGACACATCTGGCCCGATTGAGCCATGACATGTCTTTCACGCCGGATTGCACACGTTGCCCAATTCAACTTGTTCCAAACCGAGTTGGCGAAATAGGTCTGGACGGACCGGGCTGTGCGTGCTTGGTTGTCCACCGAAGGCGCGCCGCACCACCCGCACTTGGTATCCGCTGGAACCGAAGGGAGCGGCAGACGATGACCGACCAGGCAGAGCCGGCGCAGGGCCCGGGAGCGTCCGGGCCGGGGCCCGACGGAGCGGGATTCACGTATCGAGGAGCCGAGCAGGAGCTGATCGTCGTCGCCCGCCCGGAGGCCCGGCTGCGGGCCCGGGCCGAGGGTGTCCGGTCGGCCGCGGGCGCCGACGTGTCGGCCCTCGACATGTTCCTCAGCGACGAACAACTCGCGCTGGAGCCGCTGTTCGGCAGCGAGGAACGGCTGTCGCAGGCCGCCGCCCCGCCGACCGGCGCCGAGGACGTGCCGGACCTGGCGCTGTTCTACCGGGTGCGCGGCGGGGAGAGCCGGGCCGAGGAACTGCGGGCCCGTATCGCCGCGCTGCCGGGGATCGACACGGCGTATGTGAAGCCGGGCGCGGTGCCGGCCTCGATCGGGCAGGTCGGGGAGGAGAGCGGGCGGCTGAAGGAGGGCGCGCCGGTCACGCCCGACTACAGCGGGCGCCAGGGCTATCTTCGGCCCGCTCCGGAGGGCGTCGACGCGCACTGGGCCTGGCAGCGGCCCGGCGGCACCGGTCAGGGCGTCACCGTGATCGACGTGGAGGGCTCCTGGCAGCTGGGCCACGAGGACCTGGCCGCCAAGCTGGCCGGTGTCGTCGTCGGCACCCCGCTGACCGACCTCGCCTGGCGCAACCACGGCACCGCCGTGATCGGGGTGATCGGCGCCGACCGGGGCGAGTACGGCATCACCGGCATCGTCCCCGACACGGTGACGGCCGCCGCCTCCTTCCAGGGCGTCGGCACGGCGCCCGCGATCCACGCGGCGGCCGAGCGGCTGGGCCCCGGCGACATCGTGCTGATCGAACTGCACCGCCCGGGCCCCCGGTTCGAGTACGCCGAGCGCGACGACCAGCGCGGCTACATCGCGCTGGAATGGTGGCCGGACGACCTCGCCGCCGTCCGCTACGCCACCGCCAGGGGCGTCCTGGTGGTGGCCGCCGCGGGCAACGGCGCCGAGTCGCTGGACGACGCGGTCTACGAGCGCCGCCCGGACGGGTTCCCCGAGTCGTGGCGCAACCCCTTCAACCCGTCCAACCCCACCTCCGGCGCGGTCCTGGTCGGCGCGGGCGCCCCGCCGCCCGGCACCCACGGCCGCGACCACGGCCCGGACCGCTCACGGCTGGCGTTCTCCAACCACGGCGCCCGCGTGGACGCGCAGGGCTGGGGGCACGAGGTGACGACGACCGGCGGCTTCTGGGACCGGCCCGGGGACCTGCAGGGCGGGCCCGAGGAGATCACCTGGTACACCGACACGTTCTCGGGGACGTCGTCCGCCTCCCCGGTCGTGGTCGGCGCGCTGGCCGCGCTGCAGGGCATGCTCAAGGCCGCGGGCCAGCCGCCGTTGACCCCGGAGCGAGCGCGTGCGGTGCTGCGGGCGACGGGTTCCCCGCAGCAGGACGCGCCCGGTCGGCCCGCCTCGCAGCGGATCGGGAACCGGCCCGACATCAAGGCGGCGGTCAATCGTCTGGTGCCGCAGGCGGTCGGCTCCGGTCTCGCCGAGCGCTACTGGGACGAGCTCCTGCCCTACCCTCGCGAACTTCCGCCCAGGCTCCGGCTATTCGTGGCCGGCGCCTGGCGCAACCTCAACCACCCGTCCCCGGAGATCCGCCAGGCGGTCCACACCGCCTTCGCGGGGGGACGGCCCGAAGTCCGAGTGTGGTTCTCGGACGACGAGATCGTCGGCCTGGTGATCACCGGCTGACGCAGCCCATCACATCAAGGGAAGGTGACACCCGTATGAGCACCACCCCGCAGATGAGTCACATGGGACAACAGCAGGGCCAGCAGTTCCCCGGCACGTCGCCGTACCAGCAGCAGCCGTTCGGGCAGCAGCAGGGCTACGGCCCCCAGGGCCCCGGCCAGCAGCAGCCGTACGGCATGGGCGGCTCGCTGGAGCAGCTCCAGCAGCTCGGTCAGCAGCAGCCCTTCCAGCAGCTGCTGCAACAGCTGGGCCAGCACCAGGGCGACCAGCAGCAACAGCAGGTCGAGCAGCAGGTGATGCAGCTGGTGCAGCAGGTCACCCAGGCCGCGATCCAGCAGGTCACCCAGCAGGTGCAGTCCCAGGCTCTCCAGGCCGGTGTGGCGAACGGCTACATCGACATCGTGCAGCCGCTGCCCGGGCAGCCGCAGCAGCTGTTCCTGCGCTTCCCGAACAACGTGTTCCGGGTCCTCAACCACCCGAACCCGCAGACCCACGACGAGGTCCAGGAGGCCTTCGCGTTCGGCCACCAGGTGATCGGCGTCTGGGACAGCGGCTCGCCGCAGATCCTGCGGAGCATCCAGATCCGCAAGCTCTGACCGGCAGATGAACCAAGAGGGGCGCTTCTCCCCGTGGGGAAGCGCCCCTCTCTCATGCTCCGGTCCTCACAGGGCGACACCCAGCAGGGCGTCCACGGCCCGCGACACGACACCGGGGGCGCCGATGTCCGTACCGCCGCTCTCCTGCTGTGCGGCGGCCCAGCGGTCGACCGCGGCGAGCGCGGCCGGGGCGTCCAGGTCGTGTCCGAGGGCCTCGCGGATCTCCTCGACGAGCGCCTCGGCGGGCGGGCCGTCGGGCCGGGACACGGCGGCACGCCAGCGGTCGAGGCGGGCGAGGGCGTCCTGGAGCACCTGGTCGGTCCACTCCCAGTCGGCCCGGTAGTGGTGGGCGAGGAGGGCGAGCCGGATGGCGGCCGGGTCGACGCCGTCGCGGCGCAGCTGCGACACGAAGACCAGGTTGCCCTTGGACTTGGACATCTTCTCGCCGTGCAGGGCGACCATGCCGGCGTGGACATAGGCCTTGGCCATGGGGAACTCGCCGGTCAGCACCTGGGCGTGCGAGGCGCCCATCTCGTGGTGCGGGAAGGCGAGGTCGGAGCCGCCGCCCTGGACGTCGAAGCCCATGCCGAGGTGGTCGAGGGCGATGGCGACGCACTCGATGTGCCAGCCGGGCCGGCCGCGGCCGAGGGAACCGCCGTCCCAGCTGGGCTCGCCCGGACGGGCGGCCATCCACAGCATCGGGTCGAGGGGGTTCTTCTTGCCCGGACGGTCCGGGTCGCCGCCGCGCTCGGCGGACAGCAGCCGCATCGCGGCGGCGTCGAGGCCCGAGACCTTGCCGAAGTTCGGGTCGGACTCGACGGAGAAGTAGATGTCGCCGTCGAGTTCGTAGGCGGCGCCGGCGTCCCGCAGACGCTCCACGAGCGGCACGATGCCGGGTATCGCCTCGACCGCGCCGATGTAGTTCCGCGGGGGCAGCATGCGCAGGGCGGTCATGTCCTCGCGGAAGAGGGCGGTCTCCTTCTCGGCGAGGGCCACCCAGTCGACGTTGTCCCGCTCGGCCCGCTCGAGGAGCGGATCGTCGACGTCGGTGACGTTCTGGACGTAGTGGACCTGCCGCTTGGTGTCGAGCCACACGCGCTGCACGAGGTCGAACGCGTTGTAGGTCGCCGCGTGCCCCAGGTGGGTGGCGTCGTACGGCGTGATGCCGCAGACGTAGATACGGGCGACGGGACCGGGGTCGAGGGTGACCAGACCGCCGGTCGCGGTGTCGTGGATCCTCAGGTCGCGGCCCTGACCGGGCAGGGCGGGGACCTCAGAAGCGGGCCAGGCATACATGTCATGAGCCTAACCGGACGGATGTTCCGGATACGAACCGGACCAGGCTGGATGGCCGGTAAGGCCTTCTTGCGCGATACGGCACTTCATGCGGACCCCCTAGACGGGCGGCCACGGAATGGCCGGCCACTCCCCGCTCGGCTCCGGGTGCTTCCCGGACGTCACCAGCGCCTCCACGCGCGCGCGCGTGGCCTCCAGCTCGGCCGCGGTGATCAGCCCGGCCAGGCGCACCGCCAGGTCGCCGCCCTCCTTCAGGGCCTGGCGCAGGGCGCCGAGCACCTCGACGGCCTCCCCGGCCAGCGGCTCGCCCGCCCAGCCCCACAGCAGGGTCCGCAGCTTGTTGTCGACGTTGAACGTGACGCCGTGGTCGATGCCGTAGAGCCGGCCGCCCTCGGTGGGCAGCAGGTGCCCGCCCTTGCGGTCGGCGTTGTTGATCACGGCGTCCAGGACGGCCATGCGCCGCAGCCGCTCGTCGTCGGCGTGCACCAGCAGGGCGGTCTTTCCCTCGCCGACCTCGGCGAAGCCGATGGCCTTCCAGCCGGGCTCGGGCTCCTCGCCGTCGACCAGGGCGAGCAGCTCGGCCTCGGGCGTCACGTCGACCCACAGCTGGACCATGCCCTCGCCGTAAGGCCCGTCCCGCAGCACGGTGGGCGGTACGAGCCCCCAGCCGGTCGCCTCGGAGACCTCGTAGGCGGCGACCTCGCGCTGCGCGAGCGTGCCGTCGGGGAAGTCCCACAGCGGCCGCTCACCGGCGACCGGCTTGTACACGCAGGACGCCTCCTGCCCCTCGTACGCGACCGTGCAGAACAGCGCCGCGTTGGACGCCTCGCGGATGCGTCCGCGCACGGTCAGCTCACCTTCGGTGAGCAGCTCCACCGAGGTCACGCTCCGCGGCGGTATCCGTTCTGGCGCGGACATACGTGTCCTTCCGGGTCGAGCGGGAGGCTGCACAGCGGACACGGCGGCCGCCCCGCGTTGACGACGTCCAGGGCGCGCTTGGCGAAGGCCCTCGCCTGCGCGCCGGTGAGCCGGACCCGCAGCATCGGGGGCCCGTTCTCCTCGTCCTGGAGGAGGCGTTCCTCGGCCTCGGCGAGGTCCTCCTCGGAGTCGGCGTCTAGCTCCACGAGGGCCTGCGCCTCGACGATCATGCGCTGCTCCTCGCCGTCCCAGGCGAGCGCCATGGTGCCGACGCGGAACTCCTCCTCCACGGGGGAGTCCAGCGGGGCGGTGTCGGCGACCTCGCTCGGCGCCATGGCGGGCACGGCGGCGCTGCCGCCGCTGCGCCGTACGACCTCGTCGAGCAGTTCGTCCATGCGCTCGGCGAGGGCGGCGACCTGGGTCTTCTCCAGGGCCACGCTGGTCACCCGGGAGCCTGCGGTGGCCTGGAGGAAGAACGTACGGCGCCCGGGCAGTCCGACCGTACCGGCCACGAAGCGGTCCGGGGGGTCGTAGAGGAACACCTGACGGGACACGTCCTGTCTCCATTGGAATCGTGAGTACAGCGCTGCTTCGACCGCTTCACCCTACTGCGCCGGACGATCACGGTGCGCCCGCGCCGCCCCCGACCGTCGCGTCTGCGGCCGGCGGCTCCTCGCGCGGGGCGAGGGACGCGAAATCACCGGTGTCGCCGAGGCGTACGAGGAACGGCCTCAGGCGTGTGTAACGGATCGCGGTGATGGAACACGGTTCGACGGAGATCCTCTGGAAAAGGTCGAGATGAAGTCCGAGTGCGTCCGCGACGAGGGACTTGATGATGTCGCCGTGCGAGCACATCAGATACACGGCGTCGGCGCCGTGATCGCGCTCCACGCGCGCGTTCCACTCCCGTACGGCCTCGGCGGCCCGGGTCTGCATCGCGCGCATCGACTCCCCGCCGGGGAACGCGGCGGCCGACGGGTGGGCCTGGACGACCTCCATGAGCGGCTCGTCCCCCAGTTCGGCGAGCTTGCGGCCCGACCAGTCGCCGTAGTGGCACTCCCCGATCCGCTCGTCGGTGTGCGCGGTGAGTTCCGGCCGGGCCCCCAGCAGTGGCCGGATCGTCTCCTGGCAGCGCTGCAGCGGGCTGGTGACGATCTCGGAGATCGGCAGCGCGGCGAGCCGTCCGGGCAGTGCGGCGGCCTGTGCGGCCCCGCGCTCGTCGAGGGCGACGCCGGGCGTCCACCCGGCGAGGAGCCCCTCGGTGTTGGCGGTGGATCGTCCGTGGCGGACCAGGATCAACGTCGGCATGCGGCCCAGCGTAGGCATACGACCGGGTGCGCCCGCGAGGGGATGGCGGGAGAATACGCTCCGTGATCGTCGACTGCGCCATCTACCGGGACGGGCGCCGGACGGAGGGGCCCGCGGACTTCTCCGACGCCCTGGATCTGTGCCGTCTGCGGGGCGACGCGTTCGTCTGGATCGGCCTGTACGAGCCCACGGAGCGGGAGTTCGACAGGGTCACCGACGAGTTCGGGCTGCACCCGCTGGCCGTGGAGGACGCGCTGAACGCGCACCAGCGGCCCAAGCTGGAGGTCTACGACGACTCGCTGTTCATGGTCCTCAAGCCGGTCGGCTACGAGGCGAAGAGCGACATCGTCTCCTCCGGCGAGGTCATGGTCTTCATCGGCGACTCGTTCGTGGTGACCGTCCGGCACGGCGAGGAGGCGCCGCTGGGTGCCGTGCGCAGCCGTCTCGAACACGAGCCGGAGATGCTCCGGCACGGTCCCACGGCGGTGCTGTACATGATCGCCGACGCGGTGGTCGACCACTACGTCGAGGTGGCGGGCGAACTGGGCACGGACCTGGAGGAGCTGGAGGCGGAGGTGTTCTCGCCGACCGGCGGCGGCTCACGGCACACCGCGTCCCGGATCTACGCCTTCAAGCGGCAGATCCTGGAGTTCCGCCGGGCCACCGGCCCGCTCGCGCAGCCCCTGTCCCGGCTCGCCGGTACCGGCATGATCGGCGCGCGCGTGCCCTTCGTGCACGACAAGGCGCAGCCCTTCTTCCGGGACGTCAGCGACCACCTCACGCGCGTGAACGAGGCGGTGGAGGGCCTGGACCGGCTGGTCTCGGACATCCTCGCGGCGCATCTGGCGCAGACGAGCGTCCGGCAGAACGACGACGTTCGGAAGATCTCCGCGTGGGCGGCCATGGCCGCGATCCCCACGATGATCGCGGGGATCTACGGCATGAACTTCGAGCACATGCCCGAGCTGCGCTGGCCGGGCTCGTATCCGGTGCTGATCGCGGCCATGGTCGCCCTGGAGGTGCTGTTGTACCGGCTGTTCAAACGCCGGGGCTGGCTGTAGGTCAGGCGAACTCGGGCGCGGAGGTGGCCGGTCCGCCGAGGGCGTCACGGCGTTCGGGCATCGTCAGGGACACCATGCGCCGCCATCCGCCGAGCCGCTCCCAGACGTACACGGCGTGGATGCCCGCGGCGAGCACGGCCGCCTTGGGCCGGGACCAGCCGAGGATGCGGCCCATGTGGGCCATGACGGCGAGGCTGACGTCCCGGTAGATCCGGATCTCGGCGAGCGCGCACTCGCGCAGCGTCCGCTGGATGGCCCGGCCGTGCCCCTGGGCGGCGAAGCGCAGGAGTTCCTCGTGGCAGTAGGCGAGGTGGTTGTCCTCGTCGTCGGAGATCATCCTGACCGCGCGGCCGAGGACGGGGTGGTCGGCGAAGTGCTTGCGCAGGAGGTCCATCTGCTCGGAGGCGCGCTGCTCGGTGACCCTGCTGTGCGACAGGTAGGTGACGACGTCCTGGACGGTGAGCGCCTGGTCGGACTTGAGCTTGTCGTGGGCGAGGCCGATGCCGTGCCGCTCCAGCAGCATCGTGTAGTCGGTCTCGGGGGGCACGGGGACGGGCTCGAGGCCGCGCTTCTTCATCAGGGCGTTGAAGATCCGCCCGTGCTTGTCCTCGTCCGCCCCGTGCCGGGTGATCCTGGGTGCGAGAGAGCGCTGGCTCTCCGGGACCAGCGCGGCGATCCGCGCGTTCTCCCAGCCGCCCTGGGACTCGCCGCTGGCCGCGATGGAGCAGAACAGGCGGAAGGACTCGTCGTTGTCGATGATCTCCTGGAACAGACTCTTGGCCGAAAGCATCGTGGGGCACCTCTCTGCAGGACGCCGCAGGATTCCGCAAAGAACGAGTCAAATGCGCCGAGAGAGGTGCTGCAACAGCTGTGTCGGACAACTCCGCCAAAAGAATGACCACCGGGGTCACGACGGGGGCGTAACCGGCTGGGGCACGCGCGCGTTGTGCTCCGTGACGGCCGTGGCGGGGTAGACCCCCGAGCCCCCACCACGGCCGCTGAAGACTCCCCCGGTTGTACGGCGTCCCGGGCCGGCGTGTGCTACGCGAGCCCGGCGCGCTCCAGGGCCTCGGTGCCGGCGCGGAGCGAGGCGAGGCGCTCGTCGAGGGTGAAGCCGGCGGGTGCGAGGGACAGGGTGGTGACCCCGGCCGCGGCGTAGGCCTTCATCCGGTCGGCGATGCGGTCCACGGAACCCAGCAGCGCGGTCTTGTCGATCAGGTCCTGCGGTACGGCGGCCGCGGCGCCCTGCTTGTCGCCGGAGAGGTACTTGGTCTGGATCTCGGCGGCTTCCTTCTCGTAGCCCATGCGCTGGGCGAGCTGGTTGTAGAAGTTCTGCTTGGGGCTGCCCATGCCGCCGACGTACAGCGCGGTGTAGGGGCGGAAGGTGTCGGCGAGCGTGGCCACGTCCTTGTCGTCGCCGACGGCGAGCGGCAGGGTCGGGCAGACGTCGAACCCGTCGAGGGTCAGGCCCGCCTTCTCACGCCCGGCGCGCAGGTACTTGATCGTCGTGTCCTCGAGGTGCTCGGCCGACGGGAAGATCAGCAGGGCGCCGTCGGCGATCTCACCGGTCTGCTCGAGGTTCTTCGGGCCGATGGCGGCGATGTACAGCGGGATGTGCTCGCGCTGCGGGTGCACGGTGAGCTTGATCGGCTTGCCGGGGCCGCCGGGCAGCGGCAATGTCCAGTGCTGACCCTCGTAGGACAGGCGCTCGCGGGTCATGGCCTTGCGGACGATCTCGACGTACTCACGCGTGCGCGCCAGCGGCTTGTCGAACTTGACGCCGTACCAGCCCTCGGAGACCTGCGGTCCGGAGACGCCGAGGCCGAGGCGGAAGCGGCCGCCGGAGAGCGAGTCCAGGGTCGCGGCCGTCATCGCGGTCATCGCGGGCTGGCGGGCCGGGATCTGGAAGATGGCGGAGCCGACGTCGATGCGCTCGGTCTGGGCGGCGACCCAGCTCAGCACGGTGGCCGCGTCCGAGCCGTACGCCTCCGCGGCCCAGCACACGGCGTACCCCAGCCGGTCGGCCTCCCGCGCGACGGCGAGGTTGTCCGCGTCCATTCCGGCACCCCAGTAGCCGAGGTTGATCCCGAGCTGCATGGCCGATCCCCTTACCGATCAGTAACGTCCCTTGTGCGCCCGACCATAGCGCGGGGGCCGTCCCCCGGGGAGGCCGGTGTGGCGGGCGTCGCCCCGACGGCCGTGCGGATCACCGGTGACCGTCCTGAAAACTGGTTATCCACAGGCCCCCACATGGCAGGTTCTGGCCAGTAATCTCGGCGTTCATGGAGCAGAGGCATCTCGGCCGTACCGGCCTGCGCGTGTCCCGGATCGGGCTCGGCACCCTCACCTGGGGCAGGGACACCGACGAGCATGATGCCGCGGACCTGTTGAAAACGTTCTGGGAGGCGGGCGGCAGCCTCGTCGACACGGCCGACGTGTACGGCGACGGGGAGGCCGAGTACCTGCTGGGCCGGCTCATAGAAGGCCTGGTCCCGCGCCGGGACCTGGTGATCTCGACGAAGGCGGGCAGCGTGCCCGACCCGGACCGCAGGTTCGACGGCTCGCGCGGCCATCTGCTCTCCGCGCTGGACGCCTCGCTGGCCCGGCTCGGCACGGACTACGTCGACGTCTGGCACATCCACGCCTACGACCCGTCCACCCCGATGGAGGAGACCCTTCAGGCCCTCGACCTGGCGGTCAGCAGCGGCCGGGCCCGCTATGCCGGCGTCTCCAACTTCTGCGGCTGGCAACTCGCGAAGGCGGCGACCTGGCAGCTGGCGGCGCCCGGCACCAGGACCCGGCTGGCGAGCACACAGCTGGAGTACTCCTTGCTCCAGCGCGGCGTGGAGCGCGAGGTGCTGCCGGCGGCGCTGGACCTGGGTATCGGCCTGCTGCCGTCGTCGCCCCTCGGCCGGGGCGTGCTGACGGCGAAGTACCGCAATGCCACTCCCCCGGACTCGCGCGGCGCCTCGGAGCATCTGGCGCCGTTCGTCGCGCCGTACCTCGACGACACGGCGAGCCGCATCGTGGACGCCGTGCAGACGGCGGCCGACGGGCTGGCCGTCACCCCGCTCCAGGTCGCCCTCGCCTGGGTGCGCGACCGGCCCGGAGTGACCGCGCCCGTCATCGGCCCGCGCAACGCGCAGCAGCTCACGGCGGCATTGTCAGTGGAGGCCCTTAGTCTTCCTGACGAGATCTGCCGGGCGCTCGACGACGTGTCGGCGCCCGTGCACCGCTATCCCGATCACGACTGGAGCACGCTGTGAGCACGGAGCCGCCCGAGACCACGGAGAACACCGAGCCGGGGACACCGGGGGCCGCGCCGGAGGAGACCGGGGCCGAGGACGCCGTCGCCGAGGACGCCGGTGCGCAGGCCACGGCCGCAGACGGCGACGGCGACACCGCGGCGCGGTTGTCCGAGGCGGAGGCCGAGCTTGCCGCTCAGCGGGTCGAGCGGGAGCGGATCGAGCGGCGCAAGGCCGAGAGGCAGGGGCCCGTCGAGAGCGGGACCAAGCTCAGCGGGAAGGCCGCCGACCTGCTCGCCGCCGTCCGGGCCGTGGAGAGCGGCGCCAAACCTGTCGCCGCCGTGTTCAGCGAGCCGGAGCCACCGCGCCGCCCCGCCCCGGAGCCGGTACGTCAGCCCCGACCCGTGGCGTCCGAGGCGCCCGCGGGTCCCGCGCCGGAGACCGTCGAGTCCGTGCGCCGCGTCCTGGCCGACGGCGGCGCCCCGGAGTCGCTCGCCCCGCAGGTCGCCGCGGCCCTCGGCGACGGCGCGGCCGATCAACTGCGCGCCGACCCCTGGCAGTTGCTGCGGGTCGCCGGGGTGCGCACCGAGCAGGCCGACGGGTTCGCCCGTGCGCTGCTCGGCGCCGAGTGCGGTCCGGACGACGAGCGGCGCGGCCGGGCGGTCACCGTCTGGCTCCTGGAGCAGGCGGCCGTGGCCGGGCACACGGCCCTGGAGATGCCGACGCTCACCGCCGCGCTGACCCAGCGGGGGGTGCCCGACGCCGAGGCGGCCGTGCAGAACACCCTGGCCGAGGGCGAGGCCCTGGCCTTCCAGGACGCCCTGGACGAGCCCGGCGCCCCGGCGCCCCGGCGGGACGACGAGGCGGGGGAGGACGAGGAGCGGCCGGTCCGTGTCCTCGTCGGCCTGGAGCGGTACGCCCTCGCGGAGGAGAGCCTCGCCGACGGACTCGCCCGACTGATCAACTCGGCGCCGAAGCAGGACGGTTCGGCCGAGGAGTGGGAGCGGGCGGCGACCTCCGCCGGTTCCGCGGCTGACCTGATCCGCGCCGCCGCCTCCCACGGGCTGGTCCTGCACACCGGCGGTCAGGCGGCCCTGACCGAGCCGGCGGCGCTGCTGCACGCGGCGCACGCGCTGGGGCTGCGGGCCTGGGCGGCCACGCACAGCCCGGTCGGCCGGGACCGCTTCTCGACGCTGCTGGACGGGCCCGGCGTCGCCACCGTGGCCGGTCTGCTCGCCGGTGCCGAAGGACCCGGCCGGGACACGGACGGTGCCTTCGACCTCGATCTGCTCGTCCTGCTCGACGCACCGCAGCTGGACGTGGAGACGGCGGCCCTGCTCACCGAGTCGCTGCCGGACGGGGCCCGGTTGGTGCTGGCCGGTGACCCCGCGGTGCTGTGGTCGGCTGGGCCCGGGCGGGTGTTCGCCGATCTGCTGGCGGCGCGGGCCTGTCCGCAGATCGCCTCGCGGCTTCCGGATCCTGGCCCGCTGGGCGAGCTGGTGTCCGGTATCGGCGTCGGCGAGCTGAACCAGGTCGAGGCGCCCGGCAAGGAGGTCGTGATCGTGCCGGTGCGCGACGCGGGCGAGGCCGTGCACCGCACCGTGCAGCTCGTCGCGGACTCGGTGCCGCGGGCCATCGGCATCCCGGCCGAGGAGACCCAGGTGATCACCCCGGGCCACGGCGGCGCGGCCGGCACGCGCGCCCTCAACGCCGCGCTCAAGGAACGCCTCAACCCGGGCCCCGGCCGCTTCGGCGGCTTCGACCCCGGTGACCGCGTCGCCTACTCGCCGGCGCCGGGCCGTACGGTGCCGGGCCAGGTGGTGAAGGCCGACGCCGAGGGACTGCACCTGTCCTGCGCGGGCGAGGCCGTCGTCGTCCCGAAGGAGCGGGTGGAGCAGTCCGTACGGCACGGCTGGGCGCTGACCGCGCACCAGGCGGCGGGTGCCCGGTGGCCCGCGGTGGTCGTGGTGCTGCCGGGCGATGCCGCGCAGTCGCTGAGCCGCCCGTGGGTCTACACGGCGTTCGGTCGCGCCGACCGCCATCTGTCCGTGGTGCACGGCGTGGAGCAGGCCCTGCCCCGGGCAGTCGCCGAAATCCCGGCGAAGCCACGCACGACCCGCCTCGCCGCCCTGCTCGGACCGCTACTGCCGTCGACCGCCTGACGCTCGGCCGACCCCAGGGGCGTGGGGAACCGCGCGACCAGCCCCGCACGGCCGCCACTCGCCCCACCCCCGAGGCCACCACGGCGCGCCCGCGTCCACCGTGCCCCGCACATGCCAACGGCGGCGCTCACGGAATCAACCCGTGACCGCCGCCGTCGAAACAGCCGTGATCCGCGTCGGCGATGCGCGTCAGCGATCCGCGTCCAACGGTTCGAGGTCGTCCTCGTCCAGATCCGTGTCGAGCTCGTCCTCGAGGTCGTCGGATTCCGCGTCGCCGTCGTCGTCCAGGTCGTCGTCGAACACCGTGCTGACGTCGAAGCGGCAGACCACCCGCTGCGGATCGACCCCTTCGAAGGGCGCCTCCAGCCATTCCCCGGGGTCGGGCTGGTCGTCCGAGGCGATCACCCACAGCGTGGAGTCGCCCTCCTCCAGGCCGAACTCCTTGTGCCGGGAGGCGATCTCGTCCGGCTCGAACTCGCCGAACAGAGTGCCCAGCGCCCCGTGCACCGTGCCGGCGGCGGCCGCGTCGGCGTCTTCGTCGTAGTCCGCCGCCTCGACCCGCTGGGCCTGCGCCAGCAGCCGTTGCGGCTCCGCCACGGCGTAGTCGCGGCGGATCAGCACGCTCAGCGCGTTCGGTTCCTCGGGGCCCGTGTACGGCGGCAGCGCGTCCTCCGCACCGGGGATCTCGAAGGGCGTGACCTCGTCGTAGCGGTCGTAGAGCAGCTCGTCGTAGGTCTCGGCGGCCGCGGCCAGCTGGTTGAACGCCTCGTAGACGGCCGGGTCGTCCTCACCCGACCGGCGTTCGACCGCGGCCAGGTGGCGGTCGAGCGCGGTCTTGACCGCCTCGGCGGCGGCGCGTACCTCGGCAGCGGTGGGCTGCACAGCATCAGACATAGTGCAGACGCTATCCGTACCGGGCCCCAGCCCGCACAATAGATGCGATGCCGGAATACGAATTTGTCGACGTGTACGTACCGCGCGGGGTCTCCCGCAAGGACGCCACACGCCTGCTGACGGACCATGCCGAGTACGGACACTGGGAGTTGGACCGCCTGAGCCTGCTGCGTGACGGCAGCCGCAAGGTGCGGCTGCGGCGCCGGATCATCCGCCAGGTGCGGGCCACATGGTGAGCTGAGGCGACAGACAGCGAGACAAAGACAACAACGCAAACACACCGGAGCGGGCCCCGCTGAGGCGGGGCCCGCTCCGTTTCCCGTCGGACGGCGGAGTGCTACGCCGAAGGCCGGGCCTTGCGGTAGAGCACGGTGCCGGCAAGGAGCGCGCCCGCGCCGACCGGCAGGGCGAGGCCCATCGGCAGGTCGCTGCCGGTCCGGGCGAGCTGCGCGTCACCCTGGGGCTGGGTGACGAAGTGCGCACCCGGCTGGTTGCCGTGCGAGGAGCCGCCCGGCGTCACGTCGCCGGTGCCGGGCGGCGTGCTCGGGGAACCGGGGTGGCTCGGCTCGCCGGGGTTCTGCGGGCTTCCGGGGTTGCCGGGGTGCTCCGGGTTGCCTGGGTTGCCCGGCTGCTCGGGGTTGCCGGGATGGCCAGGGTTACCGGGGTTTCCCGGGTTGCCGGGGTTGCCCGGCTGTTCCGGGGACCCGGGCGGGTTCTGGTGGCCCCCGCCCCCGTCGTTGGTGCAGTCGTTGCCCTCGGTGGCGTTGCCGATGCCGATGATGTCGACGCTGTTGCCGCACACGTTGACCGGCACATGGACCGGCGCCTCGACGTGGTTGCCGGAGGCGATGCCCGGCGAGTCGGTGGCGTGTCCGTCGGCCGAGGCCGCCGAGCCTCCGCCGGAGCCGGAGCCGTGGCCGCCGCCCGTGTTGGCGCAGCTGTTGCCGCTCGCCGGGTTGAGCACCCCGACGACGTCGACGGTGTTGCCGCAGACGTTGACCGGCACGTGCACCGGTGCCTGCACCGTGTTGCCCGACAGCACGCCGGGCGAGTTCGAGCTGGAGCCGTGCGCGGCCGAGCCGGTCGCGTGGGCGGCGCCGCCCGCGGCCGCGACGATGCCGGTCGCGGCCGCCATGGTCATCAGGCCCTTGCGGGTGACCTGTCGCATTGCTGAATACCTGCCTTCGACCTTGTTCCGAAGATCCGAAGAAAGGACGCCGGAAAATCGCCCGACGCCCTCCAAAGGCCGGTCGGCCCCGGAGCGCATGGCACGCGCTCCGGGGCCGACGGGCTCAGCCCATTTCACAGGGCGAGGCACAACGTCACTTGTTGATGCAGGTGTTGCCGAAGGCGGGGTTCAGCAGCCCGATCACGGAGACCGTGTTGCCGCAGACGTTCACGGGGACGTGAATCGGCGCCTGGACGACGTTGCCCGACAGGACACCCGGGGAGTGCACCGCAGCACCCTGGGCACCGGAGTCGGCAACGGCCAGGCCCGCGCCCGCGAGAACCAGCCCACTGGTGGCAGCCGCAGCAGCGACGACCTTCTTGATCATTATTCCTCCTTGTTGGCAATGCGATCACAAGTAGCTGATCGCATCACCTGTAACGAGGAGGAACTAATAGGGCTACGACCTGATGAGCGCGTTCACTCGCGCCGGTCACGGCCAGTACGTCTGGCCGAATACCGAAGTGTGCTTTCAGCGGGCCAATTCAGGACGCATCGATGAACCGGTCGAGCACCCGGACCCCGAATTGCAGCCCCTCCACCGGTACCCGCTCGTCGACGCCGTGGAACATGCCCGCGAAGTCCAGCTCGGGCGGCAGCTTCAGCGGGGCGAAGCCGAAGCCCCGGATGCCGAGGTCGTCGAAGGACTTGGCGTCGGTGCCGCCGGAGAGCATGTAGGGGATCGCCTTGGCCGCCGGGTCCTCGGCGACCAGCGCGGACTGCATCGCCGCGACGAGCGCCCCGTCGAAGCCGGTCTCCACGGCCTTGTCGGCGTGCACGTCCTCGCGCCGTACGTTCGGGCCGAGGATCTTGTCGAGGTCGGCGAGGAACTCTTCCTCGAACCCGGGCAGGAAGCGGCCGTCGACGTGGGCGGTGGCCTCGCCCGGGATGACGTTGACCTTGTAGCCGGCGCCGAGCTGGGTGGGGTTCGCGGTGTTGCTGAGGGTCGCGCCGATGAGCTTGGCGATACCGCCGAGCCTGGCGAGGGTGCCCTCCATGTCCTCCGGGTCCAGTTCGGTGCCGAGGGCGTCGCCGAGTTCGTCGAGGAAGGCCCGGGTGGTCTTGGTGACCCGCACCGGGAACTTGTGCCGGCCGAGGCGCGCGACGGCCTCCGACAGTTCGGTGATCGCGTTGTCCCGGTGGATCATCGACCCGTGCCCCGCCGTACCGGCCACGGTCAGCTTCATCCAGTGCATGCCCTTCTCGGCCGTCTGGATCAGATAGAGCCGGCGCTCCTCGCTCACGGTGAACGAGAACCCGCCCACCTCGCTGATCGCCTCGGTGACGCCCTCGAAGAGGTCCGGGTGCTTCTCGACGAGGAACCGGGCGCCGAACTTGCCGCCGGCCTCCTCGTCGGCGAGGAACGCGAGCACGATGTCGCGTGGGGGCCGGCGGCCGCTGCGCAGCCGGTCGCGCACGACCGCCAGGGTCATCGCGTCCATGTCCTTCATGTCGACGGCCCCGCGCCCCCACACGCACCCGTCCGTGACCTCGCCGGAGAAGGGGTGGTGGGTCCAGTCGTCGGCGTTGGCCGGTACGACGTCGGTGTGGCCGTGGATGAGCAGCGCGGGCCGGGACGGGTCCTCCCCCTCGATCCGGGCCACCGTGGAGGCGCGTCCCGGGTGAGACTCGAAGATCTTCGGTTCGAGGCCCACCTCGGCGAGCTTCTCGGCGACGTACTCGGCCGCCTTGCGCTCACCGGGTCCCGAGTGGTCGCCGTAGTTGCTGGTGTCGATCTGGATCAGCTCACGGCAGAGGTCCACGACCTCGTCCTCGCCGGTGACGCCCCTGGCCGTGTCCGTCTCGCTCACGCTGCTTCCTCCCGCGCTGTTGCTGCTGGTGGTCCCCCTCATCCTCCCTCTCCGCGGTCCCGGGCCCAAGACCGGCCGCGTCCCGTCACACGCCGTTAACGCGGCGACGGGGGGTGATCGGGCACCCTCGAAAGCCTGGTAGTGTTTTCTCTGTCGCCGCGAGGGAAACCCCGCACGACAGACACCTTGTCCGGGTGGCGGAATGGCAGACGCGCTAGCTTGAGGTGCTAGTGCCCTTTATCGGGCGTGGGGGTTCAAGTCCCCCCTCGGACACCAGCGAAACCCCTGTCAATCAGGGGTTTCTTGCTTTTCCGGGGCCGTTTCGGCCATGGTGCGGCCGTCGGCCGCCAGCAGGGCGATCACGGCGAGTGTCGCCAGCAGGATGATCGCGAGGACCAGGACCGTCAGGGTCGTGGGGTCGTTCCAGAGCACGAACACCAGGGTGATCACCAGCAGGGCCCCGATCGTGAGCCACTTGCGGTTGTCCTCGGTCCAGGTCCCGGCACGGCCCGTGGTGACGCCGTGCGCCTCCGCCCATCGAGCCACGTTGTCGGCGCCGCGTTCGGCCCCGGAGCGCAGCGCGCGCGGCAGCTGGCCGGGTCCGACGAGGTAGGCGCCGAGGGCGATGATCACACCGATGACGACGACGGTGCGCAGCGTGGCCTTCAGGAAGCGCAGAAGGGTGTCGAAGACCGCGGCCGCCGCCGGTTCGGACAGGACGCTCGGCGGGAGGTGGTCCAGGTAGTAGCGGCGGGCGACGACGAGGCCGATGGCGACGATCAGACAGGCCACGGCGGCGCCCAGGGCGGCCTTCGCCAGCGCGCGTCTGCGCCGGTGGGCCAGCAGGATGCCCGCGGCCCCGAGCAGCACGGTGATCACCGGCATCCAGTAGCCGGCCAGGTCCAGCGCGTGCGCCGCGTCCTGGAACTGGTCGAGCTGGTCGGACTGGAAGAGGACCACCTGCTTCTCGACGGCCGGGATATGGGAGGCCGGTTGCACGCCGGCGTCCACCAGTTCCTTCTTGACCTGCTCCACGGCGGTTCCGACGTCGAGGGTCACGGTGCCCTCCTCGACGCCGATCGCCCCGCGTCCCTTGCCCGTGAGGGCGTGCACGACGGCCGTGTGCGCGGTCCGGTTCGCCGTGACCCACAGCTTCTCGAACCGGTCGCTCTCGACGAAGCGCTTCGCTACCCGGTCGGCGGCGGCGTGGACGGCCTCGTTCACCTGGGGGGCCAGTGCCTTGACGGCGTCGGCCGCGCGGGGTGGCAGGCCCTGCGACTTCAGCCAGTTCGAGATGTCGGTGGTGATCTGCTCGCCGTCCACGCGGACGTCCACCGCGTCGACGAGCCGGTGGCGCACCGCGTCCTCGATCGCGCGGTCGGTGGCGAGCGGCTTCATCGTCGTGACGTAGCGGTCGGTGTCCAGGGCGATGTCGTGCACCCACACCGTGATCACGGTGACGGGGACCAGAACGCACGCGAGGACGATCAGCAGGGCCGAGGCCGTGCTCCGCAGCACCCGGCCCGCGCGACCGTCCTGTGGTGGGTTCGACATCCGTCCTCCGGCATCGGGAAACCGGCCGCGACAGCGCCCGCGGCCTGTGTCCATTGCCGCTGAACAAGGGGCTTCACCGCATCCCGTACTGGGCCATCCGGACGCCTTGCTCACGGTCCCTCACCCACTGTGTGGGGCATGTCTCGTCCGTTGAAGATCACCAGGTCAACACAGGTCCATCCGTGCTCGGGATCCCCCGGACGGGCTTCCCGAATGGTGAACCAACGGCCGCGAACCTAGCGTCGTACTAAAATTTCCGGCTTGTTACGGAGCTGGAGCCGGACAACCCCAGGCGAACCTGCGGGCCCGCCAGCGCCCCGGAGGCATCCGGGATCGAGACGCGAGGACCGGATGGCAGCCATACACGAGGGCAGCGCTCTCGGCCTGCTCGACGAAGAGATCCGCGAGAAGTTCGGCGACACGGCACGTTTCTCCGGGGGCCCGGCGGCCTCTCCGCGCACCCTCGTCGACGTCTTCGAGGCCTCCGTACGGTCGTATCCGGACGAGCCCGCTCTCGACGACGGCACGACCGGTCTCACCTACCGGGCGCTGGCCGTCGAGGTGCAGCGGCTGCGGCGCAGGCTCGCCGCGGCCGGGGTCGGGCTCGGGGACCGGGTGGGCGTGCGGGTGCCGTCCGGGACCAATGACCTCTACGTCGCGATCCTCGCCGTGCTGGCGGTCGGTGCGGCGTACGTCCCCGTCGACGCCGAGGACCCGGACGAGCGGGCCGAGCTGGTGTTCGGGGAGGCGGACGTACGGGCCGTGATCGGGGCCGGGCACGAGATCGCCGTGCACGGCACGTCCGAGTCCTCCGCCGGGCGTCCCGGCGTCGAGCACGACGCGTGGGTCATCTTCACGTCGGGCTCCACCGGGAAGCCGAAGGGTGTCGCCGTCTCGCACCGCAGCGCCGCCGCCTTCGTGGACGCGGAGGCCGCGCTGTTCCTGACCGAGGAGCCGATCGGGCCCGGGGACCGGGTGATGGCGGGTCTCTCGGTCGCGTTCGACGCGTCCTGCGAGGAGATGTGGCTGGCGTGGCGGTACGGCGCCTGTCTGGTACCGGTGCCGCGTTCGCAGGTCAGGAGCGGTGCCGATCTCGGGCCGTGGCTGGTCGAGCAGGAGATCACGGTCGTGTCGACGGTGCCGACGCTGGCCGCGCTCTGGGAGCCGGAGACCCTCAACGACGTACGTCTGCTGATCTTCGGCGGTGAGGCCTGTCCGCCGGAGCTGGCGCAGCGGCTGGTGACCGAGGGGCGCGAGGTCTGGAACACGTACGGGCCGACCGAGGCGACCGTCGTGGCCTGCGCGTCGCTGATGAGCGGCGAGGAGCCGATCCGGATCGGGCTGCCGCTGGACGGCTGGGAGCTGGCCGTCGTGGACGAGGCCGGGGAGCCGGTGCCGATGGGCGCCAGCGGGCAGCTGGTGATCGGCGGGGTCGGGCTGGCCCGGTATCTCGACGCCGAGAAGGACGCAGAGAAGTACGCGCCGCTTCAGTCCCTGGGGTGGGAGCGGGCGTACCGCAGTGGTGACCTCGTCAAGGCGGAGCCCGAGGGGCTGGTCTTCCTGGGGCGGGCCGACGAACAGATCAAGCTCGGTGGGCGGCGGATCGAGCTCGGTGAGGTGGATGCCGCGCTGCAGGCGCTGCCCGGGGTGGCCGGCGCGGCTGCCGCCGTGCGGACCGCTCGCAGCGGCAATCAGCTGCTGGTCGGGTACGTCGTCACCCAGGACGGCTGGGACCAGGCGGCGGCGGTCGAGAAACTGCGGGCCGAGCTGCCCGCCGCCCTCGTGCCGCTGCTCGCGCCGGTCGAGGATCTGCCGACCCGTACGTCGGGCAAGGTGGACCGGGGCGCGCTGCCCTGGCCGCTCGCGGGCCTGGAGAGCGGCGGTGGTCCGGCCGAGCAGCTCTACGGCACCGAGGCCTGGCTCGCCGAACAGTGGACCGAGGTGCTCGGCATCCCCGTGACCAGCGCCTCCGACGACTTCTTCGCGATCGGCGGCAGCAGTCTGGCCGCCGCTCAGCTGACGACACGGCTGCGGACCCGCTATCCGAGCTCGGCCGTCCTGGACATCTATCAGCAGCCGGTGCTGCGGAAGCTGGCCCGGCGGCTTGAGGAGTCCGTGCAGGACGACGGCGCGGAGCGGGTGATCGCCCCGGTGCCGAGGCGCGCGCAGGTGGTCCAGCTGCTGCTGCTCGTTCCACTGTTCACGCTGCTCGGCCTGCGCTGGACGGTCGCGCTGGCCGCGCTCGGGAACCTGCTTCCCGCCTATGGATGGCTGCCGACGGCTCCTTGGTGGCTCGTCGCGGTCGGGGTCGTCGTCCTGTTCAGTCCGCCGGGGCGGCTGGCGCTGGCCGCCGGGGGTGCGCGGCTGCTGCTCAGGGGGGTGAAGCCCGGCCGGTACGCGCGCGGTGGCGGTGTGCATCTGCGGCTGTGGACCGCGGAGCGGCTGGCCGAGTTCAGCGGGGCCACCTCGCTGACCGGGGCGTGGCTGGAGCGGTACGCGCGGGCGCTGGGCGCCAAGGTCGGGCCCGACGTCGACCTGCACTCGCTGCCGCCGGTCACCGGGCTGCTGAAGCTGGGCCGGGGTGCGGCCGTCGAGTCCGAGGTGGATCTGTCCGGGTGGTGGCTGGACGGGGACCGGCTGGAGATCGGGGCCGTGAAGGTGGGCGCCCATGCCGTCGTCGGCACGCGCAGCATGCTCTTCCCCGGGGCCCGGGTGGGCAAGCGGGCCGAGGTGGCGCCCGGTTCGGCGGTGACGGGTCAGATTCCCACCGGTCAGCGGTGGGCGGGCGCGCCCGCGGTCAAGCTGGGCAAGGCCAAGCGCAACTGGCCGAAGGAGAGGCCGCGGCGTGGGACGTACTGGCGTGTCATGTACGGCATCACGGGCTTCGCGCTGACCGCGCTGCCGGTGCTGGCGGGGGCGGCCGCGTTCCTCGTGGCCCGGGTGTTCTTCACGCCCGCCGCGCCTCTCGTCGGCGCCGCGCTGGCCCTCGTGCCGGCGACGCTCGCGTTCGGGCTGGCGTACGCCGTGCTGATCCTGGTCGCCGTACGGCTGCTGAGCCTCGGTCTGCGCGAGGGCACGCACCCGACGCACAGCCAGGTCGGCTGGCAGGCCTGGACGGTCACACAGCTGATGGACCGCTCGCGCGAGACGCTGTTCCCGCTGTACGCCGGGCTGGTCACGCCGGTGTGGCTGCGGCTGCTCGGGATGCGGATCGGGCGGGGCGCCGAGGTGTCGACGGTGCTGGCGCTGCCGAGCCTGACCACGGTCGGCGAGGGCGCGTTCCTCGCCGACGACACGCTGACCGCGCCTTACGAGCTCGGTGGCGGCTGGATGCGGATCGGGCGGGCTCAGATCGGGCGGCGGGCCTTCCTCGGGAACTCGGGGATGACCGCGCCGGGGCGTTCCGTGCCGGACGGCGGGCTGGTCGGGGTGCTGTCGGCGACGCCGAAGAAGGCCAAGAAGGGCACGTCGTATCTGGGGCTGCCGCCGGTCAAGCTGCCGCGTGCGGCGGCCGACGGTGACCAGAGCCGGACGTACGACCCGCCGGCCCGGCTGCTGTGGGCGCGCGCTCTGGTGGAGTTGTGCCGGATCGTGCCGGTGTTCTGCTCGGCGGGTCTCGCGGTGCTGACGATCGCCGCGCTGTGTGCGCTGGGGGTGTGGGCGCCGCTGCTGTCGGGGCTGGTGCTGCTGGGCGCCGGGGCCGTGGCGGGGCTGGTGTCCGTCGTGGCCAAGTGGCTGCTCGTGGGGCGGCACCGCAGCGGGGAGCATCCGCTGTGGTCGTCCTTCGTGTGGCGCAACGAGCTGGCGGACACGTTCGTCGAGGTGCTCGCGGTGCCTTGGTTGGCGGGTTCCGTGCCGGGTACGCCGGTGATGACGGCCTGGCTGCGCGGGCTCGGGGCGCGGATCGGCAAGGGCGTGTGGGTGGAGAGCTACTGGCTGCCGGAGACGGATCTGGTGACGCTTCAGGACGCGGCCACCGTGAACCGGGGCTGTGTGCTCCAGACACACCTCTTCCACGACCGGATCTTGCGGACGGATACTGTGGTCCTCCGTGAGGGCGCGACGCTGGGTCCTGGCGGGATCGTCCTGCCCGGCAGCGCGATCGGGGCCCGTACGACGCTGGGTCCCGCGTCGCTCGTCATGGCGGCGGAGTCGGTGCCCGACGACACCCGTTGGCTCGGCAACCCGATCGAGGCATGGCGTCCCTGAGCCCGGCCCACTCGGGGCCGGAGGGCGGTGGGCCGGCACTTCAGTGGCAGCAGTACGGCGCAGGGAGCACAGACAGCAGTGGCAGTTCAGCAGGCGGCGGGCGCGGACCCGTACTTCCCGGAGCACGGCGACCCCCGCTACCGGGTGCACCGGTACGAGCTCGCGCTGGACTACCGCCCAGCGCCGAACCGGCTCTCCGGGACGGCCCGGATCAACGCCATCGCGGGACGGGCGCCGCTCACCGAGTTCGTGCTGAACCTGGCCGACTTCCGGATCGGCCGGGTCCGGGTCGACGGACGGCAGCCGCACTACACGCACCGCGGCGGGAGGCTGCGCGTCCGGCCCGCCAAGCCGGTCCGTGCCGGGGCCGCCTTCACGGTCGAGGTGCACTGGTCGGGCAACCCCAAGCCGGTGAACAGCCCCTTCGGCGGGCTCGGTTGGGAGGAGCTGGAGGACGGGGCGCTGGTGGCGAGCCAGCCGATCGGGGCACCGTCGTGGTACCCGTGCAACGACCGGCCCGCCGACAAGGCGTCGTACCAGCTCTCGATCACCACGCCGTCGGCGTACGCGGTGGTGGCGGGCGGGCGGCTGCTGACCCGGACGACGAAGGCGTCCACGACGACCTGGGTGTACGAGCAGTCGGCGCCGACGTCGAGCTATCTGGTCGGGCTGTCGATCGGCAAGTACCAGACGGTGCTGCTGGGCGACCCGGGTCTGGGCGGGGTGCCGCAGCACGGGCACATCCCGGCGCATCTGCTGCCGGAGTTCTCCCGTGACTTCGCGCGGCAGCCGCAGATGATGGAGGTCTTCCAGGAGCTGTTCGGGCCGTACCCGTTCGACGAGTACGCGGTCGTGGTGACCGAGGAGGAACTCGATGTGCCCGTCGAGGCCCAGGGGTTGTCGCTGTTCGGCGCCAACCACGTGGACGGGGCGCGGGGTTCGGAGCGGCTGGTCGCGCACGAGCTGGCGCACCAGTGGTTCGGCAACAGCGTGTCCATCGCCAACTGGCGGCACATCTGGCTGAACGAGGGCTTCGCGAAGTACGCCGAGTGGCTGTGGTCGGAGCGCTCGGGCGGGCGCACGGCCCAGCAACTGGCCGCCGTCGCACACCGGTTGCTGTCCGCGCGGCCGCAGGACCTGCGGCTGGCGGATCCGGGCCGCAAGTCGATGTTCGACGACCGGCTCTACGAACGCGGCGGGCTCGTCCTGCACGCGGTGCGCTGCGCGATGGGCGACATCGCCTTCTTCCGCATGCTGCGCGCCTGGGGCCAGCTGCACCGCGGCGGCACGGTGACGACGGCCGCCTTCACCTCCCACGTGGCCCGCTTCGCGACGGAGCCGGTGGAGGAGCTGTTCGAGGCGTGGGTGTACGGGGCGGCACTGCCGCCGCTGCCCGGGGCGCGGACGCGGGCGGCGGGCTAGGGGTGTTTCGAAAGTCCCGTGCGGTGCCCGCGCCCGCCGCGGCAGCGGCTGGTGTGGCAGCCGGTGCGTGCCCTCGGCGCGCCGGACGAAGGCCCTCGATGGGGGTCCCCCGCGCGAGGTTGTTCGAGCGTGCGGGGAGGAGCTACTGGGGCCTTTGGCCGGTGCGGCGAGCGTGCGTGCCGGGCGCCGCGGGTGCTGTGCGGGACATTCGATACACCCCCTAGGACAATGGCGGGCATGACGACGCGTTCCTGCCCGTGCGGCCTGTCCGAGCCCTACGACAAGTGCTGCGGCCGCTTCCACTCCGGTTCCGCCGCCGCGCCGACCGCCGAGGCCCTCATGCGCTCCCGGTACAGCGCGTTCGTCAAGGGCGATACGGCGTATCTGCTGCGGACCTGGCATCCGCGGACCCGGCCGGCGCGGCTGGAGCTGGACGCGGGGATGCGGTGGACCGGGCTGGAGATCCTCGCGACCGTTGACGGTACGGCGTTCCACACGGTCGGCACCGTGGAGTTCCGGGCGTCCTACCGGGGCGGGTCGCTGCATGAGCGGAGCCGGTTCGAGCGGGTGGACGGGGCTTGGGTGTACGTGGACGGGGACTTCCCGGCCTGACTAGGGGACGTCCCGTCGGCCGGGCGGGAACTTGTTGCCCTCGCGGTCGGTGACGGTCGCGAACATGGTCGCCTTCAGCGGCTCCATGATGCGGTCGATGTCCGCGCGGCCGCGGTCTTCGGCCGTCACGGCGCCAGGATGTCCAGTTCCTGCAGGGCGCCCATGGTGATCTCGCGGGTCAGGTGTTCGGCGCGGACCGCGTCGCCCGCGCGGACCGCCTCCGCTACCTGGACGTGCAGAGTGACGGCGGCCGGGTCGGGGTCCTCGAACATGACCTCGTGGTGGGTGCGGCCCGTGAGGACCTCGGCGACGACGTCGCCGAGGCGGGCGAACATCTCGTTACCGGAGGCGTTGAGGACGACGCGGTGGAAGGCGACGTCGTGGATGAGGTAGCCCTCCAGCTGGTGGCCGCGGGAGTGGGCGACCATGCCGAGGGCGCACTCGGTGAGTTCGGCGCACTGCTCGGCCGTCGCGTGCTTCGCGGCCAGGCCGGCCGCCACCGGCTCGATCGCCGAGCGCAGCACCGTGAGTGAGCGCAGTTGCTGGGGGCGGTCGGCGCCGGCCAGGCGCCAGCGGATGACCTGGGGATCGTAGACGTTCCACTCGGCCTTGGGGCGGACCGTCACGCCCACGCGGCGGCGGGACTCCACCAGGTGCATGGACTCCAGGACGCGGACCGCCTCGCGCATCACCGAGCGGGAGACGTCGAAGCGCTGCGCCAGTTCGTCCGTGCGCAGAACGCTGCCCGGCGGGTACTCGCCCGCCGTGATCGCGGGGCCGAGGGTTTCCAGTACCTGGCCGTGCAGCCCGCGGCCCGTTGTGCTCATGCACTCAGCGTACGGGGCAGATCACTCGATCAAAAAGTCAGACTTATATGTCACAGGGTCTTGAATTCGTCGTACCTAATGGGTTTCAGTGGCGTCGACATCACGTGTCGACGAAGACAGCAGACAGTGAGGCAGCGATGAGTACCCCCCATGTCGTCGTGGTCATGGGCGTCGCGGGCACCGGCAAGACCACCATCGGTCCCCTGCTCGCGGCCCGGCTCGGCGTCCCGTACGCCGAGGGCGACGACTTCCACCCGCAGGCCAACATCGCCAAGATGTCGGCCGGCACCCCGCTCGACGACGACGACAGGTGGCCGTGGCTCGACGCCATCGGCGCCTGGGCGCACGAGCGGGCCGGGCTCGGCGGGGTGGTCAGCTGCTCGGCGCTGAAGCGGTCGTACCGTGACCGGCTGCGGGCCGCCGCGCCCGGGCTCGTGTTCGTGCACCTCACCGGTGACCGGCCGCTCATCGAGGACCGGATGACGCACCGGCAGGGGCACTTCATGCCGACCGCGCTGCTGGACTCGCAGTTCGCCACGCTCCAGCCGCTCCAGGCCGACGAGGCCGGAGTCGCCGTGGATGTCGCCGGCAGCCCGGAGGAGATCACCGAACGGGCCGCCAAAGCGCTGAGCGGGCTTCCGGCCTCAGCGGCGTAACAGCGCGACACCCCGCGCACCACCCCCGCACCGCCGCCACCCCCCACGGCACACCCCTTTCCCCAACCCCCGTATCTGCAAGGGAACCCCCGTGACCAGACTCAGCGTCGAGATGCTGGCAGCGGACACCGTCGAGCCCATCACCTCGGCCGGCCACGCTCAGCTGGGCATCGCCGTCCTGGCGGGCATCGCCGTCATCGTCCTGCTCATCACCCAGTTCAAACTCCACGCGTTCCTGTCGCTGACCCTCGGGTCGCTGGCGCTCGGCGCCATCGCCGGGGCACCGCTCGACAAGGTCATCACCAGCTTCAGCGCCGGACTCGGCACCACGGTGGCCGGCGTCGGCGTGCTGATCGCCCTCGGCGCGATCCTGGGCAAGATGCTCGCCGACTCCGGCGGCGCCGACCAGATCGTGGACACGATCCTCGCCAAGGCGGGCGGCCGTTCGATGCCGTGGGCGATGGTGCTGATCGCCTCGGTGATCGGTCTGCCGCTGTTCTTCGAGGTCGGTGTCGTCCTGCTGATCCCGGTCGTCCTGATGGTCGCCAAGCGCGGCAACTACTCGCTGATGCGCATCGGCATCCCGGCCCTCGCCGGTCTCTCCGTGATGCACGGCCTGGTACCGCCGCACCCCGGTCCGCTGGTCGCGATCGACGCGGTCGGCGCCGACCTGGGCGTCACGCTGGCGCTCGGCGTCCTCATCGCCATCCCGACGGTGATCATCGCCGGTCCGGTGTTCTCACGGTTCGCGGCCCGCTGGGTGGACGTACCGGCGCCGGAGCGCATGCTCCAGGCGCTCGGCGAATCCGGCCAGTCGCCCGAGGAGCGGGCCGCCAAGGAACCGCAGCGGCGGCCCGCCTTCGGGCCGACGCTGCTCACGATCCTGCTGCCCGTCGTCCTGATGCTGTCGAAGGCGCTGGTCGACATCGTGATCGACGACCCCGAGAACAGCGTGCAGCGTGTGTTCGACGTTGTCGGCTCCCCGATGATCGCGCTGCTCGCCGCCGTACTCCTGGGCATCTTCACGCTGCTCAAGCCGGCCGGGTTCGGCAAGGAGCGCGTCTCGCCGCTGGTCGAGAAGAGCCTCGCGCCCATCGCGGGCATCCTGCTGATCGTGGGTGCGGGCGGCGGCTTCAAGCAGACGCTGATCGACACCGGTGTGGGGCAGATGGTCCTGGACATCTCCAAGGACTGGTCGATCCCGGCGCTGCTGCTGGCCTGGCTGATCGCGGTGGCGATCCGGCTGGCGACGGGTTCGGCGACGGTGGCGACGGTCTCGGCCGCCGGGCTCGTGGCGCCGCTGGCCGCCGAGATGTCGACGGCCCACGCGGCCCTGCTGGTCCTCGCCATCGGCGCCGGTTCGCTCTTCTTCAGCCATGTGAACGACGCCGGGTTCTGGCTGGTCAAGGAGTACTTCGGCCTGGACGTCGGCCAGACCATCAAGACCTGGTCGGTGATGGAGACGATCATCTCGGTGGTCGCCGGCGGTCTGGTCCTGCTGCTCTCCCTGGTCATTTAGGGGTACGACGATGACGGCTCACCCCCTCTTCGACATCAGCGGCCGCACGGCCCTGGTCACCGGCTCCAGCCGGGGTATCGGCCTGGCGCTCGCCCGCGGTCTGGCGGAGGCCGGCTGCACGGTGGTCCTCAACGGCCGGGACGGAGAACGCCTCACCAAGGCCGCCGCCGAACTGCCCGGCGACGTCCACACGGCCGTGTTCGACGTGACCGACGGACCCTCGGTGGCCGCCGGAATAGCGGATGTCGAGGAGCGGGTGGGCCCGCTGGACATCCTGGTCAACAACGCGGGGATGCAACTGCGCGCCCCGCTCCTGGACTTCACCGACTCCGACTGGCACCGCATCCTGGACACCAACCTGACCAGTGCCTTCCTGGTCGGCAGGGAGGCAGCCCGCCGGATGACGGAACGCGGCCACGGGAAGATCGTCAACATCTGCTCGCTGCAGAGCGAGGTGGTCCGCCCCGGCATCGCGCCGTACGCCGCCACCAAGGGCGCCCTGAAGATGCTCACCAAGGGCATGTGCGCCGACTGGGGCCCGTACGGCGTCCAGGTCAACGGCCTCGGACCCGGGTACATCGAGACCGAGCTGACCCGGCCCCTCGTCGCCGACGAGGAGTTCAGCGCCTGGGTGCGCCGCCGTACCCCGGCCGGCCGCTGGGGGCGTACCGAGGACCTGGTGGGCGGAGTGCTGTTCCTCGCCTCGCCGGCCGCGGACTTCGTCTCCGGGCAGGTGCTGTACGTCGACGGCGGCATGACGAGCGTGCTGTGAAGGAGGCCTCGCGGATGCTCGGTTGTGTGATCCACGGTCAGGGGGACCTGCGGGTCGAGGAACTGCCGGTGCCGGTCCCGGGTCCCGGACAGGCGCTGGTCGCCGTGCGGTACGGCGGGGTCTGCGGCTCCGATCTCCACTACTGGCGGCACGGCGGGGTCGGCGACTTCCGGCTCAGGGAGCCGATGCTGCTCGGGCACGAGGTGGTCGGGACGGTCGTCGCGTACGGCGACGGGGCCTCGGGTCCGGTCGCCGGTACGCCCGTCGCGGTGCACCCGGCCACGCCCTGCGGGGTCTGCCCGGAGTGCGCGGACGGCCGGCGCAATGTCTGCCGGGACACCCGGTACCTGGGCAGCGCGGCCCGCTTTCCGCATGTGCAGGGTGGATTCGCCGCCCAAGTCGTCGTCCCCGCCGACCAGTTGAGGCCGCTGCCCACCGGTCTCGGGCTGCGTCGGGCGGCGCTCGCCGAGCCGCTGTCCGTCGCGCTGCACGCCGTGCGGCGGGCCGGAGAGGTGGCCGGGAGGCATGTCCTGGTGACCGGTGCCGGGCCCATCGGGTGTCTGGTCGTGGCGGCGGCGAAGGCCGCGGGCGCCGCGCGGGTCACGGTGACGGACCTGCTGCCGACGGCTCTGGAGTACGCGCGGATCGCCGGCGCCGACACCCTCGTACACGCCGACGATCCTCAGGACGTCGGGTGGCCGTCCGAGGTGGACGTGGCGATCGAGGCGTCGGGCGTCGCCGCAGGCCTGGACGCCTGTCTGCGGCTGGTGCGGCGCGGCGGCGTCGTGGTGCAGTTGGGGATGCTGCCGCCGGGGCACAGTCCGTTCGCGGGGAACCTCGTGGTGAGCCGGGAGATCGAGCTGCGCGGGGCGTTCCGCTTCGACACGGAGTTCGACGCGGCGCTGGAACTGCTCGCGGCCGAGGCGTCGTTCGACGGGCTGGTCAGCGCGGTGGTGCCGGTGCGGAAGGCCGAGGCGGCGTTCGCTCTGGCGGCGGACCGGAGCGGCGCGTGCAAGGTGCTGCTGGACTTCGCAGGGCCGGACTCCGCGGTGCCGGGTGTCTGAACTCGCACGGACGATCATCTGAAGCGGCTTCCCCGGGGGCGACTTCGGCCCGATGATGAGGTGACCCCTGGTGGCTGCCGCAGTCGTCGGGGACGGGGACTTCGGGGGGCGTGATGGCGGTTTCCCTCGGGATGCGTATCTCGGGGCTGCTCGTGGTGGGGGCGGTGGCGGTGGCTGCCGTGGCCTTCACGAGTGACGGGGGTGGCACGGCGGACGGCCGGGGTGGCGGGGGCACGATCGTCACCGCCGGGCCCTCGGCCGGTCAGCGCAAGGGGCCGAACGGCCCGCCGGGCGGGGCCACTCCCCCGGTGCGGCAGTCACCCGACGGCCACGTGGGCCGGCCGGCTGTGACGGAGCCGCCGCCCAGCAGCCCTTCCCGGGACGGCGTGGAGAAGGAGACGCCGAGGCTCTCGCCCAGTCCCTCCACGAGCCCGAAGCTCCTCGAAGCCCCGGGGTGGCTGCCGCCCGGCCCCGACTCTTCGGACACCGACGGCACCGCGGATCCGGCGAGCGTGTACGACCTGCTCCGCGACCCCGCCGAGTGCCGGACCGCCCTGAACGTGATCCCCCGGACCACGACCGACGCCGAGTGGACGCTGCTGCGCGGCCTGTCCTCCGCCTGTCTGGCCGTCCAGGGCGAGGGCGGGAGCTGGAAGCAGGCGCTGCGGGAGCGGGCCGCGCTGGCGGACGCGGCCGACACCTGCAAGGGCCGTGCCGCCTACGCCGTCCTGGACGGGCTGCTCGACTTCCATCGGCGGCATCCCGCAGCCACCGTCCGGCTGAAACCCGCGCCGAGCGGTACGCCCGCCGCGTGCGCCTACCGGATCTCCGGGGTGGACACGGGCGGTGACGGCGAGGCGAAGGCCGGCGAGGTGATCGGGATCGAGCTCGCGGACGCCTACTTCGACCCTGCCGAGCTGCTGCCCGGCGCCGTCGTGAGCGTCGGCGGCCGGCAGGTGCCCGGGGTGCCCGTCCTGACGTCGGTGGCGGGTGGCCGGTTGGTGCTGTCCGTGGTCGTACCGGCGCTGGAGCCGGGCCGCGTGGAGGTCGTGGTCCGGCAAGCCGGGACCGACGTGCGTCTGCCCGGCGCGTTCACGGTCACCGCCGTGGACGTGGTTCCGGAACCGAGCCCCAGCGCCCTGCCCCAGTTGCTCGGCGCCTCACTTCCGCCACAGGGGATGCTCCCGCTCGGCCCACTCCCGGCTGACGGAACCGGTGCGCATGCCTCTGCGGGCCTCCGGGTCGGCCAGGGCCATGCCGATGTGGCCGGCTAGGACGATGCCGATGGTGAGGGCCAGCCAGTCGTGGACGAAGGTCGCGCTGGTGCGCCACACCAGGGGGGTGAGGTGGGTGAACCACATGAGGAGGCCGGTGCCGAGCATCACCAGGGTCGCGCCGGCGATCCAGGCGGCGTAGATCTTCTGCCCGGCGTTGAACTTGCCCGCCGGACGGGACGCGCGGCGCTTGTCGCGGCGCAGGGCGGCGCGCAGCCAGACGCGGTCGTGCGGGCCGAAGCGGTTGAGGAAGCCGAGGTCGGCGCGGAAGGCACGGGAGGCGAGGCCCGCGAGGACCGGGACGGGCAGGGCGAGGCCGGCCCACTCGTGGATGCGGACCACCAGCTCGCGGCGGCCGACGAGTTCGGCGAGCTGCGGGATGTACAGACAGGCCGCGGTCACGACGCACACGCCCATCAGCGCGGCCGTGGTGCGGTGCACCCAGCGGGAGGCGTGCCCGAAGCGCCGGACGCCGGTGGCCGGGCCGGGGGCGTCAAGTCGTAGGCTCATCGTCGCGTCCGTTCGAGCGGCCGACCCAGGCGTCGACGTCGTAGCCCCGTTCCTCCCAGTAGCCCGGCCGCACGTCCTTGGTGACGGTGATGCCGGAGAGCCACTTGGCGGACTTGTAGAAGTACATGGGCGCCACATAGAGGCGGACGGGGCCGCCGTGGGCGTGGCCGAGGTCCTTGTCCTGCATGCGCAGGGCGACCAGGACATCCGCGCGGCGGGCCTGGTCGAGGGTGAGGCTCTCGGAGTAGGCGCCGTCGAAGCAGGTGAAGCGCACCGCCCCGGCCCCTTCGCGCACTCCCGCGGCGTCCAGGAGCCGGGACAGGCGGACCCCTTCGAAGGGGGTGTCGGGCACTCGCCAGCCGGTGACGCACTGGACGTCGCGCACCATCCGGGTCTGCGGCAGGGCGCGCAGCTCGGCCAGGGTGTAGCTGCCGGGGTGGTCGACGAGGCCGTCGACGGTGAGGCGGTAGGTCTCGGCGTTCTTGCGGGGGACGGACGAGGTGACCGAGTAGTAGCGGAAGCCGCCGCCGTTGGGGAGCAGGCCGGTCAGGCCGGTGGGGTCCTTGTCGGACGCGCCCGCCAGGAAGGACTCCAGGCCGCGCTGGAGGGTGGGCGCGGTGACCACGCCGAGGGCGCCCAGGCCGAGGGTGCCGAGGAGGACACGGCGGCCGATGGGCTTGCCCCGCTGCTCTTCGGGTTGTTCGGAGTTCACGTACTTATCGAACACCCGCGTCCCCCCGCCGGGCCAGGGAACGCGGGTGCCCGTCAGATTTCCGTAACCACCTCTCACCCGGCGCCGTCAGTCGCCGCGGGCGGCCTTCTCCAGCTGGAACGCCTCGTTGCCCAGCCCGATGCGGGCGTGGGTCTCGGGGGAACGGGAGCGCAGGAGCAGACCCTGGGCCACGCCGGCGGCGAGGGCGAGGGCGATGACGGCGGGCAGGGCCCAGCCGAGGACCGAGCCGGGGCCCGCGCCGATCAGGACGTCGAAGTCCTTGACGGTCCAGACGACGATGAACAGCAGGGCGAGGACGGCGAGACCGGAGGCGGCCAGCCGCCAGAACTGGGCGGCCGCCGCGCCCCGGCGCAGGAAGAAGACGATCACCGAGACGGACGCGGCGGCCATCAGGGCGGTGACGCCGAGCGCGCCGAGGCTGCCCATCCAGGTGAACAGGTGCAGGACCGGTGCCGTCGGGTCGCCGGTCGGCTTGTCGTCGGCGACCGCGAACGCGGCGACGACCACGAGGGAGATCCCGGTCTGCAGCAGTGATCCCGTGCCGGGGGCGCCGCTCGCGCCGCTGGTGCGGCCGAAGGCGGCGGGCAGCAGGCCCTCGCGGCCCATGGCGAAGGCGTAGCGGGCGACGACGTTGTGGAAGCTGAGCATGGCAGCGAACATGCCGGTCACGAAGAGCACGTGCAGGACGTCGGTGAAGCCGGTGCCGAGCAGGTCCTCGGTGAGGAAGAACAGCAGCCCGGCGCTCTGCTCCTGTGCGGTGCCGACGATGGCCGAGGGGCCCGCGGCGACGGTGTACGCCCAGCAACTGATCGTGTAGAAGACGGCGATGCCGCCGACGGCCAGGTACATCACGCGGGGCACGAGGAGGTGCGGGCGGCTGGTCTCCTCGGCGTAGACGGGGGCCTGTTCGAAGCCGAGGAAGGCGGCGACGCAGAAGCACAGTGCGGTGCCGATGCCCGCACCGGTGAGGGTGTCGGGGTTGAAGGCGTGCAGGGACAGGCCCTCCTTGCCGGGGTCGCCGAGCGCGGCGACGTCGAAGACGGCCACGAGGGCGACCTCGATGAGCAGCAGTACGCCGAGGACGCGGGCGTTGAGGTCGATCTTCAGCCAGCCGAGGCCCCCGACCAGGAGCACGGCCAGCAGCGCCGGGATCCACCAGGCGAGTTCCAGGTCGAGGTAGGTGGCGAACAACCCGGAGACCTCGAAGCCGAAGATGCCGTAGATGCCGACCTGGAGCGCGTTGTAGGCGACGAGCGCGACCATCGCGGCGCCCGCTCCGGCGGTGCCGCCGAGGCCGCGGGAGATGTACGCGTAGAAGGCGCCGGCGTTGTGGACGTGCCGGCTCATCTCGGCGTACCCGACGCTGAAGAGCGCGAGGACGAGGCCGAGGATCACGAAGAGCAGCGGCTGGCCGAGGACGCCCATCACCCCGAAGGTCGTGGGCATGACACCCGCGACGACCATGAGAGGTGCGGTCGCGGCGAGCACGGACAGCAGCAGGCCCGTGGTGCCCAGCCGGTCGGCGCGCAGGGCGCGGTCCTGTCCCTTGAACGTACTGATGCCGCCACTGCCTGTCGTGGCTCTGCTCGTGCTGGAACTGCCCGTGGTCATCGGGGACCGTCCTTGGGTCGACTGCGGTTGGGGGCGTTACGCCGTGCCGAGCGCGGTGTCGCGTGCGGCGCGGAAGGCGGAGTAGGGGTCGCGGTCCGGGTACGACCACGGCGACGGGGTGGCGTGCTCGCCGATGCGGTGGAAGAGGGCGGCGGCCTCGGCGCCGCGGCCCTCGCAGACCTTGGCGTGGGCGAGGTAGTTCAGGTCGATCAGCCGGCGTGGGTGGCCCTCCTGCTCCCACTCCAGCCACCAGTCGAAGGCGGCCCGCATCACCTGCCGGGCCCGGCGGCCGGTCCAGTGGCCGGAGGTGGCCGCGTCGCCGGGCTCGTGGCCGGCCCCGGCGAGGACGCGGTAGCGCTCGGCGTGGGCGACGACCGGGAGGACGGCGAGCGGGGAGTCGGCGGGGGCGTGCTCGGCGGCCTGGTTGGCGAAGTCGTAGACCTCGTGGAGCGGGTCGGCGCCGGATCCGGTCCGGCGCTCGGCGAGGCGGGCGACCATCAGGTGGTGGGCGTGGTGGTGATCGGCGTACCGGGCGCGGACCTCGGCGAAGTGGCGCCGCACCGCCTCCTCGGCGCCCAGGGCGCTCTCCAGCATGAGCAGCCCGAGCCAGGGGGTGGGGTCGGCGGGTGCGACGGCGGCCGCGGCGTGGCAGGACTCGCGGGCGCGGACCGGTTTCTCCTTGCCGAGCAGGGCTCGCTGGACGTGGGCCAGGGCGAGCAGGACGGCGGCGTCGGCGGAGTCGGGTTCGGCGAGCAGCCAGTCACGAGTCCAGGGGGCGCAGTGGCGCTCCTGGGCGAGGACGGTGACGCGGTGCCCTCTGCGGTCCCAGTCGTCGCCGGTCCGGGCGAGCAGCGAGCGGGCCGTCTGCCATCTGCCCTGGGCGAGAGCGGCACGGGCGGCGGCGAGCTCGGTGTCGTCGAGGGCCGCGTCGAAGGCGTGGGACGCGCGCTTGCGGCCGCGGCCGAGGGGTGGCGGAGGTGGGGGCACCGTCTTGGGTTCTGTCGGGGATAAGAATGTGGACTGTCATCGACCGATCACACACAGCAAATCCGCAGCCAATGGTTCGCGTCAAGGGCCGCCGACGCGTTACACGCGTCAACTCCTGTTACGGGTGGGACAGATGTGGCACACAAGGTGTCCACAATGCCGGAATTGTTCGTATGGTGTGGCGTACGTCATGGCGTCGGCGTCCTCGGCAGCGCAGGATTGCGGGACGCGCACGCCGGGCCTAAGGCCGCTACAGTCGGCCCTTACGCACCCCGTCCGCCCGGCAGGATGATCGAGGTACGCAGCGTGTCGCTCCAGATCCTGATACTCGCCGTCAGCGCCGCGTGCTGTCTCGGCTTCGGCTTCGTGCTCCAGCAGAACGCCGCGCAGAAGGCGCCACTGAGCGACTTCCTCTCCCCCCGGATCCTGCTGGACCTGATGAAGGTGCCCCGCTGGCTGGGCGGCATCGGACTCATGGTGGTCGGCATGGCCCTGGGCGCGATGGCGCTGGGCCAGGGCGAGATCTCCCTGGTCGAGCCGTTGCTGGCGACCAACCTGCTGTTCGCGCTCGGGCTCTCCCGCCGCCAGACCAAGCAGCCACTGGGCCGGCAGGGCTGGACGGGTCTCGCGCTGCTCGCGGGCGGTGTGACGGCATTCATCGTGGCCGGCCAGCCGCACGGCGGAACGGCGCCCAGCGGTCCCTTTCGGCAGTGGCTGATCATCGGCGTCATGGTCGGGGTGGCGCTGCTGCTCACGGCCTACGCCAAGCGTTCGCGGCTCAGCGCGGGGCCCGCACTGCTGGCCACCGCCGCCGGTCTGCTGTACGGCGTGCAGGACGCGTTGACGCGAGTGACGGGGCAGCGTTTCGCCGAGGGGGGTATGGGCGAGGTCCTGACCAGCTGGCAGCCCTACGCCGTGGTGGCGCTCGGCCTCACCGGCCTGATCCTCGTCCAGAGCGCCTTCGAGACGGCCTCCCTGCGCATGTCCCTCCCCGCCCTCACCGCGGCCCAGCCCCTCGCCGGCATCCTCTGCGGCGTCGGCTTCCTCGGCGACCGCCTCCGCGCCGACTCGGGCGCGCTGGCCTGGGAGGCCGCGGGGCTCGCCGGGATCGTGGTCGGCATCATCCTCCTCGGCACGCATTCCGCGATGCCGTGCGGGGCGGTACAGCCGAAGCGGACGGCCCCGGCGGTCGCGACGACCTGACGCCCCCGCCGTCCCTACCCGTCCCATCCCTGGGGGCTGCGCCCCCAGACCTCCCTGATCGGCCCTTCGGGCCTCGTCCTCAAACGCCGGACGGGCTGAACGACTCAGCCCCTCCGGCGTTTGAGGAGCGGGGTCTGGGGCGGAGCCCCAGAAAGGGGCGGAGACACCCTGGTTGGATGGCCGCATGAGTTCCGCCGACGAGATTCTCGACATCGTGGACGAGCAGGACCGGGTCGTGGGGCAGTCGCCGCGCGGCGAGGCCTACGCGAAGGGACTGCGGCATCGCTGTGTGTTCATCGAGGCCAGGGACGCGCAGGGTCGCCTCTTCGTGCATCGCCGTACAGCGACCAAGCTGGTGTTTCCCTCGCGGTACGACATGTTCGTCGGTGGGGTGGTCGGTGCGGGCGAGTCGTATGAGGACGCCGCGTTGCGGGAGGCCGAGGAGGAACTCGGGGTGAGCGGGCTGCCTCGTCCCTCGTATCTGTTCAAGTTCCTGTACGACGACGGTGCCGGGCAGAGCTGGTGGTCGGCGGTGTACGAGGTGCGCTGCGAGCTGCCGGTGAACCCCCAGGCGGAGGAGGTCGCCTGGCACGACTTCCTGCCGGAGGCCGAGGTGGAGCGGCGACTGGCGGAGTGGCCCTGGGTGCCGGACGGCCTGGCGGCGTACGAGCGGCTCAGGGCCTATCGGGCGGCGGGCGGCTGATCCGCCCCGCGCACCGCCGACATCGCCTCGTCGACGTCCGCCGAGTCGGCGCCGAAGAGCTCCGGCTCCTCAGCGAACTCGTCCCGGCCCGGGACGTAGAACGCCGGCCAGAACCCGGGCAGCCCCAGCCGGTGCTCGGCGGGGACGATGCCGTGCCCGGCATCGCTTACCCGGCCAGTGACGTGGGAAGTTCCCTGCCCCGAACCGTAGCGGGCGGCACTGACAACGCCCCTCGGCCGCCGCCCGGATAGGGTCGTGCATGTGATCGAGTACGTACGAAACGTCCGGCTGTGGTTCGCGCCGCAGGAGGTCCGGCAGGAGGGCGGCACCCCCGACTACCGGTTCTCGCTGGCGAACGAGCGCACCTTCCTGGCCTGGCTGCGTACCGCCCTCGCCCTCATCGGCGGCGGCTTCGCCGTGGACCAGTTCCTGCCGGACCTGCGCTGGGGCTGGCGGGTCGGGCTCGCGTTGGCGCTGCTCGCGGCGGGGGTGCTGTGTTCGCTCCGCGCGGTCAACCACTGGGTGCGCTGCGAGCGGGCGATGCGCCGGGGCGAGGATCTGCCGGTGTCGCGGTTCCCGGCGGTGCTGAGCCTCGTGGTCGCGGTCGTCGCCGTGGCGATGGTCGTCGTCGTCCTCGTGGGGTGGGAGGGGTGAGCGCGGGGGCGGCCGCGGAGCCGGTGCGCGATCCGGGACTGCAGCCCGAGCGGACGCGCCTCGCGTGGCGCCGTACGACACTGTCCGGCGCGGTGGCCGCCGTACTCGCCGTGAAGACCGCGCTGCACGGCAGCGTCTCGGTCGCCGGGATCGTCGCGTGCGCCCTGTGCTGCGGGCTGTGGCTTGCCTTCCTGGCCCTCGCCCACCGCCGCATCCACGCCCTCGCCGCGTCGCCCGAACCCCCGCCGCTGACCCCCCGGCAGGCCACGGCCACGGTCCTGTTCACGGTGGCCCTGGCGGTGTGCGGCGCCGCACTGGTCCTCTGAGGCCTCTCGAAAACCCCGATCGAAGGCCCCGACCGCAGGTCCCCTTCCAAGGTCCCTTTCCAGATCCCTCTCCAGGGCCTTTCGATGAGCTACGGGTTCTGGTCCGGCTCCTGCCACAACCCATCCGGTGCCACCGGCTCCTCCTCCGTCTCCCAGTCCACCGTGACCACGATCTTGCCGCGGGTGCGGCCCTCCTGGTTGAGCCGGTGGGCGTCCGCCGTTCGCTCCAGCGGGAAGGTCTCCGAGACGTGCACGGTCACCACGCCCTCCTCCGCCAGCTCGGACAGCCGGCGCAGGTCCGTCGCGTCGGGGCGGACGAAGTAGTAGCGGCCGCCGTAGTCGAAGACGTCCGGGTCGGCGATCGACACCAGTCGGCCCTCGGGGGCGAGGAGGTTGGCCGAGGCCTTCAGCGCGCCGCCGCCGACCGTGTCGAACGCGGCGTCCACGCCCTCGGGCGCGAGACCGCGCACCCGTTCGGTCAGGCCGTCGCCGTACTCCACGGGTTCGCCGCCGAGGCCGCGCACGAAATCGTGGTTGTGCGGGCTCGCCGTGCCGATCACCCGGGCACCCAGATGGCGGGCGAGCTGGACGGCGATCGAGCCCACCCCGCCGGCCGCCGCGTGCACGAGGACGGTCTCGCCGCGCCGCACCTCCAGGACCTTGATCAGCACCTGATAGGCCGTCAGTCCGACCAGGGGCAGTCCGGCCGCCTCCTCCCAGGTGAGGTTGCGGGGCTTGCGCGCGAGGGTGCGCAGGGGGGCGGCGACGTACTCGGCGAAGGTGCCGTGGGAGAGCAGGTCCTCGCGTACGTAGCCGATGACCTCGTCGCCGACGCCGAACTCGGTGACCGACACGCCCGGTTGGACCACGACCCCGGAGACGTCCCAGCCGGGCACCACCGGGAAGGCCGGCTCCAGCAGCCGGTCCATGTGGCCCTCGCGGCACTTCCAGTCGACCGGGTTGACGGCCGCCGCCCGCACCTTGACCAGCACGGAGTCGGGGCCGACGCGCGGCTCGCGCAGCTCTCCGTATGCGAGCACCTCGGGCCCGCCGTAGCGTGTGTAGCTGATGCCCTTCATGGGTTCGACCCTCCGGGGTGACAGGACGCCACGCAAGCCGAATGACCCGATATGCGGCGTTCGCGTGGCAGCCTGTCCGACGTCACGACCCCCGCCTTCGAAGGTGAGCACCATGACCACGCTGCACGCGGAACACCCCTCCCACACCCACACCCACGGTCCGGACTGCGGGCACACCGCGGTGCCGCACGGCGACCACACCGACTACGCGCACGACGGTCACCTGCACCGCGAGCACAGCGGTCACTGGGACGAGTGCGAGGCGGACGGGCACGTCGCACACGAGGGCCACACCCATCAGCACGGCGCCGACTGCGGACACGAGAGCGTCCTGCACGGCGACCACGTCGACTACCTCCACGACGGCCACCGGCACGCCTCCCACGACGGCCACTGGGACGACCACTGAGCCCACCCAGAGGCTCCGGCCGCCCGGCCGCCGAAGCTCACTGGCCGAGAAGACACCACCGACAGCTCCCTGACGCTCCGCGCGGGGAGCTGTCGGCCTATCGTGGCCCCGATCACGTTCGGCTCCCCTACTGGACTACATACCGACTGGTCGGCATCATGAGTCAGGTCCCGTTCACCTGCCTTTCAGGAGAGACGTATGAGCCCCGACCATCCGCCCGGTCTCGATCTCGACCGACTGCGCGGCCTGCTCGAGCGTGAGCGGCCCGGTCTGGCGCAGGGTCCGCTGACCGGCCGGCTGATCGAGGGCGGACGGTCGAACCTCACCTACGCGGTCTCCGACGGCACCTCGAAGTGGGTCGTACGCCGCCCTCCGCTCGGCCATGTCCTCGCCACGGCGCACGACATGAAGCGCGAGCACCGGGTCATCAGCGCGCTGCACCCGACCAGTGTGCCGGTGCCGCGGCCGGTGCTGCTGTGCGAGGACGAGGAGGTGCTCGGGGCGCCGTTCTACGTCATGGAGTTCGTCGAGGGCACCCCGTACCGCACCGCCGACCAGCTCGCCCCGCTCGGCCCCGAGCGCACCCGGGGCGCGGTGCTGTCGCTGGTGGACACGCTCGTCGAGCTGCACGCCGTGGATCCCGCCGAGGTGGGCCTCGCGGACTTCGGCCGGCCCGAGGGCTTCCTGGACCGGCAACTGCGCCGCTGGGGCAAGCAGTTGGACGCCTCCCGCAATCGTGAGCTGGCCGGCATCGACGAGCTCCACGCGACGCTCGGCCGCCGGCTGCCCGCCTCCCCCACCGCGACCGTCGTGCACGGCGACTACCGGCTCGACAACGTGCTGATCGGGGCGGACGACACGATCAAGGCGATCCTCGACTGGGAAATGTCCACGCTCGGCGATCCGCTGACCGACCTGGGCCTGCTGGTGATGTACAGCATGCCGCTGGGCATGCCCGACTCCCCCGTGTCCACGACAGCCGAGGCCCCCGGTCACCCGGAACCGGCCGAACTGATCGAGCGGTACGCCGCGCGCTCGGGGCGCGACGTCTCCGCGGTCTCCTGGTACACGGCGTTCGCCTGGTTCAAGCTCGCCGTGATCCTGGAGGGCATCCACTACCGCTACACGCTGGGCCAGACCGTCGGCCGCGGCTTCGACCGCATCGGCGACCTGGTCCCGGTCTTCATCCAGCACGGCCTCACCACCCTTCAGGAAGGCTGATCCGCCATGGACTTCGCGTTCGACGCGCGCACCGAGGAACTGCGCGCCAAGCTGCTCGCCTTCATGGACGAGTACGTCTATCCGGCGGAGGCGGTGGCCGAGGAGCAGCGGGCCGCGCTGGCGTCCCCGTGGGACACCCCGGCCGTGGTCGAGGAGCTCAAGGCCGAGGCGCGCAGGCAGGGCCTGTGGAACCTCTTCCTCCCCGACGCCGAGTACGGCGCCGGTCTCACCAACCTCCAGTACGCGCCGCTCGCCGAGATCACCGGCCGCTCCCCGCAGCTCGCGCCCACCGCGACGAACTGCGCGGCGCCGGACACCGGGAACATGGAGGTGCTGTACCAGTTCGCCGACGAGCAGCAGAAGAAGCAGTGGCTGGAGCCGCTTCTGGCGGGTGAGATCCGCTCGGCGTTCGCGATGACCGAGCCGGAGGTGGCCTCGTCCGACGCCACCAACATCACCACGCTGATCGAGCGGGACGGTGACGAATACGTCATCACGGGACGCAAGTGGTACATCTCCGGGGCGATGAACCCGGACTGCAAGATCTTCATCGTGATGGGCAAGACGGATCCGGACGGCGACGACATCCGCCGGCAGCAGTCGATGATCCTGGTCCCCCGTGACACCCCGGGTGTCACGGTGAAGCGCGCGATGCAGGTGTTCGGCTACGAGGACCACTACCACGGCGGTCACGCCGAAGTGATCTTCGACCACGCGCGCGTGCCTGTGGCCAACCTCATCGGCGAGGAGGGCGGCGGCTTCGCCATCGCCCAGGCGCGGCTCGGTCCCGGTCGTATCCACCACTGCATGCGGCTGATCGGCATGGCCGAGCGGGCCATCGAGCTGATGTGCCGGCGGGCCGTGTCCCGTACGGCGTTCGGGAAGGCGCTGGCCCAGCAGGGGGTCGTGCACAACTGGATCGCCGACGCGCGGGTGACGGTCGAGCAGTTGCGGTTGCTGGTCCTGAAGACGGCCTGGCTGATGGACACCGTGGGCAACAAGGGGGCGCACACGGAGATCCAGGCCATCAAGATCGCTACGCCGCGGGCGGTGGTCGACATCATCGACCGGGCGATTCAGCTGCACGGTGCGGGGGGTGTCAGCCAGGACTTCCCGCTGGCCGAGCTGTACGCCGGGGCGCGGACCCTGATGATCGCGGACGGTCCGGACGAGGTGCATCAGCGGTCGCTGGCTCGGCGGGAGCTGAAGAAGTACATGTGACGCCGGGGGCGACGGGGGTTGCCTCGCCCCCGCCGCCCCTACCCGTCCCATCCCCAGGGGCTCCGCCCCTTCGACCCCGGGTCGGTCTTCGGGTGTGGGACGGTGGGGGCTGGTCGCGCCCACGCGGCGGAGCCGCATATCGACACGGCCCCGCGCCCCTTCTGGGGCTCCGCCCCAGACCCCGCTCCGATCTTCCAGCCCGTCCGGCGTTTGAGGACGAGGCCCGCAGGGCCGATCAGGGGGGTCTCGGGGCGCAGCCCCCAGGGATGGGACGGGTAGGGGCGGCGGGGGCGAGGAAACGGGTTACGGGCGGAGGGCGCGTAGCAGGAGGTCGGCCAGGTGGTCGGCCACCTGTTGGGGGGTGAGGGGGCCATCGGGGCGGTACCAGGTGGACAGGTGGTGGACGGAGCCGAAGTGGTAGTCGACGACCAGGTCGGCAGGGGTCGCCCTGGAGAAGACGCCGGCCTCCTGCCCCTCCTCGATCAGCGCACGGAAGCGTTCGTGGTAGCGCCGCCGCTCGGCCCGCACCTGCTTGTTCTTCTCCGGGCTCAGATGATGCATCGACCGGAAGAAGATCATCGCGTCGTCGAGGTTCTCGATCGTCGTGACGACGACGTCCGCCGCCGCCCCCCGAAGCCGCTTCTCGATCGGCTCGTCGGCATCCGCGAAAGCGTCCAGCCGCTCCTGCTGGACCCGCAGCACACGCGCGTACACCTCGTGCAGAAGGTCGTCCTTGGAACCGAAGTAGTGGTACAGCGCCCCCTTGGTGACGCCGGCCGCCTCCACGATCTCCTGCACCGAGGTGCGGTCGTAGCCACGCTCGGCGAAGAGCCGGGTGGCGGCGGCGAGCAGCCGCTGCGGGACGGGCGTACCGTCTCCGTCCGTCGTCCTGGCCACTGTGCCGCCACCTGCCCTTCCGAGATGTCTGCTGCTGTCTAACCGTCGTTCGTGCGGGAACGGAGCTCCCGTCGGAGGATCTTGCCACTTGCCGTCTTCGGCAGGTCGGGCAGGATCTCCACCTGACGCGGATATTTGTAGGCGGCCAGTCTCTCCCTGCAGTACGCGGCGAGTGCGCCGGGGTCGGTTTCCGCACCCGGACGGAGGCTGATGTACGCCTTGACGGTCTCCCCGCGGTACCCGTCGGGCACCCCCACGACGGCGGCCTCGCGCACCGCCGGGTGGGTGTAGAGCACGTCCTCGACCTCGCGCGGCCAGACCTTGAAGCCGGACGCGTTGATCATGTCCTTCTTGCGGTCGACGACGTACAGCCAGCCCTCGGCGTCCATGAAGCCGATGTCCCCGGTGCGCAGTTCGCCTTCGGGGAAGGTCTCGGCGGTGGCGTCGGGGCGCCGCCAGTAGCCGGGGACGACCTGCGGGCCACGAACCAGGATCTCGCCCTGCTCGCCGAAGGGGACCTCCTGGCCCTGGTCGTCGACGATCCGTACGACCGTCTCGGGGCCGGGCAGGCCGACGGCCAGGGTGCCGGAGACCGGGTCGACGGGGGCCTCCAGGCCGGGCGGGACGGAGGCGCAGGGGGCGGTGCACTCCGTGAGGCCGTATCCGTTGCGGATGTACGGGCCGAAGCCGGCCCGGAACTTCTCCACCAGGGCGGGCGGCAGCGGGGCGCCGCCGGAGGAGATCATCCGGAAGGAGGCGAAGTGGTCGCGGGTGACGGCCGGGTGGGCGGCGAGCGCCATGAAGGCCGTCGACGGGCCGACGGTGTAGTGCGGCCCGTGCTCGGCGAAGGCGTCGAGCACGACACCCGCCTCGAAGCGGTACGCCAGCACCAGCGTGCCCGCGCTGTCCAGACAGGCGCCGAGCTGGCAGACCATCCCGGTGATGTGGAAGAGGGGCGCCAGCGCGAAGTAGACGGGCGCCTCGGGCAGTTCAAGGCCGGTCCGCTGCCGCTCAGCGTTGTACATGATGTTGCCGTGTGTGTTGGTGGCGCCCTTGGGGGTGCCGCTGGTGCCCGAGGTGTAGCTGATCAGGGCGATGTCGGAGGGGCCGAGGTCACGGCCCTCCGGCGCCTTGTGGCCGGCGCGGGACACGGCCGTCAGGTCGTCGGCGTCGTCGGCCTGCGGGAGCCGCTCGAAGGACAGCACGCGCGCGTCGTCGCGCCCCTGGAAATCCAGCTCGCAGCCGGTGAGCGCGATCCGCACCGGCGAGTCCGCCGCCGTCTCGCGCAGATACGCCTCCCAGGCCCGGTCGGAGCAGATCAGGGCGGCCACCTCGCCGTCCCGCAGGACATGGCCGACCTCCCCCGACTTGTACATCGGGTTGACGGGCACGACGACCGCCCCTGCCTTCCAGGCGCCCAGCAGGGCGAGCACGAAGTGCGGGGAGTTCTGCAGCAGGATCGCCACCCGGTCGCCGCGCTCCAGGCCACGGGCGGCGAGGTGCCCGGCGACGGAGTCGCTGAGCTCGTCGACCTCGCGGTAGGTCAGGCGGCCGTCGAAGTAGGCGAGGAAGGCGCGGTCCGGGGTCTCGGCGACCACCCGGCGCAGGGCGTGCACGAGAGTGTGGTCCGGGTCGATGGGGGCGCGCTGGGCGTCGGAGAGCAGGGCCAGCCAGGGCTTGGCCGCGTACCGGGAGGCGGAGGTGTCGGTCACCGGGCCTCCTCCCACCTCTGCTGGATGTGGTTCATGCCGGCCAGCCAGCGGTCGGGCGTGGCGGCCCGCGCCTCGTAGTACCCGGCGACCTCGGGGTGCGGCAGGATCAGGAAACGGTCCTCCGCCATGCCCTTGAACAGCGCGTCCGCGACGTCCTCCGGCGCGATGGCCGTGGGCTTCAGCACCAGGTCCCCCGCACTGCCGGTGGCGTCCAGCATGTCGGTGCGCACACCCTGGGGACAGATGGCGTGGACCTTCACGCCGCGGTGCCGGTACGTCAGCGACAGGTACTCGGCGAAGGCGTAGGCGCCGTGCTTGGTGACGGCGTAGGGCGCGGCGCCGATCATGGTGAGCAGCCCGGCGGCCGAGACGGTGGACACGAACCGCCCGCTGCCACGCTCCAGCCAGTCCGGGAGCAGCGCGTTCGCGGCACGCACGTGTGCCATGACGTTGACGTCCCAGGACAGCGACCAGGACTTCTCGTCGACCTCCTGCCCCGGTTCCTCGCCCGGGAAGGCGACACCGGCGTTGGCACAGTAGACGTCGACGGTACCGCCGAGCGCGTCCCGGGCCTCGGAGACGATCGCGGAGGCGTCACCGGGCACGGCGACACCACCGATCTCGTCGGCGACGGCAGCCGCCTTCACCCCGTCCAGGTCATTGACGACCACCCGGGCCCCCTCGGCGGCGAACCGACGCGCGAGCGCCGCCCCGATGCCACCCCCGGCCCCCGTGACGACCACTCCAGCACCCTGAACGGCTTCCACCATCGGTCTCCTTCGACTCCGGCTCGACTGCAGGCAGGCCCAGACTAACCGGTCGGTATGTAACAAGGAAGGGTCCAGCCACGTACCAGCCGCACCCCTCCCCACAACCTGCGGGAGCGCATACCGTGCCCCTCATGCGCCTCTCCAGACGAGCTCTCCTCGCAGCGACAACGGCAGCAACCACGCTCTCCGCAGCACCCCCCGCCTCCCCCGCCGAGCGCCGCGGGCACCTGCGCACCGGCTTCGAGAACCTCGCCGCATCCGCCTACGCCCAGCTCAGCGGCGACCGCGTCGGCATCGTCACCAACCCCACCGGCGTGACCCGCGACGTCCGCCACATCGTCGACGTCATGCACGCCGACGACAGAGTGAACCTACGTGCCGTCTTCGGCCCGGAACACGGATTCCGGGGCACCGCCCAGGCCGGCGGCTCGGAGGGCCGCTACGACGACCCGGCGACCGGCCTCCCGGTCTACGACACGTACCTCAAGAGCGGTCAGCCCCTCGCCGACATCTTCACGGCGTCCGGCGTCGACACGATCGTCTTCGACATCCAGGACGTGGGCGCCCGCTTCTACACGTACATCTGGACCCTCTACGACTGCATGGACGCGGCCCGGCTGGCCGGCAAGCGCTTCGTGGTGCTGGACCGGCCGAACCCGGTGACCGGACGGTCGGCCCAGGGCCCGGTCCTGCACAAGGAGTTCGCCACCTTCGTCGGCCGGGAGCCCGTGTCGCAGGCGCACGGTATGACGGTCGCGGAGCTGGCACGGCTGTTCAACGGGGAGTTCCTCACCGCGCCGGTCCCCCTGGAGACCGTACGGATGACGGGCTGGCGGCGCTCCCACTTCTACGACGCCTCGGGCCTGCCGTGGGTGCCGCCGAGCCCGAACATGCCGACGCCGGAGACCGCGCTCGTGTACCCGGGGACGTGTCTCTTCGAGGGCACGAACCTCTCGGAGGGCCGTGGCACCACCCGCCCCTTCGAACTGCTGGGCGCGGAGGGCATTGACGGCCGCTGGGCCGCGGCGGCGAACGAACTCGGCCTGCCGGGCGTGCGGTTCAGGGAGGCGTACTTCGCGCCGACCTTCTCGAAGTTCCAGGGCAAGACCATCGGCGGCGTGCAGATCCATGTGCACGACCGTGCCGCCTACGACCCCGTCCGCACCGGGATCGGCCTTCTCGTGACCGCCAAGAAGGTCTGGAGCGGGTTCGGTTGGCGGCCCGACAACTGGATCGACAAGCTCACCGGCTCCACCCGGGTGCGCACGATGATCGACGCGGGCGCGGGCCCCGACGACGTGGTGGCGGACTGGCAGCGGGAGCTGGCGGCGTTCCGGCGGATCCGCAAGGAGTACCTGCTGTACAAATGAGCGCCCCCGCTGTGTGCCTCTGATGGGTGACGACGTATGGCCAATCCCGCCCGCCAGCAGGACGATGCGCCCGTATCGCACTGATTCGGGGGACGAGGGGGCCTGTCATGGCGGAACCGGCGGTGAGCGTGACTCCCTACTGGGAGCTGACATTCGACGCGGACGGCGATCCGGACGCGACGAGGCGGGACCGGCTGCTGGCCGGGGTCGCCCGGCACCGCGTCCGTGATCTGATCGTGTTCGCGCACGGCTGGAACAGCGACCGGTCGGGGGCGACGCGGCTCTACGACCGCTTCTTCGCGCCGATCCCGCAGCTCGCTCCGGCGGCGAAAATCGGGTACGTCGGGGTGGTCTGGCCGTCGATGCGGTTCTCGGACGAGCCCATCCCGGACTTCCCGCGGGCCGTGGCGGCCGAGCTGCCCCGTCGGCCGGTGCTCGACAAGGACACGCGGCACGCGCTGCTGGAGACGTTCCCCGGGCGGGCGACCGTGATCGACCAGATCGCGCGGATGCTGGACCAGCAGCCGCGTGAGGAGGCCGAGTTGGAGGAGTTCGGGCGGCTGGTGCGGATGCTGGTGGACGTCGTGCCGCCGGGGCCGCAGGCGCTGTTCGCGGCGGACACGCTGTGCGAGGGGGTGCCGCAGGACTCGCCGGACATGTTCTCCGGCTCGACCGCCGCCCTGTGCGAGGAGTTCGCGCGGGCGCTGGCACGACTCGAGGCGCCGGACGGGACACCGTCGGGCGGGGCGCCAAAGGGCGCGGCCTCGTTCTCGTTGCCGAACCCCTGGGAGGGTGCGCACGAACTGCTGCGGCAGGCGACGTACTACGCCATGAAGCGGCGCGCGGGGACGGTCGGCGAGCGTGGGCTCGGCCGGGTGATCGGGCAGCTCGCCGAGCGGTCGGGCGAGGTGCGGGTGCATCTCGTCGGGCACAGTTTCGGCGCCCGGCTGGTGTCGTTCGCACTGCGCGGGCTGCCGAAGGGCGTGCGCACGGTGAAGTCCGTGACCCTGCTCCAAGGCGCCTTCTCGCACTACGCGTTCGCGTCCCGGCTGCCGCACGACGCGCGGGCGGGCGGGGTGCTGGAGGGGCAGCAGAACCGGGTCGACGGACCGCTGGTGTGCTGTTACTCGCGGCACGACTCGGCCCTGTCGGCCATGTATCCGCTGGCCTCCCGGATGGCGGGTGACGCGCGCGGGATCGCGGCCCCGGACGTCGGCCGGATGCTGGGCGACAAGTGGGGTGCGATGGGGCACGACGGGGTGCAGGCGGTGCCGGGGACCCGGTCGTTCGAGCTGGCCGACGCGCTGACGGCGAAGCTGCCCACCTCGGGCTGCGTCAACATCGACGCGGCGGCGGTCGTCAGGCGGGGCGGGCCGCCAGCGGGGGCGCACAGCGACATCGTGCACCGGGAGCTGGCCCGGGTGGTGCTGGCGGCGGGCCGTATCCACTGACCCGTGTCCACTGACCCGCCGCCGCTGGTCCGCCCGACCGGTCACCTGTGGGACGTGAACTCCACGACCTGCTGGTACGTCGGCCGGTTCTGCCAGCTGATCTTGCCGTGCTTGATGCCGCCCAGCGTGCGCTGGACGATCGAGTCGGCGCACCACTGGTCGCCCGCCGAGCACTGGTCGTCGCCCGGGTAGACCTGGGCCGCGGTCTTTCCGGCCGCCTCCTTCAGGGTGCTGATCAGGAGGTCCCGGCAGGCGCTGAGGCTGCCGCCGCCGCAGTACTTCCGGTCCAGCGGGCCCTGGACGGACTCGCCGAGGACGGCCCTGATGTCCTTGTCGACGTAGCTCCACCAGCCGTACTGGAAGGAGCTTCCGGCGTGCGAGCCGGTCGGGCCGTGGGCGGCCGACGGGGACTCGTCGATCGGCAGGTTGGCGGTGATCGCGCCGTACAGCTCGCTGCCGAGGCCCGGTTCGAACTCGGCCTTCACCAGCAGCGGCCACCACGCGTCCAGCATGCGGATCGCGTCGGCGTCGGCGTACGTCTTCGAACCGGCCGAGGTCTCGGTGCGCTTGCCGCCGGCCGAGATCCACGCCTGGAGCTTGCTGACGGCGGCCGCGGCGGTGGAGTCGGTCACAGTCGAGCTGGTGACGACCTTGAGCAGGTCCGGCAGGACGTCCTCGGCCCGCAGGTCGGCCAGGCCCGCGTCGGCCATCGCCTTCACCAGCGAGGCACGGGTGACGCCGCCCGCGTCGACCAGTTTCCTGACCCGGTTCTCCAGCAGGTTGCCGCGGTGGACGGAGCCGTCGCCCCAGGGGGCGGTCGTGTAGTCCTTGGCCTGCTTGTTGTTCCAGGAGATGTAGTAGTCCTGGTCGATGGAGTTGGGGTGGGCCGAGGGCGGGGTGTACTGGGCCGTGTTCGTCGTCGGGTTCCAGCCCCGCCATTCGTACGCCTGCTGGGCCCACACCGGGAACTCCGCGTCGACGCCGGTCGCCCGGACCGGGTTGTCGCCGCTGTTGTAGTAGGCGGTGTGCTCGGAGTCCACGTAGAACCAGTTGAAGGTGTAGTTGATGTGCTGCACCGCCTTCTGGAAGTCCTCCGGGCCCTTGACGTAGTCCGGGTCGTTCAGCATCTGGAAGCCGATGATCGAGTCGGCCTCGTGCAGGTAGGAGGAGCGCAGGGTGGTGTAGGCGACCTTCTTGCCGCCGACCGTGGCGCGGTGGGTGACGGGACCGTACTTCGTCCGCCAGACCCGCATCGTGTACGAGCCCTCGGGGGTGCTGTCGGCGGTCGTCGGCTTCCAGGCGTTCTTCTGCTCGACCTTGTCCATGGCGGTGCAGGTGCCGCGGTACAGGTAGTGGTGGTCGTCCTGGCACAGCTCGACGGCATAGGTGTCGATGATGTCCTGGCCGGACGTGGTGGCGCTCCACGAGTAGTCCTGGCCGCGGCCGAGCTCGACGTACATGCTCAGGCCGGCGAAGGAGGCGCCGCGGGCGCTGATGCCGGGGCCCTGGATCTCCTGGAGCAGGAGGAGCTGGGGGGCGAAGTAGCCGGTCTGCGGGCCGAAGACGGCGACGGGGTGGCCGCTGGCCGTGTGCTCGCCGCCGACCACGAGGGCGTTGGACATGCCGCGCCTGGCGGAGGTCATGGCCGTCTTGGCGGCCGTGGTCGACGCGGTGCTCGCGGCCGATCCGGCCGCGCTGCCCGTACGGTCGTACACGAGCTGTTCCTCGGCCACGGACCCGGCGTCGGGCAGGGCCTCGCCCTGGGGATCGTCGGGCTTGGTGGCGTACGGGAAGCTCTTGTCATGGACGGTGACGACCGCCTCGGGGTCGTTGCGCTCGCGGAACGACTCCCACAGCTTGGTGCCCTCGGCTACGCCGTACTTCTCCTGGGCGGCCAGCAGGGAGATCGCGTTGTTGACCTCGCCGCCGCCTCCGGAGCCGAACAGGGCGCCGATCACCGAGCCCAGCGCGACCAGGTCGGTGATCTTGAAGTGCTCGATGGTGCCGGCGTTGGTGACGGAGTCCTTGTGGCCGGTCAGGACGTACTCGCCGGGGAAGTAGCGGCCGCTGTCGGAGGCGTCGATGTAGGCGTTGATGCCGTCGAGGTAGGCCTTGGCGTCGGCGAGGGCCAACTGGCCGCGTTCGCCGTTGGAGACGACGGCGTTGTCGATCTGGGCCTGGAGATCGGCCTCGGTGTACGGCGCGTGGCGCCAGAACTGCTGCTCCAGGCCCTGGTTGGAGGGCGCGCCGCCGGCGAAGGAGGTGAGCTGTCCGCGTCCGACGTGGCGGAAGACGTCCATCAGCCACAGCCGGTCCTGGGCGGCCGCATAGCCGGCGCCGAACTCCGTGCCGTATCTGGTGGTACCGGTGATGTGCGGCACACCCGTCTTCTTGTCACGGACGATCGTCACGTCGCCGCGCCCGGCGGGACTGACGGTGGAGGCGACTTGATCGGAGGGCACGCCGAACGAGGCGTCGTTGAAGAAGTTGTTGATCGTCGCGTTGGTCAGTCCGGAGTAGCCCTTGGCCAGGTTGGCGTAGGGCCCGAGCTGGTCCGAGGCGTGTTCGGGCATGCTGCCGAAGGCCTGGTTGAGGAGGATCTGGGCAAGGGTGGCATTGCCGTTCTGACCAGGCGGAAGGATGTCGGAACACTGTTTCCCGCAGTGGTCGGTGACGGCGGTCGCCTCGGCCGCCGCGGCCGGGGGCGCGCCGACCACCGGGGAAAGCGGCGACAAAAGACCGGCAATCAGAACGCATATGGATGCCGTCTTCAGGAACCCGGGGAATCTGCCGGGAGTTCTCAGTCCGACGAGGGCGTTGCGTGGGGTACGCCGTGGCATGGCCGCTCCTACCGACGAGGGTGAGCCGGGATGTTACCGGCGGTATCCCCGGGATTGAAGATGAACATGCGTCACGTTTGGGAGTCGCCAGGGCTCGCTGTGGAGGTCAACGGAAATCGGATGGAGCCGAATCGCATGTCGATACGTCTATTCGTCAACGTCGCGCGAAGTCCGTGCGGCGACGCCGAAGTGACCGAAGTACAGGTGCAGGTGTGACGGAGGTGCAGGGCGATGGCCGGTTTCCGGAGTCTGGCGAGACAGGTGCGAGATCCGCGGTGCGATCTGGCGCTACGGCGCTACTCGCTGCGTAAGTGCCTTGAGCGGTTCGCTCCTTACGGGCACAGGGCGACCTGGGACCACTTGTGCTCCCGGGCGGGGTTCGGCCCCGAGGACCGCTCCCCCGATCCTGCGCGGCTCGTGGCCGCGTTGGACGAGCTGGAGGAGGCGCGTTCGGTCTGGCTGGCCTATGAGGTCGAGTTCGCCGAGCGGCGCAAGAAGGAGAAGCACGACGGACTGCGCAGGCCGGGCAGTGTGGACGACTGGCACCGGCTGACCTGGGGCGGTTTCGGGGTCGCCTGGTGCGACAACCCCCGGGTCCACCCGGACGAACCGCTGGCCGAGGTGCTGCGCCGGCTGATCTCCGCGCTGGAGCGGGACCCGGGCTGCGAGTGCCCGGTGTGCGGCGGGGACCGGCTGATCTACAAGTACGACCTGGCCCATGAACCGTCGTCGGGCCCGGTCTGCACGGAGTGCGGGATCGTCGTACCGCGTCCGGTTCTCACGCCCGAGGCGCTGTCGGCGTCCCGGCGCGAACGGCGACTGCTCATGTCCGCCTAGTACGACGGGGGTGCGCAGGGGATGCCGCACCCCCTTCTGTCGGGGGCCCTGTTGTCAGTGCCGGGTGGCACGATCGAGACATGATCCAGGTGTGTCTGAACGGGAGTCGGGGCGCCGGCGACGGTGCCGTGGTGCCGCTCTCGCCGGAGGCGCTGGCCGACTCCGCGGCCGAGGCGGTCGCGGCCGGAGCCACCGACATCCATGTCCACGCCAAGACTCCCTGCGGACAGGACAGCCTGTCCCCGCGCGTGCTCGCGCCGACGCTAGCGGCGATACGGGCCCGGGTGTCGGTGCCGGTGGGGGTGACCACGGGCGCCTGGGCGGAACCGGATCCGGCGGCCCGGGTGGCACGCGTACGCAGCTGGACGGCGCTGCCGGACCACGCCTCGGTCAACTGGCACGAGGAGGGCGCCGAGGACGTGGCCGCGGCGCTGATCGAGCGGGGCGTGGGCGTCGAGGCGGGCATCTGGTCCGGCACGGACGGCGCGGCCCGGTTCGCCGCCTCGCCGCTGGGGCCGAGGGTGCTGCGCGTGCTGGTCGAGGTCACTGACCCGTCACCGGAGACCGCCGAGGCCGCCGCCCACGCTCTCCTCGCCGACCTGGGCCCGGCGTTCGGCCGTCCCGTGCTGCTGCACGGGGAGGACGGCGGTGCGTGGCCGGTGCTGCGGCTGGCGGGACGGCTGGGGCTGGCGACGCGGATCGGCCTGGAGGACACGCTGGTCCTGCCGAACGGGGAACGGGCTTTGTCCAACGGTCAGTTGGTGGCGGCGGGGCTGGTTCAGTACAGACGGTCCCAGCGCTCGCTCTGAGGCAGGGCGAGGAGTTCGGCACGAGTCGCCAGGTCGTACTCACCCGCAGCGTGCAGGCGCGCGGCGCCGGGTCCGGTGAGCCAGGCGCGCAGGTCCGAGACTCCGGCGTCCACGCTGTCGTCGTACCACCAGGAGAACGGGGAGTCGTCGGACAGCAGGTCGTAGAGCCAGACGTCGGCGCACCGGGCGAGATGCGCGTCGGCGACCCGGCCGGGCACCCAGCCCTCCAGGAACGGGGTCACCGTCCTGGCGATCGTGGCGCAGGTGTCGAAGACGGCGTCGATGCCGTACGGCGGCTCGGGTGTGGCGAGGGCGTGCTGCCACCAGGCGCGAAGGAACGCCTCGATCGCGGCGGCCTGCTCGGTCGGCCACAAGCGCCAGTCCACCCGCGTCAGCCCGTGCGCTCCGTAGCCGATCACCCCCAGGGTGCCGTCAGCCATCGCCCGCGCCCCCTGCGGCAGCAGGCGCCGCATCACGGCCGGGTGGTCGTCGAAGTGGTTGGGCACCTCGAAGAGGTAGTACCGCACCGTCTCCAGCGGTATCGGCACGTCCGGCGTGCGGAGATACGCGGTCTCCTCGGGTGCGTGGCAGTAGCCGCAGCCGGTCTCGGCGGGGCTCGCGCACCCGCTGAAGACTGCGTCGATGTCGGCAAGGGCTGCGTCGAGGGCGGCTGAGGACATGAAGGTCGGTCCCGTCAGGACTCCGTGCGCGGCGGGCCGCCGGCCGAAGATCGCGACGATACCAGCCACAAATCCCGTCGCTCCATCCCTTTCCCGCACGGACAGTTGGGGGGCGATGAAACATCCCTGAAGTACACCCGAGGAGCCCTCATGTCGACGCTGCGCGTCACCGCAGAAGTGCTGACCGTCCACGAACATCCCAACGCCGACGCGCTGGAACTGGCCCAGGTGGGTCTGTACCGGGCCGTCGTCGCCAAGGGCGCGTACCGCACCGGTGAGGCCGCCGTGTACATCCCCGAGCAGGCCGTGCTGCCGGCCGAGCTGATCGAGGAGCTGGGGCTGACCGGACGGCTGGCGGGCGGCAATGCCGACCGGGTCAAGGCGGTCCGGCTGCGCGGTGAGCTGTCCCAGGGCATCGTGTGCCGGCCGAAGGCGCTGGCCGACGTCGACCTGGCGCGGGCCGCCGCGGAGGGTGCCGACTTCGCCGAACTGCTCGGCGTCACCAAGTGGGTGCCGCCGATCCCGCCCACGATGTCCGGTGACGTGGAGTCGGCGCCGGATCTGCTGCCCTGGGTCGACATCGAGAACATCCAGCGGTACCCGGACATCTTCACCCCGGGCGAACCCGTGGTGCTGACCGAGAAGCTGCACGGCTCGGCATGCCTGCTGACGTATGTCGCCGACGACGACCGGGTGTACGTCTCCTCCAAGGGCTTCGGCGCGAAGTCGCTGGCGCTGCGGGAGGATGCGCGGAACCTGTACTGGCGGGCCGTGCGCGGGCACGGCGTCGCCGAGGCGGCGGCCCGACTGGCCCGACGACTGGGTGCCCGCCGGGTGGGCGTCTTCGGCGAGGTCTACGGCGCGGGGGTGCAGGACCTGACGTACGGTGCCGACGGTCGACGGGAGACCCTTGGGTACGCCGCGTTCGACGTCTCCGCGGAGATCGACGGCCGGGTGCGCTGGCTGGACCCCGCGGAGGTACTGGACGGCGAACTCCCCCTGGTCCCACGGCTGTTCGAGGGTCTGTACGACATCGAACGCGTCCTGGCCATCGCCACCGGCCGCGAGACGGTCTCCGGACGGGAACTCCATCTCCGCGAAGGCGTGGTGATACGCCCCGCCACGGAGCGCCACAGCCCCGTAACAGGCGGCCGCGCGATCGCCAAGGCGGTCAGCCCGGCGTACCTGACACGCAAGGGCGGCACCGAGTACGAGTGACAGCGCCCGGCGCCGCTCATGGGCGCGGGGGCCCGCCCGCTCCCCCGCACCGACCGGGCACCACCCGCGCCCACCCACACCGCCCCCTGCGACACAACCGCCCATAGCCAAGCGCACTGCCGCCTGCCGTCCGCGGGCGGTCTGCCGTCAGCCGCCTGCGGACTGCGGACTGCGGACTGCGGACTGCGCATTGCCGCCTGCCGTCCGCGGGCGGTCTGCGGTCCGCGGTCTGCCGTCCGCCGTCCGCGGTCCGCGGTCCGCGGTCCGCGGTCCGCGGCAGAGGTTGCCCTGGCCGGCTGTCCCTGCAGGCGACATGGCCTAGCCGGACCCCCGACGGCACCCCAGCCCACCCAGGGGCGCGGGGAACTGCGCGACCAGTCACACCCGACCCGCAGCCGCCATCAAACCGGAGGCCCCGAACTCATAGGCGCCTCAACTGCAGCCCGCCCCGCGCCCCCGCCCGCGCCCGCGCTCCCGCCCTCCCCCTTGCTCCACCATCAACCGCGACCCCGTCAGCCGTTCGCCGAACACATCGTCCGGGTTGGACAGGACACACGTGTCCAGAGACAGACACCCGCAGCCGATGCAGTCCGTCAAGTGATCACGCAGACGGTTCAGTTGCTTGATGCGCTCGTCCAGCTCCGAACGCCACGCCTCGGACAACCGCGCCCAGTCCTCATACGTCGGCGTACGCTCCTCGGGGAGCTCCGCGAGCGCGTCGCGGATCGTCGCCAAGGGGATGCCGACCCGTTGCGCGGCGCGGACGAAGGCGACCCGGCGCAGGGTGTCACGCGAGTAGCGACGCTGGTTGCCGGACGTACGCCGACTGCTGATCAAACCCTTGGACTCGTAGAAATGCAGGGCGGACACCGCGGCACCGCTCCGCGCGGAGAGCTGGCCGACCGTGAGCTCATGGATCTTCTCGGGGATCTGGGGCACGCCCCCAAACCTACCTACCGCGTCACACCACCGGTCCATTGACAGGGGCCCCACCCCCTAGCATGCTAAGCAGTTGCTTAGACATGGCATTCTGGAACACGCGACGCGAGAGGCCTGGACATGGCAGAGCCGAGGATCTTCACCTCCGCCGACGACCTGAAGGCGGCGGTGGGCGAGCAGCTGGGGTACACGGACTGGCTGGAGGTCGACCAGAAGCGGATCGACCTGTTCGCGGAGGCCACCGGCGACCACCAGTGGATCCACGTGGACCCCGAGAAGGCCGCGGCGGGCCCCTTCGGGACCACCATCGCCCACGGCTACCTCACCCTGTCGCTGCTCCCGCTCTTCGGACCTCAGCTCATCAAGGTCGAGAACGTGAAGATGGGCGTCAACTACGGGACGAACAAGGTACGTTTCCCCGCCCCCGTACCCGTCGGATCCCGCCTGCGCGCCACCGCCACCATCACCGGCGTCGAGGACGTGACGGGCGGCGTCCAGGTCGCCGTCGCGTTCACCGTGGAGCGCGAGGGCGGGGACAAGCCCGTGTGCGTCGCGGAGTCCGTGTCGCGGTACTACCTGTAGGCGGACCCGGCAGCCCCGGCCGGACCTACTTGGCCCCCACCATCCGCAGCACGAGGTCGGCGTACAGCGCGCCGACCTCGTCGGGGGTCCAGGGGCCGTCGACGTTGAACCAGCGGGCCACGTCGATGCACAGCGACAGCACGGCGAGGGTCGTGCCCTTCACGTCCAGGACGTCGAAGTCACCGGCCGCCACCCCGTCCTCGATGATCGCGCGCACCTCGGCGTCGCACTGCCGGCGCAGCGCGAGGATCTCGGCGCGGGCGTCGGGGCCGAGGGAGTCCAGCTCGTACTGCACGACCCGCGCGGTGGTACGGCCCCCGGCGTGCCAGCGGACGAAGGAGCTCACGGCGTCGGAGAGCCGCTCGGCGGGGCTGCCCTCGCGCCGGGCCGCGGTCCGCAGGATGTCGAGCGCCTTCTCGTGGCCGATCCTGCTGATGCGGTGGAGCAGCTCTTCCTTCGTCTTGTAGTGGATGTAGAGCGCGGCGGGGCTCATGCCCGCGCGCCCGGCGATGTCACGGGTCGTGGTGGCGTGGTAGCCGCGTTCGGCGAAGGCCTCCACGGCGGCGATCAGCAGCCGCCGGGCCGCGTCGGGCGTGACCTCACCCCAGGCCGACGTCTCGCCGCCGGCCGTCTCCTCCGCCGTACTCATCGCTCACTCGCCCCTCTCGCTGACAGAACCCCCACCATACCGCCGATACTGAGCGAGCGCTTAGCGAGACCCTCGCGGGTCAGATCCTCTCGCGGCTCAGATCTTCTCGTAGGGGTCGTGCTCCGCCAGCAGCTTCTCCAGCCGTGCCTGGTCGACCCGGCTAACGATCTGCCCGGCCTCCTGGCGGTCGCGGATGACCTTGGCGAGCGTGAACGCCGAGGTCACCAGGTAGAGGACCGCGATGGCCAGGAAGCCGCGCACCCAGGCGTTGGCGTTCAACTGATAGATGCCGATGCCGGTGGCGGCCATGGCGACCGCGAAGGACGCGACGGACTGGCCGTAGAAGGCGGCCGTGCTCTGCTGCTTGACCGGTGTGTCACTCATGGGGAACAGGGTCGGCGGCCGTGGCGCCGGACACATCCGCTGAAGTACTCAGCCGGTACTCAGATGTCCCCGCTCAGAATGCCGAAACCCCTGTCAGCGCCCGCCCGATGAGCAGTTTCTGGATCTGGCTGGTGCCCTCGTAGAGGGTCATCACGCGGGCGTCGCGCAGCAGTTTGCCCGCCGGGTACTCGTCGATGTAGCCGTAGCCGCCGAAGACCTGGAGGGCGTTGTTGGCGGCGCGGACGGCGGCCTCCGAGGCGAACAGCTTGGCCTTGGAGGACTCGACGGCGAAGGGCAGCCCTCGGTCGATCAGGTCGGCGACCCGCCAGGTCAGCAGCCGGGCGGCGTCCACGTCGACGGCGATGTCGCTGATCAGCTCCTGGACCAGCTGGTGTCGGGCGATCGGCTTGCCGAACTGCTCGCGCTCACCGGCGTACCGGACGGCCGCGTCCAGGGCGGCCTGCGCTATGCCGACGCACCCGGCGGCCACCGACATCCGCCCCTTGGCCAGGGCCGACATCGCGACCGAGAAGCCCTTGCCCTCCTCCCCCAGCAGGGCCGAGGCGGGCACGCGTACGTCCTGGAGCACCAGTTCGGCGGTGGCCTGGCCGCGCAGGCCGAGCTTGCCGTGGATGGTGCGGCGCGTCAGGCCGGGGGTGTCGGTGGGGACGAGGAAGGCGGTCACGCCCTTGTGGCCGGGCGCGTCGGTGGAGCGGGCGAAGAGCAGGACGACATCGGCCCAGGTGCCGTTGGTGATGAACATCTTGGTGCCGTTGATGACGTAGTCGTCGCCGTCGCGCACGGCCCGGGTGGCGAGGTTGCCCGCGTCGGAGCCGGTGCCCGGCTCGGTGAGGCCGAAGCAGCCGACCAGTTCGCCCGCGGTGAGACCGGGCAGCCAGCGCCGTTTCTGCTCCTCACTCCCCCAGGCGGCGACGGTCTTGGCGACCAGTCCGAGGGAGACGGACACGATGCCGCGCACGGACGAGTCCCCGCGCCCCAGTTCCTCCGTGACCAGGCAGTACGCGAGATGGTCGCCGCCGGAGCCGCCGTACTCCTCGTCGATCGTCAGGCCCAGGAAGCCGACCTCGCCGAGCTTCTTGACGATCGAGCGGTCCACGTCCTCGGCGCGGTCCCAGGCGACGACGTTCGGGGCGATCTCGCGGTCCACGAAGTCCCGGGCGAGCTGCCGGGCCGCGGTCTGCTCCTCGCTGAGCTCCAGGTTCATGCCGAGTCACCCCACAGATAACGGACCTTGAAAGCTGCACATTTAAATTAGCACTGCTAGTTTCTGGTTGCAGCCCTACTATGTGCGCCATGGCCCGACCGCGCAAGCCCTTGCTCAGCACCGACCGGATCGTCGACACGGCACGCGCGCTGGTGGACGCCGAGGGGCTCGCGGCCCTCTCCACGCGTCTGCTCGCGGCGGAACTGGGCGTGAGCGGACCGTCCCTGTACAACCACTTCCGCACCAAGGACGAGATCCTGGAGGCGGTCGCCGACTCGGTCAGCGCACAGGTCGACCTGTCGATGTTCGAGGACGGCCGGGACTGGCGGACCGCGCTGCACGACTGGGCCGTCTCCTACCGGGCCGCCCTGCGCGACCACCCGAACATCGTCCCGGTCCTGGCCCGCGGCCCCGGCCGCCGCCCGGCCGGACTGCGGCTCGCCGACGCCGTCTACGGCGCGATGGTCGCGGCGGGCTGGCCGCCCGCGCAGGCCACGTCCATCGGCGCGCTGATGCGGTACTTCATCATGGGCTCGGCGCTGGGCTCGTTCGCCGGGGGCTTCGTGGACGACGCGAGCGCCTACGACCCCGCCGACTACCCCCACCTCGGGCAGGCCCACCTCCTCGCCGAGCAGCAGGAGAAGATCGACGAGCGGGCCTTCGAGACGGGGCTGACAGCGCTGCTGGACGGCCTCGCGCAACAGTACGAGCAGGTCAGGCGTACCGCCTAGCGTCCTTCGGCGGGCACCGAAGTGTCCGTGCCGCATCCTGGAGCGCATGGCCACCAAGGACCCCCAGGCACCGCACCTCGCCCGCCTCGCCGCGCTCATCGCCGACGACACCCGGGCGGCCTGTCTGCTGGCGCTGCTGGACGGGCGGGCCTGGACCGCCGGTGAGCTGGCGCGGCACGCCGGGGTCGCCGCGTCCACGCTGAGCGAGCACCTGGGCAAGCTCGTCGCGGGCGGACTGCTCACCGAGGAGCGGCAGGGACGGCACCGGTACGTCCGGCTGGCCGACGCGCGGGTCGCCCAGCTGGTGGAGGACCTCGCCGCGCAGGTCGCCCCGCGGGCGGACCAACGGCCCCGGAACCTACGGGAGTCCAGTGCCGGGTCCGCCATGGCGCGCGGGCGCACCTGCTACGACCATCTCGCCGGGCGGCTCGGTATCGCGGTCACGGACGCGTTCACGCTGCGCGGGCTGCTGCGGCAGGACACGGGGTTCGCGCTGACGGACGCGGGGCTGGGGTGGTTCGAGTCGGCCGGGATCCGCCTCGACCGCACCGGTCGGCGTCCACTGGCCCGTGCCTGCCTGGACTGGACCGAGCGGCGCCCCCATCTCGCCGGTGTCGCGGGCGCGGCACTGTGCCGACATGCCCTGGACACGGGGTGGTGCGTGCGGATCGGGTCGGAGCGGGCCGTGAAGGTGACTCCGTCGGGGGAGCAGGCGCTGGAGGAGCTCTTGGGTATCGAGGCGGGTGCGTTTCGGTGAGCCGACGGCCGAGGGGGTGGGGGCTCCCGCAGGAGTGCCGGGTGCGGGCCGTCGAGGGCTGGTCGCGCAGTTCCCCGCGCCCCTCGCGGACGTTGCAGCGCCCCGTCGGAAATCCGCGAGCCCTCTCTCCCTCACCCCTCCTAACCTCTGGAGCATGATGAACGTCCCCCCTGCCCGCCGCACCGAACTCCTCGCAGCAGGCGCAGCCACCGTCACCGTCGTCCTGTGGGCCTCCGCCTTCGTCTCCATCCGCAGCGCCGGCTCCGAGTACTCGCCCGGCGCCCTCGCGCTGGGGCGGCTGCTCGTCGGGGCCCTGGTGCTGGGCGGTATCTGTCTCGTCCGGCGGGAGGGGCTGCCGCCCCGGGCGGCCTGGCCGGGGATCGCGATATCGGGTCTGCTGTGGTTCGGGTTCTACAGCGTCGTACTGAACTGGGGCGAGCAGCAGGTGGACGCCGGCACCGCGGCGCTGGTCGTGAACATCGGGCCCATCCTGATCGCGCTGCTGGCCGCCCGGGTGCTGGGTGATCCGATGCCGCCGCGGCTGCTGGCGGGGATGGCGGTGTCGTTCGCCGGTGCGGTGACCGTGGGACTGTCGATGTCGGGCGGCGACGGGTCGTCGGTGCTCGGGGTGGTGCTGTGTCTGCTCGCCGCGGTCGGCTACGCGGGCGGCGTGGTGGCGCAGAAGCCGGCGCTCGGTCACGCGAGCGCGCTCCAGGTGACGACGTACGGGTGTCTGGTCGGGGCGGTCCTCTGTCTGCCGTTCGCCGGGCAGCTGATCGGCGACGCGGCCGACGCCTCGCTGTCCGCGACCCTGAACCTGGTCTATCTGGGCGTCTTCTCGCTGGCGCTGGCCTTCACCACCTGGGCGTACGCCCTCGCCCGTACGACGGCCAGCAGCATGGGCGCGACCACGTACGCGGTGCCCGCGCTGGTGGTGCTGATGTCCTGGCTGGCGCTGGGCGAGGTGCCGGGGCTGCTGACGCTGGCGGGCGGGGCGCTGTGTCTGGCCGGGGTCGCCGTGTCGCGGTCCCGGACGCGGTCCGCTCGAGTCGTGGCGGCGGCGCCGCGACCCGAGCAGACCCGCGAGTCGGCGTGAGTCAGCGGGCCCGCGCCCGGTCCGCGAGGACCTTGATGGAGAGCAGGGCGATCACCGAGAGCCCGATGATGTAGCCGGAGACCGCCATCGAGGTGCCGGTGGCCTCCAGCAGCAGCACCATCATGAACGGCGCGAGGCCGCCGCCGAGCACGGCCGCGATCTGGTAGCCGAGGGAGGCGCCGGTGTAGCGCATCTCGGGGGTGAACAGTTCGGCGAACAGGGCCGCCTGGGGGCCGTACATGATGCTGAGGAAGCAGCTGGCGACGAACGTGCCGACGGCCAGCCACAGCAGCGAGCCGGTGTCGATCAGCAGGAACAGCGGCACCGCCCACAGACCGATGCCGGCCGCGCCGATCGCGTAGATGCGGATGCGGCCGATCTTGTCCGAGAGCGCGGCGGCGGCCGGGATCAGCACCAGCTGGGTGAGGCTGATGCAGAGCGAGACCGTGAGGACGGCGCTCTTCTTCATGCCGAGTTCGCGGGTCGTGTAGTCGAGGACGCCGGTGATGATGATGTAGAAGGTCGCGGTGTTCACGGCGAAGGAGCCGCCGGCGAGGAGGACCGTGCCGAGGTGGCCGCGCAGGATGGTGCGCAGCGGTGAGGACTGCTCGACCTTCTCCTTCTCCGCCAGCTTCTTCTCCGCCTCCCGGAACTCCGGGGTCTCCTCGACGCGGGTGTGGATGTACCAGGCGAGCGCGAGGACGAACAGGCCGACGAGGAACGGCACGCGCCAGGCCCAGGCCGCGAACTCCGCGTCGGTCGTGAACGCCCCGGCGAGCAGGAACACCGTGTTGGCGGTCACCACGCCGATGGGGACGCCGAGCTGGACGAAGCTGCCGTAGATGCCGCGCTTGCCCTCGGGGGCGTACTCGGTGGCCATCAGCATCGCGCCGCCCCACTGGGCGCCCACGGCGATGCCCTGGAGCACGCGGAAGAGGACCAGCAGGATCGGGGCGGCGACGCCGATCGTGTCGTAGGTCGGGAGCAGGCCGATGCCGGTGGTGGCGAGGCCCATCAGGGTGAGCGCGAGGACCAGCATCGGCTTGCGGCCGCGCTTGTCGCCGAGGTGGCCGGCGACGATGCCGCCGAGGGGGCGGGCGAGGAAGCCGACGGCGAAGGTGGCGAAGGAGGCGAGCACTCCGGCCGTGGGGCTGCCGGCCGGGAAGTACAGGTCGCCGAGCACCAGGGCGGCGGCGATGCCGAAGACGAAGTAGTCGTACCACTCCACGGCGGACGCGAGAGCGGCCGCGGTGGCGACGCGGCGGCGGTTGCCGTCGGCGGGAGCGGTGGTGGTGAGCGGTTGAGCGGAAGGTGCCGTGTCCATGCGTGCACACTCCGGGGGTGCGGGGGACGGAACGGGGGGTGGCTCGGGTTCCGGGGAACGTACTGACCGGACGGTATGGACGTCAACGGGTCGCACAACAGCAGTTTTTTACCTGTACATGGCACGAAGAGCGGGGTCCGGGCACGCCTGGGGCCCCGGCCTCCCACGGAGACCGGGGCGCGCGGCGGCCGGGCTAGAACACCACCAGGGCCCTGCCGCCCTTCCCCGCGAGCATGTTCTCGAACGCCGCCGGGATGCCCTCCAGGGCGATCCTCTCGGTCACCAGCATGCCGAGGTCCAGGCGTCCCGCGCGGATGTGCTCGGCGAGGACGGGCAGGTCGCGGGCCGGGTCGGAGTTGCCGTAGACGCAGCCGGAGAGGGTACGGCCCCAGTGGAAGATCTCCAGGGCGTTGAAGCCGACCTGCTGGTCCTTGCCACCGATGCCGACGACCGTGGTGCGGCCGCCGCGCCGGGTGGAGTCCCAGGCCGTGCGGATCGTGGTCGCACGGCCCACGCACTCGACGGCGACGTCCACGCCCTGCTTGCCGGTGAGGCCGCGGATCTCGCGGGCCGTGTTCTCGGAGGCGATCACGTAGTCGGTGGCGCCGGCCGCGCGGGCCAGCTCCTCCTTCTCCGGAGAGACGTCCACCGCGACGATCTTCGCCGCACCCGCGATCCGGGCCGACTGGAGGGCGGCGAGGCCGACGCCGCCGACGCCGAACACCGCGACCGTCTCCCCCGGCTGTACCCGCGCCGAGTGGTGCACGGCGCCGTAGCCGGTGAGGACGGCGCAGCCCAGCAGGGCGGCGTCGGTGAGCGGGATGCCGTCCGGGAGGGGCAGGAGGCAGCCGGCCGCGACGACCGTCTCCTCGGCGAACGCGGCGACGTTCAGGCCGGGGTGGAGGTCGGTGCCGTCGGCGGTACGGGCGTGGACGTCGGCGGCGCCGTTCAGCGCGTTGGCGCACAGCCAGACCTCGCCGAGCCCGCAGGCGTGGCAACTGCCGCAGGACGGGGCCCAGTTGAGGACGACTCCGTCGCCGGGCGCGAAGTGGGTGACGCCCTCGCCGACGGCGACGACGGTGCCCGCGCCCTCGTGGCCCAGGACCGCGGGGACGGGGACGCGCATGGTGCCGTTGGACAGGGACAGGTCGGAGTGGCAGACGCCGGCGGCGGCGAGGCGGACGCGGACCTGGCCGGGTCCGGGGTCGGGCAGGTCGATCTCGGTGACCTCCAGCGGGGCACCGATGGCGGGCAGGACGGCGGCACGGACGGCCATGGGGGAAGCTCCCTTGGACTGGCTCAGAACTGGAGGGACTTGGTCTGGAGGTACTCGGCCAGGCCGTGTGCGCCGAGTTCGCGGCCCACGCCCGACTGCTTGTAGCCGCCGAAGGGGGCCAGCGGGTTGAAGCGGCCGCCGTTGATGTCGACCTGCCCGGTGTCCATCCGGCGTGCGAAGGCCACCGCCTCCGCCTCCTCGCCCGCCCAGACGGCGCCCGCGAGGCCGTAGACGGTGCCGTTGGCGATGCGCAGGGCGTCCTCCTCGTCCTCGTAGCGCAGGATCGACAGGACCGGGCCGAAGATCTCCTCCTGGGCGACGGTCATGTCGGGTGTCACGTCGGCGAGGACGGTCGGGCTGACGTAGTACCCCAGCTCCCGCGGGGCCTCGGGGCCGCCCGCGACCACGCGCGCCCCCTCGGCCACGCCCTGCTCGATGTAGCCGAGCACCCGCTCCTGCTGCTTGGCGTTCACCACCGGGCCGATGCGCTCGCCGTACTTCGCGGCGGCGGCCGTGGCCAACCGGACGGCCTCGTCGTACTGGTCGCGGTGGACCAGCATCCGCGTCCAGGCGCTGCACGTCTGCCCGGAGTTCGACATGACGTTGGCGACGCCGACGTTGACCGCCGTGGCCAGGTCGGCGCTGGGCAGAATGACGTTGGCGGACTTGCCGCCCAGCTCCAGGGCGACCTTCTTGATCGCCGCTCCGGCCACCGCGCCGATCTGCCGGCCGACGGCCGTGGAGCCGGTGAAGGAGACCAGGTCGACGCCGGGGTGCTCGGCGAGCGCCTGACCGGCGACCGGGCCGCGGCCGGTGACCAGGTTGAAGACGCCGGCGGGGACGCCCGCCTCGTGCACCGCCTCGGCGAAGAGCTGGGCGACCAGCGGGGTGTCCTCGGCAGGCTTGAGCACCACCGTGCAGCCGGCCGCGAGCGCCGGGGCGACCTTGGCGACGATCTGGTGGAGCGGGTAGTTCCAGGGCGTGATGGCGCCGACCACGCCGATGGGCTCGTGGAAGACGGTCGAGTTGCCGACCTTCTCCTCGAAGGCGTACGTCGCCGCCAGCTCGGCGTACGAGCCCGCCACCGCGACCGGCACGGCCGCGTGGACCGCCTGGGAGAACTTCAGCGGCGCGCCGAGCTCGGTGGTGACCGTCTCGGCGATCTCGTCCTTGCGGGCCTCCAGGAGGTCGCGCAGGGCGGTGAGCCGCGCGGCGCGCTCGGCGGGCGGGGTGGCGGCCCAGGCCGGGAGGGCGGCGCGGGCGGCCCGTACGGCGGTGTCGACGTCGGCGGCGGTGCCGGCCGGGACCCGGCCGACGACCTGCTCGTCGGCCGGGTTCACCACGTCGATCACGTCCTGGCCCGCGGCCGGGCGCCAGGCGCCGTCGATGTACATGCCGTCGTGTGCCTTCATCGCGTTTCCTCCCGGGCGGGCCCTCTTGACGTCCGGCACATAAACTAGCGGCGATAGTTTTCATGCACCAGACGTCCTATGACATCAGAAGTCGACGCGCGCCTCGTCGTCCACCCTCGCCACGGCCTCCTGACCGAAGGCTTTCTCGTAGGCCCGGCGGATCTCCTCGATCCTGCGGTCGCCGCTGTCCGCCTCCGCCCGCGGGTAGAGCAGGATCAGTTCGTACGACCGCTCCTTCTCGATCGTCCCGCTCGCGCCCCGCCACTGGCCGCGCCCGGACTGGATCGTGAGCCCGTCCGGGAAGTCCGGCGTGACCTCCTTGTCGACGAAGGCCATGAACTGGCGGTCGGTGACGGCCGGACCGCCGTCGGGGCGGGCGGTGCCGAAGAAGAGCTGGGTCTCGACGTACGGCTCTCCGCGCCGCGGCTCGGCGGCGGTCGATGTGTCCGCGTCGTCGAGGGTCGCGTACGCGGTCGGCGCGCCGACGGCCAGCAGGAGGCCAACGGTGGCCAGGGCGGCCCGAGTTCGGGTGAAGTGCACGTTCATGGCCCATGACTGGCCGAATCGGGCGGAGTTCACTCCTCCAGATCGGGCAGCCGCGCCGGATCAGGGCAGATCCGCTCGCCGTGGTGGTCGAAGACGAAGAGGTGGGCGATGTCGACGAGGAGCGGCACCTGCATGCCGTGCCGGAGGTCGAAGTCGGGGGTCGTGCGGACGATCAGGTCACCGGGGAGGCGGCCCTCGGGGGGCGCGGGGTCGGGGGCGGCGTCGGCCGGATGCTCCAGCGTCACCACGGGCCCGGCGCGCAGGGCGCCCGCCCGGCTGCGGAGCCGGTCCAGGACGGTTCCGGTGTCACGGCGGCGACGCCGGGCCGGGGGAACCGGGCGCGGAGCCTCCAGGTCGGGTACGACGGCGGGGCGTGAGCCGGTGTTGAAGTGGACGAGGACCTCGTGGCCCTGGAACTCCACGTGCTCGACCAGGCCGGTGATGTGCACCTCGCCCGCGCGGGCGGAGGTGGGCTCGGCGATGCGGACCGCCTCCGAGCGCAGGCCCACGATGACCTCGCGGCCCTGCTGGACGCGGAGCAACTGGTGGTCCAGGGTGAGCGGTTCGGGCAGCCGGAGGTACTGCTTGCCGAGGCTGATGGTCATCGCGCCGTCCAGCGGGGCCCGTACGATACCGCGCAGCAGGTTGATGCGCGGGGTGCCGATGAAGGCGGCGGCGAAGACGTTGCGGGGCAGCGCGTACACCGAGCGCGGGGTGCCGACCTGCTGGAGGACGCCGCCGCGCATGACGGCGACCCGGTCGCCGAGGGACATCGCCTCGGCCTGGTCGTGGGTGACGTAGACCGTGGTGACGCCCAGCTCTCGGGTGAGGGCGGAGATCTCGGCGCGCAGGTGGTTGCGGAGCTTGGCGTCGAGGTTGGACAGCGGCTCGTCCATCAGGAACGCGGTGGGGTGGCGGGCGATGGCCCGGCCCATGGCGACGCGCTGGCGTTCGCCGCCGGAGAGCTGGGCGGGGAAGCGGTCGAGGAGGTCCTCGATGCCCAGCATGCGGGCGGTGGTGTCCACGCGCGGGCGCGGGTCCGCGCCGGGGGCCTCGATACGCAGCGGGAAGCCGATGTTGTCCCGGGTCGTCATGTTCGGGTAGAGGGCGAAGTTCTGGAAGACCATCGCCATCCGCCGTGCGGCGGGCAGCAGGTCGTTGGCGTACTCGCCGTCCAGCAGCAGCTCGCCCTCGTCGATTTCCTCGAGGCCGGCGATCATTCTGAGCACGGTGGACTTGCCGCAGCCGGAGGGCCCGAGGAGGACGAGGAACTCACCGGGTTCGATGTCCAGCGAGAAGCGGTCCACGACGCGGACGCCTCGCGTGTAGGCCTTGCTCACGTCGTGCAGGGATATGGCGCGTGTCATGACGGCTGCCCCCGAGGGCTCATTTGCTCCGCGGTCGAACGCCTCGCGCGGGTCGTACGGGGCGTGTGAGTCACGGAAGTTAACGGAATGTGTGCGGCCGAGGGAAGGGAAAGGGCGGGATCGGGCACGCCGGTCCGGCAAGTGAGAAAGCGGACGATCACCTTCAGCGCTTTTCGGCCGCCTTGGACGGCTCGCGGGTCGCGACGAGATGGGCGAAGACGACGACGTTGCCGGAGTAGCCGGTCCTGCGGTCGTAGTTGCCGCCACAGGTGATCAGCCGCAGCTCCGGGCGCTTGCGGGCGCCGTACACCTCCCTGTTGGGGAACTTGTCCTTCTCGTAGGACTTGATGGCGTCGACGGAGTAGACGGCGGCGCGTCCGTCGGCGCGGCGGACCTCGACGCGCTTGCCGCGCTTCAGTTCGCCGAGGCCGCCGAAGACGGCGGGGCCGGTGTTGGTGTCGAGGTGGCCCACGGCGATGGCGGTGCCCTGCTCGCCGGGCGACGGCCCGTCCGCGTACCAGCCGGCCACGTCGGGCTCGTCCTCCGGGGGCGCGGGCAGGCGCCGCTCGCTGTCGAGGCGGAGGTCGATGAGCGGGGCGTCGATGCCCACGTACGGGATGACCAGGCGGGTCGCGCGGGAGCGGGGCAGGGTGCGGGGCGGCGCCGGGCCGTTGCGGGCCTTCGCCGAGGGGGCCGGGCGGGAGGGCGAGGGGGGCGGGGTGACCGCCTCAGGTCCCGGCCCCGCCACGGGGTCGGGCCGGGCCTCGGCTCCGGGGCGGGCGTCGGCGGCGGGACCGGCGTTCTCCTCGCGGGTGTCCGTGCCGGCGCCCTCCCCGCGGGTGTCGGTGCCGGCGTCGTCGGATGCGGTGACGCCGGCACGGACATCGGAGGCCTCGGGGGAGCCGGGAGCCGACGCGACCGTCCCGGCGGGCGGCTCCCTCCGCTCGCTCACCCGGATGCCGACCACCACCAGCAGCACGGTCAGTACGGCCGTTCTCGCGAGGCGGTAGCCGCGCCTGCGGTACCAGGGCCTTCGCCGCCTCCTACGCGCCATGCGTACGACGGCGGAGCCGGAACCAGATCACCCCGCCCACCGCGGCCAGGCCCACGGCGCCCGCGCCGGCGACCGTGGTGAAGGCCTCGTCGCGGGCGATGCCGCCGCCTCCGGCGGGCGGGCCGCCCTGCGGGGCGGGAGTCGCCATCGAGGCCCGGCAGTCGACGGTGAACGTCTTCTCCCGCTCGGCACCGGTCATGCCGGTGAACGACCAGATCAGCCGGTACTGCCCGTCGGGCAGGTTCAGGTCCTCGGTGTGCCCGATGCCGGTGTCGTTCGGCAGGTTGAGGGTCCCGCGGAGCGTGGCGCCACCCGCCACCGGCGGCTGGGTCTCGATCCGCCAGTTGACGGCGTCCACGGTCTCGAAGTTGGCCGCGTCGAGGTAGAACCGGCAGACCCTCGGCTCGTCGATCGCGTCACCGTAGTTCGTGCGCGGGACCCCGTCCCACGGCGCCGTGTGGATCTTGAGGGTGCCGTTGTCCCCGGGGGCCATCGGTGCGGCGCCCGCCGTCGGCAGGCCGGAGAGCGGGGTGAGCGCGGCGGTCAGCACCGTGACGGCGGCGATGCGCGCTCCGGCGCGGCGTGGAAGAGGCGTGGTGGGCATGCGAGTCCTCCGAGTCAGACGATTTTCGTACAAATCGCTCTTCGTCTGACTCTCTTTCACATGTGCCCGCCGAATCCTGGAAGCAGCGCCTAACGGCTCATCAGATACCACTCTTTCGACGCAAGATCGCTCTCGATCCGCCCCGCCTCCCGGCGTCCGCCTCCCCCGCCGGACCCGCCGGCGCCCGCAGCGCCGTTCCCGCCGACAGCAGCAACAGCGCCCCCAGCATCACGAACGGCGCCGCCACCCCCGCGAGCCCCGCGATCAGGCCCGCCGACGCCGGGGCCGCGACCTGCCCGAGCCGGTTGCCGGTCAGCCGCAGGGCGAGGGCGGTGGAGCGGGCGCCGTCGGGGGCCGCCTGGACGACCGTCGTCATGGACAGCGGCTGGCCGACGCCGAGGCAGAATCCGAGCACCGCCAGCATCAGGGCCAGCGCCCACACCGGCACCGGCAGCGCGATCCCCGCGCAGAGCAGCGCCGCCAGCAGACAGGTCACGGTCAGCAGCAGGGTCCGGCCGAGCAGCCGCAGCAGGGGCGTCAGCACCAGCCGGCAGGCGATGGTGGCCGCCGCGCGCAGGCTGAGCAGCAGGCCGATCACGGAGGGGGCGATCCCGCGGTGCTCGCCGACCACGGGGAGGTAGGCGGTGAGGATGTCGGTCGCGGAGAGCACGGCGAGGCTGACGAAGATGCCGCCGGGCACGCCCCGGGCACGCAGGATGCGCCGGACGGGGACGCGCTCGCCCGGCTCCTTGCGGGACCCGGCGGGCGTACGGCGCTCTATGCGCCACAGCGAGGTCAGCGCGACCGCGCCGCCCGCACCCGCCACCAACAGCGCGAACGCGCTGGTCCCCGCCATGTCCCGGCCGCCGATCAGCGCGCCCGCGGCGATCGGGCCGACCAGTTGGCCGAGCGAGGCGCCGATGGTGAAGTGGCTGAAGTTGCGGTCCTGTTCGTGCGGGGCGGACTGGCGGGCGACGAGGGACTGGGCGCCGATGACGAAGCAGAGGTGGCCGAGGCCCATGACGCCGCTCCAGACCGCCATCGCCCACAGGGAGTCCGCGAGACCGCTCAGCGCGCAGCCGCCGGATATCAGCACGACGCCGACGGGCAGCAGCGGCGCACAGCGCCCGTGGTCGGTACGGCGGCCCAGCGGGACGGCGGCGAACAGCGGGAGCAGGGCGTAGACGCCCGCGATCACGCCGACCGCTCGCTCGTCCGCGCCCAACGCCAGCGCCCGGTAGGAGACGGCGGGCCGGGCCATCGACACCGCCCCCTGCGCGAAGCTGAAGGCGATGACGAGGCGGAGCAGCCAGCCGCGGTTCCCACCGGGCGTCATGATCGTGTCCTCCCAGGATTCACGGAGCGTCCGGACCGGGTCCGGAACGCCGCGGAACGGTGCGTGCGGGTCAGATGATGCCGAAGAGCATCCCGGCCGCGAGGATGATGAGGCAGGTCAGGGCCGCCCACTTGACCACGAACTTGGTGTGGTCGCCGAACTCCACCTTGGCCATCCCGACCAGGACGTACACGGCCGGGACGAGCGGGCTCGACATGTGCAGCGGCTGGCCGACCAGGGAGGCGCGGGCCATTTCCAGCGGGGTGACGCCGTGGGCGGCGCCGGCCTCGGCGAGGACCGGCAGGACGCCGAAGTAGAAGCCGTCGTTCGACATGAAGTAGGTGAGCGGGAGGCTCAGGACGCCGGTGACCAGGGCCATGTGCGGGCCCATGCCCTCGGGGATGACCTCCACCATCCACTTGGCCATGTGGTCCACCATGCCGGTGCCCTGGAGGACGCCGGTGAAGACGGCGGCGGCGAAGACCATGCCGGAGACGTTGAGGACGTTGTCGGCGTGGGCGGCCAGGCGGGCCTTCTGGTCCGGGATGTGCGGGAAGTTCACGGTGAGCGCGAGCGCGGCGCCGAGCAGGAACAGCACCGGGATCGGCAGCCACTCCATGATCATGCAGGTGAGCAGGGCGACCGTGAGCAGCGCGTTGAACCAGTAGAGCTTGGGGCGCAGGGTGGGACGGTTGGGGTCGAGGACCTGGAAGCGCTTCTTCTCGTCCTCGTCGTCGTCCTCGGCGTCGGTGCCGGAACCGGAGCCACCGGTGGCGATCGCGTCCTTGCCCGTGCCGCCGCCGGCGCCGACCAGGACCGTCTCGGTCGTCTTCTCCTCGGCCTTCTCCTCCACCAGGACCTGGTCCAGGGTGAGCACGCCCAGCCGCTTGCGCTCGCGCAGACCGAGGAAGTACGAGAGGACGATGACGGCGAGGAGGCCGACGGCGAGGGCCGGGATCATCGGGACGAAGATCTCACTGGCGTCCACCTTGAGCGCGGTGGCGGCGCGGGCGGTCGGGCCGCCCCACGGCAGGGTGTTCATCACGCCGTTGGCCATCGCGGCGACACCGGTCATCACGACCAGGCTCATCTTCAGGCGCTTGTACAGCGGGTACATCGCCGAGACGGTGATCATGAAGGTGGTCGAGCCGTCGCCGTCGAGGGAGACGATCGCGGCGAGGATCGCCGTGCCGACGACGATCCGCATCGGGTCGGCCTTGGCGAACTTCAGGATGCCCCGGACGATCGGGTCGAAGAGGCCGACATCGATCATCACACCGAAGTAGACGATCGCGAACATCAGCATCGCCGCGGTGGGGGCGAGGCTGGTGACGCCCTCGATGACGTAGTCACCGAGCTTGGCGCCCTTCCCGACGAAGACGCAGAAAAGTGCTGGGATCAGCACGAGCGCCGCGATCGGCGACATCTTCTTCATCATGATCAGGACCAGGAAGGTCGCGATCATGGCGAAGCCAAGGATGGTCAGCATGAGTGGATACCTAACGTTCGCCCTTGAACGACCCACCAGGGCCGGCGGTGGGACGACGTTAGGTCCGTTCAAACAGCGTTAACAAGACGTTGACATGCGAGCAATAAGCGCAAAACTCCAGGTCAGAGCTTTGCTCAGGTCAGAGCCGTGATCTTTTCGGCCACCGGGGCCACTTCGACCGGCACCCCGTTGAGCACCGCGTTGCCCGACAGGGGGTCCAGGAGGCTGCCGTCGAGGAGCTGGTTGACGTTGACGCCGGGGTCGGCGGCGGCGTGGCTGAGGCGGGTGCCGGGGCGGTCGTGGCCCCAGCCGTGCGGCAGGCTCACCACGCCGGGGCGCACGACGTCGGTGACCTCGGCGGGGGCGGTCACCTCTCCCCCGGCACCCTTGAGGCGTACCGCCGCCCCGTCCCGCACCCCGAGCCGTTCGGCGTCCTCCGGGTGGATGTGCAGGGTGCAGCGGTTGGAGCCGCCGGTGAGGGCGGGCACGTTGTGCATCCAGCTGTTGTTGGACCGCAGATGGCGGCGGCCGATCAGGACGAGCCCGTCGGCGCGCTCGCGCAGGGCCGCCCTGAGCCGGGGCAGGTCGTCGGCGACGGGGCGCGGCAGCAGCTCCACCTTGCCGCTGGCGGTCTTCAGCGGCTGCGGCAGCCGGGACGTGAGGGGCCCGAGGTCGATGCCGTGCGGATGCGCGAGCAGCTTCTCCAGGCTCAGCCCGTCCGGCCGTACGCCGAAGCCGTCGCCGTAGGGGCCGAGGCGCAGCATCATGTCGAGCCGCCGCTCGGGGCCGGTGAGCCCGGTGAGCCGTGCGGCGAGTTCGTGGGGGTCGCTGCCGTGGACCGGCGAATGGGGCTCCCGGACCGCCTTGCCGAGGGTCTGGCCGATGACCAGGTCGTCGACGGCGGACGGGTCGGCGCCGTGCATGCCGGTCGCGGCGAGGATCAGCCGGGCCAGGATCTCCGTCTCCGCCATCCGGCCGGGCTCCAGCGGGACGGCCGCGCGGGTGTAGCGGACCTGGTTGCGCACGGCCAGGGTGTTGAAGGCGAAGTCGTGGTGCGGGCTCTGCGAGGGCGGGGGCGGCGGCAGCACGACGTGGGCGTGGCGCGAGGTCTCGTTGAGGTACGGGTCGACGCTGACCATGAAGTCGAGCGAGCCGAGGGCCTTGTCGAGCCGGTCGCCGTCGGGGGCGGACAGCACGGGGTTGGCGGCGACCGAGATGAGCGCCCGGACGGGCCCACCCTCCTCGGTGGCCGTGTCGATCTCCTCGGCGAGCGCGGAGAGCGGCAACTCGCCCTTGGCCTCGGGGTGTCGGCTCACCCGGGAGTGCCAGCGCCCGAGCACGAAGCCGCGGCCGGGGCCTGCGGGGCGGGGCGTCTTGTCGGTGGCCGCCTGCGGGAAGAGCGCGCCACCGGGGCGGTCGAGGTTGCCGGTGAGGACGTTGAGGACGTCGACCAGCCAGCTGGCCAGGGTGCCGTGCGGGACGGTGCAGCTGCCGATGCGGCCGTAGACGGCGGCGGTGGGGGCGGCGGCGAGCTCGCGGGCGAGGACGCGGATGGTGCCGGCGTCCACGTCGCAGGCGTCGGCGGCGGCTTCGGGTGTGAAGTCCCTCAAGGCGTCGGGGAGTTCGTCGAGCCCCTGGAGGTGCGGGGTCAGCTCGCCCGGATCCACCAAGCCCTCCTCGAAGAGGGTGTACGCCATCGCCGCGAGGAGCAGGGCGTCCGTGCCGGGCCGGATCGCGATGTGCCGGTCGGCGAGCTTGGCGGTACGGGTGCGGCGCGGGTCGATGACGGTGAGGGTGCCGCCGCGGGCCTTGAGGGCCTTGAGCTTGCCCGGGAAGTCGGGGGCGGTGCACAGGCTGCCGTTGGACTCCAGGGGGTTCGCCCCGATCAGCAGCAGATGGTCGGTGTGGTCCAGGTCCGGTACGGGGATCGCGAGGGCGTCGCCGTAGAGCAGTCCGCTGGAGACGTGCTTGGGCATCTGGTCGACCGTGGAAGCGGTGAAGACGCTGCGGGTGCCGAGGCCGGCGAGGAGCACGGGCGGGTAGAGCGCGCCGGCCATGGTGTGCACGTTGGGATTGCCCAGCACGACGCCCACCGAGTTCGGCCCGTACCGCTCGACGGCCGTGCGGATCCCGGCGGCGACCGCGTCGAAGGCCTCCGCCCAGGTCGCCTCGCGCAGCTCGCCGTCCTTGCGCACGAGCGGCGTGCGCAGCCGGTCGGGGTCGCCGTCGACGGCCCCGAAGGAGGCGCCCTTGGGGCAGATGAACCCCTTGCTGAACACGTCGTCCCGGTCTCCGCGGGCTCCGGTGACCTCGGTCCCCTCGATGGTGAGTGTCAGGCCGCAGGTGGCCTCGCACAGGGGGCAGATGCGCAGTGCGGTGCGGGACACGGGTCCTCCCGGGGGGGCGGCGGCGATGGCGCACGGTTCACGGGCGAGCATACCGACCGGTATGCAGGGAGGGGAGCCCCGGCAGGGGGTGAGGTCGGAAATTCGCGAGCAGTCGGCCGGAGCCCGGGAGTGGCGCCCTGTCGGCGCGGCACCGTCAGCCCGGCCCCGTCAGCGCGGCACCGTCAGTCCAGGACCCGCGCCAGATAGGCCCGCAGCATCTCCCGCGCCTCCTCGATGATCCGGTCGTCGCCGCCCGGGGACACCCGGAACGCGAGGTGGACCAGGGTGTCGGCGGTCTCGACGGCGATGAGGAAGCTGCGCCGCAGGTCGTCGTCCGGTTCGCGGCCGAGGTAGCCGGAGAGCAGGTCGGTGAGCCGGTCGGCGACGCGGGTGTTGGGTTCGCCGCGGGTGCCGACCGGGATCTGGTTGCCGAAGTCGACGAGGGAGAAGCCGGGCGCGGTGCGCTTCATGGCGAGGTACTCGTCGAGCACGGCGTCCATCGCCACCCGCCAGTCGCCGTCCGTGGCGCCCTTCAGGCGTTCGGTGACGCGGGCGGTGTAGCGCTCCAGGTTGCGCTGGGCGAGGGCGTCGGCCATCTGGCGCTTGTTGCCGAAGAACCGGTAGACGGAGCCGATGGGGACGCCGGCACGCTGGGCGACGGCCCGGGTGCTCAGGTCGTCGTAGCCGACCTCGTCGAGGAGGTCGGCGCAGGCGTCGAGGATCCGGGTGAGCCGTTCGGCGCTGCGCCGCTGCACGGGCGCCCGGCGAAGCGTTTCTGGGTGGGGCACGGTCTTCATCATGCCTTTCCGGCTCGGTCCGGGGAACATCGACCCCCAGTACGAAGACGGGTACCGGGCGCACTCAGTGCCGCGGTGGACGGGGGCGGCGTCAGGGTCGGCTCGGGCGCCGACGACGGCGTCGAGGCCGACTCCGGCTTCGACCCCGGCTTCGACCCCGACTGCGACTCCGATGCCGTGATGTCCGCCGTGCTCTGGACGGGGCCGTCCTCCACCGCCCACACCGTGCCGTCGTCGGCGTACAGCCGCACGGTGACCTGGTGGGTGCCGCGCGGGACGAGGGCGGCGGGGAGGCGGTACTCGGGGGTGCGCAGCCTGGTGACGAGACGGTCGTCCACGTAGAGGTACGCGAGGCCGCGCCCGGCGACCGCCCGCTCCCCCGCGTCGGCGGGCGAGAAGCGGAACCTGCGGACGGTCAGCCGTACGTCCCAGCTCCCGTCGCCGTCCGCGTCCGGCTACACCTCTATGCCGACCTCGGGCGCCTCGCCGTCGCCCACCTCGCGGTAGTGCCGCCCCTCGTCGTCGGTGGCGTCGACAACCTTGCCCACCGGGGAGGGTGACGCCGCGTTCTGCCCCTGGTCCGGGGTGTCCGAGTCGCAGCCCATGACCCCCGTCAGCAGCAGAACGCAGACCGCGAGCGCGGCGAGCGGGGTCCGGTTCCATGACATGCCCGGGAGATTAGAACACCGGTCCGACAGCCGGATCCCCCTCAGGTCTGGTTCGCGTCCGGTTCTCGTCGCACTCGAAGGGGAGGTACCGCTGATCTCTTGCGCTTGCGAAACCGCAATCCTACGGTGAAGCATAGGAATCAGACTCTAAGGAGCGATCATGAGCGGGGACGCGCGGAAGACCGCGGAAGGGCTGACCTACCTCTCCGGTTTCGGCAACGAGCACAGCTCGGAGGCGGTGCCCGGCGCCCTCCCGGAGGGCCGCAACTCACCCCAGCGCGCCCCGCTGGGTCTCTACGCGGAGCAGCTGAGCGGTACGGCGTTCACCGAGCCGAGGGCCCACAACCGCCGTTCCTGGCTGTACCGCATCCACCCGTCGGCCGCGCACCCGGCCTTCACGCGCACCGACAACGGCGCGATCCGTACGGCGCCCTTCACCGAGTCCGTGCCGGATCCGAACCGTCTGCGCTGGAACCCCCTGCCCGAGCCCGCGCCCGGCACCGACTTCCTGGCCGGCCTGTGGACCCTGGGCGGCAACGGCGACGCGACCCAGCGCACCGGCATGGCCGTGCACCTCTATCACGCCAACGCGTCCATGGACCGTGTCTTCAGCGACGCCGACGGCGAGCTGCTGATCGTCCCGGAGCGCGGCGGGCTGCTGCTGCACACGGAGTTCGGACGGCTGCATGTGGAACCGGCACATGTGGCGCTGATTCCACGTGGGGTGCGCTTCCGTGTGGAGCTGCTGGATACCGCATCTGACGGCGGGCAGAGCCCGACCGCCCGTGGCTATGTGTGCGAGAACTATGGTGCGCCCTTCCACCTCCCCGACCTCGGCCCGATCGGCGCCAACGGACTCGCCAACGCCCGGGACTTCATGGCGCCGGTGGCCGCGTACGAGGAGGTCGAAGGCCCGGTGGAGGTGGTCAACAAGTTCTGCGGCAACCTGTGGACGGCCACCTACGACCACACCCCGCTCGACGTGGTCGCCTGGCACGGCAACCATGTGCCGTACGTCTATGACCTGCGCCGTTTCAATGTGATCGGCACCATCTCCTACGACCACCCCGACCCGTCGATCTTCACCGTGCTGACATCCCCCTCGGACACCCCGGGCCTCGCCGGCGTCGACTTCGTGGTGTTCGCGCCACGCTGGCTGGTGGGAGAGGACACCTTCCGGCCGCCGTACTTCCACCGGAACGTGATGAGCGAGTACATGGGCCTCGTCGAGGGCGCCTACGACGCGAAGGCGGAGGGTTTCGTGCCGGGCGGCGGCTCGCTGCACAACATGATGTCGGCGCACGGCCCGGACCGGGAGACGTTCGACAGGGCGAGCGCGGCGGAGCTGAAGCCGCAGAAGATCGACGACGGGCTGGCGTTCATGTTCGAGACCCGCTGGCCGGTGACACTGACCCCGCAGGCGGCCGGCGCCGACCACCTGCAACAGCGCTACGACGACGTCTGGCGCGGCATGGAGCGACACTTCCGCCCCTTGCAGTAGAGATCCCCTACCGGTACGGATGGCCCCGTGACCTCCTTCGCCCCTGACTCGATCGTCCTGAACCGCAAGCTGCCGCTCTGGTACCAGGTGTCGCAGTCGCTGCGCGCCTCGATACTCGGCCGCCGTCCGCAGGACCCGCTGCGGCTGCCCACCGAGGAACAGTTGGCGGAGCACTACGGCGTGAGCGTGCTGACCATGCGGCAGGCGCTGAAGGAGTTGGAGGACGAGGGCCTGATCACGCGCCACCGCAGACGGGGCACGTTCATCGAGCCGGACGTCCGCCGGGGCGCCCCCGTGCGGCTGCTCGGCTCGGTGGACGCGATCGTGGCGCAGCAGTCCGGCATGGTGACGGAGCTGCTGGAGCACGGCACGGTGCCCGTGCCCGCCGAAGTCGCCGAGTTCTTCCCGGACGTCGACGAGGTGGCGACGTACCACCGGCTGCGCAGCGACGACAAGACGGGCGAGCCGACCAACCACGCCCGCAACCACGTCCGCCCCGAACTCGCCGCCCGTATCGACCTGGAGGACCTCGTCCGCTGGCCGATGACCAAGGTGCTGCGGGACGTCGTCGGGGCGGACATCAGCCGCATCACGGACACGGTCGAGGCGCGCCTGGCCGACCCGGAGACGGCGCGGCTGCTCCAAGTCCCGCTGCTGAGCCCGATCCTGCACTACACGGGCGTGACGTACGACGCGGAGGGACGCGTGCTGGACGCGGCGGTCATCCACTACCGGGGCGACCGCTTCTCCTTCACGGTGACCTTGGAAGCCAACTGACCCGCGTGCCCGGGCCAGGTCGTACGATGCCCAGCGTGACGCACGACGACGCTCCGCCGCTGGCGGACCTCATGCCGTGGTCCGTCGCACCGCCGCGGCTCGGCCGGGGGTGGCCGACGGGCCCCGACGCGGCATCCCTGAAAGCCCGCTGGGACGCCTTCGTGAAGGCCGAGGGCCCGGACCGGGAGACCCTGCTGGAGCCGACGCGCTCCCGCACCCTGTACTCGGCCGTCGGCCGGCTGCCCGGCCGGTCCGCCGGCACGGAGAAGCTGATCCGCGCCTCCGGCCCCTGCCCGGAGCCGGTACGGGTCCTGCGCGCCCCCTTCGACGAGCAGTGGCTGATCCCCGACCACCGTCTGATCGACGCGGCCCGCCCCGAGCTGTGGCGCGTGGCGGACGAGCACCAGGTCTTCGTGCTGGAGACCCCGGAGTCCGGCCTGCTCGCCACCTCCCTGCTCCCGCTGCTGCGCCCGGGCCGTGTCCGCCCGCTGTTCCGTCGCCCGGGCGGCACGGAACCGAACCTGGCGCCGGGCCTCGTCGAGCACCTCGGTGACCGGCTCGGCGTACCGGTCGAGCCGCTGGACCTGCTCGCCTGGACGCTGGCGGCCGTACGCCCCGACCTCACCGTCCCGCTCACCACCGACCCGGAACTGTGGGCACGCGGGGTGGAGTCGGGTCACCGCGCCCTGTGGCTGATGCGGCGCAACGGCGACCGCCCGAAGCTGCCCGGTGGCCGCCGCCCGTACGTCCGCGCGCCGCTGCCCTCCCGTCCGCTGGCGGTGGAGTACGACCGCGACGAGGAGGCCCTGCTGCTGGACGAGGGCCGCATCTCACCGGTCCCGCCGCAGGCCTGGGACTACGAGGTGGCCGGGGTGAAGGTCCTGGAGCAGTGGTTCACGGCCCGTGTCACGGAGCCCGAGCCGGGCACCCTGGCGGCGATCCGCCCGACCACCTGGCCGCAGGCGTGGACGTCGGAACTGCTGGAGCTGATCACGGTGCTGACGCTGCTGTCCGAACTGCGGCCTCTCCAGGAGGAGTTGACGTCCCCCGTCACTGCGACCGACCTCCACGAGGCCGGCGTCCTGCCGCTCCCCGAGTCGACACGCAGACCGGCGTCGGTCCTGGACCACCATGAGGAAGGCCCAGAGGGTCAATTCGCGCTGATCTAGTCACCCCAGGGGCGCGGGGCTGTGACCTAGGCGGCTCCGCCGCCGGGGTGCGACCAGCCACAGCGAAGCCCGCACCCGCCATGGAGCTGTCACTCCCGCGGTGAGAAGGCATCCAGCATCCGCTCCACCATCAACCCGAACGCCCCCTCCAGATCGATCGGCCCCTGATCCTCCGCGAACGCCGCCGCCATCCTCGGATACGCCCCCGTGGCCACCCGGCTCCCGAGATAGGCGATCCGTACCGCGTTCTCCTCGTCCGCCGACCAGGGCAGCGACCGGGTGCGCTCGGCGGCGGCCAGTTCGGTCGAGACGTACGAGGTCACACAGCCGTTCAGCATCCCGACCAGCTGCATCTTCATGCCGTAGGGCGCCTCGAGCGAATCCAGGCAGGCCAGACAGTGCTCCAGGTACCGCAGGGCGTTGGGGCTGAAGCCGTAGACGGGTGACATCAGCCGGGTCATCCACGGATGCCGGTGCATCAGCTCGCGCGTCTGCTGGGCGACCCGGCGCATCTCCGCCCGCCAGTCGCCGCCCGGCTCCCACAGCTCGTGCTCCCCGCTGACGGCGTCCACCATCAGCTCGTACAGGTCCTCCTTGCGGGGCACGTAGTTGTACAGCGACATCGTGCCGCAGCCCAGCTCACCGGCCACCCGTCGCATCGACACCGCGTCGATCCCCTCGGCGTCGGCGATGCGCACCGCGGCCGCCGCGATGTCGGCACGGGTGAACGCCGGTTTCGGCCCGCGCCCCGTCCGCTCGGGTCGCGCCCAGATCACTCCGGGCTCGGCCGCCTTGCCAGCCATCGATCATCACCTCGCACACCATCCTAGTTACGTACACCGTACGTAGTGCGCTATGGTCGACCCATGACTTCTACGTACGCTGTACTTAGTGAAGGCCTGGAGAAGCGATTCGGCGAGGTCCACGCCCTGCGCGGACTCGATCTGGCCGTCGCGCAGGGCACCGTCTGCGGCCTCCTCGGCCCGAACGGCGCGGGCAAGACCACGGCCGTTCGGCTGCTGACCACGCTGCTGCGCCCGGACGCCGGCTCGGCCCGGGTCGCCGGGCACGACCTGCTGCGGGACCCGGCGGCCGTGCGCCGCGGCATCGGCGTCACCGGCCAGTACGCCTCGGTCGACGGCGACCTCACCGGACGCGAGAACCTCCGGCTGTTCGCCCGGCTGCACCGGGTGCGCGGGCCGGCCGAGCGGGCCGGTGAGCTCCTGGACCGCTTCGGGCTGACCGAGGCGGCCGACCGTCCGGCGTCCACGTACTCAGGCGGGATGCGGCGCCGCCTGGACCTCGCGGCGAGCCTCGTCCGGCGCCCCGAGGTGCTGTTCCTGGACGAGCCGACGACCGGCCTGGACCCGGCCAGCCGCAACCGGATCTGGGACGCCGTGCGGGAGCTCACCGCCGACGGCACCACCGTGCTGCTGACCACGCAGTACCTGGAGGAGGCCGACCAACTCGCCGACGACATCGCCCTGATGGACCGGGGCCGGGTCGCGCACACGGGTTCGCCCGCCCAGTTCAAGTCGTTGATCGGCGCGCATGTCGAGGTCGTCGTGACCGACCCGGACGAGATGGTGAAGGCGGCGGCCGTACTGGACCAACTCACCGGTGCGGAGCCTTCGTTCGACCACGAGCGGCGCGCCGTCGTCGCGGTCACCCGGGACGCCACCCTCACGCTCCCCCGTCTGGTGCGCGAACTCGACGCGGCGGGCGTGCCGTTGCTCGACGCGAGCCTCAAACCCCCGACTCTCGATGACGTGTTCCTGCGGCTCACGCAGGACGCCCAGGAAACCCAGGACTTCCAGGGCTCCCTGGACTCCCAGGAAGAGGAGCGTGCGGCATGAGCACCCTGGCGTACGACGGCGGCGCGATGCTGGGCCGTCAGCTGCGGCGGATCCGGAACAACCCGGGGCTGCTGATCCTGACGCAGACCATGCCGATCACCATGCTGCTGTTCTTCGGCTACGTCTTCGGCAGCGCGCTGGCGATGCCCGGCGCCGAGTACCGGTCCTTCCTGGTGCCCGGTCTGCTGGTGGCGACCGCGGCCAACGGGCTGATGACCGGCATGTTCCAGGCCGCCGGGGACGTCCACCGGGGCGTGACGGACCGCTTCCGCACGCTGCCGGTCAGCCGGGCCGCGGTGCCGCTGGGGCAGGCGGCCGCGGATCTTATCGTGACTGCGGCCGGGACCGTGCCGTTCCTGCTGGTCGGGCTCGCGGTGGGGTGGCGGATGGAGGGGTCGGCGCTCGAAGCCGTGGGCGCGGTGGGGCTGTTGCTGCTTTTCCGGTTCGCGACGTCGTGGGCCGGGATATTCCTGGGGCTGCTGACCCGCAACGAGGAGGTCGCCGGTCAGCTGGGCGGGGCGACGTTCATCCTGCCGCTGCTGTCCAACGCCTACATCCCGACGGAGGGTCTGCCGGGCTGGCTGCGCACGCTCGCCGAGTGGAATCCGATCAGCGCGGTCACCATGGCCCTGCGGGACCTCTTCGGCACCGCGTCCGTACCGGACGGCGCGGCCTGGCCGGTCGCGCATCCCGTCGCCGGGTCGCTGGCGTGGTGCGCGGTGCTGCTCGCGGTGTTCGTACCGCTCGCCGTACGACGGTACGCGCGCGGCGAGTGACGGTCACCGCGTGACGAAGGCCCGTCAACTCCCTTGCGTGACCGATCTCGTGACACATCTGTTACGCAAGGGACGCGGGCCGATGAGCGGGGGGCGGGGTGGGGGATGGGTCCGCGCCCGGAGAGCCCTTCGTGGCGCCGCTGTCTGCCGTGGGGATGACGGACGGGGACAGCTTGGTACGGCGCCGGTACGGGGTGTTCTGCCGGGCGCGGGCCTTCGAGGTCGTCGAGGGTCGCCGGGATACGGGTCAGCGGCCGCCGAAGAGCGAACGGCGGAGTCGTCGCAGCGGCGCGAAGAGCGAGACGCGGCGAACCCGCGCGCCCTGGTCGCTGCGCTGCTTGGTGTCACGACTGGTCAGCTCACGCATCAGCGAGGTCGCCTCGGCCGCTTCTCCCTGCGGCACGGCGGGGCCCGCCAGCACCGAGAGATGGCGGTCGAGACGCGAACTGGTCGCGCTGCTCCCGCAGGTGATCGCAGGGACCCTCGCCCTGCTGCGCACTGTTATCTGATCCATGTCACTCCCCACCCGTACGAGTCCACCCGGACCGGGCAGGTTAACCCTATCGCCCCGGTGGGGCACGCGTGTATCGCGGTCACAGGATTCACCTTCCCCATAAGGGTGTTGACGACTCGCCGTTGATTACTCTCCGAATCCAACCGATTTCAGGGCGAGTTGGACAACTGGCTGGCTGGTGGGTTGCGGTGAACCCCCGTCCGGCTCGACGGTCACAGCGAGTGACGTCGTTTTCTTGTCGAGACCGGATGCGATCAGGGGCGTGTCGCCGTCGAAGAGGCCCAGGGAGCGCGGTTGCACATCGGGGCGCATCTGCCAGAGCTGGTGCACTCGGCCGCTCGGCAACTCGCCGTATCCGCTGAGAGTGACGATCGCCCGCCCCTCCGATGCGGAGGCGACCACTCCGATCGTCCGCCCCCGCGCGTCCTCGCCGGCGGTGGCCCGGGCGTCGGGCGCCGCCAGAACGTTAGCGATCTCACTTGCCCGGGCCTGCTGCGCGTCCAGCTGCTCCTGCGTCCTGTTCGCCTGGACGGCGAAGAGGGAGGCGACGACGAGGGCCGCTGCGGCCGTCACCGTGGCGAACGGCACGAGCAAGGGGCGCGTCCTGGGCGCACGGGTGCGCGGCGGCGGCTGGGTGCCCCACACGTGCGGCGGCAGCTGAGTGGCACGCGCGTGGGCCGGCTCGCGTCCGACGGACTCCTGCGGAGTCGTGCGTACGGCGGCCAGGACCCGGTCGCGCATCGCGGCCGGCGGCCGGGCGGCCGTGGACCAGGCGAGCCGGACGGCATCCTCGGACAGGGTCCGCACCTCGGCGGCGCAGCTGTCGCAGGACTTCAGATGCTTCTCGAAGCGGAGCCGCTCGGCGGGCTCCAGGGCGTCGAGGGCGTAGGGCGCGGCGAGGGAGTGCAGGTCCTCGCGGCGCAGCAGGCGACCGACGAGACTCATGCGACACCTCCCAGGCACTTGCGCAGCTGGGTGAGTCCGTCGCGCATCCGGGTCTTGACCGTGCCCAGCGGCAGCGAGAGCCGCTCGGCGACCTCACGGTAGGTGTAGCCGTCGTAGTAGGCGAGGGTCACGGACTGGCGTTGCAGCGCGGTGAGCCGGTCCAGGCAACGGCGCACCCACTCACGCTCCAGTCCGGCCTCGACCTCCTCGGCGACGTGGTCGAAGGCCGGGTGGTTCGCGCGCAGGGCCTCGCGCTGCTCGCGTTCGCCGGCCGCGCGGGCGCTGCGGACACGGTCGACGGCGCGGCGGTGGGCGAGGGTGAGGACCCAGGACAGGGCGCTGCCCCGGCGCGGGTCGAACTTCGCCGCGGACCGCCACAGTTCGAGCAGCACTTCCTGGGCCACCTCCTCGGACTGGGCGGGGTCGCGCAGCACACGCCGGACGAGCCCGTACACCGGCCCGGACACCAGCCCGTACAGCTCCTCGAACGCCTTCTGATCACCGCCCGCCACGAGGACCAGCAGCTCGTCGGCCTCCAACTCGTCTCCCCCTCCAGCCAGACCGCAGCGCGGCCGTCTCGTCCCGCGAGGCATTCGCAACGGACCCACCTCCGGATGGGGTTACGGATGAGCGGGCCGAAAACGCGGGTCCCCCCTCGATGAGACAACTTTTCAGTTCCGCCGTAAGAACGCTTGGGATTCGACCAATCCACCCTGGCGACGGCTCCGAATCGGGTGCGTCAGGCAAGTTGGGACTGAGGACGGACGGCATGACACCTAATTCCAGGAGCGGTGCGGGACGCAGGGGCCTAGCGACCCTCGTATGTGGTGCGCTGGCCGCCGGGGGGCTCGCAGCCGCCGGCGTGACCGCGCTGGAACCGGGGGCGGCCTCCGCCTCCAGTCACCGGGAGGCCCCGCTGATCTCGGGGACGCCGCAGTACGACAACACGGACGTGTACGCGTTCGTCAGTCCGGACAAGCCGGACACGACGACGATCATCGGCAACTGGATCCCGTTCGAGGAGCCGGCCGGTGGACCGAACTTCTTCACGTTCGCCGAGGACGCGCAGTACGACATCCACATCGACAACAACGGTGACGCGCAGGGCGAGCTGCTCTACCGCTTCACCTTCGACACACACGTCAGGAACAAGAAGACGTTCCTGTACAACACCGGTCCCGTCGAGAGCCTCGACGACAAGGACCTCAACATCACGCAGACGTACGACATCGAGCTGCTGAAGCTGAAGGACCAGCACCTGGTGTCGAAGACGAAGGTCGCCAACGACGTGCCGGTGGCCCCGTCGAACGTCGGCAAGGCGTCGATGCCGGACTACGCCAAGCTGCGCGAGCAGGCCGTGCACAAGCTCGCGGGCGACGCGACGTCGTTCGCCGGACAGGCCGACGACCCGTTCTTCCTGGACCTGCGGGTCTTCGACCTCCTCTACGGCGGGAACCTCTCCGAGGTCGGCAACGACACGCTCAAGGGCTACAACGTCAACTCCATCGCCCTCCAGGTCCCGACGCACATGATCACCGAGTCGGCGGACCAGCCGGTCGTCGGTATCTGGTCGACGACCCAGCGCAAGAACGCCCAGGGCCACTTCGAGCAGGTGTCGCGGCTCGGCAGCCCCCTGGTCAACGAGGTCGTCAACCCCCTCAAGGACAAGGACAAGTTCAACGCGTCCGCGCCCTGGGAGGACGCCCAGTTCCTGAAGAACGTCACCAACCCCGAGCTGCCGAAGCTCATCGAGGCGATCTACAAGATCCCGGCGCCCGACGAGCCGCGCAACGACCTGGTCGACGTCTTCCTCAAGGGCGTCAAGGGCCTCAACCAGCCGCCGCACGTGACCCCGTCGGAGATGCTGCGCCTGAACACCTCGATCGAGCCGACCGCCGAACCCAAGCGGCTCGGTGTCCTCGACGGCGACAACGCGGGCTTCCCCAACGGCCGCCGCCTCACCGACGACGTGATCGACGCCTCCCTCCAGGTCGTCGAGGGCGAACTGCTCGGCGCCAAGAACGACCTGGGCGACGCCGTCGACAAGAACGACAAGGACTTCGAGAAGGCCTTCCCGTACGTCGCCCTGCCCACCGAGGGCTCCCGCGGCCCGCTCGCCAAGGGCACGGACGGCGAGACGGACGTCCGCAGCCAGCTCAGCGACGCCCTTCAGCCGGCCGGCGCGAGTGCCTCCGGCATGGACGACACGACCCTGATCGCCGGCTCGGCGGGCGCCGGCGCCCTCGGCATCCTGCTGATCGGCGGGGCCCTGATGTGGTGGCGCCGGATGCGGGAGCGGGCGTACTAGGCGCTCCGCGGGGGTGGCGCGATATGCCGTCGAGCGTCCGCAGGACCGTCGTGGCTGGTCGCGCCCACCCGGCGAAGCCGCATATCGACACCGCCCCGCGCCCCTGAGAAGACTGGCGCGGCCCGCGAAGTACTCATCCCCCACGGCGCGGGCCGCGCCGCTGGAATGCCGATCGAGGAGAGGGCATGGCCCCGCGGACGAACGACAGCGAACCGGAGAATTCCCAGCCCGTCCGGCGTTTGAGGACGAGGCCCGAAGGGCCGATGGGGGTGCAGGGGGCGAAGGCCCTTGGCGGGGTCGAAGGGGCTCAGCCCCTTCAGGATGGGACGGGTAGGGGCGGCGGGGGCGAGAAGGGCCGCGAGCAGCGCATCGCCGCCGTCCGCCGAGTCGCCGCCGCAGCGCGCCGCAGCCGAGCCCTCCACCTCACCGGCTGCGCCACCCTCCTCGCCGTAGCCCTCACCACCGGCTCCATAGCCCTCGGCGCGGCACGCGACGACAACAACGCGAGCGTCGCCCCGGCCTCCGCCGCCGTCTCCCCCGCCCTCCTCGCGACCGGCGACCTGGAAACCGGCATCACCTCCCTCCAGGCCCACCTCCGCGACCAGCCAAGGGACTTCACCGGCTGGGCCACCCTCGGCCTCGCCTACGTGGAGCAGGCCCGCACCAAGGGCGACCCCTCCCGCTACCCCCAGGCCGCCCGGGCCTTCGACCGGTCCCTGGCACTGAACCCCGCCAACGACCAGGCCCTCGCAGGCCGCGCCGCCCTGGCCGCCGCCCGGCACGACTTCGAGGACGCCCTCGAGTACGCCGACCAGGCCCTGAAGGTGAACCCCTACAGCGAACGCGCCCTGTGTACCCGCACCGACGCCCTCGTCGAACTGGGCCGCTACGCCGACGCGGCGAAGGCCGCGAGGACGGCCGACGACCGCCGCCCGGGCATCCCGGTGTTCACCCGGTACGCGTACGTACAGGAGCTGCGCGGCGATGTACGGACGGCCGAGCGGGTACTGAAGCAGGCCCTTTCCTCCGCCACCACCCCCGGCGACATCACCTACGTGGCCACCCAGCTCGGCCAACTCGCCTGGAACCAGGGCGACTACGACACGGCCCTCACCCACTACTCCCGCGCCCTGGCCGCCGACGAGAACTATGTCCCCGCCCTGGAGGGCCGCGCCCGGGCCCAGGCGGCGAACGGCGACCGGGCCGCCGCGACGCAGGGCCTGCGGGACGTCGTCTCCCGCTACCCCCTCCCCGGCCCCCTCGTCGAACTCGGCGAGCTGTACGAGGCGGCCGGCGACAAGGCGCAGGCCGACGACCAGTACGCCCTGGTCGACGCCTGGACGGCCCTCGCCCGCGCCAACGGCGTCAACGCCGACCTCGACACCGCCCTCGCGGCCGCCGACCACGGCGACAAGGCCTCCGCGCTGCGCGCCGCCCGCGCCGAGTGGGACCGCCGGCGGACCGTGCACACCGCGGACGCCCTCGCCTGGGCGCTGCACGTCAACGGCAAGGACGAGGAAGCCCTCCCCTACGCCCGCGAGGCCACGGCCACCGGCTACCGCAACGCCGCGTTCCTCTACCACCGCGGGATCATCGAGCGCGCCACCGGCCACGCCGAGGACGCCCGCGAGCACCTGCGGGCCGCGCTGAAGCTGAACCCCGGCTTCTCCCCGCTGGGCGCCCGCCAAGCCCGTACGGCACTCAAGGACCTGGAGGCGGCCAAGTGACCCCGCGTCGGCTGTTCGCCTCCGCCGCGGCCGTCCTCACGGCGGCCGGCGCGCTCGCCCTGTTCCCCGCCGGCTCCGCGAGCGCGCACCCCCTCGGCAACTTCACCGTCAACCGCTACGACGGCCTCGTCGCCGCCCCCGGCGAACTACGCGTCCACCATGTGGAGGACCTCGCCGAGATCCCGGCGACCCAGGCCAGGCCCGCCATCGAGAAGGCGGGCATGACGGAGTGGGCCCGGCAGCGGTGCGCGGACGCCGCGCGGGGCAGCGAGGTCACCGTGGACGGCCGTACGGTCGAGCTGACGCCGACCAGCAGCCACGCGCGCGTGCGGCCCGGTCAGGCGGGGCTCGACACCCTCCGCGTGGAGTGCCGGCTGACGGCGCCGCTCCCGGAGGACACCACGATCGCCCTCGGCTTCCGTGGCACGGGCGCGGAGTCCGGCCCCGGCTGGCGGGAGGTCACGGCGCGCGGGGACCGTATGACCCTCGCCGCCTCGGACGTACCCAAGGAGTCGATCTCCCGCGAACTGACCGAGTATCCGGAGGAGTTGCTGTCCTCCCCGGCCGACACCAAGAGCGCGTCGCTGCGCGTGCGCCCGGGCGGCCCCGCCCTCGCCGAGGCGGAACAGGAGACCCCCGCCTCCTCCGTCCTGCCGCGCGGCGCCGACCGCTGGACACGGGCCCTGGACGGCCTGGTGTCCCGCCAGGACCTCACCGTCGGCTTCGCCGCCCTCGCCCTGGTCCTCGCGATCTTCCTCGGCGCGATGCACGCGCTCGCCCCCGGCCACGGCAAGACGCTGATGGCCGCGGTGGCGGCGGCCCGCGGCGGCCGGGCCCGTATGAAGGACGTCCTGCCCCTGGCGGCCTCGGTGACCGTCACCCACACCCTGGGCGTGGTCGCCCTCGGCCTCCTGGTGACGGCCGGCTCGGCCGCCGCGCCCTCGGTGATCACCTGGCTGGGCGTCGCGAGCGGCGCCCTGGTGATCGCGGCGGGCGCGACGCTCGTGCGACGGGCATGGCACACCAGGAAGCACGGACACGGGCATGGACATGGCCACGGACATGGGCACCCGCACGCGCATGACCACCCGCACGGCCATGACCACCCGCACGAGCACGGCCACCCCCACGACGACGAGACCGAACACACCCACGAGCGCCAACCGGTCCTGGTCGCCGCCCACGCCCACTCCGCGGCGGAGTCCCCCGCCTCCGCACCGACCCACGCCCACCACCACGCACACGAGCACGACCACAGCCACACCCCCGCTCCCGCCCACACCCACACCCACGGCCCCCTCACCCACACCCACAACGGCTTCACCCACACCCACTCCACCGCCCCCACCCTCCGCGGCACGATCCTGCTCGGCTTCGCCGGTGGCCTCGTGCCCAGTCCCTCCGCGGTCGTCGTGCTCGTCGGCGCGGCGGCGCTCGGGAAGGCGTGGTTCGGACTGCTGCTCGTCGTGGCGTACGGCGTCGGACTGGCGCTCACCCTCACCGCGGCCGGGTTCGCCGTCGTGCGGCTGGGTAGCGGAGTGACGAGGGTGCTGGACCGGCAGCCCCGCTGGATGGCCCACCCCCTCACGGTCTTCGTCCGCAGGACCGCACCACTGGGATCCGCGGTGCTCGTCGTACTGATCGGGGCCGGATTGGTTCTCCAGGGGGCGGCATCCGCACTCGGCTGAGCTACTTTTGTGGAGAATGCGCACGGATGCGAATGGGGGACGCCCGTGTCCGAAGAATCTGGCAGTGAACGTCTGATCGCCGGCCGCTACCGCCTGCTGTCCCCGCTCGGCGAGGGCGGCATGGGCACCGTGTGGCGGGCCCGCGACGAGCTGCTGCACCGCGAGGTCGCGGTCAAGGAGGTGCGCGCGCCGCACGGGCTGCCGGGCGCGGAGGTCGAGCGGATGTACGCCCGGCTGGAGCGCGAGGCGTGGGCGGCGGCGCGGGTCGCCAACCGCAATGTCGTCACGGTGTACGACGTGGCCACGCAGGACGGCCGGCCCTGGATCGTGATGGAGCTGGTCCGCGGGATCTCGTTGGCGGAGCAGCTGGACGCCGAGGGCCCGCTGAGTCCGCAGCGGGTCGCGCACATCGGTGCCGAGGTGCTGGCCGCGCTGCGGGCGGCGCACGAGGCCGGGGTGCTGCACCGGGACGTGAAGCCGGCCAACGTGCTGCTGTCGAACGACGGCCGGGTCGTGCTGACCGACTTCGGTATCGCGATGGTCGAGGGCAGCTCCGCGCTGACGATGACCGGCGAGGTCATCGGTTCCCCGGAGTTCCTGGCCCCGGAGCGGGCGCTGGGGCGCACGCCCGGTCCGGAGTCCGACCTGTGGTCGCTGGGTGTGCTCCTGTACGCGGCCGTGGAGGGCAACTCGCCGTTCCGCCAGAACACCCCGCTGAGCACGCTGCGGGCGATCGTCGACGAGGAGCTGCCGCCGCCCCGGCGGGCCGGTCCGCTGGCCCCCGTGATCGAGGGGCTGTTGCGCAAGGACCCGGCCGAGCGGCTGCCGGCCGACCGGGCCGAGCAGGACCTGCGGATCGTCGGGGCGGGAGGGACCCCGCGCGCGGACGCCGTGGGGGCGAGTCCGTACAGCCCGACCGTGGCGGCGTTTTCGTCGCCCCCGGACACGGCGGCGACGGCTCCCGTCCCGCCGCCGGGACCGACCAGGCCCACCTCGGCGGCCGTTCCCGGCCGGGACACGGCTCCCGTCCGTCCCGACCGCGACCGCCGCGCCCGCTACGTCCTGATCGCGGGTGTCACCGCCCTCGCGCTGGCCGTGGGAGGGCTGACGTACGCCCTGCTCGACCGCGGGGGCGGCGACGGCGGCAAGGAGGGCGGCGAGGGGACCAACGCGCAGACGGGCGGCGGGGTCTCGCCGACCGGGAGCGACACCGGGGACGAGAACGCGGCCGGCGGGGGTCAGGACCCGACGCCGAGCGCGAGCAGCAGCCGTACGACCACTCCCCCGCCGCAGTCCGTGCGGGTGACGCTGGCGGGGGCGAACACCGCGTACTCCGGGGCCTGTCCGCCGCCCAGCGGGGAGGCGCCGTCCTTCACGGCGACGTTCACGGTGGGGCGGCTGCCGGCCCGGGTGAGCTATCGCTGGGTGTCGGCGGACGGTGACGTCATGGACCAGGGCTGGAAGACGCTGTCGTTCCCGGAAGGCGGCGGACGGACCAAGCAGGACCGGGCATTCGTGACGACGTACGACGACAGCGGGACCTTCGAGAACGAGATCAGTGTCGAGGTCCGCGACCCGGTGGAGACGAAGTCGAACTCGGTGCCGTTCTCGGTGACCTGTGAGACGGAGACCCCGACGGGCGGGGTCTCGCCTACGCCTACCGGGTCCCCGAGTTCGTAGCGGAGCCGGGGTTCCTCAGGCCGCGCTGTCGAGCACCGGCAGATATCCACCCGACTGGCCCGCGGCCGTCGGGTGGTACGACTCCGGGATGTTGAGCCAGTTCACGGAGTGCATCCACGCGCTGCCGGAGCACAGTTCGTGCCCGGTGAAGGCGGGTCGTACGTCGGCGAAGGTGAAGCCGTGGTCCAGGGCGCGCTTCTCGATCGCGGCGTCGATGTGGTCGGCGGCATCGTTGAGGGCCCTGCGCTTGGTCTCGGAGAGGCCGATGCAGCCCGACGCGCCCAGCTTGTAGAAGCGGGGGTAGCCGAGGACGACCACATGGGCGGACGGGGCCTTGGCGCGGATGGCCGTGTAGACGCTGTCGAGCCTGCCGGGGAGCGTCGAGTCGACGAACGCCTTCGCGGTGTTGATGCGGCCCACGCAGGCGCTGTCGCCCTGGAGCACACAGGTCGTCATGATGTCGGCGAATCCCGCGTCGTTGCCGCCGATCGAGAGGGACACCAGTGCGGTGGCGGGGCTGAGCGGGCCGAGCTGACTGGCGGTGACATCACCCGTTTGAGCGCCCGAGCAAGCCGTGAAGTCGAAGGACGAGGGTGAGTTCGCGGCGGCCCAGAGGTACGGGTACGCCTTCGTGCTGCGCTTGCAGTCGCCACTGGCGCTGATGTAGCTGCCCGCGCCGAGGCCGGAGGAGTAGGAGTCGCCGAGGGCCACATAGCCGCCGATCGCGGCGGTGTCGGCGGCCTGCGCGGTGGCCGCCCCGGTGAGGGCGGTACCGACGGCGAGGAGGAGTGAGGCGACGTATACGGAAAGTCGGGAACGTCTCATGGAACCTCCCTATAGCAGGATCTCTGCCATAACCGTCGTACCAACTACGCGTGTTGACGGGAAGTGTCCATGCCAAGACTTTTCCCCTCATCCCGCCGCCCATCCTGTGGGTTCGCCATGAATTCGATTTCGTGTCCATGACAGGATTGTTGACAGATCGTCAACTCCCTTGTCCGTCACCCCGGGAGCACAGATCCTTTACCTCGGCCCGAGAACGGGAACGCGACGTTCCAGGTCGTGTGTGCGACCCCACGCACACACCCCCACATGTGCGCGCACCACCCCTGCGCGCCGCCTGGAGGAGGACTCCCTCGTCATGGCACAACTGCGTAGCAACACATTCCGGTTCGCCGCGATAACCAGCCTGGCGACCGCCGCCCTCGTCGGCGGACTCACGTCCCTGCCCGCCCAGGCCGCCCCGGCCGAGGGCAAGGTCCTGGCCGCCGGATCCCCCACGGCGATCAAGGACAGCTACATCGTCACGCTCAAGAAGACCACGGGCCTCAAGGCCGCCTCCAGCGCGGGCAAAGGCCTGATCAAGGAGTACGGCGGGGCGGTGGACAAGACGTTCGGCGCCGCGCTGAACGGCTACTCCGCCACCCTCTCGGCGACCGAGGCCAAGAGACTCGCCGCCGACCCGTCGGTGGCGTCCGTCGAGCAGAACCAGAGGGTCCACCTGGCCGACACCACCCAGTCCAGCGCCCCCTGGGGCCTGGACCGCATCGACCAGGCCGCGCTTCCGCTTTCCGGCACCTACACCTACCCGGACAGCGCGGGCAGCGGGGTGACGGCGTATGTCATCGACACCGGTGTGCGCATCACGCACCAGCAGATCAGCGGCCGTGCCTCCTACGGCTACGACGCCGTCGACGGCGACACCACCGCCTCCGACGGCAACGGCCACGGCACCCACGTGGCCACCACCATCGCCGGCACCACGTACGGCGTGGCCAAGAAGGCGAAGATCGTCGCGGTCCGGGTGCTCGACAACGCCGGCTCCGGCACCACGGCGGGCGTGATCGCGGGCATCGACTGGGTGACCGCGAACCACTCCGGTCCCTCGGTCGCCAACATGTCACTCGGCGGCGGCGCCTCCACCTCGCTCGACACGGCCGTGCGCAACTCCATCGCCAGCGGCGTGACCTACGCGATCGCGGCCGGCAACAGCAGCGCCAACGCCTCCTCGTACTCCCCCGCCCGGGTGACCCAGGCCATCACCGTCGGCGCCACCACCAGCTCCGACGCCCGGGCGAGCTACTCCAACTACGGCTCGGTCCTGGACATCTTCGCCCCCGGCTCCTCGATCACGGCGGGCTGGTACACCAGCGACACCGCGACCAACACCATCTCCGGTACGTCGATGGCGACCCCGCACGTCGCGGGCGCGGCCGCCGTCTACCTGGCGAGCCACACCTCGGCCACCCCGGCCGCCGTCGCCTCGGCCCTGACGAGCGGCGCCACCGCGAACGTGGTCACCAGCCCCGGCAGCGGTTCGCCCAACCGGCTCCTGAAGCTCGTTCCGTAGTCCGGCACCGCACGAGGTGAACCCCACTGTTCCCCGGAGACGCCCGCCGTCTCCGGGGAACACCCTGTTCCGGGGGGACGTCTTGACGGCCCCCACGGAGCTGAGCCACATTGAAGCCCGGCATCCGGCGCTTCGGGGGGCAAAGTCGCCAATGCAGACCATAGGTAACAAGACAGCTGCGTCCGAGGACGCCGAGCGTGCGCGGCCGGGTCCGGGGAGGGACCTGAAGCCGTTGCTCGCGGGCGCCGCGACGGCTGTGGGGGGACTCGGCGCGGTGCTCGCGCTGGTCGACTCGGGCTCGCCGATGCGCGGCCCGTGCACGCTGTTCTTCCTGCTCGCGATGCCGGCCGGGGCGATCGCCGCCGCGCTGCGCGGGCTGGATCCCTTCGGCCGGACCGTGGCCGCCGTGGCGGGCGCGGTCGTCGTCGACATGCTGGTGGCCCAGGGCATGCTGGCCGTGCACCGGTGGTCGGAGCTCGGCGGGATCGCGGCCGTGACCGCGATCAGCGCCCTCATTCTCCTGCTGGTTGTGGTGCGGCGGCTGCGCGGCCGTACGTCGAGAAGGCGAACTGACTGACGTGGACATCAGCGTGTACCGCCCCGGCGAGCTGAGCTCCGCCGACCGGGCGGCCTGGACCTCTTTGCAGTCCAAGGCCCATCTCCAGGGTTCGCCCGAGCTGGGCAACCCGTTCCTCTCGCCCGAGTTCACGCTCGCCATCGGCCGATGCCGGCGCGGGGTGCGGATCGCGGTCGTCCGGGAGCGCGGCGAGCCGGCCGCGTTCTTCCCGTTCCAGCGCACGGCGGCCGGTGTCGGCCGGGCCATCGGTCTCGGCGTCTCGGACGCCCAGGGCGTCGTGCACCGGCCCGGGTTCACCTGGGACGCGCGAGAGCTGCTGAAGGCGTGCGGGCTCGCCGTCTGGGAGTTCGACCACCTGGTCGAGGGCCAGGCGGCGTTCCGGACGGAGGTCTCCGGCCGGTTCGCGTCCCCGGTCATGGACGTCGACCAGGGATACGAGGCGTATCTCGGCCAACTGCGGGAGCGGTCACCGAAGTTCACGCGGACGACGCTGGCGAAGGAGCGCAAGCTGGGCCGGGACCACGAGGGCGTGCGGTATGTGCACGACGAGCGTGATCCGGCGGCCCTGCACACGCTGATGGCGTGGAAGTCCGCGCAGTACCGCAGGACTGGCCGCAGCGACCGGTTCGCACAGGAGTGGATCACGCGGCTGGTGGAGCAGCTGTTCCACACCCGCTCGGAGCCGTTCGCGGGGATCCTGTCGGTACTTTACGCGGGCGACCGACCGGTCGCCGGGCACTTCGGGCTGCGCGGCGAGCGGGTACTGGCCTGCTGGTTCCCGGCCTACGACCCGGCGTTCTCGAAGTACTCGCCGGGTCTGGTGCTGCACCTGCGGATGGCCGAGGCGGCCGCCGCCGACGGCATCGCCTACCTGGATCTCGGCCGGGGCCAGAAGGAGTACAAGGACTCCCTGAAGACACGTGAGCTGACGGTGTCGGAGGGGTGGGTGACCCGGCGTCACCCGGTCGCGTTCGGACACCGGGCACGGCGTGCCCCGGTCCGGGCGCTGCGCAACACCGTGCAGGCACGGCCGGAGCTGTTCGAACCGGCGGACCGCCTCCTCAAGAGCATGGGGAAGATCCGTTCGGGACGTCGGTGACGGCCGGTGCAAGACGGCCGGTTACGGCCAAACCAACAAAAACGTGAGAGCTCGTTCCAGCTCTTGCCATACAGGCTCAATCATCAATACCGTCGTACATCTCACTCGCATCGGACTGTCAAACGCGGCTCTAGGGGAGGGCTCAAGACCGCGACAGGCCCGGCGCGGGGCGCGGTAGGGGGGTGCTCGGTGACGGTGTCCGCACTTGTGACCGAGTCGTGCCGCGCGACCGGCCGCCGATTACCGGTGGCCGGCCAGACATGCCAGCTCACCACGCGTGCACGGAGATCCATCCGGCCGTGCCGTACGTGAGAAACCCCCCTTTCGAACCGGACACAACACCGGGCCGCCCAGGGGCGGGCGGTCCACCGGACGAGAGGGACCAGACTCATGAGCTCTGTGCTGCGCCCGGCGGTCGCGGACCAAGGTCCGTCCACAGTCGGCAAGTATCGGCCCGTCTCCTCGCACCTGGCCATCGCGCCACCGGTGAGCGTGGTGATCCCGGCCATGAACGAGGCGGAGAACCTTCCGTACGTCTTCAAGACACTTCCGGACTGGATACACGAAGTGGTCCTGGTGGACGGCAACTCCACCGACGACACCGTCGAGGTCGCCCGTGAGCTGTGGCCGGACGTCAAGGTCGTGCGACAGCGCGGGAAGGGCAAGGGGGATGCCCTGACCACCGGGTTCGCGGCGGCCACCGGCGACATCATCGTGATGGTCGACGCGGACGGCTCGGCCGACGGCAACGAGATCCTTTCGTACGTCTCCGCCCTGGTCTCGGGCGCGGACTTCGCCAAGGGGTCCCGCTTCGCCAACGGCGGCGGCACCGACGACATGACCTTCATCCGCAAGCTCGGCAACTGGGCGCTGTGCACGGCCGTCAACCGCAAGTTCGGCGCCCGCTACACCGATCTCTGCTACGGGTACAACGCGTTCTGGCGGCACTGCCTGGACAAGATCGAGCTCGACTGCACCGGCTTCGAGGTGGAGACCCTGATGAACATCCGGGTCGTCAAGGCGGGGCTGAAGGTGCAGGAGATCCCGAGCCACGAGTACCTCCGCATCCACGGCACGAGCAATCTGCGGGCCGTGCGGGACGGGCTGCGGGTGCTCAAGGTGATCCTGCGGGAGCGCTCCAACCGGCGTGCCCTGCGCAGCCGGAGCCACCACTCCCCGATGCTCGACTCGGTGCGGGGAGAGGTGTCTTGAGCGGTCCCGACATCTCCGTCGTGATCTGCGTGTACACCGAGGACCGCTGGGAGGACATCCTCGCGGCGGTCTCCTCGGTGCGGGCGCAGGCCTATCCGGCCCTGGAGACGCTGCTGGTCGTCGACCACAACGAGGCGCTCCTGGACCGGCTGACCAAGGAGTACAAGGAGTCCGGGGACGGCGGGGGCGAGGTGCGGGTGCTGGCCAACGCGGGGCCCCGTGGGCTGTCCGCCGGCCGCAACACCGGTATCGCCGCCTCCTACGGCGAGGTGATCGCCTTCCTCGACGACGACGCCGTGGCCGAGCGGGACTGGCTGCGGCACTTCGCCGCCGGATACGCCGACCCGAACGTCATGGCCGTCGGCGGGCGTACCGAGCCGGTCTGGGCGTCGGGGAGGCGGCCGGCCTGGTTCCCGGAGGAGTTCGACTGGGTGGTGGGCTGCACCTACCGGGGCCTGCCGCGCGGCCGGGTGAAGGTGCGCAACGTCCTTGGCGGCAACGCCTCCTTCCGGCGTACGGCGTTCGACTTCGCGGGCGGCTTCGCCACCGGCATCGGGCGCGACGGCGACCGGCTGCCGCTGGGCGGCGAGGAGACGGAGCTGTGCATCCGGCTCACCCGGGCCCGGCCCGACGCCGTGCTGCTGATCGACGACCGTTCGGTGATCCACCACCGGGTGCCCGGACCGCGCGAGCGCTTCCGGTACTTCCGCACGCGGACCTACGCCGAGGGTCTGTCGAAGGCGCTGGTGGCCCGAAGTGTGGGCACGGACAAGGGACTTGAGTCCGAGCGCCGGTACACCACCCGGGTGCTGCCGGCCGGGGTGGCGCGCGGGCTGCGGGACGCCGTGCTGGCCCGGCCGGGCGGCGCGGGGCGCGCGGGCGCGATCGTCGCGGGGGTGCTGACGGCCGCCGGTGGGTACGTCGTGGGGAGTGTCCGAGCGCGCCGGGGCGGGGTCACGTACTCGGTGGTGGGCGTCGAAGGGGAAGCCGGCGTCGAGGGGGAGGCCGGTATCGAGGGGGGCAGCAGATGACCGACGGGCGCGTACCGATCCTCATGTACCACGCCGTCTCCACCTCGCCGAACGACGCCACCCGCGAGCTGTCGGTGGCGCCGGAGGCGTTCGCGGAACAGATGGCGCTGATCGGCGACCTGGGCCTCACACCCGTCAGGACCGCCGATCTCGCGGCGCGCTGGCGCTCGGGCAAGCCGCTGCCGGAGCGGCCGGTGCTGATCACCTTCGACGACGGCTACGAGGGCGTGCACCGGCACGCCCTGCCCGTGCTGGCCAAGCACGGCTTCCCGGCGACACTGTTCGTCTCCACGGGCTGGCTGCGTGGCCCGCACGACACCGGGGGCGGCCTGGACGCCATGCTCGACTGGGACCAGGTGCGCGAACTCGCCGGGGCGGACGTCGAGATCGGCGGCCACAGCCACACGCATCCCCAGCTCGACCAGCTCCCGGACGACAGGCTGCGCTCCGAGCTGATCCTGTGCAAGGAGATCATCAGCGATGAACTCGGCACCGTCCCGGCGTCGTTCGCCTACCCGTACGGCTACTCCAGCCGCCGGGTGCGCGAGGCGGTGCACGAGACGGGGTACGCCCAGGCGCTCGCCGTCAACAACGGCCTCGCGCGGCGCCGGCAGGGGCCGTACGCCCTCACCCGGCTGACCGTGCGCCGCACCACCGGCATCGAGGAGTTCGGGCGGATGGTCGAGGGCCGTGCCATCGCCCGCGCCTTCGCCAGGGACCGTGCCCTCACCAAGGGGTACGCCGTGGTCCGCAGAGCACGACAGGTCCGCCGGAAGGCCATTCGTTCCCGTGTCTGACACGACGACCACGACCGAGCCCGCATCGACCGACGCCACGGCGCCCGAGCAGTCGGGGCGCCGCCTTCGCCTGCCCGGACTGGGCGGGTCCTCCGGGGGCAGTCAGCTGTTCCGCAACGCCTACGCCCTGATGATCAACACGGGAATCTCCGCCGTGCTGGGGCTCGGTTTCTGGCTGGCCGCCGCCCGCTACTACTCCGAGTCAGCGGTCGGTCAGGGGTCCGCCGCCATCGCCGCGATGAAGTTCCTCGCGGGTCTGACGGCGGTGACGCTGACCGGAGCGCTGGCCCGGTTCATCCCGGTCGCGGGCCGTAGGAGCGGCCGTCTGATCTTCCGGACGTACGCGGGCAGTTGCGTCGTGGTGGCGCTGGCGGCCGGCGTCTTCCTGCTGACGCTGGACCTGTGGGGGCCGTCGTACCGGTTCCTGAACGGGCCGGTCAACGGGCTCTTCTTCGTCGTCGCCGTCATCGCCTGGAATCTGCTCACCCTTCAGGACGGCGTGCTGACGGGACTGCGCAGCGCGGTGTGGGTGCCGGTCGGCAACACCGTGTTCTCGGCGGTGAAGCTGGGTCTGCTGGTGGCCTTCGCGGTGGCGATCCCCACCGCCGGGGTCTTCGTGTCGTGGGTCGCGGCCATCGCGGTGTCGGTGCTGCCGCTGGGCTGGCTGGTGTTCCGGCGGCTGGTGCCACGTCATGTGGCGGCCACCGAGGAGCACGCCCGGCCACCGTCGCTGCGGGAGATCGGCCGGTTCCTGGCGGGCGACTACACCGGCTCGCTGTTCTCCCTGGCCGTGGTCTATCTGATCCCGGTGATCGTGGCCGCGCGGGTCTCCGCCGAGGACAACGCGTATTTCTACATCACGGCCACGATCGGCGGCACGGTCAATCTGCTCGCCATCAACATGGGCGCCTCCCTCACGGTCGAGAGCTCGCACGACCCCAGGCGGCTGGCCGCCAACACCCGGGCGGCGCTGCGCCGCATGGCGCGGATCATGGTGCCGGTCGCCGCGGTCCTGTTCTTCGGGGCGCCCTGGATCCTGGGCGTCTTCGGCCAGGGCTACGCGGACGCGGCGACCCCGCTGCTGCGCTGGTTCGCGGTCGGCGCGCTGCTGCGGGTCGTCATGGAGACGTACTTCGCGGTGCTGCGCGCGCAGAGCCGCACCGCCGGACTGGCCTGGCTGCAGGGCCTGCTGTGCGCGTCGGTGCTGGGTCTGACGCTGGTGCTGCTCCCCCGTATGGGCCTGACCGGCGCCGGCGTCGCCGAGATCGTCTCGCTGTCCGTGATCGTCGCCGTCGCGGCTCCCAAGCTGTACCGGATCGTGCGGGCGTCCTCGGCCGAGGTCCCCGAGGACGCGGCGCCCGACGGTGACCTCGCCGACCTGGGGGCGCGCGAGGTGCCCGAGGGGGCGCGCGGGCGGGGGCCCGGGTGGGCGCTCGACACCGACACCCTCGCGCTCGGCATCCACGTCGACTTCGACCATCTCGAACGCCGGCCCGACGTCCGCCCGGGGCCGGGCACGCCGCCCACGGGCACCCCGCCGGTCCGCCCGGACCACCGGCCGACCTGGGCCCGCAAGCCGGAGGTCGGACTGCCGGTCGAGGAGCGCGAGCCCGGTTCGGAGGCCTCGATGGGGCCGGCCGAGGTGGACGCGCCGTTCGAGACGGACTTCGACGCGGGCAAGGTCGGCGAGGCGCCCGTGCCGGAGGAACGCGAGGAGGCTGTCGTACGGGAGGAGGCCGTCGTACGGCAGGAGAGTGCCGTACGGGAAGAGCCGCCCATGCCCGAAGAGCCCGTACGGCAGCCCGACGCGCCGCCGCCGACCTGGCGGGAGCGGCTGCTGCCGACCCGTCTCGGGGTCGTCCTCGGCTGTCTGCTGATCGCCGCGCTGCTGCTGTACTGGGTGCCCGCGCTGCGGCTCGGCGAGGCCGATCTGGACGGGATGGGCGGGCTCGGGCTGATCTCCGTGCTGCCGCTGCCGACGCTGGTCGGGGCGGCGCTGCTGGCGGTGGTGTTCGCCTCGCTGCTCTGGCTGGGCCGGGAACACCGGGCGCTGCTGCTGGTCACCCTGCTGGCGACGGTGGTGTCGCTGCACGCCCTGCCCGCGCTGATCGAGGTCGAGCCGCGGTTCGCCACGGCCTGGCAGCACCTCGGCTTCCTCGACTACATCGACCGCACCGGGTCGGCCGTGCCCGACCTGGACGCGCGCTGGAGCTGGCCGGGGTTCTTCGCGGTGGCCGCGTTCGTCGCGCAGGCGTGCGGGGTCGGCGATCTCACCGAGGTCATCCGCTGGTGGCCGCTGGCCATGCAACTGCTGTACCTGGTGCCGATGTTCCTGCTGGTGCGCTCGATGCGGGCGAGCTGGCGGGCCAAGTGGACCGGTATCTGGGTGTTCGTGCTCAGCGGCTGGGTGGGCCAGGACTACTTCTCGCCGCAGGGCTTCACCTACCTGCTGTACCTCGTCTTCGCCGCGATCCTGTTGGTCTGGTTCCGGGCGCCGCACGTGATCTGGGCGAAGCGGCGACCGGGCGAGGTCGAGGTGGAGCCGGCGAACCGGCCGCAGCAGGCCGTGCTGCTGGCGGTCGTCATCGGGCTGTTCGCGGCGAGTGTCCCGGCCCACCAGCTCACGCCGTTCGTGATGCTGGGCGTGCTGACCGGGCTCGTGCTGATCGGCAAGTCCGAACTGCGCGGCCTGCCGATCCTGTTCGGCGTCATGGTGACCGTCTGGATCGGCTTCATGGCCGAGCCGTACTGGTCCGGGCACTTCGACGAACTCTTCGGCGGGGTCGGCGGCGTCGGCAGCAACGTGTCCTCGTCCGTCTCGGGCCGGATCGAGGGCGGCAGCTCCACCCACAAGCTCGTGCTGTACGTGCGCGTGCTCCTGGCCGGCGGTGTGATGGCCTTCGCCTGCTGGGGCTGGTGGCGCCGGCGCTTCCACCACTACCGGGAGCGCTCGCTGCTCGTCCTCACCTTCGTGCCGTTCCTGGGCTTCGGCATGCAGTCGTACGGCGGTGAGATGGCGCTGCGCGTCTTCATGTTCGCCCTGCCCGGCGCGGCGCTGCTCACCGGTCTGGCCTTCTTCCCGCGCACCGGCGTCACCGCGAAGGAGCGCGACAAGGACCGGGTGAGCCTCGCCCCGCTGGCCGCGCTGATGGCGGGCCTGGTGCTGATGGGCGGCTTCCTGGTGGCCCGGTGGGGCAACGAGCCGTTCGAGCGGATCCGGCCCGGCGAGGTCGCCGCCATGGACTTCGTGTACGCCCATGACGATCCGACCGTGCGGCTGCTGTGGCTGAGCGACGACCCGGTCAACGTGGTGACGCCGTCGATGCCGTGGGGCGCGAAGGACATGGAGAAGGTGGAGTACCTGCCGACGCTGGCGCCCGCCGACCCGGTGCTGGTGTCGGGCCTGGTCAAGTCGTTGAAGGACGCGGGCCCGAACTCGTATCTGATGATCAACCGGGGGCAGGTCACCTATCTCCGGATGGACGTGGGCTATTCGGCGACCTGGGAGTCGCGGCTGCTTCGGCACCTGGACGAGCGGCAGGAGCTGAGGAAGGTCTTCGCCAACGCCGACGTGACGATGTACGCCCTGCGCGAGCAGCCGGCGGGCGAGGTGGCGAAGGCCGATCCCGGGCCGATCGGGCCGCAGGTGACCTGGACGCCGTGGTCGGTGGTCGGGGGGCTCGCGGCGCTCGCGCTGATCGTGCTGCTGATGGCCCGCGAGATCGCCCGGGTGGCGATGGCGCCCAGCGTGCGGCAGCTGCGCTGGTTGCAGAGCAGCTTCTGGTTCTCGCTGCCGCTGCTGGCGGTGCTGCTGGCTTCGCTGGTGCAGCGGTTCCTGACGATCAAGTAGCGGTACGGCAGAGGTGCGGTGGCTCAGCGCTTGAGCCACCGCACCTCGTACGCCTGGAGCTCGACCTTGTCGCCGTCGATCGTCGCGCTGGTCTGCCGGTCCAGGGTGTTCACCACCAGGATCGCCCTGTCCGTGGCCAGGACGCGGACGTCGGCCTTGTCGCCGTCGGCGACGGACACCGACTTGTGCTCCGTTCCCGGCCGGAACTCCTCGCCGAACCGGGCGAGCAGGTCGTACATCGGCAGCTTCTGGCCGCCGCTCGCGGTGTCGGTCGGCGTCCACAGGCAGCCGGCGCACTCGGTGCCCTTCTCCTCCTCCGGGTTCCAGTAGAAGGCGGAGGAGGCGCCGCCCCTGGCCAACGCGATCATTCCGGCGGCCTGGACGGCGACCCGGCGGGCCTCGGACCAGCCCTTGCGGTCGTCGTTGCCGTCGGCGGGCTCCACGTAGTACTCGGCCCACCACAGCGGCAGATCGCCGGTCTGCTTCCGCACCCACCGGCTGACGTCCGTGAACTTGTCGGTGGCCGTGAACTCGTCGGGCAGCAGCTCGTCGTCCCGGGTGTAGCTGGAGCCGTCCACGACGACGAAGTCGGCGCCGGTCCGGTGCCGGTTCCAGTACGCGAAGGCGTCGATCGTGCGCTGGTCCATGGCGCCCCAGGAGCCCTTCAGCTCCGTCGAGGCCTCCTGCGCGCGCGGGTCGACGCTGTCCATCACGAGGTACGGCCCGCCGACCATGATCTCGGGGTTGACCTTCTTCAGCGCCTTGTAGACCAGGTTGTAGAGCCGGGTGTAGCCCTCGAAGTCCCAGCGGGCCTCGGCGTCGTTCCAGAAGCCCTTGAACTCGTTCCACACGATGAAGTGGCGTACGTCCGGATAGCGCTTGGCGACGGTCACGGCGAGGGCGGCGAAGTCGTCGAAGTGCTCGGGCTCGGGTGCCGTCTCCAGGGCGTCCTGGCTCCAGTCGGTGTCGTCGACGCCGGCCTCGCCGCCCTTCATCCAGTCGGGGGCGCAGCACAGGGTGACGACCGGGGTGCTGCCGGAGGCGCGGACGAAGTCGATCCGGCGGTCCATCGCCTCGAAGTCGTAGCGCCCCTCGACCGGTTCGGGGTTGTCGGCGCCCCAGCCCATGATGTGCTGGATCTGCGGCAGCCCTCCGGCGTCCGCGAGCCGTCCCTCGACGCGCTTCACGGCCGCGGCGGCGCCCTCGTCGGCGCTGTACTGGGTGTGGGTGAACCCCCAGCCGACCTCGGGGTTCGTGGCGTCCGGCGTGGCCGTCGGGCTGCCGTGCACCTTGTCGCCGTCGCGGGTGGTGCCCTCGGTGCTCGCGCCGTTCCCGGGAAGCGTGTTGAGCAGGGTCACCACCAGGGCCAGCGCGGCAACGCCCACACCGAGCAGCGCGGTGAGCCGCCACCGCCGTGCCCCCGAATTCCACCCATGACGTCCCATCAAGGACAACGGTAACGGGGGTGACGGCCCCTCGGGCGGGTTTCGTCACTCTGGACCGCCCGCGGTACATGCCGGGGAAACCGGGTGCACCGGGCCGCCGTGTGCCGGATCATGGCCGCATGTCTGCGAACCCACACGACGCTCTGCCGATCCGGCTCAACGTCGACGACAGCGACTCGCCGTCCGACGTCGTCGACGCGCTGTTCCTCGGCCGCTTCGCGACGGGCGAGCAGCCGTACTCGCACGCGGCGAACATCGACCGCGTACGGTCCGGTGCGACGCTGCTGCCGCCGGGCGCCCGTGTGCTGCGCGCCGCCCGCGACGACGACCGCAGCGCGACGCTGGCGGAGGGCGACGGCTGGACCCTGCTGATCTCCCGCTGGAACCGCGGCGCGGACGTCACCGTGACCGCGACCAGCGAGGAACTGGCGGCGCGGGTGCTGGGCGAGGCGACGGACGGCGCGGCGGACGAGCCCGAGCCGCAGCCGGAGAACGTGACCATGGGCTTCTGGTACGTCTCCCCCAGGCGCGGCCCGCACCGCACGACCCGGCAGATCTCGGCGGGCACCTGGGACGAGGTGCGGGCCAACTACACCGCGCCGGTGGCGGACGCTATGGACCGGCTGATGAAGACGACCCCGGAGGACATCGCGGGCCGGCTGCTCCTGCTGCACGGCCCGCCGGGCACCGGCAAGACGTCGGCGCTGCGGACGCTGGCCCGGTCCTGGCGGGACTGGTGCCAGGTGGACTGCGTCCTGGACCCGGAGCGGCTGTTCAGCGACGTCGGCTATCTGATGGACATCGCGATCGGCGAGGACGACTCGACGGGCAAGGGCCGCTGGCGGCTGCTGCTCCTGGAGGACTGCGACGAGCTGATCCGCGGCGAGGCGAAGCACACGGCGGGGCAGGCGCTGTCGCGGCTGCTGAACCTGACCGACGGTCTGCTGGGCCAGGGCCGCAACGTGCTGGTCGGCGTCACCACCAACGAGGACCTGGAGCGCCTGCACCCCGCCGTCGTCCGGCCCGGGCGCTGTCTGGCCCGGATCGAGGTGGGCGCGCTGACGCGCCGGGAGGCGACGAACTGGCTGGGCACGGAGGAGGGCATCGGCCGCGAGGGCGCCACGCTGGCGGAGCTGTACGCGCTACGGCGCGGCACGTCGCCGACGTCGCTGCCGGACCCGCGGGACGGGGCGGACGCGGGGCTGTACCTGTAGTGCTTTGATGGAGGGTATGACCCTGTTCGTCGGCACCTCGGGGTGGCAGTACCGGGACTGGAAGGGCGTCCTGTACCCGGCCGACGTACCCATGCGGCTGTGGCTCGAGGAGTACACGGAGCACTTCGCCACGGTCGAGATCAACAACGCCTTCTACCGCCTGCCGACGCGGGAGAACTTCGAGGCGTGGCGGGACCGGGTGCCACGGGACTTCGTGGTCGCGGTGAAGGCGAGCCGGTATCTCACCCACATCAAGCGCCTGAAGGATCCCGAGGAGCCGGTGCACCGTCTGATGTCCCACGCGGCGGGCCTGGGTGACCGCCTGGGGCCCGTGCTCCTCCAGCTCCCGCCGACCCTGCGCGCCGACCCCGGTCTCCTGGACGCGTGTCTGGCCTGCTTCCCGTCCGGCACGCGGGTCGCGGTCGAGCCCCGCCACGAGTCCTGGTGGACGGCCCGCACCCGTGAGGTTCTGGAGTCCCGGCAGGCCGCCCTGTGCTGGGCCGACGTCCAGGCCCGCCCGGTGACACCCCTGTGGCGTACCACGGACTGGGGCTACGTCCGCTTCCACGAGGGCCGCGCCCACCCCTGGCCCGGCTACGGCCGGCGTTCCCTGGAGACCTGGGTCGACCGCGTCGCGACCACCTGGTCCGATACCGAGGACATGTACGCGTACTTCAACAACGACCCCGGCGGGGCGGCGGTGCGGGACGCGGTGGTGTTCGGGAGGGCGGCGGCCCGGGCAGGGCTCGCCGTCACCCGCACGCCGGAACTCGCCGGGCGCTCGAAGGCCGGGCGCTGACTACTCCCCGTAGGCCGCCCGCAGGGCGTCCCGTACGGCGGCGAGCGCGTCCGCCTCCGTCAGCCCGAGCCGCCGGGCACGCTCGACGTACGCCGCCGCGGCCGACGCGAGCTCCCGTTCCGCGGCCGATCCGGCGGCCGCCACGAACGTGCCGTTGCGGCCCCGCGTCTCGATCACCCCGTCGCTCTCCAGCGCCCGGTAGGCCTTGGCGACGGTGTTGGCCGCCAGCCCCAGCGACTCGGCCAGCCCCCGCACGGTCGGCAGCCGGTAGCCCACCGGCAGCACCCCCGACCGCGCCTGCTCGGAGATCTGCGCCCGCACCTGCTCGTAGGGCGCGGCACTGTCATCGATGTGGATCTTCAAGGTCACAGGGCGATTGTCCCGTACCACCGGAAAATGAGAGGCACCCCGGCGCCTCCGCCTCATAGCGTGCGCGGTGATGACTATTACCGTGCGCCCGCTCCGCCCCGACGTGCGAGCCGATGCCGAGGGCTTCTCCCACGTCCGCCACCTCGCCCTCCCGTGCTACCTGGTCACCCCGGAATCCGTCTCCTACGACGTCACCCACATGCACCCCGACGCCCGCTACCAGCCGCTTCTCGCCGAGGAGAACGGCGAGGTGATCGGCACGGCGCAGGTCGGGCTGGTCCATGAGAGCCCGGAGCCCGGACAGGGCTACGTCAACGTGTACGTGCATCCGGAGCGCACGGGCCGGGGCGCCGGCTCGATGCTGGTCCGGGCCGCCGAGCGGCATCTGGCCGCCGTGGGCGCGACCAGGCTGTTCGCCTGGGTCCTGGACGAGCCCGGCAACCGCGCCTTCGCCGAGGCGCGCGGCTACCGCGAGAGCCGCTCGGCGCACTTCCTCCGCCTGGACCTGGCGAACGGCACACTGCCCCCGCCGCGGAGCCTGCCACCGGGCGTCGAGCTGCGCACGGGCGCCGACTTCGCCGACGATCCGCGTCCGCTGTTCGACCTGGACGCGGAGACGCTGTCCGACGAACCGAGCGACATCACCTACGAGTTCACCGACTACGAGGCCTGGCTCCAGGACACCTGGCAGCACCCGCTCTTCAGCCGCGAGCTGACGTCCGTCGCCGTGGTCGACGGCCGCCCCGCCGCCTTCAGCGCGGCCCGCACGGACGGCGGCACCCGGTACGGCACCGTCATGACCGGTACCGCGCGCGCCTTCCGCGGCCGCGGCCTGGCCAAGCTGGCGAAGAACGACTCCCTGCACCGCGCCCGCGCCGCGGGGTACACGGAGGCCTTCACGGGCAACGACACCGGCAACGGGCCCATGCTCGCGATCAACAAGTGGTTCGGCTATGAGATCTGTGCGACGGAGGTGCGCCATGTCCGTGAACTCGACTGACCAGGGACGTCTGCTGGAGGTCGTCCTGGTCAAGGCCGGGCGTACGAAGATCCGTTACGCGGCCGAGTTGCTCTCCGACGACGGCACCCGGATCGCCGTCCGCGCGCCCTGGGCCGGCACCGGGGTCCGTGACTTCGGCTTCGTCCGCTTCGAGCCGGGCGACGTCTTCACCGAGTACTACTGGCGGGACCGGTGGTACGCGGTGAAGGAGGTCCGCGCCGCCACGGGGGCCCTCAAGGGCTGGTACTGCGACGTCACCCGCCCGGCGACGCTGTCCGGCGCCGAGCTGGTCGTGGAGGACCTCGACCTGGACCTGTGGTGCTCCGCCGACGGCACGGACGTACGCCGCCTGGACGAGGACGAGTTCGCCGAGAGCGGCCTCGGACGGACGGATCCGAAGGCCGCCGAGGCCGCCGTGGCGGCGCTGGACGCCTTGGAGGACCTGGCCCGCGGGGCCGGCCTCGGCGAGCTCCTGGCCTAGCCCGCCCTGGTCCGACGCCCTCGTCCGGCCACTCCGGTCAGGCCACCACGGCCACGGCCGCGTACCGCTCGTCGTCCACCGCCCTCCCCCACAGCCGCGCGTCCCCGGACAGGTGCTCCACGCGGAGGGCGCCGGCGAGCGGGGCGAGGAGGGCGGTGAGCCGGTCCGCCGGTATGCCGACCGTCGGTGCGGTGGTGCCCCAGACCCCCTCGACCAGCACGAACCGTCCTTTGGGGCGCAGTAGTCCGCGCCAGTGCCGCAGGACCCGGCCCGGGTCGGGCAGGGCCCACAGGACATGGCGGACGAGCACCACGTCGAACCGCTCCTCCCCGACCGGTGGCGCCGCCGCGTCGCCGACGAGGAACGCCGCGTCCCGCCCGGCCTGCTTGGCGCGGGCCAGGTCCACCATCGCCGGGGAGCGGTCCACCCCCGTGACCCGGTGTCCCTGTTCGGCCGCGAGGAGCGACAGGCTGCCGGTGCCGCTGCCGAGGTCGAGCACGTCGCAGGCGCGCTCGGGCAGCCAGGACCGCAGCCGGGACGCCCAGGCCCGGCGCACCTCGGGGTCGCGCAGGCCGTGGTCGGGCTCGGCGTCGAAGTCCGCGGCGGCCGCGTCCCAGTCCACGTCCGTGCCCGCCGCTGCGTCCGTGATGGCGTGTTCACCGTTCGTCATGGGCCAAGAGTGACACCCGCCACTGACAGTCGGATCGTGACAGCCGCCACTGACAGGACCAGCGGCGATGAGGAACTCTCCCCGGAAGGGTCTACCTCCACAAGAACGAGGAACTCGGTAGCCCCTGAAGGAGGCAGCCATGCGCCGTGTGACCGTGCAGAAGCCCCTGAAGAGGCAGTCGGATGCCCGCCGGGTCCAGGAGGAGGCGGACGAGCGCCCCTCGGGACGACCCGAGGTCCGCAAGGACATCGCGCGCACCTGGTGGCCGGACGGCTGAGACCGTCGGCCCCGGTGAGACACGTCAGTCGAGCCGCTTGCGGTAGTGGACGCGGTCGTACGGCCCGTCCATGCGCCGCTCGATGAGCTCGTAGCCGTACTTCGGGTAGATCTTCTGGTTCTCCCACATCAGCGCGTTCGTATAGAGCCTGACCTCGGGCAGGCCCAGCGCACGCGCGTGTGCGTCCACGAAGTGCAGCAGCCGCCGCCCCACGCCCCTGCCGTGCGCGTCGGGGTGGACGGCGATGCTGTCGAGGAACAGATGGTCCCCGTGTGTCTCGAGCACGAGGAGCCCGATCACGGGCTCGCCCGTGACGAACACCTTTCCCTCGGCCACGTTCGCCGCGTGGTCCGCCAGCATGGGCACGGGCGCCCGTCCGATCCGCTCGATGTAGCGGTGGTAGGCGGCGTCGGTCACGGCCTTCACGGCTGGTACGTCGGCGGCGACCGCCGCCCGGATGTCCTCGTCCGTCATACCGCGACGGTACCTACCTGATCGCAGTCTCAGCACTCCCTTAAGGCGACCCTAAAGATCGCCATCACCCGCCTCCAGCAGGCGATTTCGCGGTTTCCTCGGGCTAGCTTCTGATCGCCCCCACGGGATTCGCCCCCCGGGATTCACCCCACGCGTCAGAACCCCCTTGAGGAGATCTTCCATGCCCGCACGCCGCAAGGCCGCCGCCGTCGCCACCCTCGGCCTGGCCCCGCTCGCCCTGACCGCCCTCGCCACCGCGCCCGCCTCCGCGCACGGTTCGATGGGCGATCCGGTCAGCCGGGTCTCGCAGTGCTACGCGGAGGGCCCGGAGAGCCCCAGGTCCGACGCGTGCAAGGCGGCGGTCGCGGCAGGCGGTACGCAGGCCCTGTACGACTGGAACGGCATACGCATCGGCAACGCGGACGGCCGCCACCAGGAGCTGATCCCGGACGGCAGGCTGTGCAGCGCGAACAGCGACGAGTTCAAGGGGCTCGACCTGGCCCGCGCCGACTGGCCGGCGACGGGCGTGAGCAGCGGGTCGTACACCTTCAAGTACCGTGTGACCGCCCCGCACAAGGGCACCTTCAAGGTCTACATCACCAAGCCCGGATACGACCCGACGAAACCGCTGGCCTGGGACGACCTGGACCTGGCGAACCCGGTGGCCACGGCCACCGACCCGGCGGCCACGGGCGGCTTCTACACGTTCTCCGGCACCCTGCCCCAGCGCTCCGGCAAGCAGCTGCTGTACGCGGTCTGGCAGCGCTCGGACAGCCCGGAGGCCTTCTACTCCTGCTCGGACGTGACGTTCGGCGGCGCTGACGCCGGCGGCTCGGGCAACGGCTCCGGCAGCACCGACGACTCCGGGTCCGGGTCCGGGTCCGGGTCCGACAGCGAGGCGGTCGCCCCCGCCCCGAGTGCCTCCGCGCCCTCCGAGGAGCAGATCGAGGCCGGCGCCGAGCAGTCGACGATCGAGCACCACGGCCACGGCGACCAGGACGCCAGTACGTCGGCGGAGCCGGTGGCGGCGGCCGAGGAGGAGGGTGCCGGATCCGCCCGGGCCAACCGGCCGAAGGCGGCCGGCGCCACCGAGAACCTCGCCGAGACCGGCGGTGACGGCGGTACGGCGTATCTCGCGATGGGCGGTGCGGCGACGCTGGCGCTCGGTTCGGCGGTCCTGTTCGCGTCGGCGCGCCGGCGGGCGGCGGGCGGCGGACGCCGCTGACGCAAGGCTTCCGGGGTCTGACCGGCGGCTCAGGCCGGTCAGACCCCGGTGGTGTTCGGTCGCGCGGTCGCTCAGCCGACCACGGACGCGCAGGTGGTCGGCGTCGCCCGTGCCGGGTCGAGCGCGTTGGTCACCTCGTGGAAGGCGATCCGGTCGGTCAGGCCCAGGAGCGCGTGCTCGGACAGGTCGACCGCGCACTTGTCCTGGATCAGCACGTTCTTCACGTCGGGCCCGTCCAGGAACTGGGTCCGCCAGGGCGTGACCACCTCGTCGTACTTGGTGGCGATGACGGTGTAGCGGACGCCGGGGACGGTGTCGCCGCCGGCGTTGAGCTTGGTCATGAACTCGGATCCGACGACCTGCTGGGCGAGGGCGGGGGTGGCGCTGGTGAGCAGGTCCTCGGCGCCGGGGAAGTACGGCAGCAGGTTGGTGAGCCCCGCCAGGGTGGTGCCGTGGTTGTTGGGCGCGATGCCGACGAGGGCGTTCACCTTGGCGGCGCCGCCAAGGAACTTGAGGTAGTAGCGGGGCATCATGCCACCCTGCGAGTGACCGACGAGGTCGGCCTTCGCGGCGCCGGTGGCGGCGAGGACGGTGTCGATGTAGGTCGACAGCTGCCCCGCCGACTTGTCCATGGGGCCGAGGGCGTGGAAGAAGGGCACGCCCGGCAGTTGGCCGTAGTCGAGGGAGAAGACGCAGTAGCCGCGGTTCACCAGATAGGGCGCGAGGCCCAGCCAGTTGTCGACGGAGTTGGCGAAGGTGCCGTGCACGAGGACGACGGGGCGGGGGTGGGCGGCGGAGGGCTTGCAGGAGTAGTCGTTCCAGCCTCCCCCAAGCTCTCGGCTTCGCTCGAGCAGGGGGGACCCCCAGTGCGAGGTCGCCGTCGCTTCGGCCGCCTGGGCGGTGGTGGCGGGGACGACGACGACCGCGGTGGTCAGCAGCAGCGCGGCCACGGGTCTGAGCGCTCGTTTCCAGGGCAGCATCGTGTGATCTCCTTGCGGCTCAAGGGAGGTGCGACGGCCTTACGCCCTGTGATCCGGATCACGAGGATGCTGTTCACTCGTCAAGTTACGGGCGAGTAGTAGACGTGTGAAGTTACGCGTCAGTAAAAACTTCCAGTGATAGTAAGGGGCGGTTCACAAACCATGACGAACCGTCACTACGCGGCCAGCGACCCCGGCTTCACCGCATGCGGCCCGAACTTCGCCCGCGCGCGGTCCGCGACCTCCTCGAGGCGCCGCGCCTTCTCGTCGAGCGGGTCGAAGGTGAGCTGATAGGAGGCCTGCTCGGCGGGGTCGAGCCCCTCGGCGCGCAGGGCCAGGGCACGCACCCGGGCGCGCTGCAGGCCGAGCGCCTCGTACATGCCGTACGCCACCTTGGTCAGTGCCGCCGAGTGGGCCGTCGGCTCCTTCAGGGTGCGGCTGCGGGTCATCGAGGAGCGGTCGGCGTAGCGGACGGTGAGGGTCAGGGTGCGGCAGACCTTGTCCAGGGCGCGCAGCCGGGCGCCCAGCTCGTCGGCGGCCGAGAGCAGGGCGCGGCGATGCCGGTCGGGGTCCAGCTCGTCGCGGGTGAAGGGGCGTTCGGTGGCCAGCGACCGCGAGACGGCGTTCGGGACGACCCGGCCCCGGTCGATTCCGTTCGCCTTCTCGCGCAGCTCACGCCCGGCCTTCGCGCCGACCAGCCGCTGGAGCGTGGACAGCGGCGCGGCGGCGACCAGGCCGAGGGTGTCGAGGCCGTACTCGCACAGGGTGCGGGCGGTCGCGGCGCCGACGCCGGGCAGCGCGGCGACGGGCTTGTCGGCGAGGAACTCCGCGATGGCGTCCGGCCCTTCGGGAACGGCACAGGTCACCCCGGGCCGGGCGTCCCGCAGTGCCACGCGGGCCAGCATCGGCCCCGGCCCGGCGCCGATCGCGCAGTCGATCCCGTGATGGGCGAGGGCCCGCACCCGGATCACCGACGCCAGTTCGAGCGCGCCGCGCCCGAAGTACCGCTCGGCGCCCCGCAGATCGGCCAGCGCCCCGTCGGGCGGCAGCGCCTCCACCACGGGCGTGAAGTCCTCCAGCAGTCCGAGCAGCCCGGGCAGGGCCGCGTCGTCCGTCGGCGGCAGCTGGAAACGTACGCAGAGGATGGTCATCCCGCACTCCCCGGACTCTGGTGCCACAACTTCCTTACCTGTGATGGCTCTTGACCCGCCGGCCGCAGATCGGCCCACGGGTGCATCTCGTATCCGGTCGACAGGTGGATGCGCCGGCCGTGGGTCGGATCGTCCCCGTCCCCCTCCGCGACGGGCGCCGCCAGCCGTGCCGCCACCACATCGAGGCCGCCCTCGGCGCGCAGCTCGACCAGCTCGGCGAGGTTCCAGGCGGCGGAGCCCACCACGCTCAGACTGCGCGGCCCGCGCCGCTGCACGACCCCGCGTACCAGCAGCAGCCAGGAGTGGAAGACGGTGTGGGCGCACGCGTCGTGCGAGTCGTCGAAGAAGGCGAGGTCGACCAGGCCCGTGCCGTCGTCCAGCGTGCTGAAGATGACCCGCTTGCCGGACCGGATCGGCGGCGTCTGGGTGGCCGCCTTGGCCCCCGCGACCAGCACGGTCTCCCCGTGCCGGGCCTCGCGCAGCCGCCGCGCGCTGACCACGCCCAGCTCGTCCAGGAACTCCCGGTGGTCGTCCATCAGATTGCGCGAGGCGTCCATCGACAGCACACCCAGTTCGGCGCTGAGCCGCTCCTGCGAGCTGAGGTCGGGCAGCCCGGCCGCCGCCGTTCTCCGCCCGCCGCTCAGCGGGAGCTGACCCCCGCCACCCCCCTTGCCCCGGGCACCCCGGTGCAGCTCGGTCAGATGCAGTTGCAGATCACGCCGGTTGGCCCCGAAGGCGTCCAACGCGCCGACCTGCGCGAGCCGCTGGGCGAGCGGCCGGCTGGGCCGACCGCGCTCCCAGAAGTCGAGCAGCGAGGCGTACGGCTGCCCGTCCGCGATCCGCGCCGCCTCGGCCTCACTGATGCCGTACACGTCGGAGAGGGCGAGCCGCAGCCCCCAGACGCCCTCCGACTCCCCCGATTCAGACACCAGTTCGATACGGTGGGCGACCCCCGACACGTTCACGTCCAGCGGCAGGATCGGCACCCCACGCCGCCGCGCGTCCGCCAGCAGCAGCCGCTTCGGATACATCCCGGGGTCGTGGGTGAGCAGCCCGGCGTAGAAGGCGGCCGGGTGATGGGCCTTCAGCCAGGCCGACTGGTAGGTGGGCACCGCGAAGGCGACCGCGTGCGCCTTGCAGAAGCCGTACGACCCGAAGGCCTCGACGATCTCCCAGGTCCGCCGGACGGTCTCCGCGTCGTACCCGCGCGCCGCCGCGTGCTGCGCGAACCACACCTGGATCCGCCCCCGCGACTCGGGATCCGACAGCCCCCGCCGCACCCGGTCCGCCTCGTCCCGCCCGCACCCGGTCATGATGTGCACGATGTCGATGATCTGCTCGTGGAAGACGACGACCCCGTACGTCTCCCGCAGCGGCCCCTCCAGATCCTTGTGCGGATACCGCACCGGCGCCCGCCCGTGCCGCGCCTCGATGAACGGCCGCACCATGTCGGCGGCGACAGGACCGGGCCGGAAGAGCGAGATGTCGACGACGAGATCATGGAAGGTGGCCGGCTGAAGCCGCCCGACCAGGTCCCGCTGCCCCGGCGACTCGATCTGGAAGCACCCGAGCGTCTCCGTCGAACGAATGAGCCGGTACGTCTCCGCGTCGCCGTCCCCCCGCTCGAAGTCGAGCGCGTCCAGATCGATCCGCTCCCCCGCGACCCGCTCCACCTCCGCGACCGCGTGCGCCATAGCCGACTGCATCCGCACGCCCAGCACATCGAGCTTGAGCAGCCCGAGGTCCTCGACGTCGTCCTTGTCGAACTGCGACATGGGCAAGCCCTCGCCGCTGGTCGGCATGACGGGCGTACGCGACAACAAGGAAGCATCGGACAGCAGTACCCCGCACGGATGCATGGCGATCCCCCGGGGCAGGGCGTCGAGCGCCTCGACCAGCTCCCACAGCTCCCCGTACTTCTCCCGCTCCCCCGCCAGCTGCCTGAGCTCGGGCAGCTCGTCCAGGGCCGCCCGGGCGTCCCGCGCCCGGATGTGCGGGAAGGACTTGGCGACGCGGTCGATGTCGGCCGGGTCCATGGACAGGGCCGCGCCCACGTCCCGGATCGCATGCCGCACCCGATAGGTCTCCGGCATCGAGACGGTCGCGACCCGCTCACTCCCGAACCGGTCGATGATCGCGCGATAGACCTCGAGCCGCCGCGCGGACTCCACATCGACATCGATATCCGGCAGCACCAGCCGCCGCTTGGACAGGAAGCGCTCCATCAGCAGCCCGTGCTCCACGGGATCGGCGTGCGCGATCCCGAGCAGATGGTTGACGAGCGACCCCGCACCGGACCCGCGGGCGGCCACCCGGATCCCCATCTTCCGCACGTCGTCGACGACCTGAGCAACCGTCAGAAAATAAGAGGCGAACCCGTGATGGGCGATGATGTCCAACTCCTGGTGCATCCGCTCCCAGTACGCCCGGCGCCCGTCATAGCCGCGCCGCACCATGCCCGCCACCGCCCGCGAGGCGAGCGTCCGCTGGGCGGTGCGCTGCCCGGCGCCGACGAGATACGGCTCGGGGAAGTGGACGGTGCCGATGCCGAGATCGTCCTCGGGATCGACAAGACACTCGGCGGCGGCGGCGCCGGTCTGCTCCAGCAACCGGTGCGCGGCATCGCGCCGGAAGCCCGCGGCCTCGACGACCCGCTCGGCGACCTTCGCCATCTCCCCCGCGCCCTTGAGCCAGGCCTCGCCGGAGTCCAGCTCCTTGGTCGAGTCGATGGGCACGAGCCGCCGCGCGGCGTCCAGCACATCGGCGACCGGCCCCAGCCCGGGATCCGCGTACCGCACGGCGTTGCTCAGCACCGGCCGCACCCGCTGCTCGGCGGCGAAACCGACGGTACGGGCGGCCAGCCGCAACGACCCCGGCCCGGTGCCCTCACGCCCGTGCCACACGGCCTCCAGCCGCAGGGAGTCCCCATAGACCTCCCGCCAGGGCTCCAGCAGCCGGGCCGCCCGATCGGGACGACCGGCGGCAAGCGCACGCCCCACATCGGACTGGACACCGAGCAGGACGATCAGCCCGTCCCCCCGGTTGTCCCCCCGAGGCAGCAGCGCCGACCCCTCACCGGCGTGCGCGGCCGAGACGATCCGGCACAGATCGGCCCATCCCCGGCCTCCGTCCCGGGCGAGAAAGGTGACCCGAGGCGCCGACTCGTCGATGAAGGCACCTCCCCGCACCGGCGCCCGCCGCCGCCCCGCCCCCGAGCCCCCGGACACGAACTCCTCCACGGCCAGCTCCACCCCGAACAACGGCCGCACCCCCGCCGCCGCACAGGCCTTGGCGAACCGGACCGCACCCCCGAGCGAGTCCCGGTCAGTAAGCGCGAGGGCATCCATCCCCCGCTCGGAGGCACGCTCGGCCAGCCGCTCCGGGTGCGAGGCGCCGTACCGCAGGGAGAACCCGGAGGCGGTGTGCAGATGCGCGAACCCCGACACACGCACCTCCCGACTCACACTCCCGAGACCCGGCCAGGCTCTCGAACATCAGTTCCCAATGCCCCCACCCCCACCATAGACTATTTCTCGAACATCCGTACGACATCCATTCGGCCGCCCCCCACCTGCGCAAACACCCCCGGCCCCCGACCGTGGGGGCATGCCTCCCAGCCCCTTCCTCGCCGAAGTGAAGGACGCCGTCACCCCCCGAGCCACCCTGCTCGTGACCGGCGTGGTCGCCCTCGCCCTGCTCTTCATCGCCTCCTACGTGGGCGCCCTCCACGACCCGAAGCCCAGGAACGTCCCCTTCGGCGTGGTGGCCCCCGAGGTGGCCGCCCGGCAAACGGTGGACCGTCTGGAAAGCCTGCCCGGCGACCCCCTGTCCCCCCGCACGGTGCCCGACGAGGCGACAGCCCGCCGCCAGATCCTGAACCGCGACATCGACGGCGCCCTCCTCCTCAACCCCACCGGCACCACCGACACCCTCCTGGTGGCCACCGGGGGCGGCAGGGTCCTGGCCACCACCCTGGAGAACCTCCTCACCACCCTGGAGAAATCCGAGGCCCGCACCCTCCGCACCCTCGACGTGGCCCCCGCCGACCCGCGCGACGCCAACGGCCTCACGTCCTTCTACGTGACCGTCGGCTGGTGCGTGGGCGGCTACCTCTGCGCGTCGATCATGACGATCAGCTCGGGCGCCGGCCGCCCCACCCCGAGACGCTCACTGATCCGTCTCATCGCCATGGCCGTGGTCGCGCTCGTAGCCGGACTGGGCGGCGCCCTCATCGTCGGCCCCGTCCTGGGCGCACTCCCCGGCAGCATCGCCGCCCTCTGGGGCGTCGGCGCCCTGATCACCTTCGCGGTAGGCGCCGCCACCCTCGCCTTCCAGGCCGTCTTCGGCCTGGCCGGCATCGGCCTGGTCATCCTGATCATCGTCATCCTGGGCAACCCCAGCGCGGGCGGCGCCCTCCCACCCCCACTCCTCCCCCCGTTCTGGCGAGACCTCGGCCCGGCCCTGCCCCCGGGCGCGGGCACCTGGACCACCCGCTCCATCGCCTACTTCAAGGGCAACGACACAACCCCCTCCCTCCTGGTCCTCTCGGCCTGGGCAGCAGCGGGAACAGCCGTCACCCTCCTGGCAGCGAAGGTGCGCGGCAAGGACCCCGGCCAGACGCCGACTGCGGGTCCGTAGTGGCTGGTCGCGCCCGCGCGGCGGAGCCGCGGATCGATACAGCCCCGCGCCCCCAGGGATTGCAGTGGGCCTGCACCGAAACGTGGCAGCACCCGCGTACGGCGGCAAGGGGACGTGCCGGGGGGTGTCCGCCCGCAGCGGCGGGCGTCAACACACAGCACATCTCAAGGCAACCGAGCCGCCCGACCGAGGACGGACACCCCCCGGCACGGCCCCCCCCCCCCCCGGGGGGGGGGCGCGCCCCCGCCGCGCCCCCCCCCCCCCGGCACGGCCCCGCCCCACCCCTCACCGAACCGCGCTACGCGAACCCCCACTCACCGCAGCGGGCCGCCGCAGGCATCCCCGCCCAATCGGCCGCACCCAACGCGAAAGTCCCGCCCCCAAACACAGGGGGCGGGACTCCGTAAAGGTAAAGCCGCAGCGACCGTCAGCCGATCTCGGTACCCGTCGCCGACAGCGCCTCCGTCACCGGCTGGAAGAACGTCTCCCCACCGGAGGTGCAGTCACCACTGCCACCGGACGTGAGCCCGATCGCCTTGTCACCGGAGAACAGCGACCCACCACTGTCACCCGGCTCGGCGCAGACGTCCGTCTGGATCAGCCCGTTGACGATGTCACCGTTGCCGTAGTTCACGGTGGCGTCCAGCCCGGTGACCTTGCCGTCGTGCACCTGGGTGGTCGACCCGCTCCGGGTGACCTCCATCCCGACGGTGGCCTCGGCGGCCCCGCTGATGGCCTGCGAGGACCCGTTGTAGAGGTTGACCTCACTCGGGTGGTCGACCTCGGCGGTGTACTTGACCAGCCCGTAGTCGTTGTCCGGGAAGCTGGAGACCTCGTTGGTGCCGATCTGGTTGCCACTGGAGTCCGACCAGTCCGTGATGCCCTCGGTGCAGTGCCCGGCGGTCAGGAAGAACGGCTCGCCGCCCTTGACGACGTTGAAGCCGAGCGAACAACGCCCACTGCCACCGGTGATCGCGTCACCACCCGCGACGAAGGGCTTGAACTCCCCCTTCGACCGCTTGAGTTCAGCAGTGGCGCCCAGCGCGTCGACGACCTTGCCGAGCTTGGCCCACTCGGCGTCGGACACCGTACGGTCGGCGGTGACGACCACCTTGTTGGTCGCCGGGTCCGTCACCCACGCGGTGCCGGGAATGGTCGCGTCCTGCTTGAGCGTCGCCCGCGCGCTCTTCAGCTCGGCGAGCGAGTTCTCCACGACTCTGGCCTTGGCGCCGGCCGCCTCGACGGCGTCGGCTGCGGCCTCGTCGAGGACGTTCACGACAAGGTTCTTGGTCTGCGCGTCGTAGTAGGTACCCGCGGCGTCCCCGCCGAGGTCCTTCGCGAGCGTCGAGGCGAGCTTTCCGGCCGCGCCGACCGAAAGGATCTTCGGCGTCGACGCCTCGGGCGTCTCACTCGCGTTCGCAGTCTGCAAGGTCACGCCCGCGGCGACCAGTGCGGCGATACCCGCACCTGCCACGGCTGCACGCCGCTTGGGTATGCGTCGGTGCTTCAACTCACGTCCTCCTGTGGGGGGTCGGCCCGAAAGGTTGTGGGGACCTCGTCGGACCGGAAGGCGTACGGCCACGGGAGCGACAGACAACAAAAGCCGCACCCGCACCGGTTGAACAACGCTCACTATTCCGAGACCCCGGGGGAGCGCACAAGGTCGACTTCCGGACGCGCGTAGAACACGGTTGCACGCCCCCGCCTCTTTGACCGTGCACAGTCATACGGGGCCTCTTCGCACAGCAAACACTGCAAGCGAGCGAACCATACGCAAGGCGTGAGGTCTACTCCTGTCTCAAAATCGACCCCTCGGGATCCGATTCCAAGCGCGGCCCAAGAGACGGAACTTCGCCCTCCCCGACCGCCGACCCCGATGCAGGCGCCACGGACGACTGCTCCCCGGAACCCGCCCCTGCTACGCCCCTTTCTCCAGAAACCGCAATAACTCCACCGAAATCAGGAAGCATCAACGTGGAGTTCTTCTCCGCCGCCACCGCCATCACCGTCTGCAGCAGCCGAAGCTGAAGAGCCGCAGGCGCATCGGCCATCTGATGCGCCGCCTCCGCCGGCTTCTTGGACGCCTGGAGCCCCGCGTCGGCGTTGATCACCCGCGCCCGCCGCCCCCGTCACGATCTGCATGTTCACTTTGCGCAGCTTGTCCACACCGGGCACGATCATCGTGAACCCGGGCCCGCGCACTTGCGGCCGGAGCCTGCCGAGGGCGGCAGACCACGCCTCGTTCGTACTGCTTGACGACCCGCGCGCCGGCCATCACGTACACCGCACCGACGGACGCGAGCGCCACCCCCGCCGCCATCAGCTCCTCGATCATCAGCGCCCCCCAGGAGTCACGGCCCGTACTCCCGAAGGCAACCCCGTGCCACGACAAGGAGGAGCCCCCGCACGACAGTTGCGTACGGGGGCTCACATGCTGCTGGCCGCGCTTCGTTCCGCCCGGATCAGGCCGTAGGGATCAAGCCATCCGGATCAGGGCGTCGAGCGGACGTCAGTGGACCGTCAGTAGACGCTGACGCCATACGCGCTGAGGGCCTCGGTGACCGGCTGGAAGAAGGTCGTGCCACCGGAGGTGCAGTTGCCGCTGCCGCCGGAGGTCAGACCGTACGCGGTCCCGTTGCTGCCGTAGAGCGAACCGCCGGAGTCGCCGGGCTCGGCGCAGACGGTGGTCTGGATCAGACCGCCGACGACGTCACCGCCGCCGTAGTTGACGGTCGCGTTCAGGGCGGTGACCCGGCCGCTGTGCGTGCCGGTGGTGGAGCCGTCACGGATGACGGTGGTGCCCACGCTGGGCGTGGCCGCGCGGGTGATGTCCACGCCGTTCGCGGTGCCGGGCCGGCTGACGGAACCGGAGTACCGCACGATGCCGTAGTCGTTGCCCGGGAAGCTGGAGCCGGCGGTCGAGCCGATGACCGTGGTGCGGCCGGAGTTGGAGTACCAGGTGCCCGCGCCGTCGGTGCAGTGGCCGGCGGTCAGGAAGTACTGGTTGCCGCTGCTGTCCTGGACGTTGAAGCCGAGCGAGCAGCGCCAGCTACTCGCATAGATGGCGTCGCCGCCCTGGATGAACTTGCTGAACTTGCCGGGGACGCTCTTGATGGTGAGCGCGTCGGCGTTGGCCCCGGCCTGTTCCTTGATCTTCGCTATCTCCGCCTTGGAGACCGTGGAGTCGACGGTGACCGTGACGCCGTTGGTCTTGCTGTCGACGGCCCAGGCGGTGCCGGGGACATCGGCCTTCAGCACGGAGCCGCTGACGCTCTTGAGCTGAGCGGCGCTGAAGGTGGCGGGAGTCTCCGCGGCGGTCGCGTTGGGGATCGCGATCGCGGCTGCGGCGACGAGGCCGGAGGAAACGGCGATCAGCCGGGTCCGTCTCGTAATGCCACTGCGGGGGGTGGTGCGCTTGATCCTCACTTTTCGTTCCCTCCAAGGGAAGTCGGGGGCCCGCGTGGGGTCGGGGCCCGTGAGGCGCAGTCAGCCGGCCGTCGTCTCCGGATTCCGAACACGTCGTGCCCCTGACAAGCGCTGAGGGGGAGTATTCGGCCGAACGGCCGGTTGGCGCAAGAGCGCCTTTCGGCCGTCAACTTTTGAACCACCTTTGCGTTCTGGCCATCAGCCCCGGTTCAGCGGGGCCCTCGACCCCGTCCCCGCCCCTCGATCGAAGCGCCTAGCAACCGTCGCAAGGGCAACAGCAGTCGCACCCGTCGCAGTCGCAGTCACGACAGCAGCCCTCGCGCTTCTTGCGCGACCACGGCCCCTCGTACTCCTTCGCACAGCACAACTTGCAGGTGCAGCACAGCAGCCAGAACATCCCGCAGCCGGCCCAGAACCCACGCCGCTTCGGCGGCTGAGGGGCCGCCCCACCGCCGAGCCCCCCGAACCCGCCGAAGTCACCGCCACCACCCCCGCTTCCCCCGGCGCCACCACCGGGGGCACCTCCGCCTCCGGCATACGGGCCGCCCCCGTAGGGGTTCCCACCGGCGTACGGATTCCCGCCACCGGCGTACGGATTCTGCGGCGCGCCGTACGGCCCCTGCCCCTGCCCCTGCTGCGGCGGCTGCCCGTACGGCCCGGGCCCCGGCTGATGGGACGCGCACGCGGGCACCGTGCCGAAGGCGCGGTCCACCGACCGCCGCAGCTCGTGCACCAGCAGCAGATGCGCGAGCGTCGCATCCGTGAACTCCACCTCACGCAGCGCCAGCCGCACCCCCTGCACGGCGTCGTCCGCGAGCCGTCGCGCCTCGGCGAGCGAGGTGCCGGTCGCGGCGAGCGGGTTCCACGCGCCCGACTCGGCGTCGGCCGCCCGGTCCTCCACGGCGTCCAGGAGGTGGGCCAGCCGTCCGAAGAGGCGCCCGGCCTCGGCGAGCGGCTCGGCGTTCCGCGGCCGTCCGGCCAGGATCGCGGTGTGCGCGAAGGCGGCGGCCGTCGCCGTCTCGGTCGGCTCGGTCACGGCGAGGATCGACGTCCCGATACCGGCGAGCGTCTCGATGCCGACCTGCCGGTCCACGGCGTCGACGAGTACGGCGGTGTCGAACCCGACGGCCGAGCCGCTCCGCGCGCCCGCCGCACCCCAGCCCGCGGCCACCCGGCGCGCGGCGAGCGCCACCGGCTTACGGGCCAGCAGTCCGTCGCCGTCGGCCACATGGTCACGCACCTTGGCCGAGGCCAGCACCAGCGAGACGGCGGCGGCCAGCCGGGCGCCCTCGCCTTGCGCGACGGACGCGGTGCGCATACCGCGCAGCGGGCACGGTCCGGCCGTACGCCGCAGTCCGCCGTCCGGGTCCGCCTGAGCCTCTGTCAGAACGGAGATGAGGAGCCCGTCGTAGTTCGTCACGATCCGCGCGAACTGGCCGTGGTCCGAACGCAGCGCGAGGCACAGCCCGCACAAATGCGCCATCCACTGCCCGGTGAGCTTCTCTCCGAGCCGATGACGGCAGGGCCTGACCATTCCGAACATGACGCTCCCCCGAGGTTCTTACGGCGTACTCACGACGCTGAGCTGCCGCATCGTACCGAGCGCGGTGGTGAACGCCATGCCGGGCTCGTTCACCCGTACGCACCCCACATCACCCATACGCCGTGAAGAATCATATTTCACTCACAGTCAGCAGCCGTACGTGGCATGCCCCTTGGGGTACACGGGCTCTCGACGTATTCGCTGTGCACCAGTACCGTCACAAACCCCCCGCGCGGCGTCTATCCACTTGGCGCGACGTCCGCATCATGGATGACCATAGGGATGCGGAATGTAAGAGAGACCGCTGTGAGAGGAGGCGTCCATGGGATCGGTGCGCAAGGCGAGTGCCTGGCTGGGCCTCGTTGACGACAACGATGACGAGCGTTATTACGACGACGACTACTCCGAAGGGACCGAGCCCGGGGATGCCTGGGTCACCGATCCGCGGGTCAAGGTGGCCACGGACGTCGCCGAGGAGAAGGGCCGCCGCATCGGCACGGTCACTCCGGACAGCTTCCGGGACGCCCGCGCCATCGGCGAGCTGTTCCGGGACGGGGTCCCGGTCATCATGAACCTCACGGCCATGGAGCCCGCGGACGCCAAGCGGGTCGTCGACTTCGCCGCGGGTCTCATCTTCGGCCTGCGCGGCTCGATCGACCGGGTGTCCAACCGGGTGTTCCTGCTGACCCCGGCCGACACGGAGATCATCAGCGGTGAGCGTGCGACGCACCGCGAGGACGGCTTCTACAACCAGAGCTGAGGCAGGGCCGTCCACCGGCCCTGCCCCCTCCTGGTGGCCTCACCGGAAGGCGTCGAGTCCGGTGAGCGCCTTGCCCAGCACGAGCTGGTGCATCTCGACGGTGCCTTCGTAGGTGAGCACCGACTCGAGGTTGGTCGCGTGCCGCATGATCGGGTATTCGAGCGAGATCCCGTTGGCACCGAGGATCGTCCGCGCCGTACGGCAGATGTCGATCGCCTCGCGGACGTTGTTGAGCTTGCCGAAGCTGACCTGCTCGGGACGCAGGCGGCCGGCGTCCATGCGCCGTCCCAGATGGTGGGCGAGCAGAATCCCCTTGTGCAGTTCGAGCGCCATGTCGGCGAGCTTGGCCTGGGTGAGCTGGAAGCCCCCGATCGGCCGGCCGAACTGCTCCCGCGTCTTCGCGTAGTCGACAGCGGCCTCGAAACAGGACCGCGCCGCACCCATGGCACCCCACACGATCCCGTACCGCGCGTGCGAGAGACAGCTGAGCGGCCCCTTGAGCCCCACGACCTCCGGCAGCACCGCGTCGGCGGGCAGCCGTACGTCGTCGAGGACCAGCTCACTGGTGACGGAGGCGCGCAGCGACAGCTTGTGCTTGATCTCGGGAGCGGAGAACCCGGCGCTGTCGGCCGGCACGACGAACCCGCGGATGCCCTCCTCCGTCTGCGCCCACACGACGGCGACCCCGGCGACGGACCCGTTGGTGATCCACATCTTCCGCCCGCTGAGCACCCAGTCGGCGCCGTCGCGCTTGGCGTACGTCCGCATGGACGCCGGGTCGGACCCGTGGTCGGGCTCGGTCAGCCCGAAGCACCCGATCACCTCACCGGAGGCCATCCGGGGCAGCCACGTCTGCTTCTGCTCCTCGCTCCCGAACCGATGGATGGCGTACATGGCGAGGGAGCCCTGTACGGAGACGAGGGACCGGATCCCCGAGTCGGCGGCCTCCAGCTCCAGACAGGCGAGCCCGTACTGCACGGCCGAGGCCCCGGCGCAGCCGTACCCGTCGAGCGACATCCCGAGGGCACCGATCTGCCCGAGCTCCCGCGCGAGTTCCCGGATGTCCGGCAGCTCCCCCTTCTCGTACCACTCGGCGACATACGGCACGACCCGATCCGCCGCCCACGCCCGCACGGTGCTCCGGACCGCCAGGTCCTCGGGCTCCAGGAGGTCGTCGACACCGAGGGGGTCGGCGGGGTCGAACGGGGGCAACTTCGAGGACGCGGACATGGGACACCCTCCGGGAAGGATTAAAACTAGCGCTGCTAGTCACGGCTCGGGCTTGACGCTACGACGCAGTGTCCTCCGCGTCCAGTACGAGCCCACGCACCCAGGCCGGATTCCCACGCACCGCAAGCCGCCGACGGCGATCAGCCCCCACCGCAGACGTCCACCCGTCAACGAACTGGAAACGGGTGGTGCACGCGTGGGAGAAGGCTTTGGTCAAGCGGAGACGCGGGACTCCACAACTTCCCGAGGCTTGGGCAACTCCACCGCAGGCGCCTCGCACTGCATCACCCGCGGCAACCGCAACGCCATCACGGCCCCCAGCAGCAACAACCCCGCACTCACCAGCAACGTCACATGCAGCCCGTGCACAAAACAGTCCCGAGCCGCCCGCTGCAGAGCCACCCCCGCAGGCCCACCCAGCCGCGCAGCGACCTCGTACGCCTCACCCAGCGAATGCGAAGCCGCCGCGGAGGCCGACGCCGGAACACCCGACACGTTCGCCAGGCCCGGGGCATACGCCGCGTTCATCACGCTGCCCAGCAGCGCGATGCCGATCCCCGCGCCCAGCTGGTACGAGGTCTCGCCGATCGCCGCCGCCCCGCCGGCCTGGTCGGGCGGAGCCTCGCTCAGCATCGACTCGTACGCCCCGAAGAGCGTCGTCTCCAGCCCGAAGCCCAGCAGCACGAACCCGGACAGCAGCAGCCCGGGGTTGTCCTCGCCGCCCATCGCCGTCAGCAGCAGCACCGCGACGGCCGTCAGTACGAACCCGGCGCACACCATCCGCCGCGGCCCGAACCGCCGCAGCATCCGCGCGCCCGCGAGCCCGGCCGCCATCGCCGCGAACGTCAGCGGCAGCAGTCGTAGACCCGTCTCCAGCGGCGAGAGTCCCAGCACCAGCTGCAGGTACTGCGCCGCGATCAGTTCGAGCCCCACGAGCGCGAGCATCGCCAGCACGATGCACCCGACCGAGGTGCTGAACGCCGGCCGCGCGAACATCCGCAGGTCCACCAGCGGAAACTCCCGGCGCCGCTGCCGCCGTACGAAGAGCACCAGCAGCGCCGCGCCGACCACCAGCGGCACCAGGGTGAGCAGGCTCGCCACCTGCTCCCCGCCGCCGAGCCGCTTGACGCCGAGCACCATGCCGAACAGCCCGGCCGCCGCCATCAGCGCGCCGACGACGTCCCAGGGGCCCTTGCCGTCGCCCTTGGACTCGGGCAGCAGCAGCCGTCCCACCGGGAGGCTGACCAGCATCAGCGGGATGTTGACGAGGAAGACCGAGCCCCACCAGAAGTGTTCGAGGAGGAACCCGCCGAGCAGCGGTCCGACGGCCGCGCCGACCGCGGCGACGGCGCTCCAGATACCGATGGCGAGGGCCCGCTCGCGCCGGTCGGGGAAGACCTGGCGCAGGATCGACAGGGTCGCCGGCATGATCATCGCGCCGCCGACGCCGAGCAGGGCGCGGGCCACGATCAGCACCTGTGGATCGTGGGCGAGGGCCGCGAGGCCGGAGGCGAGGCCGAAGAGGCCGTAGCCGAGGAGCAGGACGCGTCTGCGGCCCACCCGGTCGCCGAGCGTGCCGAAGAGGATCAGCAGCGAGGCGCAGACCAGCGGATAGATGTCGACGATCCAGAGCAGCTCTATCGCGCCGGGCCTGAGGTCCTCGGTGACGGCGGGCACAGCCACGTGCAGCACGGTCGCGTCGACCGCGACGAGCAGCAGGCTGACGCAGAGGACGACGAGGACGACCCAGCGGTTTGCACCGGCCCCGGCCGCCCGACGGCGCAGCCGAGCGGCAGCCGTGGTCGTCCCGGACATGTACGTACCTCCCAGATGTTCCCTCGCCCCCGGCGGTCACACGGGGTGGGGACTCCCCGTGGCCCGGCCGGAGAGGAGCGGTGGTCTCCGGCCCACGCGACGAAGGGCGAGTGACTCGTCAGAGTACGCGAGTCGGTCTCGGCGCCGAGTGGCGGACCTCTCACACCTGTGCGGAACCAGTGTGGCGTACGCCACTCCCGTCCCCTTCCGTCGAGCTCCCGCCGACCTCGCCGTCCGCCCCGAGCCGATAATCGAGCCCGTGACCGATCTTGCGACGCGCGTGACCCCGGCCCGTTCCGAGGCGCTGCGCCGGGCCGCCCCGGCGCTCCTCGGGTACGCGGCCGCACGCGCCCTCGGCCTGCTCGTCCTGGCCGTGTGGAGCGCGGTGCGCGACAAGGACGCGTACACGCTGCTGACCGCCCGCTGGGACGCGCTCTGGTACACGAGGATCGCGGAGCTGGGGTACGGCTACGAGGTGCGGCTGCCCAACGGCGACGTGCACTCGAATCTCGCGTTCTTCCCGCTGCTGCCCTGGCTGGAGCGGCTGGTCGCGCGGGTGTCCCCGCTGTCGTACGCCGACGGCGGTTTCGTCGTCAGCCTGCTGGCGTCGCTCGCCGCGGCCTGGGGGATCTTCGCGGTGGCGGAGCATGTGTACGGCCGTCGCGTCGGTGTCTGCGCGGTCCTGCTGTGGGCGGTCCTGCCCGTCGGGATCGTGCAGTCGATGGCGTACAGCGAGTCACTGTTCACGGCGCTGGCCGCCTGGTCGCTGTACGCGGTCCTGACCGGCCGCTGGCTCACGGCGGGCACCCTGGCCCTGCTGACCGGGCTGACCCGGCCGGTGGGGCTGGCCGTCGTGGCGGCGGTGTGGGCGGCGGGCGTCGCCGCGTTCGTGCGGGAGCGCGGGGCCGCCCGGGCGCCGGGCGCGGACGGCGGGGGGCTCTTCCGCGGTGTTCCGGTGCGCCGCGCGCTGGGGATGCTGCTCGCCCCGCTCGGCGCCGCCGCCTATGTCCTGTGGGTCGGCCACCGCACCGGCAAGGGTCCGCTGGGCTATCTCCACGTCCAGGCGGGCTGGCGCAACGGTTTCGACGGCGGGTACGCCTTCGCCCGGTTCGTCGCCGAGAAGTTCACGTCGTTCCCGTCGGCCCTGGCAGGGGTCGGGCTGCTGGTCGGCGTCGGTCTGCTGGTCTGGCTGTACGTCGTCTGCGTACGGCAGCGCCAGCCGTTGCCGCTGCTGGTGTACGGGGGTGTCGTCACCGTGCTCGCCCTGTGCGCGTCGAGCTACTTCGGCTCGAAACCGCGCCTGCTGCTGCCCGCCTTCCCGCTGCTCCTGCCGCTCGCCCGGTCCCTCGCCGGCCTGCGTACCCGCAGGTCGGCGCTGCTGGTGGGTGCTGTGGCCGTGGCCTCGGCGGTGTACGGGGGGTTCTGGCTGAACGGCAGCGGTCCACCCTGACCGTCGGTGAGCTCCGGGAACCTCCGAGAGAATTCCGCATTATGCGTCGGTGAACAAATACAAAAGCGCGATAAACGCCCGGTCCGGAATGATCAAAGGAATTGAAGGCCACACTCTCCGGCGATTGCACATTCGCTCGAAATAAACCCCCTCCTGAGAGGAATCCCACATCACATCGTCATCACAAAGACGGTGAATCGACCGGGATCCGAGCTCACTCGCTGTAACGTCGATTGGGTGCGTACCAAACCGAAGCCCACCCGTCTGGACCGGGTGTTCGCCAGACTGGATCGTGAGCCGGAACGACCGGCCCACATCAGTGTGCCGACGATGAGCCGACACCGGATCGTGCTCCTCGGCGCGACCCTGGCCTTCTACGCGGCCATCGTGTGGGCCATCATCATCACTTCCTGGCTGGTCCGGCTGGACTGGCAGGTCATGTTCTTCCGGCCCTACCAGCAGTGGGCGGAGATCCACGCCTTCGTCGACTACTACGTGGTGCTCGGCCAGCGCGGCCCGACCGCCGTGATGGTCGCGGCATGGCTCGGCTGGCGCTCCTGGCGGCAGCACACGCTGCGCCCACTGCTCGCGCTCGGCGTCTCGCTGCTGCTGCTGAACGTCACGGTCGGTGCCGCCAAGATCGGCATGGGCCGCCTCGGACCGCACTACGCGACGACCGTCGGCTCCAACGAGATGTGGCTGGGCGGCGATATATTTCCCAGCGGCCACACCGCCAACGCCGTGGTGACCTGGGGAATCCTGGCCTATCTGGCCTCGACCCCGAGAGCGCGCCGCTGGCTGTCGGCCCTGTCGGCGGTGACCTCGCTGGGCGTGGGTCTGTCCACCGTCTACCTCGGTACACACTGGCTGAGCGACGTGCTGCTCGGCTGGGCCGCCGGCCTGCTCATCCTGCTCGCCCTGCCGTGGTTCGAGCCGCTGATCGCCCGGTCCGAGGCCTGGATCTTCGACCTGCGCGACCGCTGGCGCGAGCGCCGCACCGGCACCGTCACCGTCTCCGTGCCGGCCACCCCGGTCGGGGCCCCGGTGCTGCTCAAGCCGTGCGCGGTGGGCGCCGAGGACGAGGCCGCCGCCCGCGAGTCGGCCCCCGCCGCCCGCTCGCCCCGGGCGACCGTCCATTCGCCCGTCTACCTGGCGCCCGGCCCGCACACGGCCCGCGCGGAGCGTACTCCGGTGACCCCGGCCGGCAGCCGCCGCCCGCCGCACCCGGACCGCGTCCCGCGCGGCACGCCCCAGACGGCCCGCCCCCTCACGGGCGGCTGACCGCCCGGACGGCGGGGTCCGGTACGCACGACCACCCCGGCCGCCCGCACGGTGAGGGCGAAGGCCCCGGCTCCTCGACAGGAACCGGGGCCTTCGCCCGTTGGCCGGTCCTCGCCGGCTTCGTCAGCCCTTCCAGGCCCGCGCCACCTGGCCGTCCTTCACCTCGAAGTTCAGGCGACCGCTCCGGTACTCCATGGTGATGATCGCCCCCGGCGGCAGCGAACGTACCGTCGACCACCCTCGGTCACGGGCGAGTCGCTCGGCCCGGTCGGCGGCCAGACCGACATATGTGTCCGGGCTGTCCTGCGGTTCGGCGGGGGGTTTCGGAATGGGTGCCATGCCGCCACGCTAGGGCCTGCGCGCGGGTCGGGGCCAGAGCGGACAGAGAGCCTTTGTAGCGGCCATCCAGGTCACACGTACCTCTGGGGTCACGCTTTTGTCACAGAATCACGACACGCGTTTCGGCCACTCTTCGTCACACGGACGGGCGGTTCCCTAGGCCGTCCGCAGGCATTCGATCGTAATTTCCGCGTGTCGTGCCGACCCGGCCAATAGCCCGGGGGAAAAGTTCCCGGGGAACTGCCACCGACCTCTTTTCCCGCCGCCGCGACAATGGCTGCCGCCGCGCTGGGCGTACGGGCCGCGGGATCCGATGCCGCACAGAAAATACATGGTTCCGACACAGAAACCCCGTACGCCCCCTGTCGGAGCGCCGTCGGCGCGAGCATCATGGCGTGGGCTCGCGTCGGCGCGTGCGGCGCGGGCTTCAGCGGGCCCGGGGCGCGACGAGCGAAGGGGCGAGCGAGCGATGGGGACGCAGACCGTACCGGCGACGGCACGACCCGTGCGAGGCAAGCAGCCGGGCGGCCGGGTGGTCGTCGACTGGCTGACCACGACCGACCACAAGAAGATCGGCCATCTCTACCTGATCACGTCGTTCCTGTTCTTCCTGGCCGGCGGTGTCATGGCACTGCTGATGCGGGCCGAACTGGCCCGGCCCGGCATGCAGTTGCTGAGCAACGAGCAGTTCAACCAGCTGTTCACCATGCACGGCACGATCATGCTGCTGCTGTTCGCGACCCCGACCTTCGCGGGCTTCGCCAACGAGCTGATGCCGCTGCAGATCGGCGCCCCGGACGTGGCCTTCCCACGGCTGAACATGTTCTCGTACTGGCTGTTCCTGTTCGGCGGGCTGATCGTGATGGGTTCGCTGATCGTGCCGGACGGTCCGGCCTCGTTCGGGTGGTTCGCCTACGCGCCGCTCAACAGCCTGGAGCGGTCGCCCGGCATCGGCCCCGACCTGTGGATCATGGGCCTGGCGCTGGCGGGCTTCGGCACCATCCTCGGCGCGGTCAACTTCATCACCACGATCATCGGGATGCGCGCCCCCGGTATGACGATGTTCCGGATGCCGATCTTCGTCTGGAACACCCTGTTCACGTCGATCCTGATCCTGATGGCGTTCCCGGTGCTGGCCGCGGCCCTGCTGGTGCTGGAGGCGGACCGCCGGTTCGGCTCGGTGGTGTTCGACGCGGGCAACGGCGGGGCGCTGCTGTGGCAGCACCTCTTCTGGTTCTTCGGGCATCCCGAGGTGTACATCATCGCGTTGCCGTTCTTCGGCATCATCAGCGAGATCATCCCGGTCTTCTCCCGCAAGCCGCTGTTCGGCTATCTGACGCTGGTCGCGGCGACGATGGCGATCACCGGTCTGTCGATCGTGGTGTGGGCGCACCACATGTTCGTCACCGGCGCGGTGCTGCTGCCGTTCTTCTCCTTCATGAGCTTCCTGATCGCGGTGCCGACGGGCGTGAAGTTCTTCAACTGGACCGGCACCATGATCAAGGGCTCGCTGTCCTTCGAGACCCCGATGCTGTGGGCGACGGGCTTCCTGGTGACGTTCCTGTTCGGCGGTCTGACCGGCGTGATCCTCGCCTCCCCGCCGATGGACTTCCACGTCTCCGACTCGTACTTCGTCGTCGCCCACTTCCACTACGTCGTCTTCGGCACGGTCGTCTTCGCGATCTTCGCCGGGTTCCACTTCTGGTGGCCCAAGTTCACCGGGAAGATGCTCGACGAGCGGCTCGGCAAGATCCACTTCTGGACGCTGTTCATCGGCTTCCACACCACGTTCCTGGTGCAGCACTGGCTGGGCGCGGAGGGCATGCCGCGCCGCTACGCCGACTACCTGGCCGCCGATGGCTTCACCGCGCTGAACACGGTCTCGACGATCGGCGCGTTCTTGCTCGGCCTGTCGACGCTGCCGTTCCTCTACAACGTCTGGAAGACCGCCAAGTACGGCAGGAAGGTCGAGGTCGACGACCCCTGGGGCTACGGCCGCTCCCTGGAGTGGGCGACCTCCTGCCCGCCCCCGCGGCACAACTTCAACGCGCTGCCGCGGGTCCGCTCCGAGTCCCCGGCGTTCGACCTGCACCATCCGGCGCACGCGTTGGAGGCTCCGCAGCCCGAGCCAAAGAGCGAGCAAGCAGGCCGTGAGCCGTCCTGATCCTCGCCACGAGCTCGGCCGGCTCCAGGACCTCGAACTCGAAGCCCATCAGCATCACATGGATCACCATCACGTCGAGGCTGCCGGCGCCGGTGCGCAGCAGACAGCTGTCGGGACCGTCCGCCTCCAGCTGCCCGTCCGACGGTGAGATGTGCTCGGCGGCCTGTGCCAGGGGCACCAGCAGCCGGATGACGGCATGCTCGGCGTACGCGCGCGTGGAGACGCCCCGGGAGACGTACGCGGCGAGGTCCTCGGCGGGCGGGGTGCGCGGCGTGCAGCGCGGGCCGTGCGGCGGCCGGGGCGTGATGCGGTCGGCGCGGAACGTCCGCCAGTCCTCGCGGTCGAGGTCCCAGGCGACCAGGTACCAGCGGCGCTCGCTGCACACCAGGCGGTGCGGTTCGACGGTACGGCGGGTGGGGGCGCCCTCGTGGTCGCGGTACTCGAACCTGAGCCGCTCGGAGTCCCGGCACAGGTGGGCCAGCTCGGTCAGCACGGCCGGGTCCACGGCGGAGGGCTGGGGGCCGCGCAGCATCGGCACGGTGAAGGCGTTGAGGGCGCCCACGCGGCGTCGCAGCCGGTTCGGCAGGACCTGCTCCAGCTTGGCGAGGGCCCGTACGGAGGTCTCGCCGATGCCCTCGATGCCGTGGCCCGCGGCGGTGCGCAGCCCTACGGCCACGGCCACCGCCTCGTCGTCGTCCAGCAGCAGGGGTGGCAGCTCGGCGCCGGCGCCCAGTTGGTAGCCGCCGCCGGTGCCGGGGCTGGCGTTGACCGGGTAGCCGAGTTCGCGCAGGCGGTCGACGTCGCGGCGCACTGTGCGGGGCGTGACGCCGAGGCGTTCGGCGAGCTGGGCGCCGGACCATTCCCGGTGGGACTGGAGGAGGGAGAGCAGTCGCAGGAGCCTGGCGGAGGTGTCCAGCATGATCCCAGTCTGCCAGTCGCCTAACGGCTCGGGGGGACGGATATCGCGGGCGGGTGCGGGCTCGTAGGGGTTGATCGCGCGGTTCCCCGCGCCCCCGAGGACGTTGTCGCTAACCGGCATTCGACGCTGAGGTTTCCCTGGCGGGTCCGGTACGGGACCCGGGAGGCCAGGGAGTGCACCTTCATCGCGCCCGGTGCCAGGCGGTGCGGCTCGCCCTCCGTCACACTCGCGTACGCGTCCCAGTGGCCCTCCGGCAGGGCGACGCTGCTGGGCAGGGCGGCGCGCAGGCGGCCGGTGGTGGCAGGCGTCAGCGGAAGGCTGACCTCCTCGTGGCCTTCGCGGTGGCGCAGCACGAGGTGGGCCGCCTCGGTCGTCCCGGCCGCCGTGACGTCGAAGGTCAGTCCGCCGGCCGAATCCGCGATGCAGTCGGCGCGCAGTGGTGCGGCGTGCGACACGGGCGTCATGCGCTGCGGTACCTCCCTGAGCTCGATGCTGGGGCTACTCCCTGTTCTGCTGCGTCAGTTGGACCGGTGACAGGGCCTTATGGTTGCCCGTCACGGCCGGTACGACAGTTGCGGGACGTCGAAGCACGTGGTGTTCATGTCTCCTTGGGAGACCCAGCCCCGGCCGTCCTCCCAGCGGGCCACCGACAGACAGGTGTGGCGGCTTCTGGGCGGTTCGGCCAGCCGCTCGAACCTGACCGGGATCAGCAGGCCGTCGGCGGTGTAGCCCTGGCTGCGGTTCATGAAGCCGTCGACGCACGCGCGCGTGACGCCCTGTTGGGCGCACGACTTCGCCGCGTCCGTGAACCACATGGCCGCCGCCCAGCCCTCCAGTTGCCACTGCGAGTGCGTCTTCAGCCCCTTGGTGGCGTCCCGGAACTCCCGTACGGCGTCCTGCTCCGTGTCCTGGTGGTTGCGGGACGATCCGGTCGCCCACAGGGCGTTGCGGCAGCGCGGGGCGTCCTTGTAGTCGTCGGCGACGGTGGACGTCCAGTTCTGCACGTTGGTGACCTTGGCGGTGACCTCGGCGCCGACGTCGTCCATCGCCTCGCACAGCTGGGCGTTGCCATGTGTGTCGATGGCGTCGAAGACGAGGTCGGCGCCCTGCTCCTTCAGGTCGGCGGCCACCGCGCGGAAGTTGGGCAGCGCGAAGTCGACCTGCTCGGTGACCACCTTGTAGCCCTCGGCCTTCAGTCCCCGCTCGACGAGCCGGGCGTAGGCGACGGACGCGGGCTGGTTGTAGGAGACGACGGCGGCCGTGCGGGCGCCGTGCTCGCGCTTGAAGTAGCGGTAGACCTCGGTGCCGCCGTACTGCCTGCCGTCCCAGCCGGTCGTGCCGTCGCGGGGCGCGAGGCTGCCGTAGATGCCGTACAGGTGCGGGTAGGTGTCGTAGGCGGCCCCGATGGGCTGGCCGCCGATGTCGGGCACGCGGGCGCGTGCGACGCGGGAGGCGCCGGCGTAGTCGAGGGCGGTGGTGGCGACCAGGGCGACGACCTTGTCCTCGTCGATCAGCCGGTGCACGCACTCGTTGTCGCCGACGCCGCTGCCTCCGTCGTCGCACGCGCGGACCTCGACCCGGCGGCCGTCGACGCCGCCGCGCGCGTTGAGGCGGTCGAAGTAGGCCTTGGCGCCGTCGCGCGGGCCGGTGAAGGCGTTGCCGCCGACCGGGCTGGTGGCGCTGGTGATGACGCCGACCCGGATGGGGGTGCGGTCGTCGGCCGGCGCCGGGGAGCCGCCGCGGTCGCGGTGCTCGAAGTCGCTCTCCGGCAGCCTGCTGCCGCACGCCGTGCTCAGAGCCAGCAGCACCACGACGATCGCCGCCTCAGCACCCCGGGACCGGCGACCCATTGCCGCTCAACTGGACCAGCGCGCACAGCGTCTTCACGGACACCTTCCAGGTGCCGTCCTGATCGACGGCGGTCCCGGAGGCGTTCGGCAGGGCGGTCGCGCCCTTCAGGGTCAGGTCGTACGTCACGTTCGCCTCGGTCGGCGAGGTGAACTCGACCTTGGAGACCTTCGCCTCGACCTGCCCGCCGCGCTCGTCACCGCTGAACGCCTCAAGGACCGGTCCCATCCGGTCGCCGTTCTCCAGCACGGCCTGCTTCTCCTTCGTGGAGGTCGCCGGGTCGAAGAACTTCTGCCAGTTCTGCTTGATCTCCGTCTCGGCCCCGCCCACGTCGGGCGGCGCCGTCGCGGCCGGGGTCGTCCGTTCGACGGTCGGTGTCGGCGGGGTCGCCCCGCCGCCGCCTCCCTCGTCGTCGCTGCACGCGGCAAGGGCCGGGGCGAGGAAGAGGAGCAGGGCGGCCACCGGTGCGGCCCCCCGTCCCCTGAATGTGCTGCTCCGCCTGACGTCGCTCCCGAGAACCATCTGGCTCACCACCGGGTGTCGATCCGGGCTGTGCGCGCCCGGTGCTTTCAGGGTCAGCTTGCAGGAGGCATAGTGCAAGCCATTGGCTGACATGGACAGGTACATGCACCAAACCTGATGTGCGTGCACCGAAAACCGACGTGTGGGAGCCAGCGATGCGGACAGCGCGACTGCGGACCGTGCACCCTGTCCTGTGGGCCGGCTGGGCCGCGCTCGCCGTCGGCGCGGTGCTGTGTGTCATCGGCTGGTACGGCGTCTCCGGCGAGCGGTTCGCCGAACGGCAGCTGCCGTATCTCGCGTCCTGCACGGTCCCCGGCGCCGCGCTGATCATCGCCGGTTCGGTGCTGCTGACCCACGGCCGGGGCGCGCTCGCCGCCGCGCGCGTGGAGGAGCTGTACGGCCTGCTGGTGGCCGTGGAGCCGGCCGGCGCCGAGGAGTCGGGTCAGGCGGCCGCGGCGCCGCAGGCGGTCAGCGGGGACCTGCTGATGGTGCCCGGCGGAACCCTCTGGCACCGGGCGGACTGCCCGCTGGTCGCCGGGAAGGCGGAGGCCGTGCCCGTCGACGCGAAACTGGTGCGGAGCGGCGAACTGGGCCCGTGCCCGATCTGTGAGCCCGCCGAAGCGGACGACTGAGGCGGACGCCGATGTCCTCGCTGACCTACGACCTCACGCTGGCCGGCCTGTCGGTCGGCGGCGCCGCCGCGCTCACCGGGATCGGCCTGGTCGTCACCTACCGGGCGACCGGCGTGCTGAACTTCGCGCACGGCGCCATCGCCATGGTGTGCGCGTACGCGCTGCGCGGTTGCGTGGTCGAGTGGGGCTGGCCGCTGTGGGCGGGCGCGACGGTGACACTGCTGGTCCTGGCGCCCGGCATCGGGGTGCTGCTGGAACGGTTCGTCTTCCGGCCGCTGGCCGTCCTGGGCGGCGACCCGGCGCAGACCCTGGTCGCGTCCATCGGCGTGTTCGTGCTGCTGGTGGGCGGCGCGGTGCTGCTCTGGGGCCAGGGGGCGCGGGACGACGCGCCGGAGCTGGTGTCGGCCGATCCCTGGGGTCAGCTGGCGGTGGCCCTGCTGCTGGCGGCCGGCGTCACGGCGGTCGTCCGCTGGACGCGTTTCGGCCGGGAACTGCGTGCCGTGGTGGACGACCGGCAGCTGGCCGTCCTCGGGGGCGTCGACGCGGACCGGGTGGCGGCGGCGGGATGGGCGTTCGGCTCGTTCACCGCGGGCCTGACGGGCGTCCTGCTGGCGCCGTACGTGCGTCTCGACCCGTACGGGATGCCCCTGCTGGTCATGGAGGTCGTCGCGGTCGCGGTGGCCGCCCGGATGCGCAGCCTGCCGGTCGCGGTGCTGACGGCCGTGACGATCGGGGTCGCCCAGAGCCAGCTGACGCGCCTGCACCCGTCCAGCTGGGGCGCCCCCCTCCTCCAAGCCGTCAGCACGAACCTCTTCGTCGTCGCCCTGCTGATCGCGGCCCTGGCCCTCCCCCGGGTCGGCGCCCGCGACGCCCTCCCCCGCACGGCCACCGCGCGCGTACCGACACCTGGGGGCGCCTGGATCGTGGCGCTCGTGCTCTTCCTCCTGCCCCTCGGCTTCGCGGGCTCGGACCTGCATACGTCGGTGCAGGTGCCGGCACTGGCCGTGGTGCTGCTCTCCCTGGTGGTCGTCACGGGCCGCGGGGGCCAGATCTCCCTCGGCCAGGCCGCGTACGCGGGACTCGGCGCCCTGTTCACCGCCCTGCTGGCGGCGGGCCGCTTCCCGGGCCTGCCCCGCCTGCCGGAGCTCGCGGCCCTGGCGCTGGCGGTCGTCCTGGTGGCTCCCCTGGGCCTGCTCACCGGCTGGCCCGCGATCAGCCGCCGGGGCCTGGCGCTGGCGCTGGTGACCTTCGCGGTCGGCGTCGGCGTGAGCCGCTTCGTCTTCGCCCAGCCGTACGCGATCTCGGGCCTGTCCCTGGGCCGCCCGACGGGCTTCGAGGGCGACCGCGCGTACTACGTCCTCGAACTGCTGCTCCTGGGCGCCGCCCTCCTCATGACCTGGCTGCTGCGCGGGGGCCGCATCGGCCGGGCCCTGGCCGCCATGCGCGACCACGAGTCCGGGGCGTCGGCGGCAGGCGTCCAGGTCCCCTCCCTCAAGCTCCTGGCCTTCGTCGTCGGTGCCGCCCTCGCGGCCCTCGGCGGCGGCCTGCTCGGCATGGGCCTGCGCGCCTTCGACCCGTCCGCGTACGACCCCGTCCGCGGCCTCCTCTGGTTCGCCGCGGTCATCGTCCTCGGCGCCGACAGCACCCTGGGCGCCCTGGCCGCCGCAGCCCTCCTGGTCGGCCTCGACGCAGGCACCCGCGGCGGCGTGGCAGCGGCCCTGATCGGCGTCCTGGCAGTACTGGTGGGCCGCTTCCCCGGGGGCCCGTACGAGGCGTGGCGGTCGCGGAGGAGACGGAGGCCGGGCTTGACGGAGGCAGGGGTGAGGGTGCGTCGGCGGTTGCGGCCGGTAGGGCGTGGGGTCACGCAACCGCGGACCTTGACGGGGCTGACAGCGGCAGACGTGGCGAGGACACCCCCCGCTCCGGACGGACTCACAGGCCCCGGCCCGGCAGCGACCCCCCACCGGGCGGCAGCCGCCGGCGGCGCCGAACCCCCACAAGGGCCACCCGCACCCGACGACGAAAGCCGCACGGACGGTGCGGGTGGGACCTCCAACGCGGCCGAAGGCCGCGTGCCCACCCACACCCCCGCCCCCAGAACGAGCACCCTCACCACCCACCACCTCCAGGCCCACTACAACGGCTTCACCGCCCTCAACGACGTAACCGTCACCGTCCCACCCGGCAGGATCACCGCCATCATCGGCCCCAACGGCGCAGGCAAATCAACCCTGTTCCACTGCCTCGCCGGCACCCACCACCCCACCCACGGCCAAGTCCATCTGGGCCCCCACGACATCACCCGCCTCCCCGCACACACCCGCACGCGTCTCGGCATCGCCCGCACCTTCCAGCAACTAGCCGTCTTCCCCTCACTGACCGTCACCGAAAACGTCCGCGTAGGCGCGGAACAGGGAAGAACCCGAGACCCGTCCGCCGTAGAGCGTTCCCTCCGCCTCCTGGGCCTCGACGGCCCCGTGAGAACCCTCCCCGCCGCAGACCTCCCCACCGGCACACTGAGACGCGTAGAACTGGCCAGGGCCCTCGCGGGCAACCCGCGCGTCCTGCTCCTCGACGAACCCACCGCCGGCCTCGACACCGCCGAAGTAGCCGCACTGACCCGCGTCCTGAAGACCCTCGCCGCAGACGGCATGGCCCTGCTGGTCGTCGAACACGACCTGGACCTCGTCGCCGACCTCGCCGACACCGTGCACGTCATGGCTGCGGGCCGCATCGTCGCCTCGGGCCCTCCCGACCGCGTCCTCGACGCGGCGGCCTCCCAGGAGACCCCCGCATGACCACTCCCCCGCCCACGACCAAGATCTCCCTGCGCGACGCGCGCGTGCGCTACGGCCCGTTGGAGGCCCTCCACGGCGTCACCCTCACCGCCCCCGGCCCCGGCCTCACCGTCCTGCTGGGCCGCAACGGCTCCGGCCGTACGACCGCCCTGCGGGCCCTCGCCGGAACCGTGCCCCTGTCCGGCGGCGCGGTGGTCTGGGACGGCACCGACGTGACCCATGTGCCCGCGCACGAGAGGGCCCGCCGCGGACTGTGCCTGGTCCCCGAACGACAGGCGGTGTTCGCCTCCCTCACCGTGCGCGAGCACCTCGAACTCACGGCCGGTTCGTACGACATCGCCCTCGACGCCTATCCCGGCCTCGAACCCCTTCTGGCCCACCGCGCCGGCACCCTGTCCGGCGGCGAGCAACGCATGCTCGCACTCTCCCGCGCCCTGTCGGCACGCGCGCGTGTCGTGCTCGTGGACGAGCCCACACAGGGCATGTCACCCACGGTGGCCGCGCACACGTACAGACTGCTGAGCGAACTCCACGCGTGCGTGGTCGTCGCCGAGCAACGGCTGCCGCCCGTCCTGCACGGCCGGGCGGCTCTCGTCCACGAACTGCGGCGCGGCGCGGTCGTGTTCAGCGGCGAGGCGGGCGAATGGGAGCGCCGTGTCGCGCGCCGAACCGGGTCGAGCCCTTCCGGATGACCACCGTCGCCTTCGCGGTCAGCCGCTCCAGGACACCGGGTGTCCCCAGCTCCATACGGCCCTTGAGCCCGTACCGTCTGGAGCAGTGCGGCCAGGCTCCCCAGCCCTGCGAGGCCACCACCTTCCGGGCGATGGCGATCTGCTGCTGGCGGCTGGCGAGATCGGCGCGCGCGGCGTACCTGCCCCCGCCGAAGCCCTCCCAGGTCTGCTGCGAGAACTGCAGTCCCCCGTAGTGTCCGTTGCCGGTGTTGATGTGCCAGTTCCCGCCGCTCTCGCACTGGGCGACACAGCCCCAGGGCCATTGGTCCTTGGCACACTCGTACGCCACGCGTTTGGGCGGCGGTCCGTAGGCCGGTCGGGGCGCCGTATGGCTTGCGCGTGTCGCATGTGTGGCGCGCGCAGTGTGTGTCGCGTGCGTGGCGTGCGACGGACGCGTCACCTGCGTGGCGTTCGGCGCGTGCGTGGCGTTCGACGTTCCCGGGGCCACGGCGGTGAACAGGGCGGCGGCCAGGACGATCTTGAGCGGTGTGCATTTCATATGAGCACGCTAGGCAGCTTATTGCGACCTTCCGGGGCGGCGCGTCCGACGGACGCGGGTGCCCCACCCGGTCGGCGGACCAGGCGGGGCACGGTGCCCTGGGCAGGGAGCGACACTCAGAGTTCGAGACGCTGCCCGGGCACGATCAGGTGGGGATCAGTGCCGATGACGGACTTGTTGACGGTGTAGAGCTGCCGCCAGGTGGTCCCGTGGCGGGCGGCGATGCCGCTCAGCGTGTCGCCCGCACGGACGGTGTAGTCGCCGCGGGACGCGCTGCGGTTGGTGTGCCCCGCCGAACGCTCCGGCGTCGGTGCGGAAGCGGACGGGGCCGCCTCGGTCGCGGAGGGCGCCGATCCCGCGGCGGAGGCCGCGGGTGCGCTCCCGGACGCTCCGGCCCGGGCCGAACAGGTCGGCCACGCGCCCCATCCCTGGGCGCGCTGCACCTTGGTGGCCACGGCGATCTGCTGGTCCTTGCTCGCCCGGTCGGCCGTCGGCGCGTAGGCCGTGCCGCCGTAGGCGCGCCAGGTGGATGCGGCGAACTGCAGTCCACCGTAGTAGCCGTTGCCGGTGTTGATGTGCCAGTTGCCGCCGCTCTCGCACTGGGCGATGCGGTCCCACACTGCGCTGTCCGCCGCTGCGGCGTTGCCGGTCGCGGCCAGCAGCCCGAGCGGAGCGAGCAGTGCCGCTCCGGCGAGGACCGCCGTCGTACGGGTCCGGTTCCCGTTCGGAGCCGAAGCCTTCGGCGCCTTGCGAGTGTTGTCGCGCGTGTTATCGGCACATTCGGACATGTAGTTCCCTCTCGAAGCGCTCGGGGTCCCCCAAGGCTGGGCGCCGCTCACCACGCCATGGGGCGGGTGAGCGACGCTGCCCCGTCCGCCGGAGGTGGTGCTGTGCGCTGGCTGGTGCGGTTCGGCGGACGTACCCGAGCGGTGCTCGTTGCACACGGCCGAGGAATCTAGGGACAGCGGCCGGTCGGCATCAACCAACTCCTTGTCGTTCCAGGCCAGTTCGCCGTTACCCCAGGTATCGGCGATTTTCGGCCACCCACTTCATTCGCTGATTTCAGGATTTGTCGACCACCCCCTCCGACGATCTGTGACACACCCCACGCAACCAACTTCCTTGGATTTCCGAGGAGTTGACCGTGAGTGGGCGATTCCGCACCGGGCGTGACGGTGCGCGATGGATGGTTCGATTCCGTTCGCCGTGGTGCGTGACTCCCGCCACAGATCGTCCGTTGTCTTCTTCATGAGCCCGGGACCCGCCCGGTTCACGGGCCGGGAGCCACCCGGTCCCGCCACGCCACATCCCGAGGGAGCCCCCCGTGCCGCGCATGCTCGACGTCAGCGACGAGGTACGTGCCGAGATCGGCGACGAAGAGGCCGACCGGCTGCTCGCCGGAGAGAACGCCCCGGGCAGTTACGACTGCACCTCCTGCCGCACCCCGGGCGACTCCGAACAGGAGCGCACCAGCACCGTCCTGTTCATCGGGGACGAGACCGCCGTGCTCGCCTTCGCCCACGCCACCTGCCTGCCCTCCCAGGTCGTCCAGGTCACCGAGGAGCAGTTGCGGGGCGCGGTGAAGTCCATCACCGGCGACCGCGTCGACCTGGAGCCGGAGACGATCGTCCCGGAGCAGGCCGTGCTCGGCGTGACCAGCGGGCTGGTGCTGATCGCCGGGGAGCTGCACCCCGCCCTGGTCGTGGAGCCGACCGGGCCCATCGTGCGCCCCGGGGCGGTCGACGCCGGGGACGACTTCCTGCCGCTGCTCATCGAGCAGGGGTTCATGCCGGTGACGGAGCTGGCCGACGTGCCGCCGGTGCTGCACGGCTGGTCGGTGCTGCTGGCGATGGGGCAGCTGCACGCGGTGCTGCAGCCGGGGCCGAACGGGAGCCAGCCGGTCGCCTGGTGGCAGGCGCATCAGCCGCTTCAGGTGACCGACGGCTGGCGGGCCGCCGCGAACAAGCACCAGCAGGTGTTGATGTTCGCCGCGCCCGTGGGGTCCATCGGGCGCCAGCCCCGGGAGGATCTGCTGCGGGACGCGCTGGACAAGGCGGCGGCGAACGGGAAGTTGGTGGGAGCTGCGTTGCCGCTCGCGGGGACGTGATCGCGCCCACGACACGGCGCCGCGCCCCTAAAGGCCCTGCCTGACCGCATCTCATGAGGCCCGGGGTCGTTTGGACATACGTGCATGCATACGACGTTCCCCGCCACCAGGGCAGTCCCTCGCCCACGCCGATCTACGACGCGCTCTACGCCGAGTACGTCAAGTCCTTCCGTTCGCTGCCGGGTGATCGCAGCGGTGAGGAGGACCTGGGGTTCGTCGCGTTCGGGAACATCCAGCGCAGTACCGGCACGTACGGCGGCCATCGCCCGGGGTCGTTCAGCAGTTCGTACAGCGCCTACAGCGCGGGGGCCCACAGCGCCCGGCACGGCAACAGCCAGCAGCCGCAGTGGCAGCGCGTCGGGCACATCGGTTCGCAGGGCACGGGAATGCACCACGTCCCGGCCGCGCTGCCGCCGGCCCGCAGAGGCTGAACGGAACTGCGGCTGAACATGACTGAAGGGCGGCCCTCACCGGGCCGCCCTTCAGTCATGTCGGCTGCTGCCGCTCGCCGCTACTTCTTCTTGCCGCGCTTCTCCCGCACCCGCACGGAGATATGGATCGGCGTGCCCTCGAAGCCGAACTCCTCGCGCAGCCGGCGTTCGATGAAGCGGCGGTAGCCCGCCTCGATGAAGCCGGAGGCGAAGAGGACGAACCGCGGCGGCTTGGTGCCGGCCTGGGTGCCGAAGAGGATGCGCGGCTGCTTGCCGCCCCGGATCGGGTGCGGGTGGGCGGCGACCAGCTCGCCGAGGAAGGCGTTGAGGCGGCCCGTCGGGACACGGGTCTCCCAGCCGGCGAGGGCGGTCTCGATCGCGGGGACCAGCTTCTCCATGTGCCGGCCGGTACGTGCGGAGACGTTGACCCGCGGCGCCCAGGCGACCTGGCCGAACTCGGTCTCGATCTCCCGCTCCAGGTAGTAGCGGCGCTCCTCGTCGAGGGTGTCCCACTTGTTGTAGGCGATGACCATCGCGCGTCCGGCCTCGACGGCCATCGTCACGATCCGCTGGTCCTGGACCGAGATGGACTCGGCGGCGTCGATCAGGATGACCGCCACCTCGGCCTTCTCGACGGCGGCCGCGGTGCGCAGCGAGGCGTAGTAGTCCGCGCCCTGCTGGAGGTGGACGCGCTTGCGGATGCCGGCCGTGTCGACGAACTTCCAGGTGACGCCGCCCAGTTCGATGAGCTCGTCGACCGGGTCACGGGTGGTGCCGGCCAGTTCGTTGACGACGACGCGCTCCTCGCCCGCCACCTTGTTGAGCAGGGAGGACTTGCCGACGTTCGGGCGGCCGATGAGCGCGATACGGCGCGGGCCGCCGACCCCGGCGCCGCCGAAGGTCTGCGCGGGGGCGTCCGGCAGCGCCTCCAGGACGGCGTCCAGCATGTCGCCGGTGCCGCGGCCGTGCAGGGCGGACACGGGGTGCGGCTCGCCGAGACCGAGCGACCACAGGTACGTGGCGTCGGCCTCACCGCTGGGTCCGTCGACCTTGTTGGCGGCCAGCACCACGGGCTTGCCGGCCTTGCGCAGCAGTCGTACGACCGCCTCGTCGGTGTCGGTGGCGCCGACCTTGGCGTCGACGACGAACACGACGGCGTCGGCGGCCTCGATGGCGTACTCGGCCTGCGCGGCCACGGAGGCGTCGATGCCGAGGACGTCCTGCTCCCAGCCGCCGGTGTCGACGACCTTGAAGCGGCGCCCGGCCCACTCGGCCTCGTAGGTCACGCGGTCGCGGGTGACGCCGGGCTTGTCCTCGACGACGGCCTCGCGGCGCCCGATGATCCGGTTGACGAGAGTCGACTTGCCGACATTGGGCCGTCCGACGACGGCGAGCACGGGAAGCGGACCGTGACCGGCCGCTTCGATCGCGCCCTCGACGTCCTCGAGGTCGAAGCCCTCTTCCGCGGCGAGCTCCATGAACTCCGCGTACTCGGCATCGCCAAGCTCTCCGTGGTCGTGCTCTTCGAGCGAGCCCTCGGAGTGGATGTGGTCGTTCATGAAGTCCGTACCTCGTCGTTCATCGTGGTGATCGGTGGAACACCGGGTGTCCCCCGGCCGATCCACTACTCAGTCAGTCCAGTGTCGCCCGGCGACCGGTCAGCCGCCTGGCGTTTTCCAGGTGCGCGGCGAGCTGCTTCTGGATGCGCTCGGTCGCCTCGTCCAGGGCCTTGCGCGTACGTCGTCCGCTGCCGTCGCCCGCCTCGAAGGGGTCGCCGAAGACGACGTCGACACGGCTGCGCAGCGGAGGCAGCCCCTTCATCAACCGTCCCCGCTTCTCGGAACTTCCCAGCACGGCGACCGGGACGATGGGCGCCCCGCTGCGCACGGCGAAGTAGGCGAGCCCGGCACGCAGGGAGGCGAAGTCGCCCTCGCCGCGGGTGCCCTCCGGGAAGATCCCGAGGACACCGCCGGCCGACAGGACGTCGAGGGCCCGGGTGATCGCCGTACGGTCGGTGGTCTCGCGGTCCACCTTCAGCTGGCCGATCCCGGTCAGGAACGGGTCCAGCGGGCCGACGAACGCCTCCTTCTTGATCAGGAAGTGCGTCGGCCGGGGCGCCACGCCCATGACCATCGGGCCGTCTATGTTGTGCGAGTGGTTGACGGCGAAGATCACCGGACCGCTCGCGGGCACCTTCCAGGCGCCGAGCACGCGCGGCTTCCACAGCCCGTACATCAGGCCGACGCCGATCCTCCGCCCGACCTCGGCGCCCCGCTCCGAAGCCTGTGTCACTTCCCCGCCCGCTTCTCCTCGACGAGCGTGACGACGCACTCGATGACCTGCGGCAGGGTGAGCTCGGTGGTGTCCACCTCGACCGCGTCGTCGGCCTTGGCGAGCGGCGAGGTCTTGCGGCTGGAGTCGGCCGCGTCCCGCTTGATCAGCGCCTCCCGGGTCGCGTTGACGTCGGCACCCTTCAGCTCACCGCTGCGGCGGGCGGCGCGGGCCTCCGGGGAGGCGGTGAGGAAGATCTTCAGGTCGGCGTCGGGCAGCACGGTCGTGCCGATGTCACGGCCCTCGACGACCATGCCGATCTCCGCGGACCTGGCCAGGGAGCGCTGCAGCTCGGTGATCCGTGCCCGCACCTCCGGCACGGCACTGACCGCGCTGACCTTGGAGGTGACCTCCTGGGTGCGGATCGGCCCGCCCACGTCGGTGCCGTCCACCGTGATCGTCGGGTTGCCCGGCTCGGTGCCGGAGACGATCTCGGGCTTGCCTGCCACGGCGGCGATGGCGGACGGGTCCTCGATGTCGATCCCGTTGGTCACCATCCACCAGGTGATCGCCCGGTACTGGGCACCGGTGTCCAGGTAGCTCAGCCCCAGCTGCGCGGCAACGGCCTTCGACGTGCTCGACTTGCCCGTGCCGGAGGGGCCGTCGATGGCGACAATCACGGGCTTGGCGGCACCGTTTTCCACGGGGGGACACCTTCCAGATGCGGTGTGACGGGAGTGCGGGGACGCGAGGGCGCCCCGCACAAGGTTACTGGGTTCAACTCACTCGTCCGGCCGCCCAGGGTTCGCCCCCGCCGCCCCTACCCGTCCCCTCCTTCTGGGGCTCCGCCCCAGAACCCGCTCCTCAAACGCCGGAGGGGCTGAGTACTTCAGCCCGTCCGGCGTTTGAGGACGAGGCCCGAAGGGCCGATTGCGGGGGTCTGGGGGCGCAGCCCCCAGGGATGGGACGGGTAGGGGCGGCGGGGGCGGGAATCCGCTACTGCCGGATGGCCCAGCCCCGCTCCCGCAACGACGCCGACAGGACGGGCGCTGCCTTGGGCTCCACCATCAGCTGCACCAGACCGGCCTGCTGCCCCGTCGCATGCTCGATCCGCACGTCCTCGATGTTGACCCCGGCCCGCCCGGCATCCGCGAAGATCCGAGCCAGCTGCCCCGGCTGGTCGTCGATGAGCACGGCGACCACCTCGTAGACCCGCGGAGCGGCCCCGTGCTTGCCGGGCACCCGCACCTGCCCCGCGTTCCCCCGCCGCAGCACGCCCTCGATACCGGCCGTCCCCTCCACTCGCTTGTCCTCGTCGGAGGACTGCAGGGCCCGCAGCGCCCGCACCGTCTCCTCGAGGTCGGCGGCGACATCCGTGAGCAGGTCGGCGACGGGCCCGGGGTTCGCGGAGAGGATGTCGATCCACATCCCGGGATCGGACGCCGCGATCCGCGTCACATCACGGATGCCCTGACCGCACAGCCGTACGGCCGCCTCCTCGGCGTTCTCCAGCCGCGCGGCGACCATGCTGGACACCAGATGCGGCATGTGGGACACGAGCGCGACCGCGCGGTCGTGGGCGTCGGCGTCCATCACGACCGGCACGGCGCGGCAGTGCGAGACCAGCTCCAGGGCGAGGTTCAGCACCTCGGTGTCGGTGTCCCGGGTCGGCGTCAGCACCCAGGGCCGCCCCTCGAAGAGGTCGCCCGTCGCGGCCAGCGGACCGGACTTCTCACGGCCCGACATGGGATGCGTGCCGATGTACGACGACAGGTCGAGCCCGAGCGCCTCCAGCTCACGGCGCGGCCCGCCCTTGACGCTGGCCACGTCGAGGTAGCCGCGGGCCGCGCCCCGGCGCATGACGTCGGCGAGTACGCCGGCCACGTGCGCGGGCGGGGCGGCGACGATCGCGAGGTCCACGGGGCCCTCGGGCGCCTCGTCCGTTCCCGCGCCGAGCGCGGCGGCCGTCCGGGCCTGCTCGGGGTCGTGGTCGGCGAGGTGGACGGTGACGCCCCGCCCGGCCAGCGCGAGGGCGGCGGACGTACCGATGAGGCCGGTGCCGATGACGAGTGCGGTTCTCACTGGGCGATGTCCTTGCGCAGGGCGGCCGCGGCGCCGAGGTAGACGTGCGCGATGTCGGCGCGGGGCTTGTCGGACTCGATGTGCGCGAGGACCCGTACGACCCGGGGCATGGCGCCCTCGATGTCCAGTTCCTGGGCGCAGATCAGGGGTACGTCGGCGAAGCCGCTGCCGAGCTTGCGGGCGGCGGCCGCCGGGAAGTCGCTGTGCAGGTCGGGCGTGGCCGTGAACCAGACGCTGATCAGGTCGTCCGCGGTGAGGTCGTTCCGCTCAAGGATCGCGGTGAGCAGGGCACCGACCTGCTCGTCCATGTGGCCGGCCTCGTCCCGCTCCAGTTGGACGGCCCCCCGGACCGCTCGTACCGCCACGGCGCTGCTCCTTGCTGACGTACGGATCACTGTTCGGCTGTCCAGCCTAGTCAGCCCGGGTGAGCCTGACCCGTCTCGCCCGCCCGCTGAGACAGCCCGCCCCGCCGGCCGGATGCACGAGACGCGCGTTTTCCTGCACTCTGCCCCAGGTTGCTTCTTCTTCGGTGCTTTCAGTGCAAGGATGCTGTTGCTCCGCTCGGAGCGACTTCCCGGCGCCCTCTGGTTCCTCCGCCCCCCGGGTTCTTCCGCCCTCTGGTTCTTCCGCACTTTCGGAGTGACGACATGACCTACCGTCCGACGCGGCGCACGATCCTCATCGCGACGGGCGCGACAGGCGCGACGGCGCTCGTCGCGGGCTGTGGCGATTCCGACGGCAACGGCGACTCCGTCTCGACCTCCACCACCTCCCCCGGCCAGGACGACCAGGACGGTCAGACCGGCCAGGAAGGCAAGGAGCTGGGCACCACGTCCGAGATCCCGGTGGGCGGCGGCAAGATCTTCGCCGACGACAAGGTGGTGGTGACCCAGCCGGAGACCGGCCAGTTCAAGGGGTTCTCCGCCATCTGCACGCATCAGCAGTGCACGGTCGCGACGGTCGCGGACGGCACGATCAACTGCCCGTGCCACGGCAGCAAGTTCAACATCACGGACGGCTCGGTGGCCCATCCGCCGGCGACGCGTCCGCTGCCCGAGAAGAAGATCACCGTGGACGGAAATTCGATCCGCCTGGTCTGATCCGCCGCGTACGCTCCGGGCATGCGCCCCGAGACGCTGGTCCGCGACCACACGATCTACGCCTGTGTGATGGGCTCGCGCGCCTTCGGCCTGGCGACGGACGACAGCGACACCGACCGCCGCGGCGTCTTCCTCGCCCCGACGTCCCTCTTCTGGCGCTTCGACAAGCCGCCGACGCATGTCGACGGCCCGCTGGAGGAGCAGTTCAGCTGGGAGCTGGAACGCTTCTGCGAGCTGGCCCTGCGCGCCAACCCGAACATCCTGGAGTGCCTGCACTCCCCGCTCGTGGAGTACGCCGACGACACGGGCCGCCAGCTGCTCGCCCTGCGCGGGGCGTTCCTGTCCCGGCAGGCCCTGGAGACGTTCACGCGTTACGCGCTCGGCCAGCGCAAGAAGCTGGAGGCGGACGTCCGCTCCCACGGCGCCCCGCGCTGGAAGCACGCGATGCACCTCCTGCGCCTTCTGACGAGCGCCCGCGACCTGCTGCGCACCGGCCGGCTCACGATCGACGTCGGCGACCAGCGCGAGCCGCTGCTGGAGGTGAAGCGCGGCGAGGTCCCGTGGCCGCAGGTGGAGACCCGGATGAACCGGCTGGCGCGGGAGGCGGAGGAGGCCGCCCGCCACAGCCCGCTCCCGGCCGAGCCGGACCGCCGCCGGGTCGAGGACTTCCTGATCGGCGTCCGCCGCGCGTCAGCCCTCCAGCCGGGCCCGTACGACGAAGGCGTGCAGGGCGTCGTGGGCGGTCGGGGCATCCGGCAGCACTGAGGCGGCCTGCGCCTCGTCCAGCGCGCCGTGCAGCCGCTCCACGTCGGCCGCCACGCGCGCGTGGTCGACGTCGGCGGCGCCGTGCTCCTGCTCGGCCTTGGCGGTGATCAGCTCCGGCACATAGCCCGGGGCGTCGACTTCCCCGATCAGCGTCGGCAGATGCGGCTGCACCTCGCCACTGCGCATCAGATGGATGCCGGTGAGCAGCACCCGGAAAGTGTAGAGCAGCGGCTTCAGCTCGCCGGTCTTCTCGAACAGCCGCCACTGCGTATTGCCGAAGCCGCGGTAGTGATGGGCGTGATGGCTGGTGAGCACGCCCGGCGCCAGCCCGGCCAGCTCCCGGTGGGCGTCCGTGGTGTGCACGACGAGCGGCGAGAGCAGCTGCTCCAGGACATAGCCGTTGCGGCGCAGCATCAGCCGTACGAACTTGCGCAGGTCGTGGGTGACCAGGTCCATCTCGACGCCGTCCCGCACCCACATCCGCGACCGCGTCTCGTCCGGCTCCCGCAGCCCGACGAGGTCGGCGGTGGGCAGCAGGTGCACGCCGCGCAGGTCGACGTCCGAGTCGCGCGAGGGGAAGCCGTACAGATGGGCGCCGGATACCGTCGCGAACAGCACCGGGTCGGGCTGCTCGGCGATGACGGGCGCGAGGTCGATGTCCAGGGCGTCGATCATCCGTCAAGCGTCCCAGAGCGCCCCGAGGGTCAGCAGGTCACCCCGGTACTCGATCCGGTCCGCCCACTCCGTCGGCCAGGCGTCGGCCCCGAGGTGGGCGCCCGCGAACGCGCCGGCGAGGCACGCGATCGAGTCCGAGTCGCCGGAGGTGCAGGCGGCCCGCCGCAGGGCCGTCAGCGGCTCGTCGACGAACCAGAGGAAGCAGAGCAGCCCGGTGGCCAGGGCCTCCTCCGCGATCCAGCCCGCACCGGTCGTCAGGCACGGGTCGGTTTCGGGCGAGACGGTCCGCACGGCCTTTTGGAGCCGGTCCAGGACTGCCAGGCACTCGTCCCAGCCGCGCGCGATGAAGTGCTCGGGCGTCGGGTCCTGGCTGCGCGTCCACAGGTCGCCGAGCCAGCGCTCGTGGTAGTGGCCGCGGTTCTCCAGGGCGTACGACCGCAGCAGCCCGACCAGTCCGGTCGGTTCCGCGCCCTGTGCGAGGAGGCGTACGGCGTGGGCGGTCAGGTCGGAGGCGGCGAGCGCCGTCGGATGTCCGTGGGTGAGGGCGGCCTGCAACTGGGCGGCGCCCGCCCGCTGTTCGTCGCTCAGCCCCGGGACGAGCCCGACCGGCGCCACGCGCATGTTTGCACCGCAGCCCTTGGAGCCGATCTGGCTGGCGTCCTGCCAGGGCAGGTCCGTGCGCTCCAGGAGGTCGCAGGCCCTGAGGCAGGTGTTGCCTGGGGCGCGGTTGTTCTCCGGTGAGCGATTCCACGCGATGAACTCCGCGCGCACCGGCTCCACCATCGCCTCGGGCCCGAGCACACCCAGGTCCGTCGCCGTCCGCAGCCCCTTCCCCAAGGCCAGCGTCATCTGCGTGTCGTCGGTGACGATCGCCGGTGCGGGCAGCTCCATCGACGCCCACGGCCCGCACTTGGCGAGGATCGAGGGCACGTCGTTGAACTCGGTCGGGAAGCCGAGCGCGTCCCCGAGGGCGAGGCCGAGCAGGGAGCCGGTGGCGGCGCGCTTGCGGACGGTGGTCGTGGTCATGCGGGGCGTCCTTCCGGGGTGGGCCGCAGCAGGGGCGGGTGGAGGGTGGCGGCGGTGCCCGCGCGGTACAGCGCGGCCGGTTTGCCGCGGCCGCCGGTGAGCCGGGCGGCGCCGGGCACGGCTTCGACGAAGCCCGGCGTGGCGAGGACCTTGCGGCGGAAGTTGGGCCGGTCGAGGGCGGTGCCCCACACCGTCTCGTAGACCCGTTGCAGCTCGCCGAGCGTGAACTCGGGCGGGCAGAAGGCGGTGGCGAGGCCGGTGTACTCCAGCTTGGCGCCGACGCGGTCATGGGCGTCGGCCAGGATCCGGTCGTGGTCGAAGGCGAGGGGACCGGCCGTGTCGTACGGCACCCAGCGCGCCTGGGCCGCGTCGCTGCCGCCGTGCGGTTCGGGAGGGTGGGGCAGCAGGGCGGTGAAGGCGACCGTGACGACGCGCATCCGGGGGTCGCGGTCGGGCTCGCTGTAGGTCCGCAGCTGCTCCAGGTGCAGCCCGGAGACGTCCGACAGGCCCGTCTCCTCGGCGAGTTCACGCCGGGCCGCCGTCTCCGCCGACTCGTCGGGCTGCACGAAGCCGCCGGGCAAGGCCCAGTGGCCCTTGTAGGGCTCCTGCCCGCGCTCCACGAGCAGGACGTGCAGGGCGCCGTCGCGGAGGGTGAGGACGGCGAGGTCGGCGGTGACGGCGAAGGGTTCGTGCGCGTACTTGTCGTAGTCCATGCCCATGAACGGCCCACCCCCTCGACAGTTTTAATAGTCAGTACGACTATAAAGAGCCGAGGGGGCCACCACAACCCCCGGTCACGCACAGGACTCGCGGCGCCCCAGGAAGGCCAGCAGCCGGACGTCCGCACGCGCGCGTGGCCGCACCTCGACCGGCGGCCCGAACCGCACGCCCCGGTCCGCCTCGGTGACCACGCAGCGGGCGACGTTCAGCAGCTCGGCCGCGAGCGACACCGGGATCGGCCTGGGCCGACCGCAGGCCTGGGCGACGTCCCAGCCGTGCACGGCGATCTCGACGGCGCCGACGGCACCCATCACCCGTACGTCCAGCGGCCGTTCACCGACCAGCACCCGCTGCCCGGCGGGCCCGGCCGCCCAGGCACCGAGCACGGCGCACGCGCGCGTACGGAAGCCGCAGGCCCGGTCGGCACGCGGGAACGGCCCGATCCGTCCACCCGTCAGCCCCTCGTAGAGCGCGTCCAGGGAGTCGTCGAGATGCCCGAGCAGCTGCCGCAGGTCCCACCCGGCGCACGGCGTCCGGTCCCCGAGGCTCCCCGCCCCCACCTCGGCGACGCTCCCCAGCGCGTAGGCGAGCGAACGCTCCAGCAGCTCCCCGGAGGTCATGACAGCCCTCGCAAGGCCGTCAGCGGCCCCTCAGGCGCCGTCCGAGGCGTCTCCTGGCCGGCCGTGTCCGTCCCCGCGGTCGTGTCCGCCGTCGAGTCCATTTCCCGCTCCCTCCGTCACCGATACAGACCGGTGGAGCGGCGAAAACGAATCGGCCGGTCCTGGAACAACCCAGAACCGGCCGACGCTCAGAAGCGACCCGCGGCGACGACCTACAGGTCGACCTCCTGCATCAGCATCCCGACCTCGGTGTTCGACAGCCGCCGCAGCCAGCCCGACTTCTGGTCGCCGAGGGTGATCGGCCCGAAGGAGGTGCGCACCAGCTTCTCGACGGGGAAGCCCGCCTCGGCCAGCATGCGGCGCACGATGTGCTTGCGGCCCTCGTGCAGGGTGACCTCGACCAGGTAGTTCTTGCCGGTCTGCTCGACGACCCGGAAGTGGTCCGCGCGCGCGTAGCCGTCCTCCAGCTGGATGCCGTCCTTGAGCTTCTTGCCCAGGTCGCGCGGGATCGGGCCGACGATGGCAGCGAGGTAGGTCTTCTTGACGCCGTACTTGGGGTGGGTGAGGCGGTGGGCCAGCTCGCCGTGGTTGGTGAGCAGGATGACGCCCTCGGTCTCGGTGTCGAGCCGGCCGACGTGGAAGAGCCGGGTCTCACGGTTGGTGACGTAGTCGCCGAGACACTGACGGCCCTCCGGGTCCTCCATGGTCGAGACGACACCGGCGGGCTTGTTGAGCGAGAAGAACTGGTACGACTGCGTGGCGACGGTCAGCCCGTCGACCTTGACCTCGTCCTTCTCCGGGTCGACCCGCTTGCCCTGCTCCAGCACGATCTCGCCGTTGACCTCGACCCGCGCCTGCTCGATGAGCTCCTCGCAGGCGCGCCGGGAGCCGTAGCCGGCCCGCGCGAGCACCTTCTGGAGACGCTCGCCCTCCTGCTCCGCGCCCGGGAACGTCTTGGGCAGCTTGACGTCCTTCTTGCCCGCGTAGCGCTCCCGGTTGCGCTCCTCGGCGCGGGCGTCGTACTCACGGGAGGTCGCCGGTGCCCAACGGCCCCGTCCGGTGCCGCCCTGCCGGCCCTGCTTGGGCCCGCCCTTGGCGCCGCCGCGCGCGGAGGCACCGCGCCCGGACTTCGGGCCGTCCTGGGTGGCGCCGGGGCCTACGTCGTAGCGCCGCTCCTCCGGGCGCGGCTTCTTCGGCCGGCCGCCCTGCTTGTCGTCGCGGTTGTTACCGGCGCCGCGGTAGTTGCCGCGGCCCCCGCTGCTCCCGCCGCGGCCGCCGCTGTTGCCACCACGGCTCCCGCCGTTGTTTCCGCTGCTGTTCCTGCCGCTGCTGCTTCGCATCAAAGTTCCGTCTGGTCGTCTGCGTCGTCGGTACCCCGGCTCACCGGGGCGCCCGGACCGTCATCGGGAGCGTCCGGGTCGAACGACGGCACCCCTTCCTGGGTCTCGGCCTCGATCGCCTCCGCCTCCGGGAGGAAGGGCGCGAGCTCCGGGAGTTCGTCCAGACCGCGCAGGCCCATCCGCTCCAGGAAGTAGTTCGTCGTCCTGTACAGGATCGCACCTGTTTCGGGTTCCGTGCCCGCCTCCTCGACCAGCCCGCGCTGAAGGAGGGTGCGCATGACACCGTCGCAGTTCACTCCGCGCACCGCCGAGACGCGGCTGCGGCTGACGGGCTGGCGGTACGCGACGACGGCCAGCGTCTCCAGGGCGGCCTGGGTGAGCCGGGCGGTCTGCCCGTCCAGCACCAGCCGCTCGACGGCGGCCGCGTACTCGGGGCGGGTGTAGAAACGCCAGCCGCCCGCGACGAACCGCAGCTCGAAACCGCGCCCCTGCACGACGTAGTCGTCGGCCAGCTCCCGCAGGGCACCGGCGATCTGCCGGCGCGGCCGCTTTAGGAGTTTGGCGAGGCGCTCCTCGGTCGCGGGCTCGTCCACGACCATCAGCATCGCCTCCAGGGCGGGCTTCAGGTCGAGGTCCGCGACGCCGCGCAGCGCGGCCGGAAGCTCGGTGGTCTCCTCACTCACGCCTTCTTCTCCTCCTTCGGCGGCTCGGGCGGCCGGTCGAACTCGTCGGTCACCGTGGGCGTCTCGTCCCCGTCGCCACCGGTCCAGCGCACGGTGAGCTCCCCGAGCGCGGTCTCCTGGTCCAGGGCCACGGCCTTCTCCCGGTAGAGCTCCAGCAGGGCCAGGAACCGCGCCACTACGGTGAGGGTGTCGTCGGTGTCCTCGACGAGGGCCCGGAAGCTCGCCTCGCCGAGCTCCTTCAGCCGGGCGACGACGATCCCGGCCTGTTCCTGCACGCTGACCAGCGGCGCGTGGATGTGGTCGACGTAGACCTGCGGCTTGGGCCTGGGCTGCATCGCCTTGACCGCGAGCTTGGCGAATCCTTCCGCCCCGATGCTGATGACGACCTCGGGCAGCAGCTCGGCGTGCTGCGGCTCCAGCCCGACGGTCCGCGGATAGCGCCGCGCCTCGTCGTCGAGCCGCCGGCTGAAGATGTCGGCGATCTGTTTGTACGCCCGGTACTGCAGCAGCCGCGCGAACAGCAGGTCACGCGCCTCCAGCAGCGCGAGGTCGGCCTCGTCCTCGACCTCGGCGGCGGGCAGCAGCCGGGCCGCCTTCAGATCGAGCAGCGTGGCCGCGACGACCAGGAACTCGGTCGTCTCGTCCAGGTCCCAGTCCGACCCCATGGCCCTGATGTGCGCCATGAACTCGTCGGTCACCTTGGACAGCGCCACCTCGGTGACGTCGAGCTTGTGCTTGGAGATCAGCTGGAGGAGGAGATCGAAGGGGCCCTCGAAGTTGGAGAGCCGGACCTTGAAGACGCCGTCGTCGGGTTCTTCCGGTTCTGCGGCGGGCGGTTCGGGAGGGGCCGTTGCGGTCTCTTGGGCGGGTCGTTCGGCAACGGCCTCCGGCGGCTGCGCAGCGGTCGGCTCGTCGTCATCGCCGCCGCCGTGGTGGGCAGCGGTTCCGCCGGGCGGCACGGGTGGGCACGACGGCTCACCGGCCGCAGCCGTGGACCGGACCTCAGCCGACGCCCCGCTCTCCGCCTCCGCAGGAGGCGAAGGAACCGCCTCGACCGGCGGAGCCACGGCCGGAGCCCCCGGTCCTCGCCCCAGCGCACGCCGACGACCGGCTGCTGCACCGGCGGCCGAGGCGGGAACGTCGTTCGAGGTCATGGCCCCCGCAGGCTACCGCTACCGCCCGCGAAGTCGTCGTACGAGGATGCTGGCGTCTCCGCGGCTCTCCAGATCCGCGAGGACCACGGCCACCGCCTCGCGGACGATCCGCCCCCGGTCGACGGCCAGCCCGTGCTCGCCGCGCAGCACCAGACGCGCGTGCTCGAGGTCCATGAGCTCCTCGGCGGAGACGTACACGGTGATCTTCTCGTCGTGCCGTTCGCGCCCACTGGGCCGACGCGAGGCGCTCCGCCCCCGCTTGCGCGGCGTGGCGGAGGCGGAAGCAGCGGCACCGGCCCCGGCCGTACCGCCGGAGGCACCCCCGGCAGAACCTTCCTGCTCCGCCCCCTGCCGACGCGCGGAGCGCTCCGCGGCCCGGCTACGGGACTCACCGGCGTCGACGGACTCCGCGTCGGCCGCCACATGCTCCGCGCCGTCACCGTCGCCACCCTGTACGGGCACCGACTGCGGCGCGTCCTCGGCGGCCGCGGCGGGATCGCTCTCCCCCGCGGGAGCCGGCACCCGGGCCTCGCCGTTGGCCGGGCGCCGGGGAGTGGACGGCTGGAGCGCCATACCCCCTGTCGTACGGAACAGTTCGTCGGCCCCCGGCAGACTCACTCGGCGTGACACCGGGCGAGCACCTCCCTGGCGAGCTGGCGATAGGCGGCGGCGCCGACGGAGTTGGAGGCGTACGTGGTGATCGGCTCACCGGCGACCGTGGTCTCCGGGAAGCGGACCGTGCGCCCGATGACCGTGTGGTAGACGTGGTCGTCGAACGCCTCGACCACACGGGCCAGCACCTCGCGGCTGTGGACCGTGCGCGAGTCGTACATCGTGGCGAGGATTCCGTCGAGCTCGAGCTCGGGGTTGAGCCGCTCCTGGACCTTCTCGATGGTCTCGGTCAGCAGGGCCACGCCACGCAGCGCGAAGAACTCGCACTCCAGCGGCACGATCACCTTGTGGGCGGCCGTCAGCGCGTTGACCGTGAGCAGACCTAGCGAGGGCTGACAGTCGATGACGATGAAGTCGTAGTCGTCCATCAGCGGCTTCAGGGCGCGCTGCAGCGTCGACTCGCGGGCGACCTCGCTGACCAACTGGACCTCGGCGGCCGACAGGTCGATGTTGCTCGGGAGCAGGTCCATGTTGGGGACCGCCGTCTTCAGGAGCACCTCGTCGGCCGACATGCCCCGCTCCATGAGCAGGTTGTAGACCGTGAGGTCGAGCTCCATCGGGTTGACGCCGAGTCCGACCGAGAGCGCGCCCTGGGGGTCGAAGTCGACGAGCAGGACCCGGCGTCCGTATTCCGCGAGTGCCGCACCCAGGTTGATGGTCGACGTCGTCTTGCCGACGCCGCCCTTCTGGTTGCACATCGCGATGATCTTCGCGGGGCCGTGGTCGGTCAGCGGACCCGGGATCGGGAAGTACGGCAGCGGACGCCCGGTCGGGCCGATGCGCTCGCGGCGCTGGCGGGCAGCGTCGGGCGCGAGGGTGGCCGCGTACTCGGGGTCGGGCTCGTACTCCGCGTCGGGGTCGTAGAAGTGCCCGTCGGGCAGTTCGTCGTAGTCGGCGAATTGGTTGTGGGGCGCGCCACTTCCGTCGCCGGCCATGGCGTTCACGTGATGGCCATCCATGCTCTGGTGTGCTGTCTGAGTCAACCCTGAGATCTGGTGACTCTGGTGGGCTGCGAAGGTGCGCACCGCAACGGAGCCGACAGCCTCGAATCCCGCGGGACCCTGGCCCCGTACCGGCATTCCTGGTTGACCACCCCCGGGAGAAAATGTCGACTCATTCACAAGTCGTCTTACCTCCTTGGTGACCAGGAAACTTCTAGACAGGTCAGCGTGGCACCATGCCGACAGTCGGCGACTCTATGGCGTGTCGGGCATCCGCAGCAACACAATCCGCCGGACCGGGCAGATGTGTCGACAATGAAACATCCCGCTGTCAAGGGCGTACGGCCGTCGCACGGCAGGTTTCACGGGTGTGCGAATCGGGCGAAGGGTTGCGTTCGAGGCGAGTTGACCGAGAGTCGCAAAGTGACCATACACACATCCGGCCGGACCTTTGCGGGCAAGGTCCGGCCGGGTGCGTTCGGTTGACGACTCGTGTTGACGTATCGCCTTTACCAGAAAGTGACTTAGCCGATCGGCTCAGCCGAGCAGCGTTTCGAGCTCCACGTGCTCCAGGCCGTGCGCCTCGGCGACCTCCCGGTAAACGACCTTGCCGTCATGCGTGTTGAGGCCCTTGGCCAGCGCGACGTCGCGGCGCAGCGCCTCGACCCAGCCCTTGTTGGCGAGTTCGAGGATGTACGGCAGCGTCGCGTTGGTCAGCGCGTAGGTGGAGGTGTTGGGCACCGCGCCCGGCATGTTGGCGACGCAGTAGAAGACCGAGTTGTGGACCGGGAAGGTCGGCTCGGCGTGCGTGGTGGGGTGCGAGTCCTCGAAGCAGCCGCCCTGGTCGATCGCGATGTCGACAAGGACACTTCCCGGCTTCATCCGGGAGACCAGCTCATTGGTGACCAGCTTCGGGGCCTTGGCACCCGGGATGAGGACGGCGCCGATGACGAGGTCGGCCTCGAGGCAGGCCTTCTCCAGCTCCAGGGCGTTGGAGACGACGGTCTGGATCTTCGTGCCGAAGACCTTGTCCGCCTCCTTGAGCTTGTTGATGTCCTTGTCGAGCAGGGTCACGTGGAAGCCCATGCCGATGGCGATCTGCGCGGCGTTCCAGCCGGAGACGCCGCCGCCGATGACGACGGCCCGGCCGGCCAGCACGCCCGGGACACCGCCCGGCAGCACACCGCGGCCGCCGTTGGCGCGCATCAGGTGGTAGGCGCCGACCTGCGGGGCGAGCCGGCCGGCCACCTCGGACATGGGGGCGAGCAGCGGCAGGGCCCGGGAGGGCAGCTCGACCGTCTCGTAGGCGATCGCCGTGGTGCCGGACTCGACGAGGGCGTCCGTGCACTCCTTGGAGGCGGCGAGGTGCAGGTAGGTGAAGAGCGTCTGGTCCTTGCGGAGGCGGTGGTACTCCTCGGCGATGGGTTCCTTGACCTTCAGCAGCAGGTCGGCGGTGGCCCACACCTCGTCGGCGGTCGGCAGGATCCGGGCGCCTGCGGCGACGTACTCGCTGTCCGGGATCGACGAGCCGACACCGGCGTTCTGCTCGATGACGACCTGGTGGCCGTGGCGCACCAGCTCCAGCACGCCGGCGGGGGTGATGGCCACCCGGAACTCGTTGTTCTTGACCTCGCGGGGGATGCCGACCTTCACGTCGATCACGGTCCTTGGCTCAGAGGGTGTGGGGCATTGCATGACATTCCCAGGCATGCGGGGGCACACCGGGGTACACCGCAGGAGAAGGTGCGGCAGAGCCAGTCTAATGAAGGTGTTCCCGCTGTCTAGCCTTTCATTGCATCAATCTTCTGCAGATGTACTACGGATTTCGCAGGCGTTAGCGTCGTGTTCCGGCTCGAAAGCGTCTTGCCCGGGCTCAGGCACGGCCGCATCGGACTCCCGAGGCTCCTCTCCCAGCATCCGCTCGGCCGCCCCGCGGTGCAGCTGGGCCGCCGAGGAGTCGCCGAGATGGTCCAGCGTGTCGGCGAGCCGCAGATGCAGGGCCCCCTGGAGCCGTACGTCCTCGGCCCGCCGCGCCCACTCCACCGCCTCCTGGCAGGTGCGCAGCGATTCCTCGGGCCGGCCGGCGTACTCCTGGACCCGGGCCAGTTCGCTCAACGCCCGTGCGTGCCCGGCGACATCGCCGTTCTTGCGGTGCCCGGCGATGGCGGCCCGCCAGCTGCGCAGCGCGTCGCCGTACCGGCCCGCATAGGTGTGCGCCTCGCCGATACGGCCGTACAGCCGGGCGGCGTCGGCCCGCTCGCCCCGGGCCAGCCGCTGGGCGAGCGCCCGGCCGAACCAGTCGGCGGCCCGGTCGTAGTCCCCGAGCTCCAGATGGGCGCCGCCTACGGATTCCATCGCGCGGCCGGTCGCGTACGGGTCGTTCGCCTCCCATCCGGCGTCCAGAGCGGCCCGGTACCGCACCAGCGCCCCCCGGGTACGCCCCGTGCGGGCGTCGAGATCGCCGAGGTTCAGCAGCGCGGCGGCCTTCTCGCGGGGCAGCTTCCGGCGCTCGGCGACGTCGAGGACCATGCTGTGGATGCCGTACAGTTCGGCGGCGGCCTCCTGGGTGCCGAAGTGCGCGACCAGCGCTCTGACCAGCTGGGACATCAGTCGGCGGGCGAGGGTGTCCAGCTCGCCGTCGGCGACCGCGGCACGGGCCGAGGCCAGCAGGGCGGGCCTGCGGATGCCCAGCCACTCGGCGGCGGCCCGCGGGTTGGGGAAGCGCAGGGCCTGGGGCATGCCGAGGAGCTTCTGGCGGGTCTCGGGGCTGTCGGTCTCGGTGATCGCCCGGCACGACTGGAGCAGCCGTACGGTCCGCTCCAGCATCCGGGCGCGGGCGAGCTGGAGCTCGGCGGGGCGGTCCTGGGTCTCGGTGAGCGCCTTCAGGAGCGGGTGCAGACACGCCGGGACCTCGTACTGCGGCAGCGGCGAGTCCACGACGCGCAGCAGGCCGAGGGCGACGACGTCGTCCAGGGTGGCGCGGGCGCCGTCCACGGAGCAGCCGGCGAGCGCGGAGGCGGTGTGCGGGTCGACGACGCCGCCCGGCGCGAGGGTGAGCAGCCGCAGTATCCGGGCCGCGGGCGTCGGCAGTGCGCCGTACACGAGGCGGAAGACCCGGCTGAGCGGGCTGCCCTCCTCGCCCTCGGCACGTACCTGTTTGGCGAGGTCGGAGACGGCCACCTTGGGGCGGGCGGCGAGCCAGCGGCCGGCCAGTGTCAGCGCGGCCGGCTGGCCCTGGCACACCTCGACCAGGCCCTCGGCGGCCCGCGGGTCGACGGTGATGCGGACCGAGCCGGCGTGCCGGGACAGCAGCTCCACCGCCGACTTGGTGTCGAGACCGCCGAGCGTGCAGGGCCGCACGTCCGGGATCCCGGTCAGCGGGCCGTGGGAGACGGCGACGACCAGGCACTCCGGGGCGTCCGGGAGCAGCGCGTCGACCTGCTCCGACTCGGCCGCGTCGTCGAGCAGCAGCAGGATCCGGCGGTCGGCGAGGGTCTCGCGGAGCTCCGCGGTGAGGTCGTCCTCGGCGGCGCCGGCCGGGGCGGGGCGGTCCAGGGCGGTGAGCAGTTCACGGGCGGTGCGTTCGACGGGGACGGGGGTGCCGTCGGCCTCGCTGAGGCGGGCGCGCAGCACGCCGTCGGCGTAACGGTCCGCCACCTGCCGTACGAGCTCCTCGGCGAGCGCCGTGCGGCCCGAGCCCGGGCGGCCCGCGATGAGCAGCACGCGCGCGCGTGGCGCCTTGCGCCCGGAGAGGGTGTCCAGGCCCGCGCGCTCGATGTCGGCGCGGAGCTCCTTCAACTCGCGGGTGCGGCCGAGGAATTGGTTCGCGGCGGAAGTCCGAGCCGACACCTGCACGCCGCCTGTGTCCACCACCTGATCCGTCACGGGCCACGCTCCCGTCCCACGCACGCGCAAGCCCGCCGGGACTCCGGTCAGGGCGTTTCCAGAGCCTAGTTCACGCTCTGCGACGATCTGGGCGCAGCACGGCGGATACATCCCCCGACCGGATCAGCAGATGGTACGACCGGCACCATCGAGCGGGCGCGCGGGCCGCGCCCCCAAAGGAGCGCGGGGCTGTGTCGATATGCGGCTCCGCCGCGTGGGCGCGACCAGCCACGTCGGCGCGGCAGCCCGCAGACCACCGCACCCCCACGGCGCATCCGTACGGCGCCTACAGCGAGGCGAACGGCCGCGCCGGCCACTCCACATCCGCCGACCGCAACCCGTCCACCCCGCCGGAGGCCCGCGCCGCGACCAGCGACAGCACGCCCACGACGAGGCAGTTGTTGTGCAGCTCGCCCGCGAGGACACCCCGGACCAGTTCGTCGACCGGCACGCGCGCGTGTTCCATGTCGGCCTCCTCGTCCTCCACCTCGAAGCGGTCGCCGTCCGCCTCGGACAGCCCGCGGGCGAGGAAGATCCGCACGGCCTCGTCGCAACCGCCGGGGGTGGTGTAGACGTCCGTCAGGACCCGCCAGTCGTCGGCCTTGACGTGGGCCTCCTCGTACAGCTCGCGCTGTGCGGCGTGCAGGGGGTTCTCACCGGGGACGTCGAGCAGTCCGGCCGGGATCTCCCACAGCTTCTCGCGCACCGGGTGGCGGTACTGCTTGATGAGCAGGACCCGGTCCTCGGCGTCGAGGGCGAGGACCGCCACCGACCCGGGGTGGACCTGGTAGTCGCGTCGCACCACCGAGCCGTCGGGCATGACCACGTCGTCCGTGCGGACGGAGGTCTTGTTGCCCACGAAGGGGGTGTCCGTCGCCCGGATCTCCCACTCCTCGGGGGTGTCCTTGATCGTCATGCCCTGCCCTTCCACGTGCGCAAAGAAAACCGGGGTGCCCACCTTTGAAGGTTTGCACCCCGGCCACCGTACAACTCTCGTGTTACTTCGAATTCTTGCCCGCGCCGCCGCCCTGCTGGCGTTCAACGGCTGCCTTCACCAGCCCGGCGAACAGCGGGTGCGGGCGCGTCGGGCGCGAGCGCAGCTCGGGGTGGGCCTGCGTGGCCACCAGGTAGGGGTGGACCTCGCGCGGGTACTCCACGTACTCCACGAGCTTGCCGTCGGGCGACGTGCCGGAGAACAGGATGCCGGCCTTCTTCTCCAGCTCCGCCCGGTAGGCGTTGTTCACCTCGTACCGGTGACGGTGCCGCTCCTCGACGTACTCCTTGCCGTCGTACACCTCGCGCACGATCGAGCCCTCGGCCAGCTTCGCCGGGTACATGCCCAGCCGCATGGTGCCGCCCATGTCACCCTCACCGGCGACGATGTCGAGCTGCTCGGCCATGGTGGAGATGACCGGGTGGCCGGTGGCCGGGTCGAACTCGGTGGAGTTGGCGTCGCCGATGTCGGCGAGGTTGCGCGCCGCCTCGATCACGATGCACTGCAGGCCCAGGCACAGACCGAGCAGCGGGATCTTGTTCTCGCGGGCGTACTTGATCGCGCCGACCTTGCCGAGCACACCGCGGTCGCCGAAGCCGCCCGGGATGCAGATGCCGTCGACGTCGCCGAGCTGCTGCTTGGCCCCGGCCGGAGTCTTGCAGTCGTCGGAGGTGACCCACTTGATCTTCACGCGGGCCTTGTTGGCGAAGCCGCCCGCCCGCAGCGCCTCGGTGACCGAGAGGTACGCGTCGGGCAGGTCGATGTACTTGCCGACCAGCGCGAGGGTGATCTCGTGGTCGGGGTTGTGGACGCGGTCGAGCAGGTCGTCCCAGGTCGTCCAGTCCACGTCGCGGAACGGAAGGTCCAGCTTGCGCACGACATAGGCGTCCAGGCCCTCGCCGTGCACGGTCTTGGGGATGTCGTAGATGGAGCGGGCGTCGGGGCAGGCCACCACGGCCGCCTCGTCGACGTCGCACATCAGGCTGATCTTCCGCTTGATCGCGGTCGGCACCTCACGGTCGCAGCGCAGCACGATCGCGTCTGGCTGGATACCGATGTTGCGCAGCGCCGCAACCGAGTGCTGGGTCGGCTTCGTCTTCAGCTCTCCCGAGGGGCCGATGTACGGCAGGAGCGAGATGTGGACGACGAAGACGTTGTCACGACCGACCTCGTGACGGACCTGGCGGACGGTCTCCAGGAACGGCAGCGACTCGATGTCGCCGACCGTGCCGCCGACCTCCGTGATGACGACGTCGACCTCGTCCGTCGCCATGCGGCGGATGCGGTGCTTGATCTCGTTGGTGATGTGCGGGATGACCTGCACGGTGTCGCCGAGGTACTCGCCGCGCCGCTCCTTGGCGATCACGGTGTTGTACACCTGGCCGGTGGTGACGTTCGCCGAGCCGTCCAGGTCACGGTCGAGGAAGCGCTCGTAGTGGCCGATGTCCAGGTCGGTCTCGGCGCCGTCGTTGGTGACGAACACCTCGCCGTGCTGGAAGGGGTTCATCGTGCCAGGGTCGACATTGAGGTACGGGTCCAGCTTCTGCATCACCACACGCAGACCCCGGGCCTTGAGCAGCATGCCGAGACTGGAGGCCGTCAGGCCCTTACCGAGCGAGGAGGCGACACCCCCGGTGACGAAGATGTGCTTGGTCGTCGTGGATTTTGGCATGGCCAAGAGGGGGCTCCCGTGGTCGCGATCTTGAAGTGCGGTTCGGGGGTCTTCACGCCCACCGGTCCACGGGCTACCAGGGTATCAGCGACTAGGACCGATGGCTTCCGGCCACGCTCCGCACACGAGTCGGCACGGATCCGCACGCCCCACCTGTTTCCCACCCATCGGTCACCCATTGCTCACCCGTTCGGCCGACCCGGGTTGCCCGGAGCGGCACGCAGATCATCTACGTGCGTCGTATCCTGCTCGGACATTCGCTGCCGAGCCCGGCCGGCAACACGGCACCACCCCTCGCCCGTAACCACCGGAACAACGAGAGCTCGTCAGTTCGTTGAGCAGAGATTGTCGAGAAGAGACTGTCGTTTTGCCTCACGGCGCAGACGACTGCTTTGCTTCATCGCTCAACGACGCATGACAAAACCCACCCCTTGACCGCACCAAGCGAGAGCCCCCTTGCCAGAAGAGGGGGTGACGTGGCCGTTCGACTGGAGTTGCACGTGGCCGGGCGCATCGAAGACTACGCACTCATCGGAGACATGCAGACCGCGGCGCTGGTCTGCCGGGACGGCACAGTCGACTGGCTGTGCCTGCCCCGCTTCGACTCGCATGCCATCTTCGCCGGGCTGCTGGGCACCGAGGAGCACGGCTTCTGGCGGCTCGGCCCCGCCCACGCCTCCGACTCCCCGCCGCCCACCGCGGCCCGGCGCACCTACCGCGGAGACTCGCTGATCCTGGAGTCCGAGTGGGACACGCCGCGCGGCACGGTCCGGGTGATCGACTTCATGCCGCCGCGTGACGGCGCGCCGCAGCTGATCCGGATCGTGGAGGGCGTCTCGGGCCGGGTACCGATGCGCTCGGCGCTCAGGATGCGTTTCTCGTACGGCCGGGTCGTGCCGTGGGTGCACAAGCACGAGGGCCGTACGGTCGCCGTCGCCGGCCCGGACTCGGTGTGGTTCGACGCGGAGACCGAGACGTACGGCAAGTCGCTGACGACGTACTCGGACTTCACGGTCGCCCCCGGTGAGCGGATCGCGTTCACCATCTCCTGGGAGCCCTCGCACAAGCAGCCGCCCGCGCTGCCGGAGCCGGAGCAGTCGCTGGAGGCGACCGAGGAGTTCTGGCGCGATTGGGTCGAGCACTGCACGTACCACGGTCCGTACCGCGAGGCGGTGGTCCGCTCGCTGATCACGCTGAAGGCGCTGACGTACGCCCCGACCGGCGGCATCGTCGCCGCGCCGACGACCTCCCTGCCCGAGGACATCGGCGGCGTCCGCAACTGGGACTACCGCTACACCTGGCTGCGCGACGCGGCGATCACCCTGTCCTCGCTGCTGCGCACCGGCTATCGCGAGGAGGCCCGCGCCTGGCGCGAGTGGCTGCTGCGGGCGGTCGCGGGCGACCCGGAGAACCTGCAGATCATGTACGGCATCGCGGGCGAGCGCGAGCTGGGCGAGGCCGAGCTGGACTGGCTGCCCGGCTACGAGGCCTCCGCACCGGTCCGGGTCGGCAACGGCGCCGCGCACCAGCTCCAGCTGGACGTCTACGGCGAGGTCACCGAGGCCCTGCACCTGGCCCACATGACGGGCCTGGCCCGCAACGACTACGCCTCGCTGCTCCAGCTCAAGCTGATCCGCTACCTCGAGGACCACTGGGACGAGCCGGACGAGGGCATCTGGGAGGTGCGCGGCCCGCGCCGCCACTTCGTGCACTCCAAGGTGATGGCCTGGGTCGCCGTCGACCGCACCATCAAACTCATCGAGTCCGGCGACGCCGACGGCCCGCTGGAGCGGTGGCGCGAGCTGCGTGACGACATCCACCGGGACGTGTGCGAGAAGGGTTACGACAAGGAGCGCAACACCTTCACGCAGTCGTACGGCTCGAAGGAGCTGGACGCCTCGCTGCTGCTGATCCCGCAGATGGGCTTCCTGCCGCCGGACGACAAGCGCGTCATCGGCACCATCGAGGCGATCCAGCGCGAGCTGTCCACCTCGGACGGCTTCATCCTGCGCTACCCGACGCAGGGCGACGACGAGGGCGTCGACGGCCTCCCCGGCGACGAGGGCGCCTTCCTCGCCTGCTCGTTCTGGATGGCGGACGACCTGGCGATGATCGGCCGCGTCGACGAGGCCCGCAAGCTGTTCGAGAAGCTGCTGTCGCTGCGCAACGACCTCGGTCTGCTGGCCGAGGAGTGGGACCCGCGCCTGCAGCGCCAGGTCGGCAACTTCCCGCAGGCCTTCAGCCACGTCCCGCTGATCGACACCGCCCTGCGGCTGACCGCGTCGGGGGCCTACGGCGGCTGAACAGGCCCGCCGGCCGAAGCCTGCCTACGCTGGATCCATCAGCCCCTGCACGGAAGGGGGGCGCCCCATGGCCTCCCCATCGAAGGCGGGCGCGGCTCTCGCCGCGCTGCGCGAGGATCTGGTCGGCGACGTGTTCGCTCCGGGCGACCCGGGCTACGACGAGGCCCGGACCGTATTCAACGTGATGATCGACCGGCGGCCCGCGGTCATCGCCCAGTGCGTGGACGAGGACGACGTCGTACGGGCCGTGCGGTTCGGCAGGGACCTGGACCTCAACATCGCGGTACGCGGCGGCGGACACAGCGTGGCCGGCACGGCGGTCAACGACGGCGGCCTGGTCGTCGACCTGCGGCACATGCGCGCGGTGAGCGTCGATCCCGCGGCCGAGGCGGTGCGGGTCGCGGGCGGCGCCACGATGAGCGACCTGGACCGTGCCTGCCAGCCGCACGCCCTCGCCACGACCGGCGGCCGGGCCTCCACGACCGGGGTCGGCGGTTTCGTCCTCGGCGGCGGCTCCGGCTGGCTGGACCGCTGGTGCGGACTGGCCGTCGACAACCTGCTCGGCGTCGAGCTCGTCACCGCCGACGGCGAACGGGTCCACGCGAGTGCCGACGAGAACCCGGAACTGTTCTGGGGCCTGCACGGCGGCGGCGGCAACTTCGGCGTCGCGACCGCGCTCACCCTGAAGCTCCACGAGCTGCCCGAGTTCTCCATCGCGCTGGTCCTCTACCTTCCGGAGTTCGGCCCCGAGGTCGTCCGCACCTACCGCGAGCTGATCGCCGCGGCCCCGGACGAGGCGAGCGGCGGCGCGCTGTATCTCACCGGCCCGCCCGAGGAGTTCGTACCGCCGCACCTGGTCGGCACGGTCCTGTGCGGTGCGCTGCTGACGTACGCCGGGCCCGAGCAGGACATGCGGAAGCTGGCGGAGCCCCTGCTGGCGCTGCCGCACGAGTCCGAGATCGTCGGGGCGATGCCGTACGCCGATGTCCAGTGCATGCTCGACGATCCGCCGGGGATGCGGAACTACTGGTCGGCGGAGTACCTGACGAGTGCGCCGGACGCCTATCTGGAGGCGTTCTGCGCCCGGGGCGAGTCCATGCCGCCGACCGGGACCATCCATGTGCTGTTCCCGCTGGGCGGCGCGATCGCGACGGGCCCGCGCGAATACCCCGTGCCCTACCGCGACGCGCCCTGGGCGGTCCATCCGTTCGGGATCTGGGAGGACCCCGCGGACGACGAGCGGTGCATCCAGTGGGTCAGGGACGTCCGCGCCGACGCGCGCCCGTGGAGCACAGGCGCGGTCTACCTCAACTTCATCGGTGACGAGGGCGCCGAGCGGGTCGTGGCCGGAGTCGGCGCCGAGAACACCCGTCGGCTGGCGGAACTGAAGCGCCGCTACGACCCGGACAACGTCTTCCGGTTCAACCACAACATCCGGCCGGCCTGACCACCGTCACCAGGCTCGCCGGAACGCCGTCAGCGTCCGTTCCCCGCCCGGATCGCCGGCCGTCGCCGGCACTAGGGCGATCTCGTCGAGCCCGGCGTCAGCGTACTGCGCCACACGCGCGCGTACGGCGTCCAGGTCGCCCACCAGACCGACCGTGCCGGCGGCCGCCGCGGGCAGTGCCCGCACCAGCGTGCCCGGGTCGGCGCCGGTACGGGCGAGCTCGACCGCCTCCCCGAGGCCGGCCGCCTCGAACATGTCGCTGTAGCCGGGCACCGTCAGATACCCGGCGACGCTGCGCAGGACCTGCGCGAGGGACTCCGGGTCCGGGTCGACGGCGGCCGGCAGCCAGGAGGCCAGCGTCGGTGGCGTACGGCCCGCGCGTTCGGCGGCCGCCGTCAGCTTGGCCCGCAGCGTCCGTACCTGGTCCGGGGTGACGATGTCGAGCAGCATCCGGTCGGCGTGCGTCGCGGCCGTGGCGATGGCGCGGTCGCCGAACGCGGCGACGGTGAGCGGGCCGCCGGGCGGTGGGAGGCGGCGCGGGAAGACGCTGCCGGGGACGACGGGCTCACCGGGCTCACCGTGCAGGAGGACGCGCAGGGCTGCCGCGGAGGCCTCCATCGCCGCCGCGGGCCGTACCCGCGGCACCCCGTGCACGTCCTCGACGACCCGCTTGCTGGACGTCCCCAGCGCCACCCCGACCGGCCGCCCGGTGACGGCGGCGACCGAGGCGGCACCCCGCGCGATCCCGAACGGCTCGCGCACCGACACCGCCACCGGACCGGCCGTCAGCGCGACCCGCTCGGTGGCCCGCCCGATGGCCGCGGCGAGGACGAAGGAGTCCCAGGTCGGCCCCTCCCCCGCCCACACCTCGCGGTACCCGAGCCGATCGGCGGCCACCGCCACCCGCAGCGGCTCCTCGATGGGACTGTCGTCCTCCCGTGCCACGGCAACCACGCTGAAGTCCATGCCGACGCCGCTACCCCGCCGAGCGCGCCTCAAGCCGACGCGATGATCCCCTTGGCGGCGGGGCATGCGACGGTCCGGATATGTCGCGGCGGCGTGCCCACGGGTAGCGTCCGCCTCATGGACAGCGGTACGGGCGGTATGAGCAGCGGATTCGACACCCACAGCGCCGGGATCACCGTGCGCCGGGCGCTGGAGCTGCCCGGTCTGCGCAGCGGGCTCCCGGAGGTCCTCGCGGGTGCCGAGCGGCTGGGGCGGACCGTGCGCTGGGTGCACGCGGGCGAGGTGCCCAACATCGCCTCGCTGCTGAAGGGCGGGGAACTGCTGCTGACCACGGGCTACGGCATCGGCACCCGCCCCGCGGACCAGCGCGCGTTCGTGCGCACCCTGGCCGAGCGGGGCATCGCGGCCCTGGTCATCGAGCTGGGCACCCGCTTCACCCGGCTGCCCGCCACGCTGGTCGACACGGCACGCGCGGCCGGTCTGCCACTGGTCCAGCTGCATCGCGAGGTACCGTTCGTGACGGTCACCGAGGAGATCCACACCGAGATCGTCAACGGCCACTACGCGCTGCTGCAACGCGCGGAGGAGGTGCACCGCCGCTGCACCGAGGCCCTGCTCGGCGGCGGCGGAGTGCCCCAGGTCCTCGGCATCCTGGCCGACTTCAGCGGCAACCCGGTCTTCCTGGAGACGACGGACGGACAGCTGCTGTACGCCGCCGGGGCAGGCCCGCAGGGTGCGGATCCGCTTCAGGTGTGGGAGGGGTTGCGAGGGCAGCACAAGGACGGCCCGCCGCCCGCCGGTTCGGTGCTGGTGGACGTTCCGGGCGGCGGCCCGGGAACGGTGTCGGTCCGGGCCAGGCTCGCGCTCCTTCCGGTACGGGGCCCTCTCGCGCCGGTGCACCGGATCGCCGCCGAGCGGGCCGCGGGCATCCTGGCCGTGGTGCTGATGCAGGCACGGCAGGAGGAGGAGCTGGCGGCGCGCGGGCGCGGCGACTTCCTGACCGACCTCGCGGAGGGCCGGGTCGCCGCCGAGGACGCCGCGGCACAGGCGCGCGTGCTCGGCTTCAAGCCGGGTGACGGCCCGCTGCTGCCGGTCGTGATGCGGCTGGGCGACGCGCTGTCCCCGGGGGGCGGCTGGGCGGTGCTGGCGCGCGCGGTCGGCGAGGAGCTGGCGTCCGTCGGTGTGCCGGTGCTGTTGGGCGTACGGCCCGTGGAGGGCCGGGTGCCGCTGCTGCTGGGGCTGCGTGCGGAGGCGGACCGGTCGGCGGTCGCGGACCGGGTCGCGGTGGCGCTGCGGGCGGGTGTGGAGCGGGCCGGGGTGCAGCGGCCGGGCGCGGCACCGCCGGTCGTGGTCGTCGGCGTGGCCGGCGGCTGGGCGGCGGCCTCGGCGGGCCTCAGACACGCGGCGGAGACAGCGACGGCGGCGCAGGGCCTGAGCGACCGCCCCTGGTACGACGCCCGGCGCCTGGACATCGACCTGCTGCTGTGGCGGCTGCGGGACCACCCGGACCTCGCGGCCTTCGTGGACCGCGCGATCGGCCCGCTACGCGACCACGACAACCGCTCGAAACCGCCCCTGCTGCCCACCCTGGAGACCTACTTGGCCCACGCGGGCCGCAAGGCGGAAACGGCCCGCGAGCTGCACCTCAACCGGCAGACGCTGTACAACCGCCTCGCCCGCATCGGCGAGTTGCTCGGCACCGACCTCGACGACCCGCAGACGGTACTGGCGTTGAGCCTGGCGCTGCGGGCGCGCAGACACGCGGGGTAGACATCGCGGGCGCGGACGCGCGTGCCGGGCGCCGTAGGTGCTGTGCGGGACTTTCGAAACACCCCCTAGATCACGAACCGGGGCTGCGTCAACTCGTCGTACACGCTGAGGACCTGGGCCACCGTCTCGTCCTCGGTCGGCCAGGTGGCCGTCTGCCGCACGCCGCGCTCCCTGAGCAGCTCCCGCCGCTCGGGGTCGTCGAGCAGCCGTACGACGGCGTCGGCGAGGGCCTTCGCATCGCCGTACGGGACGAGTTCGGCGGCGTCGCCGACGAGTTCCGGCACGCCGCCCACCTCGGTGGCGACGAGCGGCACACGCGCGTGCAGGGCCTCCTGGGCGAGGACGGACCGCGACTCCCAACTGCTGGGCAGCAGCGCCACATCGGCGGCGGCCAGCAGCTCGGAGACGTCGTCGCGCCGCCCGATGAGCCGCACGGGCAGCTCCTCGTCCTCGATCCGCCGCTGGAGCTCGGCCCGCTGCGTCCCCTCCCCCGCGATCACGACCAACGGCACGGGGTCGAGCCGCAGCCACCCGCGCGAGGCGTCCAGCAGCACGTCGTACCCGCGGTGCCGCTCCAGCGAGCCGACGGCGATCAGCAACGGCCGCCCGGTGGCCCCGAGTTCGGCCCGGACCTTGGGACGCAGCCGGTCGGGGTCGTCGTGCTCGACGGCACGCAGGGGCCCCGGCATGGCGACCGCGGCGAGGCGGGCGTCCCGGGCGCCGGTCCGGCGGGCCCGGTCGACGAGCGCCGAGGTGGTCCCGAGGACGACGGAGGCGGCCTTGACGACCCGCCGCTCCAACAGCCGTACGAGATGGGCGCGGGCTCCCTCGGCATGGGCCCGGTCGTGCCAGGTGACGACGAGCGGGGTGCGCCGCCCGCTCAGGGCGAGCACCGCGCGGAAGGAGGCGTGCAGCCCGTGGGCGTGCACCAGGTCGGCGTCCGCGCACGCCGCCCGCAGGGCCGCCACGGAGCCGGGATCGCTGCTGCGCGGCACATGCACGTGGTCGGCGCCGGCCCCCGTGAAGTCATAGAGCTGATCGGCCTCGACGGGGGCACACACGGTGACCCGCACGCCCCGCGCGACCAGCCCCGACGCCAGTGATCGCACATGCGCGCTGCTGCCGGCGTTGCCACCGCCCAGCACCTGCACGGTGCGCAGCGAGGACTGGCCGTGCGGTGCATGGCTGCTCACGGGGGTCACCTGGCCGGGGCTCCTGCTTCGGGTCGGGCGGTCACGAAGAACGTACAGAAGGATCGGGCGGACGGGGTGTACCGCGGGGACCCCTACGCGTACGACGTGTTTACGCCAAGGATGCCAGGACGTACGGCCGTTCCGGGAACGCCGGCAGGCCCCGGGCGGCCCGGGTGCCGGGCAACTCGGTGACCGGAGTCACCTGCACGAGTGATCCGGGGTGGGGATGGTGGCCGAACATGCGCGCGTGGAGCACCTTTCGCCGACCGGCGTGCACCGGCGTGCCGCACCGGGCCGTACCGACCTCACGGCGCGCCGACTCCCCGCGCGACCTCGCTCACCTTGTCGCCGTACACCGCCGCGGCTACGACGGCGGCGGCGTGAGCGACCAGTCCGGCCCGGCCGTTCCCGGCGACGACAGCGGCACCCAGGGCCGCGCCCAGCGCATGGGCGCCGGTGTCCCCGATCATCGCCCGCTCCCCGAGGTCGTCGGGCAGGACGGCCGCGGCGGCCCCCATGGCACCGGCGGCCAACGCGCCACCGTGCCCCGGGCGCAGCAGCCCCGGCGCACCGAGCGCGAGCACCGCGGCGGCGGCCCGTCCGGGCCGTACGTCCACGAGGTTCACGAAGTGCGCGGCGCCGGCGATCACGACCCCGGCGAGCAGCTTGTCCAGCGGCCGTTCCTTCAGCATGGCCCCCGCGACGAGCCCGGCGGCGGACATCCCGACCAACTTGACGGCCCCGCTGGTGACTTCACCGCCCCGAAGCGCGCCCAGATGCGCCCGGAACCCACGCCGGGAGTCTCCGACGCCCGCCACATCGTCGTAGGCCCCGCAAACCCCCGCGACCGCCACGGCAGCTCCTGCGGCCGGCGAGACCCGCCCGGCCCCGACCGCGGCCGCCAGAGCCGCGGCGGGCCCGGCGTACAACTCCACGGTCCGCCCGGCGTAGTTCTTCCGCTCCCAGCGCTCACGACCGCCGGGCGCCTTGGCGCGCAGGGCGGCGACGGCGGCGCGGGTGAGGGCCGCGGAGAGACCGAAGGCGGTGGTCCGAGAGGCACGTTCGCGCATGCGGCCACCCTACGGACCGTCACTGACAACCCGGCCCCACCCCTCCCGCCCAGTCGAGCGCGGCCGCCCACACGGGAGGCCCCGCCCTCCTACGCGTCGGCGCGGGCCGTCGCCAGCAGTTCCTCCGCGTGTGCCCGCGCGGTCTCCGAGTCCTCCTGTCCGGCGAGCATCCGGGACAGCTCCCGGATCCGCTCCTCGCCCTCCAGGACCTTCACGCCGGACCGGGTGACCGACCCGTCGTTGGTCTTCTCGACGAGCAGCTGCCGGTCGGCGAAGGCGGCGACCTGCGGCAGGTGGGTCACCACGACGACCTGCGCGGTCTTGGCCAGCCGGGCCAGCCGCCGGCCGATCTCCACGGCCGCCTTGCCGCCGACGCCCGCGTCGACCTCGTCGAACAGATACGTGGGCACGGGATCGGTCCCCGCGAACACGACCTCCACGGCGAGCATCACGCGCGAGAGCTCACCGCCGGACGCGCCCTTGGCGATCGGCCGGGGCGGCGCTCCCGGGTGCGGGGCGAGCAGCAGCTCGACCTCGTCCGCGCCGGCCGGCCCATAGGCGACCGTACGCCCGCCGACCTCCACGCCCTCCGGGTCCTCGGTCTGCCGGATGTCGAAGGACACGCGCGCGTGCGGCATCGCGAGCGAGGCCAGCTCCGCGGTCACCGCGGCGGCGAACCGCTCGGCGGCGTCCGTCCGCGCGTCGGTCAACGCCTGCGCCAGCCCGCCCAGCTCGGCCCGCAGCGCGTCCCGCTCGGCGGTCAGCTCGCCGATCCGCTCGTCGTCGCCGTCCAGCTCGGTCAGTCGCGTGGCGCTCTCCTCGGCCCAGGCGAGCACGGCGGTGACGTTCTCGCCGTACTTCCGCGTGAGCGCGGTCAGCGCGGCCCGCCGCTCCTCGACGGCCGCGAGCCGCAGGGGATCGGCGTCCAGGTCGTCGGCGTACCCGGCCAGCTCCCCGGCGACATCGCCCAGCAGGATCCCGATCTCCCCGATCCGGTCGGCCAGCGCGGACAACGCCGGATCGTGCGACCGCACGGCGTCCAGGGCCCGCTGCGCACCCGCGACGAGCGTCGCCGCGTCGATGCCCTCGGGATCCTCCGGATTGCCGGCGAGCGCGGCGTGAGCGGCCGTGGCGGCGGACGACAGCGCCTCCGCGTGCCCCAGCCGCTCGGCCTCCTCCGCCAGCTCCACGTCCTCCCCGGCGCGCGGCTCGACACCCGCGATCTCGTCCAGCCCGAACCGCAGCATGTCGGCTTCCTGAGCCCGCTCACGCGCGCGCGTGACGATCTCGTCCAGCTCGACGGAGACGGCCCGCAGTCGCCGGTACGCCTCGCCGTACTTGGCGAGCGGCACGGCGACGGCGTCCCCGGCGTACCGGTCGAGCGCCTGCCGCTGCCTGGCCAGCTTCAGCAGGCCCTGCTGATCGGTCTGCCCGTGCACGGCCACCAGCTCGTCCGCGAGCTCGGCCAGCATCCCCACGGGCACACTGCGCCCGCCCAGATGCGCCCGCGACCGCCCCTCGGCGGAAACGGTACGGCTGATCAGCAACGCCCCGTCGTCGAGCTCCGCCCCGGCCTCCTCGACCCGTACGACGACCGGCGCCCCCGAGGGCACGGCGATCCGCCCCTCCACGACCGCCTTCTCGGCCCCGATCCGCACGAGCGCCGGGTCCGCCCGTCCTCCGAGCAACAGACCCAGGCTCGTGACCACCATGGTCTTGCCCGCACCCGTCTCACCCGTGACCGCGGTGAACCCCGGCGACAGCTCGACGACCGCGTCATCGATGACTCCGAGCGACCGTATCCGCATCTCCTCCAACACGGACACGACCTTACGAGGTCGGGTACCGGGGATGCGACGCCCCCCGGTCCCAGTCATGTGAAGGTCCAGGTGACGAATGCGTATCGGCAGCACATTGTCACCCAGGCGAGTGTCACGCCCCAAGGGGCGCGGGGAACTGCGCGACCAGCCACAACGGCCCCGCAGCCGCCAACGCACCCCTCACGCCACGGCGAACGGGCTAATGCGGCGCACCTCGCCACCCAGAAACCGGCAACGCAAACTTCGCCACAAGCCGATCCGTGAACGAAGCATGATGCAACCGAGCGAGCCGCACCGGCACAGCCCCCCGCCGAACCTCCACCCGAGCCCCCGGCGGCAACTCGACAGTCCGCCGCCCGTCACACCACAGAACCCCCGGCGGGATATGCGGCAGAACCTCCACCGCAAGCACAGAATCCGGCGACGTCACCAACGGCTTCGCGAACAACGCGTGCGCACTGATCGGCACCATCAGCAACGCCTCCACCTCGGGCCACACCACAGGCCCACCCGCCGAGAACGCGTACGCCGTGGACCCGGTCGGCGTGGACAGCACGATCCCGTCGCACCCGAACCCCGTCACCGGCCGCCCGTCGATCTCCAGCACGACTTCGAGCAGCTTCTCGGCCCCGGCCTTCTGCACGGCCGCCTCGTTCAACGCCCAGTCCGTGTGCACGATGTCGCCGTTCTGATGCACGACGACATCGACCGTCATCCGCTCCTCGACCTCGTACGCCTTGGTCACGACCCGGTCGACGACCTTGTCGAGATCGTCCCGCTCGGCCTCCGCGAGGAAGCCGACCCGCCCGAGGTTGACGCCCAGCATCGGCACCCCGGACGCCCGGGCGAACTCGGCGCCGCGCAGCAGCGTCCCGTCGCCGCCCAGCACTATCAGCAGCTCGCACCCGTCGAGGCACTGAGGAGTCGCCTCCTTGACTAGCTCCACCTCGGGCGGCAGCGGCAGGTCGGCGGCCTCGTACTCCAGCACCCGCACACCGATCCCGGACTGCTGCAGTCCCTTGACCACCAGCTCGGCGCTGCGGATCGCCGCGGGCCGCCCCGTGTGGGCGAGCAGAAAAACAGTACGAGCTCGGTTCGGTGTCAACGCGGCCCCTCCGCAACTGCACGGTCAACGTCGGCCGGGTCCAGGGCGGGTGCCCCGGCACGCAGCCACAGAAAGTACTCGACGTTCCCGGAGGGTCCGGGCAACGGACTCGCCGTGACGCCCTTCACTCCGAGCCCGAGTTCCCACGCCTTCTCGGCGACTCCCCGCACGGCCTCCGCCCGCAGCTGCGGACTCCGTACGACTCCCCCGCTGCCCAGCCGTTCCTTCCCCACCTCGAACTGCGGCTTGACCATCATCACCAGATCGGCGTCCTGTTTCACGCACCGCACCAGGGCGGGCAGTACCAGGCCGAGCGGGATGAAGGACAGATCCCCCACGACAAGATCCACTGGCTCCCCATCGATCGCTTCGAGCGTCAACTCGCGTACGTTCGTACGGTCCTTGACGGTGACGCGTTCATCACTCTGGAGACTCCAGGCGAGTTGTCCGTATCCGACGTCCACGGCGACGACATGGGCGGCCCCGGACCGCAGCAGGACATCGGTGAAACCCCCGGTGGACGCGCCGGCGTCCAGCGCCCGCCGCCCCTTCACCACGAGTCCCTGGGGCACGAAGGCCTCCAGCGCGCCCGCGAGCTTGTGCCCGCCGCGCGAGACGTACTCGGGGTCGCTGCCGTCGGTGGACACCACGATCGCCGCCGCGGTCTCCACCTGCGTGGCCGGTTTGGTCGCGACGGTCTTGCCGACGGTGACCCGTCCGGCGGCGATCAGCTGGCTGGCGTGCTCGCGCGAGCGCGCGAGCTTCCGGCGGACCAGCTCCGCGTCGAGACGGCGGCGTGCGACTCCTGCCACGTTCGGTTCAGCTCCTGCTCTCGTACGGCGATCGATAGGTGCGACCCGAAGGGTCTCATCGAGGGGTGGTGGTCGGGTGACGGGCGGGAGCCGGAGGTCCCGGGCGGGCGTCGAGCGCGGTGAGCGCGTCGCGCAGCCCCCGGTGTACATCCTCGTACACCTCGACGTGCCCGTCGGTGGCGAGGTGGTCGGCATCACCCAGCCGCTCCAGCTGGGCGTCGACGTCGGCGTTGCCGGTGGGGGTGCGGGGGATGTTCAGCGGGGCGGGGGCGGCCGGGTCGTACTCGGGTTCGACCGCCGCGGCCGTCTCGACCCCTTCTGCCGCCTCCCGGGGGATCGCCGGGATCTCCGTCTCCGGAACCGTGTCGCTCATGCCCAGACGCTACCCCGAACCGCTGGGGTACCGTCGATCGCGATGGCCACGACTGAGGAGTGCCGCGCCGCACTCGAAAAGCTTTCGGACAACATGCAGCGCGCCGAAGGGGACGCCCGCACGGCCGCGGCCCTGGACCGCTCGGTGAGCTGCCACATCACCGACCTGGACGTCACCTTCGCCGGCCGTATGTCGGGCGGCCGGATCCATGTCCACGAGACGTTCCAGGGCCCGCCCCGTGAGAAGGCCCAGATCAGACTGAGCATGACCGGCGACGACCTGGTCGCCCTGGTCGACGGCGAGCTGCACTTCGCCAAGGCCTGGGGCTCGGGCCGGGTGAAGCTGCACGCGGGCGTGCGTGACCTGCTGACGCTCAGGAAGCTTCTGTAGCCGCCACCTTCTCGGCTGCCGCCACCTTCTCGGCCCGGCCGCCCTGGTCGACCCGCTCCTTCCTGACCTGCTCACGCGCCTTCCGTGCCGCCGGCACCACCAGCGGGGTGCCCGTCTCCGGGTCGTCGATGACCTGGCACCGCAGCCCGAACACGTCCTCGACCAGCTCGGCCGTGACGATGTCGTTGGGCGCGCCCTCGGCGATCACGGCCCCGCCGCGCAGGGCGATGAGGTGCGTGGCGTACCGGGCGGCGTGGTTGAGGTCGTGCAGTACGGCGACCAGCGTGCGCCCCTGCTCCTCGTGCAGTTCGGCGCACAGGTCGAGGACGTCGATCTGGTGCTGGATGTCGAGGTAGGTCGTCGGCTCGTCGAGCAGCAGCAGCGGCGTCTGCTGGGCGAGTGCCATCGCGATCCACACGCGCTGGCGCTGACCGCCGGACAGTTCGTCGACATAGCGATCCGCGAGTTCGGCGACCCCGGTCTGCTCCATCGACTCCTGGACGACCCGCTCGTCCTCGGTCGACCACTGCCGCAGGATGCCCTGGTGCGGGTACCGGCCGCGGCCCACCAGGTCGGCGACGGTGATCCCGTCGGGCGCGATCGACGACTGCGGCAGCAGCCCCAGCGTGCGCGCGACCTTCTTCGCCGGCATCGACTGGATGACCTGCCCGTCCAGCAGGACCCGGCCCTGGCTGGGCTTGAGCATCCGTGACAGGGCCCGCAGCAGCGTCGACTTGCCGCAGGCGTTCGGGCCGACGATCACGGTGAAGGAGTTGTCGGGTATCTCCACCGACAGTTGCTCGGCGATGACCCGCTGGTCGTAGGCGAGGGTGACGTTGTCGGCGGACAGGCGGTTCACGGTGCTCCTTCGGTTGTTCAGCCCACTGCTGTTCTCGTTGCTCTTGCCGACGCTCATATCCGGCCCGCCTTGCGCTCGGTGACCAGCAGCCACAGCAGATACACGCCGCCGAGCACGCCCGTGACCACGCCCACGGGCAGTTGGTCGGCGCCGAAGACCCGCTGGGAGATCCAGTCGGCGCAGACGAGAAGGGCCGCGCCCATGCACAGGGAGGGCAGCAGGTTCGGCCCGGGCGAGCGGGTCAGGCGCCGGGCGAGCTGCGGGGCGGTGAGCGCCACGAAGCTGACGGGGCCCGCGGCGGCGGTGGCGGCCGCGGTGAGCAGCACGGCCGACAGCATCAGCAGCAGCCGTACGCGTTCCACGCGCACCCCGAGTGCGTACGAGACGTCGTCGCCCATCTCCATCATCCGCAGCCCCCGCGCGTTGGCGAGGACGAGCGGCACGAGGACGGCACAGAGCGCGAGCAGCGGCCAGACCTGGGCCCAGTCGCGGCCGCTGAGGGAACCGGTCATCCACACGACCGAGCGGGCCGCGTCGACCAGGTCGGCCTTGGTCAGCAGATAGCCGTTGACCGCCGTCATGATCGCGGACATGCCGATACCGACCAGGACCAGTCGATAACCGTGCACGCCGCGCTTCCAGGCGAGCAGATAGATGGCGAGACCGGTCGCGAGTCCGCCGACCAGCGCGCCCACGGTGACCTGGGCGGAGTCACCGGAGAACAGCACGATCACCACGAGCGCCCCAGCCGTGGCCCCCTGCCCGAGACCGAGGATGTCCGGGCTGCCCAGCGGGTTGCGGGACAGCGCCTGGAACAGCGCACCGCCGAGACCGAGCGCGGCCCCGACGAGGAGCCCGACCAGGACCCGCGGCAGCCGCAGCTCGTTGACGATGAACTCCTGCCCCGCGTTCCCGTCGCCGACCAGCGTCTTGAGCACGTCGCCCGCCGGGATCGGGAAGTCGCCGGTACCGATCAGCACGACGCTCGCGGCGAGCGCGGCGAGCAGCAACAGCGCGACGACGGTCAGCGCCCGGACGTCCAGCCGGACGGAGAGCCCGCCCGGGCCCCGCACGGCGCGGTTGGCCCGGGACGCCCGAGCCGGCTTCACGGCACTCTTCGCCCCGGCCGGCACGCCACTGTCCGCTTCGCTCGTCGTTTCCTTCTTGAGTGCGGTCTTCACAGCTGGGCCGTCCTCCGCCGTCGTACGAGAAAGATGAAGACCGGTCCGCCGAGGATCGCGGTGACGATGCCGACCTGGAGCTCCGAGGGCCGGGCCACGATCCGGCCGAGCACATCGGCGCCGAGCAGCAGCACGGGCGACAGGACGGCCGCGTACGGCAGGATCCAGCGCAGGTCGGGCCCGGTGAAGGAGCGCACGACGTGCGGCACCATCAGGCCGACGAACACGATCGGCCCGCAGGCCGCGGTCGCGGCCCCGCACAGCACGGTGGCGGCGAGCATCGACAGCACCCGGGTGCGGTTCAGGTTGGCGCCGAGGGCCTTGGCGGTGTCGTCACCCATCTCCATGGCGTTCAGCGGCCGGGCGAGCGCGAGCGCGAGAACCATGCCGACGACGAGGAACGGCAGCACCTGCCTGATCGTCGCGTCCGTCGCCGAGGTCAGCGAGCCGACGGTCCAGAAGCGCATCTTGTTCAGCGCCGCGTCGTCCATGATCATCACGGCCTGGAGATAGCCGTACAGCGCGGCGCTGATCGCCGTGCCGGCGAGCGCGAGCCGCACCGGCGTGGCACCCCGGCTGCCGCCGAGGAACCAGACCATCGCCCCGACCACGGCAGCGCCGAGGAAGGCGAACCAGACATAGCCGCTCAGGCTGGTGACGCCGAAGAAGGTGATGGCGGTGACGACCGCGGCGGACGCGCCCGCGTTGATGCCGAGCAGCCCGGGATCGGCCAGCGGATTACGGGTGAGCGCCTGGAGCACGGCCCCGGCCAGCCCGAGCGCGGCACCCGCGAGCAGCCCGAGGACGGTACGCGAGATCCGGTCGTCGACCACGACGTCCCCGTAGGTCCCGGAACTCTCGAACAGTCCGTGCCAGACCTCCCCCAGAGACAGCTGTTTCGCCCCGATCGCGATGCTCGCCAACGCGACGACCACCAGAAGCAGGACAGAGACGAGCAGCCCAACGGCACGTATCGTCCGTCGGGTTGGGGGCGCGGACGGGGACTCCGCGCGCTGTTCGGGAGGACTGTCGACCAACACGCAGTTAGGTTAGCCTACCCTCCCATTCAGCCACGATCCCGCCGCACGACGTCACAACCCCGGCCACGGTTCCGCCCCGCGGCGTCACAACCCCAGCCGTGCCAGCTCCTTCCCCGCGTCCAGCGTGCACGAGCCGTCCCCGGCCGCCGTCCAGGCCGCCGCGCACAGCGCCCTCAGCCCGTCCAAGGCCGTACCGTCACCGTCGAGTTCCAGCCGCTCGGCCCTGGCGGTCGCCGTCCAGCCACCGCACCGGAAGCCCTCCCCGGCCGGCACGACGTCCGGCTGCCCGCCGAGCAACCCCCGCAGATCGGCGTCGACATACGTCGGCCGGTGCTGCGGCGGCGCGGCCAGCAGCAGGGCGCCGTCGGTCACTCCGGTCAGCACGAGCAGCGAGTCGACCTCCCCGTTGAACGCGCCCTCGATGTCCGTGTCCAGCCGGTCCCCGACCACCAGCGGCCGCTCGGCACCCGTCCGCAGAATCGTCTCCCGGTGCATCGGAGGCAACGGCTTGCCCGCCACCTGCGGCTCGGCCCCGGTGGCGATCCGCACGACCTCCACCGCGGCCCCGTTGCCCGGCGCGATCCCGCGCCCGCTCGGAATCGTCAGGTCGGTGTTGGACGCGAACCACGGCACCCCGCGCGCGACGGCGTACGAAGCCTCCGCGAACCGCCCCCACGGCAGCTCGGGCCCGCCGAACCCCTGCACCACCGCCGCCGGATCGTCGTCCGCCGACTCCACGGGCTCCAGCCCACGCTCCCGCAGCGCCACCCGCAGCCCCTCCCCACCGATCACGAGTACCCGCGCCCCCGCCGGCACCTGCTCACTGATCAGCCGCGCGACCGCCTGCGCCGAGGTGATGACGTCACCGGCCCCCGTCGGTATGCCGAGCTCCGTCAGATGCGCGGCCACGGTGTCCGGGGTCCGCAGCGCGTTGTTCGTGACGTACGCCAGACGCATCCCGCCGGCCCGGGCCGAGGCCAGCGACTCGACGGCATGCACGATCGCGTCACCGCCCGCGTACACCACTCCGTCGAGGTCGAGCAGCGCCGTGTCGTACGCCTCGCTCAGGGCCTGGCCACAGCCCTCGGGCCTCGTCCTGACGCTCTGGCTCATTCCGCATCGCTCCTCGTTCGACGGCTTTCCCCCGATCATCCCCCATGCCACTGACACCCGTACGATGCCGGGATGAACACAGCAGGTCACCCGGAAGCAACGGAGCGCCGAGGCCTCGAACTGACCCCGTTCCGAGGGCTGCGCTACGACCCCGACCGGGTCGGCGGCCTGGCCGCCGTGACATCCCCGCCGTACGACGTCGTCGTCCGCCCCGACGGCCTGCACCAACTCCAGGACGCCGACCCGCACAACATCGTCCGCCTGATCCTCCCCCAGGCCGCCACCCCCGCCGCCCGCAACGAACAGGCGGCCAGGACCCTGCGCCGCTGGCTCTCCGAGGGCGTCCTGGCCGCCGACCCCGAGCCCGGCCTCTATGTCTACGAACAGCGTGACGGCGACGGCATGCTCCAGCGCGGCGTCATCGGCGCCCTGCGCGTGACGGAGCCCTCGGAGGGCCTGGTCCTGCCGCACGAGGACGTCATGCCGCACGTGGTCGCCGACCGCGCGGCCCTGATGCGCGCCACCTCCGCGAACCTCGAACCCCTGCTGCTGACCTACCGCGGCAACGGCACGGCAGCCGACGCCACGGCAGTCATCGAGCGCACGGTCGAACGCCCGCCGCTCTTCTCGACCACCACGGAGGACGGCTTCAGCCACCGCCTGTGGTCGATCACCGACCCCGCCGACCTGGCCCGCGTCCAGTCCGACCTGACCCGCCACCAGGCCCTGATCGCCGACGGCCACCACCGCTGGGCGACGTACCGCCGTCTACGCGCGGAGCACCCCTCCCCCAGCCCCTGGGACTACGGCCTGGTCCTCCTGGTCGACACGGCCCGCTACCCCCTGCGCGTCCGCGCCATCCACCGCCTCCTGCACGACCTGCCCGTCGCGGACGCCCTGGCCGCCCTCGACGGCCACTTCCGCGTACGCCGCCTCGAAGTCCCGCTGGCCGAGGCCCTGGAGACCCTGGCCGACGCGGCCTGCACGGGCAACGCCTACCTCCTCGCCGGCGACGGTGCCTTCCACCTCCTCGACCACCCGGACCCGGCCCTCCTCGACCGCACGGTCCCCGCCGACCGCCCCGCCGCCTGGCGCACCCTCGACGCCACGGTCCTGCACGCCACCCTCCTCGCCCACGTCTGGCACATCCCCGAGGACGACCCCACCCGCATCGCCTACATCCACGACACCGCCGCCACCGTCAGCAAGGCGGAACGCGACGGCGGTACGGCCGTCCTGATGCACCCGGTCCGCGAGGACGTCGTACGCGAACTCGCCCGCCAGGGCGTCACGATGCCCCGCAAGTCGACGTCCTTCGGCCCGAAACCGGCCTCCGGCCTGGTGCTGCGCGCACTGGACCTCTGAAACGCCGAAGGGCGGGACCCCTCTCCGGAGTCCCGCCCTTCACTTCACGCGTCGCCTACTCCTTGCCGTCCTCGTCGGACCCGGCCGCAGCCTGCTCGTCCTTGAGGCCGTCGCCCTCGGCCTCGTTCCCGCCCTCGCCCTCGTTCTCATCGAGGGCGTCGACGAACTCGACACCGTCCAGCTCGGCAAGCCGGTCGGACGCGTCCGTGCTGCCGTCCTTGTCGGCCTCGACAGCCTTGGCGAACCACTCCCGCGCCTCACCCTTACGCCCCGCGGCCAGCAGCGCGTCGGCGTACGCGTACCGCAGCCGCGCGGTCCACGGCTGTACGGAGCTGGAGGCGAGCTCGGGGCTCTGCAGCGTCACGATGGCCGCGTCCAACTGCCCCATGTCACGCCGGGCGCCGGCCGCGACGAGCCGCATCTCGACCTGCCCGGCCTTGTCCAGCTTGTGCACCTCGGGCGCCCCGGCCATGTCCAACGCCTTCTCCGGCCGCCCGAGCCCACGCTCGCAGTCGGCCATGAGCGGCCACAGGTCCGCGGATCCGGTCATCCGCCGCGCGGCCCGGAACTCGGCGAGCGCCTCGGCGTACTTCTGGTTCGCGTACGCCGCGAACCCACCCGCCTCACGGACGGCCGCCACGCGCGACGCCAGCCGCAGGGCCACCTTGGAGTAGCCATAGGCGCCCTCGGGGTCCTCGTCGATGAGCCGCGCGACCATCACCAGGTTCCTGGCGACGTCGTCCGCGAGCGTCTTCGGCAGGCTCTGCAGCTCCTGCCGTACGTCCTTGTCGATCTCCTCGCCCGTGACGTCCTCGGGGATCGGCAGCCGCTTGATCGGCTCGCGGTCACGATCCCGCTCATCACGGAATCGGCCACCGCCACGCCGGTCGTCACTACCGCGCCGGTCATCCCGCCCACGGAAGCCACCGGGCCGCCCACCACGGTCGTCCCTGCGAGGCCCGCGCCCCCCACGGTCATCCCGTCGATCGTCCCGCCCCCGGAACCCACCGCGCTCGCCCCGGCTGTCGTCACGCCGGAACCCACCGCGGTCCCCACGGTTGTCATCACGCCGGAACCCACCGCGGTCCCCACGGTTGTCATCACGCCGGAACCCACCGCGGTCCCCGCGGTCATCGCCTCGGCGATCATCACGCCGATCATCACGACGCTCGTAACCGCCGCGGTTGTCGTCACGCCGGAAGCCACCGCGGTCACCGCGGTCGCCCCGATCGTCACGCCGGAAGCCGCGGTCACGGTCGTCACGCCGGAACCCACCACGGTCACCGCGGTCACCACTTTCGCGGCGGTCGTCACGGCGGTCGTCACGACGGCCATACCCACGGTCGTCACCCCGACGGTCGTCACGGCGGCCGTAGCTGCCACGGTTGTCGTCCCGACGGAAGCCACCGCGGTCGTCGTCCCGACGCTCGCCCCTGTCGTCCCGACGGAAGCCACCACGGTCGTCGTCCCGACGCTCGCCCCGGTCGTCCCGACGGAAGGCAGGACGGTCCCCGTCGCGCCGGAAGCCCCGGTCACGGTCGTCGCGACGGGGCCCAGAGGGCCGGTCATCGCGCCGAAACGCCGGCCGCCCCCCTCGGTCGTCGCCACCGCGTCGGTCATCCCTGCGGTCATCACGACGGTCGTCGCGGCGACCGTAACCACCGCGGTTGTCGTCCCGACGGAAGCCACCACGGTCACCGCGGTCATCGCCCCGACGATCGTCACGGCGGTCATCACGCCGGCCGTACCCACCACGGCCGGCGCTGCTGCCACCGCGGTCGCTGTCACGACGGAACCCGCCGCGATCCCCTCGGTTGCCACGATCACCGCGGTCACCACTGTCCCGTCGCCGCTGGTCGCGCTCCGGTCGGTCGTCGGGAGAGTTGGTGGACATCGGTGACTCCTGTCTTCGGTACACAAGCATTGTAAAAACGAAAGGACCCCTGGTCCCAGCTGAACGCTGGTGACCAGGGGTCCTTCCCAAAGATTGTTCGGCGGCGTCCTACTCTCCCACAGGGTCCCCCCTGCAGTACCATCGGCGCTGTAAGGCTTAGCTTCCGGGTTCGGAATGTAACCGGGCGT
>NZ_JBIBIA010000010.1:0-462528 GCF_042957325.1 Streptomyces sp. NPDC008086
CGTGACCGAACTTCTCGTCGAAGGCCCGCTTCAGGTCGTAGCCGTGGCGCGGGCCGGTTTCCAGGAGCCCCAGGAGGGTGTGACCGATGGACATGAGCAGGACAGTACACGGGGTGTATACGTCGTATGTATACGCCCAGTGTGGAGATCATGGCGCTGGGTGCGAAGGGCCAGGTGGGGGCCCATTGTCACGGTTCTGCTACTGCGACTCGGGGGGCTGCGCGGGAGGTCGGCCGCGCCGTGGGATCGGCTTGGCCTCGCCCGGCAGCCGGCCCGCCTCCGCGAGGGCCCGCCGCAGCAGGAACTCGATCTGCGCGTTGGCCGAGCGCAGCTCGTCGCCCGCCCACCGCGCGAGCGCCTCGTACACCGACGGGTCGAGCCGCAGCAGGACCTGCTTGCGCTGCTGCGGCCGACGCCGAGGCGCCGACTCGGCGGAGTCGTCGAACGGATCGGAGGGTGCCGTCACTGGTAGAGCGTCCCGGTGTTGAGGACCGGCTGCGGGGCCCGGTCGCCGCACAGCACCACCATCAGGTTGGACACCATCGCCGCCTTGCGCTCCTCGTCCAGCTCCACGATGCCCTGCTCGGAGATCCGCGCGAGCGCCGCCTCGACCATGCCCACCGCCCCGTCGACGATCTGCCGCCGCGCCGCGACGACCGCCCCGGCCTGCTGTCGCTGGAGCATCGCGGAGGCGATCTCGGGAGCGTACGCGAGATGAGTGAAGCGCGACTCGATGATCTGCACCCCGGCCGCCTCCACGCGCGCGTGCAGTTCGACGGCGAGCTTCTCGGTGATTTCCTCGGCGTTCCCGCGCAGCGAGAGACCGCCCTCGTCATGGGCGTCGTACGGGTACTCGATGGCGATGTGCCGCACCGCCGCCTCGGTCTGGGTGGAGACGAACTCCAGGAAGTCGTCCACCTCGAACGTGGCCTGCGCGGTGTCCTCGACCTTCCACACCACCACCGCGGCGAGCTCGATCGGGTTGCCGTAGGCGTCGTTGACCTTCAGTACGGCCGTCTCGTGGTTGCGGACCCGGGTCGAGATCTTCGTACGCGAGGTGAAGGGGTTCACCCAGCGCAGCCCGTCCTCCCGGATCGTCCCCCGGTACCGCCCGAAGAGCTGCACGACCCGCGCCTCACCCGGCGCGACCATGTTCAGCCCGCACATGGCGAGGAGCGCGGCGATGGCGATCAGGACGCCGGAGATGATCAGCGCGGCTTGGCCGCCGGCCCCGGACACCGCCGAGGCGCTCACGATCAGCCCCGCCCCGACCAGCAGCCCGACGAGGCCGAGCAGCAGGGCGAGCCCGCCGCCGATGCTGTGCGCGGTGAACTCGCGGACACGGGGGGCCGGCATCTCGGGGACGTCGGGGGCCGTCGGTGCGGTGGTGCTGCCGGATGTGGCGTCGGTCTTGTCGGTCAGGTCCTTCGGCATGGGTGATCCCCCGTCTCCTCCCGAAGCCGCGGGTGGCGTTCTCCGCGGCTTCCTTATCTCGGATCTAGCTAAGTGATAACAGATTACCCCTTCCGGGCAACCCTATGCACGCTTCAGCCGTCGGTTCCGTTGGGACAGGTGCTGATTGTCACGTCCCCAAAAGCCCGGATCGACAGGGCTTTGTCACAACTTCCGGTGTTAGCTTTCTGAGCTGACCTGAGCGGCGAACCTGTGTGGCAGAAGCGCACACAAGAACGAAGCGGAGCGGAACGGACCCATGGGACGAGCGGAAGACAGACGAGCGCGACAGCGCGGTGGCCGCCGCGCGGCGCCCCGGCGTCCGTCCGGGTCGCCGTCGGCCGCCGGGGCGGACCCGTCGGCCACCGTCATCGGGACGCCGTCGGCCGGCACGGGCGGCCGTGCCGCGGCCCGGCGGGCGGCCAGGTCCGGGGGCAAGGGCGGTGACGGCAAGGGGCGCATACGCCGGCTCTTCACCTGGAAGAAGATCCTCGGCACGTTCCTCGGCACGTGTCTGCTCGCCATCGCCGCGTTCATCGGGCTGTACCTGTACGTGGACGTGCCCAGCGACAACGCCGCGGCCCAGGCCGCCCAGCGCCAGAGCAACGTCTACAAGTTCAGCGACGGCACGACGACCCTGGCCCGCGCCGGCACGGTCAACCGCGAGATCGTCGACCTGTCCAAGGTGCCGAAGAAGGTCCGCTACACCTTCGTCGCGGCCGAGAACAAGTCGTTCTACAACGACAACGGCATCGACCTGAAGGGCACGGCCCGCGGTGTGCTCAACACGCTGATGGGCAAGGGCGCGCAGGGCGGTTCGACGATCACCCAGCAGTACGTGAAGAACTACTACCTCAGCCAGGAGCAGACGGTCAGCCGCAAGCTCAAGGAGATGGTCATCTCCCTGAAGGTCGACCGCCAGATGTCCAAGGACGACATCCTCGCCGGCTACATCAACACCAGCTACTACGGCCGCGGCGCCTACGGAATCCAGGCCGCCGCCCAGGCCTACTACCGCGTCGACGCCGACAAGCTCACCGTCGAACAGGGCGCGTACCTCGCCGCTCTGCTCCAGGCGCCCAGCCAGTACGACTGGCAGGCCGCGTCCGAGACCGGCAAGAAGCTGGTCACGGCCCGCTGGAACTACGTCCTGGACAACATGGTCGAGGAGGGCTGGCTCGACAAGTCCGAGCGGCAGGGCATGACGTTCAAGGAGCCGAAGGAGCCGAAGCCCGCCGCCGGCCGGGAGGGCCAGAAGGGCTACCTGATCGAGCTGGCCAACGAGCAGCTCATCACCCAGCTGATGAAGCAGGAGGGCATCCCGCGCTCCCAGGCCGAGGCCGAGGTCGTCGACCAGGGCTGGACCATCACCCTGAACATCGACAAGAAGAAGCAGACGCAGCTGGAGAAGGCTGTCAAGGCGCAGCTCACCAGCAAGCTGGACAAGAAGAAGCGGCCGGTCGACGCGGACGTCCAGGCCGGTGCGGTCTCCGTCGACCCCAAGACCGGCAAGATCGTCGCGCTGTACGGCGGCGTGGACTACTTCAAGCACTACACGAGCAACGCGACCCGCACCGACTACCAGCCCGCGTCGACGTTCAAGCCGGTGATCCTGGCCGCCGCCCTGGACGAGGGCGCGCGGACGCAGTCCGGCAAGCCGATCACCGCGAACACGATCTACGACGGCACCAGCAAGCGCCCCGTCGTGGACAGCGACGGCGACAAGGTCGGCTTCGCCCCCGAGAACGAGGACGACCAGAACTACGGCCCCATCACCGTCCAGAAGGCGATGAACCAGTCGGTCAACTCCGTCTTCGCGCAGATGGGCGTCGACGTCGGCATGGAGAACGTGATGGACATGGCCGGCAAGCTCGGCATGGACACCGCCAAGGAGCAGGTCGTACCCGCGCAGACCCTCGGCACCATGGGCGCCAGCCCGCTGCAGATGGCCGGCGTGTACGCGACCCTCGACAACCACGGTGAGAAGGTCACCCCGAGCATCATCAAGAAGGCCGAGCACAACAGTCGTACGGTCGACATCCCGAACCCGATCGGCGAGCAGGTCATCAGCCGTGAGGCCGCCGACTCGGTGACCTCGGTGCTGACGGGCGTGGTCGACGACGGTACGGCGCAGCGGGCCGTGGCGAACAACCCCAAGCGCGACGGCCAGAAGGTCGCCGGCAAGACGGGTACGTCCGACGACAACAAGTCGGCCTGGTTCACCGGCTACACCCCGGACCTGGTCACCTCGGTGGGCCTGTTCGGTGAGGACGACAAGACCCACGCGCAGGCCAAGATGTACGGCGCCGGCGGCAAGGACCGCGTCAACGGCGGTGGCTTCCCGGCGGACATCTGGGCGGCGTACATGTTCGGCGTGACCGACCCGGACGCCAGGTTCGACCTGAACACCGACCAGGGTGCCGCCGTCCAGCCGACCTGGACCCCGACCCCCAGCCAGGAGCCGACGACCCAGGAGCCGACGGAGGAACCGACGACTCAGGAGCCGACGGAGAAGCCCACCACGGAGCCCCCGACGGAGGAACCGACGACGGAGCCCCCGACGGAGGAACCGACGACGGAGCCGGCGCCGACGGCCCCGACGGACGAGCCGACGGATCCGATCACCCTGGACCCGGGCAGACCCGGAAACGACCAGTAGGACAACGCCCTCCAGGGGCGCGGGGAACTGCGCGACACGACGCATCCGCAGTCGGCGACGCGCAGTTCCCCTACGGCGTTCAGCCTCGATTCAACTCGAACCACACGACTTTCCCGGTGCTCAACCGCGTGGCCCCCCACCGCCGAGCCAGCCGATTGACCAGGTAGAGCCCCCGCCCACCTTCATCCGTGGCCCGAGCCTGCCGAAGCCGAGGCAACTGCGGCACGTCGTCCCCGACCTCACACCGCAGCACATCGGTCCGCAACAACCGCAACGTCACCGGCCGCGTGGCATACCGCACGGCATTCGTCACGACCTCGCTCACCAACAGCTCCACGGAATCGGAGAGTTCTTCGAGTCCCCACCGGGACAGCGCACGCCGGGCCAGCCGTCGGGCACGACCCGGCGCCGCGTCCTCCGGCTCCAGGAACCAGTACGCCACATCGCTCGGCGCGATCCCGTCGAAGCGGGCGGCGAGCAGCGCGATGTCGTCGTCCCGGTCGCCCGGCCCGAGCATGTCGAGCACCTCGTCGCACAGGGCCTCCAGCGGCGGCGGATGGTCCGGCCCGGTCAGCTGCGCGGTCGCGGCGAGCTTCTCGCGCAACTGCTCTATGCCGGTCCACACGTCACGCAGCCGCGACTCGACCAGACCGTCCGTGTAGAGGAGCAGCGTCGCTCCGGCCGGCGCGTCCAGCTCCACCGCCTCGAAGTCGACGCCCCCGACGCCGATCGGCGCGCCCGCGGGCACCCGCAGGACCTCCGCGCGGCCGCCCAGGTGCAGCAGGACGGGCGGCGGATGGCCCGCGTTGGCGATGGTGATGCGGTGCGAGACCGGGTCGTAGACGGCGTACAGGCAGGTCGCCATGCGGTCGGTGCCCAGGCGCTGGGCCTGCTCGTCGAGGTGGTGCAGGACCTCCTGCGGGGGCAGGTCGAGCCCGGCGAGCGTCTGGGCCGTCGTCCGCAGCTGGCCCATGATCGCGGCCGACGTCATGGAGTGGCCCATCACATCACCGACGACCAGTGCCACTCGGCTGCCCGGCAGCGGGATCGCGTCGTACCAGTCGCCGCCCACCCGGGCCGTCTCGGCGGCCGGGAGATAGCGGGAGGCGAGCCGTACGCCCGTCGGACGCGGCAGCGTCTCCGGCAGCATGGTGCGCTGGAGCTCGTCGGCGATGTACGCCTCACGGCCGTACAGCACCGCCTTGTCGATGCCGAGCGCGCTGTGCGTGGCGAGCTGGGCGGCGACCAGGAGGTCGTCGGGCTCGAAGGCGAGGCGGTCGGGGCGGCGCAGGAAGACGGCGGCGCCGATGACCCGGCGGCGGCCGCGCAGCGGCGCGAGGATCGCGCGCTGGCCGTCCGGGATGATCGACTCACCGTCCTCGCCGAGGAGTTCGGGCAGCGCGGCGCGGGCGGCGGGCGCGTCGGCGAAGACGGGACGTACGCCGCGCAGCACCTCGGCGAGTGCGCCGCCGGGCCGCACCTCGCACAGTTCGGCGGTGACCGTGGACAGTTCGGCCAGCTCGGGCGGCTCTGGCTGCTGCGGTGCGGGCAGGAAGCCGCCGCTGTCGGTGTCCCGCTCCTCCGGGATGCGGTCCGTGCGGCGCAGGCGCAGCACGACGGGACCCGTGGGCCGCTCGTCGCCGACCGGCAGCGGGTCGCGCAGATAGACGAGGATCGCGTCGGAGAAGGTCGGCACGGTCGCCCGGCACAGCCCCATCACGATCTCGTCCAGGTCTATGCCGCGGGCGATCCGCCGGGTGGCGGCGCCCACGAAGCGCAGCCGGTCCCCGTCCCGTCGCATAGGCGTGGGCCGGCCGGGCACGACGCCCTGTCCGGTGCGCCGCTCGGCGGACGACTGCGGCGGCTCGGTGCCGGGCTGCGGCGGGATGGCCTCGGGGACGGGCCGCGGCCGGTGCGAATCGGGCTCGGCGGCGACGGAGGGCTGCGAGTGCTCGGGGCCGTTGCCGGCGATGTCTGAGGGCTCCTTGCTCGGGCCGGACGGTGCGGTGGTGCCCGGCGTGGAAGGGGTCTCTCCGGTGCGCGCCTGCGTGGGTAAGGGCGTGCCCCCGCAGGCGTCGCCGCCAGGGGTGCGCGGTGGCGTGGAGGGCGTCGTCGACGGTGTCGAGGTACGCACGAGCGCCCCGCGGGGCTCCGCGGGGTCGACGCCCGTCTCGGGGCGTTCGAAGGAGATCGGCTGCTCCGTCACGCCTTTCGAATCCATCCGTCCGGGGCTGCGCGCCGCGCGTGCAGTTCGTCCCGCCGAAACTCCGATACCCGGAATACGTGCCCCAGGAACGGAATTTCCGCGTGACCAGAGGCAGTTCCTGTGCCGCCGGTGGGGCGTCTGCTGCCCCCGGCGGTGTCCTGGTAACCCTCGCTCACGTCCTGCCGCCCCTCGGTGACGATCGGTCAAGCCCGGCGCGCGCTCCGGTAGTTGCCGTCGATGCGCGTCCTTGCGGAGGACGATCCTACGTTTGCTGCCCGGGGGCGCATCAAGGGTCTCATGAGGTGATGTGCGCGGGCGTGCGATCCCAGTCCTCAGGCAAAGAAGGTACAGCCCAGGCGGGATCCGGTCGCCAGTGCTGCCAGCCGTCGGCGAACGGCGGTCCCCAGGAGCGGATCACCTCGACCGCCTCGCGGCCCGCCTCCCGGACCCGCGCGGCGAGCCGGTCGTCCACCAGCCCGTCCCGCTGGGCCTGCGCGAACTCGTCCTCGTCCCGCCAGTGCCAACTGCGGTCCGGGTGCACCGAGATGTCGAGGAAGTGGTCCTCGGAGTCCACCCCGCCCGTCCAACGGGCCAGCGGCTCCTCGAGGTTCACGTACCAGTTCTTGAACCGCCACCCGGGCTCCCAGAACAGCCACACCGACCACGGCTCACCGGGCCGCGCCAGCTTCAGCACCCCGGTCCCGAACCAGCGGTCGCGCTGGACGGTACGCGGCTTGGTGTACCGCGTCTCCAGCGGTTCCTCGTGCACGGACGTCCCGTCGGCGAGCACCGGTTTCACACACTCCGTGCCCGGAGCGAGCCATACGGCGAGGATCTCGTGGTCGTCCCGGACGACGGTGACGGGGCGCGCGATGTGGAAGCGACGGCCGGCGTTCTCCCGGTACCGCCACAGGATCTGTGTCCCGGGCGCCCAGGATCCCGTCGAGCCGCCCGCTTCCACTTCCGTCGTCACCGCTCCACCGTCTGCCATGTACAGATATTAGGTGCCACAGGCATACGACGCTGCGGCAAGCGTCGTGGTTCACCGCACCGCGACGAACGCGCGACCAGTCGTTACGGCCGTGTCATCCGCAGGACATCGAGGGCCTCGTCCAACTGCTCCGTCGTGAGGTCCCCGCGCTCCACGTACCCGCCCTCCAGGACGACTTGGCGGATGGTCTTCCGCTCCGCCAGCGCCTTCTTGGCGACCTTGGCCGCCTCCTCGTACCCGATGTACTTGTTGAGCGGCGTCACGACGGACGGCGACGACTCGGCGTACTCCAGGGCCCGTTCCCGATGGGCGACGATGCCGTCGACGGTCCGGTCGGCCAGCAGCCGGGAGGCGTTCGCGAGCAGCCGGATCGACTCCAGGACGTTCTTCGCGATGACCGGCAGCATGACGTTCAGCTCGAAGTTGCCCGCGGCGCCGGCGGTGGCCACGGTGGCGTCGTTGCCGACGACCTGCGCGGCGACCATGAGGACGGCCTCGGGGATGACGGGGTTGACCTTGCCGGGCATGATCGACGATCCGGGCTGCAGATCGGGAAGGCTGATCTCGGCAAGCCCGGTACGCGGCCCGGAGGACATCCACCGCAGGTCGTTCGAGATCTTCGTCAGCCCGACGGCGATGGTCCGCAGCTGCCCACTGGTCTCCACGATCCCGTCCCGGGCGCCCTGCGCCTCGAAGTGGTCCCGCGCCTCGGTGAGCGGCAGCCCGGTGGCGCGGGCGACCTCCTCGATGACGGCGGCGGAGAAGCCGGGCGGTGTGTTGATGCCGGTGCCCACGGCGGTCCCGCCGAGGGGGAGTTCGGCGAGGCGGGGGAGTGAGGCGTGCAGCCGCTCGACGCCGTACCGCACCTGGGCGGCGTACCCGCCGAACTCCTGGCCCAGCGTCACGGGCGTGGCGTCCATGAGGTGGGTCCGCCCGGACTTCACGACGTCCCCGAACTCCTCGGCCTTGCGCTCCAGCGCGGCGGCGAGGTGTTCCAGCGCGGGGACGAGGTCCCGGGTGACGGCGGCGGTGGCGGCGATGTGGATGGAGGAGGGGAAGACGTCGTTGGACGACTGCGAGGCGTTCACATGGTCGTTGGGGTGGACGTCCCGGCCGAGGCGCTCGGTCGCGAGGGTGGCGATGACCTCGTTGGTGTTCATGTTGGACGAGGTACCGGACCCGGTCTGGAACACGTCGACGGGGAAATGCTCGTCCCACCGCCCCTCGGCGACCTCGCCGGCCGCCTCCTGAATGGCCTCGGCGATGTCCTTGTCGAGCACCCCGAGCCGCGCGTTCACCTTGGCGGCGGCGCCCTTGATGCGGGCGAGGGCCTCGATGTGGGCCCGCTCGATGCGCTGGCCGGAGACCGGGAAGTTCTCGACGGCACGCTGCGTCTGGGCCCGCCACTTGGCGTCCGCCGGGACGCGGACCTCGCCCATGGAGTCGTGCTCGATGCGGTATTCGTCGCTCATACCGTCTCTAGCGATCGGGACGGCGGGGATGTTCCGGGCTTGGGCCACGCGGGGCTTCGACCCCGGGTCGATCTTCGGGTGCGGGCCGGTGGGGGCTGGTCGCGCCCACGCGGCGGAGCCGCATATCGACACAGCCCCGCGCCCCTTTCTGGGGCTCCGCCCCAGACCCCGCTCCGATCTTCCAGCCCGTCCGGCGTTTGAGGACGAGGCCCGCAGGGCCGACCGCGGGGGTCCGGGGGCGCAGCCCCCAGGGATGGGACGGGTAGGGGCGGCGGGGGCGAGAAACGGCCCCGCCGCGCCGCAAGGGCTACGCCAGCCCCGGCCCCCGTACCGGAATGGACGTGAACGTCGGCGCCGGTGCCGGGTCCTGGAAGAAGTCGTTGCCCTTGTCGTCGACGACGATGAAGGCCGGGAAGTCCTCGACCTCGATCTTCCAGACGGCCTCCATGCCGAGCTCCTCGTACTCGACGACCTCGACCTTCTTGATGCAGTCCTGGGCGAGCCGCGCGGCCGGCCCGCCGATGGAGCCGAGGTAGAACCCGCCGTGCGCGTCGCACGCGTCGGTGACCTGCTTGCTGCGGTTGCCCTTGGCGAGCATGACCTTGGAGCCGCCAGCCGCCTGGAACTGCTCGACGTAGGAGTCCATACGGCCGGCCGTGGTCGGGCCGAAGGAACCGGACGCGTACCCCTCGGGGGTCTTCGCGGGACCGGCGTAGTACACCGGGTGGTCCTTCAGGTACTGCGGCATCTCCTCGCCCGCGTCGAGCCGCTCCTTGATCTTGGCGTGCGCGATGTCACGGGCCACGACCAGCGGCCCGGTGAGCGAAAGCCGCGTCTTGACCGGGTACTTGGTCAGCTCCGCGAGGATCGTCTCCATCGGCTGGTTCAGGTCGATCTTCACCACGTCGGACGACTCGTCGAGGTGCTCGTCCGTCGTCTCCGGCAGGAACCGCGCCGGGTCGGTCTCCAACTGCTCCAGGAACACACCCTCGGCGGTGATCTTCGCGACGGCCTGACGGTCGGCCGAGCAGGACACGGCGATGGCGACCGGGCAGGAGGCGCCGTGCCTGGGCAGCCGCACCACACGCACGTCGTGGCAGAAGTACTTGCCCCCGAACTGCGCCCCGATCCCGATCTTCTGCGTCAGCTCGAAGACCTTCTCCTCAAGCTCCTTGTCCCGGAACCCGTGCCCGAGTGGCGAGCCCTCGGCAGGGATCTCGTCCAGGTAGTGCGCGGAGGCGTACTTCGCGGTCTTGAGGGCGTACTCGGCGCTGGTACCGCCGACCACGATCGCCAGGTGGTACGGCGGGCACGCGGCCGTACCCAGCGAACGGATCTTCTCCTCCAGGAACTTCATCATGGAGGCCTCGTTCAGGACGGCCTTCGTCTCCTGGTAGAGGAAGGACTTGTTGGCCGAACCGCCGCCCTTCGCCATGAACAGGAACTTGTACGCGCCGCCGTCGGTGGCGTACAGCTCGATCTGGGCCGGCAGGTTCGACCCGGTGTTCTTCTCCTCCCACATGGTGAGCGGAGCCATCTGCGAGTAGCGCAGGTTGAGGTTCAGGTACGCGTCGTAGATGCCCTTCGACAGGGCTTCCTCGTCGCCGCCCTCGGTCAGCACGTTCTGCCCGCGCTTGCCCATCACGATCGCCGTGCCGGTGTCCTGGCACATCGGCAGCACACCCGCCGCCGCGATGTTCGCGTTCTTCAGCAGGTCCAGCGCCACGAACTTGTCGTTGCTGGAGGCCTCGGGGTCGTCGATGATCCGGCGCAGCTGCGCGAGGTGGGCGGGGCGCAGGTAGTGCTGGATGTCGTGGATGGCCTCCTCGGCGAGCTTGCGCAGCGCCTCGGGCTCCACCTTGAGGAACGTCCGCCCGTCGGCCTCGAAGGTGGAGACACCTTCGGAGGTCACCAGCCGGTACGGGGTGGTGTCCTCTCCCATGGGGAGCAGATCGGTGTACGCGAACTCAGGCATGTCGCCCATTCCTCACTAAACAGACAGCGCGGCTGGCCTCCGTTGGCAGCGTCCACCAGCGTAGAACCTGCCACTGATGACGAGCTTGTGAGGTAAGGCTCAGTTCGAGGCCCAGTCGCCCTCCGGGGGGCTCGCGGCGGCATGCGCAGACCGTCATCCACAGGGGCTATCGCGATCTATCGTGTTTCGGTACGCTGCTGCCGTGGACCTTCAGAAGCAGACCGCACCCGCTGCCGCCACCGAGCTCCGTGCCTCCGACGCCGACCGCGACCGGATCACCGACATCCTGCGCGACGCCCTGGCCGAGGGCCGCCTCACCGCCGACGAGCACGCCGAGCGCGTCGAGGGCGTGCTGACGGCCAAGACGGTGGGTGAACTGGATGTCTTCATACGGGACCTGCCCGCGGCCCATGCGCGCCGCGCCCCGCACATCCCCGCCCCCGGCCGCCCCGCCCCGGCCGCGATACCGGCCGACCCCGACGACAACGTGGTCGCGGTCTTCAGCAGTGCCGTCCGCAAGGGCCGCTGGCGCGCGGGCCGCCGCATCCACGCGTACGCGATCTTCGGCAGCGTCGAGATAGACCTCAGCGAGGCCCTCTTCGAGTACCAGCAGGTCGTGATCCGGGCGATCTCGGTCTTCGGCAACGTCGAGGTCCGCGTCCCGGAGAACGTCTCGCTGCGCGGCACCGGCGGCGGTGTCCTCGGCAACTTCGAGGTGGACCACCTCGACGCCGAGGACCCCCGGGCGCCGGTCGTCCACGTCGACGGCTGGGCCGTGCTGGGCAACATCGAGGGACGGCCGAAGCGGGGGAAGGTGGTCGCCGACATCCTCGACCGGGTTCAGCGCAAGGTCGACAGGAGTTTGCGCAAGCACCTGGATCGTTGACGGTTGTGAATCGGACCGGCTTCCACCGCGCCTTTCGGCCGTTGCGGACGCCCGGGACAAGCGTGCCGAACCCCCTGAGATCCAGCGGATCGGAACTCCCTGCATAGGCGCGCGCACAGCGGGTAGACCTTGCTGCATCGTCTCTCGCTCGCGAAGCCGTCGTCAGGAGTAGACCGTGCTGCAACCGCCGCATTCGTCCCTGCAGGTAGCTGCCGTTCCGGCCCAGCGGGTGCCAGTGCGAGACAGGGACCAAGACGCCCCATGGCACACGGAAGCCGTGTGCCGCCGCGACGAGGCCGGCCTGTTCTTCGCCCCTTCGAAAGAGCCCACCGCGGCCCGACTCTCCCGCGAGGAGGCGGCCAAGCGGGTCTGTGCCCGCTGCCCGGTCATGGTCGAGTGCCGCGAACACGCCCTCCTCCAGCCCGAGCCCTACGGCGTTTGGGGCGGCCTGACCGCGGCCGAACGCCGAGTGGTCCTGGCCAGGCGCCGCCGCCGCGAGATGGAACTGAAGAAGGCGGCACGTGCGACGACGAACCGCATAGCGCAGGCGGGCTGACAGCAGGCAAAGCGATGGGCGCCCCCTCCGCACCGGGGGCGCCCATCGTCCTTGACTTCGTCGGCGGCCGCGGCCTGCCTACTTCGCGCGGTCGAAGTCGATCGCGCTGTAGGCCCGCAGCTTGCTCAGCCGGTGCTCGGAGTCGATCCGCCGCACCGTCCCCGACTTCGAGCGCATCACGATCGAGTCGGTCGTCGCGTTCTCCGACCGGTAGCGCACCCCGCGCAGCAGCTCGCCGTCGGTGATGCCGGTCGCGACGAAGAACACGTTGTCCCCGGCGACCAGGTCGTCCGTCAGCAGCACCCGGTCGAGGTCGTGGCCGGCGTCGATGGCCCGCTGGCGCTCCTCGTCGTCCTTCGGCCACAGCTTGCCCTGGATCGTGCCGCCGAGGCACTTCACCGCACAGGCCGAGATGATCCCCTCCGGCGTACCGCCGATGCCGAGCAGCATGTCGACGCCGGTGCCCTCGCGCAGCGCGTAGATCGAGCCCGCGACATCGCCGTCGGAGATCAGCTTGATGCGTGCACCGGCATCCCGGATCTCCTTGATGATGCCCTCGTGCCGGGGCCGGTCGAGGATGACGACGGTGACGTCCTCGGGCGTGGACCGCTTCGCCTTGGCGACCCGGCGGATGTTCACGGACACGGGCGCGTCGATGTCGACGAAGTCGGCGGCCTCGGGGCCGGTGACCAGCTTGTCCATGTAGAAGACGGCGGACGGGTCGAACATGGACCCCCGGTCCGCGGCGGCGAGCACGGAGATCGCGTTGGGCATGCCCTTCGCGGTCAGCGTGGTCCCGTCGATCGGGTCGACGGCGATGTCGACCTCGGCGCCGGTCCCGTCGCCGACCCGCTCCCCGTTGAAGAGCATCGGCGCTTCGTCCTTCTCGCCCTCACCGATGACGACGACGCCGTTCATCGACACGGTGTGGACGAGGGTCCGCATGGCGCGCACCGCGGCACCGTCGGCGCCGTTCTTGTCGCCGCGCCCGACCCAGCGGCCCGCGGCCATCGCCGCCGCCTCGGTCACACGGACCAGTTCCAGGGCGAGGTTGCGATCGGGGGCTTCACTGGGTACTTCGAGCTCGGACGGCAAATGATGATGATTCTCGGTCATCGGAGCGCACCTTTCTGATACGACGACGGCCGGATGAGGGTGACCGCCCTGACTCTATCCTCGGGCGCGCAGAATGAGCAGGGGGCCCCACGGATGAGCAGGCCAGGGCACCTGCGACGATAGGGGGCGTGGCAGGTTCGAACGGCAAGCAGAAGTCGGTCCGCAACATGGTGCTCTCCCTGGGAGTGACCGTGCTCGCGGCGGGAGTCATCTATCTCTTCGTTCCCCATGAGGACGGCGAGCCCGACCTCCCGCGGGTCGACTACCGCGTCGAGCTGCTCACGGCCCGCCGTGCGGCGTCGTACCCGGTGGTCGCGCCCCAGGGGCTGCCCGACAGCTGGAAGCCGACGTCGGTCCGCTTCAAGGGCGCCGACTTCGACGCCTGGCACCTCGGCTTCCACACCTCGGCCGGGGAGTACGTCCAGGTCGAGCAGTCGGCCGAGAAGCCGTCGACGTTCCTGGAGAAGGCCACCCAGGGCGGGCGGGCCACCGACGTCACCGAGAAGATCGGCGAACGGACGTGGACGCGCTACACCGGCGGCCGTTATGACGCGCTCGTGCACCAGGAGAAGGGCGCGACCACGGTGGTGGCGGGCACGGGGTCGTTCGAGCAGCTGACACAGATGGCGAAGGCGCTGAGGGCGGAGTGACCTGAAGGCGGAGTGACCGGGTGGTCGGACCGACCGGACGGCGACCGGACCGGCCGCGGATGACGAAAAGGCCCTCGGCGTGCAGCCGAGGGCCTCTGTCGTGCGGGTCGGTTCCGCTCAGATGGTGGTGATGACCTGGTCGTACTCCAGGCGCGGGGAGCGCGGGTACCAGGCGTCGGCGCCCGGCTTGCCGATGTTGACGACCATCAGCGGGGTGTGGTCGTCGTCCAGGAACTCCTTGCGGACGCCCTCGAAGTCGAAGCCGGTCATCGGTCCGGCGGCCAGCCCGGCGGCGCGGATGCCGACGATGAAGTACGCGGCCTGGAGGGCGGCGTTCATCCCGGCGGCGTTCTCACGGGCCGCGCGCTCGCTGAAGAAGACGTCCTTGGCCTGCGGGAACGCCGGGAACAGGGCCGGCAGCTCCTCGTGGAACTCGTTGTCCGCGGACAGGATCGCGACCAGCGGGGCGGCGGCGGTCTTGGCCTGGTTGCCCTCGGCCATGTGCTGCACCAGACGCTCACGGGCCTCGGCCGAGCGGACCAGGGTGATGCGCAGCGGGGTCTGGTTGAAGGCGGTGGGGCCGTACTTGACCAGGTCGTAGATCGCCTGGATCTGCTCCTCGGTCACCGGCTCGTCGGTGAAGGTGTTCGCGGTACGGGCCTCGCGGAACAGCAGGTCCTGGGCGGCGGGGTCAAGAACGAGAGACATGCGGAACTTCCTAGAGGGTGACGCCTGGGTCCTTACCGGACCGCGGTCCGGATCGGCTGACGTCACGAAGGTACGCCAAGGAAGGTTGACGCTTCAACAATAACCCGGGTGTAGTGATCCGCTTCACAGCAGAACGTCACCCGTACGGCTACTCGTCGCCCTCTTCCTCGGCCTCGCGCTCCTCGGCCAGCGCCGCGTCCAGCCGCGCCCGCGCCCCGTCCAGCCAGCGCCGGCACACCTTGGCCAGCTCCTCGCCCCGCTCCCAGAGCGCCAGGGACTCCTCCAGCGTCGTACCGCCCGCCTCCAGCCGCCGTACGACCTCGATCAGCTCGTCCCGGGCCTGCTCGTACCCGAGTGCCTCTTCCACCTTGCTGGTCATTCGCCCACCCTATGCATCGCTTCGTGCGTCGCTTCGTGCTTCGACTCGTACGGAGAACTCGCCCTCGGCGACGCGCGCCCGGAGCGCCTCGTCCGCCGTCACCTCGCCCGGGTCCCGCACCACATGCCCGTCGGCCCGCTGCAGCACCGCATACCCCCGCTTCAGGGTCGCCGCGGGGGAGAGGGCCACCACGCGCGCGTGCGTGTGCGTCAGTTCGGAGCGGGCGCGGTCGAGGAGGTGGCCGACGCAGCGGCGGCTGCGGTCGAGGAGCGAGGCCACGTGATCGGCGCGCTCGTCGATCATCCGGTGCGGATCCTCTATCGACGGCCGCGCGAGGGCGTGCGCGAGCCCCCGCTCCTCGCGCTCGACGAACGCCTCGACGCAGCGCCGGGCCCGGTCGCGCAGCATCCGCACCCGCTCGTACTCCTCGCCCACGTCCGGCACGACCTTCTTGGCGGCGTCGGTAGGAGTGGAGGCGCGCAGGTCGGCGACGTGGTCGAGGAGGGGGTTGTCGGGCTCGTGCCCGATCGCGGAGACGACCGGGGTGCGGCAGGAGGCGACGGCCCGCACCAGCTGCTCGTCGGAGAACGGCAGCAGGTCCTCGACGCTGCCGCCGCCGCGGGCCACGATGATCACGTCCACGGCGTCGATCTCGTCGAGCTCCTTCACCGCCTGTACGACCTGCGGCACGGCGTGCACGCCCTGGACGGGGACGTTGCGTACCTCGAAGCGGACCGCCGGCCAGCGGTGGCGGGCGTTCTCCAGGACGTCCCGCTCGGCCGCCGAGGCCCGGCCGCAGACCAGGCCGACGAGCTGCGGGAGGAAGGGCAGCGGCTTCTTCCGCTCGGGCGCGAAGAGACCCTCGGCGGCGAGGGACTTCTTCAGCATCTCCAGCCGGGCGAGGAGCTCGCCGACGCCGACGGGCTTTATCTCGGTGGCGCGCAGGGAGAGCTGGCCGCGCGGGGCGTACCACTCCGGCTTGGCGAGCACGACGACCCGGGCGCCCTCGGTCACCACGTCGGCGACGGCGTCGAACACCTGCCGGTACGCCGTCACGCTCACGGAGATGTCGTACGACGGATCCCGCAGCGTCAGGAACACGACGCCGGCGCCGGGCCGCCGCGACAGCTGGGTGATCTGCCCCTCGACCCACACCGCCCCGAGCCGGTCGATCCACCCCCCGATGAGCCGCGACACCTCGCCGACGGGCAGGGGCGATTCGGGAGACGTGTTCACAGCCATGCGCCGAGCGTAACGGCCACCACCGACAACCCGGCCCAGCCAACAGGTGTTCTTCGCCCCCGCCGCCCCTACCCGTCCCATCCCTGGGGGCCGCGCCCCCAGACCCCCCTGATCGGCCCTTCGGGCCTCGTCCTCAAACGCCGGACGGGCTGAAGTATTCAGCCCCTCCGGCGTTTGAGGAGCGGGGTCTGGGGCGGAGCCCCAGAAGGATGGGACCGGTAGGGGCGGCGGGGGCGAAGAACGCCCCTCACAACCCACGGTCAGTCCGTGCACCAACCCGTCACCCACGCGATCTTCGACCCGCCGGACGCACCCTTACGATGGGACGCATGACTGCTTCGCCTGGCCGCCGTGTCCTGCTCGCCGCCCCCCGTGGCTACTGCGCGGGTGTGGACCGCGCCGTGATCGCCGTCGAGAAAGCCCTGGAGCAGTACGGCGCTCCGGTGTACGTCCGGCACGAGATCGTCCACAACAAGTACGTCGTCCAGACCCTGGAGCGGAAGGGCGCCATCTTCGTCGAACGGACGGAGGAGGTCCCCGAGGGGAACATCGTGATGTTCTCCGCGCACGGCGTCGCCCCCGTCGTCCACGAGGAGGCCGCGCGCGGCAGGCTCGCCACCATCGACGCGACCTGCCCGCTGGTCACCAAGGTCCACAAGGAAGCCGTCCGCTTCGCGAACGAGGACTACGACATCCTCCTCATCGGGCACGAGGGCCACGAGGAGGTCATCGGCACGTCCGGCGAGGCACCGGACCACATCCAGCTGGTCGACGGCCCCGGCGACGTCGCCAAGGTCGAGGTCCGCGACGAGTCGAAGGTCGTCTGGCTCTCCCAGACCACCCTCTCCGTCGACGAGACCATGGAGACCGTCGACGCCCTGAAGGAGAAGTTCCCGCAGCTCATCTCCCCGCCGAGCGACGACATCTGCTACGCCACGCAGAACCGTCAGCTCGCCGTGAAGCAGATGGGCGCCGAGGCCGAGCTGGTCATCGTGGTCGGCTCCCGCAACTCCTCCAACTCCAAGCGGCTCGTCGAGGTCGCCAAGCTCGCCGGCTCCCGCGAGGCCTACCTCGTGGACTTCGCGAGCGAGATCGACGAGGCCTGGCTGGAGGGCGTGACCACGGTCGGCGTCACCTCCGGCGCCTCCGTCCCGGAGGTGTTGGTCGAGGAGGTCCTGGAGTGGCTCGCCCAGCGCGGCTACGGCGACGTGGAGCTGGTGAAGGCGGCCGAGGAGTCGATCACCTTCTCACTGCCGAAGGAACTCCGCCGTGACCTGCGCGAGGAGGCGGCCGCGCTGATCGCCGAGCGCACCGGGGCCACGGGCTCCGGCGACTCCGGGCAGTGACTGTCGGTCCCGCGTCGTAACGTAGGGCCATGCAGATCTTCGGCTTGGACATCGGTGGATCCGGGATCAAGGGCGCCCCGGTGGACCTCGACAGAGGCGACCTCGCTCAGGAGCGCTTCAAGGTGCTCACTCCGCACCCGGCCACGCCCGACGGGGTGGCCGACGGTGTGCAGCAGGTCGTCGAGCACTACGGCTGGACCGGGCCGGTCGGGCTCACCTTCCCCGGTGTGGTCACCGATGGATCCACGATCCGTACGGCGGCGAACGTCGACAAGAGCTGGATCGACACGGACGCGCGCGCGTTGTTCAGCGACCGCCTCGGCGGCCTGCCGGTGACCGTGGTCAACGACGCGGACGCGGCCGGTGTCGCCGAGATGCACTTCGGGGCGGGCCGCGACCGCCGGGGCACCGTGATCCTCCTCACCTTCGGCACGGGCATCGGCAGCGCGGTCTTCATCGACGGCCGCCTGGTCCCCAACACCGAGCTGGGCCACCTCGAACTCCACGGCCACGACGCGGAGAAGCGCGCCTCCAGCAAGGCCAAGGAGGACGAGGACCTGTCCTGGGAGCACTGGGCCCACCGGGTCCAGAAGTACCTCGCCCATGTCGAGATGCTGTTCTCCCCGGAGCTGTTCATCATCGGCGGCGGGGTGAGCCGCAAGTCCCACAAGTTCCTGCCGCACATCGAGGGCATCACGGCGGAGATCGTCACGGCGCAGCTGCAGAACAACGCGGGGATCGTGGGCGCGGCGATGCACGCGGCGGAGAAGGACGGCTGAGCGAGGGCGGGCCGTCGGCGGACGGGGAACCGCCGGCCGACGGTCACGTGACGTGTCGTCGCGCCGCCGCCCTGCGTGCCACCAGGCGGACCCGTCGTACGAGCACGATGAGACCGGCGATCAGCGTCCCCCCGTACAGCCACCCGGCCTGGGTGGCGAGGGCGGTGAACAGCCCCATCAGATGACCGCCGATCCCGCCGCCCTCGTCGGCCAGCGGAACGAGCCCCACCGCGAACGCGATCGGCAGCACCACCGGCGCGGTCATCAGGTCGACCCGGCGCACCCAGACCGCGGTCAGCACGCACACCGGCACGAACAGCACGCTGTACACGGTGAGCGACGACCCGAGCAGCAGCGCGTCGAGGTGACCGAGCAGGAACATCACGGCACCGCAGAACAGGCCGCAGCCGAGGCCGGTGAGCCGCGGGTCGGGGAACCGGCGTAGGGCCTGCCGTACGGGGTGCGGCGCCCCGGAGCGCGGTACCGCCCCCGCCCTCGCCGGCACCGGGGTTGTGCTCGGCCGGCGCTGGGCGACGGGCCGGGTGGCACGGACGGGCTGGGCGGACGCGGAAGGCCGCGGCGGCCGGCTCCCCTGACCGTGACCGGGACCGGACGACCGCGACGCCCAGACGGACCGCCCGCCCGGATCCCGCCCCCCGCTCACCCCCCTCGCACGGCTCGCACCGCTCACACCGCCCACCTCCGGCGTCCACCCGCCCCCGTCACGCCTCGCACGCCCCTCGCCCCGCACCACACCGTCCCCGTCGCCGTTCCCGTACGGCGCGCACCCGCGCTCACCCAGCCCCGCACCACCCCCACCCCGCCCCGCCTGCGGCGGCAACGGTGGCGGAGTACCGCGTCGCGATCCGAACCCGGCAGGTCGCGCCCTGTCCTGCTCCACCGGTCCAACCTAGGTCGGTTTATGTGGCGAATTCGCCCTCGGACACACCTTGGGGCGGACCTTGGCCAGGTGTTCGATACGGCGCCCGGGGCCCGACCCGGTACGCCGTAGACTGGTGGATCGGCCCGTACATCTGCGTCGTCGGCATCGTGTGCAGCATCTGCAGCGAAGATCGAGGAAGGACCGGGCCCCAGCCCCGCCCCCTGAAGTCCTCTCACGTACGGGAAGTCGCAACGTGTCGCTCACGATCGGAATCGTCGGTCTGCCGAATGTCGGCAAGTCGACCCTGTTCAACGCCCTGACCAAGAACGACGTGCTGGCGGCCAACTACCCGTTCGCCACGATCGAGCCGAACGTGGGCGTGGTCGGCGTCCCGGACCCGCGGCTGGCGAAACTGGCCGAGATCTTCTCCTCCCAGAAGATCCTCCCGGCGACCGTCGACTTCGTCGACATCGCCGGCATCGTGCGCGGCGCCTCCGAGGGCGAGGGCCTGGGCAACAAGTTCCTCGCGAACATCCGTGAGTCCGACGCGATCTGCCAGGTCATCCGCGCCTTCAAGGACGAGAACGTCGTCCACGTCGACGGCAAGGTCTCGCCCAAGGACGACATCGAGACGATCAACACCGAGCTGATCCTCGCCGACCTCCAGACCATCGAGAAGGTCCTGCCCCGGCTTCAGAAGGAGTCGCGGATCAAGAAGGACATCGCGCCGAAGGTGAAGGCCGTCGAGGAGGCCAAGGAGATCCTGGAGAAGGGCGACACGCTGTTCTCCGCGGGCATCGTCCAGGGCTCCGGCAACGAGGAGCTCCTGCACGACCTGCACCTCCTGACCACCAAGCCCTTCCTCTACGTCTTCAACGTCGACGAGGACGAGCTGGTCGACGACGACTTCAAGGCCGAGCAGCGCGCCCTGGTCGCCCCTGCCGAGGCGATCTTCCTCAATGCCAAGCTGGAGGCGGACCTCGCCGAGCTCGACGAGGAGGACGCGATGGAGCTCCTGGAGTCGGTCGGCGCCGAGGAGCCCGGCCTCGCCACCCTCGCCCGCGTCGGCTTCAACACCCTCGGCCTCCAGACCTACCTCACGGCCGGCCCCAAGGAATCCCGCGCCTGGACCATCAAGAAGGGCGCCACCGCCCCCGAGGCCGCCGGCGTCATCCACACCGACTTCCAGAAGGGCTTCATCAAGGCGGAGGTCATCTCCTTCGCCGACCTGGTGGAGACCGGCTCGGTGGCGGAGGCCCGCGCGAAGGGGAAGGCGCGCATGGAGGGCAAGGAGTATGTGATGCAGGACGGGGACGTGGTGGAGTTCCGCTTCAACGTGTGAATGATTCCGCCCCCTGGTTCTGCGCGATGAACGTGCAGGCCAGGGGGTGTTTTTTTGTGTGCTGTGAGCGATGGACGTCGTGGGTACCGGGGGGACGTTCAAAGGGTTGAGTGGCGGTGGCGGGTTTCGCGTTTTCGCAGGTCGGCGGCGTGACAGGGGCAGCGGGGGCGATGAGTGACTGTTCGGTCACCGTCACGGTGGCTGGGTTTTGGGTGGAGAAGGCGACGTCCTGTCAACTGTTCGCAGATGGTTCGCCGCGGGTGGGGCGGCGTTGCGGCGGCATCTCGGGGCCTTCGCGCCAAGTGGTTGCGGTGGTGCCGTCGACTCCACGTCTCGGTGGGCCCGTGGTCTCGGCGGGGTCGGCAGCGGGGTGGGCCCGGGCTCTGCGTGCCGTGGTGGGCGGTCCGGGTGTGCGGCGTTTGTATTGCCTGGAGTGAAGTAGACGCAGCGCGGATTCGGGGCGCTGTAAGTGGCGTACCGGCTGGTGGGGTGGTTCAGGGAACGCTTCCGGGTTCGACGACCCACTGGGAGGGGTGGCCGGTGAGGCCGGCGATCATGTCGAAGTCGCCGTCGTAGTGCAGGACAGTGGCTCTGTGGCGTTCGGCGCAGGCGGCGATGATGAGGTCGGGGATGGACAGAGCCCGGTGGAAGCCGCGGTCCAGAGCGGCGCGGTGGAGTTCCTTGGCGCGGTCCCAGACCTCGTCGGGGCAGGGGAGGTGGTCGAAGCCGGAGAGCATCTCCTGGAGTTCGTCGGCCTCCTTGCGGTCGCGGGCGCTGTGCAGAAGTTCCATTTCGGTGACGGCAGTGACCGCCAGGAGCCCGCGCTGGTCGAGCTCGTCCAGGACGAGAGCGACAGCAGGGTTGCTCCAGCGGGCGAAGGCGGACTTGTCGAGGAGGAAGTGAGCGGCAGTCATGCGGTGTCGGCCGCGGACGAGCTGTCGGCGGTGTGGTTCTTGGGGCCGCTGCCCTCGATGATCTCCGAGAAGTCGAACCGTCCGGCCTTGATGGCATCGATGCCCCGGCGGCGCCGGCCGCGCTTGGCAACATCGAGGAGGGCCTCACGGATGGTGGCGGCCTTGGTGGTGGTGCCCAGCAGGTCACGCACTTCTTCGAGGACCGCGTCGTCGATCTCGACCAGGGTCTTGGACATGTCGGGCCTCCCTTCGGATGATGGACGGAAGGCAAATTATATCGTTTCGGTCGCGAAAACTATATACCCAGTTTGGGGTGGTGATGGCGTCGAAGTGGCGCTCCCTGCCGTTTCCGGTGGGTTGGATCCTCACTGATTCTGCGTAGCTTCCATGTTCGGCCGCGTACGGTACCCCTCGGTCTCCGGCCCCGAGGCGGGTTCCCCGGGCCGCGGGTCCGGCCAGTACGGTCGCGTGGTGATGCGTGATGAAGCTGAGTCGCTGGCCGTCGCTCCCTTGGCGCCTGGGGTGCGGAGCGGGGTGAGGCTCTCGACCCGGTGGCCGCGGATGCGGTGGTGCATCTGCTGGCGCTGAATGGGGCCAGGGTGCGTGACGGGCTGCCCGAGGTGACGCCCGATCTGGTGCGGGTGGTGCTCCTGGAGGCGTTGCCGCAGTTTCTGCCCGCCTCGGCCTGTGCGGAAGGGGCTGCGCTGGAGGTGCTGCGGGTGCTCGGGGACCGGACCCGGGCGGACGGGCGGCTCAATGCAAGAGGCATGCACGGCTGCGGGAAGCGGTCGATGCCTGTGCCGGGGAGCACCAGAGGCTGATGACCGACCCGCGTGAGCTACAGGAGGCGCGGTCCGGGGGTTGGCAAAGCCACAAAAGGGATGCGTCGGGAGTGATGGTTGCCCACTTGCTGGCCATACGTCGACCACGGCGCGATACGGCATGGGTGTGGAGGGCTCGGCTGGGACGGAGTCGGCAGTCACGGCCCGTGGGCGGGCGGGGTGCGCCGCTCACGACGGCTGGATCCCGGCTGGATCCGCCCCGGCTCTCCGGTGTTTACGCAGGTCAAAAATCTGGGCCCGATGTTCCGCTTCAACGTCTGAACTCCACCACCCTGCTGATGTGGTGGAGTTCAACGCCAAAGTACAAGTAGCCGACGGAGCCGCGGTGCTGGCCGCCCGCGCTACTGAAACTCGGCCTAGACGGTGATCGTGGTGAACCGCGGCACGGCGTTGTCCCACCCGGGCCACAGCCCCTGGGACCCCGTACGTGCCGTGAGGACGATGAGCAGCGGCGTCCGCCCCGCCTCCGCCACGATGTCCCCGACGCACTCCGGTACGAGGTGCCCGGCCTGGTGCAGGCGCTCGGCGACGGCCACCATGGGGCGCTCGGGCCTGGCGCGGCGCAGTGCGGCCCGCAGGTCCTGGTCGAGGTCGGCGCCGTCGGGGCCGGGCCGGACGTGCCAGACAGTGGCCCGGTCGTCCTGCTGGAGCTCGCTCATGAGCCGGGCGACGAGCGCGGCCTGGCGTTCCTCGGCGTCGCCGGTGAGGGCCACGACGTGGGGGCGGTTCTGCCGCCGCACCAGGTCCAGGAGGGCGTGCAGGACGTCGAGTTCGGGGTCGGTGCAGGGGCGGGGCGTCGTGGTGCCGCGTGGGTCGGAGGTGTCGTGAGAGGCGAGGACGGGATCCTGGGTGAGGATGGCGCCGTGGAGGTCCTGGAGCTCCAGGCTGGGGTCGGTGCCGAAGTCGTCGCGGAGCCGCTGCTGCAGCCGATCGTATGTGCGCAGAGCCTCGTCGCGGCGGCTGGAGCGGCAGAGGGCGATCATCAGGAGCCGTTGGGCGCGCTCGCGGCAGGGATGGGCGGCGGCGACGCCCTCCAGGCGGTGGATGACCTCGTACGGCCGTCCGTTGGCCAGTTCGGCCTCGCAGTACTCCTCGAGGGTGTGCAGCCAGGCCCCGTCGATCGCGGCCATCTGGGGCCAGTCGGTGCCGGAGCAGGCGAGTTCCTCCAGGGCCCGGCCGCGCCAGAGTCCCAGGGCGCCGCGCAGGAGCCGGGCGGCTTCCTCGGTGTCGCCGGCCGCCAGGGCGTCGCGTCCTTTGTCGGCGAGGGCGCGGAAGCGTGTCAGGTCGATGTTCTCGGGGGCTGTCTTCAGGAAGTAGCCGGAGCCCTGGCTGGTGAGGGAGGCGACGTGTTCGGGCACGCCGGCGCGGGCGAGGACGCCGCGCAGGGCCGAGATGGCGTTCTGAAGGATCTTGCGGGCGGTGGCGGGCGGCCTGCCGTCGGGCCAGAGCACGTTCATCAGGTCGGCGGTGGGGACGACGTGGTTGGCGTTCAGGAGCAGTAAGGCGAGGACGAGCCGCTGGTTCATGCCTTTCAGCGGCAGCCGGCCGTTGATGGTGGTGATCTCCAGTGTCCCCAGCAGGCGGAAGGAGACACCGCGTTCGCTCATGACAGCGGTGCGCGGGCGCGGCAGGTGCGCTGGTCCGCCCGGCCCTCGTCCGTGCAGGGCGGCCGTGGTCGTGACGGCGGCCGCGGTCGTCGCGGTGGTCGCGACGGGCCGGCCGGCCGGGACGGTGGACAGGTTCGGTCTCGCAATGGACTGGCTCAGCACAATATTCCCCCGTGTCGAGCCCTCCCTCGTGGGAGGGCGTGGCACCGGAGGCGGCCCCCGGTACCCCGTGTTCCCGCCGGGGGCACGGCACGCCGCGGACTCCGGCGCGCCGTGGCGCGCGGAGCCCGTTCGCACGGGCCCGCGCATCCCCCCGGACCGTCGTTTCCCGGCACCGTGATCACGCACGTGACTTCGGCCCGGGACGGTCGACATCCGGAGGCTACCAGCCAGTAGGCGTCCGAAAAGTGCCAAGGACGGCTACGTGTCAGGTCGCTCCGCCGCGGCCTCCGACTCCTGCCATCGCGACGCCCAGCACTTCGCGGACCTGCGGACTCGCGTCGGACAGCTCGCCGAGCAGCTCCTCCATGGTGGCGGTGGACCGCTCGAAGATCTGCCGGCCGGCCGGAGTGAGGCGGACATCGAAGCCGCGCTTGTCGTTGGCGCAGGGCCGGCGTTCGGCGTACCCCGCGGCGACCATCTGCGCGAGCAGACGGGAGACCTGGGGCTGACTCCTGGAGGCGCGGGTGCTCAGTTCCCCCGCCCGGATCCAGTCGTCCTCCCGCGACATGACATCCATGACCTCGAAGGCGCTGGCGCACAGGCCGTATTCGTCGGAGAGCCGGCGTTCGGCCGCCTGGGTGATCTGCGCGTCGGCGCGGACCACGGCCATCCACCGGTCGGTCAGAGCTGTATCCGTCACCTCTCCGATATTAGGTTCGTTCCCCAGGCTTGTCTATGCGTGCGAATGAATGTACTGTGCGGGCCATTCGATGCATGCACATGGATCGGACTGCAGATCCGATCGCACGGATTCAGAACCTCTGAAGAAGGAGACCCGGTGACCGAGCAGACGCTGGCACCCCCCACCGAGCAGGCGCCGGCCATCCCGGCCAAGGCCCCCTGGACCACCCTGGTCGTGGTCGGCGTCGCTCAGCTCATGGTGATGCTCGACTCGACGGTCGTGAACGTGGCCCTCCCCTCCATCGGAGGGGACCTGCCCGCGGACCAGACGGCCCTCCAGTGGACGATCAGCGCCTACGTGCTGATGTTCGGCAGCCTGCTGCTCTTCGGCGGCCGCGTGTCGGACGTGTTCGGCCGGCGGCGCACCTTCCTCAGCGGCCTCACCGTCTTCGCCCTGGCCTCCGCGCTCTGCGGAGTCGCGGCCAACCAGGAACTGCTGGTCGCCGGGCGCGCCGCCCAGGGCATCGGCGCCGCGCTGTTGTCCGCGGCCGCCCTGTCGATCATCCTGGAGGTCTACCAGGACGAGGAGCAGCGCAAGATCGCGTTGACCGCCTGGAGCGGGCTCGGCGTGATCGGCGCCACCATCGGCGTCGTGCTCGGCGGACTGATCGTCACGGCGATCAGCTGGCGCTGGGCCTTCCTGATCAACCTGCCCGTCAGCATCGCGGCCTTCGTCGGCGCGCTGCGCAGCATGCCGTCGCTGCGCACCGGCTCGGGCCGCCGGCTCCGCCTTCCCTCGGCCGTCGTGTCCACGGCCGGACTCGCCGCCCTCTCCTTCGGCCTGATCCGCCTGCACGAGGGCTTCGGGGACCACATGGCCTGGATCAGCCTCGGCGCCGCGGTGGTCCTCCTCGCTCTGGTGACCTTCATGGAGCTGGGCAAGGACGACCCGCTGCTCCCGCTGCACCTGCTGCGCAAGCCCACCTACTGGCTGTCGAGCATCGGCCTGCTCCTGGTGGCCAGCGTGATGATCAGCAGCTCCTTCCTGGCCAGCATGTACTTCCAGCAGGTCCACGGGATGAGCGCCTTCGTCACCGGCCTCTCCCTGCTGCCGATGGGTCTCGCCGCCCTCGTCGTGGCCATGGTCGCGCCCGCGCTCGCCGGCGGACTCGGCCTCGGCGGGATGTACGCCCTCGGCGGCGCCCTCCAGCTCGTCGGTACGGGCATCCTCGCCACCGGCACCGACGCCGTCTGGCTGACGATCGTCGCCCTGGCCGTCATCGGCGCCGGCCTCCCGGCCTGCTTCGTCCCGCTGTTCGGCATCGGCACCTCGCACGTCAAGGTGGAGGAGTCGGGCGTCGGATCCGGCCTCCTGAACACCTTCAACGAGAGCGGCGCCGCCCTGGGCATCGCCGTGATCGGCACCATCCTGGCCACCTCGGTCGACGGCCGCCTCAAGGAGGGCTCCTCCCTCCCGGACGCGACCACCTCCGGCGTCGCCAACGGCTTCCTTGCCCTGGCGGTGTGCGCGGCCGTCGCCATCGTCATCGCGCTCGCCCTGCGCCACCTGACGCGTGACGACGCGTCCGCCGGCGCGCAGTCCTGACCCGGCGCCCGATGCCCCTTCCTGACGCCCCTTCCTGACGCGTCACCCTCCCCCCCACACGTCTCCTGGCGTGGCCCCAAAGCGTGGGCCCGCGGCACCCCCCGGCCGCGGGCCCACTTGGCGTTTCCGCAGGTTACCGGGGGTTCGGCGGCTCTCAATGGGCGCTTGATTACCGGGAATTGGAAGGCCGGTTCCCCCCTTGTGGAACCTCGCTTTACTTCTTGGACAGCCTCTTCTACCGCTCGGTAACGTCGAACTCGTCGAAGGAGCGGCGGCGCCGAGGAAGCCCTCGCCGCCTCCTCCGGCCCCTGCGGCCCCTGCGGCCGCGGCCCGACGCGTGACGACTCTCCGTCCGTCCGGCCGCGCCCACGGGTCCGCCGCCGCCCGCTCGGCGATCCACTTCTCACTCCTCACGTCCCGCCCTCGCAGAGCGAAGGAATTCCACATGGCCATCTCGCCCGAAGAGATCTCCCGCACGCTGTCCGAGTCCGCCCGGGCCTCCGCCGCATGGCAGGCCGCCGGCGCCACCGTCCGCTTCGTGGTCTCCGAGCCGGCGGCCGAGTTCACCCTCGACCCGCGGGGCGCCCTCACCGAGGAGGAGCCGACCCACGTACTCGGCATCGCCTACGCCGACCTTCTCGATCTCGCCGCCGGGCGCCGCACCTTCCTGCGCACCGTCACCGCCCGCCGCGTCACGGCCCACGGCCCCGTCATGCAGACCTTCGCCGTCGGCCAGGCCCTGACGACCTTCTCCCTCGCGGGCTGACCCCGCCGCACCCCGGGCTCCGCACCCCTCAGACAAGGAATCACCATGACGTACACGCACAACCCGGCCGACCACCCGCTGCTCGACGCCTTCGAGGCCGACATCCTGCGCGAGGTCACCGCCTTCGCCCGCGACGAGGTCGCCCCGGGTGCCGCCGAGCGCGACCGGATCGTGAAGGGCCAGGTCGACTGGGAGACCGTCCGCAAGGGACACGCGATCGGCCTGCTCCGCATGGCCATCCCGCGCGACTTCGGCGGCCTGGGCCTGAGCCAGCTCGGCATCGCCCTCACCCTGGAGGAGCTGGCCGCCGCCGACCCCGGCATGGCGCTGGTCTTCGGGGCCACCGGTCTTTTCCAGACCCCGCTGCTCATCTGCGAGAAGCCGGAACTCCAGGAGAAGTACCTGCCGAAGTTCCTCGGCCCCGAGCCGGTCCTCGCCTGCAACGCCGTGGCCGAGGAGCGCAACGGCACCGACCTGGTGCTTCCCCAGCAGGCCCCGTACGCCCAGGACATGACCGTCGCCCGCCGCTCGGGCAGCGAGTACCTCCTCACCGGCACCAAGCGCTACATCACCAACGCCCCCGTCGCCACGTACGCCACGATCATGGCGAACCTGGAGGGCGCGCCCGGCTCGACCGGACTCACTTGCTTCGTCACCGACCTGGAGCAGGACGGCGTCACCCGCGGCGAGATCCACGACAAGGTCGGCTACCGCACCGCCCCGGCCGGCGAACTGATCCTCGACGGCGCGCGCGTGCCCGAGGAGAACGTGCTCGGAGACGAGCACGGCGGCTGGGACCTCAACGTCGCCATCGGCAACCTCACCCGCGTCACCTGCGCCGCGGTCGCCACCGGCATCGCCCGCCACGCCCTGGACCGCGCCGTCGCCTGGGCCGGCACCCGCCGCCAGGGCGGCAAGCTGCTCTTCGAGCACCAGATGTCCGCCCGCAAGCTCGCCGACATGGCCGCCCGGGTCTCCGCCGCCCGCGCGCTGTACCTCGACGCGGTGCTGAAGGCCGACACCGTCATTCCCACCCCGGCGTACGAACCGGCCGTCGCCAAGATGGTCGCCGACCGGGCAGCCATCGACAACGCCGACGCCGCCATGGGCCTCATCGGCGCCGCCGCCTTCCAGCGCGAGGACGGCATGGACCGGGTGCTCCGCGACGCCTACGGCCCGCGGATCTACGAGGGCAGCCCGGAGGCCCTCGCGCTGGTCGTCACCGGTGAGCTGTTCGGCGTTCCGGAGGTCCGATGATCACCGACGTCGCCTCCCGCTCCGACTACCGGGTCCGGCTGCTGCACGAGACCCGGGCGATCACCCTGCCCGACCTGGAGTCGTCCGTCGACGGCGAGCCGATCTTCCGGGCGGCCAGCCCCGAGGGCCTGCTCACGCTCACCGTCCGGGGCGCGCAGTTGCCCGCCCCGTACCTCTCGGACGTCTACCGGTTCCGCCTGGCGCAGTACCTCCAGCGGGGCTGGATCAACGAGGACATCGCCGCCGCGCGTGGTCTCGACGCCGAGCCGTACGACGAGACCGCCCTGACGGACCAGCACACACTGGTCGTCGAGGAGGAGACCGGCCGGCTGCGCGGGTACGGCACCCTGGCCGGCACCCGCAGCCCGGCGGGCACCCGCCTCGGCGACGCGGAGCACCGTCCGTTCGTCGTCGAGCGCGACTACGCGCTGCGGCTCGCCGACCACCTCGGCGCCGCCACTCCCTCCGCGCACGTGTGGGAGGGCAAGCGCCTGGTCCGCGACTACGCCATGGACCAGTCCCAGGCCGGTGTCTCCGTCCCCTGGTGGGTCTACCGGGGCTGGGCGGAGGGTTGCGTCCGTGCCCTCGCCGACGAGGGCGCTGCCATCGTCGGCGACGGCAAGCCCGGCGTCGCCATCCACCAGCTGGGGCTGCTCGGCTTCTCCGCGCGCATGCTCGACGTGCCCGCGAAGCCCCCGGCACCCACGGACCTCTTCGCGCCCATGTGGGGCCAGGAGCAGCGCTCGTACCCCTTCGTCCTCACCGACGGGGACGCCCTGCGACCCACCCTGGCCCACCTGGACGCGGTCCTCGCGTCCGGAGAGCCGGGCTCGGTCGGCGGCCGGCTCACCGCGTTCCAGGAGGCCCGCTCATGAGTGCGGGACCGCCCGATGTCGGGACGCCCACGGAGGCCCGCGAGCTGGCCGAGGAGGAGTTCTACGCCTCGCTGACCCAGCGCAACCGCGGTCTCATCCCCGCCGACCTCCAGGAGAGCATCCGCAACACCCGGCTGCTCGTCGCGGGCTGCGGCTCCATCGGCGGAGCCACCGTCCAGCCGCTTGGCCGGATGGGCTACCGCGACCTCGTCCTCGCGGATGTCGGCACCTACGAGCTGAACAACCTCAACCGGCAGCACGCCACCGTGGACGACCTCGGCCGCAACAAGGCCGAGGTGGGTGCCGCCGCGCTGCGCGCCATCAACCCGCATGTGCAGGCCGAAGTGGTGCCGGAGGGCATCACCCGGGAGAACGTCCGGGACCTGGTCCGCCCGGCCGAGGTGATCATCGACGGCGTCGACGTCACCACGCGGTCCGGGCTGCTCGCCAAGGTCGCCCTGCACCAGGAGGCCTGCCGCCAGCGCAAGCCGCTTGTCACCGGCTGGGACATGGCAGGCATGCTCGCGGCGCAGTGTTTCGACTACCGGCTCGTCCGCCGGATATTCGACGGCCAGCTGCTGCCGGAGGACGCCGATCGGCTGAGCACCTGGGAAGTGATCTTCCGGATCGCCCCGCGCGGTCACATCCCCGGCGAGATGTACCGGGAGCTGCGCCGCGGCCTCGGCCGGCCCGACTACAGCGTGCCGCAGCTCACCGAGGCGGCGACCCAGTTCGGCTCGCTCGCCGTGCACATGGTCAACCAGCTGGTGGCGGGCGAGGACGTGCCGCGCACGGTCGCCGTCGACGTCCACCACATCGCCCTGACGCCTGGCCGACGGGTCGTCAACCGGGTCAGCCGCCACTGGGAGAAGGCCCGGTTCCTGCGGAAGCTGCCGCCCGAGCAGGCGTGGCGGGGCTTCGCCCCGGCGCCCGTCTACCGGGCCGGCCGGCGCACCGGTCAGGCCGCCTGACCGCCCGCCCGGACCTCCCGGACTGTTCGAAGAAGGACGCAGAGAAGGAAGGAAGCATGAGGAAAGAATTTGCGTACGCCGACGCGCGCGCGACCGGGATCGTGGTGAGCGAGACCGAGGCGAAGATCGTCGAGGTGTCCGCCCTGAGGATCGCCACCGAGTACGCGGGGTACTCGCTGCACAGCACGGATCTGCTGCACGCCGTGGAACTCGCCGCCGCCGCCCTGCCCGCACACGTCCGCCGCGCCCTCATCTCCTTCCGCGACAAGGGGAACGAGAGCGGCACCCTGCTGCTGCGCGGCCTGCCGGTGGGCGATCTGCCCGCCACCCCGGACCGGGTGGAGGACGAGCCCGACTGGACCGAGGTCGCGGTGGCGACGATCGCCCAGCTCATGGTGATGTCCGTGCTCGGCCGCTCGATCTCGTACAGCGACGAGAAGAACGGCGATCTCGTCCAGGACGTCAGCCCCAAACGCGGCGCCGAGACCCGCCAGGAGAACAGCGGCTCCATCCTCCTCGAACTGCACACCGAGGACGGCTTCCACCCGGCGCCTCCGCACTTCCTGAGCCTGGTCTGCCTGCGCGGCGACCGGGACGGGGTGGCGGCGACGGTCACCGGCGGGATCGGGGACGCACTGCCGGCCCTGGACGCGCGGACGGTGGAGGCGCTGCGCCGGCCCGAGTTCCGGACCCGGTTCTCCAGCTCCTTCGTGCACGACACCGACGAGGAGGTGCTCACGCAGCCGATGCCGGTCCTCTCCGGCCCGGTGGACGACCCGGACCTGCGGGTCGACTTCCACGGCACGGTCGGCGTCACCCGGGCGGCCCGTGACGCCCTGGCCGAGCTGCAGCGGGCGATGCTCGGCGCGCTGCGCGGCATCGTGCTTCGGCCGGGCGAGCTGATCATCCTCGACAACCGGCGGACGGTCCACGGCCGCACCGGATTCACCCCGCGGTACGACGGCGAGGACCGCTGGCTGCGGCGCTCCTTCGCGCTGGCCGACCTGCGGCCGGTTCTCGGCGACCTCGGCGAGGGCCGCAGCCACAACCCGGTCACCGCGACCGAGCTGACAGCGGCCTGACAGCCGCTTGACGACTGCCTGACGGTCCTATTCGCCGGGATCGTCAGGCGCCCAGCGCCCAGCGCCCAGCGCCCCGAACGCCCCGTGCGCCAGCTCCCGCAGCAGCCGCTCCATCGCCTCGCGGCCCAGCGGCGTACCCAGGTGCGGGGTGGAGTTGAGGAGGCCGAAGACATCGTGGACGGCGGCACCCACCTCGCACTCGCGCGCCGCCGGGTACAGCTCGCGCACGACCGTGACGCACAGTTCGACGTACTGCCACTGGAGCTGGCGGACCCGCTTGCGGTCGTCGTCCGAGATCTACGGTTCTGGCTGCACCTGCTCGGCCCCTCCATGGAGGAGACCCAGCGGGGGCGGGGAGAGCCGGCCCTCGCGCGGATCCGGGAGAGCTGGACCAGCTGGCGCGGCCGCGCGATCGAGCCGCTCGTCCGCGAGGCGCTCGCCCGGATCCTGCCCGACGAGCGGCTCCCCGCGGCGCCCGCGGTAGGGGGCTACTGGACCCGTACCCATGACGTCGAGATCGACATCGTCGGAGCGGACCGCGCCCCCGTCGCCAGGGAGCTGCTCTTCGTCGGCTCCGTCAAGTGGTTGGAGCGGGCCCCCTTCGACCGGCACGACCTGGTGGCCTCCATCGGCAGCGAGCCACCCGCACCGACGATCCGGTCCCGGTCGTGGCGGTCGCGCGCAACGGCGTCGACCGTCCGGGGCTCGACGCCGCCTACGGCCCCGGCGATCCGTTGGCCGTCGGGCCACTGTGACTGTCAGGCCGGGAAGACGTGGTCGTGAGTGACGTGCCGGGAGCGTAGGAGCAGGGCGCCGTCGTCGTCGCGGACCAGGACGTCGTGGACGACGCAGCTCGGGCCGAACTCGGGTTCCTTGACGTCGGCGTGGACGGTGAGGACCAGGCAGTAGCTGGTCGCCGTGAGGGAGCCGTCGGGGGCCTGGGTGACGGCCACGTGGTTGAACCAGTGACGGCGCTGGATCTTGCGGGCGTCGAACTTCTGGTGGAAGTCCTCCAGGACGGCGAGGATCCCGGCACGGGTGTGGGCGGCGGGCAGCGAGGGGGAGTGCTTGAACTCGCCGTCCTCGGTGAAGGTCGCGGCGTAGCCCGCGAAGTCACGGCCGTCCAGCTTCTGCATCTGGTGGCCGTAGAACGACAGGACCTCGGCGTACAGGCCGGTGGGAAGCGCGGTGATGGTCATGCGGCCACGGTCGCGCCGTGGCCTCGAAGTCCGCTCGAGCCGGGTTCGAGTGGGCGCTGCCAGCCTCGTCGCCATGAGCACCGTGACAGTGATCGGGGCGGGCACGATCGGTCTGGGATGGATCAATCTGTTCAGCGCCCACGGACTGACCGTACGGGTCAACAGCCGCAGGCCCGACGCCCGGCGCATCGTGCGTGAGGGGCTCGAACTGTTCTCCCCGGGCCGGGCGGAGGAGCTGGCGGCGCGGATCGAGTACGAGCCGGACGTCCGCCGCGCCGTGACCGGCGTCGACTTCGTCTCCGAGAACGCGCCCGACGACCTGCCCCTCAAGCAGCGGCTGTTCGCCGAGATCGGCGAGGCCGCACCGGACCACGCCCTCGTACTGTCCTCGACGTCGAAACTGCTCCCCGACGACCTGGGGCGGGACATGCCCGGACCGGGCCGGCTGGTCGTCGCCCATCCCTTCAACCCACCGCACATCGTGCCGCTGGTCGAGGTGCTCGGTGGTGAGCGCACCGACCCGGAGGCCGTCGAACGGACGGTGGCCTTCCTGGAGTCGGTCGGCCGGACCCCGGTCGTGCTGCGCAGGGCGCTACCCGGCTTCGCCGCCAACCGGCTGCAGTCAGCGCTGCTGCGCGAGAGCATCCACCTCGTCCTGGAAGGCGTGGTGACCGTCGAGGAGCTCGACCGGATCGTCACCGACTCGATCGGCCTGCGCTGGTCCACCATCGGCCCCTTCCACGCCTTCCACCTGGGCGGCGGCCCCGGCGGCCTGCGCAAGTGGCTCGAACACCTCGGCAGCGGCCTCGAACAGGGCTGGCGCGGCCTCGGACAGCCCGCCCTCGGCACGGAAGCGATCGAGGCCCTGGTCGCGCAGACCGAGGCCGCCTATGGAGACCGGACCTACGCCGAGCTGGTCCGCGACCGTGACGACAGGCACCACGCCGTACTGGCCGCCCTGGGGCGGACCGGGGAGTCCCAGGAGAAGGAGATCGAGAAGTGATGCGTGCCGTTCAGTTCGACCGGTACGGCGCACCCGACGTGCTCCACGTCGCCGAGCGCCCGGTTCCCGAGCCCGGACCCGGCCAGGTGCGCATCGCCGTCGAGGCGGTCAGCGTCGGCCACGCGCAGACCCAGATGCGGCGCGAGGTGTTCCCCGCGCCGATGTGGAAGCCCGAGTTCCCCGTTGTCCTCGGCGGGGACGTGGTCGGCAGGATCGCCGCGGTGGGGCCCGACGTCACGGGGCTGGACCCCGGGGACCGGGTCGGCGCCTTCACCCTCTACGGCGCCTACGCCGAGCAGGTCGTCGTCGATGTCGCCACCGTCGTCCCCGTACCCGAGGAGCTGGACGCCGCCGAGGCCGCGGTCCTCCCGGGCACCGGGCTCATCGCCCTCGGCATTCTGCGGACCGGTCAACTCGCCAAGGGCGAGACGGTGTTGGTGCACGCCGCGGCCGGCGGCGTGGGCCACATCGCGGTCCAGCTCGCCCGGGCCGCCGGCGCCGGCCGGATCATCGGCACCGCCGGCGAGCCCGCCAAACGCGAGTTCGCCCGGACCGTGGGCGCCGACGCCGTCGTCGACCACCGTTCCCCGCACTGGGCCGAGGAGGTCCGCGAACTCACCGACGGACGCGGACCCGACCTGATCCTGGACGGCGTGGGCGCCGAGGTCCTCCAGCAGGGCGTCCGCCTGCTCGCCCCCGGTGGCCGGCTGGTGTTCTACGGCTCGTCCGGCGGCGAACTGGAGATCCCGCGGGTCTCCGTGATGGACCTCATCGGCATCAAGTACGTCACCGGCTTCGCGCTGTCGGCCTGGCGGCTCGGCCGACCGCACGAGTACGCGGCGGGCGTCGCCGAACTCACCCGGCTGCTCGCCGAGGGACAGGTCAAGTCCGCCGTGCACGCCCGGCTGCCCCTGGAGCGGGCCGCCGAGGCACACACCCTTCTGGAGGCCAGGGCCCAGCTGGGCCGGGTCGTGCTCATTCCCTGACCTGACCCTTTCCCGGCCTCCGTTCCGAGCCATCCGTTCGCATTCGCGTTCCAAAGTCCGAAGGAGACCCTTTATGACCTCGTCGCGTCAACACGTGATACGTCTGACCACCGCGTCCGCCATCGCCCTCGGGGGCGTCATGAGCCTGGGCACCAGCGCGCACGCCGCCACCGTGGACGTGCCGTACGAGTGCCGTACCTATGTGCAGGGCAACACGCACCCGGTCTACGACTACAAGCGCGGCTTCGATGTCACCGTGCCCGCCTCGGTCCGTGCGGGCAAGCAGTTCCAGGCCACGTACGACCCGGCCCCGATCACCGCTTTCGCCGAGTACAACAAGACCGTCAAGGACGTGCGGGTCGCCTACCGGATCCCGGAGGGCGCGAAGGTCAAGAAGGTGAAGCTCACCGGCGGCAGCGGCCTCGGCGACTCCGCGCTCACGGTCAGGATCGAGGGCAAGGACATCATCGTCAGCGCCTCCGGCCCGCTGGAGGGCGGTGTCGAGTTCGACCTGCCGACGCTGAAGGTCACCTACAAGGCGCCCAAGGCCGCCGGTACCCTCAACTTCGGTCCGGGCGGCTCGAGTTACGAGCAGCCCGGCTTCTACTGGTACCGCTACCAGCCGATCCTGGACGAGTGGGGCCCCTTCGAGTGCTTCCCGGACCCGGCGAAGCCCCAGACCGTCCTGGCCAGCACGCAGGTCAACAAGTAACAAGCACCGTCAAGCGAAAGTGGAGAACGCATGCCTAAGGCCGTAGCCATCCACCAGTTCGGCGGGCCGGACGTACTGGGCCTCGTCGACGTCCCCGAGCCGGTGCCAGGGACGGGGCAGGTGACGGTCCGGGTGCGGGCCGTCGGGGTCAACGGGTTCGACTGCCGGGTGCGGTCCGGCGGCATGCGGGGGCGTTATCCGGTCGAGTTCCCGCAGATCATCGGCAATGAGTTCGCCGGTGTCGTCGAGCGGACCGGACCGGAGGTGACCGGGTTCGCGCCCGGCGACGAGGTGCTCGGATTCGCCGTCATGCAGTCCGGCACCGAGCTGCTCGCCGTCGGCGCGGACCAGATCACCGCCAAGCCGCCGGAGCTGTCCTGGGAGGTCGCCGGGTCGCTCTCGGCCGTCGGGCAGACCGCGGACATCGCCCTGGACGCCCTGCGCGTCGGCCAGGGCGACACCGTGCTCGTGCACGCCGCGGCCGGCGGCGTCGGCAGCCTCGCCGTCCAGCTCGTCCGCGAGCGGGGCGGCACGGCGATCGGCAGCGCCGGCGAGCACAACCACGAGTTCCTGCGCTCGCTGGGCGCGCTGCCCGTCGCCTACGGTCCGGGCTTCGCCGACCGGGTGCGCGCCCTCGCCCCCGACGGCGTGGACGCGGCCCTGGACTGCCACGGCGGGCCGGAGGCCCTCGCGGTGTCGCTCGAACTCGTCGCGGACCGGGGCCGGATCGCCACCATCGCCAACTTCCGCGCCGCCGCCCAGGAGGGCATCGTCATGCCGCAGGTGGTGCGGTCCGCCGAGCGGCTCGCCGCGCTGGCCGCGCTCTGCGCCGAGGGCCGGCTGCGACCGCACATCGAGGCCGTCCTGCCCTTCGCCAAGGCGGCCGAGGCCCACCACCGGCTGGAGCAGGGCCATGTGCGCGGCAAGCTCGTCCTGGTGCCGGACCTGTGACAGCCGGACCTGTGACCTCGGGTCCCGCTCGACCGGGCGGCCCGGCGCACGCGCACGAGGGGCATCCGCGGCGCTGGGCCATTCTCGCCGTGCTGGTCCTCAGCCTGGTGAGCATCATCCTCGACAACACCGTGCTCAACGTGACGCTGCGCACCCTCACCGACCCGGAGCAGGGCCTCGGCGCCTCGCACAGCCAGGTCGAATGGGTGCTCAGCGCCTACACCCTGGCCTTCGCCGCGACCCTGTTCACCTGGGGTGTGCTCGGCGACCGGCTGGGCCGCAGGCGCGTACTGCTGCTGGGCCTCGCCCTGTTCGGGCTGTCCTCGCTGGCCGGGGCCTACGCCGGGTCGCCGGAGCAGCTCATCGTCGCGCGGGCCTGCATGGGGGTGAGCGGCGCCGCGGTGCTGCCGAGCACGCTCGCCACCATCGCGGCCGTCTTCCCGATACGGGAGCGGCCCAAGGCCCTCGGCATCTGGGCGGCCTCGGTCGGCTTCGCCCTCGGCGTCGGCCCCGTCACCGGCGGCCTGCTGCTCGCGCACTTCTGGTGGGGCTCGGTCTTCCTGGTCAACGTGCCGATCGTGGCGGTCTGTCTGGTCGCGGTGCTGCTGCTGGTGCCAGAGACCCGGGGCGCCACCGGCAAACGCGTCGACGCGGCCGGGCTGCTGCTCTCGATCGCCGGGCTCGTCCTCGTCGTCTACGGCATCATCGAGGCCGGCCGGACCGGCGGGGTCACCCAGCCCACGGTCTGGGGGCCCGGACTGGCCGGGCTCGGACTGCTCGGGGTGTTCCTGTGGCATGAGCGCCGTACCGCGGAACCCTCGCTGGAGCTCGGCTTCTTCCGGCTGAAGGCGTTCTCCACCGCTGTCGCGGCCGTCGGCTTCGTCAGCTTCGCGATGATGGGCTTTCTGTTCTTCAGCGCCTTCTACCTCCAGAGCGTGCGCGGCTACACGCCGCTGCAGGCCGGGAGCTGCACCGTGGCGCTGGCCGTCGCGAACGTCGTCTGCGGGCCCCTGAGCACGGTCCTGGTCCGTTCGATCGGCCCCCGGAACGTGTGCGCGGCCGGCATGCTCGCCGTGACCGCCTCGCTCTCTGGGGTCGTGTTCGTGACCCAACACGCCCCGCTCTGGCTGATCCTCGCCTTGTTCGCCGCACTGGGAGCAGGCGTAGCCTGCGTCATGCCGACCGCAGCGGTGTCCATCATGAACGCGATCCCACGCGAGAAGGCGGGCGTGGCCTCCGCGATGAACAACACCGTGCGCCAGCTGGGCGGCGCCCTCGGCGTCGCGGTGCTCGGCTCCCTGATGGGCGCCGCCTACCGCAGCGGCATCGAGGACGAGCTCGCCGTACTGCCGCCCTCCATGCGGCACGAGGCCGGCGAGTCGCTGGACGCCACGCTGCTCGCCGCGGCTCGGCTGGGGGAGAGCGGACTTGTCGATCCGGCACGGCAGGCGTTCCTGGACGCCATGCACCTGGCCGCCGGGGCCGCCGCCGCGGCGGCCCTCGTGGGCGCCCTCGCCGTGCTCCGCTGGCTGCCCTCCACCGTCACGACCCCGAAGCCCCCGGCGGGCCCCGCGCCCCGCCGGGAGCACTCCGACCACACCAAGGCCCAAGGAAGCTGACATGCCTTTCACTCCTGACGAGCTCGAGTACTACGCCTCCCAGAACCTCGGCCGGCTGGCCACCGTGGCGGCCGACGGCCAGCCCCAGGTCAACCCCGTCTCGTTCACGATCAACACCGAGACCGGCACGATCGACATCGGCGGGCACAACCTGACGGCCAGCAAGAAGTTCCGCAACGTCGGCAAGAACGACCAGGTCGCCTTCGTCGTCGACGACCTGCTCTCCACGCAGCCGTGGAACGTACGCGGTATCGAAGTGCGCGGCCGGGCCGAGGCACTGACCGACGCCCAGCCGCCGCACCCGTACTTCGGCACCGCGATGATCCGCATCCACCCCAGGCGCATCATCACCTGGGGCATCGGCGAGGACGCCGCACAGCGCGGCCGCAACGTCTGACGTAGGCAGGCCCTAGGGGCCCAGGCCCCTTCGACTCCGCTTCGAGTGGAGCTCGATGCCCTCTTGCCAGGGTGGAGCCCGTAGGACGGGCACACCACGGGGAGGGCCGGATGAGTACAGAAATCTTCCGCGAGGATTTCACCGCGGGACTGGTGACCGAGGGACCGGGCGCGCCATGGCGGCTGCGCCCGGTCGACGGTCTTCCCGAGGGCGACGGGATCGTCCGCGGCGGTCCGGACGGCCTGAAGGTCGTACCGAGCGCCCTCCAGCCGCACACCAGGCGGCCGGCGTTCACCGAGCCCAAGCCGGGACCGGACGGCGCCCCGCTCCATCTGCGCTGGGGCGTCTTCACCACCGGCGGCACCGCCTCCGCGCGCGGCGGGTTCACCGCGCGGCCCGGTGAGGTCCTCTCGGTCACCGCCGAGATGGGACTGCGCGGCTTCGGTCTGCGCTCCCACCCGTACGACGACGTGGCCGAGGCCACCACCGACCCCCGGCTCGGCGCGGGCGGTCTGATCTCGGTCGACCTCGAGACCGGCATCATCTTCGACTTCTTCCTCACGCACAGCCGCCTCTACGCGGTCTACGAGCGGCTCGCGCTCCAGCCGGACGCCGAGTTCGCCGCCTTCACCTACTGCGTCCCGGTCGCGGACCGCACCCCCGGCACGCTGCACCGGCTGGAGGTCGCCTACGACGCCGGGGCAGGCACCGCCCGCTGGACGGCCGACGGGCAGGAGGTGCTGGCCGTGGACCGGATCGGCCTGCGCTCGCTGGACGCGCAGTGGCTGCGCCGCGACAACGGCGGCCGTGAGGAGGCCGTACGGCCGCGTGGCCTCAGCTTCGGTCTGGGGCTGTTCCTGGAGCGCTACTTCGGCCAGGGAGTGCGGCTGTCCGCCCGCCGGCTCTCGGTGTCCACCTCGCCCGCAGGTTCCCGCCACTCGTGACGACGACCAACGAAAGGCACAGCCATGCCCGATGAGAACAAGCCCGTACTGGTCCTCGGCGCCACCGGCAAGCAAGGCGGCTCCGCGGCCCGGTACCTGCTCGAACGCGGCTGGACCGTACGGGCGTTCGTCCGCGACCCGGGCGCGCCCAAGGCCAAGGAGCTGCGGGAGCTGGGCGCGAGCCTGCACACCGGCGACCTGGAGGACGCCGAGTCGGTGCGCGCCGCGATGAAGGGCGCGTACGGCGTCTTCAGCATCCAGACGCCGATGACGCCGGCGGGCGTGGAGGGCGAGGAACGGCAGGGCAAGATCTGCGCCGACGCCGCCCGTGACCTCGGCGTCCAGCACTACGTCCACAGCTCGGTCGGCGGCGCCGAGCGGCCGGAGGGCGTGAACTGGCGGCTGTCCAAGCTCGCGATCGAGCAGCGGATCCAGGAGAACGAGCTCAACTTCACCTTCCTGCGGCCGTCGTACTTCATGGAGAACCTGAACCACGACATGTCGCCCCTGGTCATGGAGGACGGCGTGCTGACCTTCCGGCGGGGGCTCGGGCCGACCAACACCCTGCAGATGATCAGCGGCCCCGACATCGGTTACTTCGCGGCCGACGCCTTCGACGACCCCGGCACCTTCGGCGGCGCCAAGATCGAGCTGGCCGGGGACGAGCTGACCGGCGAGCAGATCGCCGACGCGTTCGGCCGGCACACCGGGCTGCCCGCCCGCTTCGTCTCGGTGCCGATACCGGAGCTGCACCGCACGGGCTTCGAGTGGCAGGCGATCTCGTACACCTGGCTCAACGGCATCGGCTACCACGCCGACATCCCCACGCTGCGTGCCCGGTTCCCGCAGATGCTCACCCTCGACCAGTGGCTGGCCAAGACCGGCTGGGCCCCGATGGACGCGGCATGAGCGGGGACGCGATGACCGAGGAGACCCAGGACGTCCAGGAGACCCAGGAGACCCAGGAGCGGTCACCGCTGCTGTCCGGGGCGCGCCGGATCGCCGAGCTCGCCGGGAAGCGGACGGCCGAGGCCGAGCAGCAGCGCCGGCTGAGCCCCGACGTCGTCCGCGCGGTCCTCCAAGCCGGGTTCGCCGCCCACTTCGTGCCGGTGGCGCACGGCGGCCGGGCCGCGACCTTCGCCGAACTCGTGGAGCCGGTCGCGGTACTGGGGGAGGCCTGCGCCTCGACGGCCTGGTACGCCTCGCTCACGGCGAGCCTCGGCCGGATGGCCGCCTATCTGCCGCAGGAGGGCCGGGCCGAGCTGTGGTCCGAGGGCCCGGACGCCCTGATCGTCGGCGCCCTGATGCCGCTCGGTCGAGCCGAGCGGACGGCGGGTGGCTGGCAGGTCTCGGGCACCTGGCCGTTCGTCAGCGTCGTCGACCACTCCGACTGGGCGCTGGTGTGCGCCATGGCGGGGCAGGAGCCGTGGTTCTTCGCGGTGCCGCGTGAGGCGTACGGCATCGTCGACAGCTGGTACCCGATGGGCATGCGCGGCACGGGCAGCAACACCCTCGTGCTCGACGGGGTGTTCGTGCCGGACGAGCGGGCCTGCACCCGGGCGGCCATCGCGTCCGGCCTCGGTCCGGGTGCCGAGGCGATCTGCCACACCGTGCCGATGCGGGCGGTCAACGGGTTGGCCTTCGCGCTGCCGATGCTCGGCGCGGCCCGTGGCGCCGCCGCCGTGTGGACGTCGTGGATCGCCGCGAAGCTGGCCGGGCCGACCGGGCAGAACGCCGTCTCCTCCCAGGACCGGGTGCTGTACGAGCACACGCTGGCCCGGGCGACCGGTGAGATCGACGCGGCCCAGCTGCTGCTGGAGCGGGTCGCCGCGGCCGCCGACGCCGGCGGGGTGACCGCGGAGCTCGTGGGCCGGGGGGCGCGGGACTGTGCCCTGGCGGCCGAGCTGCTGACCGCCGCGACCGACCGTCTGTTCGCCTCCGCGGGCACCCGGGCGCAGGCCGAGGACAGCCCGATGCAGCGGTTGTGGCGCGATGTGCACGCGGCCGCGAGCCATATCGGGCTGCAGTTCGGGCCGGGAGCGACGCTGTATGCCGGAGAGCTGTTGAGGAGGAGCAACGATGGCTGAAGTGAACGACCCTCAGGTGGGCTTTGTCGCCGTCGTCACCTTCCCGGTGGACGGCCCCGCCACCCAGCGCAAGCTGGTGGAGCTGGCCACGGGCGGGGTGCAGGAGTGGATCCGTGAGGTGCCCGGCTTCCTGTCGGCCACGTACCACGCGAGCACGGACGGCACGGCGGTCGTCAACTACGCCCAGTGGGAGAGCGAGGAGGCCTACCGGGAGAACTTCAGCGCCGACCCGCGTTCGGCGAGGCTGCGGGAGGCGCTGAGCTCTCTGCCCGGGCTCATGGGACCGCCGAAGGCCGTCTTCATGACCCCGGAAGGGTCGATCCTGCCGTCCTGACGGCGTTGTCAGCCTCTTCGGTGCCGTCGGTGCCGGCAGCGCCGTTCATGTAGTCCCCGTCGTCGCCGGCCCCGGCCACCAGGCCGGCGATGATGATCTCCAGGCCGAGCTCGAAGCGGCGGTCGGAGTCGAGCGAGGTGATCGGGCCGGCCAGGTGGACCAGGTTCGGGAACTGGGTGGCCGGCAGCGACTTCAGATAGCCGTGGAGCTGGTCGGCGAACATGCCGGCCTGCTCCTCGCTCTGTTCCGCACCGGAGTGCCGGGACGACTGCTCCAGCGCCTCCGCCGTGACGAACGTCGACAGCAGATCGCCCCCGTAGGCGGCCAGTTCGTCCCGCAGACCGCCCGCGCGCAGCAGGTTCAGGGTGCGCTCCATCCCCAGGATCCCGTTGGGGCCGAGCGGGACCCGGTCGATCGCGATGCGCGCCAGGTCCCGATGGGCCAGGAACATCCGCCGCAGTGACCGGCACATCTCCTTGACCTGCTCCGCCCAGCGGCCCGGCTCCGGCTCCGGGATCTCGACCTCGGTCAGCACCAGGTCGAAGACGAGGTCGAGCAGCTCGTCCCGGTTCCCCACGTGCGCGTACAGCGAGGCGTGGCCGGTCTTCAGCTCCTGCGCGAGCCGCCGCATGCTGAGCGCGTCGAGGCCCTCGGCGTCGAGGATGCCGAGCGCCGTGTCGACGATCCGGTCCTGGGTCAGGGGCATCCGCGGCGGCGCCTTCTTCGGCCGGCGCCAGGGCGGTACGGGGATCTCCTCGGGCATGGGCCTCCTTCCTTCGCTTCGCAACAGGGATGGCCCTCATCGTATGGCATCGACGGCCACCGTTTCTTGACACGACCACCGTTCCACTATAGAACGGTGGTCGTTCATGGACCTGTTGTCGAGGATCTCGGGGGATGCCATGAGTTCCGTTGAACCAGACGAACCGGACAGGGGAACGGCGCCACCGACGGCGCTGGTCCCGGACCAGAAACCCACCCCGGACGCGACCGCCGCCGAACCCACGGCCGAGTCGGCGTCGGAGTCGCCGGCCTACGCGCGCCGCTGGGCCGCGCTCGCCGTCATCCTCGGCGCCGAGATCATGGACCTGCTCGACGGCACGGTCATGAACATCGCCGCGCCCGCGGTCCGCGCCGACCTGGGCGGCAGCCTCAGCGTCATCCAGTGGATCACCGTCGGGTACACGCTCGCCTTCGCCGTCCTGCTCGTGGTCGGTGGCCGGCTCGGTGACATCTACGGTCGTAAGCGCATGTTCGTCATCGGCGCCGTCGGCTTCACCCTGGCCTCCGTGCTGTGCGCGGCGTCGGGCAGTTCCGAGATGCTCATCGCCGCGCGCTTCCTGCAGGGCGGGCTGGGCGCGCTGATGATTCCCCAGGGCCTCGGCCTCATCAAGCAGATGTTCCCGCCCAAGGAGACCGCGGCGGCGTTCGGCGCGTTCGGGCCCGCCATCGGACTGGGCGCCGTGCTCGGCCCGATCGTGGCCGGATTCCTTGTCGACGCCGACCTGTTCGGCAGCGGCTGGCGGTCGGTCTTCCTGATCAACCTGCCGATCGGGGCAGCCGTGGTCATCGGCGCGGTGCTGCTGCTGCCGGAGGGCAAGGCGCCCGTGCGGCCCAAGTTCGACATCGGCGGCATGCTGCTGGTGACGCTCGGTCTGACCCTGCTGATCTTCCCGCTCGTCCAGGGCCGCGAACGCGACTGGCCCGCCTGGACGTTCGTGCTGATGGTGGCCGGCGCGGCCGTCCTCGCCGCCTTCGTCGCCTACGAACTGCGCCAGGAGAGGCGCGGCGGCGCGACGCTCATCGAGCTCAGCCTGCTGCGCAGGTCCCGCTACGCCGCCGGACTCGCGGTGGCGCTGGTGTTCTTCACCGGCATCTCCGGAATGTCGCTGCTGCTCGGCCTGCACCTGCAGATCGGCCTGGGCTTCAGCCCGACCCGGGCGGCGCTGACGATGATGCCCTGGTCGGTGTTCCTGGTGGTCGGCGCCATCCTGACCGGCGCCGTGCTGGGCGCCAAGTTCGGCCGCAAGGCCCTGCACGGCGGGCTCGTCGTGATGGCGGTCGGCGTACTGATCATGCTGCTGACCATCGGCGACCAGGCCGGCGGCCTGACCAGTTGGGAACTCGTGCCCGGCATCGCCGTGGCCGGACTCGGCATGGGCATCATGATCGGTCTGCTCTTCGACATCGCCCTGGCCGACGTCGACAAGCAGGAGGCCGGCACCGCCTCCGGCGTCCTCACCGCGGTCCAGCAACTGGGGTTCGCGGTCGGTGTCGCCGTGCTCGCGACCCTGTTCTTCGGGCTGCTCGGTTCCCAGGCCACGGCGAGCGTCGCCGACGGCGCGAGCCGCACCCGGGCCGAGCTCAGCGCCGCCGGGGCGACCCCGGCCGAGCAGGACCGGCTCCTGGCCGACCTGCGGGAGTGCCTGCGGGACTCGGCGAGCCAGAAGGACTCCGACCACACGCCCGCGAGCTGCCGCGACATCCAGCAGGTCCGGCCGGAGCTGGCCGAGGCCACCGGGCGGGCCTGGCAGACGGCCCACACCGAGAACTTCAGCACCGCGATGGTCCGCACGCTCTGGGTCGTGATCGGGCTGCTCGCTGTGTCCTTCGCGCTGGCCTTCCGGCTGCCGCCCAAGCCTCGTGAGGAAGAGGGTTTCTAGATGACACGCAAACTGCTGGCCTGGCCCGGTGGGCGCCGGGTCAAGTGGCTGGTGCTCGTCGGCTGGATCGGTCTGCTCATCGTGCTCCAGCCGCTGGCCGGCAAGCTCGGCGACGTCGAGTCCAACGACGCCGCCGCATGGCTGCCGGGCAACGCGGAATCGACCGAAGTGCTCGAACTCTCCGAGAAGTTCCAGCCCGCCGACACCAGCCCGGCCATCGTCGTCTACGACCGCGCCTCCGGGATCACGGCCGCCGACGAGGCGAAGGCTCGTGCCGACGCCGTGAAGTTCGCCGACGGCAAGAACGTGGTGGGCAAGCCGTTCGGCCCGGTGCGCTCCGAGGACGGCAAGGCCCTGCGCACCGTGGTCAACGTCCACCTCGGCAAGGAGGGTTGGGAGGGCCTCAACGAGGCCACGAAGGACCTGCGCAAGGTCGCACAGCCCAACGCGCCCGACGATCTCGGCGTCCATGTGACCGGCCCGACCGGCTACGCAGCCGACTCCGCCGAGTCGTTCAGCAGCGCCGACTTCAAACTCACTCTGGTCACCCTGCTCATCGTCGTGACGATCCTCGTCGTCACCTACCGCAGTCCGCTGCTCTGGCTGCTGCCGATGATCTCCGCGGGCATGTCCCTGGTGATCTCGCAGGCCATCATCTATCTGCTGGCCAAGAACGCCGGACTCACGGTCAACGCCCAGACCGCGATGATCCTCACGGTGCTGGTGCTCGGCGCGGCCACCGACTACGCGCTGCTGCTCGTCGCCCGCTACCGGGAGGAGCTGCGGCGGCACGAGGACCGGCACGAGGCCATGGCCGTGGCGCTGCACCGCGCGGGACCCGCCATCGTGGCCAGCGCCGCCACCGTCGCGATCAGCATGCTCGTGCTGCTGCTGGCCGCGCTGAACTCCACCAAGGGCCTCGGTCCGGTCTGCGCCGTCGGTGTACTGGTGGGCCTGCTGTCGATGATGACGCTGCTGCCCGCCCTGCTGGTGATCTTCGGCCGCTGGATCTTCTGGCCGGCCCGGCCCAAGCACGGTACGGACCCCGACGTCACCCGGGGCGTGTGGACGCGGGTCGCCCGGCTGGTCTCCGGCCGCCCCCGCACGGTCTGGATCACGACCACCCTGGTGCTGGGCGCGGTGGCCACGCTGGCCGTCACCCTGAGCGCCGACGGGCTCCAGCAGAAGGACGGTTTCAAGACCAAGCCGGAGTCGGTGGTGGGCGAGGAGATCCTGGCCCGGCACTTCCCGGCCGGCTCCGGTGAGCCGATGGTCGTCATCGCCAAGGGCTCCGCGGCGGCCGAGGTGCGCGGCGCGCTGCAGAAGGTGCCCGGTGTCAACGAGGTCGCCGAGCCCCAGGTCAAGGACGGGCTGGCCTTCGTCGAGGTGACGCTGGCCGCCGGCGCCGACTCCCCGGCCGCGATGGACGCGGTCACCGCGGCCCGCGAGAGCCTCGGCCGGCTGGAGGGGGCCGAGGCGAAGGTGGGCGGCAGCAGCGCCGTCGTGCACGACATGCGCGAGGCCTCGAGCCGCGACCGCGGTCTGATCATCCCGGTGATCCTCGCCGTGGTGTTCTGCATCCTCGCGCTGCTGCTGCGGGCACTGGTGGCACCGTTGCTGCTGATCGCGAGCGTGGTGCTGTCCTTCTTCACGGCGCTCGGCCTCGCCGCCTTCTTCTTCAACCACGTCTTCGACTTCGCGGGGGCCGATTCGGCCTTCCCGCTCTGGGTGTTCGTCTTCCTGGTCGCCCTGGGCGTCGACTACAACATCTTCCTCGTCACCCGGATCAGGGAGGAGAGCAACCGGCTCGGCACCCGGCAGGGCGCGCTCAAGGGCCTCACCTCGACCGGCGGTGTCATCACCGCGGCCGGTCTGGTGCTGGCCGGCACCTTCGCCGCACTGGCCACGCTGCCGCTGGTCTTCATCGCCGAGCTCGGCTTCACGGTGGCGGTGGGCATCCTGCTCGACACCATGATCGTGCGGTCGGTGCTGGTCACCGCGCTCACGCTCGACGTGGGCCGGTGGATGTGGTGGCCGCACGGGCTCTTCCGCCGCGAGGACCCGTCCGGGGAATCGGCCGGGGCTGGAATTTCCGATTCCAGGAATTCGGAGGCCCCGGCTCCTGTTTCTCGGTAAGAAAACGGTAAATGTAAATCAGCGCAGCTTGCTGCGCTGATTTACATTTGGACGATTTATTTGATCTCTTGTGACAACAACCACGTTGAAGTCGGTCAAGTAGGCCTGTTATCGTCGCCCCAAAGAAAACGGAGAATCTCGACGGGGGCGCAGGATGAGATTCAATCTGTTGGGGCATGTCCATGTAATCACTGATGCGGGGCGGTTAATTCCGCTTAAATCGTCGAAGGCGACCCAGCTCCTGGCGTTGCTGCTGCTCAGGCGGCATGAAGTGGTGGGCTCGGGGGTGCTCATCGAGGAGCTGTGGGGGGACGGCCCGCCGCGCAGCGCCATGACCACCCTCCAGACCTACGTCTACCACACCCGCCGACTGCTGGCGGAGCACCAGGTGACATGTGCGGAACGGGAGTTGGTCCTGACCCGGCCACCCGGCTACTTCGCGCTGATCGACGACGACGAGCTCGACGTCACCATCGTCGAACGGCTGATCCGCAAGGGCAGCCGGCTGCTGGAGGAGGACCGGCCCGAGGAGGCGCTCGCCTCGCTCAACGCGGGCCTCGACCTGTGGCGGGGCCCGGCGCTCTCCACGGTGCCGTGCGGGCCGGTGCTCGAGTGCCATATCGCTCATCTGGAAGAGCTCCGGCTCTTCGGAGTGCAACTCCGTATCGACGCGAATTGGCGACTGGGAAGGATAGGGCCCATGATTCCCGAGCTGCGGTCCCTGGTAATTTCCCATCCGCTGAACGAGACCCTGCACGCCAAGCTGATGGGGGCGCTCTACCGGGTGGGCCGGCGAGCGGAAGCGCTTGCCTCGTACCGAAATCTCCGGCAGATACTGTCCGACGAGTTGGGAGTGGACCCCACCCCCGAAATCCAGCGGATGCATATGGAGATTCTCAACGGCGACCAGGTGCTCGCGTAGCCCGCCCACGGTCGGAGCCCCTCGCACATCGCGAGGGGCTCCGACCGTATGCGCGGACGTACGTCAGTAGTTGCCCAGACCGCCGCAGACGTTCAGGGCCTGCGCGGTCACCGCGGCCGCCCCGTCCCCGATCAGATAGGCCACCATCTCCGCCACCTCGGACGGCTGCACATAGCGGCCGATCGGCACCCGCGCGGTGATCCGGTCGAAGGCCTCGTCGGTCGACACCTCCCAGATCTCCGAGTAGTGCTCACGCACGTTCGCGGCCATCGGCGTCTCCACGAAACCCGGGCAGACGGCGTTCACCGTGATGCCGGTCCGCGCCAGTTCGAGGCCGAGCGCCTTGCTGAAACCGACCACGCCGTGCTTCGACGCCGAGTACGGGGCGGCGTGCACCACGCCCTGCTTCCCGCCCGTCGAGGCGATGTTGATGATCCGGCCCGAGCCCCGTTCCAGCATGCCGCCGGCCTTCAGGACCTGCTGGGTCATCCGGAACACGCTGGTGAGGTTGGTGTCGATCACATCGAGCCAGAGCTCGTCGGCGAGCTCGGCCGTGGCACCTCCGCCGGGCCGGCCCGCGTTGTTCACCAGCACGTCGACGGGGCCGTACCGCTCGACGGCCGCGGCGACGACGGCCTCGATGTCGGCGACCGAGCGGACGTCACAGGTCCGGCCGTCCGCCTCGACCCCCGCCTCCCGCAGCTCCTTCAGCGTCGTGCGCAGCGCCTCCTCACCGCGGGCGCAGATGAAAACCTGCAACCCCTCCTTGCCGAGCCTGCGGGCGATCTCCAGCCCGATACCGCTGGTCGCGCCGGTCACCAGTGCGACCTTCGAGAGCTGCGTGGCCATATGTCCCTCTCCCTGCTTCGTGGTCCCTCAGCCGCCCAGCCTCGGGCGCAACGCTAGAGCGGCGGTCGAAGGGGGTTGGGGCACGGCTCGGACACCGCGGCGGTGGATCCGGCATCGAGGGGTCCCGTATCCGCCTTCGAGCCGCTTTCGAGCCACCCGGCCCACGATGACGACGACCACCGGACGAACTCATCGAAGGAGCTGTTCGGATTGAAGCGCAGAGTCGTCATCACGGGCGTCGGCGTCCGCGCCCCCGGCGGGAACGGCACGCGGCAGTTCTGGGAACTGCTCACCTCGGGACGGACGGCGACGCGCCGGATCTCGTTCTTCGACCCCTCGCCGTACCGCTCGCAGGTCGCCGCGGAAGCCGACTTCGACCCCGTCGCCGAGGGCTTCGGCCCACGCGAGATCGACCGCATGGACCGGGCCTCGCAGTTCGCCGTGGCCTGCGCCCGGGAGGCCGTCACCGCGAGCGGGCTCGACTTCGACACCCTCGACCCCACCCGGGTCGGTGTCAGCCTCGGCAGCGCGGTGGCCGCCGCGACCAGCCTGGAACGCGAGTACCTGCTGCTGTCGGACTCCGGCCGGGAGTGGGAGGTCGACGCGGACTGGCTGTCCCGGCACATGTTCGACTACCTGGTGCCCAGCGTCATGCCGGCCGAAGTGGCCTGGGCGGTCGGCGCCGAGGGCCCGGTCGCGATGGTCTCCAACGGCTGCACCTCGGGCCTGGACTCCGTGGGCCACGCGGTGCGGCTGATCGAGGAGGGCAGCGCCGACGTGATGCTCGCCGGGGCCGCCGACACCCCCATCACCCCGATCGTCGTCGCCTGCTTCGACGCGATCCGCGCCACCACGGCGCGCAACGACGACCCGGAGCACGCCTCGCGGCCGTTCGACGGCACCCGCGACGGCTTCGTGCTGGCCGAGGGAGCCGCCATGTTCGTCCTGGAGGACTACGAGAGCGCGCTGGCCCGCGGCGCCCACATCCACGCCGAGATACCGGGCTACGCGACGCGCTGCAACGCGTACCACATGACCGGGCTCAAGGCCGACGGCCGTGAGATGGCCGAGGCCATCCGGGTCGCCCTCGACGAGTCCCGTACGGACGCCACCGACATCGACTACATCAACGCCCATGGCTCCGGCACCCGGCAGAACGACCGGCACGAGACCGCGGCCTACAAGCGGGCGCTCGGCGACCACGCCCGGCGCACCCCGGTCAGCTCGATCAAGTCGATGGTCGGCCACTCGCTCGGCGCGATCGGCTCGCTGGAGATCGCCGCCAGTGTGCTCGCCCTCGAACACGGGGTGGTGCCACCGACCGCGAACCTGCACACCAGCGACCCCGAGTGCGACCTCGACTACGTCCCGCTCGAAGCGCGGGAGCGCAAGCTCGGGACCGTGCTCACCGTGGGCAGCGGCTTCGGCGGCTTCCAGAGCGCCATGGTCCTGCGCGGCGCCGAGGCCGCGGGGGCGATCGCATGAGCGTCCTCGTCACCGGAGTCGGCGTCGTCGCCCCCAACGGCCTCGGCCTGGAGCCGTACTGGGCGTCCGTCCTGGCCGGCCGCATCGGCCTCGGCCCCGTCACCCGCTTCGACGTGAGCCGGTACCCGGCCACGCTCGCCGGCCAGATCGACGACTTCCACGCACCCGACCACGTCCCGGGCCGGCTGCTGCCGCAGACCGACCCCTCCACCCGGCTCGCGCTGACCGCCGCCGCCTGGGCGCTCCAGGACGCGAAGGCCGACCCCGAGTCACTCACCGACTACGACATGGGCGTGGTCACCGCCAACGCCTGCGGCGGCTTCGACTTCACCCACCGCGAGTTCCGCAAACTGTGGACCGAGGGCCCCAAGTCGGTCAGCGTGTACGAGTCCTTCGCGTGGTTCTACGCCGTGAACACCGGCCAGATCTCCATCCGGCACGGCATGCGCGGCCCGAGCAGCGCCCTGGTCGCCGAGCAGGCCGGCGGCCTGGACGCCCTCGGCCACGCCCGCCGCACCATCCGCCGCGGCACCCCGCTGGTCGTCTCCGGCGGAGTCGACTCGGCACTGGACCCCTGGGGCTGGGTCTCGCAGGTCGCCAGCGGCCGGATCAGCACCGCCACCGACCCGGAGCGGGCCTATCTGCCCTTCGACGAGCAGGCGGCCGGCTACGTCCCCGGCGAGGGCGGCGCCCTCCTCGTCCTGGAGGACAGCGAGGCCGCCGAGGCCCGCGGCAGGCACGAGGCCTACGGCGAACTCGCGGGCTGCGCCTCCACCTTCGACCCGCCCCCCGGCTCCGGACGCCCGCCCGGCCTGGAGCGCGCCATCCGGCTCGCGCTGGCCGACGCCGGGCTCGGTCCCGAGGACGTCGACGTCGTCTTCGCCGACGGCGCGGGCGTACCCGAGCTGGACGCCGCGGAGGCCCGGGCCATCGGCCAGGTCTTCGGCAGCCATGGCGTCCCCGTCACCGTCCCCAAGACGACGACCGGCCGGCTCTACTCCGGCGGCGGCCCGCTCGACGTGGTCACCGCCCTGATGTCCCTGCGCGAAGGCGTGATCCCGCCGACCGCGGGCGTGCGTTCCGTACCGCGCGAGTACGGCATCGACCTGGTGCTCGGCGCCCCGCGCACCGCGCCCCTGCGCACCGCCCTGGTCCTGGCCAGGGGCCGCTGGGGCTTCAACTCGGCGGTCGTCCTGCGCCGCCCCGAACCGACCCCGTAGCCACCCACCCCCCAGCCACACCGAGAACTGGAGACCGTAATGGCAACCCTGCTGACCATCGACGACCTGCGCCGCGTCCTCATCGAATGCGCCGGAGAGGCGGACGGGACGGAGCTGTCCGGGGACATCCTCGACACCCGCTTCGAGACCATCGGCTACGACTCGCTCGCCCTGATGGAGACCGCGGCCCGACTGGAGAGCCGCTACGGCGTCGCCATCCCCGACGACGTCGCGGGCCGCGTCGACACCCCGCGTGAGCTGCTCGACCTGGTCAACGGCGCGCTGGCCGAGGCGGCATGAGCCGGCCGGACGAACACGAGTTGGAGCACCAGGTGGAGCACCGCGTGGTCCACACCCTGAGGACCCCGGCCCCGGCGCGGCGGCTGTACGAGTTGGTCGCGCGGGCCGAGCACTGGCCGGCCGTCTTCGAACCCTCCGTGCACGTGCGGATCCTGGAGCGCGACCGGGGCACCGAGCGCTTCCGGATCTGGGCGAGCGTGGCCGGACAGGTCAAGACCTGGACGTCCCGCCGGACCCTGGACCCCGACGCGCTGCGGGTCACCTTCCGCCAGGAGCGCACCCAGCCGCCGATCGCCTCGATGGGCGGGAGCTGGGAGTTCCGGGCCGACGGCGACGGCACCGAGATCGTGCTGACCCACGACTTCGCCGCCGTCGACGAGGACGCCCTGCCCGGACTGCGCGCCGCACTGGACACGAACAGCGGGAAGGAACTGGCCGCGCTGGCCCGGCTCGCGGAGCGGCCGCACCCGGTCGAGGAGCTCCTGTTCACGTTCGAGGACACCCTCCAGGTGCCCTCCGGGGACGACGCGTACGCCTTCATCGAGCGCAGCGACCTGTGGCCGGACCGGCTGCCGCACGTGGGGAAGGTGACGCTGACCGAGGAGGCGGCGGACGGCCGTTCACCCGTCGTGCAGGACATGACGATGGAGACCGTCACCACCGACGGCAGCGCGCACACGACCCGCTCGATCCGGCTCTGCTTCCCCGGCGAGGCCATCGTCTACAAGCAGCTCGTGCCGCCCGCCCTGCTCACCGGGCACAGCGGCGCCTGGCTCTTCGACAAGGACACGGTCACCGCCCGCCACACCGTGGCGATCGACCCCACCCGGATCGAGGAGGTCCTGGGCGAGGGCACCACCGTCGCCGACGCCCGCGCCTATCTGCGCGACGCGCTCGGCGCCAACAGCCGGGCCACGCTCAGCCACGCGGCGGCGGCCGCCGCCGACGCCGGGCCGACGTCATGACGGCCGCCGTCCACGAGGTCGCCGACGGGGTGCACGCCTACGAGCAGGCCCCCGGCGGCTGGTGTGTCAGCAACGCGGGCATCGTCGTGGGCGGCGACGGCGCCCTCGTCGTCGACACCCTGTCGACGATCCCGAGGGCGCGGCGGCTGGCCGAGACCGTCGACAAGCTCGCCGCCGGCCCGGCCCGCACCGTGGTCAACACCCACTTCCACGGCGACCACGCCTTCGGCAACCAGGTCTTCCCGCCGGGGACGCAGATCATCGCGCACGAGGACATGCGGACCGCCATGGTGACGACCGGCCTCGCCCTCACCGGGCTCTGGCCGCGCGTCGACTGGGGCGACATCGAGGTGACACCGCCGACCGTCACCTTCCGCGACCACCTCACCGTGCACATCGGCGAGCGACGGGCCGAACTGATCCGTGTCGGCCCCGCGCACACCGACCACGACGTGGTGGTCTGGCTGCCCGAGGAACGGGTGCTGTTCGCGGGGGACATCGTCATGTCGGGCGTCACCCCGTTCGCGCTGTTCGGCTCGGTGACCGGGACGCTGGCCGCGCTCGACCGGCTGGCGGCACTGGAGCCCGAGGTGGTCGTCGCCGGGCACGGCCCGGTCGCGGGACCCGAGGTGCTCGACGCCAACCGGGAGTACCTGCGCTGGGTCCAGCGCCTCGCGGCCGAGGCGGCCGACAGCGGACTGACCCCGCTTCAGGCCGCGCGCGAGGCGGACCTCGGCGCCTACGCCGAACTGCTGGACGCGGAGCGCCTCGTCGCGAACCTGCACCGGGCTCACGAGGAGCTGCTGGGCCGGCCCCCGCGGGACGCCATGGAGATCTTCTCGGAGCTGGTCGCCTACAACGGTGGGCGGCTGCCCACCTGCCTCGCCTAAGGAGTCAAAAGATGGCCGCCGACCAGGGAATCCTCCGGGACGCCATGGCCCGGGTGCCCGCCGGGGTGGCGCTCGTCACCGCCCACGACCGCACCGGGGTCCCGCACGGCTTCACCGCCAGCTCGTTCGTGTCCGTCTCGATGGAACCGCCGCTCGCGCTGGTCTGCCTGGCCCGTACGGCCAACTCCTTCCCGGTGTTCGACAGTTGCCGCGAGTTCGCGGTGAGCGTGCTGCGCGAGGACCACACCGAGCTGGCGATGCGCTTCGCGCGCAAGTCGGCGGACAAGTTCACGGGCGGGGAGTTCATCCGCACCGCGCGGGGCGGGACCGTGCTCGACGGGGCGCTCGCGGTCGTCGAGTGCACGGTCCACGAGCGCTACCCGGCGGGCGACCACATCATCCTGCTCGGCGAGGTCCAGTCCGTGCACGTCGAGGAGAAGGGGGCGCCCGCGGTCTACGTGGACCGCGGGTTCGCCGCCCTGTGCTCGGGGACGGGCGCCTGCGTGACCGCCGCCGGGCGGGGCGCGCACGCGCACGCCGGCTGAGGAGAGTTGAGGAGGAACCATGTCCGTGACCGACGAGGTGACCCACGCGGTGACCGGCGAGGACCTGGCCGGCCTGGCGCGGATCAGGGAGGAGGCCGAGGCCGGCCCGGGGGAGCAGGCGACCCGGGCGCAGCACGCCAGAGGGAAACTGACGGCCCGCGAGCGGATCGCGCTGCTGCTGGACCCCGGCTCCTTCCAGGAGGTGGAACAGCTGCGCCGGCACCGGGCGAGCGGCTTCGGCCTGGAGCACCGGCGGCCGTACACGGACGGGGTGATCACCGGCTGGGGCACGGTCGACGGCCGGACGGTCTTCGTCTACGCGCACGACTTCCGGATCTTCGGCGGCTCGCTCGGCGAGGCGCACGCGGCGAAGATCCACAAGATCATGGACATGGCCCTCTCGGCGGGCGCTCCGCTCGTCAGCCTCAACGACGGGGCCGGGGCCCGGATCCAGGAGGGCGTCTCCGCGCTGGCCGGCTACGGCGGGATCTTCCGCAGCAACACCCGCGCCTCGGGGGTGATCCCGCAGATCTCGGTGATGCTCGGGCCCTGCGCGGGCGGCGCGGCCTACTCGCCGGCGCTGACGGACTTCGTGTTCATGGTGCGCGAGACCGCGCAGATGTTCATCACCGGCCCCGACGTGGTCAGCGCCGTCACCGGCGCGCAGCTCACCCAGAACGCGCTGGGCGGCGCCGACGTGCACGCCACCACGTCCGGGGTGGCGCACTTCGTCTACGAGGACGAGGAGACCTGCCTGGCGGAAGTGCGCTACCTGCTCTCCCTGCTGCCCTCCAACAACCGGCAGAACCCGCCCGTGCAGCCCTCGGACGACCCGGCGGACCGGGTCACCTCCACGCTCTACGACCTGGTGCCGCAGGACGGCAACCAGCCGTACGACATGCACAAGGTGATCGAGGAACTCGTCGACGACGGTGACTGGCTGGAGGTCCACGAGCGCTGGGCCCGCAACATCGTGTGCGGCCTCGCCCGGCTGGACGGCCGGGTGGTGGGCATCGTCGCCAACCAGCCGCAGACCCTGGCCGGGGTGCTGGACATCTCGGCGTCGGAGAAGGCCGGCCGCTTCGTGACGATGTGCGACGCCTTCAACATCCCGATCGTGACCCTGCTCGACGTGCCGGGCTTCCTGCCCGGCGCCGACCAGGAGCACGGCGGCATCATCCGGCACGGCGCGAAGCTGCTGTACGCGTACTGCAACGCCACCGTCCCCCGCGTCTCGATCGTCCTGCGCAAGGCCTACGGCGGCGCCTACATCGTGCTGGACTCCCAGTCCATCGGCGCCGACCTGGCCTTCGCCTGGCCGACCAACGAGATCGCGGTGATGGGCGCCGAGGGCGCGGCCAACGTCATCTTCCGGCGCGAGATCGCCGCGGCCGACGACCCCGAGGCCAAGCGGGCCGAGATGGTCAAGCAGTACAAGTCCGAGCTGATGCACCCGTACTACGCGGCCGAGCGCGGCCTCGTCGACGACGTCATCGACCCGGCTCAGACCCGCGAGATCCTGATCCGCTCGCTCGCGATGCTCCGTACGAAACACGCCGACCTGCCGTCGCGCAAGCACGGCAACCCCCCGCAGTGAGCGCCCCGGCCGGCGCCGTCGCCGCCGAACTGCGCGTCGAGAGGGGCAGGGCGAGCGCCGAGGAGATCGCGGCCCTCACCGCGGTCCTCCTCGCCCGCGCCGCCGCCCGCCCCGACCCCGGCGAGGAGCACTGCGCGGACGGCCCGGCGGGCTGGCGCCGCCTGGAACGCACCCCGGGCTTCCGCGCACCGCACAGCTGGCAGGAGTCAGGCTGAGCCCTGGACCTCTCCAGCACCCTCCTGATGCGGTTCCAGGCTCACCGCCAGCTGGATCCGGGCGTCGCCCCACGCCGGGACTGCCGCCGTCGCGCCGTCGCGGGTGAGGGCGGTGTCCAGGGCATCCAACAGGTGGGCGGCGGTGTGCAGTCCGGTGCGCCGGAGAGCGGTCGCGCCGTCGGTCGGACGGGTGCGGCCCGAAGCGGTCAGCCGGCGCAGACCGTGGTGGGCGGCCACGACAGGGCGCCGAGCCGCCGACTCCAGGGCCGCCGTGACCGGGTCGGACGGGCGGGCCGGGGCCATGGCGAGCGCGGTGTCGCCGTCCCCGGGGGCCAGGTCCGGGACGGTCACGCCGGCTGCGGTCAGCACGGCCAGCGGGTCGAGGACGATCCGGCCGTGGGCGCGGCGCAGCAGTGGAGGCCACGGGACGCGGACCGGAGCTCGGAACCGCCCCCGCCCGGATGGCAGGATGCGAGGACGCGGCGGGAGGGGCGGGAAGGGGCCGGGGCGCGATGGGGCGGAGCGAACGGGAGACGGTGGCCCGGGGCGGGCGGCTGTACGAGGCGGCACAGGCGCTGGCCGGCGACCACGCGCGCGCCGTGGAGGCCGTACGGGAGGCCCTGGCGCCGATCCACGACGACCTGGCCCGGCGTGAGCTGGACGTCATCCCGGTGGCCCGGCTCAAGGACGTCACCGAGGGCAGGCTGCGGCTCGGCGAGGTGGAGAAGGGCGGGTTCCGGACGGTCGGGCAGGTCCTGGACGCAGGGCCGTACCGGCTGCGTCAACTGCCCGGGGTCGGCCGGCAGACCGCCGACCAGACGGTGGCCGCCGCCCGCCGGATCGCCGACGCCGTACGGGACACCATCGCCGTACACATCGACGTGGACCGCCCGGAACCCCGGACCACCGCCCTGGTCAAGGCACTCGGCGTCCTGGTGGAGGCGGGCCCCGAGGCGCGCCGGGCCGTCGACGCCGCCACGGCACTCACCCGGCAGCTCGGCCCGCTGCTGGCCGAGGCGGGGCCGGTGGCCGGGCGGCTGCGCATGCTGTTCGCCGGGCAGGCCACACGGGCACGCGCGCTGGCGGCCGTCGCCGAGATCCGCGCCCTGACCGAGCAGGCCGACCGGGACGGAGTACCCGAACTGCTCGCGCAGGCCTGCGTCGACCTGCTGCGCCGACCGGAGTCCGAACCGGCCGCCCTGGTCGACTTCGAGCTGCGCTCCGCCGAGTACTACGGCCTGCTCGCCGAGGTCTCCGGCCGCGCCCCCGACCCCGCCGCGGCCGAGGGGTTCCTGCCGGACGAGGTGGCCGAGCGGGTCCGGACCCAGACGCTCGACGACACCCACCGCCGGGTCTCCCTGCGCGGCTACCAGGCCTTCGGCACCCGCTTCGCCCTCGCCCAGCGCCGCACGATCCTCGGCGACGAGATGGGGCTCGGCAAGACGATCCAGGCCATCGCCGCGCTCGCGCACCTCGCCGCCGCCGGACAGAGCCACTTCCTGGTGGTCAGCCCCGCCAGCGTGCTGATCAACTGGAGCCGGGAGATCGAGAAGCGCAGCACCCTGCGGGTGACACCGCTGCACGGCCCCGAACGGCAGGAGGCGTTCGCCGACTGGAAGGAACGCGGAGGCGTCGCGGTCACCACCTTCGACGCCCTGCGCGGCTTCCCGGCGCCCGGCGCGGGCGAGCTGGGCATGCTCGTCGTCGACGAGGCGCACTACGTGAAGAATCCCGACACCCTGCGCTCCCGGACCGTCTCCGCATGGGCCGGGACCTGCGACCGGGTGCTGTTCCTGACCGGTACGCCCATGGAGAACCGCGTCGAGGAGTTCCGCAGCCTGGTGCGGATCCTCAGGCCCGACCTGGCCGAGACCGTCGACGACCGCGACTCGGTGGCCGGTTCGAAGGCGTTCCGCAGGGCGGTCGCGCCGGTCTACCTGCGGCGCAACCAGCAGGACGTCCTCACCGAACTCCCCGCCCTCCAGCACACGGACGAGTGGGAGGAGCCCAGCGCGGCGGACGAGGAGGCGTACCGCGAGGCCGTCCGCGCCGGCAACTTCATGGCGATGCGCAGGGCCGCGTACGCCAGTCCCGAGCGCTCGGCGAAGCTGGACCGGCTGCGCGAGATAGCGGGGGAGGCCGCCGAGAACGGGCTGAAGGTCGTCGTGTTCTCCGGCTTCCGGGACGTACTGGGGGCGGTGCGGGACGCACTGACGGGCGCTCAGGCAGGGGCGGCGGGCCGGGCCTCGGCGCACGGCCGGGTCTTCGGGCCGATCTCCGGCAGCGTGCCGCCCGCCCGCCGGCAGCAACTCGTCGACGACTTCGCCGCCGCACCCGGCCACGCGGTCCTGCTCGCGCAGATCGAGGCCGGGGGAGTGGGCCTCAACATGCAGGCCGCCTCCGTCGTCATCCTCTGCGAACCCCAGCTCAAGCCGACCGTCGAACACCAGGCCGTCGCCCGCGCCCACCGCATGGGCCAGGTCCGCTCGGTCCATGTGCACCGTCTGCTCTGCACAGGTGGCGTGGACGAACGTCTCGTACGCCTCCTGGAGAACAAGTCCCGCCTCTTCGACGCCTACGCCCGCCGCAGCGCGGTCGCCGAGTCCACCCCGGACGCCGTGGACATCTCCGACCTCGCCCTGGCCCGCCGCATCGTCGAGGAGGAACAGGCCCGACTGGGCACGACCCCCGCCGAGCCCGCGACGGAACAGGCGTGAGCCCGGCCCCCGGTCACGGCCGTCCGGTCGCCCGTCGGCAGGCCTCCGTGTAGGCCCGTACGAGAGGGTGGTCGGTGTTCTCGCGGCGCCAGGCCAGGGCGTAGCGGCTGGGGGTGAGTCCGTGGACCGGGCGGGTGACGACTCCGCCCAGGGTGATGAGCGGGGCGTTGCCCGTCGCGACGAGGCAGATGCCGAGGCCGGCCACCAGGGCCTCGTAGGTCTCCTCCGTGCCGGCGATCTCCGCGCCCACACGCGGCGGGCGGCCGTCCCGTTCGTCCAGGGCGAGCCAGTAGTCGCGCAGCGGCCCGGCGCTCGGTGGCAGGGCGAGAAAGGGCTCGTCCAGCAGATCGGTGAAGTCGATCTCGGTGCGGGTCGCGAGCGGGTGGGACTCCGGGAGGGCGACAAGGCGTGGCTCCTCCGCGAGCACCGTCCAGGCGTAGCGGCCGGCGTCGGGGAGGGGCAGCCAGACGAAGGCGACGTCGGCGGTGCCGTCGGCCAGGCCCGCCGTGGGGTCCTCCCAGCTCATCTGGCGCAACCGCAGCGCGGTGTCCGGGTGTGCGGCGGTGAAGCGGGAGCGGATCGCCGGGAGCAGGCCGCCGCGCCCCGGACTGGTGCTCATCCCGACCACCAGCGTGCCGAGCGCCGCCGCGCGGGCGGCCTCCAGCGCCGCTGACCCCGCCGACCAGGCGTCCAGCACCTGCCGCGCACACGGCAGCAGCACGCTCCCGGCCTCCGTCAGCCGCACCCCTTGCGGATCACGCCGGAACAGCTCGACGCCCAACTGCCGCTCCAGCGCCCGAATCTGCTTGCTGAGCGCGGGCTGCGAGACGTACAGCCGTTCGGCCGCGCGGGTGAAGTGCAACTCCTCGGCCACCGCCACGAAGTAGCGAAGGTCGCGCACATGAACGTCCATGGTCATAACCATCGGTTATCAGCGTGGGTCTTGGACGGGCAACCGCCGCCCGCCGCACGCTGGCAGTGGGCCGATGCGGGCCGATGCGACTACGAGGAGCTGTCATGAACAAGGTGTGGCTGATCACCGGCGCGACCAGCGGTTTCGGACGGGCGCTCGCGGAGGCGGCGATCGCGGAGGGCGACGTGGTGGTCGGCGCGGCCCGCCGGACGGAAGGCCTGGACGACCTGGTGGCCGCGCACCCCGACCAGGTGGAGGCGCTGCACCTGGACGTCACGGAGTCGGCGCGGCGGAAGCGGCCGTACAGGACGTCGTCGCACGGCACGGGCGGATCGACGTCCTGGTCAACAACGCCGGCCGCACCCACGTCGGCGCCTTCGAGGAGACGACCGAGCGGGAACTGCGCGAACTGTTCGACCTGCATGTCTTCGGGCCGGCCGCCCTCACCCGGGCCGTACTGCCGCACATGCGCGAGCGCCGTTCCGGGGCGATCGTGCAGATGAGCAGCATGGGCGGGCAGATGTCCTTCGCGGGCTTCTCGGCGTACAGCGGCACGAAGTTCGCCCTGGAGGGCCTGTCCGAGGGGCTCGCCGACGAGGTCGCCGAGTACGGCCTCAAGGTGCTGATCGTCGAGCCCGGTTCCTTCCGCACGGCGCTCTTCGAGACCGGCCGGGCGGGAACGAGCACGGACAGCGGCCTGTACGCCAAGGTGGCGCAGACCCGCGAGTCCGTCTCCGCCGGGGACGGCACCCAGCCCGGCGACCCCGCGAAGGCGGCGGCACTGATCCGGGCCGCGCTGGAGGCCGAGCGGACTCCCCTGCGGCTGCCCCTGGGCGACGACGGGGTCACGGCCGTACTCGGCCATCTGGACCAGGTCCGCGAGGACGTCGAGGCGTGGGAGAAGTCGACGCGGGCGACGGGGTTCGACGACTGACACCGACCTGCCGTCGCGCGAGAACGATCCGCGAGAACGATCCGCGAGAACGGGGACAGGCCGCGACGCCAGGTCCACGGCCTGTCCCTCGCTCAGGAAGCGGTTACCAGCAGAGCCTGCTGAGGGTGTGGGAGTCGCACACCGTCGTGGGGGCGGCGGTGGCGGCCGAAGCGGCGGGGGCGGCGACAGCCGCGAGTATGGCGGCGATGAAAAGGGCAGCTGCGTAGCGCATGTGAACTTCCTTCCTGGGGGACCGCGAGGACACGTCGTCCTGGCGGAATGCCCCCAGGCTTGCGCAGACCCGCACAGCCTGCATGTCGAAGGTTCACGGACAGTGATCGGTCACCCGTTCGCCGCGCCGGTCGGCCGACGGGGCGCTGGGGCGTGAAACCCCGGACAGGCGGGCCGAGTTCGCCGTGCACGACCCTTGTGCAATTCCTGTGGAGGCCTCAATCTTTCGGCTGACGCACAGGAGTGGCACAGGAAATTGACATGCCCCTGTCCACTTCGGAGTTGCCCCCACCAGCGCACCACCGATCGAGGAGGACCCCTCAGATGGCAGTGATGCGTAACTCCCGAAGAGACTCCCGGCGAAGACTGGCCGCGCTCGGCGTGGCGGCCACCGCGGCCCTCACCGCGGGCCTCGTCTCCCCTCTCCCCGCCGCGGCCGCCCCCGAGGGCCGCATCCAGTACGCGGACGCCGCGGGCGCCGTCGCCGGCAGCTACATCGTGAACCTCAAGGCCGATCACGCCCGTTCGGGTTCCCAGGCCGGGCGCGCCCTGGTCGAGAAGTACGGCGCCGGTATCGAGCGCACCTACCGGAAGGCGCTCAACGGCTACGCGATCGAGGCCTCCGAGGCCGAGGCCGAGCGGCTCGCCGCCGACCCGGCCGTCGCCTCCGTCGTCCAGAACCGCACGTTCAGCGTCGACGCGACCCAGACCAACCCGCCCTCCTGGGGCCTGGACCGCATCGACCAGAAGAACCTGCCGCTGAACAGCTCCTACACCTACCCGGACTCGGCCGGTCAGGGCGTGACGGCGTACGTCATCGACACCGGCGTCCGCATCACCCACGGCGACTTCGGCGGCCGCGCCTCCTACGGCTACGACGCCATCGACAACGACAACACCGCCCAGGACGGCCACGGCCACGGCACGCACGTGGCGGGCACGGTCGCCGGGTCGTCGTACGGCGTCGCCAAGAAGGCGAAGATCGTCGGCGTCCGGGTGCTGAACAACTCCGGTCAGGGCACCACCGACCAGGTCGTCGCCGGCATCGACTGGGTCGCCCAGAACGCGGTCAAGCCGGCCGTGGCCAACATGTCCCTCGGCGGCGGCGCCGACTCCGCCCTTGACACGGCCGTACGCAACGCCATCGCCTCCGGCATCACCTTCGCGGTGGCGGCGGGCAACGAGTCGACGAACGCCTCCACCAAGTCCCCCGCGCGCGTCACCGAGGCCATCACCGTCGGCGCGACGACGAGCTCGGACGCCAGGGCGAGCTACTCCAACTACGGCTCGGTGCTGGACCTGTTCGCGCCGGGCTCCTCCATCACCTCGGCCTGGAACTCCGGCGACTCGGCGACCAACACCATCTCCGGTACGTCGATGGCGAGCCCGCACGTGGCGGGCGCGGCCGCCCTCTACCTCGCCGACCACCCCTCGGCGACCCCGTCCGAGGTCGCCTCGGCCCTGACGTCCGCCGCCACGACCGGCGTCGTCACCAGCCCCGGCACGGGCTCGCCCAACCGGCTCCTGTACGTCGGCGGCGGCACGACCACCCCGCCCGGCCCGCGCTTCGAGAACACCGGCGACTACGCGATCAGCGACAACGCCACGGTCGAGTCCCCGGTGACGGTCTCCGGCGTCACCGGCAACGCGCCCTCCGCCCTCGCGGTCGAGGTCCACATCGTGCACACGTACATCGGTGACCTCCAGGTCCAGCTGATCGCTCCCGACGGCACCGCGTACACGCTGAAGTCGTACGGCACGGGCGGCAGTTCGGACAACATCAACACCACGTACTCGGTGAACGCCTCCTCGGAGGCCGCGGGCGGCACGTGGAAGCTACGCGTCAGCGACAACGCGAACTACGACACCGGACGCGTCGACGCCTGGGCCCTCCAGTTCTGACCCACCGTCACCGGTCTCCCTCGTCCTCGCGGAACGGCTCCGGGTCCGCCACCCAGCCGGCCGCGAGGACGAGCCGCGTGTGCCGGTGCACGGCCAGGAAGCCGAAGGGGCGGTCGAAGGTCGCCTCGACGGTGGTGGTCACCCAGCGAGCCCTCGACGGACCTGCCCCGGCCACCCCGAAGGCCGTCACCGCCGCCGCCTCGAAACCCCGCGCGCCGAACCTCGCCATCGCGCGCTGCTCGGCCGAGTCGAGGTGGAGCGGCCGACCGCTGATGCCGGGGAAATGCCCCGCGGACCGCTCGGTCATCGCCGCGCTGAGGCCGAACACCTCGGCGTGAGCGCCGAGGTCGTGGCTCGCCCGTACGCCGTATGCCATGGTCATGATCTCCAGCGTCGGTGGCGCGGGCGTCGCACGGCGCTCCTTCACGACCCGCACACCGGGCCCCACCTCGCCGTGGGGGAGCCGGTAGCCGGGCACGACGGAACGGCCCCGGTCCAGGATCCCGACCCCGGCCGCCAGTACCCGGCCGGGTGTCATCCCCTCCTCGCCCAGCACCAGATGGACGTCGATCGCGGAATTGCCCAGCACCTTCAACTCGGTGACGTGTCCCTCCGGGGTGTCGGCGACGCCGATCCGGTCCAGCAGCGTGCTCCCGCGCCGCAGCCCCAGTAGCTCCCGCCCGAACCACGGCCCGGCCTCCGGCATCCAGCACGACTCCTGGAACGGCTGGAGCCAAGTGGTCCGCAACGCCAGTGCGCCGGCCAGCACCATCTCGGTGTTCTCGTCCAGCAGGACGGGCATCGCGTCGATCAGCCCACCCGTCCGCTTGACCGCCCAGGCGTCCAACGCCGCCTTGTCGGCCGCCGCGTCCCCCGTCAGCACCCCGTGCGCCTCCGCGGGCAACCCCGCCTCCCAGCGCTCCCGCAGCTCCAGCGTCCGCTTGGTCCACAACCCGAGTGCCGAGTCCGACCCGCTCATCGCCCCCATCGCGCCGAGCAACTCCCGCGCGGCACCCGCCGCCTCGTCCACCGGCAGCCCCACCGCGTCGGCCAGTTCCGCCCTAGCGGCACCCCCAGCCCCGTCCGCCAGAAACGCGAGGAGTGGCCACACCCCCGCCGCCGAGAAGACCGTGCCGCCCCCGGGATCTCCCGAGGCCCGCACGGCCCCCGCCCACCGCGAGGTGAGCGCGTTGACCGTCCGGATCGTCGCATTCGTAACCCGCATGACATCCCCCCTCGTCCCCCGCTTACGATTCGCCCAGTCGTACGCCCGTTCCCACCCGGCCCCGCCGCCTGAACCAGGAGCACGGTACCCGTGTCCATACCTCCGCCTTCCGGCCCGGAGCAGCCCCAAGGGCCGTACGGGCAGGGCCAGTACCCACCGCCGTTCCCGCACCCGTACCAGCCCTACGGCCCCTACGGCCGCCCCGTCCGCGTCAACGGCTTCGCCATCAGCTCCCTGGTCCTCGGCATCCTCTGCTTCGTGCCGGCCGTCGGACTGGTGCTCGGGCTGATCGCTCTGGCGCAGATCAAGAAGCGGGACGAGAACGGCAAGGGCATGGCGGTGGCCGGTTCCGTGCTGTCCTCGGTCGGGCTCGCGCTGTGGGCGCTGATGCTGAGCACGGGTTCCGCCTCCGACTTCTGGGACGGCTTCAAGGGCGCCGCGAGCGGCGAGGGCACCGCCTACGCGCTCGCCAAGGGCGACTGCTTCGACACACCGAACGGCGACCTGGAGGGCGACGCCTACGACGTCGACGAGGTGTCCTGCGCCGGCGAGCACGACGCCGAGGTCTTCGCCGTCGTCACGCTCCCGGGCGGCTCCTTCCCGGGCGACGACGAGCTCGGGCGGCTCGCGGACGACAAGTGCTACGCGCTCCAGGACGGCTACGCCATGGACACCTGGGCCGTACCGGACGACGTGGACGTCTACTACCTCGTCCCGTCCCGGCAGAGCTGGCGCGTCGGCGACCGCGAGATCACCTGCATGTTCGGCAGCACGGCCGACGACGGCAGGCTGACCGGCTCGCTGCGTGCCGACCCCACGACGCTCGACGCCGACCAGACCGCCTTCCTCACCGCGACCAACGCCATCGACACGGTCCTGTACGAGGAGCCGGAGGAATACCCCGAGGAGGACCTGGCGGCCAACCAGGCCTGGGCGAAGGACGTCCACACCGTGCTCGGCGAGCAGATCGAGGCGCTGCGCGGACACAGCTGGCCGGCCGACGCCGAGGAGCCGGTCGCGGATCTGGTCCAGGAGATGGAAGACGCCCGCAAGGAGTGGTCGCGGGCGGCCGCGACGAAGGACGCGGACACGTACTACACGTACTACGAAAGCGGCTACGAGTACGTCGACGGCCCCACCACCGTCACCGCGCGCAAGGCTCTGGGCCTGGACACCACGGTGCCGACCTACGAGGACGACTTCGGCAGCGGCGACGACAGCGGAAGCGGGGACGGCCTGGCCGTGTGAGCGAGGTGTGAACGCGGCTATAGCGGGGAGAAAGCGCCTGCGTAAAGCCCTCGGTGGGCACAAGTCATCACATCGAGTGATTCTCTGGCCTTTGCTTGCATGGGACAACCCACGGTTGCCACGCTGTTGCTGTCTGTACAAGCTGATGGGAGCGGCCAGTGACTTTCGGTGAGCAGCCGGCGTACCTGCGCGTCGCGGGTGATCTCCGCAAGAAGATCGTCGACGGTTCGCTGCCACCGCACACCCGCCTCCCGTCCCAGGCCCGCATCCGCGAGGAGTACGGCGTCTCGGACACCGTCGCCCTCGAGGCCCGCAAGGTGCTGATGGCCGAGGGGCTGGTCGAGGGCCGCTCCGGTTCCGGGACGTACGTCCGTGAGCGCCCCGTGCCCCGCCGGATCTCCCGCTCCGGCTTCCGCCCGCCGAGCGGGGCCACGCCCTTCCGCCAAGAGCAGGCCGACGGCGAGACGCGCGGCACCTGGGAGTCCAGCAGCCAGCAGGCCGAGGCGAGCGTCGCCGTCGCCGAGCGGCTCGGCATCCGGCCCGGCGACCGCGTCATGTGCACCAAGTACCTCTTCCGGGACGCCGGCGAGGCGATGATGCTCTCCACGTCCTGGGAGCCGCTCGCCGTCACCGGCCGTACGCCCGTGATGCTGCCCGAGGAGGGCCCACTCGGCGGCATGGGCGTCGTCGAGCGCATGGCGGCCATCGACGTCGTCGTGGACAACGTCACCGAGGAGGTGGGCGCCCGCCCCGGCCTCGCGGAGGAGTTGCTGACGCTGGGTGGCGTGCCCGGTCATGTGGTCGTGGTCATCCAGCGCACCTACTACGCCTCCGGGCGTCCGGTGGAGACGGCGGACGTCGTGATCCCGGCGGACCGCTACCGCGTCGCGTACCACCTCCCGGTGAAGTAGCGCACTCGTTGGTGAAGTAGCGCACACCTTCACCGCAGTTACCCCCGGCAGAGCCTCAACTCCCGCCCCTTTCCCTGCCGTTCGAATCTGGCCGTGCTCGCAGGTCGACCCGGGCGTCCATGCCATGCCCGTGACCGGATGCATCGACGTCCGCGCACGGCGCGTTCGACGCCGTGCGCCCCCTCCGACTTGGCTGGTTGCGTACCTCTTTGTGAAAAGCCGTATTCGCAGCGTAAAGGTTAGGCGTAGGCTCGGGCATATGCGGATTGCGGTTTCCTTGGCGGGCGGGGCACGGCACAGGCCGCGAGCGGTAGCCGGGCGGCTGTGGGCGGGAAGGAGCGGTGGGGCGCGATGAACGACAGCACGATCACTCTTCCTTGGCTCGTGATTCGACAGGACGACAACGGCAATCGCTACCGCGTCGGCCGGTACGCGACCCGCGCCGAGGCCCAGAAAATCGCAGACAGCCTCGACAGCCGCGGCCACAAACAGCTCTATTGGGTCGAACGCCTGGCCCAGACCGCCGACTAGACACCCCCAGGCAGACGCACCAACCGCGTTGGCGCAACCCCCTCCAGGGGCGCGGGGAACTGCGCGACGAGCCACGATGGCGCGGCACTTTGAGGGGGCGCGGGGAACTGCGCGACCAGCCACGACGGCGCGGCTCTTTGAGGGGGGCGCGGGGAACTGCGCGACCAGCCACGATGGCGCGGCACTCGACACCCGGCGTTCCGCCACCCCCGCAGGGGCGCGGGGAACTGCGCGACCAGCCACGACGGCGCCGCACCCGAACCCGGCCCCCAAGCGGAGCGCCTAGGCTCTGGCGCTATGAAGGAACAGATCGTGGTCGGCGCCGCATTGCTGGACGCCGGCCGCCTGCTCGCGGCGCGCCGCAGCGCTCCCGAGGGCCTGGCAGGGCGCTGGGAGCTACCCGGCGGAAAGGTCGAGCCCGGCGAGGCACCCGAGGTCGCGCTCGTACGGGAGCTGCGGGAGGAACTCGGCGTGGACGCCGAGGTCGTCGAGCGCCTGCCGGGGGAGTGGCCCCTCAAACCCCCTTACGTCCTCCAGGTGTGGACGACCCGTCTGCTCCCCGGCTCCGGTTCCCCCGAGCCCCTCCAGGATCACGACGCCCTGCGCTGGCTCGACGCCGGGGAACTCTGGGACGTCGACTGGCTGGACCCGGACGTGCCCGCGGTCCAGGCGGTGGCGGACCGGCTTCGTTCCTGAGGAAACTTCCCGGATTCCTACCCGTTCGCATACCTCGCGCGCGGTACCGCCCCCCGAATATCGGGTATGTGGTCACTAACCCTTCGAAACCGGACATGGGCGAACCCGCTGGCCTGGGAAGTGATCGGCGTGATCGACACCGATGGCGACTGCGCCGAGTGGACCTTTCCCGCGGAGGCGGGAGCGGTGCGCGCGGCCCGTGCCGCCGTGCGCGGCAGGCTGCGCGACTGGGAGCTCGACAGCCTCGCCGACCTCACGGTGCTGCTGGTCAGCGAGCTGGTGACCAACTCCCTGCGGCACGCCACCGGCCCCATCGGGGTACGTCTGGTACGCCCGTCCGACCTCGACGGCGTCCTCCTGGTCGAGGTCTCCGACCCGCTCCCGGACCCGCCCCGTGAACGTGCCCCCCACCTCGAGGACGAGAGCGGCCGCGGACTCCAGCTCGTGGCGCACTCCTCGCGCCGCTGGGGCACCCGGCCGGGCCGGAACACGGGCAAGACGGTGTGGTTCGAACTCGCGGTCCCCAGGTGACCGCGGCGGCGCGGGCGGTGTACAACCACCCCACCCTGTCGAGCGACTGGTTCAGGCCAGTGGCAGTTGTCGAACCGCGTGATTCGACTGCGTGTCCGCTGGTTAGAAGACTGGAAGTGTTTCCGGTGCCGGGACCGAAAACCATCGGGAACGTGCTGTGATCGTGAACACCGTGTTGTGCGGAGCCGTAGTGCTGGATACTGCGGGCAGCCGCCCCCGGTGACCGGTGCCGGGCGCGGTGAGCTGGAGGGGACGGTTCGCGTGAGCGAGATACCAGCGAAGGCCACGGAGTCCGAGGACCCGTCGGGCGGCGCGAGGGCGAGGGCCGCGGGAGAGCGGGCCCACACCCCACAGGCCTCCGACGATCCACAGGCCTCCGACCACACCCAGGCCTCCCACGGCACCTCCCGTGGCACACGCGCCTCTCAGGAAACACCGGCCTCACGAGCGGAGGCACGGAAAGCGCAGGACACAGAGGACGCAGGGCACGCACAGGACGCGGTGGGCGCCCAAGGCGCACCGGAATCCCCCGCTTCGCACGCCCCCGGCTTCGCCTCCGACGAGCCCCGCCCCGGCGAATCCGTCTGGCAGAGCAGTCCCCCCGGCTCGATCTACGACTACATCAAGGTCGCGTCCTTCTCGATCGGCCCCGACGGCCTGGTCGACCAGTGGAGCCTGCGCGCCGAGCAGTTGTTCGGAATCCCGGCCCGGCGGGCCGTCGGCATGGACCCCATCGAGGCGTTCATCGACCCCGACCTGCGCGAGCAGGGGCAGCGCAAGATGGCCGAGATCCTGGACGGACGGGAGTGGACCGGAGTGGTCCCCTTCCGGGCGCCGGACGACGTGGACGGACGGCGCGGCCAGGACGGTCTGGCCGAGGTGTACGTCATGCCGACGCGGACCGAGGACGGTGAGAAGGCCGCCGTCTGCATCGTCGTCGACGTCCGCACGCTCCGTCGGATGGAGACCGACCTCGCCGCCTCGCAGTCGATATTCGGTCAATCTCCGTTCGGTTTCCTGCTGATCGACCCCGATCTGCGGGTGCGCCGCGTCAACCACCGGTTCGCCTCCCTCTTCGGCGGCTCCCCCGACGACCATCGCGGCCGGGGCGTCCACGACTATCTGCCGCGTCCCGAGGCCGACCGCGTCGCGGCGACCCTGCGCCGCGTCCTGGACAGCGGCGACTCCATCACCGACATGCACGTCACCGGGTTCCTGCCCGGCTCCGACGAGCGCCGCCACTGGTCCGTCAACCTGTACCGGGTGCACAGCGGCAGCGGCCGCCCCATAGGCATCGCCTGGCTCGGAATCGACATCACCGCGCGTCGCGCCGCCGCCCGCGAGGCCGCCGCGGCCCGGCGCAATCTCGCCCTGCTGAACGAGGCCGGCGCCCGGATAGGCAACTCCCTCGACCTGGAGACCACCGCCCGCGAACTCCTCGACGTCGTCGTCCCCGGCTTCTGCGACCTGGCGACCGTCGACCTCTACCAGGGGCTGCTGGCCGGCGACGAGACCCCGCCGGGCCTCGCCGACGGCAGCGCGGAACTGCGCCGCGTCGCCTTCTCCAGCGCCGTCTCCGACGCACCCTTCGTCGGCGGCGGCGTGCCCGTCGCGGTCGGCGCCGTCCACCACTACCCGTTCAACTCGCCCTGCGCGGACGCCCTGCGCACCGCCCGGCCGCAGTTCGTGCCCGGCGAGGAGGGCGGCCTCGTGCAGTCCACGCTCGCGGTGCCGATGGTCGCCCACGACACGGTCGTAGGACTGGCGCAGTTCGCCCGGACGAAGGGCAGCGAGCCGTTCGGCGACCGGGACCGTGATCTCGCGGTGGAGCTGGCGGCGCGGGCAGCGGTCTGTATCGACAACGCCCGCCTCTACCGGCGCGAGCACGAACGGGCGCTGATACTGCAACGGTCCCTGCTGCCGCCCGGGGACCCGGTCGCGTCCGGCCTCGACATCGCCTGCCGCTATCTGCCGGGCAACTCCTCCGCCGACCGGCCCAGCGAGGTGGGCGGCGACTGGTTCGACGTGATCGAACTCCCCGGCCACCGTACGGCGTTGGTCGTCGGGGACGTCATGGGCCGGGGTCTGCGGGCGGCCGTCGCGATGGGCGAACTCCGTTCGGCCGTACGAACACTGGCGTTGCTGGACCTCGAACCGGCCGAGGTCCTCTCGGCGCTGGACGAGATCGCGCGCGGCCTCGGCGCCCCCGGCGGCGTCCAGCAGGCCACCCGCGCGGCCCGCCGGCCCCGGGAGGCGGACCTCTCCGAGGTGTACCTCGCGACCTGCGTGTACGCGGTCTACGACTCCGTCACGCGGCGTTGCACCTTCGCCAACGCCGGTCACCTCCCGCCGGTCCTGGTCGAACCCGGCGAGGCGGCGCTGATGCTGGACGTGCCGCCGGGGATGCCGCTGGGGGTGGGCGGGGAGCCGTTCGAGGAGGTGGAGGTCGAACTCCCGGAGGGGGCGCTGCTGGCGCTCTACACGGACGGCCTCGTCGAGTCCCGCGACCATCCCCTGGACGAGGGCCTCCAGGCGTTCGTGGGCGCGCTCACGGATCCCACGCGGCCGTTGGAGGACGTCTGCGACCACGTCCTCAACACCCTCGACAGCCATCACGGCGAGGACGACATCGCGTTGCTGATGGCCCGTGTCCAGGGGCTGCCCGCGGAGTCGGTCGGCGACTGGACGCTGCCGCGTGAGCCGCGCAGTGTGGGGCGGGCCCGGGAGTACGCCCGCGGGCAGCTGCTGTCCTGGGACCTGGAGCCGCTGGTCGACACCACGGAGCTGTTGGTCAGCGAGCTCGTCACGAACGCGCTGCGGTACGGGGAGGGTGAGATCCGGCTGCGGTTGCTGCTGGACCGCACGCTGGTGTGCGAGGTCTGGGACTCGGGGTTGGTCCAGCCGCGGCGGCGTCGCGCGCGGGACACGGACGAGGGCGGCCGGGGGTTGCAGCTGGTCGGGCTGCTCAGCGCGGCGTGGGGCTCCCGGCGGACGCCGCGGGGCAAGACGGTGTGGTTCGAACTGCCGCTGCCGGACGGTGAGAACGGGTTGGCGGACCCGGCGGAGGCCTTGCTGAGCCTCTTCTGACGTCCGGCTTCTGCTTCGGCCGGGTTCTTGTCACCCACCCGTACTGCCAAGCCAACGGGTCCATCTGTTCCGCGTGGTTGGCGCGCTCAGGTATCCGTCGTGTCTCCGCGCCGGTCCCGGGTGTGTGGGCCGCCGTAGCTTGCCGGAGGGCCGGTGGTTGGTTGGACGCCGCCCAGGAGGGCTCCGGTGAGGCCGTGGACGGGCTCGGTGGGGGTGGTGGGGTGGCCGTGGAGGCGGATGTCCTGTTCGGCCAGCTCCTGGGCCTGTTGAGCGAGGGTGTCGGCGGACAGGAGGTCGGCCAGGGGCGCCGGGGGAGCGAGCAGGCGGTGGGCCTCGGCCAGGTGGGTGCGGGGTTCCGTCCCGACCACCGCACGGTGAGTCGCGACGACGTCGTCCGCACCGGCCACCGCGGCACGGGCGCAGAGCAGCGCGGCGGCCGGGAGCACCCCGGCCCGTCCCGTGGCGACGGGCGCCACGGCCCGGACGATCCGGCGGAGCAGGTCCAGGGGGTCGTACGGCCGTCCCGAGGTCAGCTCTTCGCGTACGCCGGCCAGGGCGAGGTCGGCGTGGGTGACGCGGGCGCGCAGCTCACCGGGGGGCACGGGCAGGTACGGGTCGAGGGCGCCGGGCGGTGACCCGCGGGCGCCGGCGATCTCCGCCTCGCCGCCGGTCAGCGCGGCCGGCACCATCGTCGAGGCGGTGGCGAGGTCCCCGGCGAGGCGTTCCACACCGTCGATGAAGACGGCGGCCTGGCTGATCGCGCCCTCGGCGGCACGCAACCGGCCCGCCGCCCGCTCGAGGTCGCCCGAGTCGGCGGACTGGCGGGCCTGGTTGAGGCGGGTGGTGGCGAAGACGAGCCGGTCCTTGGCCTGCTCGACATGGCCCGCGACGGCGGCGGTGGCCGAGGGGGCGTACCGCTCGCCGAGCTCCCGGAGTACCGCGCCGGCACCTCCGGTACGTCCCGTCAGTTCCCGGAACCGGCCCTCCGCGACGGCCAGGGCCCGCCCCAGCCCTCCGCCGAGGCCCTCCTCCAGCCCCCGTAGCTGATCGAACGCGGCGGCCCGCGCGTCCAGCAGCCGCCCCGCCTCCTCGCACCGCCCGACGATCCCGGCGAGCGCGTGCCGCCGCGCCGCGTCCTCCGCCGGCACTCCGCCCTCGTACTGCCACCGCATCCGAAAGGCGACCGCCAACTCGGCCCGGGCGTCCCGCAGCGCCCGGACGAAGGGCTCGACCAGCTCGGCGGCCTCGGCCTTCTCCGCGACGAACCCGAGTTCCTCCGCGCTGACCCGGACCCAGTCGTCCGCCTCGGCCAGCAGTGCCCGAGCCCGCTCGTCGTGTTCCCCGGCGGGCGGCTCGGTGGCCTCGACCGGCGCCCCACCGGGTGTCGTACGCCCCCGCACCCGCCGCCTGCGCCGCACGAACCCGTACCCCCCGACCACCACCGCCGCGACGACCGCCAGCACCGGCAGCACCAGGTCGACGTTCGAGGTCCCTTCCCCCTGGGCCGCCGCACCGGCCACGGCCCGGTCCGCCCCGCCCGCGACCGCGCCCCCGCCCAGCACCTTCACCACGGGCAGGACCAGCCACGCCACCCCGACCACCCCACCCACCAGCGCGTACACCACCCGCGCCCATATGTGCGAGCTCCCCCGCCGCGACCGGCGCCGTATCAAGGATGACGTCACATTTCGGAGCGTATGAGGAGGAATGGCCGGACGCGACCGGGGCAGGTTCGGGACGGGGTCGGGACGGCCCCGTGCGCACGGGAAAAGCAGCTGAGGCCTACGGGCGGCGGTGCCAGGATCGGAGGTTCCCGTGCCGCGGACGCCGCGGTGCCCCGCACCGTCGACCAGCGAGGAGCCCACCCCCGTGACCGCCACCCGCAAGCACCTCACGCGCGACGACCTGGCCCCTCTCGCCCGGGCCGCCACCGGCCCGCACTGCACCCTGGCCGGCGTCACCCGGCTGCGCGGCGGCTCCAAGAAGGGCGTCTACCGGCTGACCTTCGACGACGACACGACGGCCGTCGCCTACGTCTGGTCGCCGGACGAGGACTACTGGGACGACCAGCCCGGCGATGCGGCCGACCCTCGCGACCCCTTCCACGCAAGCGGCGGCCTCGACCAGTTCACCGTGGCGCACGACCGCCTGACCGCGGCCGGTGTCCGCACGCCCCGCCTCCTGTACGCCGACGCCACCCGCACCCGCCTCCCGACGGACGCGGCGATCGTCGAGGACCTGCGGGGAGGGAGCCTGGAGGAGGCGATGGAGCGGGACCCGGTCGCGGGCCGCGCGGCCCTGGAGCGGCTGGCCGAGCAGCTCGCCACCCTGCACGCGCACGAAGGGCCGGCCTTCGGCACGGTCGCCCTCGTCGACAAGGGCGTCGTCCCGTCCCCCCTCTCCTGCGAGCAGCGCATCGCCGAGGGCGCGCTGCGGGACATCGCCGGGACCGCCGTACGGGACGCACGGATCGCGGACGCGCGCGAGGACCTGGAGACGGCCGTACACGCGCTGTCCGCGGCGATCCGCCCCCGCGGCCGCCACACCCTCGTCCACGGCGAGCTCGGCCCGGACCACGTCCTGCTGGACGCCGACGGGATGCCCGCGCTGATCGACATCGAGGGCCTGCTGTACTGCGACGTGGAGTGGGAGCACGTGTTCCTGGAGCTGCGCTTCCACGAGGCCTACGACGTCCTGCGCGCCCCCGGCCTGGACGAGGACCGCCTGCGTCTCTACCGCCTGGCCATGCGGCTGTCCCTGGTGGCCGGCCCGCTGCGGCTGCTGGACGGCGACTTCCCCGAGCCGCAGGCCATGCGGGGCATCGCGGAGCACAACCTGCGCAGGGCACTGGAGCTGGTCGGCCGCGGACTCAGCCCGACGACGTCCGGCGCATGATCTTGTTGCCGAGCCACACCAGCGGGTCGTACTTGCGGTCGACCGCCCGTTCCTTCAGGGGGATCAGCGCGTTGTCCGTGATCTTGATGCCCTCGGGGCAGACCTCCGTGCAGCACTTGGTGATGTTGCAGTAGCCGAGGCCGTGTTCGTCCTGGGCCGTGGCCTTGCGGTCCAGGCCGGTCTCCGCAGCGGCGTCCAGGGGGTGCATGTCCAGTTCCGCGACCCGCATCAGGAAGCGCGGGCCGGCGAACGCCGGTTTGTTCTCCTCGTGGTCGCGGACGACGTGGCAGGTGTCCTGGCACAGGAAGCACTCGATGCACTTGCGGAACTCCTGCGAGCGGTCCACGTCCTCCTGCATCATGCGGTACTCGCCGGGGCCGAGTTCGGCGGGCGGGACGAAGGCGGGGACCTCGCGGGCCTTCGTGTAGTTGAAGCCGACGTCCGTGACGAGGTCGCGGACCACCGGGAACGCCCGCAGCGGCGTCACCGTGATCGTCTCCTCCCGGGTGAAGACCGACATGCGTGTCATGCACATCAGCCTGGGGCGGCCGTTGATCTCCGCCGAGCACGAACCGCACTTGCCGGCCTTGCAGTTCCAGCGGACGGCCAGGTCGGGCGCCTGGGTGGCCTGGAGGCGGTGGATGATGTCGAGGACGACCTCGCCGTCGTTCACCTCGACCTCGAAGTCCTCCAGGCCGCCGCCCTGCACATCGCCCCGCCACACCTTGAAACGGGCCTCGTAGCTGCTCACTGGTAGAGCTCCTCTTCGGGGAGGTACTTGACCAGCTCTTCCTTGTCGAAGAGGGCCAGCAGGTCCTGGCGGACGGGGTCGGTGGTCTCGCGCAACAGGGTGATCTGGCCGCGTTCGGGATCCGTGGCCGCCAAACCGCCCGTCGGGTCGGCCAGTTGGCACAGCAGGTTGATGTTGCGCCACTTGCGGTCCATCGCGGGATGGTCCTCGCGGGTGTGCCCGCCGCGCGACTCGGTGCGCTCCAGCGCCGCCCGCGCCACGCACTCGCTGACCAGCAGCATGTTGCGCAGGTCGAGCGCGAGGTGCCAGCCGGGGTTGAACTGGCGGTGGCCCTCGACGCCGGCCCGGCGGGCCCGTACGCGCAGGTCGGCCAGCTTCTCCAGCGCCTGCTCCATCTCGCCCTCGCGGCGGATGATGCCGACGAGGTCGTTCATGGTCTGCTGGAGCTCCTGGTGGAGGGTGTACGGGTTCTCCGGTGGACGCCCGTCGTCCGCGCCCCCGGCCGGACCCTCCGCCGAGAACGGCCGCAGCGCCTCCGCCGCCGCCGTGTCGACCTGCAGGTCGCTGACCTCGGGGCGCTGGAAGGCCTGCGCGGCCGCGTACTCGGCGGCGTGCCACCCGGCCCGGCGGCCGAACACCAGCAGGTCGGACAGCGAGTTCCCGCCGAGCCGGTTCGAGCCGTGCATGCCGCCTGCGACCTCGCCGGCCGCGTACAGGCCGGGCACGCCGCGCGCCGCCGCCGTGTCGGACTCGACCGCGATGCCGCCCATGACGTAGTGACAGGTCGGCCCGACCTCCATCGCCTCCGCCGTGATGTCGACGTCCGCCAGCTCCTTGAACTGGTGGTACATGGAGGGCAGACGGCGGCGGATCACCTCGGCCGGCATACGCGTCGACACATCCAGGAAGACCCCGCCGTGCGGGGAGCCGCGGCCCGCCTTCACCTCGGCGTTGATGGCCCGCGCCACCTCGTCCCGCGGGAGCAGCTCGGGCGGACGCCGGTTGTTGTCCGGGTCCTCGTACCAGCGGTCGCCCTCCTCCTCCGACTGGGCGTACTTCTCCTTGAAGACGTCGGGGATGTAGTCGAACATGAACCGCTTGCCCTCGGAGTTGCGCAGCACTCCTCCGTCGCCGCGCACCGACTCCGTGACCAGGATCCCCTTCACCGACGGCGGCCAGACCATGCCCGTCGGATGGAACTGCACGAACTCCATGTTGAGCAGGGGAGCCCCGGCGAGCAGCGCCAGCGCGTGGCCGTCGCCCGTGTACTCCCACGAGTTCGACGTCACCTTGAAGGACTTGCCGATTCCGCCCGTCGCGATCACCACGGCGGGGGCGTCCAGGACGAAGAAACGGCCGGTCTCGCGCTCGTAGGCGAAGACCCCGGAGACCCGGCTCCCGTCCTTCAGGATCCGGGTGACCGTGCACTCCTGGTAGATCTTCAGCCGGGACTCGTAGTCCCCGGTCTCCTTCTTGTCCTCCTGTTGCAAGGACACGATCTTCTGCTGGAGCGTGCGGATCAGTTCCAGGCCGGTGCGGTCGCCGACGTGCGCGAGGCGCGGGTACTCGTGGCCGCCGAAGTTGCGCTGGGAGATACGGCCGTCCTTCGTCCGGTCGAAGAGGGCCCCCCAGGTCTCCAGCTCCCACACCCGCTCCGGCGCTTCCCGCGCGTGCAGCTCGGCCATCCGCCACTGGTTGAGGAACTTGCCGCCGCGCATGGTGTCGCGGAAGTGGACCTGCCAGTTGTCGTGCTCGTTGGCGTTGGCCATGGCCGCCGCGATGCCGCCCTCGGCCATCACGGTGTGCGCCTTGCCGAACAGCGACTTGCAGATCACCGCCGTACGGGCGCCCCGCTCGCGCGCCTCGATCGCCGCACGCAGGCCCGCGCCCCCGGCGCCGACCACGACGACGTCCCACTCCTGCCGTTCGACCACGGACATGTGTTCAGTCCCCACCCAATCTAGAAGAAGCGCGGATCGTCGAAGACCCCGGACGCGACGAGATAGACGTAGAAGTCGGCGAGCGCCACGCTCACCAGCGACGCCCAGGCGAGCTGCATGTGGCGGGCGTTGAGCTTCCCGATCCACTGCCACATCCGGTAGCGCACCGGGTGTTTGGAGAAGTGCTTGAGCTTGCCGCCGACGATGTGCCGGCAGGAGTGACAGGAGAGGGTGTACGCCCAGATCAGCACGATGTTGGCGAGGAAGACGAGCGTGCCGAGGCCCATGTGGCCCCACTCGTAGTTCTCGTCGCGGAAGGCGAGCACCGTGTCGTACGTCAGGATCCCGGCGACCAGGATCGCGGCGTAGAAGAAGTACCGGTGGATGTTCTGCAGGATCAGCGGGAAGCGGGTCTCGCCGGAGTACTTCTTGTGCGGCTCCGCCACCGCGCAGGCCGGGGGCGACATCCAGAAGCCCCGGTAGTAGGCCTTGCGGTAGTAGTAGCAGGTCAGCCGGAAGCCGAGCGGGAAGATCAGGATGATGATCGCGGGGGAGATGCCCCACCAGCTCCCGAAGAGCTCCCAGTTCGGCCCGGCGCGCATCGGCTCGCAGTTCTCCGCCAGACAGGGCGAGTAGAACGGGGAGACGTACGGCGCCGCGTAGTAGTCCGCGCCTGCGAAGGCCCGCCAGGTGGAGTACACGATGAACGCGAGCAGACCGGCCGCGGTGGCGGCGGGGGCCAGCCACCAGCGGTCGGTCCGCAGGTGCGGGGCGGAGATCGCGGCGCGCGTACCGGTGCGTACGCCGCCGCTGTTCAGATGGGGTTCCGTACCAGTGGCCAATGGATGACTCCGGTCGGGTCAGGGGGACTGCGGGGTTCTAGGGGGCGCGGCGGTCCCGGGCGCCGAGACCCTCGTCATCCGTGTCGATCCACAGAGAGTCGTCGTACGGCGTGTCGGGGATGGTGACGAGCTCCGGTTTGCGCTGGGTGGCGGGGGACGCGGCGGAGTCCCGCAGCAGCGCGACGCTCTCGCGGAGATGGTTGGCGTCGGTGCGGACGCGGCGCATCTCGATTCCACCGGTGCCCAGCTGCTTCTCCAGCCGGCCCACGGACCGGGCCAGGTCGTCGAGGCAGCGCTGGACAGCTGTCAGGTCGTCTTGCACGGACATGACGTGACCTCACTTCCGTGGGCCCTACGGCCCTGGGTGGCAACGTTCATGCGCCTGCGAGTGTTGCGCGTCACACCTGTCGCTGTGAAGGGATGTGCAGCGATTGGCGGATTGCACGCCTCCATTGCACGCCCGCATGCGCTCTGTGCACGCCGGGGGGCCGAAAGGTGGCGAGGCGTGCGTGGTGCGGAGCGCATTGCTCCGCACGGGTGGCCTTGCACGTCCCTGCCGCCGTGTCGTCTCCGCCGGGCGAACCCTTTCCTCTTCAGTGGGGTGCCTTAGATCTGATCAACTCCAAAATACCGCCAAATACGATCAGAACGCACTTATTGTCACCGGCGGGAGCCGCTCCCCGGAGGTACCTGAGATGTCCCACGTCGGCATCGGACCCAGCGTCGGACTCAGCGTCGGACCCAGGCCCGGCCGCAGCGCGGTCCTGCGCTCGGCCACCTTCCTCGTCGCGGGCGCGCTCGCGCTTCCCGCCCTCTCCGGGTGCAGCGACCCGGATCCGGCCGGAAAGCCGCTGGCCGGGCAGGACATCGCCACGGCCGCCCGGGCCCAGCTGCGCGACGGCGGCACGCTGCGGTGGGCCGTCGACGCCGTGCCGGAGACGCTGAACACCTTCCAGTCGGACGCCGACGCGGCCACGACCCGGATCGCGCAGGCCACGCTGCCCTCGATGTTCCGGCTCGATGGGAACGGGCGGCCGGAGCGCAACCCGGAGTACCTGGAGTCCGCGAAGATCGTCAAGACCGAGCCCAAGCAGGTCGTGCTGTACAAGCTCAACCAGCAGGCCGTCTGGAGCGACGGCCGGGAGATCGGCGCCGCCGACTTCGCCGCCCAGTGGCGGGCCCTGTCCGGCAGGGACAGCGCCTACTGGACCGCCCGCAACGCCGGGTACGACCGCATCGAGAAGATCGAGCGCGGTGCCAACGACCTGGAGGTGCGGGTCACCTTCGGGCGGCCGTACGCCGACTGGCGGTCGCTGTTCTCGCCGCTGTACCCGAAGGAGGTCATGGGCACGCCGGACTCCTTCAACGACGGGGCGCGGCGCGGGCTCAAGGTCACCGCCGGGCCGTTCACCGTGCAGAAGATCGACCGCAAGGGCGGCGACGTCACGCTCACCCGCAACCCCCGCTGGTGGGGGGAGCCGGCCAAGCTGCACGAGATCGTGCTGCGCGCCGTACCGCGCGACCAGCGGGCCGCCGCCCTGGCCGCCGGCGATCTCGACATCGCCGAGATCGACTCGGCCGCGGCCCGGCGCATCGCGCTCGCCGCGCCGCCGCGGGCCGCGACCGCCAGCCCCTCCGGTACGCCGCTGATGGGTCCCGACCGGCGCACCCTCACCGCGAAGCAGCGGCAGGACCGGGCGAAGTTCCAGGGCTTCGAGGTACGGAAGTCCCTGGAGCCGGCGTACACCCAGCTGGCCCTCAACGGCGGCGACAGCGTGCTCGCCGACGAGCGGATCCGACGGGCCGTGGCCCGCGCCATCGACCGGGAGGAACTGGCGAAGCTGGTCCTCTCCCCGCTTGGCCTGCCCGCCAAGCCGGTCGGCAGCCATCTCGCCCTGTCCGGGCAGGCGGCGTACGCCGACAACAGCGGCGCGATCGGCGAGCAGGACACGGCGGAGGCGCAGGCGCTGCTCGCGGATGCGGGGTGGGTGCCGGGTGGGCCGGTGAAGGAAGAGAAGAAGAAGGGGGAGGAGGCGGCGGGGAGCAAGGGGGAGAAGGCCGCGGGGAGTGAGGGGAAGAAGGCCGAGAGGGCTGACAAGGCGGAGAGGGCCGAGAGAGCGGAAAAGGCCGACAAGGCCGACAAGGCCCACAAGACGGAGAAGGACTCCGAGTCGAAGCCCCAGTCCAAGTCCGGATCCGAGTCCAAGTCCAAGCCCGGATCCGAGTCCGACTCCGATGGCGACGGGACGTACATCGTCGGGGAGGACAACAAGGCGCACCGGCACGACGGCCACAAGGGGGAGGACGCCGATCACGACGAGGCGCGGAGCCTCGCTCAGGACGGCAAGCAGTACGGCACCAAGCAGGTGCAGCAGGGTGGGGCGCCCGGGGCTTACGCGCCGCAGGGCACGCCCGCGCCGGCGGGGGCGGCGGCTCGGCCGTTGGCCAAGGACGGCAAGGCGTTGACCTTGCGGTTCGTGGTGCCGGAGGGGGAGGGGTCGCAGACGTTGCGGACGGTGGCGGACCGGATCGGGGTGATGTTGGAGCGGGTAGGGATCCGTACCGAGATCATGAAGGTGTCGGACGAGAGTTACTTCAAGGACCACATCGCGTCCGGACAGTACGATCTCGCGCTGTACTCCTGGCCTGCGTCCGCGTATCCCGCCACTGACGCGCGGCCGATCTACGCCAAGCCGGTGCCGGCCGCGGATGGGTCGTTGAACGTCGAGCAGAACTACACGCGGGTCGGGACCGATCAGGTGGATCAGCTGTTCGATCAGGCGGTTGCGACGTTGGACGAGTCCGAGTCGCGGGCGCTGATCCGCAAGGCCGACTCCCGGATCTGGGCGGCGGCCGGTTCCCTCCCTCTCTTCCAGCGGCCTCAGCTGATGGCCACGAGGTCGAACATCGCCAACGCCGGGGCGTTCGGATTCGGCACGCCGGTGTACGAGGACATGGGCTTCCTGAAGAAGAGCCCCAAGCCGGCCGCGACCGCCTCGACCAACTGACCTTCCTCGCCCCCGCCGCCCCTACCCGCCCCATCCCTGGGGGCTGCGCCCCCAGACCCCCCTGATCGGCCCTTCGGGCCTCGTCCTCAAACGCCGGACGGGCTGAGTCAGCCCCTCCGGCGTTTGAGGAGCACGGGGCCAGGGGCCGTGCACCTTCTTAAGCGTTGGTAGCGTCTGACCTGCGGAAACGACGGTTTCAAGCTCAGTTTCGGGCTGCACCACTGTTGAGGAACCGTGACCAGGGTCAATCCCTCCCAGAGGGCAGCGACAGCGGCGATGACTCCGCCGGTGATTCATGCAGAGGAACCCTGGCGATTACTGCCCCACCCAGCACTGCGGGGCGACCGGCGACGTCCGCAAACTGCCAGGTCATGGTGATGCTCACCTATGCCGCCGCGCGCGTTCGCACCTTCTTCGACTGGCGCCTGTACCTGATGGGGTCATGGACACGCGACCGTGAAAGGTGCCGGGCGGCCGGCGGGGTGCCCGACTCCGGCGCCTTCGCCACCAAGCCGCAGCTGGGCATCGCCATGCTGACCGGCGCAGAGGCCGGCCCCCTGCCGTTTTCCTGGGTGGCCGCAGACGCGGACTACGGCAAGGACCTTGCTCTCATGTCCTGGCTCCACGAGCGGGAAGATCTGCTACGTGCTCGCGGTGCCGGTCACCCTGCCGCTGACCGGTCCGCCGGGCAAGCCGTGCCTCCCGAAGGTCGCCGCGGCCGGTGGCCTGCTGCACTACGCCACGGTGCGCGAGAAGTGGAAGCGCCGCAGCCAGGGCGAGGACTCCAAGGGACAGCGCACCTACGGCTGGACCTGGTTCGAGGTCTTCCTGCCCGGCCAGATGCAGGCCGACGGCTTCGCCGACCGGCTGCTGATACGCCGCAGCACCGACAAGAAAGCCACTGGCCGGCGGCCGCGTCGACTACGAGTACGCGTACTTCCTCATCCGCGCCCCCGCGACCAGCCCGGTCACACCGAGGCGATCGTGAGCGCCGGGGGCCGCTGGAAGATCGAGGAGAACAACGAACGCGCCTCCGCCGCTGGACCTCCTGGCACCGGCACGTCACCTGCGCGATGCTCGCTCTGGCCTTCCAGACCATCCAGCGGGCCCGCCACCCCGACCCGGAACCCGCCGCAGCCGATCTCCCTGGGCAGCCCGTCGGCCTGGACCCGGCAGACGAGGGAAAAGCACAGGTGACAGCGTGAAGGGTCGCCTTCCGCCGATCCGGCTGACCGTGCCGGCCCTCGCCACGCTCCGCGCGGCCACCGCCCTGATCACCCTCCACAGCGATGTAGTACCCGGCACTACGATTCGCCGCTCCGGTGCGCCGTTGGAGCTCAAATGTATCTCAAGGCCCGTGACTCTCATGGGGCTTATCGGCAGTATGGAGCTCGCATGAAGTTTCCACCCCTCACAAAAGAGCATCGGGGGATGCCTTGAGTAAGACCAGAATCATCGCCGGAATGGCCACGTCGGCGCTCGCTATCGGTGTGACCATTACTGGGCCCGCGTCGACCGCGCGGGCCGATGATGGCGGCCGCTGGTACATCGTGAACCAGTCCAACGGCAAGTGCGTCCAAGGCCATGGCCGGAACAAGAATCTCACGCTGGGCACTTGCAAGAAGAAGAACGCGTTTCAGTGGCAAAACTACGGGAGTTTCCAGTACGTAAACTTCAGCGACAGTCCCGGCGGAGAGTGGGGGACTCTGTGCATGGCCCAGAAGGGAAAAGATAAGCCCGTAAGCCTGAAGCCGTGCAATGAGGTTGACGGTGTTTGGCAGTTCGCGTCTTTGGACAACGGCGCCAAGACCCCCATCACGAACGTCAAGTGTGGAGCCCTTCAAGCCGTAAATGCGACGACCCTGAAATGCGGCAAGCGACCTGCCGACAGGAAGAAGATGACTTGGATAATCAAGTACTCTCTCCGCTAGGCGTAGGCGCCCACTCCTCGCCGCACTCCAGTCGCGGAAAACAGTGCCCCAACATTCCGTGAGGAGGAGCCAGTATCTGACCTTATGTCAGGTACTGGCTCTTCTCGTATGTGTGGCTGCCAACTCCCGTCAGGAGACTCCCCGCCTAACCTCGCGCTTTCACCTAGGGTAAAGGGGACTTCGTGCAGCCGAGGCCACACCCTGACCTCGGTCCACTCGCCAAAGTGGCGCAGATGCACGGCAGGTACTCCTGGCCCGGCGTGGGCACCTTGGCGGATTTACCGCGCTCCTTTCCAGACGCGGGTACGGACGCCGGTAAGCGGATTCACCCGGTAGACTTCAATGGTCATGGGCAGGAGATCACTTACCCTCGCCCGCGTTCGTTCCGACGCATGCGAGGCGATAGGTGCCCCACAACTCCCGCCCACTTTTGCACCCTTCGTTGGCCTTGGTCACGCGCTTGCATTCCTCGTACTTCCGTGAGTGCGAGGAATGCAAGCGGTAGGTGCGAGTCGTTAGCGTCTGCGGGATGCTCATCGGGCAGCCTCCCAGGGGCTCACCCAGGGCCCTGCCTAAGGGGGTGCCTCGCCTGTGCGGCCGTTCGCCGCTCTGCCTCATGTGCTAGCACGTACGGCCGGACCATGGCGCCGTGCGCTCCCAGGCTTCCTCTGTCGGGGCTTGCCGCTGCCTGCGGAGCCTGGGCACGTCGACCAGCCTCGCGCCCACCACGCAGGGGGTTGGCCGGCACTATGCCTCCCTGGGAGCCCTGGGTGCTGCCGGGTCCTACCAAAGGCGGCGCAGACGCCGGCAGTACGTAAATCACGCGCCCTCCCGACGACGGTCGACTTCCTCGACACTGCGGGCATCGTGCGCGGCGCCAGCAGCGGGAATGCCATGTAGCCGTGCGGGTGTGGCGTTCGGGCGTCCCTTCCACGCGCAGCGCCATCAGGTGCAGCCACTCAGACGTTTCGCGGCTTCCAACGGAAGCGGTCGTGGTGTTTGCGCTGGTGTAGGGCATGCCAGCAGCATGCATGAGCACCCACACCCAAGAAGTTCCACGGGCTGGAGCCCCAGAAGGACGGCCAGGGTAGGGGCGGCGGGGGCGAAAACCCCCTGACCTGCACCGACGTATCCCGCCAAGCCCCAGTGGCAGCGGCCCCGTACCATGGGTTAAGGCCGTGGCACGTTCAGCCCGGCAGGGCCCGCGTAACACAGACCTACGCGAGAGCCGTCCTCACACTCCGGGAGTACGCCGCAATATGGCCACGCGCCACGACATCCGCAACGTCGCCATCGTCGCCCACGTCGACCACGGCAAGACCACCATCGTCGACGGAATGCTGAAGCAGGCCGGTGCCTTCGCCGCCCACCAGCTCGAAGGCGTCGACGACCGCATGATGGACTCGAACGACCTGGAGCGTGAGAAGGGCATCACGATCCTCGCCAAGAACACGGCGGTGAAGTACCACCCCAAGGACGGGGGGGACGTCATCACCATCAACATCATCGACACCCCCGGCCACGCCGACTTCGGTGGTGAGGTGGAGCGCGGTCTGTCCATGGTCGACGGCGTCGTGCTGCTCGTCGACGCCTCCGAGGGCCCGCTCCCGCAGACCCGCTTCGTGCTGCGCAAGGCGCTCCAGCAGCGCCTGCCGATCATCCTGTGCATCAACAAGACGGACCGGCCGGACTCGCGGATCGACGAGGTCGTCAACGAGACCTACGACCTCTTCCTCGACCTGGACGCCGACGAGGAGCAGATCGAGTTCCCGATCGTCTACGCGTGCGGCCGTGACGGCGTCGCGTCGCTCACCAAGCCCGAGGACGGGACCGTACCGGGCGACTCCACCAGCCTGGAGCCGTTCTTCTCGACCATCCTCGAGCACATCCCGGCCCCGACCTACGACGAGGCCGCCCCGCTCCAGGCGCATGTGACGAACCTCGACGCCGACAACTTCCTCGGCCGTATCGCCCTGCTCCGCGTCCACCAGGGCGAGCTGAAGAAGGGCCAGACGGTCGCGTGGATGAAGCGCGACGGGTCCGTCAGCAACGTGCGGATCTCCGAGCTGATGATGACCGAGGCGCTGACGCGCAAGCCGGCCGAGAAGGCGGGCCCCGGTGACATCTGTGCCGTCGCCGGTATCCCGGACATCATGATCGGCGAGACGCTCGCCGACACCGAGAACCCGGTGCCGCTGCCGCTGATCACGGTCGACGAGCCCGCGATCTCCATGACCATCGGCACCAACACCTCCCCGCTGGTCGGCCGCGGCGGCACCGGCAAGGGCGCCGACGCCAAGGCGGCGGTCAAGGACCGCAAGGTCACCGCCCGCCAGGTGAAGGACCGGCTCGACCGTGAGCTGATCGGTAACGTCAGCCTCCGGGTCATCGAGACGGAGCGTCCCGACGCCTGGGAGGTGCAGGGCCGTGGTGAGCTGGCGCTGGCCATCCTGGTCGAGCAGATGCGCCGCGAGGGCTTCGAGCTGACCATCGGCAAGCCGCAGGTCGTCACCAAGGACGTCGACGGCAAGGTCTACGAGCCCGTCGAGCGCATGACCATCGACGTGCCCGAGGAGCACATGGGCGCCGTCACGCAGCTGATGGGTGTCCGCAAGGGTCGTATGGACAACATGTCCAACCACGGCTCGGGTTGGGTGCGGATGGAGTTCGTCGTGCCCTCCCGCGGTCTCATCGGGTTCCGGACCGAGTTCCTGACCCAGACGCGCGGCACCGGCATCGCCCACTCCATCCACGAGGGCCACGAGCCGTGGTTCGGCGCGCTCCAGACCCGTAACAACGGCTCGCTGGTCGCCGACCGCTCCGGTGCCGTCACCGCGTTCGCGATGACGAACCTCCAGGAGCGCGGCGTGCTGTTCACCGAGCCCGGCACCGAGGTGTACGAGGGCATGATCGTCGGCGAGAACTCGCGCTCCGACGACATGGACGTCAACATCACCAAGGAGAAGAAGCTCACCAACATGCGGTCGTCCACGGCCGATGTGGCCGAGTCGATCGTCCCGCCGCGCAAGCTGTCGCTGGAGCAGTCCCTCGAGTTCTGCCGTGACGACGAGTGCGTGGAGGTCACCCCGGAGGCCGTTCGCATCCGGAAGGTGAACCTGGACGCCCGCGAGCGCGCCCGCGCCGCGAGCCGCGCCAAGCACGGCTGAGGACGCGCCGCACGCGGCTGAACGACGCCCAGGACGGCACCGGGTACCCCGCCAGCGGGGTGCCCGGTGCCGTTTTGCGCGAGAGGGGGCGCGGCGGACCGCGGGGCGTGCCCGAGGGAGCGTAGGGAAAACCCTTGAATCTGTTGTGAGAGGCCGTTGAGCGGGTCGACTCCTATTAACCTGCCCGGAAGCGACTCGCCTGACGGTCCTTCGACGGTTCCGTCAAGCGTGTTGCGCGCGACACAGCCCGGCAGGGCACCCTGCACCGAGAGTGCGCGACAGGCAACCGTTTTTCCGGCGAAGAACGTCCGGTAAACGGACACCTCCCCCCGATAGATGTGTAACAAGTCCGTTTCGCAGTGATCTCTCACCAAACCCTTTGTCCGGGTTTTGGAAGACCTAGCCCCTATCTGTGATCGAACCGAGACCTCGAGAGTGTGGTTCGTCCCCTGGCCGATAGCAGATAGTTAGGCGCGTAGAGCTCGGAAGAAACGGGTCGTGCGCTGACGGGGCGCCGACTCGCGAGCGTGGGGGCACCTGGCGAACCTGGGCACCGGAGACGGGCCCGGACGTGTCGCGTGCTGCCCCCTTTGCAGTGAACCAGCGGATTCATGAGGAGGAACCCATGCGAGGTGCCACAAGCGCCATATGGGTCACGTCGTCCCGGATGGCAGATGTAGGCCCCGCGGGTGCGTGGAGTCCCGTTGCGGCGGTTGTGACCGCGGCCAGGCGTCGCGAACTTCCCTGACGGTACGTTCCGTCGGCGGTCGGTTCCGATCGCGAGCCAGGGTTCCTCAGGGGGTTCACCCCCAGCCGTTGTTGTTCTCCTCGCACGCTGCGAAAGATGTACGCCGTGCGAAGGCCGTCGGGCACCGTGCAGTGCAGACGACCTCCAACATCTGTGAAACGGACGAATCATGACGAGTCCAATCGAGCTCGAGGGTGCTGAAACCCCTTCCCTCGTGGACAAGGAGAGCGCGCCCCAGAGCGACGCCAAGGAGTCGAAAAAGCTTGAGGGACGCAGCCCCGGGCAGTTGATGTGGGGCCGCTTCAAGCGCGACCGAACCGGTGTGGTCTCCGCCGTCGTCGTCCTGTTCTTCTTTGTGATCGCGGCAGCGGCGCCGCTGATCTCCAAGGTGTACGGCAAGGACCCGTACACCCTCTACGGGCAGGAGCGGCCGGAACTCCTGGACATGTTCACCATGCCGGCGGGGCCCGCCGGTGGCATGAACGGGGAGTTCTGGTTCGGTATCGAGCCGCGCCTCGGCCGGGACGTCTTCACGCAGTTGCTGTACGGCATGCGGACTTCGATGTTCACGGCGCTGGCCGCGACGGTGCTGATGACCGTGCTGGGTGTGCTGATCGGCCTCGCCGGCGGCTACTTCGGTGGGAAGACCGACTACTGGCTCGGCCGTATCACCGACTTCTTCATGGCCCTGCCCAACCAGCTCTTCTTCGTCGCCGCGATGCCGGTCATCACCACGGTCTTCGTCGCCCCCGACGAGGAGACGCCCACATATGTGCGCACCTCCGCGATCATCATCGTCCTGTCCTTCCTGGGTTGGATGAGCATGGCGCGTATCGTCCGGGCCGCCGCCATGTCGCTGCGCGACCGGGAGTTCATCGAGGCGGCGCGAATCTCCGGGGCCTCGCCCTGGCGGATCATCCGCAAGGAACTGATGCCCAACATCGTCACCCCGACGCTGGTGCAGGCCACGCTCACGCTGCCCAGCACCATCCTGAGCATCGCCTTCCTCTCCTTCGTGGGAGTGGGCTACGTCGAACCCACCCCGGACTGGGGGCGGATGTTCGCCATCGGCGCCGACATCGTCGAGCAGGACCCGTACTACATGCTCTTCCCCGGCGTGGCCATGGTGGTCTTCGTCGTGGCCTTCAACCTCCTCGGTGACTCGGTCCGGGACGCCTTCGATCCCAAGACCGGTCGCTGAGGCCCCCCCACGCACGGGCAGGCCACACCCTCTTGCCCACGTCGGCCTCGGTCCCCACGGCCCGGCTCCGGCCAGCTACCAGCAATGCTCACTACTCACAGGCAGGTGGATTCAACTCCATGAGCATCTTCCGTAACCGCACCACGACGGCCGCGCTTGTCGCGGTGGCAGCCGGCGCCCTGACCCTGACCGCATGCGGCGGCGGCAGCGACAACGCGGCCCAGGACAACAGCAAGAAGAAGGAGGACGCCAAGGCGCAGTCCAAGCCGGTGCAGATCGGCGATGCCAAGGCGTCCACCGGCCCCGCTCCCGAGGTTCCCGGTGCCAAGGCGGGCGGCACCGCGAACGTCTACCAGGAGGCGGACTTCTCGCACCTGGACCCGGGCCAGATCTACGTCTCGGACGGCAAGCTGCTCAGCCGCCTCATCTTCCGCGGTCTGACCCAGTACTCCGAGGACGACCAGGGCAACCTGACCGTCGTGGGCGACCTCGCCACCGACGCCGGCAAGGTCTCCGACGGCGGCAAGACCTGGACGTACACCCTGAAGTCCGGCCTGAAGGACCAGAACGGCAACCCGATCAACTCGGCGGACATCCGCCACTCGGTCGAGCGCCTGTACGCGTCGTACATCACCGACGGCCCGACCTACCTCCAGCAGTGGCTGTCCGGTGCCGGCACCACTTACCGCAAGGCCTACGCGGGTCCGGACAAGGGCAAGCACCTGCCGGACAACGTCCTGGAGACGCCGGACGACAAGACGGTCGTCTTCCACTTCAAGGACGCGCAGCCCGACCTTCCGCAGATGCTGACCATGCCCGGTTACAGCGTCGTCCCGGAGGAGACGGACACCAAGGAGAAGTACGACAACGCCCCCGTCGCGACCGGCCCGTACAAGATCGCCGACTTCAAGCCGGGCAAGTCGATGAAGCTCGTCAAGAACGACCAGTGGGACCCGAAGTCCGACTCGGTGCGTCACCAGTACGTCGACGGCTTCAACATCGAGATGAACCACGACGACGAGGACCAGACCAAGACCCTCCTCGCCGACCAGGGTGACGCCAAGAACACGATGATGTTCACGGGCCAGGTCGCCACCACCCAGCTGCAGAACGTGGTGAGCGACAAGGCCGCCATGAAGCGCACCATCCAGGGCTACGCGCCCTACGTGTGGCAGCTCAACTTCAACCTGGACCGCGTCAAGGACAAGAAGCTCCGCGACGCCATCACCCTGGCACTGCCGGCCACGTCGGTCTTCAAGGCCGACGGTGGCGCGTACGGCGGCGAGGCGGCCAATTCCCTGATGTCGCCCACCACTCCGGGCTACGACGAGAAGTACGACCCGTTCAACCGGGCCAAGAAGCCCAACGGTGACATCGAGGCCGCCAAGAAGCTGATCGAGGAAGGCGGCTTCAAGGGCAAGAAGCTCGTCTACGCCTACGGCAACACCCCGGTCCGTCAGCAGCAGGCCGTTCTGATCGCCGACGCGCTGGAGAAGATCGGCCTCGACATCCAGAAGAAGGAGATCGACTCCGCCACCTGGTACGAGCAGGTCGGCAAGGTCAAGAACGGCTACGACCTGTACATGACCGGTTGGGGTCAGGACTGGCCGTCCGCGGCCACCGTCTTCCCGCCCCTGTACGACGGCACCACGATCCAGGACGGCGCGTCGAACTACTCGCACATCAACGACCCGCACGTGAACTCCGAGATCGCGCGCATCGTGAAGATCACGGACACCGCTGAGGCCACCAAGGCCTGGGACGCGCTGAACAAGTACATCACCGAGAAGGTCAACCCGGCCGCCCCGATCTACTACACCAAGGTCTTCCAGATCTTCGGTTCGAACATCGGCGGCATCCGCTACAGCTCCGACTCGAGCTACGTGGACGTCACCCGGGTCTTCCTCAAGAAGTAACCCCGGTTCGTCGGGAGACCGGTGGTGGGCGCGTGGCGGAGCGCCCACCACCGGGGCCCGGATCTTCCAGACCTCACCATCGACTGCCGCCGTCCTGAGAGCAGCTGCCTGCCATGCTTCAATTCCTCGTTCGCCGGACCTTCGGCGCGGCGCTGATCCTGCTGTTGATCAGCGCGTTCACGTTCTTCATGTTCTTCGCCATCCCGCAGGACCCGGCCCTGCTGGCCTGTGGCAAGAACTGCACTCCGGACGCGTTGGCGATCATCCACAAGAACCTCGGCCTCGACGCGCCCGTCCCGGTGCAGTACTGGAACTTCCTCGTCGGCATCTTCGCGGGCCGGGACTTCGCCGTCGGCCACTGCGACGCCCCCTGCTTCGGTGTCTCCTTCGCCAACAACCAGAACGTCTGGGACACGATCCTCGACCGCTTCCCGCTGACCATCTCGCTGACCCTCGGCAGCCTGCTGGTCTTCCTCACGCTCGGCCTCGGCGCCGGTCTGCTCGCCGCCAAGTACCGTGGTACCTGGATCGACAAGGTGTTCAGCTCGGGTTCGCTGGTCATCAGCTCGATGCAGATCTACTTCCTCGGCCCGCTGGTCCTGCTCGCCCTTGTCTACAGCACCGGCTGGCTCGAGAAGCCGAAGTACGTGCCGTTCTCCGAGGACCTCGGCGGCTGGTTCATGGGCCTGTTGATCCCCTGGGTCGTCATGGCGACCATCTTCACCGCCAACTACACCCGTATGAGCCGCTCGTCGATGATCGAGCAACTACAGGAAGAACACGTGAAGGCGGCCCGTGCCAAGGGCATGTCCGCCAACTTCGTGTTCTTCCGCTACGCCTGGCGGGGCTCGCTCATCCCCATCGTCACCATCCTCGGCATCGACCTGTCCTCCCTGCTGGCGGGCGGCATGGTAACCGAGATGACGTTCGGTCTGGCCGGGCTCGGCCGACTCGCGTTGGAATCGGTCCGTGACAAGGACCTGCCCATGCTGATGGGCGTCATGCTGGTCAGCGCCGCGCTCATCATCGTCTTCAACCTGATCGTGGACGCCCTGTACGCCGTCATCGACCCGCGCGTGCGGCTGTCCTAGGAGAACCACCGTGACCACTCAGACCAAGCCCGAAGAGGCCGCGGCCACCGCCGCGGAGCGGGCCTTCCTCTCGGTACGTGACCTCAAGGTCCACTTCTCCACCGAGGACGGCGTCGTCAAGGCGGTGGACGGGCTCTCCTTCGACCTGGAGCGCGGCAAGACCCTCGGCATCGTCGGTGAGTCCGGCTCCGGCAAGTCGGTGACCAACCTGGCCGTACTCGGCCTGCACAACCGCAAGAACACCGCCATCGACGGCTCGATCACGCTGGACGGCCAGGAGCTGACCGACGCCGGCGAGAAGCAGCTCGAGTCGCTGCGCGGCAAGAAGATGGCGATGATCTTCCAGGACGCGCTGACCGCGCTGTCGCCGTACTACACGGTCGGCCGGCAGATCGGCGAGCCGTTCATGAAGCACACCGGGGCCTCCAAGCGGGACGCCCGGGTGCGCGCCATCGATCTGCTGGAGAAGGTCGGCATCCCGCACCCGCAGCAGCGGGTCGACGACTACCCGCACCAGTTCTCCGGCGGTATGCGCCAGCGCGCCATGATCGCCATGGCGCTCGCCTGTGACCCGGACCTGCTCATCGCCGACGAGCCCACCACGGCGCTCGACGTGACGGTGCAGGCGCAGATCCTCGACCTGCTCAAGGACCTCCAGCAGGAGTTCGGCTCCGCGATCATCATGATCACCCACGACCTCGGCGTGGTCGCCAACATGGCCGACGACATCCTGGTGATGTACGCGGGCCGGGCGGTCGAGCGGGGCACGGTCCGCGAGGTGCTCAAGTCGCCTCAGCACCCGTACACCTGGGGCCTGCTGGGGTCGATGCCGCGGCTCACCTCCGATGTCGACGAGCCGCTGGTGCCGATCCCCGGATCGCCGCCCTCGCTGCTCAACCCGCCCTCGGGCTGCGCCTTCCACCCGCGGTGCGCGTTCACCGAGAACGTGTCCGGAGGCCGTTGCTCCAGCGAGCGGCCGCTGCTCGCCCCGGGGCGCGCAGCCGCGTGCCATCTGACGGGGGATCAGCGACAGCAGCTGTTCATCGAGACGATTCAGCCCCGGCTGGGCTGAGCCAAACCGGGACTGGGGCATCACCATGAGCGACAACAGCAACACCACCACGGCGGTCGCCGACGCGATCCCGCAGAAGCGGGACGACGACAGCGCGCCGCTCCTTCGGGTCACCGGCCTGAAGAAACACTTCCCGATCAAGGGCGGCTTCCCGATCCGGCGCACCGTCGGCCACGTCAAGGCCGTCGACGGCGTCGACCTGGAGGTCTTCCCGGGCGAGAGCCTCGGCCTCGTCGGCGAGTCCGGCTGCGGCAAGTCGACGACCGGGCGACTGCTGACCCGGCTGTACGAGCCGACCGAGGGCACCATCGAGTACAAGGGGCGGGACATCAGTCGCGCCAGCCGGTCGCAGATGGCGCCGATCAGGTCCGAGATCCAGATGATCTTCCAGGACCCGTACGCCTCGCTGAACCCGCGGCAGACGGTCGGCAAGATCATCTCGGGTCCGATGGAGATCAACGGGATCAACCCGCCCGGCGGCCGGGAGAAGCGGGTCCGGGAGCTCCTGGAGATCGTCGGTCTCAACCCCGAGCACTACAACCGCTTCCCGCACGAGTTCTCCGGCGGCCAGCGCCAGCGCATCGGTGTCGCGCGCGCCGTCGCGCTCCAGCCGAAGCTGATCATCGCGGACGAGCCGGTCTCGGCCCTCGACGTGTCGATCCAGGCCCAGGTGGTGAACCTGCTGCAGGAGGTGCAGCGGGAGATGGGGATCGCGTTCGTCTTCATCGCCCACGACCTGGCGATCGTGCGGCACTTCTCGCAGCGCATCGCGGTGATGTACCTCGGCAAGGTCGTGGAGATCGCGGACCGCGACTCGCTCTACAACCGGCCCCGCCACCCCTACACGCACGCGCTGCTGTCGGCGGTGCCGGACGCGGACATCGACGCGGCCAAGCGGGAGCGGATCCGGCTCGCGGGCGACGTGCCCTCGCCGATCAGCCCGCCGTCCGGCTGCCGGTTCCGTACGCGCTGCTGGAAGGCGCAGGACAAGTGCGCCACGCAGGAGCCGCCGCTGGTCCGGATCGAGGGCAGCAAGCCGGGGCACCTGACGGCGTGTCACTTCCCGGAGGAGCCGACCATCGCGGACCGGGGCGAGGACGTGGTGCTGGACCAGGGGCTGAAGGCCCTGGAGGACAGCGCCGACGGTGACACGGCGGTCTCGAAGGGCTGACCGGCGGAAATCGTCAGGAGACCGGGGGCGGGAGAGCGAACTCTCCCGCCCCCGGTCTTTCACCTTTCCCGCCCCGGGTCCTTCACCCTCCCCGCCCCCGGGTCTGTCACCCTTCCCGCGCGGGCCTCACGCGGTGATCCCCGCCCGCGCCCAGTGACACGCCACCTGCGCCCGCGCGTCCCCGCCGAGCACCTCCGGGTCCTCGTTCCGGCACGCGTCCGCCACCCCCGCGCGCTCCGCCTCCCCGCTCGCCAGCACCTGGCAGCGGGCGTGGAAACGGCATCCGGCGGGGATCCGGGTCGGGTCCGGAGGCTCCCCGGCCAGCACCACCGGGTCGCCCGGTGCCTCCGGCAGCACCGACAGCAGAGCCTGGGTGTACGGGTGCCGGGGCGCCGTGAGCACCTGCTCCACGTCCCCCGTCTCCACGATCCGGCCCAGGTACATCACCGCCACCCGGTCCGCGATGTTCCACGCGAGCCCCAGGTCGTGCGTCACGACCAGCGCCGACAGCCCGAGGTCGGCGCGCAGCCGCAGCAGCAGGGCGAGGATCTCGCCGCGTACCGAGGCGTCCAGGGAGGCCACCGGCTCGTCGGCGACGAGGAGTTCGGGTTCGAGGACCAACGCGCCCGCGATGACGACGCGTTGGCGCTGCCCGCCGGACAGCTCGTGCGGATACCGCAGGAAGAAGCGCTCCGGGGGCCGCAGACCGGCTCGCGACAGCGCCTCGGCCACCGCCGTACGCTCGTCGCCGCCGTGGCCGTGGATCCGCAGGCCCTCCGCCACCGCCTCGTACACCGTGTGCCGTGGGTTCAGCGCCCCCGTCGGGTCCTGCAGCACCAGCTGGACGCGCCGCCGGTACGCCTTCAGCGCCCGCGACGAGTACCGCAGCGGCTCCCCGTCGAAGACGACTCGCCCCCCGGTCGGCGGCTCCAGCCCCAGCAGCGCACGGGCCAGCGTCGTCTTGCCGCAGCCCGACTCGCCGACCAGGGCCACGATCTCCCCGGCGCCGATGCCGAGTTCGACCCCGTCCACGGCACGGGCGGGCGGGCCGCCGTGGCGGCCGGGGTAGGTGACGTGCAGGGCCTGTGCGCTCAAGAGGGTCATGGTCGGCTCCTCGCGGCTCGCGTCGCCGGCACGTGCGGCGGGGGCATCGGTCGGTCCTGTGTCCTCGGGGACGGCGTGCGCAGGGCCGACCCGCCGACCGGGGCCAGGATCTGTCCGGAATCGATGTCGGGTTGGACGCCGTCCACGGCGCGGGCGGGTCGGGTGCCGTGCCGGGCCTGTGCGCTCAAGAAGGTCAAGATCCGCTCCTCGCGTCCCCCGTCGCCGGTACGTGCACACAGGCCGCCCGGCGGTCCTCCTCGGCCGTGCGCAGCTCCTGGTCGTCGACCGCGCAGGAGTCCAGGGCGACCGGGCAGCGCGGGTGGAAGGCGCAGCCGGAGGGCACGGCGGACGGGTCGGGTGGATCGCCGGGCAGGCCGCGCGGGGCGAACCGCGACGCCGGGTCGCCGATCCTCGGGAACGCCTCCGACAGGGCCTTGCCGTAGGGGTGCCGGGCGTCCTCGTAGACCTGACGGGCCGGGCCCTCCTCGACCACCCGGCCCGCGTACATCACCGCCAGCCGGTCACAGGTGTCGGCGAGAACGGCCAGGTCGTGGCTGATCGCGATCAGACCCAGCTCCTGCTCCGCGACGAGCTGTTCGATGAGACGGAGGATCTGCGCCTGGATCATCACGTCCAGGGCGGTGGTCGGCTCGTCGGCGACGATCAGCCGGGGGTCGCAGGCGAGCGCCATGGCGATCATGACGCGCTGACGCTGGCCGCCGGAGAGCTCGTGCGGATACGCCGACGCCCGCGCCGCGGGCAGCCCCACCTGCTCCAGGAGTTCGCCGGCCCTCCTGCGGGCGCCCGCCGGGGTCGCCCTGCGGTGCAGCAGGATCGGCTCGGCGATCTGGTCGCCGACGCGGTGGACGGCGTTGAGCGAGTGCATCGCCCCCTGGAAGACGATGGACGCCCCGGCCCAGCGCACCGCCCGCAACCGGCCCCACTTCATGGTGAGGACGTCCTCGCCGTCCAGCAGGACCTGCCCGCCGATCCGCGTACCGGCCGGCAGCAGCCGCAGCAGCGCGAGCGCGAGCGTGGACTTCCCACAGCCCGACTCGCCCGCGATGCCGAGCTTCTGCCCGGCCGCCACCGTCAGGTCGACGCCCCGCACGGCGGCGGCCCCGCCGGGGTAGGTGACGGTGAGGTCTTTGACGTCGAGCAGGCTCACGATGTCACCCCCGGTCGGTGGGGACGGTGGACGGTCTCGCGCACGGCGGTCGCCCCGCCCGGGTGGGTCACCTCCACGTTCCGCACGTCCAGCAGCGTCAACGGGTCACCCCCAACCTGGGGTTCAGCACCGACTCCACCGCGCGCCCGCACAACGTGAACGCCAGGGCCACCACCGCGATGGCGATGCCCGGCGGTACCAGGTACCACCAGTTCCCCGAGCTGACCGCCCCGGCCTCGCGGGCGTCCTGGAGCAGGCCGCCCCAGGACAGGACGGTCGGATCGCTGACACCGAGGAAGGCCAGGGTCGCCTCGGCGAGGACGGAGGACGAGATCATCAGGGTCGTCTGGGCGAGGACCAGCGGCATCACATTGGGCAGCACATGCCGGGACATGACGTGCCAGTGCCCGCCGCCCAGCGCCTTCGCGCGTTCGATGTACGGCCGTGACTCCACCGCCAGGGTCTGCGCCCGCACCAGCCGGGCCGTGGTCGGCCAGGAGGTCACGCCGATGGCCAGCACGACGGTGCCCAGCGAGCGGGGCAGCACGGTGGCCAGCGCGATGGCGAGGACCAGGGTGGGCATCACCAGGAACCAGTCGGTGATCCGCATCAGCACGGTGGCGTACGCCCCCTTGAAGTGCCCCGCGGTGACCCCGACCGTCGTGCCGATCGCCACCGACAGCGCGGCCGCCAGCAGCCCGACCAGCAGCGACACCCGCGAGCCCCACACCAGCAGCCCCAGCAGATCCCGCCCGAACCGGTCCGTCCCCAGCGGGAAGGCGGCGCTCGGGCTCTCCATCGGCCGCCCCGGCGCCCCGGTCACGCTGGACACGTCGGTGCCTACGGTGAGCGGGGCGGTCAGGGCGACCAGCGCGAACAGGGCGAGCCCGACCAGTCCGACCAGGCCCGCGCGGTGGGTGCGGTACCGCTGCCAGAAACGCACCGCGGAGCGGCGTCGCCGCTGCCAAGCGAGCGCACGCGGACCGGCTGCCCCGGCCTTGGTCCCGGCCGGCGTCGTGGTCGTCTCGTTCGTCATCGGCCCACCCTCGGGTCGAGCAGCGGATAGACCAGGTCGGCCAGGGTGTTCATGACGATCACCGCCGCCGCGAAGAAGAGGAACAGGCCCTGCACCAGCGGCAGGTCGGGCACGCTCAGCGCCTGGTAGAACAGTCCGCCGAGCCCCGGCCAGGAGAACACCGTCTCCACCAGGATCACGCCCGCGACCGTCCGGCCCAGATTGACGAAGACCAGCGTCACCGTCGGCAGCAGCGCGTTCGGCACGGCATGCCGGCGGCGGACCAGGTCGTCCCTGAGGCCCTTGGCGCGGGCGGTCGTCAGATAGTCGCCGCCCATCTCGTCCAGCAGCGCCGAGCGGGCCACCAGCAGGGTCTGGCCGTACTCCACCGCGACCAGCGTGACGACGGGCAGGATCAGATGGTGGGCGACGTCGAGGACGTACGCGAAGCCCTCCTCACCGCCCGACTCCATGCCGCCGGTCGGGAACAGCCCGGGAATGGGGCCCATCCCCACCGAGAACACGATGATCAGCAGCAGGCCCAGCCAGAACGACGGGACGGAGTACAGGGTCAGCGCCAGACCGGTGTTCAGCCGGTCGCCGAGCCCGCCGTGCCGCCAGGCCGAGCGGGTGCCCAGCACGATGCCGAGCAGCGTGTACAGGACGAACGCGGTGCCGGTGAGCAGCAGCGTGTTGGGCAGCGCCTCGGAGATCTTGTCGACGACGGGCGCCCGGAACTGGTACGACGTCCCCAGGTCCCCGGTGAGCGCCTTGCCGCAGTAGTCGGTGAACTGCTGCCACAGCGGCAGATCCAGCCCGAACTCCTCGCGGTAGGCGGCGAGTTGCTCCGCCGAGATGGGCCGGCCGCCCGTCATGGTCTTGACCGGGTCGCCGGGGATCAGCCGGAACAGGAAGAACCCGGTGACCAGGACGGCGAGCAGGGAGACGGCGGCGCCGCCCACCTTGCCGGCGCCGTCGCGCAGATAGCCCGTGGCGGTGCGCGCCCGCTGTCCCCGGACAGCGGGCGCGGCGGCCTTGACGGCCGAGGCGGAGGGTGCGTCGGCGGTCATCGGCGGCTACTCGCGGTCCTCGGCGGTCGCTCGGCGCCGCAGGGCGAGGAACACGCCCGCGGCGACGAGCACGGCGGCGCCGGCGACGACCCCGATGACGACGCCTGCCGAGCCGGAGTCGCCGGAGGAGGCGTCGGAGTCGGCCGGGGTCGCCGACCACCAGCTCCAGTAGCCGTCCTGCCCGTAGATATTGCCCGCCTTCTCGGGCATCGTCGTGATCGACTTGATGTGGTCCGTGCGATAGGCCTCGACCGCGTTCGGATACGCCATGACGTTCATGTACCCGAGGTCGTACAGCCGGGACTGCATCTGCTTGACGATGTCCGCCCGTGCGGCCGGGTCGTACTCGGCGAGCTGGCGCGCGTACAGCTCGTCGTACCGCTTGTCGCAGATGAAGTTGTCGGTCGCGCCGGTGTCCTTCGGGGTCGCGGGCAGGGCCGCGCAGGTGTGGATGGAGAGCACGAAGTCCGGGTCGGGGTTGACGGACCAGCCGTCGAAGGCGAGGTCGTAGGTGCCCGCGAGCCAGGGGTCGGTGACGTTGTCCAGGCAGTCGAGGGTGACGCCGATGCCGAGCTCGCCCCACCACTCCTGGAGGTACTGGCCGATCGCCTTGTCGTTGGGGTCGGTGGCGTGGCACAGCACGCGGTAGGTGATCGGCTTGCCGTCCTTGCCGAGGCGCTTGCCGTCGCCGTTCTTCTTGTAGCCCGCCTGGTCGAGGAGCCGGGCCGCCTCGGCGGGGTCGTAGGAGAGTTCCTGCCCGTCCGCCGGTTTCCAGAAGTACGTGGAGAAACGCGGCGGGATATAGCCCTCGCCCTGCACCGCGTGCCCCTGGAACACCCGGTCGATGATGGTCTCGCGGTCCACCGCCCGGAACAGCGCGTGCCGTACCCGCTCGTCCAGCAGGGAGGGGTGGCCGTCACCGAACTTCTGGCCGTTCGCGGCCCGGGCCCCCGGGTTGGTGGCGAGGGCGTAGAAGCGGCGGCCGGGCGCGTCGTTGACGTGGATGTTCTTCTCGCCCTCGAGGGAGTCCGCCTGAGCGGGCGTCAGGGACGGGGAACCGGCGACGAAGGAGACCTCGCCCTTGCGCAGGGCGGCGACCGCGGCGTCCTGGTCCTTGTAGTACCGGAAGACCAGCTCGTCGAACTTGGGCGCGCCGCGCCAGAAGTCCTTGTTGGCCTTGAGGCGGACGTAGCTGTCGGGCTTGTAGTCGGTGAGGACGAACGGCCCGTTCCCGACGACGGGGAAGTCCTTGTCGTTGTTGAACTTCGAGAAGTCGCCGACCTTCTCCCAGACGTGCTTCGGCACGATCGGCACGTCCAGGGCCGTCATCGTGGCCTGCGGCTTCTTCAGCCGGATGACCAGCTCGGTGGGGCTCGGGGCGCTCACCTCGCGGAAGTTGCCGACGAAGCTGCCGTTGGCGGTGGCCGCGCCCTCGTCGGTCATGATCTTCTGGAACGTCCAGGCCGCGTCCTGCGCGGTGACCCGCTGCCCGTCCGACCACTTGGAGTCGGAGCGGATCGTGTACGTCCAGGTCAGCTTGTCCGGCGACGACTTCCACCCGGTCGCCAGCGCCGGGACCGCGTGGGCGTCCCCCGGGTCGTAGTTCGTGAGGTACTCGTACATCAGCCGGTGGATGCTCGTGCTGAGCAGCCGCTGGGCCAGGAACGGGCTCAGTGAGTCGACGCTCTGAGCGACCGCGACGGTGAGGACCTTGTCGCCGTCCGCGGCCGCCGCCTGCTGCGGCGCGAGTCCGGCCGACACCGTCAGGGCGGCGGCTGCGGCGGCGAGGAGACGCCGCGCTCTGCTGTGCTGCTCTCGTGTGCTCATGATCGTGACCTCACGTCATCGCTTGCACAGGGACGGCTTGTTGCGCTGTCAGCGCTTTACTGCGCGCGCCGACAGCGCGTGAAACCCCATGTGGCCTGCGAGAACGACGAAGTGATGAGATTGAGACAGCCAGTGGTCCAGACCGGTGAAGAGCACCAGGTCACATGCCGGTGGTGCCGTCCGCCGGCTCCCGGAGGATGTCCAGTACGGAGCCGGTGGCCGGCCGGGTGGGCCGCCGGGCGGGGCGCGGTCGGACGGTCGGGTCGGACCGGTCAGGTCCGCGACGAAGGCGTCGAGCAGATCGTCCGGGGCCGGCAGGCAACGGTGGCGCGTTCCGCCCAGGGGCCCGTCGGCCGGTGATCGAGGTGTCCAGCTCCACGGCCAACGTAGGGACCTCCTGCCGCCACCCGGTCGCTCATGGAGACCGGCGGCCACGTCCTGGGGCCGGGCTCGACCTGTTCCGGGCCGTGGCCCGGTCCGGCCCACCGTGCCCTGGCGCCAGGACCTGCCGCGGCCGAGGGTGCCCTGGACCCGGGCCGGTACCGCGGGCGGCGTCCGGCACGCGGCGCGCTGCAGTACGCCGCGACCGGCACGGACAGCGAACGTCCACGGCAGGAGTCCCGCACTGTGTGCTGCCCTCCGGGCCAGGAGGCGGGCGCCGCCTGACCCGGGGCGGTGGGCCTCCTCACCACCCCGAAAGGGGGGCGTACTCATGCGTTGCGCACCTTATGGGTTGATATTGACCGATAAGGGATCGGCGTATCGGCGCCGGCCAGCGCAGCGCACATAGAGGAGGCACTCCATGCGGGGAGCCACGCACGCCGGACGGGCCGTATGCGCGGTGGTGGTCGCACTCGCGGCCACGGCCTGCGGAGGCGGGGGCGACAGCGCGGGCGCCGGCGGCGCCGTGTTCAGCTCCTCGTGGACCGATCCGCAGAACCCGCTGGAGCCCGCCAACACCAACGAGGTGCAGGGCGGCAAGGTCCTCTCCATGATCTTCCGGGGCCTGAAGCAGTACGACCCGAAGACCGGCGCCGCCGAGGACATGCTCGCCGAGAAGATCGAGACCCCCGACTCGCGCAACTACACGATCACCCTCAAGGACGGCTGGACCTTCAGCAACGGCGAGCAGGTCACCGCCAAGTCCTTCGTGGACGCCTGGAACTACGGCGCGAGCCTGAAGAACAACCAGAAGAACGCCTACTTCTTCAGCTACATCGAGGGCTACGACCAGGTCCACCCGGAGCAGGGCGAGCAGCGCGCCGACACCCTGTCCGGACTGAAGGTCGTCGACGACCGGACGTTCACCGTCCGGCTCAGCCAGAAGTTCTCCAGCTTCCCCGACACTCTCGGCTACAACGCCTTCGTCCCGTTGCCGAGGGCGTTCTTCGACGACCACGCCGGCTGGCTGGCCAAGCCCGTGGGGAACGGCCCCTACACGGTGGAGTCGTACACCAAGGGCTCCGAGATGCGCCTGACGAAGTGGGACACCTACCCGGGGCCGGACGCGGCACAGAACGGCGGCGTCACCCTCAAGGTCTACACGGACAACAACACGGCCTACACCGACCTGATGGCCGGCAATCTCGACCTCGTCGACGACGTCCCGGCCCAGCAGCTGAAGAACGTCCGCGGCGATCTCGGCGACCGCTACCTCAGCACCCCCGCCGGCATCATCCAGACCCTGGCCTTCCCCCACTACGACAGGGAATGGAACACCGCGGGCTCGGTCAAGGTCCGCAAGGGGCTGTCCCGGGCGATCGACCGCGAGCAGATCACCGAGACCATCTTCCACAGGACCCGCACCCCCGCCACCGACTGGACCTCACCCGTCCTCGGCGAGGACGGCGGCTACAAGGCGGGGCTGTGCGGCGAGTGGTGCCGGTACGACGCCGCCGCCGCGAAGAAGCTGATCAAGGAGGGCGGCGGGCTGCCCGGCGGACAGGTGAAGATCACCTACAACGCGGACACCGGCTCCCACAAGCTGTGGGTCGACGCCGTCTGCAACTCCATCAACAACGCCCTGGGCAACGACCGGGCCTGCGTCGGCAACCCGATCGGCACCTTCGCCGACTTCCGCAGCAAGTCCACGACGCAGAAGCTGTCCGGCCCGTTCCGGGCGGGCTGGCAGATGGACTACCCGCTCACCCAGAACTTCCTTCAGCCGCTCTACTACACCAACGCCTCCTCCAACGACGGCAAGTGGTCGAGCGAGGAGTTCGACCGGCTCGTCGACGAGGCGAACGCCGAGACGGACCCCGCGAAGGCCGTGCGGATGTTCCAGAAGGCCGAGGAGGTCGTCCGGGACAACATGGCCTCCATCCCGCTCTGGTACCAGAACGGCAGCGCCGGCTGGTCGCAGCGGCTGTCCAACGTGGCCCTCAACCCGTTCAGCGTCCCCGTCTACCACGAGATCAAGGTCGGCTGAGCCCGCCATGGGCCAGTACGTCGTACGCCGACTGCTCCAGATGGTGCCGGTGTTCGTCGGAGCCACCCTGCTGATCTTCCTCATGGTCCATGTGATGGGCGACCCCATCGCGGGCCTGTGCGGCGACCGGCAGTGCGACCCGGCGACGGCGACCCGGTTGCGCCAGGAGTTCGGCCTCGACATGCCCGTGTGGCAGCAGTACCTGACCTACATGGGGAACGTCTTCACCGGGGACTTCGGTACGGCGTTCAACGGCCAGGAAGTCACCGAGCTGATGTCGACGGCGTTCCCCGTGACCCTCCGCCTCACGATCGTGGCCATCGTGTTCGAGATCGTCATCGGCATCACGCTGGGGGTCCTCACCGGCCTGCGCCGCGGCCGCCCCGTCGACACCGGCGTCCTGCTGCTCACGCTCGTCGTCATCTCCGTCCCCACCTTCGTCACCGGCCTGCTGCTCCAGCTGCTGCTCGGCGTGGAGTGGGGCTGGATCCGCCCGTCGGTCTCCCCGGCCGCCCCCTTCGGCGAACTGCTCCTGCCGGGCCTCGTCCTGGCCACCGTCTCCCTCGCCTACGTCACCCGTCTGACCCGCACCTCCATCGCGGAGAACCGGCGTTCCGACTACGTCCGCACGGCCATCGCCAAGGGCCTGCCCAGGCACCGGGTGGTCACCCGGCACCTCCTGCGCAACTCCCTCATCCCCGTCGTCACCTTCCTCGGCGCCGACATCGGCTTCCTCATGGGCGGCGCGATCGTCACCGAGCGGATCTTCAACATCCACGGCGTCGGCTTCCAGCTCTACCAGGGCATCCTGCGCCAGAACACCCAGACGGTCGTCGGCTTCGTGACGGTCCTCGTCCTCGTCTTCCTCCTCTGCAACCTGGTCGTCGACCTCCTGTACGCCGTACTCGACCCGAGGATCCGCTATGCCTGAACAGCCGTTCCAGCCCGAGGGCGCGGGAGCCGTCGCCGGCAGCGGTGGCACGGGCGGGGCGCTGCCGTGGGCCACGAGCGAGGCGGAGACCCTCGAAAGCCCCCTGAGCCCTCACCCGGCCACCCCGGAGGCCGCACCCCCCGAAACCCCGGGGGCCGGAGGGCGGCCGGCTGCCGCCTCCCCCGACCGGCCCCGCAGCCTGTGGTCCGACGCCTGGCGTGACCTGCGCCGCAACCCGGTCTTCATCCTCTCGACCCTGATCATCGTCTTCCTCGTCGTCATCTCCCTGTGGCCCTCGGCGATCGCCTCTGGCAGCCCCCTCAAGTGCGACCTCGCCAAGGCCCAACAGGGCTCAGCGCCCGGCCACCCCTTCGGCTACGACGGCCAGGGCTGCGACGTCTACACCCGCACGGTCTACGGCGCCCGTACGTCCGTCGCCGTCGGCGTCTGCGCCACACTCGGCGTCGCCGTCCTCGGCTCGGTGCTGGGCGCGCTCGCCGGCTTCTTCGGCGGCCTGTGGGACTCGCTCCTCTCCCGCGTCACCGACGTCTTCTTCGCGATCCCGGTGATCCTCGGAGGCCTGGTCCTGCTCTCCGTGGTGACCGCCAACAGCATCTGGCCGGTCATCGGCTTCATCGTGCTGCTCGGCTGGCCCCAGATCTCCCGCATCGCCCGCGGCGCGGTCATCACCGCCCAGCAGAACGACTACGTCCAGGCCGCCCGCGCCCTCGGCGCCTCCAACTCCCGCATCCTGCTCCGCCACATCGCGCCCAACGCCGTGGCCCCGGTGATCGTCGTCGCCACCATCGCCCTGGGCACCTACATCGCCCTGGAGGCAACGCTGTCCTACCTGGGCGTGGGCCTCAAACCCCCCAGCGTCTCCTGGGGCATCGACATCTCCGCCGCCTCCCCCTACATCCGCAACGCCCCCCATGCCCTCCTCTGGCCCTCGGGCGCCCTGGCTGTCACGGTCCTCGCCTTCATCATGCTGGGCGACGCGGTCCGCGACGCCCTGGACCCGAAGCTGAGGTGACGAGGTGCGCGGCAACGCCCCAGGGGCGCGAGGCTGTATCGATGTGCGGCTCAGCCGCGTGGGCGCGACCAGCCACAACGGCCCCGCAGACACCGGACGACCCGTCCCGGCAACCCGAAAGTGAGGTGAGCCCCCGGCATGCTGCTCGAAGTACGTGACCTGAAGGTGGAGTTCCGGACTCGGGACGGGGTCGTCCAGGCCGTGAACGGCGTCAGTTACGGCGTCGACGCGGGGGAGACACTGGCCGTCCTCGGGGAGTCCGGCTCCGGGAAGTCCGTCACCGCGCAGGCCGTGATGGGGATCCTCGACATGCCGCCGGGGCGGATCACCGGGGGCGAGATCCTCTTCCAGGGGCGGGACCTGCTGAAGCTCAGGGAGGACGAGCGCCGCAGGCTCCGCGGCGCCGAGATGGCGATGGTCTTCCAGGACGCCCTGTCGTCCCTGAACCCGGTGCTGACCGTCGGCGACCAGCTCGGCGAGATGTTCGTCGTGCACCGGGGGACATCGCGCAAGGACGCGCGGGCGAAGGCCGTGGAGCTGATGGACCGGGTGCGCATCCCGGCCGCGAAGGAGCGCGTCAAGCAGTACCCGCACCAGTTCTCCGGCGGTATGCGCCAGCGCATCATGATCGCGATGGCCCTCGCCCTCGAACCGGCCCTCATCATCGCCGACGAGCCCACCACCGCCCTCGACGTCACCGTCCAGGCCCAGGTCATGGACCTGCTCGCCGAGTTGCGGCGCGAGTACCGCATGGGCCTGATCCTCATCACCCACGACCTCGGCGTCGTCGCCGACGTGGCCGACCGGATCGCCGTCATGTACGCGGGCCGCATCGTCGAGTCCGCGCCGGTCCACGACATCTACAAGGCGCCCGCCCACCCGTACACCAAGGGCCTGCTGGAGTCGATCCCGCGCCTGGACCACAAGGGCAGGGAGCTCAACGCCATCAAGGGCCTGCCCCCCAACCTCATGGACATTCCGCAGGGCTGCGCCTTCCACCCCCGCTGCCCCCTGGCCCAGGACCTGTGCCGCACCGACGTACCCCCGCTGCACGAGGTCACCGGCACGGACACCGCCCGGCACAGCGCCTGCCACTTCTGGAGGGAGTGCCTGCATGGCTGAGGCGATTCTCGAGGTGAGCGGCCTGGTCAAGCACTACCCGCTCACCCGCGGCATCCTCTTCAGGAAGCAGATCGGCGCCGTCAGGGCCGTCGACGGCGTCGACTTCACCCTGCGCCGCGGCGAGACCCTCGGCGTCGTCGGCGAGTCCGGCTGCGGCAAGTCCACGGTCGCCAGGATGCTGGTCAACCTGGAACGCCCGACGGCCGGTTCGATCAGGTACAAGGGCGAGGACATCACCAGGCTCTCCGGCCGCGCCCTGAAGGCCGTACGCCGCAACATCCAGATGGTCTTCCAGGACCCGTACACCTCCCTCAACCCCCGTATGACGGTGGGCGACATCATCGGGGAGCCGTACGACATCCACCCCGAGGTCGCCCCGAAGGGCGACCGGCGCCGCAGGGTGCGCGAACTGCTGGACGTGGTCGGCCTCACCCCCGAGCACATCAACCGCTACCCGCACCAGTTCTCCGGCGGCCAGCGCCAACGCATCGGCATCGCACGCGGGCTGGCCCTGCGCCCCGAGGTCATCGTCGCCGACGAACCGGTCTCCGCCCTGGACGTCTCCGTCCAGGCCCAGGTCGTCAACCTGATGGACCGCCTCCAGAACGAGTTCGACCTCTCCTACGTCTTCATCGCCCACGACCTGTCGATCGTCCGGCACATCTCCGACCGCGTCGCCGTGATGTACCTCGGCCGGATCGTGGAGACCGGCACGGACGCCGAGATCTACGACCACCCCACGCACCCCTACACCCAGGCCCTGCTCTCCGCGGTCCCCGTCCCCGACCCGGACGCCCGTGACCGCCGCGAGCGCGTCATCCTCACTGGCGACGTCCCCTCCCCGACGAACGTCCCCTCCGGCTGTCGCTTCCGCACCCGCTGCTGGAAGGCCGAGGACCGCTGCGCCCAGGAAGTACCCCAGCTCACGGTGCCCCCGCGGCTGCGCACACTGAACGGCCCCGAGGCACACGACTCGGCGTGCCATTTCGCGGCAGTGGCGGCGGCGGTGGCGGGGCAAAGCAACGGGCCGGGGTGACATGGCGCACCCCGGCCCGTTTACGGCACCCGCACGGCCGTACGCTGTTCAGCCTCCACCGTCCGTATATCGGTACCGCTTCCGTGAAGTTGCCTGCGTGTTAACGCGGTTCGTGCGCATTTGTGCGGCTATGCCGTCTCAGGCCCTCGCAAGTCCAACGACCGCTTCAGGAAGTCCACCTGAAGCAGCAGCAGATTCTCCGCGACCTGCTCCTGCGGGGTCATATGGGTCACCCCGGACAGCGGCAGCACCTCGTGCGGCCGGCCCGCGGCCAGCAGGGCGGAGGACAGCCGCAGGGCATGGGCGACCACGACGTTGTCGTCGGCCAGCCCGTGCACGATCATCAGCGGCCGGTGCGGCTCGGCGGGCGAGGAGAGCCCGTCCTCGGTGATCAGCGAACTCTTCGCGTACGACTCCGGCCGCGCGGCGGGGTCGCCGAGGTACCGCTCCGTGTAGTGCGTGTCGTAGAGCCCCCAGTCGGTGACCGGCGCGCCCGCGATGCCCGCGTGGAAGACGTCCGGGCGGCGCAGCACCGCGAGCCCCGCCAGCCAGCCGCCGTACGACCAGCCCCGGATCGCCACCCGGGAGAGATCCAGCGGATGGGACTTCGCGAGGTCCTGGAGCGCGTCGACCTGGTCGTCGAGGGAGACCGTGAAGTCCCCGTGGACCGCCTTCTCCCAGGCGGGCGAGCGCCCCGGCGTCCCACGCCCGTCCGCCACGACCACCGCGAACCCCTGGTCGGCGAACCACTGCGAGGTCAGGTAGGCGTTGTGCGCGGCGACCACCCGGGAGGCGTGCGGTCCCCCGTAGGGATCCAGCAAAACCGGAAGCGGCGTGTCACCGGCGTAGTCCCGAGGCATAAGCACGGCGCACGGGATGCGCCGTGCGCCCCCTTCGGTGAGGGTGACGCGCGGGGTCAAACCGGGATCTTCGGCATACGACCGGACCGTCGCCGTCTGCTTCCCGTCGCGCACCACCCGGACCTGGGCCCCGGGCCGATCCGGAGTATGGGACACCAGCACCGTCACGCCCCCGGCGCGCACCGCCGAATGCACGCCGGGCCCCTGTGACACGCGCTCCATGCCGAGCTCGTTCACCCGGTACACATGCACTTCGCCGATCTCCGGCTCCGCCGCGCCCTCGCCCGCCGACGCCGAGACCAGCACGTCGTCGGCAGAGACGTCCAGGACCGCCCGGACGTGCAACTGCGGTCCGGTCAACGGGCGTTCGCCCACCGTGAGCACCCGCGCCCCGCCCTCGTCGGCGATGCGCACAAGGTGCCCGGAAGGGCTCCAACAGGGCACCCCAGGGAAAAGATCCAGCCATTGTGGATCTTCGTCCGCGTGCACCATCCGCGTCGCCCCGGTCGCCGGGTCCACGGCCAGGAACAGCTGGCTGCGCTGGTCGCGCGCCTGTACGAGCAGCAGCGGCGCACCCGCCGCTGACCAGTGCACTCGCGCCAGATACGGGTACCGCGCCCGGTCCCACGCGACCTCCGTGCGCACCCCGTCGAGCCCGATCACGAACAGCCGCACCTCGGCGTTCGCCGTCCCGGCCGCCGGGTAGGCCACCCGCTGCGGCTCGCGCTCCGGACGCGCCGGATCGGCGATCCACCACCGGCGCACCGGCGTGTCGTCCGCGCGCGCCACCAGCAGCGAGTCCGACTCCGGACCCCACCAGAAGCCCCTCGAGCGCCCCATCTCCTCGGCGGCGATGAACTCGGCCAGTCCGTACGTCACCCCGTCCGACTCCGGCTCGGCGAGCGCACGGTCGTCCTCGCCCTCGGCACCGACCACCCGGAGCGCGCCCTGCGCGACGTACGCGATGTGCCGTCCGTCGGGGGAGGGGCGCGGGTCGATCACCGGCCCGGGGACCGGGAGTTCACGTGCCGTACCGGCCCGCAGCTCGGCCGTGAAAAGCCGCCCTGACAAGGCGAAAGACGCCAACTCGACGGCCGCGTCGGTGGCCTGGGCGACGATCCCGGCACCGCCCTCACGGCTGCGCTCGCGCCGCGCCCGCTCCTCGGCCGAGAGGTCCTCGGAGGCGCCGCCCAGCAGGGCGCGCGGGTCGGCCGCCACGCGCTCCTGACCGTCCGCCGTGTCCAGCACCCACAGCGAACTCGCCGGATCCGTACCGGAGCTGGAGCGCAGGAACACGACACGGGAACCGTCGGGCGCCACCGCGAACGCGCGCGGCGCGCCGAGCGTGAACCTCTGGGTGCGGGCGTGCCGGCGGGGGAAGGAGACAGGCTCGGTCGTCATGCCCCGACCATATTGGCCAGTGCGCCCCCTTGTGCGGCTGTGCGCCGATCGATGCGCACGGACGGATAGTTATGATCACTAGCGCATAGTGGGTATGAACCTGCTGGCTGTTGTTTGGATTTATCTGCCCCCATAGTCCGACCCCCCGCCCTCGGGATTCTTGGAGGTGAACCGCCGTGGCACTCTCGATTTCGGCGGTGGTGCTGCTGGCGATCATCGTCTTCTTGTTGATCAAGAAGTCAGGACTGAAGGCGGGGCATGCGGTCGTGTGCATGCTGCTCGGCTTCTATCTCGCGTCCTCGACCATCGCTCCCACGATCAGCGAGCTGACGACGAACATCGCGGGCATGATCGGCGGCATCAAGTTCTGACCCGCCGCTCGGCGCGGCGCTGTCAGTGGCGCCTCGTAGGCTGGTGCCATGACGGAACAGCCCGACCGGCGCCTGCTCCTGGTGCACGCGCATCCGGACGACGAGTCGATCAACAACGGCGCCACCATGGCCAAGTACGCGGCCGAGGGTGCCCGGGTGACCCTGGTCACCTGCACCCTCGGTGAGCACGGCGAGGTCATCCCCGCCGAGCTCCGCCACCTGACCGGCACCGCGCTCGGCGAACACCGCCTTGGTGAACTCACGGCCGCGATGCGCGAGCTCGGCGTCGAGGACTTCCGTCTCCTCGGCGGCAAGGGCCGCTACGAGGACTCCGGGATGATGGGCATCGCCGACAACGACGACCCGGCCTGTCTGTGGCAGGCGGACGTCGACGAGGCGGCCCGCGAGCTCGTCGAGGTGATCCTGGAGGTACGCCCCCAGGTCCTCGTCACCTACGACCCGGACGGCGGCTACGGCCACCCGGACCACATCCAGGCCCACCGCATCGCCATGCGCGCGGCCGAACTGGCCGACGACGCCGGCTGGCGGATCCCCAAGGTCTACTGGAACCGCGTCCCGCGCACCGTCGCCGACGAGGCCTTCGCCCGGCTTGAGGCGGATCTGCCCGGACTGCCGTTCGGCAAGGCGGCCGTCGTCGCCGACGTCCCGGGCGTCGTCGCCGACGAGCGGATCACCACCGTGATCGACGGCACCGCGCACACCACCGCCAAGGCCGCCGCGATGCGGGCGCACGCCACCCAGATCGAGGTCGCCGAGCCGACCGCGCCGTACTTCGCGCTCTCCAACGAACTCGCGCAACCCCTCTTCACCACCGAGTACTACGAATTGGTACGCGGAGAGAGAACGGCGGAGCCGGGGGCCGAGAAGGAGACCGACCTGTTCGCCGGAGTGACCCTCGGGGAGGCGTCATGAGCTCGATGCTCGCCCAGCCGCTGAAGCTGAAGCGCCCTTCCGCCCTGCGCGTCCTCGCCCACCTCGGGCTCTTCGTGCTCGGCGCGGTCGTCGGACTGGCCGGAGCCCTGGTGCAGCCCGCCTGGTTCCCGGGCGGCCTGCTGCTCGCGCTCGCCGGCGAGGCAGGCCTCTGCCTGGGTGCCGCCCGGGCGATGGGCAGCAGGGCCGGGGCCGTCGCACCCGCCGGCGGCTGGATGATCACCGTCATCCTGCTCACCGCCAGCCGCCCCGAAGGCGACTTCGTCTTCGGCACCGGCGCCTCGTCCTATCTCTACCTGCTCGGTGGCATGGCCGTGGCTGTGATCTGCGCCACCCTCGCCCCGGTGCGGCAACCAGGTGGCGACGGCGTCCGACTTGGCAAGTGACGTACCACTTCTCCACCACGCACACGTGCGAGTCCCGTGTGGGTTTCCCAGGCGGTCGTGGGATACGGGCCAGAAGTGGCCAGTATGGTGGTGCGCGCCGCCGAGCCGTCCGGAGCAATGGGGTCGAAACGGCGGCGGAGCCAACCGGGAGAACCTGCCTTGAGTCGTGAAACTGACACTCCGTCCTCCGGGCCCAACGGGCACGGCGGAGCCGCATACCCCTCGGGCACGCCGCCGTACGGGACCCCCATGGCTTCCGACAGCGGTGCGGACGCGGGCCGTTCGGGCACGCAGCCGGGGGAACGCAAGACCGAGACCACGCTGACGACACGGATCCGGATCAACATCCCCGGATCCCGGCCCATTCCGCCCGTGGTCGTACGCCAGCCCGTCGCCGACGCCGACGCACAGGCCTCCGGCTCCGGCGCCCCCGCAGAGACGCCGACGCCGTCCGCCGCCACCTCCATGTCCACGGGCACCGTGGAACCTCCGGCCGAGCCCGCGGCGCAGGCGGGGGAGAAGACGAGCGACTGGTTCGCGCCGCGCAAGTCCGGCGCGCCCAAGGGCGGTCAGGCCGGCCCATCCTCCAACGGTGCCGGTCTGCCCGGCGGTTCGGCCCCCGGTGGTCCCGCGGGCACGAGCGCCGGTGGCGGGCGCCCGGGTGCCGGTGCCGGTCGGCCCGGTGGTGTCGTCGGCTCGATGAACGTCCCGGGCGGCTCCCGCCCCGGCGCCACCAACGGCGCCGGTCTCCCCGGCGCGACCGGCGGCCCCGTGGCTCCCGGACACGGCGGAGGCACCGGTTCCTTCGACGTGACCGAGGCCTTGGCGGCAGGCACGCGCGGCAACGGCAACGGAAACGGCGCCCGCCCCGGCGACGACGCCCGTCGCGACGACCTGCCGTACTTCTCGGACAACGGCGGCGGCCGGCACGGCCCGAACGGCCAGGGCGGTCAGAACGGCTACGGCACCCAGGGCGGCCCCGGCGGCTTCGACCCCGCCGCCGATTTCAACGCCCCGAACGACTTCGACGACTTCGGCGCCCCCCGCGGCCTCGACGACTTCGGCGGCCCGAGCGACTTCAACGGCCCGAACGGCCGCGGCGGCCAGGGCGGCCCGCACGGCCCCACGGGCCCGACGACCGGCCCGGTCACCGGTGACGGCCCGGCGGTGCCGCCGGTCGCGGGCGGTACCCAGGGTGGGCCCGGCGGCCCGGGTGGCCCCGGTGGCCCGCGTGGCTCCGGCGCGCCCGGCAGCCCGGGCGGTCAGCGCGGCCCGGTCGGCTCCGGCATCTCCGCCGGCCCGGGCGCTCCCGGTATCTCCGCAGGTCCGAGCCGTCCCGGTGGCCCCGCCGGTGGCCTGGGCGGTCCCTCCGGCCCCGGTGGCCCTCCCGGACCCTCCGGCCCGGGCGCCCCGGTCGGCCCCGGTATCTCCGCGGGCCCCGGCGGCCCCGGCCACGGCCCGGGCGGTGGGCTCAGCGACGACACCGCGATCCTCACCCCGCAGAAGCCGGCCCCCGAGCCCGGCACCCCGCCCTACGGCGGCGTCGCCGACAACGTCTCCGGTCACACCGTCACCAGCGGCATCCCCGTCGTGCCCTCCGGTGCCCAGGGCGGTCCCTTCGGGCCGGGCGGTACCGAGCCCTCCGGGCCGCACACGCCCCCGAAGCTGCCCGAGACCGGCTCGTCGGACACCCAGTCCTCCCGCGCGCCCAAGAAGAAGGGCCGCAACAAGCTGGCGCTGGTCGGCGGCGGAGTGATCGTCCTCGCGGGCGGCGTGTACGGCGCGGGCCTGCTGATGGCCCACTCCGACGTGCCCAAGGGCACCACCGTCCTCGGCGTCGACATCGGCGGCGGCACCCGCGACGACGCGGTCAAGAAGCTCAACGACGCCTTCGACGACCGGGTCGACAAGCCGCTGAAGCTGTCCGTGGGCGGTAAGACGGTGACGCTGGAGCCGGACAAGGCCGGGCTGCAGTTCGACATGCAGCAGACCGTCAGCGCCGCCGCGACCAGCGACTACAACCCGGTCTCCGTCATCGGCTCCCTGTTCGGCAACCACCGCGTCGTCGAACCGGTCATGCCCACCGACGAGGAGAAGCTGCACGCCGCCCTGGAGGACGCCTCCGGCGGCTCCGGCTCGGTGACCGAGGGCACGGTCAAGTTCGATTCGGGCAAGGCCGTCGCCGTCTACGGCAAGGCGGGCAAGGGCATCGACGTCGCCGGGTCCACCGCGGCGGTCGAGCAGGCCTACCGCACCCAGGTCGAGACCGGTGCGAGCGACCCGGTGACCGTGCCGACGACGACGAAGCAGCCGACGGTCTCGAACGCCGAGGTCGACCGGTTCATGAAGGAGTTCGCGGAGCCCGCGATGGCCAACAAGGTCACGATCCAGACGGACGCCGCGCACAGCATCCCGTTCGGCGCCCTGTCACTGCCGAAGATCCTCGGCGTCAAGGCCGTCGACGGCAAGCTCGTGGACACCTACGACCTCACGGCGCTCAAGGAGGCGTACGGCGCCACCTTCGACGGCGTGCAGATCAACGGCGCCAGCGGCAAGCGCGACGTCCTCCCGCAGGACGTCGCCTCCGCCCTGCGCAAGGCCCTGCGCGCCAAGACGGCGGCGGAGCGCACCGTCACCATCGACACCAACCCGAGCTAGCCCGACCGCCCGGACGAGGGGGCACCCGGCAACCGCCGGGTGCCCCCTCGTCGTCGTATGACATCTGTCATCCGGCAGTCAGGACCGCCGACACTGCCGGTCCGGGGGGCCGCGCGGCCACCCTGGAGCACATGACAACGACAGTGGTCGGATTCGACCAGGTGACCAAGAGCTACGGGGATGTGCGCGCCGTCGACGGACTGACGCTGGCGCTGCACCCGGGGGAGACCGTGGCCCTGCTGGGCCCGAACGGGGCAGGCAAGTCGACCACCCTCGACCTGCTGCTCGGTCTCAAGCGCCCCGACAGCGGCACGATCGGCCTGTTCGGCACCGAGCCGCGCGAGGCGATCGTCGCCGGGCGGGTGGGCGCCATGCTGCAGAGCGGCGGACTGATGGACGAGGTCACGGTGGCCGAGCTGGTGCGGCTGGCCTGCGATCTGCATCCGCGGCCGTACCCCGTCTCCGAGGTCCTCGCCCGCGCCGGCGTCACGGCGATCGCCGACCGCAGGGTCGACAAGCTCTCCGGCGGCCAGGCCCAGCGCGTCCGCTTCGCCCTTGCCACCGCCGGCGACAGCGACCTGATCGTCCTGGACGAGCCGACCACCGGCATGGACGTCACCACCCGCCAGGCCTTCTGGGCCACCATGCGCGAACAGGCCGACCAGGGCCGTACGGTCCTGTTCGCCACGCACTACCTGGAGGAGGCCGACGCCATCGCCGACCGGGTGCTCGTCCTGCACCGGGGCCGGCTGCTGGCCGACGGCACGGCCGCCGAGATCAAGGCGAAGGCGGGCGCCCGCAGGATCTCCTTCGACCTGCCCGACGGCCCCGTGGACGAGGCCGCCCTGCGCGCCCTGCCCTTCCTCACCACGATGGACGTGTCCGGCCGTACGGTCCGACTCCAGTCCTCCGACGCCGACGCGACCGTCCACTCCCTCTACGGCCTCGGCCTCTACCCCCGCAACCTCGAGGTCGCCGGGCTGGGCCTGGAGCAGGCCTTCGTCGCCATCACCACCGCCGAGGAGGCGCGTACCTCATGAAGGGCCTGATCCGGCTGGAACTCACCCGCGCCCTGCGCAACCGCAAGTTCCTGTTCTTCTCGGTGCTCTACCCGTCGATCCTGTTCCTGCTGATCGCGGGCAGCGCCGACAGCTCCACGAAGGTCGACGGCACCGGCCTGACGCTGCCGACCTACATGATGGTCTCGATGGCCTCCTTCGGCGCCCTGACGGCCGTCCTGATGGGCAACAGCGAGCGCATAGCCAAGGAACGCGAGAGCGGCTGGGTACGGCAGCTGCGGCTGACGCCCCTGCCGGGCCGCGGGTACGTGCTCGCGAAGACCGCGAGCGCCGCCGTGGTCAGCCTGCCGTCCATCGTCGTCGTCTTCGCCGTCGCCGCCGTGGTGAAGGACGTACGGCTCGACGCCTGGCAGTGGCTCGCGCTCACCGGCGCGATCTGGGCCGGGAGCCTGGTGTTCGCCGCGCTCGGGGTGGCGATCGGCTACCTCGCGAGCGGCGACTCGGTCCGTCCGATCACGATGATCACCTACTTCGGGCTGTCCATCCTCGGCGGCCTGTGGATGCCCACGACCACGTTCCCGCAGTGGCTCCAGGACATCGCCGCCTGGGTCCCCACACACGCGTACGCTGCCCTCGGGCAGGCGATCGAACAGAGCCAGGCCCCGCACGCGAAGGACCTCGTCGTCCTCGCCGTCTTCTTCGCCCTGTTCACGGGCGGCGCGGCCTGGCTGTACCGGAAGGACACACTGAAGGCGTGAGCGGCACAGGCGTGGGCATCGGACAGCGCCCGGAGAACATCAGGCAGCGGCTCGTCAAGCTCCTGTGGACCGGCATCTGGCTGGTCTACCTGAGCGCCCCGGCGACCGACCTGCTGCACGGAGGCCACAGCACGGGCGTGCGGATCCTCGGCTGGATCGGCCTCTGCGCCTTCGTCACCTGGTACATGCTGCTGCTCTTCCGCACCGGCCGCGGCGAACGCAACAGCGTCGTCCTCGCCTCGCTCGGCGTCCTCGCCGCCCAGTCCACGGTCCTCGCCCTGACCCTGGGCCGGGAGTGGCTGGTCCTGTTCGTGTACGTCTCGATCGCGTCCGGCGCGGCCCTGCCCCTGCGCATGGCCCGCTGGACGATCCCGGGCGCGTGCGCGCTGATGACCCTGATCGCCCTCGCGACCCCGGGCGGCAAGGAGTTCCTGGCCGGCCTGCTGATCCCGGCCCTGCTGGGCGGCTTCGCCATGACCGGCGTACGCGAACTCGTCCGCACCACGGTCGCGCTGCGCGAGGCCCGCGCCACGGTCGCCCAACTCGCCGCGAACGAGGAGAGACTGCGCCTGGCCCGGGACCTGCACGACCTGCTCGGCCACTCCCTCTCCCTGATCACGCTCAAGAGCGAACTCGCCGGCCGGATGCTCCCCGCCCACCCCGACAAGGCGGCCCAGCAGGTCGCGGACATCGAACAGGTCAGCCGCCAGGCCCTGGTGGACGTCCGCGAAGCCGTCACCGGTTACCGCCGCCCGCGCCTCGCCGCCGAACTGGCGGGCGCCAAGGTCGCGTTGACCGCCGCCGGAGTCGTCGCCGCCCTGCCCGCCGCCGAACCGGACCTCACCGGCGTAACCGAGGACAGCGAGACGGCCCTCGCCTGGGCCCTGCGCGAGGCGATCACCAACGTCGTGCGCCACAGCGGCGCCGGACGCTGCACGGTCGAACTCCTGCGCCGCCAGACCCTCGACGGCCCCGTCCTCGAACTGTCCGTCGAGGACAACGGCTCCGGCGACCAGGGCGGCGGCCCCGGCAACGGCCTGACCGGCCTGACGGAACGCCTCGAGAAGGCCGGCGGCACCCTGGACGCCGGCGGCACCAGGCACGGCTTCCGTCTCACCGCCCGCGTCCCGGCCCCCGCCACCGAGACAGCCGTAGAATCCGCGCCATGAGCCCCACGATCAAGGTCCTGCTCGCCGAGGACCAGTCGATGGTCCGCGAGGCCCTGGCCGCCCTGCTCGGCCTGGAGGACGACATCGAGGTCGTCGCCCAGGTCGCCCGCGGCGACGAGGTCCTCCCGGCCGCCCGCGAGCACGACATCGACGTGGCGCTCCTGGACATCGAGATGCCGGGCGCGACGGGCATAGAGGCCGCGGCCCTGCTGCACCGGGAACTCCCCGCCGTGAAGCTGGTCGTCCTCACCACCTTCGGCCGCCCCGGCTACCTCCGCAGCGCCATGGAATCCGGCGCCGACGCCTTCCTGGTCAAGGACGCCCCCGCGGCCCAATTGGCCGAAGCGGTACGCAAGGTCCTGGCGGGGGAGCGGGTCATCGACCCCACCCTGGCGGCAGCGGCCCTGGCGGAGGGCGCCAACCCCTTGACCGACCGCGAGCGAGAGATCCTCCGAGCAGCGGAGGACGGCTCGACCAACGCCGAGCTGGCGGCCGCCCTGCACCTGTCCCAGGGCACGGTCCGCAACTACCTCTCGACCGCGATCCAGAAACTGGCGGTACGCAACAGAGCGGAGGCGGTGAGAATAGCGAGAGAGAAGGGCTGGCTGTAAGAGTCAGAAGGCTGCGTCCAAATCGCGGCCCAGGGGCCCCAGGGGCGCGGGGAACTGCGCGACCAGCCACAACGAACCCGCACCCGCGTACCCCCTACGGCGTCGGGGCGGACCGTCAGTTCAACATCGCCCGAGCCGCCCGAGCCTCCCCCCGCACCCGCTCGGCCGCCCCCTCATCCACCCCCCTGATCAACTCCGCGTACTCCTCCAACCCCACGGCCCCATCGACGAAGTCACCCCGCTGAACAAGCAACCGCGCCCGCTCAACCCGCAACCGAGCCGGATGCGAAGGCAACGCCAACGACAACTCCACGGCCCACAGCGCCACATCCGTCCGCTCGGGCCGAGCCGCCGCCCACGCCCGGACGTTGTTGAGAATCCGCAGCACCACGTCCAACGGATCGGCCGGCGCCAACATCGACGGCTCCAGCGCCGCCCCCGTGGCCCCCGCCACCAGCAACTCCGCATCACCCCCGGTCAGCACCCGCCCCCCGTCGAACGGATCGGCCAGCACCTGCTCCTCCGCAGGCCCGAACCCGACGACGAAGTGCCCCGGCAGAGCGACCCCGTACACCGGCGCCCCCGCCCGCCGCGCCACCTCCATCCACAGCACCGACAACAGGATCGGCAGCCCCCGCCGCCGCACCAGCACCTGGTGCAGCAACGACGACTCCAGCCGCTGGTAGTCCGCGGCCGCCCCCCGGAACCCGTACCGCTCCCCGAGCAGCTCCCGCAGCGCGACCGCCCAGGCCCGCGGCCCGCCGGGCCGGAACGGCAGCTGCCCCGCCAGCGAGTCCAGCTCCACCTGCACCGCGTCCATGCCCGCCTCGTCCAGCTCCCCGTCCGCCTCGGCCCCCACCAGCAGACAGAGCAGGGACAGATCGGGTCGCTCGGACCGTGCCTCTTCGGCGAACCGCCGCCGCAGTTCGGCGGAGCGTTCGGGCGGCGGGGGATAGGGGGGACGCATAGCCGGCTAGTGCCCTTTCACGACGATCGGTACCACTGCTCACGCTGATCGAACGCGGCTGATCAAGCTGATCGGTAGTGGTGATACGCGTGATGCGCGCCGAACCCCATCCGGGCGTACATCTCCCGTGCTCCCGCGTTCTCCACCTCGACCTGCAACCACGCCGCCGACGCCCCCTCGTCGAGCGCCCGCCGCGCCAGCGCGGTCATCACCCGGGTCGCCAGCCCCTGCCGGCGCAGCGCCGGGTCGACCTCCACTGCGGCGAACCCGGCCCACCGGCCGTCCACGACACACCGCCCGATGGCGGCGGGCGCCGCGCCGTCCGCGCCGGGCACCGTCGCGAACCACACCGACGGCCCACTGCCCAAGACCTTCAGGGCCACCTCGCTCACCCCCTTGCGCTGGTACCGCGCCAGCCAGGCCTCGTCCGCCTCCCGGGACAGCACCACCCCGGCGCCCTCGCCCCGGTCGGCGGCCGGAGCCAGCGCCCCGATCCACATCTCGGCGGAGACCTCCCGCACCCACCCCAGCCGCTCCAGCTCCGCGCACAGCAGCTCCTGCGTGCCCTCGGCCCCCGTCGCGGTCTGGACGTACGCCGGGAGCCCCCGGTCGCCGTACCAGCGCCGTACGGCGTCGAGCGCGTCCGGCAGCGGCATCCCGGGGTCGCCGAGCGGCAGCACCGAGTTGGCCCGCCGGGTGAACCCGGACGCGGCCCGCAGCTCCCACGCGCCGAGCATCTCGCTCTCCACCGGCCGCCACGCGCGCGTGGCGGCCTGCGCGAGTTCCTCGTACGAGGCGGACGGCCCCCGGCGACGGGCCGGCGCGTCCGGCACGACCTTCCCCGCCACCAGCGACGATTCCGCGATACGGACGGTCTCGCCACTCTTCCGTGTGATCAGCAGCACACCTTCGTCCCATGATGCGAGAACACCCACCGTGTCGGTGAATTTCTCACCCGCCGCGGCAGGATCGTTCAGGCGGCGTACAGAGACCCGTTTGCCCACGTCAGCAGTGGTGATACGGACCTCAAGGCGCCCCGTCGCAGAGATTTCCACAGGTCAGTTCACCCCTCCTGTTCGGATCATGCCCAAGAACGGAGATACTAGGGGCGGGCATCGACGACGCCGCGCTCCCGCGCGCCAGGCGGCGGAGCCTGTGGAGGCCCGCCAGCGCCCTATCGAGGAGGAACGACAGCGTGACCTACGTCATCGCGCAGCCTTGTGTCGACGTCAAGGACAAGGCGTGCATCGAGGAGTGCCCGGTCGACTGCATCTACGAGGGCCAGCGGTCCTTGTACATCCACCCGGACGAATGCGTCGACTGCGGTGCTTGTGAGCCGGTCTGCCCGGTCGAGGCGATCTTCTACGAGGACGACACTCCGGAGGAGTGGAAGGACTACTACAAGGCGAACGTCGAGTTCTTCGACGAGCTCGGCTCCCCCGGCGGCGCCAGCAAGCTGGGCCTGATCGAGCGGGACCACCCCTTCATCGCCGCGCTGCCGCCGCAGGCCGAGTAGTCCCCACCGGCGACCCGCACAGCGTGCCGCCTCGGTCTCGTACGGCCTGATCGCCCTTGATCACCGTACGAGACCGAGGCGTTGCCGTATCCGGCAGTACCAGAAAGTGAGCGAGATTCCGTGTCCGCAGTCTCCGACCGCCTTCCGACCTTTCCCTGGGACAAGCTGGAGCCGTACAAGAAGACGGCCTCCGCGCACCCGGACGGCATCGTCGACCTCTCCGTCGGCACGCCGGTCGACCCGGTCCCCGAGCTGATCCAGAAGGCCCTGATCGACGCGGCGGACTCCCCGGGCTATCCGACGGTCTGGGGCACCCCGGCGCTGCGCGACGCGATCACCGGATGGGTGGAGCGCCGCCTGGGCGCCCGCGACGTCACCCACCGCCACGTCCTGCCCATCGTCGGCTCCAAGGAACTCGTCGCCTGGCTCCCCACCCAGCTGGGCCTCGGCCCCGGCGACCGGGTGGCCTACCCGCGGCTGGCGTACCCGACGTACGAGGTGGGCGCCCGCCTCGCCCGTGCGGACCACGAGGTCTACGACGACCCTACGGAGCTCGACCCGCGGGGCCTGAAGCTCCTCTGGCTTAACTCGCCGTCGAACCCCACGGGCAAGGTCCTCTCCAAGTCGGAGCTCACCCGCATCGTGGCGTGGGCCCGATCGCACGGCGTCCTGGTCTTCTCCGACGAGTGCTACCTGGAACTGGGCTGGGACGCCGACCCGGTCTCGGTCCTGCACCCGGACGTCAACGGCGGCTCGTACGAGGGCATCGTCGCGGTGCATTCGTTGTCGAAGCGCTCGAACCTGGCGGGCTACCGCGCCGCGTTCCTGGCCGGCGACCCGGACGTCCTCGGCCCCCTCCTCCAGATCCGCAAGCACGGCGGCATGATGACGTCCGCGCCGACCCAGGCGGCCGTCGTCGCGGCCCTCGGCGACGACGAACACGTCCGCGTCCAGCGCGACCGCTACGCCGCCCGCCGCGACGCCCTCCGGACGGCCCTGGAGTCCCACGGCTTCCGCATCGAACACAGCGAGGCCAGCCTCTACCTCTGGGCCACCAAGGGCGAGTCCTGCTGGACCACCGTCTCCGCCCTGGCAGACCTCGGCATCCTCGTGGCCCCGGGCGACTTCTACGGCGAGGCCGGCGCCCAGCATGTACGCGTCGCTTTCACGGCGACGGACGAACGGGTACGGGCAGCGGTACAACGCCTGACGTAGCTCCCGCTCAGGCTGTGCCCGGGGCGGTCAGAACACGCCCCGGCCCCTGCCGACGTGGGCGAACGCCGGCACGCGCAAAGGCCGACGGGGCCCAGGAACTCCCTGGACCCCGCCGGCTCAGACCAGGCGTCAGCCGAGTGTCAGCTGAGGGGCAGGCCCTGCACCGGCAGCGAACCGGTCGCGGGCACGCCGCCCTGCGTGGCCGTACCGGCCGCCTCGCCGAGGACGGACCCGACCGACCCGGCCACACCACCGGCGGTCTGCTGCGCCGCGGGCGTCGCCTTCTTGGCGACCTTGCCGCCGGCCTTCGTCGCGGTCGGCACGGCCTTCTTCGCGGCCTTGCCGCCGGTCTTGGTCACCTTGTCGCCGGCCTTCGTGGCGGTCGGCAGCGCACCGTCCACCGCGGTGTCGACGGCGCCACCCGCGATCCCGGTGGCGTTGGTGGCCGCGCCGTCGACGACGCTCGCGCCGTCCAGGGCGGTCAGCCCACCGACCTTGGTGGCGTCGGGCAGTTCGGGGGCCGCGCTGGCGGAGCCGGCCGCACCGACCCCGGCAGCCGCTCCCGCAGCGACGATCAGCGCGGCACGGGCGATCCGGCGGGTCAGGGGGAGGGACATGATGCTCCTTCGACGGGTATGTCGGATGAGAACGATGAAGTGTCCGACCGCACCCGGCAGTTGACCGACTGGCTGTTGATCTCCGGGCTCGGACGCAGTGACTACCGCTCGAAGCCCGTGAAGGTTGCGGCGCCGCAATGTAAAGAGTTGGCAATGCGTCGCATTATCGCCTGCGGATAAATACGGGCAAAAAGATCCTCGCCGGAAAGCCCGCCGAATCCTTACAGCCCTTGATTCCCAAGGGCTTCCGCCGATATCGGGGTGACCGCGCGGAAACCTGCCCACCCCGTCGCCGACCGACACCTCGGGTGATCCTCACGAGTGAGCCGCCGAACTCCTGCACGTACGGCCCACGCGTACGACGACGGGCACGCGTGGCAGGTCCTAGTGGGTCGTCACGATCCGGACCGAGCCCAGCCCGCTCTCCGCCCCCGACGAACCCGACGCCGACGTCGTCGTCCGCCACTGGCTGTCGGTGTTCCCGGCCGTCCACTCCCGCCCGGCGTACGCGACCCGCTTGATGTGCAGATCGGAGGCGTTGGCCACAGCCCAGTGGGCCAACTGCCAGCCCCGCTCACGGACGCCGCGCCCGGCGCCGGAACCCGAGTCGCCGGTCACCGGCAGCAGCACGGTCTGCCCGTCGCGCTGGATCACCGTGGGCGTGGGCGAGGGCGCGGTCTTGCGGTCGCCCACCGCGGCCCCGGCCGACTGGAGCGCGTCCTGCCCGAAGTCCCGTACGAGCGCGGCCCGTACGGCGTCCGGACCCGAGGCCCGCGCGGCACCCGGACGGCCCTCGCAGGTCAGCGTGGCCGCCGAACGCCCGGTGAGGGCCGCGGCCAGCAGCGTCGCGTCCGGCTCGTGCTTGGCGTACGCCTCCGGGAAGCCGCTGCGCTGGACGCGCTGCGCGGCGACGGTGAGCGGCAGCTCCGTGTAGCCGCGGACCTTGACCAGGTGCTCGTAGAAGATGCCCGCCGAGTAGATCGGGTCCTGGATCTGCTTCTCCGTGCCCCAGCCCTGCGAGGGCCGCTGCTGGAACAGGCCCAGCGAGTCACGGTCGCCATGGCTGATGTTGCGCAGCCCCGACTCCTGCAGCGCCGTGGCGAGCGCGATCGTCACGGCCCGCTCGGGCAGCCCGCGACCGGTGCCGACGGCGGCGATGGTCGCCGCGTTCACCGCCTGCTCCGGCGTGAAGTCGTACCGCGCCCCGTCGCCCTTGCCCGAGACGACCTCGCAGCCCGGTGTGCCCGTGCCGCCGGTGACGTACTGCACCGCGAGATATCCCGCGACGGCGAGCAGGACCACGAAGGCCGCCCCGCGACGGAGGAGGCGGCCACGGCGACGGTGTTTCGGAGAAGGTGACAGCTCTGGCACGCCCTACAAGGTAGCTGAGGTTACTGAGGGGTATTGGCCTAGTCGAAAATCGGTGGGAAAAGTGGGGTGGCGGCCCGGCGGGTTAGGGTCGGATCCATGGCCGACACCTCCCTTGACCTCACGCTGGACGCCGCGAAGCTCACCGCGCAGCTCGTCGACTTCCCCTCCGTCAGCGGCACCGAGCAGCCCCTCGCGGACGCCATCGAGACCGCCCTGCGCGCTCTGCCCCACCTGACGGTCGACCGGTACGGCAACAACGTCGTGGCGCGCACGAACCTCGGCCGGCCGGAGCGCGTGATCCTCGCCGGGCACATCGACACGGTGCCGATCGCGGACAACGTCCCGTCGAGGCTGGACGAGGACGGCGTGCTGTGGGGGTGCGGCACCTGCGACATGAAGTCGGGCGTCGCGGTCCAGCTCCGTATCGCCGCCACGGTCCCGGCCCCCAACCGCGACCTGACCTTCGTCTTCTACGACAACGAAGAGGTGACCGCGGACCTCAACGGCCTCAAGCACATCTCCGAGGCCCGCCCCGAGTGGCTGGAGGGCGACTTCGCGGTCCTCCTGGAGCCGTCGGACGGCGAGGTCGAGGGCGGCTGCCAGGGCACGCTCAGGGTGCTCCTGAGGACCAAGGGCGAGCGCGCCCACTCCGCGCGCGGCTGGATGGGCTCGAACGCGATCCACGCGGCCGCCCCGATCCTGGCGAAGCTGGCCTCGTACGAACCGCGCTACCCGGTGATCGACGGCCTGGAGTACCGCGAGGGCCTGAACGCGGTCGGCATCCAGGGCGGCGTGGCCGGCAACGTCATCCCCGACGAGTGCGTCGTCACCGTCAACTTCCGCTACGCGCCGGACCGCACCGAGGAGGAGGCCGTCGCGCACGTCCGTGAGGTCTTCGCCGACTGCGGCGTGGAGGAGTTCGTGGTGGACGACCACAGCGGCGGCGCGCTACCCGGCCTGTCCCACCCGGCGGCCGCGGCGTTCATGGCGGCGGTCGGGGGCACGGCCCGCCCCAAGTACGGCTGGACGGACGTCTCCCGCTTCTCCTCCCTGGGCATCCCCGCGGTCAACTACGGCCCCGGCAACCCGCACTTGGCGCACAAGCGGGACGAGCGCGTGGAGACGGCGAAGATCCTCGCGGGGGAGGAGCGGCTGAGGGATTGGCTCACGGCGTAGCGGCACGCCGGGGGCGGCGCTTCACGGCGGTCATGCTCACGTCCCCCGTCCGTAACCCACGTGGATCTACGCTGAGGTGGAACGACCTGCAACACTCGCAGGCCCCGCAGCGGAGGGAGCGCACATGGCTACCGGCAACCCCGAGGGGAAGAAGCAGCCACCGTCGGAGCAGCGTCTGGGACCGGTTCTCCGGAGGCGGGACCAGGTGACGGCGAGCACGACCGACCAGCGGCTGCTGGACGCGGGCGGGCCCTCCGACTGGGTCCACACCGACCCCTGGCGGGTCCTGCGTATCCAGTCGGAGTTCATCGAGGGCTTCGGCACCCTCGCCGAACTCCCGGCGGCGATCAGCGTCTTCGGCTCGGCCCGCACGCCGGCCGACTCTCCCGAGTACGACGCGGGAGTCCGCCTCGGCCGAGGCCTGGTCGAGGCCGGCTTCGCGGTGATCACCGGCGGTGGCCCCGGCGCCATGGAGGCCGCGAACAAGGGCGCCTGCGAGGCGGGTGGCATCTCGGTCGGCCTCGGCATCGAACTGCCCTTCGAGCAGGGGCTCAACCCGTACGTCGACATCGGTCTGAACTTCCGGTACTTCTTCGTCCGCAAGATGATGTTCGTCAAGTACGCCCAGGGCTTCGTGGTCCTCCCCGGCGGCCTCGGCACCCTCGACGAACTCTTCGAGGCCCTCACCCTCGTCCAGACCCAGAAGGTCACCCGCTTCCCGATCGTCCTCTTCGGCAGCGAGTACTGGGGCGGCCTCGTCGACTGGCTCAAGAACACCCTCATCGCCCAGGGCAAGGCCGCAGAGAAGGACCTCCTCCTGTTCCACGTCACGGACGACGTGGACGAGGCGGTGGCCCTGGTCTCCAAGGAGGCGGGACGCTAGCGCTGGGCTTGAGCGGCCGAACTCGACAAGCCCCTGGGGTTCCACCCCGGACCCCGCCGGGCTCCGCCCGCGCCGTGACGGCTGACGGCGGCTGCGCGGCCACCGCCCGGCGGGGGCTGGTCGCGCAGTTCCCCGCGCCCCTAGAGGCACTCAGCCCCTCCGGCGTTTGAGGAGCGGGGGTCCAAGGGGCTCCGCCCCCTGGCGGGGTGAAGGGGCGGAGCCCCTTCGAGGATGGGACGTGTAGGGGCGGCGGGGGCGAGGAAGCGCTACGCCAGCCCCCGCCGGGCCACCGCCGGAGCCCGATGCCCCGCGATCGACGCCACCATGTCCAGCACTTGCCGCGTCTCCGCCACCTCGTGGACCCGGTACACCTGGGCCCCCAGCCAAGCCGACACCGCAGTCGTCGCCAGCGTCCCGACCACCCGCTCCTTCACGGGCTTGTCCAGGGTCTCGCCGACGAAGTCCTTGTTCGACAGCGACACCAACACCGGCCACCCCGTCGACACCATCTCCCCGAGCCGCCGAGTCGCCTCGAGACTGTGCCGGGTGTTCTTCCCGAAGTCATGCCCCGGATCGATCAGAATCGACTCCCGCGGCACCCCCAACGCCAACGCCCGCTCCGCCAACCCCACGGTCACCCGAAGGATGTCGGCCATGACATCGTCGTACGCCACCCGATGCGGCCGAGTCCGAGGCTCCGCACCCCCGGCATGCGTACACACCAACCCCACCCCGTACCGCGCGGCGACCTCCGCGAGCCCGGGATCCACCCCACCCCACGCGTCGTTCAGCAGATCCGCCCCCGCCTCGCACACGGCCGCCCCCACCTCGGCCCGCCAGGTGTCCACGCTGATCACGACGTCCGGGAAGCGCCGCCGCACCTCCGCCACGAACCCGACCGTCCGCCGCGCCTCCTCCTCGGCGGTCACCTCTTCGCCGGGCCCGGCCTTCACCCCACCGATGTCGATGATCGCGGCGCCCTCCGCCACGGCCTGCTCCACGCGCGCGAGGGCCGGCTCGTCCCGGAACGTCGCCCCTTGGTCGTAGAAGGAGTCCGGGGTCCGGTTCACGATCGCCATGATCACCGGCTCGTGCGTGTCGAACTCACGCCTGCCCAGCCTGAGCATCCCCTGTGACCTCTCCCTGTCTGTCCTGGCACGTCCTGGCCTTTCGGCCGCCCGCGACCCTAACTGTCAGAGTCGCATGGCACGATCGGACACTGACAGACCCGACCGCTCGTATTCACCGACTGCACCGACCGTGGGGGCCGCCGCGATGGTTATGTTCTTCTTCCTGGTCATCGCGCTGGCCGTGGTGGTCGCCGCGGTGACACTCGCCGTGGTGGGCGGCGGCGAGGGCAGCGGTCCGCTGCCGGAGGCCGCCCCGGAGCGTCTGCAGGACCTGCTGCCGCCGGACCGCCCGCTCGACCGCGCGGACATCGACAGCCTCCGCTTCCCGCTCGCCGCCCGCGGCTACCGCATGTCCGACGTCGACGACGCCCTCAGCCGCCTCGCCGCCGAGCTCGCCGAGCGCGACGCCCGGATCGCCGACCTGGAGTCCGCGCTGTCCGGCGCGCGGGCCTCGTCCGGCCAGGTGTCGATGGAGAAGCCCGCCCAGGAGGACCAGCAGTGAGCGACGGCACGGCCCTCGCCGGCCCGGACGGCGCCCTGCGCTGCCCGTGGGCCCTGTCCACCCCGGACTACGTCACGTACCACGACGAGGAGTGGGGCCGCCCGGTCCACGGCGACGACGCCCTGTTCGAGCGCCTCAGCCTGGAGGCCTTCCAGTCGGGCCTGTCCTGGATCACGATCCTGCGCCGCCGCGAGGGCTTCCGCGCCGCCTTCGCGGGCTTCGAGATCGCCAAGGTCGCGACCTTCACGGACACCGACCGGGACCGTCTCCTCACCGACGAGGGCATCATCCGCAACCGCGCCAAGATCGACGCGACCCTCGCCAACGCCCGCGCGCTGGCCGACTGGCCCCCGGGTGAGCTGGACTCCCTGATCTGGTCCCACGCGCCGGATCCGGTGACTCGTCCGGCCCCGAAGACCCTGGCGGATGTCCCGGCGATCACCCCGGAATCAACGGCCCTGTCCAAGGCCCTGAAGAAGCGCGGCCTACGCTTCGTAGGCCCGACGACGGCATACGCCCTGATGCAGGCGTGCGGCCTGGTGGACGACCACTTGGAGACATGTGTCGCGAGAAGCGCCCTCTAGGGGCGCGGGGCCGTGTCGATATGCGGTTCCGCCGCGGGGGGCGCGACCAGCCACATCGGATTCGCGGTCCCCCACGGCGCTACGGCCCCTCGGACCTATCGGCCCAAGTACTTGGGCTTCTCCTTGTTCACAAACGCCTGCACAGCGATCGCATGGTCCTCGGAAGACCCCGCCCGAGTCTGCAGCTCGTCCTCCTTCTCCAAGGTCTCCGCCAAGGAGTGCGACATCCCGAACGCCACCGCCTCCTTGATCGCCCCGTACGCCACCGTCGGCCCCTCGGCCAGCGCCCGCGCCACCTTCTCAGCCTCCGCGCGCAGGTCGGCCGACGGCACGACCCGGTTCGCGATCCCCAGCTCGTACGCCTCCTGCGCCTTGATGTTCCGGGGGAAGAGCAGCAGGTCAGCGGCCCGCCCCGGCCCCACCACACGCGGCAGCGTCCACGAGATCCCGGAGTCCGCGGTCAGCGCGACCCCCGCGAAGGACGTGTTGAAGGCAGCCGTGTCCGCGACCACTCGATAGTCCGCGGCCAGCGCGAAACCGAAGCCCGCCCCGGCAGCGACCCCGTTCACCCCCGCCACCACGGGCTTGCGCATCTCGGTCAGCGCCCGCGTGATCGGGTTGTAGTGCTCCCGCACCGTACTCATCGTTTGCCGGGACCCGGTCTCCCGATCCGTCAGCAACAGCCCGATGTGCTCCTTGAGGTCCTGTCCCACACAGAAGGACCGGTCCCCGGCAGCGGTCAGCAGCACGGCGCGCACGGCACTGTCGTCCGCCGCGGAGCGAACCGCGTCCCGCAGGGCGACCTTGGTCTCGACATTCAGCGCGTTCATCGCCTCGGGGCGGTTCAGCGTGATCGTCGCGAGTCCGTCGCTCACTTCGTAGAGCACGGTGTCGGCCATGGGGTGTCCCCTCCGCTGTCGTGGCTTGGGCGTACTGGTCGGTACGCGCCTGTCTGAAGGACAGCATGGCGGAGATCACCGACAACGGCCCTGACCGGACGTGTGACCTGCGTCAAAGAATTCGTGTCCGGCTCCGTTCGGCGAAAGGGAGTGCGGCGGCGCAGTATCGCAGTCACATCGCCGAATTGAGTGGTTTTGCTCGCGCGCGTTGCCCAAGCGATGCCGACTGATGTTGGTCATCGGGTCCTGAGATGCGGGATAATGGCTTGGAAGCAATGTGTTCGATGCCGGTGTCGCGTGTCTCATGTCAGACGCGCGTGCCCTCCATGGGGCCGTCGGCTTTGACGATGAGCTGGTTTCAGGAAGGGGAACGAGCATGGCGGCCATGAAGCCGCGAACGGGTGATGGCCCGCTCGAGGTGACCAAGGAGGGGCGGGGCATCGTCATGCGCGTTCCGCTCGAAGGCGGCGGTCGGCTCGTCGTCGAGCTGACCCCGGACGAGGCCGACGCGCTCGGCGACGCCCTCAAGAAGGTCGTCGGCTGACGCGGCAGCGACCCTACCCTTTCGGCGACCCCGGCATCGCACATGGTGCCGGGGTCGTTGCTTCCCCCGCCACTCGCCTCGCGGTCAGCGCTTGACCGCGCACAGCAGGCCGTCCCCGACCGGCAGCAGCGACGGCACCAGCTCCTGGCTCTCGCGCACCGCGCGCAACAGCTCCCGGATACGTATGACCTCGGTGGGCTGAGGGCCCGAGTCGACCGTGCGGCCGTTGGCGAAGACGCCCTCGAAGACGACGAGGCCACCCGGACGCAGCAGGCGCAACGATTCAGCGAGATATTCGAGAAACTCGAGCCGGTCACCGTCACAGAAGACGAGGTCGTAGCCGGAGTCCGCGAGGCGGGGCAGGACGTCCAGGGCGCGGCCCGGGATGAAGCGGGCGCGGTTGCTGGCGAAGCCGGAGGCACGGAAGGCCTGGCGGGCGAACTGCTGGTGCTCGGGTTCGGGGTCGACGGTCGTCAGGACGCCGTCGGCGCGCATGCCGTGCAGGAGGTGGATACCGGAGACGCCGGTGCCGGTACCGATCTCCGCCACCGCCTTCGCGTCCACGGAGGCGGCCAGCAGTCGCAGCGCGGCGCCCGTGCCGGGCGACACCGAGCGCAGTCCCGCCTCACGGGCCCGGTCCCGGGCCCAGCGCAGGACGTCGTCCTCGGCGACGTAGGCGTCGGCGAACGCCCAGCTCGTCTGCCGGTTGCCGGTAATGGCCCTCTCCTGTCCCCGTGGTTGCCTGGGCGTGACTGTATCCGTTGCGGCCGGGAACCCGCAGATGGGACCGGGCGTTTAGAGGGGTGGGAAGACGACCGGGGGGACACAGTTGGATCACGATGACGAGCGGGGCGGCGAGCAAGTGCTGACGCACGCGCATCAGCCGTGCCAGCCCAGATCAAATTCTCGTAAAACCGCTTATCCGGAGCTAACGGGCGAGGTGGCTATGGTAGGGGCTCCACTGGACACCACCAGAGCCGATAGGGGAGGTGCGGCTGCGCCTGTGGATCGGGGAGGAGTGCTGCGGCGCTTCCTCGGATCGGCGGGCAGGCCGAAATCCGTGAACGACACCGCTGACCACAGCCACGCCGGCGACTACGCCCAGACCGCGACCTTCTCCACCCACGCGGACGGGCAGGCGTGGACTCCGCCCACCTGGGAGGAGATCGTCAGCACGCACAGCGGTCGCGTCTACCGACTGGCGTACCGCCTCACCGGCAACCAGCACGACGCCGAGGACCTGACGCAGGAAGTCTTCGTCCGCGTCTTCCGCTCCCTGTCGACGTACACGCCGGGCACCTTCGAGGGCTGGCTGCACCGCATCACCACCAACCTGTTCCTGGACATGGTCCGCCGCAAGCAGCGCATCCGCTTCGACGCACTGGGCGACGACGCGGCCGAGCGGCTGCCCAGCAGGGAGCCCACGCCCCAGCAGGTCTTCAACGACGCGCACTTCGACGCCGACGTCCAGCAGGCCCTCGACACGCTCGCGCCCGAGTTCCGCGCCGCGGTCGTCCTGTGCGACATCGAAGGACTGTCGTACGAGGAGATCGCCGCGACCCTGGGCGTCAAGCTCGGCACCGTCCGGTCCCGTATCCACCGCGGCCGCTCGCAGCTGCGCAAGGCCCTCGCCCACCGTTCCCCGGAGGCGCGCGCCGAGCGTCGCTCCTTCGTGCCGCGTGTGGCCGCTCTGGGGGGAGGGGGCGCGACCGCGTGAGTGGCTCCCGACCCAACCCGGCTGAACGGCTCCTCGCCGAGCAGCACCTTGGCGACCGACTCTCCGCCCTCGTCGACGGAGAGCTCGGTCATGAGACGCGTGAGCGCGTCCTGGCACATCTGGCGACCTGCGCCCGGTGCAAGTCCGAGGTCGACGCCCAGCGCCGGCTGAAGAACGTCTTCGCGGAGGCGGCCCCGCCGCCTCCCTCCGAGAGTTTCCTGGCCCGTCTCCAGGGACTCCCCGGTGGAGGTGACCTCGACGGCGGCGGCTCGCCGCTCGGCGGGGGAGGGTTCGGCGGACTGTCGGGACGACCCGGGTCCTCCGGGGCCTTCGGCATGAAGCGCGGTGACCGCTTCGAGTTCGACTACGTCCCCTCCCGTGCACCCGGCTCCGCGTTCCCCGCCACCGACAGCGGCTTCCGCACCCACCCCGTGGGCCGTCAGGACGCCGACCGCTCCGCGTCCTCCCGGATGCGGTTCGCGTTCGTCGCCGCGGGCGCGGTCTCGCTGGCCGCCATCGCGCTGGGCGGTGTCACATCGAGCGCGCCGATCGACGCGGAGGCCCGCGGCGGCTCGGGCGGCAGCAATGTGACGCCGGCCAGGACCCAGGGCACCGGCGCCGCGACGACAGCCGAGAACCAGCGCCGCCGCGCCGTCGGCCCGCTCCTCGCGCAGGGCCAGGGCACCGCCGACACCCCGGTGGCCCCGACCGAGGTGTCGGCGCCGCTCCTACCCGGCATGCCGGCCCAGCCCGTCGACGCGGACCTGCACACCCTGACGGCTCCCGTGGTGGCCGGCGCGGCCGCCATGTCCCCGTTGATACGCCCGCTCAGCGCGAACCCGCCGCTCGCCCTGACGGCATGGTCGACGACCCCTGGAATCACCCAGACCCCCGATCTGTTCGCCGCGCCCGTCCCCGACGCGATCTCCTCCCCCTCCACCTCTCCCTCCATCTCTTCGGGCACCGGCCACTGACCCGGCCTCTGCGCAGCGGCCCACGAACCTGGTTGAATCCGGGGGTGGGCCGCGCGCCGTGCCGGTGGGCCGGGCGCGGAGTCGTGGAACTGCGGCCGCCGTTGACGCCGCGTGCCGGATGGGGGAGGTAGGACGGGGTCGCCCGGTTCCCTGAGGGGAACTCGAGTGCGACAGCGCAGAGTCGAGTAGGCATGCGGACGCCGGAGCGTTCCCGGTGGCGGCCTGCCGTGAAACCAGGGTCGCCCGCCTCCGCCGACGCGGCGCCGTTCGGTTCCCGGGCGGGTGCGCCCCGGAGCGAAGCGTCCTACTCGAGCCATGGTCAGCAGCGAGCAGGAAGCAGAGCATGAACGAGGGGAAGCCCGCGAAGGCGAAGTGGTGGAATCGACCCAGACCGCAGGGACCTTCGGGCCAGGCGGACGGGGAGGCACCGACGTCGGACGAGTCGAGCGGGGCCGAGCCGGTCGTAGCGGCGGCGCCTGCAGACGCCGTCGAGCGGGACCGGGTCGGTGACACGACCGGTGACACGGACGGCGACTTCGAGCTGGCGCGTCCCGCGGTGGGCAAGGCCGGTGACGGGGCTTCGGACGACGGCGACTTCGAGCTGGCGCGCCCCCTGGCGAGTACGGCGACCAGTGGCGCGGCCCTGCCCGAGGGCGACTTCGAACTGGCGCGACCGGCCGGGGCGCCCGAGGCGTCCGTCCCTACTGGCACTGCCCCTACGGCCCCCGCCCTTACTGCCGCCGCCCCCGCAGACCCCAACGACGCACGCCCCAAGCCCCTGCACGACCCCGACCCCTACAGCACCCCGCCCTACGGTGAGCCCGGCCCCTGGGCCCCCGCCCCGCCGGTCCAGCACCCGGCGACCACACCGGCGCACGGGACGGCCGTACCGCCGCCGCCCCCACCGACGCATGGCGCGCCCGTGCCCGTGCCCGGCCCGCCCGCAGTGTCCGCACCCCCAGCTCCGGCCCCGACCCCGGTAGCCGCCGAATCCGTCCCCGCTCCTGTCCCGGCCCCCACCCCCCTCCCGACCCCCACCCCCGGCATCCCCGCCCAGGCAGGGCCCTCCGCCCCCGACGCCCCCGCCGAAGCCACCGTGGTCCCCGCCTACACCGAAGCCCCGCCCCCCGCCAACCCCTGGCAGAACTACGACCCCTGGTCGCACGAGGCCCACCCCGGTGCGCCCCTCCAGCAGAACGGCGCCGCGGTCCGCACCCAGGAGCAGCGGCACAGACGGGGCATGAAGGTGCTCCTCGTCGGCGCAGTGCTGCTCGCGCTCGTCTCCGGAGGCGTCGGCGGGGTCGTGGGGGCGTATCTGGAGCGCAACGGCGGGGTGGGGGACGTCGAGCTGCCCCAGGCCGAAGCCGAGCCCGCCGGGCGGGCGCCGGACAGTGTCGCCGGGATCGCCGCGCGGGCCCTGCCCAGCGTCGTGACCCTGCATGTCAGCGGGAGCGACGAGCAGGGCACCGGGACCGGGTTCGTGCTCGACGACCGTGGTCACATCCTCACCAACAACCACGTCGTCGAACCCGCGGGCGACGACGGCGAGATATCGGTGACCTTCCACAGCGGGGACACCGCCAAGGCCACCGTCGTCGGCCGCGACGGCGGCTACGACCTCGCCGTCGTCAAGGTCACCGGCGTCAGCGGCCTCAAGCCCCTGCCGCTCGGCAACTCCGACAACGTCCAGGTCGGCGACCCGGTCGTCGCCATCGGCGCCCCCTTCGACCTGGCCGGCACCGTCACCTCCGGCATCATCAGCGCCAAGGAGCGGCCCATCACGGCCGGCGGCGAGAGCGGGGACGCGAGCGACGTGTCGTACGTGGACGCGTTGCAGACCGACGCGCCCATCAACCCCGGCAACTCCGGCGGCCCGCTCCTCGACGCCCGCGCCCGGGTCGTCGGCATCAACTCCGCGATCCGTTCCGCCGACAGCGGTTCCGACCTCGACGGCGGCCAGGCCGGCTCCATCGGCCTCGGCTTCGCCATCCCGGTCAACCAGGCCAAGCGGGTCGCGGAGGAGCTGATCAACACCGGTCGGGCGACCCACCCGGTCATCGGCGTCACCCTCGACATGGACTACACCGGCGACGGAGCCCGCGTCGGCACCAAGGGCAGCGGCGGTGGCTCCGCGGTCACCGCCGGCGGCCCCGGTGACAAGGCCGGCATCAAGCCGGGCGACGTCATCACCGAGGTCGACGGCCAGCGCGTCCACTCCGGCGAGGAACTCATCGTCAAGATCCGCGCCCACCGTCCCGGCGACCGGCTGGAGCTGACCCTGGAACGCGGCGGCAAGGAGCGGGGGATCTCGCTGACGCTGGGCTCCTCGAGTGGGGACTGAGACTCACAGAAACCTCACACCGAACGTCGCCGGGCCGCCCCACTTATGGCCTGACAAGGCAAACAACCCGGAAAACCGCACGCCTACCCGCATTCGGAGGCCTCGGGACAGTACCGGTCGTAGCGGATCGCCGGGTACCGTGGAGCCGGCCCGGACCACGGAAGACCCGCATTCGACCACTGAGGGCCGAGGGCCGAGGACATCGCAAGGAGCTTCAGGTGTTCAATGACATAGGACCTCTCGAGCTGGTGACGCTCGTCGTCCTCGCCGTGCTCGTCTTCGGTCCGGACAAGCTCCCGAAGATGATTCAGGACGTCACGCGGACGATTCGCAAGATCCGCGAGTTCTCGGAGAGCGCCAAGCACGACATCCGGTCGGAGCTCGGGCCGGAGTTCAAGGACTTCGAGTTCGAGGACCTCAACCCCAAGACGTTCATCCGTAAACAGCTGGACAACGACGAACTGGGCATCAAGGAGATCCGCAACGGCTTCGACCTGAAGAAGGAGATGGCCGAGGTCGCCGACGCCGTCCACGGCCGCGAGACGGAATCCTCGTCCTCCTCTTCGTCGTTCTCCTCGGGTTCTTCCAGCGGCACCGTCGACATGACGAAGAAGCCCGAGAAGCCCCGCGACGAGCGCCCGCCGTACGACGCGGACGCCACCTGAGCCGTACGAACACGCGGGCGGGACACCGCTCGTACGTGACGCTTCTCATACTCCGCCCGGGTCGCGCACGGCCTGAACGCGCCCTCTGCGTGCCCCGCGCGCCGGGCGGTTTCCCTGCCGCTCGGAGCGGTGTGGCTATGCTGCCGATTTGTTGTGCGGACCGGACGAGTACGCCCGAAGGGGGGCGGGCCGGGCTGGTCCGGCGAGAACGAGGAGGCGTCCGGGCACATGGAGACGACGAGTCAGACGACGAGTCGGGCAGTCGCGCAGGAACCGGCCGTGGAGAGCGGACAGCAGCTCGCCTCCGCCCGGCGCACGGTTGACGGCTACCTGCTGGCGCCCTTCCCGTGGTACGGCCTCGACGAGGCCTTCACGGGACCGCGCTGGCTGATGCAGGTCGGCACGGCGGCCGACGGGACCGTGGAACACGGGTCGACCGGGCACGGTGACGAGCCCTCCGTACGCAACGAGGCGACGGAGGACCGGGAGAAGTTCGCGGTGGTCGTGACCGTCGCGGCGAATCCGTCCCGGCGCAGCGCCGACGGTACGGGGCTGCTGGAGGCCACGTCGGTGTCCTCGGCGGCCTGGCTCGCGGGGGTGGGACTGCTGTCCTTCACCTGGCCGGGGCAGATGGACCACTCGCTGCGGGACGACTGGCTGGAGCAGCAGACGGAGACGGCGTGGGCGCTGGCCGACGATCTGGACGGACCTGACTGGTCGATGCTGTCCCTGCCGGTGGACGGGGTTCCGACGCCGTTCCACTACCGGGAGTCGGAGTTCGGGTGGGTGCTGGCCGGCTCGACTCAGCAGGGGGTGCATGTGGGGGCGTACGGGCGCGGTATGAGTGCGTACGGGTTGGGCTTCGCCATGATCAAGGATATTTCCGCGTACGCATGATGAAAGGGCGCCGCGGGTTGTGCGGCGCCCCTTCGCCTTGGGGGTCTGTGGCGTCTTGCGGCTGCGGGCCCGTGGGGGTTGCTCGCGCAGTTCCCCGCGCCCCTGACGGGGCGCTCCCGCGAGGCCCCTCTAGAACTTGTTGCGCGGCGTGATGCCCAAGGACAGGCCCGACAGGCCCCGCTGGCGTCCGCCCAGCTTGCCCGCGATGGCGCGCAGCGCGGAACCCGCCGGGGAGTCCGGGTCCGTCAGGACCACCGGCTTGCCCTCGTCGCCGCCCTCGCGGAGGCGGACGTCGATGGGGATGTTGCCGAGGACCGGGACCGTCGCACCGGTCGTGCGGGTGAGGCCGTCGGCGACGACCTGGCCGCCGCCCGTGCCGAAGACGTCGACCATCTCGTCGCAGTGCGGGCAGGGCAGGCCGGACATGTTCTCGACCACGCCGACGATCTTCTGGTGGGTCTGGACGGCGATGGAGCCCGCCCGCTCGGCCACTTCCGCGGCCGCCTGCTGCGGGGTCGTCACGACCAGGATCTCGGCGTTCGGGACCAGCTGGGCCACCGAGATGGCGATGTCACCCGTACCCGGAGGCAGGTCCAGGAGCAGGACGTCCAGGTCGCCCCAGTAGACGTCCGCCAGGAACTGCTGGAGCGCCCGGTGGAGCATCGGGCCGCGCCACACGACCGGCGCGTTGCCCGGCGTGAACATGCCGATGGAGATGACCTTCACACCGTTCGCGGACGGCGGCATGATCATGTTCTCGACCTGGGTCGGACGCCCGTCGGCGCCCAGCATGCGCGGCACGCTGTGGCCGTAGATGTCGGCGTCGACGACGCCCACCTTCAGGCCGTCGGCCGCCATCGCCGCGGCCAGGTTGACCGTCACGGAGGACTTGCCGACGCCGCCCTTGCCGGACGCGACCGCGTAAACACGGGTCAGCGAGCCCGGCTTGGCGAAGGGGACCTCGCGCTCGGCGCCACCGCCGCGCAGGGCGTTCGCCAGCTCCTTGCGCTGCTCGTCGCTCATCACGTCGAGCGTGACGTCGACCCGGGTGACGCCGTCGACCGCGGAGACGGCGTCCGTCACACGCTGCGTGATCGTCTCGCGCATCGGGCAGCCGGAGACCGTCAGGTACACGGTGACCGCGACCGCACCGTCCGCACCGATCTCCACCGACTTGACCATCCCCAGTTCGGTGATGGGGCGGTTGATCTCGGGGTCGTTCACCGTCGCCAGTGCCTCGCGCACCGCGTCTTCCGTAGCCATAAGGACGATGGTACGGCCCGGTAGCCGTGCCCCGGAAAGCCTGTCAGCGGTCGTCTACGTCACGTCCCGGCGACCGATCTGCCGGGAATACCCCGGGCTCGCGGTGACCGTTCGGCCGCTCCTCCAGTTCTTTCATCAGGTCCTGGAGCTCCGAGCGCATCCAGTCACGGGTGGCGACCTCGCCCAGACCGATGCGCAGGGCGGCGATCTCCCTGGTCAGGTACTCGGTGTCGGCGATCGACCGCTCGTTCTGCTTGCGGTCCTGTTCGAGGTTGACCCGGTCGCGGTCGTCCTGCCGGTTCTGCGCCAGCAGGATCAGCGGGGCGGCGTACGAGGCCTGCAGGGACAGGACCAGGGTGAGGAAGATGAACGGGTACTCGTCCCACCGAAGATCGATCGGTGCGGCGATGTTCCACAGCACCCACACGATGATCACGACCGTCATCCAGACCAGGAACCGCCCGGTGCCGATGAAGCGGGCGATCCGCTCCGACAGCCGTCCGAAGGCCTCCGGGTCCCACTCGGGCAGGATGCGGCGGCGCGGCGGCCGCGGTTGGTCCAGGCGTGCGCGGGGCGCCCGGGTGGCCGCGGTGGCGCCCGACGCCACGCGTTCGCGCGTGCCCTCCCGCTCAGGAGCCATGCGCCACCACCCCCTCACCCGTGTCCTCGTCCAGGTGGAACTCCGTCTCCCGCCAGTCCTCGGGCAGCAGGTGGTCCAGTACGTCGTCCACGGTCACCGCGCCCAGCAGCGACCCGGACTCGTCGACCACGGGCGCCGCGACCATGTCGTACGTCGCGAAGAACCCGGCGACGACCGGCAGCGCCGCGTCCGGGTCCAAGGCCTCCAGAGCCTCGTCGACCATCGAACTGACCAGCGTGTACGGCGGGTCGCGCAGCAGGCGCTGGAAGTGGACCGTGCCCAGGTACTTGCCGGTGGGCGTCTCGTCGGGCGGTCGGCAGACGTAGACCTGGGCGGCGAGGGCGGGGGACAGGTCGGGGTTGCGGACGCGGGCGAGCGCGTCGGCGACGGTGGCGTCGGGCCGCAGGATGATCGGCTCGGTCGTCATCAGCCCGCCGGCCGTGTGCTCCTCGTACGCCATCAGACGGCGCATGTCGGCCGCGTCGGCGGGCTGCATCAGGCTCAGCAGCCGCTCCTTGTCGTCCTCCGGGAGCTCACCGAGCAGGTCGGCCGCGTCGTCCGGGTCCATGGCCTCCAGGACGTCGGCGGCCCGCTCCTCCTTCAGCTTGCCGAGGATCTCGATCTGGTCGTCCTCCGGGAGCTCCTCGAGCACGTCGGCGAGGCGGTCGTCGTCCAGGGCGGCGGCGACCTCGGCGCGGCGTTTGGGGGAGAGGTGGTGCAGGACGTTGGCGAGGTCGGCCGGGCGCAGCTGTTCGAAGGTGGCGAGGAGGCTCTCGGCGCCCTGTCCCTTCTCCTCCAGGGAGAAGCCGGTGACCGCCGACCACTCCACGGTCAGCGACTCGCCCTTGGCCCGCCGGAAGGCACCGCTGCGACCGCCCTTGCGTACGAATACCTTGTCGATCTCCCAGTCCCGGCGGGCCGGTAGCTGCCCGACCGACAGATCGAGGACGGTGACCTCCTCGCCGGTCTCGACGAGGGTGACCCGGCGGTCGAGGAGCTCGCCGAAGACGAGGCGCTCGGTGGGGCGCTGTTCGAAGCGGCGGACGTTGAGCACACCGGTGGTGATGACCTGGCCGGACTCGATGCTGGTGACGCGGGTCATGGGCAGGAAGATGCGGCGCCGGGTGGAGAGTTCGACGACGAGGCCGAGCAGCCGTGGCGGACGCCGGCCGACGCGCAGCATGACGACCAGATCGCGCACGCGGCCCACCTGGTCGCCGTTCGGGTCGAACGCGGCGACGTCGGCGAGGTGCGAGACGAAGATCCGGGGAGCGCCCGCTGCCATGGCTGAGGCTCCTTTACGTGCGGGGTGTGCTGTCGCTGTCGCGGCCGTGCTGCCGTGCCGCATTTCCGAATTGCCCGCTCGGGTGAGCTTCAGGCTAGCCCGTCCGGATCCGATACGCCCTGGTGAGCGGTCCGGACGGACTGGCTCCGCCGCTACCCCGACTCACCGGTACGCTGCGGTACGCCGACCGGGTCCCACAACAGAAAGGCAGCCCCACCTGTGACTGCGATTCCTCAGGGTCGTACTCGCCGGGCCGCGATGGCGAGCGCCGTGTGCGCGCTGGTCGTGTCGGGAGCAGGACTGACGGGATGCAGCGAGGACCCGGACGAGGGCACCAACGGGGTCGGCAAGCTGCCGGCCGCCGAGATCCAGCGCAAGACCCGTACGGCCGCCGACTCGGCGGACGCGGTCCATCTCGCCGGGAACGTCGTGGCCGGCGGGCGCACCTACAAGCTCGACATGCAGCTGAAATCCGACGGTGGGACCGGCTCGGTCAGCGCGCAGGGGGCCACCTTCCAGCTGCTGCGGATCGACGAGCAGCTGTACCTGAAGGCCGACGCCGGCTTCTGGAGCGACGCGGGCAGCGACGGCAAGGCGGACGCCGGGGCCGTGGACAAGCTGAACGGCAAGTACGTGAAGGTGCCGCAGGGCGACCCGACGTACAAGAAGTTCAGCGGCTTCACCGACAAGGGCCTGCTCCTGGACGGCCTGCTGACCCTGCACGGCCAACTGGCCACGGACGGCCACCACGAGCAGGCGGGCACCCGCACCATCCGCATCACCGGCGACAAGGGCTCCGGCGGCACCCTGGACGTCTCCCTGGAGGGCGACCCCTATCCCCTCCGACTGACCCGCGCGGGCGACGGAGGAGCCCTGACCTTCTCCGACTGGGGCAAGGACTTCCCCCTGGAGAAGCCGAAGAAGAACGACACGGTGGACTACGGCAAGCAACTACCGACCTCGTGACCACCCCCTAAGGAGCGCGGGGCTGTATCGATATGCGGCTCCGCCGCGTGGGCGCGACCAGTCACGACGGACCCGCACAAAGTCAACGACCTGTCGCGGCACCCCCCCAGCGGAGCGCTCAGCGACGCTTCCGCTTGAACAACAACCGGGGCACCCCCGCCGGGATCGGCTGACGCGTGGTCGCCGGCGACGGCACCGGCGCCTCAGCCAACGACCCGTCCGGCAGCGCCCCCACCGCACCGGTCGGCTCCAGCCGCAGCACCCGGCACTCGCGCGCCCAGCGGGACGGCATCGCCTCGCCGTCGGGGGCGTTCAGCCGCTTGCCCTTCAGCTCGGCGACCGTGGCCTCCCACGCCTCGGAGCCCGACACGAGCTCGACGACCTTCGCGCTCCAGGAGACCAGCCGGCCCCCCTTGTCCTTGCTGCGCACGGTGATCTCGGCGGAGCCGCCGTCGGCCAGCCCCGGCAGCGGCTGCTCACCCGGACCGTCGCCGACGACACACGCGGCACCCTCGTGCCACACGTGCCACAGCGCCCGGGCCGGGACACCGGGGCCCTTGACCCAGATGAGGCCGGACTTCTTCGTGGCCTCCTCGACGAGGGCCTGGTCGAGCAGCTCGCTTGTCATGGCCCCCAGCCTATCCAGCGGGCTCGGGCCCGGTCAGAGCCAGCCGTTCCGCTTCAGCGTGCGGTGGATGCCGAGGCAGATGGCCACCGTGACGCTCATGATCACCGGGTAGCCGTACTTCCAGTGCGTCTCCGGCATGTAGTCGAAGTTCATGCCGTAGACGCCGCACACCATCGTGGGTACGGCGATGATCGCGGCCCACGAGGTGATCTTCCGCATGTCCTCGTTCTGCGCGACGGACGCCTGCGCGAGGTTGGCCTGGAGGATCGAGTTGAGGAGCTCGTCGAAGCCGATGACCTGCTCGTGGACGCGGGCGACGTGGTCGGCGACGTCCCGGAAGTACTTCTGGATGTCCGGGTCGATCAGCCGCATCGGCCGCTCGCTCAGCAGCTGCATGGGCCGCAGCAGCGGCGACACCGCACGCTTGAACTCCAGCACCTCGCGCTTGAGTTGGTAGATCCGGCCCGCGTCCGTGCCGCGCGGCGAGCCCTTGCGGCCCGGCGAGAAGACCTCGGTCTCCACCTCGTCGATGTCGTCCTGCACCGCGTCGGCGACGGCGATGTACCCGTCGACGACATGGTCGGCGATGGCGTGCAGCACGGCCGACGGGCCCTTGGCGAGCAGCTCGGGGTCGTCCTGGAGGCGGTGCCTGAGCGCCCGCAGTGAGCCCTGGCCGCCGTGCCGGACGGTGATGAAGAAGTCCCGGCCGGTGAAGCACATGACCTCGCCGGTCTCGACGACCTCGCTGTTGGCGGTGAGTTCGTCGTGCTCGACGTAGTGGATGGTCTTGAAGACGGTGAACAGGGAGTCGTCGTAGCGCTCCAGCTTCGGGCGCTGGTGCGCCTGCACCGCGTCCTCGACGGCGAGCGGGTGCAGCCCGAACTCACTGGCGATACCGGCGAATTCAGCCTCGGTCGGCTCGTGCAGACCGATCCACACGAAACCCCCGTCCCGGCGCACCTGGCGCATCGCCTGGTGCGGGGTCAGCGGATTGTCGGTCTCCAGCCGGCGGCCGTCGCGGTAGACGGCGCAGTCGACGACGGCGGAGGGGGTCGCGGGGTCGCGAGTGGTGTCGTACGGGCCGCTGTCCTTGCGCAGCGAGATGCGGGAGGGGCGGACCACGGCACGCAGGTCGCGGATCATCGACATGAGCAGGCTCCTTCGCAACGGGCAACGAAGCGTGAAGAACCGCAGCACGGTTGGAACTGCCCGGAATGGGGACGTCCTGACCTCAGGATGTTTGGCACGTCCACAAAGCGGGGAGCACCGCACCGTTGCGGTGGTGGCTTCGTTGCTGATTCAGATCAGACGATCAGGCAAAGCGAAACGAAGTGCTCTTCCGTGGGAGGACGCAAGCGTGAAAGGACGGCGGTCAGCCGGAGCGGAACAGCCGGATCAGCTACATCAGCGGCGGGAAGAGCGAGTGGTACTGCACGGTCGACTTCGATCCATGACAGCCCCACCTCCTCCGGCCGGTCCCTCGTAAGGGACGTTCCATACCCCCTGAGGGGTTCCCCGTAGGGGAGTTTCCATCAGCGTCGGGACTCGATCGCGACGCTTCTGCGTGCTGCCCGAACACCGGGCAAGAGTATCAGCCGACTGAAGTGTCAAGGCGCTGCTTTGCCCGGTACTGACGAGTTCTATGCTCGCGGCATGGCTGATGTTCTTCCTCTGGTCGAGGCCCGGTTGCGCAGTGCGCTGGGCGAACCGGACGCGCGCGCGGCGGTCACCTTCCTCGGTACGGACCGCATCGAGGTGCTCCGCTTCCAGGAGGGCGACCTCGTCCGCTACGCCACGCTCGGCATGTCGGCGCAGCCCATGAGCGACCCCACCGCGATGGTCGCCGACCCGGTCAAGGGCCCGCGCGCCGAGCTGGTCCTCTCGGTCCGTGCCGGGATCGCCGACACCGACAAGGCGCTCCGTCCGCTCGCCGTCCTCGCCGCGTCCCCGCAGGTGGAGGGTGTGATCATCGCCCCCGGCGCCTCCTTGGACGTCGGTGAACCGCTGTGGCCGGGCGCCCCGTTCACGTCGGTCCTGGTCGCCGAGCCGGGCGGCCTGGTCGAGGATCTGGAGCTCGACGCGCCGGCCGACCCCGTGCACTTCCTGCCGCTGCTGCCGATGACGCCGAACGAGGCCGCCTGGAAGCGTGTGCACGGCGCCCAGGCCCTCCAGGAGCGCTGGCTGACGAGCGGGACGGACCTTCGGGACCCCGCCCGTAAGTCCGTCCCGCTGGAGTGAGGAACCTCACCAACCGGTGGCCGGAAACCGTCAGTTGGCGAACACGGCGACACCGTCCTCGGTCGCGTGCCTCGTCTCCAGCTCCGCCGCCTCGTGGGTGAGGGAGTTCCGGCGTACGACGACCACGAGCGCGCCCGCCACGGCCGTGACCGCCGCCACCACGAACGGGACCCGGATGCTGCCGGTCCACTCCTCGATCCGCGGCGCGAAGTAGGGCGCGGCCGCCGCCGCGAACCAGCGCACGAAGTTGTAGCCCGCGCTCGCCACCGGGCGCGGCGCGTCCGACACGCCGAGCGCCAGTTCCGTGTAGACGGTGTTGTTCACGCCGATGAACGCGCCCGAAAGGATCGTGCACACGACGGCGGTGGTGTGATTGCCGTAGCCGAGGACGAGCACGTCCAGGGCGAGCAGCACCAGTGACCCGCTGAGCACCTTCAGCGAGCCGAACCGCCGCTGCATGCGCGGCGCCACGATCACCGAGAACACGGCGAGCAGCACACCCCAGGCGAAGAACACCGCGCCCGAGCGGTACGGGCTCATGTTCAGCACGAACGGCGTGAAGGCCAGCACGGTGAAGAACGTGTAGTTGTAGAAGAACGCCGAGACCGCCGCGGACGCCAGACCTCCGTGGCCGAGCGCCTTGATCGGGTCGAGCAGCGAGGTCCTGCGGGCCGGCTTGGGCTGCTCCTTCAGGAACACGGCGATGCACAGGAAGCCGACCGCCATCAGGAAGGCCGTACCGAAGAACGGGTAGCGCCAGCTGGCGTCGCCGAGCAGCGCGCCCAGCAGCGGCCCGCACGCCATGCCGAGGCCCAGGGCGGACTCGTAGAGCAGGATCGCCGCGGCGCTGCCGCCGGCCGCCGCGCCGACGATGACCGCGAGGGCGGTGGAGACGAAGAGCGCGTTGCCGAGCCCCCAGCCCGCCCGGAAGCCGACCAGTTCGCCGACCGAACCGGACGTGCCCGCGAGCCCGGCGAAGACGACCACGAACGCGAGGCCGAGCAGCAGGGTCCTGCGGCCGCCGATCCGGCTGGAGACGAAGCCCGTGACCAGCATCGCCACGGCGGTGATGAGGAAGTACGAGGTGAAGAGCAGGGAGACCTGACCGGCCGTGGCGTTCAGGCCGCTCGCGATGGACGGCAGGATCGGGTCGACGAGTCCGATGCCCATGAAGGCGACGACGGACGCCCCGGCCGTCGCCCATACGGCCTTCGGTTGCCGCAGGATGCTGCCCGCTCCCGCGTCGAAGGTGTCCATACCGTTTCTCCCATTCGGTTCGAGGTAGCTGGCAGCTACACATAGTATGTTAGCTAGTCTAATTAATGCAAGTTACATCTATATTTGGCCGACGAATCGGTTCCATCCGGACGGGTGATCGTCCTTGACGTGACGCGGAAGGGGTAGGACCGTGGGGGCCTATGAGGGGCGAACCCAGTTGCCCGAAGTGTGGTGGCCGGGTCAGGGCTCCCGGACTCTTCGCCGACACCTGGCAGTGCGACGTGCACGGCACCGTGCATCCGGTGCAGCCCGTGATCCCGCCCAGCGTCGAGGCCCTCGGTGTGGTCGTGCATCGCACTCAGGTGCCGGTCTGGATGCCGTGGCCGCTGCCGATCGGCTGGCTGTTCACGGGTGTCGCCAGCGCCGGCGACGACCGCACCGGAGGTCGTGCGACGGCCGTGGCCTGCTCCGGACCCGGCCCGCTCGGCGGCATGGGCGAGCTGATCCTGGTCGCCGAGGAACTCGGGGTCGGACTCGGCGCGCGCTACGCCGGCATCGACGGCCCGGATCCGGGGTCGTACATGAACGTCGAGAAGCCACCCCAGGCCAAGGTCCTCGCCGCCGGACGTCCTACGCCGCTGTGGCATGTCTCGGGTACGCCCGACGACCGTGCGGTGTTCGCGGGGGAGGCGCTCGGGATGTGGCTGTGGGCGGTCATGTGGCCCGAGCAGTCGGGGCTGCTGATGTACGACGAGCTGGTGCTGACGGATCTGCGGGATGCGGGGGCCGAGGTGGAGCTGGTGCCCTGCGGAGCGTTGTCGCCGCGCTTGCTCGGGCCGTAGCGCCTACGGGGGTGGGGGGTTCGGTTTGGGGGCGGGTGCGGGTTGGTTGTGGCTGGTCGCGCAGTTCCCCGCGCTCCTGAGGCGTCCATGTAAGGGGCGTATGGCGGTGCGAGGGTGACAGGGGTGGTTGAAAAGCTGGTTATCCTTGAGCGTCCCTGTCTGTCCTGGCGTTTGGAGTTCGTGCGTGCGTATCGATCTGCACACCCACTCCACTGCCTCCGACGGGACGGATGCGCCGGCTCAGTTGGTGCGTAATGCTGCCGCTGCCGGGCTGGATGTCGTGGCGTTGACCGATCACGACACGACCCGTGGGTACGCGGAGGCCATCGGCGCGCTGCCGGAGGGGCTCACCCTTGTCACCGGTGCGGAGCTGTCCTGTCGCGTCGGCGGGATCAGCATGCACATGTTGGCCTACCTGTTCGACCCGGAGGAGCCCGCGCTGCTCGCCGAGCGGGAGTTGGTGCGGGACGACCGGGTGCCACGGGCGCGGGGCATGGTCCGGAAGCTGAACGAGCTGGGTGTGGCCGTCACCTGGGAGCAGGTGCTGCGGATCGCCGGTGAGGGATCGGTCGGGCGGCCGCATGTCGCCACCGCCCTGGTCGAGCTCGGTGTCGTACCGACCGTGGGGGACGCCTTCACCGAGGACTGGCTGGCCGACGGCGGCCGGGCCTTCGTGGAGAAGCACGAGACCGACCCGTTCGAGGCGATCCGGCTGGTCAAGGCCGCGGGCGGGGTGACCGTGTTCGCGCATCCCGCCGCGAGCAAGCGGGGCCGTACGGTGCCGGAGGCCGTGATCGCGGAGATGGCCGCGGCCGGGCTCGACGGCATCGAGGTCGACCACATGGACCACGACCCCGACACCCGGGCGCGGCTGCGCGGGCTCGCCAAGGAGCTCGGGCTGCTGACGACCGGGTCCAGCGACTACCACGGCAGCCGCAAGACGTGTCTGCTCGGCGAGTACACGACGGATCCCGAGGTGTACGGCGAGATCACGCGGCGGGCCACCGGAGCGTTTCCCGTCCCGGGGACCGGCGGGGCCTAGCCAGGTCACCTTCACGTCCGTTCCGAGGCACCCGGCGCTGTCGGCTGTGCCCACCCGTTCCGCCCCGCGGAACGACTGCCCACAGCGGTAGCGGCACAGCGGCTGTAGCCCCGTGCTGCCTGACCACCGCGCGATCACTCACTCGCAAGGCCCTCCACCCATGTTCGACCTCGCTGTCTTCGGCTCTCTCTTCCTGACCCTCTTCGTCATCATGGATCCCCCCGGGATCACCCCGATCTTTCTCGCGCTCACCGCCGGGCGGCCGGCCAAGGTGCAGAAGCGGATGGCCTTCCAGGCCGTCTGCGTGGCGGGTGGGGTGATCGCGGTGTTCGGGCTTCTGGGGCACCAGATCCTGAACTACCTGCATGTCTCCGTGCCCGCGCTGATGATCGCGGGCGGGCTGCTGCTCCTGCTGATCGCGCTCGACCTGCTCACCGGCAAGACGGACGAGCCGAAGCAGACCAAGGACGTCAACGTCGCCCTCGTCCCGCTGGGCATGCCGCTGCTGGCCGGGCCGGGCGCGATCGTGTCGGTCATCCTGGCCGTGCAGAAGGCCGGCAGTGTCGCCACGCAGGTGTCGGTGTGGACGGCGATCCTCGCCATCCATGTGGTGCTGTGGCTGGTGATGCGGTACTCGCTGCTGATCATCCGCGTCATCAAGGACGGTGGCGTGGTCCTGGTGACACGGCTCGCGGGCATGATGCTGTCGGCCATCGCGGTGCAGCAGATCATCAATGGTGTCACCCAGGTGATCAACGGCGCCTGACCCCGACGTATGCGCGAAGCCCCCGTACGGCTTGAGTACCGTACGGGGGCTTCGAAGCTTCTGCGGTGATCCGCGTCTGTTATGAGGCCGTGGTCTCGGCCGGTCGGATCCACAGCCGCTGCCCCGTCGCGGCGGCCTGCTGAACGATCCGGTTGACGGAGGCGGCGTCCACGACGGTGCTGTCCACGGGGGTTCCGTCGAACTCGTCGAGTCGCATGATTTCGAAGCGCATGGGCTTCTCCCTTCGTCTGGTCATCCTCCTGCGGAGAACTACTGGGGTTACACACGTATGCAACGGGCTGCGTGTTACAAACATTCCCTACGCTAAAGAAATTTTTCGAACGACTAACTACTGACCGGTAAGCGGTCGCCGAGTGATCATGCGAGGACCGACCGGGACCGGTTGTGTTCGCAGCGTGACCGCCCGGACAATGGAAGCGATGAACGACGACCTCGCGGCGCTCGCCGCCCGCATCGACCACACCAACGAGCTGCTGCAACGCATGCTCGCCGAGGTGGCGAAGACGCCCTCGACCCATGCGATCTTCGTCGACGCGGGCTACCTCTACGCGGCCGCGGGACGGCTGGTCGCCGGGACGGAGGACCGCCGGGCCTTCGACGTGGACGCCGAAGGACTGATCGAGGCGCTCATCGACCGGGCCCGCACCATCTTCGCGGACAGCAGGCTGCTGCGCGTCTACTGGTACGACGGCGCCCGGCGCCGTATCCACACGGCGGAACAGCAGTCGATCGCCGAGCTCCCCGACGTGAAGGTCCGCCTGGGCAACCTCAACGCCAACAACCAGCAGAAGGGCGTCGACTCACTGATCAGGACCGATCTGGAGTCGCTGGCCAGACACCGGGCCATCAGCGACGCCGCCCTGCTCGGCGGCGACGAGGACCTGGTGTCGGCGGTCGAGGCCGCGCAGGGATACGGGGCGCGGGTGCACCTGTGGGGCATCGAGGCACCGGAAGGGCGTAACCAGGCCGAACCGCTGCTCTGGGAGGTCGACAGCCAGCGCACCCTCGACCTCGACTTCTTCAAGCCGTACGTCACCCGGCGCACGGCCGCCGCCTACGAGGGCGCCGGGTCCCGCCCGACGCGGGAGGACGTCCGCTTCGTCGGCGCGCGGATCGCGGCGAAGTGGCTCGCGGCACGGGGCCGCGAGTCGCTCGTGGAACTGCTGCCCGGACACCCGTACCTGCCCGGCTCCGTCGACCAGGACCTGCTGGTCGAGGCGGAAGGGCTGCTCCAGTACTCGCTGCGCGGCCAGTCGGATCTGCGGCGGGCGCTGCGGGACGGGTTCTGGGAGCACCTTCAGGCGCAGTACTAGGCCCCGGTCGCGGGTACGCCCGCGTCGTCCACGGTGTCCCAGAAGTCCGCGACCGCCTGGGCCGTGCGCAGGGGCTGGTCGGCGTTCGGAGAGTGCTCGGCGCCGGGGATGACCGTGCGACGGGCGTTCAGCCGAGCCGCCATGTCGTCCAGGACCGGGACCGGCCAGGTGTCGTCGCTCGCGCCGGACAGGACGTGGAACGGCAGCGGCAGGATCGCGAGTTCGTCGACGCGGTCCGGCTCCGTGCACAACTGGCGCCCTGTGGCGAGGAGCTGCGCGGGCTTCGTGCCGAGCCAGCGGCGGCGCAGCAGATCCTGGCCGCCGATGCCGCGCGCCGGGCCGCCGACCTCCTCGGGCGGCCCCATCGCGAGGATCGCCTCCCATGTCTCGGCCATGTTCATCACCCCGAGCGCGTCCCGCAGCAGCTTCACCCGCTGCTGCTGGGAGTCGGAGATCTGCGCGGGGCCCGACGCCATCAGGGTCAGCGAGCGGAACGGCGTGTGGTCGAGGAGGACGGCGGCGCGGGCGATCTGGCCGCCGAGGGAGTGACCGAAGAGATGGAGCGGGACGCCGAGGTCGCCGAGGGCCGCCGCCTGCGCCAGCACATCCCTGGCCAACTCGCCCTGCGCGTAAGGGGCTTCGTCGCGCTCCGGCCCGTCCGACTCGTGCTGGCCCCGCCCGTCCACGGCGACCGTACGGTAGCCGCGCGCCGCGAGCGGCTCGTGCATCAGCGTGAAGTCCTCCTTGCTGCCGGTGAACCCGGGGAGCAGCAGGGCGACACCTCGGGGCTCGACGCCTGGAGCGACCGGGGAGTCGACCACGGCGAACGTGCCGCGGGAGGTGGGGAGGGGGTGGGCGCGGGCGTTCGGGGGCGGTGTGAAGGCGGGTTCGGTGGTCACGGGGGGAGGGTAGCTGGTACGCCGCCGGACCCCCACCCACCGGCCCGGGAACGCCGACGGCCCGGCCCCGCGCTGGGCGGGACCGGGCCGTCGTACGGGAGATCAGCTCTCCGCGGGCTCCGTGGCCGCCGTGGCCTTGCGGGTACGGCGCACCTTGGGCTTCACCTCGGCCGTGCCGTCGGCGGCCTCCACGGTCGCCGCGGCCTTGCGGGTCCGGCGGCGAGGCGCGGGCGCCTCCGTGACCGTCGGCTCCTGCGTGGCCTGGGCCGGGATGTCGGCGGCCGGCGCGGCGGCGGCCGCCTTGCGCGTACGGCGCGCCTTGGGCTTGGCCTCGGCTGCCTCGGCCGTGTCCACGGCGGCTTCCGCGGTGGCCGCCGTCTTACGGGTTCGGCGCGGCTTGGCCTCGGCGGCCTCCGGCTCCGCGACGGTCGCCGCGGCCTTACGGGTCCGGCGCGGCTTCGCCTCCGTGCCCTCGGCCGCGGCTACGGCGGCTTCGGCGGGCGCCGCCACCTTGCGCGTACGGCGCGTCTTCGGCTTGGCCTCGGTGGCCTCGGCCGTGTCGACGGCGGCCTCGGCGGCGACGGTCGCCTTACGGGTGCGCCGCGCCTTGGGCTTGGCCTCTGTGGCCTCGGTGGCCTCCGGCTCCTGGGCCGTCTGGGCCGGGATGTCGGCGGCGGCCGGGGCGGCGGCTTCGGCGGGCGCCGCGGTCTTGCGGGTGCGGCGCGTCCTGGGCTTGGCCTCGGTGGCCTCGGCCGTGTCGACGGCGGCCTCGGCGGCAGCCGTCGCCTTACGGGTCCGGCGCGGCTTGGTCTCCGCGGCCTCCGGGGTCTCCGGGGCGCCCTCGGAGGTGCCCTCGGCCGTGTCCACGGCGGACTCCGCCGGGGCCGTCGCCTTGCGGGTGCGGCGGCGCGGCTTGGTGGCGGGCGCGGGAGCCTCTTCGGCCTCCGCGACCGGGGAAGCCGTAGCGGCCTCGGACGGCTGGACGGCCTCCGCGACCTTCGCGGGCTTGGCGGCCTCGGGCTCCGTCGCGGTCTCCGTCACCGTCGACGCCTCGGCCGAAGTCGCCTTCGGCTCCGCCGACTTGCGGGTGCGGCGGCGGCGCGGCTTCGCCGAAGCCTCGTCAGCGACCTCCAGGGACGGGCCCTCCGCCGTGGCGACGGCCGTCTGCGCGGCCTCCGCGGGCTCGGGCGCCGTGGACGTCACGGCGGCGGTCGGCTCGGCGGCCCCGCCGCGGGTGCGGCGGCGACGGCGCGGGGTGCGTGGCGCGGTCACGGCCTCCGCCGACGTGGCCTCGGCGGTCTCGTCCGCCGCGGCGGGACCGGCGGCCGGCGCCGACGTCCCGTCCAGCGCGGCCCCGCCGCGGGTACGGCGGCGACGACGGGGCGTGCGGGCCGGGCGCTCGCGGTCCGACGAGGACGAGCGGGACTCGTCCCGGCCGCCCCGGCCGCCGCGACCGCGACCGCCACGACCACCGGTCTCGCCGAGGTCCTCCACCTCCTCCGCCGCCAGCCCGGCACGCGTGCGCTCCGAGCGGGGCAGGACACCCTTGGTGCCGGCGGGGATCTTCAGTTCCTCGAAGAGGTGCGGGGACGTGGAGTACGTCTCCGGCGGGTCGTTGAAGTTCAGCTCCAGCGCCTTGTTGATCAGCTGCCAGCGCGGGATGTCGTCCCAGTCGACCAGCGTGATCGCCGTACCCGTGTTGCCCGCGCGGCCCGTACGGCCGATGCGGTGCAGGTACGTCTTCTCCTCTTCCGGCGACTGGTAGTTGATGACGTGCGTCACGCCCTCGACGTCGATGCCGCGCGCGGCGACGTCGGTGCAGACGAGGACGTCCACCTTGCCGTTGCGGAAGGCGCGCAGCGCCTGCTCGCGGGCGCCCTGGCCGAGGTCGCCGTGGACCGCGCCGGAGGCGAAGCCGCGCTGCTGGAGCTGGTCGGCGAGGTCCGCCGCCGTGCGCTTCGTACGGCAGAAGACCATGGCCAGTCCCCGGCCCTCGGCCTGCAGTATGCGCGCCACCATCTCCGGCTTGTCCATGTTGTGCGCGCGGTAGACGTGCTGCGCGATGTTCGCGACCGTCACGCCCTCGTCGTCCGGCGCGGTGGCGCGGATGTGGGTGGGCTGCGACATGTAGCGGCGCGCGAGGCCGATGACCGCGCCCGGCATGGTCGCCGAGAACAGCATGGTCTGGCGGCGGGCCGGCAGCATGTTGATGATCTTCTCGACGTCGGGCAGGAAGCCCAGGTCGAGCATCTCGTCGGCCTCGTCGAGGACGAGCGCCTTGATGTGCTTGAGGTCGAGCTTCTTCTGGCCCGCGAGGTCCAGCAGCCGGCCCGGGGTGCCGACGATCACGTCGACGCCCTTCTTGAGGGCTTCGACCTGCGGCTCGTAGGCCCGGCCGCCGTAGATGGCGAGGACGCGTACGTTGCGCACCTTGCCCGCGGTCAGCAGGTCGTTGGTGACCTGCTGGCACAGCTCGCGCGTGGGGACGACGACGAGCGCCTGCGGGGCGTCGGTGAGGGCCTCGGGCTTGGCGCGCCCGGCCTCCACGTCGGCGGGGACGGTGACGCGCTCCAGGAGCGGGAGACCGAAGCCCAGCGTCTTGCCGGTGCCGGTCTTGGCCTGGCCGATGACGTCCGTGCCGGAGAGGGCGACGGGGAGGGTCATCTCCTGGATGGGGAAGGGGTTCACGATGCCGACGGCCTCAAGGGCCTCGGCGGTCTCGGGAAGGATTCCGAGCTCTCGGAAAGTCGTAGTCAGGGTGCTGCCTCTTCTGTGTGCGCGGTGCGAGGCGAGCGCGGGGGTCTTGACGGACCGTGCCGGGGACGTCGGCTGCCTTACGGGCTGGCCGTAGGGCACGGGACCACTGCCGACGCTCTAGCGCTCGTACCGCTGAGGGTGTCCCCCTCCGGGCTTCGTACGCAGAGTGCCGTACGGCCGGGGAGGGCTGTCGGGTCGGAGCCGATCGGGCCACCGACCGGGCATCCTCATAACGTGCGGCCCGTCGAGGTACGTCTGAGTACTCAGCGGGCGCATTACCACCATACCCCGGAAACGCGCACATGCGATGGCCGAATTGGTCACGTAGTCGGCGTCACAGTGATTGACCAGGGACTTCCGTGACACGGTGAGCGGGCTATTGTGCGCTTCATGACGACGCCTGACAACACCTCCGACGTCCCTGACCCCTCCGACGCCCCCGCCGACCACACCGGGGTCGCCGCCCAGGACTGGGCGCGAGCATCCGCCGATCCGCAGTACCGGGCCGCTGTCGTGGATCTGCTCGGCGCGCTGGCCTACGGGGAGCTGGCGGCGTTCGAGCGGCTGGCGGAGGACGCCAAGCTGGCGCCGACGCTCGCGGACAAGGCGGAGCTGGCGAAGATGGCGTCCGCCGAGTTCCACCACTACGAGAAGCTGCGGGACCGGCTCACCGAGATCGGGGCGGAGCCGACGCAGGCCATGGAACCTTTCGTCGCGGCGCTCGACGGGTTCCATCGGCAGACGGCACCCTCGGACTGGCTGGAGGGGCTGGTCAAGGCGTACGTCGGTGACTCGATCGCCAGTGACTTCTACCGGGAGGTCGCGGCTCGGCTCGACTCGGACACGCGGGGGCTGGTGCTGGCCGTGCTGGACGACACCGGACACGCGTCGTTCGCGGTGGAGAAGGTGCGGGCGGCGATCGACGCGGACCCTCGGGTGGGGGGACGGCTCGCGTTGTGGGCGCGGCGGTTGATGGGGGAGGCGTTGTCGCAGTCGCAGCGGGTCGTCGCCGACCGGGACGCGTTGTCGACGATGTTGGTGGGTGGGGTCGCGGACGGGTTCGATCTCGCGGAGGTCGGGAAGATGTTCTCGCGGATCACTGAGGCGCATACGAAGCGGATGGCCGCGCTGGGCCTCGCTGCCTAGGGCGCGGCCCCGCTCTGGGGGCTGCCGCCCTCAGGCCCCCGCTCTCGGCCCTTCGCGCCTCGTCCTCAGAGCCGGACGGGCTGGGAATGCCCGGACCGGTGTTGAGCAGAGGCCGGGGGCGTCAGTCGTCCGGCGGCCGGTCGTCGTCGGGGGTCACGCGGTCGCTGAGTGGCGGCGGAGTCTTCCCGCCGGGCGGACCAGCAGGGAGAGGGAGGCGGCGGAGACGGTTGCCGCGCCGAGGAGGATCACGAAGAGGTTGGCGAAGTCGAGTGCGGTGTGGGTGAGGAAGGCGCCGAAGAGGGCGCCGGCCACGCCGGTCGGCAGGACCAGGGAACGGGTGGGCAGGCGGTGCGGCAGGCGGTGGGCGGCGGCCCATGCCAGGGCCAGGCCGAGGATCGCGGAGCTGAGCGCTTCCAAGAGCATGCTGGGGTCCCTCCCACATGGCCGACCTGCTCGAAACGGTCGTAGCCCGTCATACCCCTGACCTGCGGAATGCAATCCTCCTCTGTGAGAGGGCTGTGCTCCGTTCGTGAAGGAACGCGGGAGGGGCCCGGCGACCGTGGTCACCGGGCCCCTCCCGTCCTGCTTGTCGCCGACGCGCTGTTACAGCGCGCCGAAGCCCACCTTGCGCGGAGCCGGCTCACCGAGCTCCACGTACGCGAGGCGGTCGGCCGGGACCAGGACCTTGCGGCCGTGCTCGTCCACGAGGCTCAGCAGCTGCGACTTGCCGGCGAGCGCCTCGGACACCGCCCGCTCCACGTCCTCGGCACTCTGACCGCTCTCCAGAACGATCTCGCGGGGCGCGTGCTGCACGCCGATCTTGACCTCCACGGCTTTGTCCCTCCGACGGTCAGTGAAGTGCGCGACCTTCCGCGCCGTACCCAGCACACATTAGCCCGGTGAGGGGACGTTCACGCTCCGCCCAAGAACGCCAGGAGCGAACAGCGGACGGGAACAAACGCCCGGCACGCGTGCGTGCCGTCGCCTCAGTGGTGGTCGGTGCCGTGCAGGGGGAAGCCCGCGATGCCGCGCCAGGCCAGGGACGTCAGCAGCTGCACCGCCTGGTCGCGGGGCACGCTGCGGTCGCTGTGCAGCCAGGAGCGGGCCACCACCTGGGCGAGGCCGCCGAGGCCGGAGGCGAGCAGCATCGACTCCGCGCGGGAGAGCCCGGTGTCCTCGGCGATGACGTCGCAGATCGCCTCGGCGCACTCGTTCGTGACCTTGTCGACGCGCTCGCGCACGGCCGGCTCGTTGGTCAGGTCCGATTCGAAGACCAGCCGGAAGGCGCCGCCGTCGTCCTCGACGTAGGCGAAGTACGCGTCCATCGTCGCCCGGACGCGCTGCTTGTTGTCGGTCGTCGAGGCGAGCGCGTTGCGTACCGCCTGGATCAGTGACTCGCAGTGCTGGTCCAGCAGAGCGAGATAGAGGTCGAGCTTGCCCGGGAAGTGCTGGTAGAGCACCGGCTTGCTGACGCCGGCGCGCTCGGCGATGTCGTCCATCGCGGCAGCGTGGTATCCCTGCGCGACGAAAACCTCCTGGGCGGCGCCCAGAAGCTGGTTCCGTCGGGCACGGCGCGGCAGGCGAGTGCCCCGCGGGCGCGCCGCCTCTGTCTGCTCGATGGCTGTCACGCCGCCTCCCAATGTCGTCCACATGCGGTGTGCGCCGCGTCGTCATCGTACTTTTCGGTAACCCCGGTGTGCGCGGTACGAGCGCAGAATTTCACGGACCGGACGGTGGCGAAAGTCGCACAGAAGGTTTGAAACCCGGTCGGAACGGGCAAGAAGTGGCCTCTCTCCTGCTCAGCGGCACTCTCTTCCGTGCCCTGCTGTACCCGCGTTCGCACTCAGCGGCCCCCTGTGCCGCTCCGCGTCACCGGTAGTCGTCCTCGTCGATGGAGACGACGCGCGCCTGCTCGATCAGATCGGCCTCGTTGGCCCGGTCCTGGTTCGCGCCGGTCAGCCGGTCGTCGCGGTCGGGCCTGACGTCGGCATGCTGCTCGGCGGCGTCGGCCGCGGGGGCCTCGACGTCGAACTCCTCGTCCTGCTCGGTGTCCTCGACCGCGAAGGTCTCGGGGTCGCTGGGATCGACGGCCATGGCGGGCTCCCTTCCTAGAACGCCCCCGTGGGGCACGGCGTCCCTGGGTGAAGCAGGGGTCCACATCCGGGTGCCCTGCGTACGAGCCTAGGAGACACCGGATCCGGACGCTATGCGATCCGCGGGGGATCTGTGGGCGATTCGGGCGTGCTCGGGGTGGCTTCCGTGGACTTCTGCGCTCGTGGTGCGGGTGCCCGGTTTCCCGGGGAGAAAGCTGCCATGTACGTGTCGACTTGTGACGGCGAACACATGAACCACTGCGTGATCATCTCGTAACATTGCCGCATGTCTTCGACCGAGCTCCCTTCAGCGCCGGCCGCCAATGTGCTCCCCAAGGTGGCGACCGTCAGGGTCGCGGAGGGCGAGCGGCTGCGCTCGGTCGGGCTGCCGGGGATCACGCTGACGGTGCGGTCGAGGCCGCCCGCGCGCGAGGGCCTGCCGCCCGCGCTGTACGTCCATGGACTCGGTGGTTCCTCGCAGAACTGGTCGGCGCTGATGGAACTGCTCGACGGCGACGTCGACTGCGAGGCGGTGGACCTGCCGGGCTTCGGCGACTCGCCGCCACCGGACGACGGCGACTACTCGGTCACCGCGCACGCGCGCGCGGTGATCCGCTATCTCGACGCCTCCGACCGGGGTCCCGTACACCTCTTCGGCAACTCGCTCGGCGGCGCCGTCACCACGCGCGTCGCCGCCGTACGCCCCGACCTGGTCCGTACGCTCACACTCGTGTCGCCCGCCCTGCCCGAGATCCGCGTCCAGCGCAGCGCCGTGCCCACGGCCCTGCTCGCGGTGCCCGGCGTGACGACGCTGTTCACCCGGTTCACCCGGCAGTGGACGGCGGAGCAGCGGGTCCGCGGCGTGCTGCACCTCTGCTACGGCGACCCCGCGCGCGTGTCGCCGGAAGGATTCACCAACGCCGTCGAGGAGATGGAACGGCGGCTGCGGCTGCCGTACTTCTGGGACGCCCTGACCCGTTCCGCGCGCGGGCTGGTCAACGCCTACACGCTGGGCGGCCAGCACGCGCTGTGGCGTCAGGCCGAGCGGGTGCTGGCGCCGACGCTGCTCATCTACGGCGGCCGCGACCAGCTCGTGGGCTACCGCATGTGCCGCAGGGCCGCCCGCAGCTTCCGCGACTCCCGTCTGCTGGGCCTGCCGGAGGCCGGGCACGTGGCGATGATGGAGTATCCAGAGGTCGTCGCCCGGGCGTTCCGCGAACTTCTGGCGGAGTCGGGGGAGTCGGAGGAGGCGCGGGAGGCGGCGGGAGAGCCCACGGCCGAGAGCCCTGCTCGGGGCCGGGCCCGGGGCAAGGAGGCCGCCGCGGGCCAGGGCGAGGCCGTGACCGAGAACGCGGGGAGCTGAGGCGGGACGTGGGACGCCACAGCCGCCGCGGGCCCGCCGCCAAGCCCAAGAGCGACACCGCGGACACGACGGCACGACAGGACGTCCGGGGGGACTCCAGGGGAGATTCCCGGGGGGTACCGCCGCAGACCGGTGAAGGTCGGCGGGGGCCCTCCGCGCCGGGCCCGGGGCAGAGCGGTTGGCCGCAGTCGGGCGGGCCGGGTGGTCGCCGGGTGCCGGGGCCACCGCCTCCTCGGCAGGGGATGCCGGGCAGTGGGGCACCGACGTACGGCGGGCGGGGTTTTCCCGACGGCACGCCGGCGCAGGGGGTGCCGCGGCTGCCTGACGGTACGCCCGCGCACGGCTTCCCGAGGTTCCCCGACGGCACGCCGGCGCACGGAGTGCCGCGGCTGCCGGACGGCACTCCTGCCCAGGGTTTTCCGAGGTTCCCCGACGGCACCCCGGCCCAGGGTGTCCCGAGGCTGCCCGACGGCACGCCCGCGCACGGCACCCCACGGGCCCGTGGCGGCCACCCCCAGCAGCGTGAACCCGGGGGCGGCTGGGGCGAGTTGAGGGGCCGTACCGGGGCCGCGTACGGCGCTCCCGCGGGCGCAGGCGCGCCGCCCGCGACCGGCGTTCCGCTGCCGCGCCCCCGACGCGCGTCGCCGTCCGAGGGGCCCCGGCAGGAGTACCTGGAGGCCTTCGAGGCGGACGTCGACGTCTTCGCGCCCCGCACGGCCGAGACCGCGCACGCGGCCGACCCGTACGGCTCCGTCACCGACTGGGACACCCGGTCCGGTGCCGGCGGCGGCGTCGCGGACGACGCCGGGACGGACGTGGACGACGGCGCTCCGCCGACCGGCGAGCCCGTGGCGGCCAAGGGCGGCAAGGGCCGGACGTTCTCCGGTATCGCGGCCGCCGCCGTCGTCACCGTGCTGGCCGTCGTCGTCGCCGGTCAGGTCGCCAAGGGGCGGGACGACGGCGACGTGCAGTCGCAGTCCGCCGCGGACCAGGCGCGGGACGACCGCGACTCGGCCTCGCGCGGGGACGGGCGGCCGACGCCGTCGGGTTCGCCGAGTGTGGCCCCGTTGACGTACGAGCAGAAGATGGGCAGGACGTACGCGCTGAGCGCCACGCTCAAGGGATCGGGGAAGTTCGAGGCGATCCAGGGCGTCGACAAGGCGCCTGGCAAGGGGCAGAAGTTCACCTATCGCGTGGACGTGGAGGAGGGGCTCGGGCTCGACGGCGAGCTCTTCGCCGAGGCCGTGCAGAAGACGCTCAACGACGACCGGAGTTGGGCCCACAACGGCGCCCGTACCTTCGAGCGCATCTACTCCGGCAAGCCGGACTTCGTGATCACGCTGGCCAGTCCGGGGACGACGGCCGACTGGTGTGACAAGTCCGGTCTGGACACCACCGTCGACAACGTGTCGTGCGACTCCGCCGCCACCGAGCGCGTCATGATCAATGCGTACAGATGGGCGCAGGGGTCGGAGACGTTCGGTGACCGGATCCACGAGTACCGGCAGATGCTGATCAACCACGAGGTCGGCCACCGGCTCGGCTACCCCCATGTGACCTGCGACAAGGACGGCGAGCTCGCCCCGGTCATGCAGCAGCAGACCAAGTTCCTCGACCACGACGGAATCCACTGCCGGCCCAACCCCTGGGCCTACCCCGGCAGTTGACGGATGACTCATATGTCACATTGACATGTGCAGCGAGTTCATCCATATTGCTGCACATGTCGACCCGTCACACCTCCTCTCGCGCCGCCATCGAGCTGGCGCTCATCGGTGTGACCGCTCTGTGCGTGGCCGACATTCACTGTCGCTGACGTTCGCCCCCGGGCGTGCGCGTCGCGATCTCCTCTTCACTCCGGTGAGTCTCTGACGGGTTTCCGGGCCCGTGGCTCGCGCGTGGAACCTGGCTCGCGCATGGACCTCCGACGGCCCGATCTGTCAGCCCGATCCGTCGGCCCGATCCGTTGCCTGACGTGACGGCCCGATCCGTCTGCCTGACCTGACGGCCGATGATCCGACGCCCTGGGGCGGACGTCTGCTCGTATCCGTCTCACTCCGCGTCATTTCGTCTCGTTATTCGAGACTCGTCATTTCGAGAGGTCGTCTCCGATGCGTCAATCGTCCGTCATAGCGCGCCGCGTGGCCGCGGCATCCGTCAGCCTGGTCGTGGCAGCGGGGGCCGCCGCCTGCGGGCCTGAGGACAACGATGCCAAGAGTGCCGGTGGCGACTCCACGCCCCACAAGGGCGGCACGCTCACGGTCCTGAACTCCGAGCCGCAGCAGGACTTCGACCCCGCCCGCCTGTACACCTCAGGCGGCGGAAACGTCCCTTCCTTGGTCTTCCGTACGCTCACCACCCGCAATCGCGAGAACGGCGAGGCCGGCGCCAAGGTCGTCCCCGACCTCGCCACCGACACCGGGCGCCCGAACAAGGACGCCACCGTGTGGACGTACACCCTCAAGGAAGGCCTCAGGTACGAGGACGGCACCGCGATCACCGCGGCCGACATCAAGTACGGCATCGAGCGCTCCTTCGCGCCCGAACTGTCCGGCGGCGCGCCCTACCTGAGGGACTGGCTGGTCGGCGCGGCCGACTACCAGGGGCCGTACAAGGACAAGAAGGGCCTGACGGCGATCGAGACGCCGGACGCGCGGACCATCGTCTTCCATCTGAACAAGCCCGAGGGCGAGTTCCCGTACCTGGCGACGCAGACGCAGTTCGCGCCCGTGCCGAAGGCCAAGGACACCGGTACGAAGTACGAGGAGCACCCCGTCTCGTCCGGGCCGTACAAGGTCGTCAGCAACGACAACGACGGCGAACGGCTCGTCCTGGAGCGCAACACGCACTGGTCGGCCTCGACCGACGCCGAGCGCAAGGCCTACCCGGACAAGATCGACGTACGGTCCGGGCTCGACTCGTCCGTGATCAACCAGCGGCTGTCCGCGTCCCAGGGCGCGGACGCGGCGGCGGTCACCACGGACACCAACCTCGGTCCCGCCGAACTCGCCAAGGTGACCGGCGACAAGGACCTTGCCGCTCGCGTCGGCACCGGACACTTCGGCTACACCAACTACATCGCGTTCAACCCGAGGATCAAGCCGTTCGACAACGTCAAGGTACGTCAGGCGATCTCGTACGCCATCGACCGCTCGTCCGTCGTCAACGCCGCCGGCGGATCCGCGCTGGCCGAGCCCGCCACCACCTTCCTGCCGAACCAGAAGTCCTTCGGCTACGAGCCCTACGACCTGTTCCCGGCCGGCGAGGCGGGCAACGCCGCGAAGGCCAAGGACTGCTGAAGGAGGCCGGCTACGCGAACGGGCTCACCGTCACGCTGACGCATTCCAACAGCAAGGACTTCGAGACCAGCCCGGAGATCGCGACCGCGATCCAGGACGCGCTCAAGAAGGCCGGCATCACCGTCAAGCTCCAGGGCCTGGAGGAGAACGACTACAAGGACAAGATCCACAGCGTGAAGACCGAGCCAGGGTTCTTCCTCGCGCACTGGGGTGCCGACTGGCCCTCGGGCGGTCCCTTCCTCGCCCCGATCTTCGACGGCCGGCAGATCGTCAAGGACGGCGCGAACTTCAACACGGGCCTGCTCGATGACAAGTCGGTCAATGCCGAGATTGACGCGATCAACAAGTTGACCGACCTTGACGCCGCCGCCAAGAGGTGGGGTGCACTGGACAAGAAGATCGGCGAGCGGGCGCTGACCGTGCCGCTGTTCCACCCCGTCTACAAGCGGCTGTACGGCGAAGCCGTCAAGAACGTCGTGATCAGCGACTGGACCGGTGTGCTGGACATCTCCCAGGTCGCGGTGAAGTAGCGCCGTGAGTGAGGCAGTTCTCGCCGTCGAGACTCCCGGGGCGTCCGCTCCGGGGGCCTCGGGGGCACGTCAGTTCTGGCGGCGGCTGCGGACCCAGCGCGCCGCCCTCGTCGCGGCCGTCGTCGTCGCGCTGCTCGTCCTGGTCGCGCTCGCCGCGCCGCTGCTCACCGCGATCGAGGGCCAGGACCCGACCACGTACCACCCGTCCCTGGTGGACTCCGCGCGCGGCGGCGTGCCCATCGGGTCGTTCGGCGGGGTGAGCGCCGAGCACTGGCTCGGCGTGGAACCGCAGACCGGACGTGACCTGTTCGCACGGCTCGTGTACGGCGCCCGGGTCTCCCTCGGGGTCGCGCTGGCGGCGACCGTCGTCCAGGTCGTCATCGGCGTCGCGGTGGGCGTCGCGGCCGCGCTCGGGAACCGATGGGTTGATCAACTGTTGAGCCGGTTCACCGACGTCATCGTGGGCATGCCGCTGATGATCATGTCGTTGGCGCTGCTCGCGATCGTGCCGCCGAGCTTCCCGCGGCCCGTGCTGGTCGCCCTCGTCATCGGGCTGATCGCATGGGGCAACATCGCGAAGATCGTGCGCGCCCAGACGCTCACCCTGAAGGAGCTGGACTACGTCTCCGCGGCCCGGCTCAGCGGCTGGGGTTCTTGGCGCATCGCCCGCCGGGAGCTGCTGCCCGGCATCGCCGCGCCGGTCATCACGTACGCGGCGCTGCTCGTCCCGACCAACATCACCGTCGAGGCCGCCCTGTCCTTCCTCGGCGTCGGCGTCAAGCCCCCAACGCCGTCCTGGGGACAGATGCTGACCGCCGCCGACGTCTGGTACCAGGCGGCCCCGCAGTACCTGCTGCTGCCCGCCGGAGCGCTCTTCGTGACCGTCCTCGCGCTGACCGTCCTCGGCGACGGCGTGCGCACGGCGCTCGACCCGCGCGCGGCGTCCCGGCTGCGCGTCGGCACGGGCCGCAAGAGGGAGGCCAAGGCATGAAGGGGCAAAGCGTGAAAGGCCAAGGCCTGAGAGGGCGAGGCATGAGCGGCTTCGGAGGGTTCGCCCTGCGCCGCCTCGTCGGCGCCGTCGTCACCCTGTTCGCCATCTCGGTGATCGTCTACGTCGTCTTCTACGTCACCCCCGGCAACGTCGCCCAGATCACGTGCGGCCCGCGCTGCTCGCCCGCCCAGGTGCAGCAGGTGACGGAGCAACTGCATCTCGGCGACCCGCTGTACGTGCGTTACCGGCACTTCCTGGAAGGCCTCGTCGTCGGCCAGGACTACTCGACCGGCACGTCCGTACAGCACTGCTCGGCGCCGTGCCTCGGGCTGTCCTACCAGAGCGACCAGCAGGTCACCGCGCTGATCCTGGCGAAGCTACCGGTCAGCCTGTCGCTCGTGCTCGGGGCGATGGTGCTCTGGCTCATCCTGGGTGTCGGCACCGGCGTCCTGTCCGCGTGGCGGCGCGGCCGCCTCACCGAACGGCTGCTGACCGGCATCACGCTCGCGGGCGTGGCCACGCCGGTCTTCGTCATCGGTCTGGTCCTGATGATCGTGGTCTGCGGACAGCTGCAGTTGCTGCCGTTCCCGCAGTACGTCGCCTTCACCGACGACCCCGAACAGTGGGCCTGGAACCTGCTGCTGCCCTGGCTGTCGCTCGCCCTGATCGAGGCCGCCGCCTTCGCCCGGCTGACCCGGGCGGCGATGCTGGAGACGCTGGCCGAGGACCACATCCGGACCTTCCGGGCGTACGGCGTCGGCGAGCGGTCGGTCATCGGCCGGCACGCGCTGCGCGGGGCGTTCGCGCCGGTCATCGCGCTCAACGCCAACAACTTCGGCAGCGCGGTCGGCGGCGCCGTGCTCACCGAGACGCTGTTCGGGCTGCCCGGCATCGGTCAGGAACTGGTCCATGCGGTCAATGTGGTCGACCTTCCGGTCGTCGTCGGCATGGTCCTGGTCATCGGTTTCTTCGTGGTCGTCGCCAATGTCGTCGCGGACGTCCTGTACGCGGTGGCCGACCGACGGGTGGTGCTCGCATGAGTCTGGTCAACGTCAGCGGCCTGACGGTCGGGTTCGGGGCCCTGCGCGCGGTCGACGGCCTCTCCTTCCGACTGGAACAGGGCGCTGCCCTCGCCCTCGTCGGCGAGTCGGGCTCCGGCAAGTCCACCGTCGCCTCCGCGCTGCTCGGTCTGCACCGGGGCACGGGCGCACGGGTCGCAGGTGCGATCGAGGTCGCCGGCGTCGACGTCCAGGAGGCGTCGGACGCGGCGCTGCGGCGGCTGCGCGGCGCGAAGGCCGCGATGGTCTTCCAGGACCCGCTGTCGTCCCTCGACCCGTACTACGCGATCGGCGACCAGATCGCCGAGGTGTACCGCGTGCACACGCGTGTGTCGCGGCGGGCGGCACGCGCGCGTGCGGTGGAGGTGCTGGACCGGGTCGGTATCCCGGACGCGCCGCGGAGATCCCGTTCGCGCCCGCACGAGTTCAGCGGCGGCATGCGCCAACGCGCCCTCATCGCCATGGCGCTGGCCTGCGAGCCCGATCTGCTGATCGCCGACGAGCCGACGACCGCCCTCGACGTGACCGTCCAGGCCCAGATCCTCGACCTGCTGCACACGTTGCGCGAGGAGACCGGCATGGGGCTGCTCCTCGTCACGCACGACGTGGGCGTGGCCGCGGAGAGCGTCGACGAGGTGCTGGTGATGCGGCACGGCCGGGCGGTGGAACTCGGGCCGGTCGACACGGTCCTCGGATCGCCCGCACAGCCCTACACCCGCGAGCTGCTCGGCGCGGTCCCGCGTGTGGACGCGCCGCGCGTCTCCGCCGACGTCAGCGAGGAGGCGCCCGAGGTCGTCCTGGAGGCGACCGGTCTCCGGCGTGAGTTCGGACGCGGGAAACGGGCGTTCACGGCCGTGGACGACGTGTCGCTGACGATCCACCGCGGCGAGACCCTCGGGGTCGTGGGGGAGAGCGGTAGCGGCAAGACCACCCTGGGGCGCATGCTGGTCGGGCTGCTGGAGCCGACGGCGGGGCGGATACGTTACGACGGCAGCGCGCGCGTGGGCCTTCGTCCCGCGGTGCAGATGGTCTTCCAGGACCCCGTCTCCTCCCTCAACCCCCGCCGCAGCGTGGGCGAGTCGATCGCCGACCCGCTCCGCGCGCGTGGCGAGTCGGACGAGGGGCGCGTCCGGGGGCGCGTACGGGAACTGCTGGAGCGCGTGGGACTCGAAGCGGCGCACCACGACCGCTACCCGCACGAGTTCAGCGGCGGTCAGCGCCAGCGCGTCGGCATCGCGCGGGCGCTCGCCGCCGACCCGCGCGTCATCGTCTGCGACGAGCCCGTCTCCGCGCTGGACGTCACCACCCAGGCCCAGGTCGTGGCCCTGCTGGGCGAGTTGCAACGCGAACTCGGGCTCGCGCTCGTCTTCGTCGCGCACGACCTCGCCGTCGTACGGCAGGTCAGCGACCGGGTCGCGGTGATGCGGGCGGGACGGATCGTCGAGGAGGGGCCGGCCGACGAGGTGTACGACAACCCGCGGGACCCGTACACCAAGCAGCTCCTGGCCGCCGTACCCGCACTCGACCCGCGGATCGCGGCCCAGCGGCGGTCCGCGCGACGGGAGTTGGCCACCCTGTGACCGTCCGGGCCGTCCAGGAGTGACGATGCGTGCGCGTTTGATCTCCTAGCGCGACGGAACGCGACCTGCACGGGAAAGTTACGACCGTTCACCCCTTTTGGTGGCGCGATGGACAACCGTCCGTCGCGCCACCGCCTTGTCCGCATACGTTCGTCCCGCTGTGAGCCGCCGGGGGAACGGCGGCTCCCCTTAGGGAGATCGGGGGTGTGCTCGTGCGCATCGGACTGATTGCGGAGGGTGGCTATCCGTATATGAGCGGTGACGCCAGGCTCTGGTGCGACCGGCTCGTGCGCGGGCTCGGACAGCACGAGTTCGACGTCTACGCGCTCAGCCGCAGCGAGCGCCAGGAGGACGAGGGCTGGGTCCCGCTGCCACCGCAGGTCAGCCGCGTGCGTACGGCACCGCTGTGGACGGCCGAGGACGACGGCGTGGCGTACGGCCGACGAGCGCGCCGACGGTTCGCCGAGTGCTACGGCGAGCTGGTGGGCGCCCTCTGCGCGGGGGGCGCCGTGGAGGAGCCGGGGGCCGCCGCAGACGCATCCGGAGCCTCCGAGCACGCGTCGGCCACTGAGGCGGACCGTTTCGGCAACGCGCTGTACGGGCTCGCCGAACTCGCCCGTGACGAGGGTGGCTTGGTGGGAGCGCTCCGCTCCGAGGTCGCCGTACGCGCCCTTGAGCGCGCCTGCCGGGCGCGGGGTGCCCTGCGCCCGGCGCGCGAGGCCCGCGTACCCGACCTGCTCACCGTCGCCGCGCATCTGGAACGCGCCCTGCGCCCCCTCTCGCTCGACTGGTACGAGGACGAAGGCCTGGGCTCGGTCGACCTCTGCCACGCCACATCCGGCGGCGCCGCTGCCCTGCCCGGCCTGCTCGCCCACCACTTCAGCGGCGTACCCCTGCTGCTGACCGAGTACGGCGTCCGCCTGCGCACCCACTACCTCGCCGCCCCCGACGCCTCGCCCGCCGTACGCTCCCTGCTCGCCGCCCTGCACGGCAGGCTCGCCGCCGAGGCCTACGCGCGGGCCGCCCTCATCACGCCCGGCAACGGCCACGCCCGCCGCTGGCAGGAGCGCTGCGGCGCCGACCGCGCGAAGCTGCGCACGGTCTACCCCGGCATGGACGCCTCCCGTTTCGCGGAGGTCGGCGAGGCCCCTGAGTGCGCGGACCCGGATTCGCTGGTCTGGGTCGGCCGTATCGAACCGGCCAAGGACATCGTGTCGCTGCTTCACGCCTTCGCCGAGGTACGCAAGGAGGAGCCCAAGACCCGCCTGCGGATCGTCGGCAGCCCGTCGGGCGCCGAGGGCGACGCCTACCTCGGTCATTGCAGGGCGTTGGCCGCGCAGCTCTTCCCCGACGAGGCCGAGGGCCCGCACACCGTCGGCGACAATCCAGTCTCCTTCGAGGAGATCGGCGGCCCGGAGCTCCCCAGCCTCGCCGACGCGTACGCCTCGGGCGCCGTGGCCGTCCTGTCCAGCGTCGTCGAGGGCTTCCCGATCGGCCTGGTCGAGGCCATGTTCAGCGGGCGCGCGACGGTGTCCACCGACGTCGGCGCGGTGGTGGAGGTCATCGGCGGCACCGGTCTCGTCGTCCCGCCGCGCAATCCGCGGGCGCTCGCCGAGGCCTGTGTGGCGCTGTTGCGCGACCCGGAGCGCCGCGAGCGGCTGGGCGCCGCCGCACGCGCGCGTGCGCTCGAACTGTTCACCGTCGAGCAGAACGTCGCGGCGTTTCACGGCATTTACCTGGAGATCGTCTCGCGCACGCCGGTCCGCCGTCTCGTTCTGGACGAGGCCGGGGACCCCCTGCCCTTCGCCGTCCCCGCCGAAGCCCATGTCCCCGGCCGCTGGACCGGGCACACCGCACGCGTGGTGGCCCGCGGCGGCCCGCCCCGACCGCCGGGAAGCCCCGTACGCGCCACCGCGCTGCCCGCGACGGAGGGAGCGCGATGAGCGGCGGCCTGGGCGGACTGGACGGCCCCGGGGCCCCGACCAGCCCAGGGGCCTGGGACGAGCGTTCGGAGGAATGGCTCACGGCGGAGGGGGGCGCCCTGGAGACGGCGGAGCGGAACGTCCCGGAGACGTCGGAGGGAGACGGCCCGGGAACGCTGGACGGGAACGGCCGGAAGACGGTGGACGGAAACGGCCGGAAACCTGCCGTCGGCTCGCGTCCCGCCACGGTCGAGGCACCGACCTCCACCTTCACCACGGGCCCCCGCCCCGCCCCCACCCGCCGCACCGGAGCGGACCCCGTGAAGGCGCTGATGCACCGTCATCGCGCCCTGTGCGAGCGCGCGGTGGACCCCCTGGAGATCGCCGCCGGCCTTGAGGCCCACGGCATCACCGACCGCACCGCGTCACGCTTCCTGCACCGGGACGTCTTCTCCCTCGCCGAGGAGATGTACGCCCGCGTACCCCGTGACGCCGACGCGCCCCCCAGCCCTCCGCCCCCCGACGCTCCCCGCGCACGCGCCGACTGGATCCTCCTCAGCCTCCTCCCCGGAGCCCTCTGCGCGGCGGTCGTGATCGCCCTGCACCTCACCCACGGCCGGTCCCGCCTGATCGCTGCCGCCGCAGGAGCCCTCGCCGTGGCCCTCGCCCTGCGCGCGGCCCTGGCCCGAGGCCCCCTCGCCGGCAAGGACCGCAGACAGCCCTGCGCCACCCGCATCACCTGGCTCGTCGCCTACGCCCTCCTCGGCGACGGACTCCTCCAGGCAGCCGCCGCCGGCGGCCCCGACGCCCTCCCGACCGGCGCGGCCCACAGCCCCTGGCCCTTCACCACCGCCCCCGTCCTGGCCCTCACCCTCTCCTGCGCCCCCGCGGCATGGTGCGCCCACCTCCTCGCCGTACGAGCCCGTCGCAAACTCTCGTCCAGCCGGGCCCTTGAGGAGTTCGCGACCTCCGCGAAGCCCCTGCTCCTGGGCACCCTCGCCCTCTACCTCGGCGCGCTGGCGGCCCTGCTGACCCTGACCACCACCGTCCTGGACGAGCCCCTCGCCCACCCCCAGACCCTCACCCTGGGCGGCCTCCTGTTCCTCGCCCGCCTCCTCACCACGCACGGCTTCACCCACGCGCCCGCCCTCGTCCTCACCGCCGCGGCCTCGGCCGAGGCCACGGCCCTGGCCGCCCTCTTCGCGGCCCGCCTCCCCGGTTGCGCCTGGCTGGCCACCCCCGTCGAGACCCTCGTCGACACCTGGGGCCCGGCCGCCATCCCCACCGCCGCCTGCGGCACGGCCGCCCTGACCCTCCTGCTGCACGCGACCCGCACCCTCACGAGGGCCTCGGCACACGCGACACGGGACCAGCCGTGAACCCCCGCCGAGCGGCACCGGCCGCAGCGCACCACACCAGCCGCCACCCCACAACCGGAGGCATCACCACCCCAACCCCTCCGTCTGAGACCCCCTGAAGGAGAACCCCAAATGATCACCTCCCGACCCGACCACCGCTCGGCCCCGGGAGCCGCCCGATGAGAGTTCTGCTGATCGGAGCCAACGGCTACCTCGGGCGCTTCGTGGCCGACCGTCTCCTCGCCGACCCCGCCGTCCAGCTCACCGCCCTCGGTCGCGGTGACGACGCCGACGTCCGCTTCGACCTCGCGTCCGGCAGCCCCGGTGCCCTCACCCGCTTCCTCGACGCGGTCCACCCCGGCGTCGTCATCAACTGCGCCGGTGCCACCAGAGGCGGCGCCCGCGAACTCACCCGCCACAACACGGTCGCCGTCGCCACCGTCTGCGAGGCCCTGCGGCGCAGCGGGTGCGGCGCCCGCCTCGTGCAGATCGGCTGCGGCGCCGAGTACGGCCCGAGCCAGCCCGGCTCCTCCACGGCCGAGGACGCCGTCCCCCGCCCCGGCGGCCCGTACGGCGTCAGCAAACTCGCCGCCACCGAACTGGTCCTGGGCTCCGGCCTGGACGCCGTGGTCCTGCGGGTCTTCTCACCCGCCGGCCCCGGCACCCCGGCGGGCTCGCCCCTCGGCCGACTCGCCGAGGCCATGCGCCGCGCCATGCAGTCGGGCGACGGCGAGCTCAAACTCACCGGCCTCGGCGCCCAACGCGACTTCGTCGACGTCCGCGACGTCGCCCGCGCCGTCCACGCCGCCTCGCTGTCCGCCGCACAGGGCGTCATCAACATCGGCTCGGGCCGCGCGGTCCGCCTCCGCGACGCCGCCGCCGTCCTCGCCCGCGTGGCCGGCTACGGCGGCGCCCTTCACGAACTCGACGGCCCGCCCGGCCCGTTGCGCCCGTCCATCGGCCACCCCCGTGCCGACTCGGACCACGCGATGCACGTGACGCACGCGGTCCACGCCGCGCACGTCGGCGCGGGCCAGTCCGCCCCGGTCGTGTACCCGTACCCGGACGGCTGCGGCAGCTGGCAGCAGGCCGACGTGCGCACCGCACGCGACCGGCTCGGCTGGCGCCCCCGGATCAACCTGGAGGAGTCTCTGGGCGACATCTGGATGGAGGCGGCATGCCGTATCTGACCGGCACCACGCCGATCACGGCGAACACGAACCTCCGCACCGGCCTCGGCGTCCCCGGCTACGCCCACCCCCTGCTCGCCCCGGCCGAGTGGGGCGAACTCACCCGGCCCGGCACCCCCGTGCACTGGGTCGTCCTCAACGTCGCCGACGGCCCCGGAGCCCGCCCCGACCCGCACTGCCTGCAAGCCGCCGGCATGCTCCACAACGCGGGCGTCCGCGTCCTCGGCCACCTGGACACGGCCCACCTGGACGCCGCCCGCCTCGACACGGCAGGTGGCGCCCGCGCCTTCGGCGAGGTGATCTCCGAGGCCCAGCGCTATCTCGACTGGTATCGGGTCGACGGATTCTTCCTGGACCGCTGCCCGACCGAGCGGGCCGCTCTGCCCGAGGTCCGCCGCACGGTCACCACGCTGCGCGCGCTGCGTGACGAGGCCCACATCGTCCTGGGCCACGGCAGCCACCCCCACCCGGGCTACGCCGAGTGCGCCGACCAACTGGTCACCTTCCGCGGCTCGTGGAGCGACTACCGCTGGTCGCAGGTTGCCGAGTGGACGGCCGACTACCCGCCCGACCGCTTCTGCCACTTCGTCCACGGGGTGCCCCTCGGCCACCTCGACGAGGCACTGCGCATCGCCCGCTGGCAGGGCGCCGCCACCGTCTGGTTCACCGACCGCACGGACCGCGGACGCATCGACCCCTGGGAGGCCATGCCCGGCTACTGGGACGAAATCGTCTCGCGGATCGGAACAGGTGTCTCGGAATGAAAAAGGCCATGGCACTGTTACGGAGAGAACAACCGTAGTGATCGACCGACCAACGGAGTCCCCGTGTCGCTGCCACCCCTGGTCGAGCCCGCTTCCGAGCTCACCGTAGACGAGGTCCGCAGGTACTCCCGCCACCTGATCATCCCCGACGTCGGGATGGACGGGCAGAAGCGGCTGAAGAACGCCAAGGTGCTCTGTGTGGGCGCCGGCGGCCTGGGCTCGCCGGCGCTGATGTACCTGGCCGCGGCCGGCGTCGGCACGCTCGGCATCGTGGAGTTCGACGAGGTCGACGAGTCGAACCTCCAGCGTCAGATCATCCACAGCCAGGCCGACATCGGCCGCTCCAAGGCCGAGTCCGCGCGCGACTCCGTCCTCGGCATCAACCCGTACGTGAACGTGATCCTTCACGAGGAGCGGCTCGAGGCCGACAACGTGATGGACATCTTCAGCCAGTACGACCTGATCGTCGACGGCACGGACAACTTCGCGACCCGCTACCTGGTCAACGACGCCTGTGTGCTGCTGAACAAGCCGTACGTGTGGGGCTCGATCTACCGCTTCGACGGCCAGGCCTCCGTCTTCTGGTCCGAGCACGGCCCCTGCTACCGCTGCCTCTACCCGGAGCCCCCGCCGCCGGGCATGGTCCCCTCCTGCGCCGAGGGCGGCGTCCTGGGCGTGCTGTGCGCGTCCATCGGCTCCATCCAGGTCACCGAGGCCATCAAGGTCCTCACCGGCACCGGTGAGCCGCTGGTCGGCCGCCTGATGATCTACGACGCCCTGGAGATGCAGTACCGCCAGGTCAAGGTCCGCAAGGACCCGAACTGCGCGGTCTGCGGCGAGAACCCGACCGTCACCGAGCTCATCGACTACGAGGCCTTCTGCGGCGTCGTCTCCGAGGAGGCCCAGGAGGCGGCCGCCGGCTCGACGATCACTCCCAAGCAGCTCAAGGAGTGGATCGACGACGGCGAGAACATCGAGATCATCGACGTCCGCGAGATCAACGAGTACGAGATCGTCTCGATCCCCGGCGCCCGGCTGATCCCGAAGAACGAGTTCCTCATGGGCACCGCCCTGGAAGGCCTCCCGCAGGACAAGAAGATCGTCCTGCATTGCAAGACGGGTGTCCGCAGTGCGGAAGTCCTCGCGGTCCTGAAGTCGGCGGGCTTCGCTGACGCCGTGCACGTCGGTGGCGGCGTGATCGGCTGGGTCAACCAGATCGAGCCCGACAAGCCGGTCTACTGACATCCGGTCCGCTGACCCAAGTCGGTCCGCTGACGACCCGAGTCGGTCCGCCGAGCGGGCCGACTCGCCGGTAAGACGTACCTGGCTCCCACGGCGGGGGTTTCGAGTGCCACGGGTGCTCGAAGCCCCCGCCGTCGTCATGAGCAGACCTTGCCGTCCTCGGGCACGGTCCCCTCCAGCAGATACGCGTTCACCGCGGAGTCCACGCAGTCGCTCCCCTTGCCGTACGCGCTGTGGCCCTCGCCCTTCCAGGTGAGCACCACACCGACGCCCTTGCCCAGTTCGTCCGCCATCCTCCGGGTGCCCTCGTAGGGCGTCGCCGGGTCGCCGGTGTTGCCGACCAGCAGGATCGGTGCCGCACCCGGCGCGCTCACCTCCGGGGTGTCGTACTGCCCGGCCACCGGCCAGTCGTGACACCAGCCGGCCGTGTCCCAGCCCAGCATGGGTCCGAACACGGGCGAGACCTTCTCGAACCTCGGCAGCAGCTTCTTCGTCTCCTCGGCCGTCGGCCGCTGCTTCTCGTCCAGGCACGATATGACCCGTTGCGAGTGGGACCCCGTGCCGTAGCGGCCCGACGGGTCGCGGTCGTTGTAGTCGTCGGCGAGCGCCAGGAGTTCCGAGCCGTCGCCCTGCTCGGCCGACTCCAGGGCGCTGGTCAGGGCCGGCCATCGCGACTCGCTGTACAGCGGCTGGATCATGCCTATGAGCGCGAGCGTCTCCGTGAGCTTGCGCTCGGACGACGTCGGCAGCGGGCTCGCGTCGATCCGCTTCAGCAGGTTCACGATCTTCCGGGTGCCCTCCTCGGCGCCCTGGCCGGTGGACCGGAGGTAGTTGTTCAGAGCGCGCTGGAAGCCCCTGGCCTGGTTCTCGGCGTGTCCTGCGGAGTCGGCGCCGGGGTCGGCGACCGCGTCCAGGATCAGCCGCCCGACGTTCTTCGGGAACAAGTGGGCGTAGACACCGCCGAGTTCGGTGCCGTAGGAGATGCCGAAGTAGTGCGTCTTCCGGTCGCCGAGTACCTGTCGCATCAGGTCCATGTCGCGGGCGGTGTCGGTGGTCGACACATGGGCCATGAGGGGGCCCGCGGACTTCTCACAGCCCTTGCCGAAGGCAGCGGCGTCCCGGAAGTACGCCGATTCCTCGGCCGGGGTGTCCGGTGTGAAGTCCACGGACTCGGAGGCCTGGATCTCCTTGTCGCCGCGGCAGCGCACGCCCTCACTGGCGCCCACTCCGCGCGGGTCCCAGCTCACCAGGTCGTACCGCTTGCCCAGTTCGGACGCGGTGGAGGCGTACCACGACAGGGTGGAAACCCCTGAGCTGCCGGGGCCGCCGAAGTTGAAGAGCAGCGAGCCGATGCGGTCGTCGCCGGTGGCCTTGGCGCGGATCAACGCGAGGTCGATCGTCCTGCCCTTCGGTTCGGACCAGTCCAGCGGCGTCTTCAGCGTCGTGCACTGCCACTCGTCGCCCGGCGCGGGGGAGTCGTCGGTGGCCTCGCAGCGCCCCCAGTCGAGTTTCTGCGAGGTCAGTGACGACGGCAGTGCGTCCACCGACCCGTCGGAGGACGCCGACGAGCCGTTACCGCCCGTCTCCCCCTCGGCATCCGTGCTGTCCGACGAGCCGCCGCTGCAGCCCGTGGCCAACAGGGCGGCGGCCGCCGTCAGGGCCGTCCACCGTACGAAACGCGCCATCTCACTTCCCCCCTCGCAGGCCGTCCGCACCGTGCCGCGGATGGCGGTCTGGCCATAGTAGGCGGATCACGAAAAGACCGTCGGCGCCTGTGGATAACTCGCTGACCTGCACTTTTCGGTGCTTGGTCGATCTCAGGAGCAGACCGTGCCGGTCGCCGGCACCTTCCCGTCCAGCAGGTATCCGTTCACCGCGTCCTGCACGCACTTGTTCTTGCTGTTGTAGGCCCCGTGCCCCTGACCCTTGTACGTCAGCTCCACACCCACCCCCGCACCCAGCGCCTCCACCATCCGCTGCGCGCCCTCGTACGGCGTGGCCGGGTCGCCGGTGTTCCCCACCACGAGGATCGGTGCCGCGCCGGGCGCGCTGACGTCCGGATGCTCGGCGGCGCCCGGCACGGCCCAGTCGGTGCAGCTGAGCAGGGACCAGGCGAAGGCGTCGCCGAACAGCGGAGAGGCGGCCCGGAACGCGGGCAGCCTCCGCTCGACGTCCCGCGGGGTGTACCGCGACTTGTCGTCGGCGCAGTTGATCGAGATGTTGGCGGCGGTGATGTTGCTGTACTCACCGTTCTCGCTGCGCCCGTTCAGCGAGTCGGAGAGCAGCATCAGGATCCTGCCGTCGCCGTCGTACGCCTGCTCGAGACCCTCGGTGAGGTACTGCCAGAGGTCCTTCGAGTACAGCGCCTGCGCGATGCCGTTGGTCGCCGCGCTCTGCGTCAGATCACGCGGGAAGACGCCCTGGATCGGCTTGCTGTCGAGGTCCTTCAGCAGCTTCGCGATGCGGGCCTTGACGTCCTGGGCGGTGTCGCCGATCGGGCAGTCCTCGGTCTTGGAGGTGCAGTCCTCGGCGAAGTTGTCGAGCGCGAGCTGAAAGCCCTTGACCTGCCCGAATGTGCCCTGTTCGGAGTTCAGTGTCGGGTCGACCACCGCGTCGAAGACCGCGCGGCCCACGTTCTGCGGGAACAGGTGGGCGTAGACGCCGCCGAGTTCGGTGCCGTAGGAGATGCCGAAGTAGTACAGCTTGTCGTCGCCGAGTACCTGTCGCATCAGGTCCATGTCGCGGGCCGCGTCGGTGGTGCGCACATGCGGGAGCATCTTTTCGGAGTTCTCCTCGCAGGCGTCGTTGAACTCCTTGGTGCTGTCCAGCAGTTCGGTCCGCTCGGCGGCGTCGTCCGGCGTGGTGTCCTGCTGGAAGAAGGCGTCGAGCTGCTGGTCGTTCTCGCACAGCACGGGCGAGCTGCGGCCGACCCCGCGCGGGTCGAAGCTCACCAGGTCGTAGCGGGTGCGCAGCTTCTCGTAGGCGTCGCCGAAGGAGGGCAGTGTGGTGACGCCCGAGAGGCCGGGGCCGCCGAAGTTGAAGATCAGCGAGCCGATCCGCCTGTTCTCGTCGCCGCTGGTCCTCGCCCGGATCAGCTCGATGCCGATCGTGGCGCCCTTGGGGTCCTCCCAGTCGCGGGGCGCCTTCATCGTGGCGCACTGCCATGACCCGCCGTCCGGCAGAGGCGACGGACTGCCCGCGCCGCCCTGTGCCTGGGACGGGGCCGGACAGGCCTTCCAGCTCAGTTCCTGGGCCGTCAGGTCCCTGTCCTCGTCCCCGGAGTCGTCGCCGCATCCCGCCAGCAAGGAGGACAGCAGCAGAGCGGCGGCGGTCAGGGCAGCGGCACGCGTCCGGGGCGGGTTCGGCATGGTCCCATCCTGGGGTCGTACGGGGTGGGGCGCTCGGGGCGCGAGCCGTACGAGGGACGGCGGCGCCTGGGCCTGTTCCGTGCCTCACAACGTACGACGCCGAGGTTGTCGTACGACAAGCCCCGCTGTACCGCGTACGCCGTCCCGCGCTACAGCGCGCCCTTGCGGGTGAGGTGGTTGAAGGCCAGCCAGCCCGGCAGCACGGGCAGCCAGAGCGTCAGGAGCCGGAACAGCAGCACCGCGGGCGCGGCGACCTCGCTGGGCAGGCCCACGGCGATCAGACCGACGGTCAGGGTCGCCTCCACGGCGCCGACGCCGCCCGGGGTGGGCGCGGCGGAGCCGAGCGCGTTGCCCGCGAGGAAGACGACGGCCACGCTGGCGATGCTGAGCGAGGTGCCCTCGCTGCCGAACGCGCGGATCGAGGCGTCCAGGCACATCACGAAGCAGGCCGTCAGCAGCAGCATGCCGCCGATGCCGGTGACCAGCTTCTGCGGCCGCTGCAGCACGTCGAGCATGCGCGGGACGACACCCGCGAACAGCGACCTCACGCGCGTGACGACGAACTTCCGCAGGAATGGCACCGAGGTCACCACGAGCACCAGCACCGCCACCGTGAGCAGACCCGCGATGACCGTCCGGGACGGCGACAGCGACGGTGTCTTCTCGGTGCCGGTCAGGTAGCCGAAGGACAGCAGCATCAGGATGTGGCAGCCGAGCCCGAACAGCTGCGAGGCGCCGACACTCGCCACCGCGAGCCCCGGCCGCACTCCCGCGCGCTGGAGGAAACGCGTGTTCAGGGCGACCCCGCCGACCGCGGCCGGCGCGACGATCTTCACGAAGGACCCGGCGACCTGCGCCGCCACCGTCCGCCGGAACGGCACCCGCTCGGGCACGAAGCCCAGCAGCGCCATCGCCGCCGCGAAGTAGCTGGCCGCCGAGAACAGCACCGCCGCGGCCACCCAGCCCCACTGCGCGTTGGAGATGAGCGGGCCGAACTCGATGTGGGTGAGCTGGGTCAGCAGGAAGTACGCGCCGATCGCACCGGCGATGAAGCTGATCAGCGTGCGCGGCCGCACCCGCTCCAGGCGGGCCGGTTCGACCGGCGCCTGCGGCCTGATCCGCAGCACCTCGTGGCGGATCTGGGTGAGCAGATCCTCCTCGCGCGCCTCGTCCAGGGCCTCGTCGATGGCCCGCTTCTCGGCCCGCGCCTGCGCTTTCACGGTCTTCTTGTCCGGCTTGTCGAGGGCCGCCCCGGCCTCGCTCGGGGCCTCCTCGCTGCGGGCGTGCTTCGCGTGCTTGGACGCCTCCAGTACGGCGTCCCGCTCGCGCTGGGCCCTCTCCCGGGCGAGTCTGCGCAGCGTCGCGCGCGTGGAGCGGCTCAGGGCGATGGGCTGGAGCATCGGCAGACAGTCGGCGACCGCGTCGGGGCCGAGCACGCTCACCGCCGAGGCCACCGCGCGCTCGGCGCCCACGCGCAGGCCGAGGGTCACCAGCAGCTGGGAGATGTCCATGCGCAGCAGCAGGCTGTTCGCCGCGATCTCACCGATGCGCAGGTCGGTGATGATCACCTTGCCGGAACGATCCACCAGAATCGCGTCACCCACCAGCCTGCGGTGCGCGATGCGCCGGGACTGCAACGCCTTGACCTGGAGCCAGGTGTCGCGCAGCAGGTCGTCGGTGATCTCCTCGTCCGCCAGCGAGTCCAGCGTGTGGCCGCCGGTGTGCTCGTAGACGAGCATCACGGCGTCCGGGCCGAGCTCGGAGGTGGCGATCAGCTTGGGCGCGTTGGCCCCGGCCGCGATGGCCGCGTAGGCGAGCAGCGCCTCCTGCTCCAGGGCCTGCCGGAGCGACTGGAGGCTGCTGCGGGTGGCGAAGCCGCGCAGCGTCAGATTGCGCCACGCGCGATAGAAGAAGCCCTGGGCCTGCTGCTCCCGGTCGACCACGGTGACGTCCAGCGGCGGACCGTCCTCCAGGGTGACGAAGTAGCGCCGGCCGCGGTCGCCGGTCTCCTGGGTGTCGGAGATCTCCTCGCGGGCCGCGCTCACCGGGCGGAAGCCGACGTGCCTGAGGCCCGCCATCAGGGTCCGTCCGGTGGGACGGACATTGGGCGAGCCGACCGCGTACAGCGTGCCGTAGGCGACCGTCCAGCCGATCAGCAGCGTCAGGAGGATCGAGAACGGCGTGGTGTAGCCGGTGACCAGCATGGAGAAGGCGTAGAGGACCAGGACCGCCCAGAGCACCGCACGCCAGCGGGGTCTGCGGGACATGCCCACGGCGGTCATGTACGCGATCACCGGCGCGAGATACCCGTGCACCGGGTCGGTGAGGGAGCCGATGTCGCCGGGGGAGGGCTGGGTGAGGGCGTCCCGGATGGACTCCGGGGCGGCCCGCGCGACCCACAGGTCCGTGGCGAGCGTCACCCCGTGCGCGAGGACGGCGGCGAGGACACCGTCGGCGATCCGCAGTCCGTCCCGCTTGATGAGCCGCTCGATCGCGAAGGCGACGGGCACCAGGAGGATGGCGATGCTGGAGACGAGCCCGGCCATCTTGCTGAACACGTCGGGTGCCTGGCCGGTGCCCTTGTTGATGTCCTGTTCGAGGCCCGAGGTGGTGCCGTGCGCGAACGCGGCGATCGCGAGCAGCAGCACGATGCCGAGCACGCCCACGAGGAGCCGCATCAGGTCGGAGGGACGGTGCACGCGCGCGGGGAGCAGCGGTTCGTCGCCCTCGACCTCGTCGACGTGCGCCTCGTCCAGGTCGTACGCGGCTTCGTCCTTCTTGCCGGTGCCGCCGTCGCCGCCCTTGTCGCCGCCGTCGCCGGTGTCCTTCTTGCCGGCGTTCGCGGTGCCCGGGCGCGACGAAGCGTCAGAGGTGCTTTCCGCGCCCTCCGGGTGCACACCCTGCTGCTTCATCGTCTCTTCTTGATCTCGTATCACCAGTCACCGCCCGCACGATGGTGGCATGCTCCGCCGACACACGGGGGCATCAGGGTGCAAATGCGGGGGCGCACAGTCTGCCCGAAGGGCCGCCGCGGGGCGAGGCACACGCACAGTGGCGAGCGCGCCACATTGTCGGTGGGGTGGGGCAGGATGGGCCGGATGAGTGAGGAGAGTCTCCCGGACCATGATCGTCCGGATCGCGACGACGTCCCCCCGGACCACGACGTCCGCCCGGAGCACGCTGACGCGCTGCCGGAGTACGCCGAGCGGGTCCTCGAGGTCGCCGAGCTGGTTCCGCCGGGCCGTGTCATGACGTACGGGGACATCGCGGAGTGGCTGGAGGAGGGCGGGCCCCGCCAGGTCGGCCGGGTGATGGCCCTCTACGGGGGCGCCGTTCCGTGGTGGCGGGTGGTCCGCGCGGACGGGGTCCTGCTGCCCGGGCACGAGCTGCGGGCGTTGGAGCACTACCGCGCGGAGGGCACGCCGCTGAAGGAGGCGAGCAGGGCCGCGGAAGGCCACCTGCCGCGCCTCGACATGAGGCGGGCGCGCTGGGACGGCGGCGAACGCGCACAGGGTCACACCTGACAGCTTCCGCCATCGCAGGCCCCGCTGTGTGACCCGTGATCCGTACGGGGGAAAGAGGGCACGTCCGTGGCATGACGTACGTTCGTGAGGTGAGGGACGTACGTGTCCCAAGTGAACCGAGGGATGAATCGGAAGCCCTGCTTCCGCACCATCCGTCGGCGTAGCGTCGGCTGCGCGTGTCCCCCTCACCCCGCGGCCACCGCCCTCCGCGCGCGAGGGGCGTTCCACCAGCACACCCACCAGGACCGGCGAACCACGTGAGCTCCTCTTCCTCCACCAGGCGCCTGTCGCACCCCCAGGTGCGACAGGGGACCCGTGGCGCTTACCGGCTGGTGCGTGCTCCCGTCGTGCGAACGGCTCCCCCTCGTCTGGACGCGGCACAGCGCGCCGTGGTTGACCACTCCACCGGCCCGCTGCTCGTTCTCGCAGGCCCGGGCACCGGCAAGACCACCACGCTCGTCGAGTCGGTGGCGGCCCGCGTGGCCCGTGGCGGGGACCCCGAGCGCATCCTGGTGCTGACGTTCAGCCGCAAGGCGGCCGTGGAGCTGCGCGACCGTATGGCGCTGCGCATGGGCGCGGCCCGCGCGCCCCGGGCGACCACGTTCCACTCGTTCTGCTACGCCCTGGTCCGCGCCCACCAGGACAGCGACCTGTTCGTGGAGCCGATGCGGCTGCTGTCCGGTCCCGAGCAGGACGTGACCGTACGGGAGCTGCTCGCGGGCCAGCCGGACCTGGAGCGGCTCGGACTCGCCCATGTGCGCTGGCCGGACGAGCTGCGCGCCTGCCTGACCACCCGCGGCTTCGCCGACGAGGTCCGCGCGGTCCTCGCCCGCAGCCGTGAACTCGGCCTCGGCCCCGACGCGCTGGACGCCTTCGCCCGCCGCATCGGCCGCCCCGACTGGCGCGCCGCGGCCTCCTTCCTCGCCGAGTACCTCGACGTGCTCGACATGCAGGGCGTCCTCGACTACGCCGAACTCGTCCACCGCGCGGTGCTCCTCGCCCGCCGCCCCGAGGCCGCCCAGCGGCTCGCCGCGCAGTACGACGCCGTGTACGTCGACGAGTACCAGGACACCGATCCGGCCCAGGTACGGCTGCTGCACGCCCTCGCCGGGGACGGGCGCACCCTCGTCGCCTTCGGCGACCCCGACCAGTCGATCTACGCGTTCCGGGGTGCCGACGTGAACGGCATCCTGGACTTCCCGCACGCCTTCCCGCGCGCGGACGGCCGCCCCGCGCCCGTCGAGGTCCTGCGCACCTCCCGTCGCTCCGGAGCCGCCCTCCTGGCCGCGACCCGGCTGCTGACCCAGCGCATGCCGCTCACCCGGCTCCCGGCCGAGAAGGTCCGCGCCCACCGCGAGCTCGCCCCGGTCAGCGAGGGCGGCCGCGTCGAGGTCTTCACCTACCCGACAGCCGGCACCGAACTGGACAACATCGCCGACATCCTGCGCAGGGCCCACCTGGAGGACGGCGTGCCCTGGGGTGAGATGGCCGTCCTGGTACGCGCGGGGTCGCGCACGATCCCGACGGTGCGCAGGGCGCTCACCGCGGCCGGGGTTCCTCTGGACATCGACGGCGACGATCTGCCGCTGCGGCACGAGCCGGCGGTGGCGCCGCTGCTGACGGCGTTGCGGGCGGTGGCAACGGCGGAGGCCTCGGGACGTCCGGAGGCCGAGGCCGAGGCCGAGACCTCGGCCGAGGAGCCGGTGCCGTCTTTGCTCGGCACCGAGATCTCGGCCGAGGAGCCGGAGCCCTCCTGGCTCGACACCGAGACCGCCCTCACCCTGCTCGCCTCCCCCCTCGCCGGCATGGACGCCGCCGACCTGCGCCGTCTCGGGCGGGCCCTGCGCGACGAGGAGCGGGCCGCGGGCAACCCCTTGCCTCCGCCCTCGGACGAGCTGCTCGCGCGGGCCGTCGCCGAGCCGGAGCGGCTCGCGGTGCACGACCCCACGTACGCGCGTGGCGCCCAGCGGCTCGGCGCGCTGCTCCGCAAGGCCCGTGAGCGCCTCGCGGGCGGCGGTACGGCCGAGGAGGCGCTGTGGGACCTGTGGGAGGGCACGCCCTGGCCCACCCGCCTGGAGCGGGCCGCCCGGCGCGGCGGCGCCGCCGGACGCAACGCCGACCGTGACCTCGACGCCGTATGCGCCCTGTTCGCGACAGCGACCCGCGCGGAGGAGCGCACCGGCGGCCGGGGTGCCCTGAACTTCCTGGCGGAGATCGAGGCCGAGGACATCGCCGCCGACACCCTCACGCGGCGGGCCGTACGCCCCGACGCCGTGCGCCTGATGACCGCGCACCGCTCCAAGGGGCTGGAGTGGCGCCTGGTCGTCGTCGCGGGCGTCCAGGAGGGCCTGTGGCCGGACCTGCGCCGCCGTGGCTCCCTCCTGGAGGCCGACCGCATCGGCCGCGACGGACTCGCCGAACCGCTCACCCCGGGGGCCCTGCTGGCGGAGGAGCGCCGCCTGTTCTACGTCGCGGCCACACGCGCGCGTGAACGCCTCGTCGTCACGGCGGTGAAGGCCCCGGCCGACGACGGCGACCAGCCCTCGCGCTTCCTGACCGAGCTGGGCGTCGAACCGAGGGACGTCACGGGCCGCCCGCGCCGCCCCCTGGCTGTCGCCGCGCTCGTCGCCGAGCTGCGGGCGACGACGGTCGACCCGCGCGCGTCGGACACCCTCAGGCAGGCCGCCGCCCGCCGGCTGGCCCGGCTCGCCGCGCTCGCCGACGAGGACGGCCGCCCGCTGGTGCCCTCCGCGCATCCCTACCGCTGGTGGGGCATGTTCGAGCCGACCGAGTCCAAGGTGCCGCTGCGCGACCGTGACCAGCCCGTGGTGCTCTCCGGAAGCGCCCTCGACCAGCTCGCCAACACCTGCTCCCTGCAGTGGTTCCTGGGCCGCGAGGTGAAGGCCGACGCGCCCGCGACCGTCGCCCAGGGCTTCGGCAACGTCGTGCACGTCCTCGCCGACGAGGTCGCCTCCGGGCACACCCCGGCCGACCTCGCCGTCCTCATGGAGCGCCTCGACTCCGTGTGGAACGCCCTGGCCTTCGACGCGCCATGGAAGTCGGCGCAGGAGAAGGCCAACGCGCGCGTGGCGCTCGAACGCTTCCTGAAGTGGCATGTGATGGACCGCGCGGGCCGCACCCCGGTGGCCAGCGAACACGACTTCGACGTCACCCTGGAGGCGGGCGACTTCGAGGTACGCATCCGCGGCCAGATGGACCGCGTCGAGGCCGACGGCGAAGGACGTGCCTACGTCGTCGACTTCAAGACCGGAAAGCAGGCACCCAGCGCGGCCGAGGTGGCCCGCCACCCGCAGCTCGCCGTCTACCAGCTCGCCGTCCACGAGGGCGCCGTCGACGAGGCCTTCGACGGCGTACGCCCCCGACCGGGCGGCGCCGAACTGGTCCAGCTGCGCCAGGGCGCCGCCAAACGGGACGGCGGCGACACCCTGCCCAAGGTGCAGGGGCAGGAGCCCCTGGACGGCGGCGAGGGGGAGTGGGTCGGCGACCTGCTCGCCACGGCCGCGGGCAAGGTCCTCGACGAACGGTTCACACCCACCGCGGGCCAGCACTGCACCCACTGCGCGTTCCGGGCGTCCTGCAGCGCGCGGCCGGAGGGGCGGCACGTGGTCGAGTGACGCCTCGTCAGCGACCGGAGTGACCGATCGCACCTCCCGTGCTGACCTGCGCTTCTCCCGTCCCTGAGGGGTGATCCGGCACCCCCTGTCAGTGCCCGCGGCTAGCCTCTCTCGATGTGCCCGCCCGTATCACCGATCCCGAACAGCTCAAGGAGCTCCTCGGCATCCCGTTCACGCCGGAGCAGACGGCCTGCATCACCGCGCCGCCCGCCCCGCAGGTGATCGTGGCCGGAGCCGGATCGGGCAAGACGACGGTGATGGCGGCGCGCGTGGTCTGGCTGGTCGGCACCGGCCAGGTCGCCCCCGAACAGGTCCTCGGCCTGACCTTCACCAACAAGGCCGCCGGTGAACTCGCCGAACGCGTCCGCAAGGCGCTCGTCAAGGCCGGCGTCACCGACCCCGACGTCATCGACCCGGACAACCCGCCGGGCGAGCCGGTGATCTCGACGTACCACGCCTTCGCGGGCCGTCTGCTGACCGACCACGGCCTGCGCATCGGCCTCGAACCGACCTCCCGCCTGCTGGCCGACGCCACCCGCTACCAGCTCGCCGCGCGCGTGCTGCGCGAGGCCCCGGGCCCGTACCCGGCCCTCACCCGCTCCTTCGCCGACCTGGTCAGCGACCTCCTCGCCCTGGACTCCGAACTCGCCGAGCACCTCGTCAGGCCCGAGGCCCTGCGCGCGTACGACGCCGAACTGCTGCTCGGCCTCCAGAGCGCCAAGCTCACCAACGCCGACCTGCGCAAGGTCCCTGAGGCGGCCGCCGCGCGCCGGGAACTCGCCGAGCTCGTGGTCCGCTACCGCGCCGCCAAGCGGGAGCGCGATCTGCTCGACTTCGGCGACCAGATCGCCCTGTCGGCACAGCTCGCCGGCCTCCCCGAGGTGGGCCGCGTCCTGCGCGACGAGTTCCGCGTGGTCCTCCTGGACGAGTACCAGGACACGTCCGTCGCCCAACGAGTCCTCCTGGCAGGTTTGTTCGGCGAGGGCACCGGGCATCCGGTGACCGCCGTCGGCGACCCCTGCCAGGCGATTTACGGCTGGCGCGGCGCCTCCGTCGCCAACCTGGACGACTTCCCCGAGCACTTCGCCCACGCCGACGGCCGCCCGGCCACCCGCCAGGCACTCAGCGAGAACCGCCGCAGCGGCGGCCGTCTCCTCGACCTCGCCAATGGCCTCGCCGAGCCCCTGCGCGCCCTGCACGCGGGCGTGGAGGCCCTCCGCCCGGCCCCGGGAGCCGAGCGCGACGGCACGGTCCGCTGCGCGCTGCTGCCGACGCACGCCGAGGAGATCGACTGGATCGCCGACTCCGTCGCACACCTCGTCCGCACCGGCAAGGAGCCCGGCGAGATCGCCGTCCTGTGCCGGACGGCGACGGACTTCGCCGAGATCCAGGGCGCGCTCGTCGCCCGGGACGTCCCCGTCGAGGTGGTCGGACTGTCCGGGCTGCTCCACCTGCCCGAGGTCGCCGACCTGGTCGCCGTCTGCGAGGTCCTCCAGGACCCCGGCGCCAACGCCTCCCTGGTCCGCCTGCTGACCGGCCCGCGCTGGCGGATCGGCCCGCGCGACCTCGCCCTCCTGGGCCGCCGCGCCCGGATGCTGGTGTCCCACGCGCGCGTGGAGGGCGACGACGACCCGGACCGTCGGCTCGCCGAGGCGGTCGAGGGAGTCGACCCCGCCGAGGTGATCTCCCTCGCGGACGCCCTCGACACGTTCCTGGAGACGCCGCTGGACGGCGACGGTGACGACGACAGGCTGCCGTTCTCGCCGGACGCGCGCGTGCGGTTCGCGCGCCTGGCCACCGAACTGCGAGACCTGCGCCGCTCCCTGTCCGACCCGCTGATGGACGTCCTGCACCGCGTCCTCGCCGTCACCGGTCTGGAAGTGGAGCTGTCGGCGTCCCCGCACGCACTGGCCGCCCGCCGCCGTGAGACCCTCTCCAACTTCCTCGACATCGCCGCCTCGTTCGCGGCCGGCGACCACGAGGCGACCCTGCTCGCCTTCCTGGCCTTCCTGCGCACCGCCGCCCAGTACGAGAAGGGCCTGGACAACGCCCTGCCCGGCGGCGAGAACACCGTCAAGGTGCTCACGGCGCACAAGTCCAAGGGCCTGGAGTGGGACGTCGTCGCCGTCCCCGGCCTGGTCACCGGCACCTTCCCCAGCACCCAGGGCCGCGAGAAGTGGACCGCGCAGGGCAAGGTGCTGCCGCACGAACTGCGCGGCGACACCGACACGCTCCCCGACGTCACCTCATGGGACTCCCGCGGCCTGAAGGCCTTCCACGAAGCCATGAAGGAGCACCAGCACACCGAGGAACTCCGCCTCGGCTACGTCACCTTCACGCGCCCCCGCTCCCTGCTCCTCGGCTCCGGGCACTGGTGGGGCCCGAGCCAGAAGAAGCCCCGCGGCCCCTCCGACTTCCTCCAAGCCCTGTACGGCCACTGCGTCGCCGGGTACGGCGAGATCGAGGCGTGGGCCGACGAGCCGGCCGAGGACGCGGAGAACCCGGCCCTGCATCGGGAGACCGCCGACCAGGTGTGGCCCCTGCCCCTCGACGACGCCGCCCTGGCCCGACGCCGCGCTGCCGCCGAGACCGTCCTGGCCCACCTGGAGAGCCTCGGCTCCCACGAGGAGGGCCACCCCGCCGCGACGCACTATCCGGACATCTACGAGGATCCGGAATGGCCTCCGCCACCGGACGACGAGGCGTTCGAGGACGAGTTCCCCGGGGTGGCTCGCGACGAGTTCCCCGAGGTGGTCCCCGACGAGTTCTCCGGGGACGGCGACCCCTTCGAAGGGGATCACGCGTACGAGGAGAACCCCGGTGACTGGGACTCCTGGGCCACGGACCGCCCGACAGCCGCGCGCGTCCCGACCGTCCCGCACCAGGCGACACCCTTGGAGCCCCCCGCCGGTCCCGCTCGCCCCCACCCCACCGAACCGGCGCTCACCCCGGAGGAAGCCCGCACCATAGCCTCCTGGGACCGCGACCTCGACGCCCTCACCGGGGAGCTCCTGCGCGCCCGCGCGAGCGTCACGGACGTGACCCTGCCCGCGTCCCTGACCGCGTCGCAGCTGCTGCGGCTGGCCGCCGACCCGGACGGGTTCGCGCAGGAACTCGCGCGCCCCATGCCGCGCCCCCCACAACCCGCCGCACGTCGAGGCACCCGATTCCACGCCTGGGTGGAGGCCCGCTTCGAGGAGCTGACGCTGCCCATGCTGGAGCCCGAGGACCTGCCCGGCAGCGAGGCCGAGATCGCCGACGAACGCGACCTCGAAGCCCTCAAGGACGCCTTCGAGCGCACGGAGTACGCGCACCGCACGCCGTACCGGGTCGAGGCCCCCTTCCAGCTCGTGATCGCCGGCCGCGTCGTACGGGGCCGGATCGACGCCGTGTACAAGGACGTCGACGCCGAGGGGGCGACGACGTACGAGATCGTCGACTGGAAGACCAACCGCACCCGCACCGCCGACCCGCTCCAGCTCGCCCTGTACCGACTCGCGTGGGCCGAGCAGCAGGGAGTGCCCCCGGAGTCGGTCGACGCCGTGTTCCTGTACGTCCGCAGCGGCGAGGTCGTACGCCCGGACGACCTGCCGGGCCGGGCCGCGCTGGAGCGGCTGCTGACCGAAGAGCCGGTCGCGGGGGCGGGGTGTGAGGAACCGCCCACCGAGGATGTCGGTTCGGGCCGATAGGCTCGTGACCATGAGCCAGACCCCGGACAGCGCCGTCCGCACGTACATCGATCAGCATCGTGCCGCCTTCCTCGACGACCTCGCCGAGTGGCTGCGCATCCCCTCCGTGTCGGCCCAGCCCGACCACGCGCCCGATGTACGCCGCAGCGCCGACTGGCTCGCCGCCAAGCTCAAGGAGACCGGCTTCCCGACCACCGAGGTCTGGCCCACGCCGGGAGCGCCCGCCGTCTTCGCCGAGTGGCCCTCCGACGACCCCGAGGCGCCCACGGTCCTCGTCTACGGCCACCACGACGTGCAGCCGGCCGCCCGCGAGGACGGCTGGGACAGCGAACCCTTCGAGCCCGTCGTCCGGGACGGACGCCTGTACGCGCGCGGGGCGGCCGACGACAAGGGGCAGGTGTTCTTCCACACACTCGGCGTCCGCGCCCACCTCGCCACCACCGGCCGCACCACCCCGGCGGTCAACCTGAAGCTGCTGATCGAGGGCGAGGAGGAGTCCGGCTCCCCGAACTTCCGCGCCCTCGTCGAGGAGCACGCCGAGCGGCTCGCGGCCGACGCCGTGATCGTGTCCGACACCGGCATGTGGTCCGAGGACACCCCGACGGTGTGCACGGGCATGCGCGGCCTCGCCGAGTGCGAGATCCAGCTGTACGGCCCCGACCAGGACATCCACTCCGGGTCCTTCGGCGGCGCGGTCCCCAACCCCGCGACCGCCGCCGCCCGCCTGGTCGCCGCCCTGCACGACGAGCAGGCGCGCGTGGCGATCCCGGGCTTCTACGACGGCATCGTCGAGCTGACCGACCGCGAGCGCGAGCTCTTCGCCGAACTGCCCTTCGACGAGCAGCGGTGGCTGCGCACCGCCAAGTCGTACGCCACCTGGGGCGCGGTCGGCCACACCACCCTGGAGCGCGTCTGGGCCCGCCCCACCGCCGAGGTCAACGGCATCGGCGGCGGCTACCAGGGCCCCGGCAGCAAGACGATCATCCCGTCCTCTGCCATGGTGAAGCTCTCCTTCCGGCTGGTCGCGGGGCAGGACCCCGACCACGTCGAGAAGGCCGTCCGTGCCTGGGCCGATGCCCAGGTACCCGCCGGGATCCGCTGTGAGATCACGTTCGGCGGGGCCACGCGCCCCTGTCTGACGCCGCTGGACCACCCGGCCCTCCAGTCCGTCGTACGGGCCATGGGCCGCGCCTTCGAGGGGCCCGTCCGCTTCACGCGTGAGGGCGGCTCCGGACCCGCCGCAGACCTGCAGGACATTCTCGGCGCACCCGTGCTCTTCCTCGGCATCTCCGTCCCCTCCGACGGCTGGCACGCCCCGAACGAGAAGGTCGAGCTCGCCCTGCTCCTCAAAGGCGTCGAGACCACCGCATACCTCTGGGGCGACCTTGCCGCCAACTGGCGCCATGAGCCCTGACCCGTCCGGGCCGTCCGAAGGGGCATCGCGCGCGGGGCACACTGAGAAGGCCGCCCCCGCACCGCCGACCCCTGCCGCACCCGCTCGCCTTCCGTCCCACGTCCCGCCGATACGCCCGCCGAAGCACACCGTTCCACTGGGGGAGTTGGAAGCACCCGTGACCACCTCGACCGACCACACCGCCGACCGACCCATCTCGCTCACCGCCCCGAGCGGCATCGACCGCGCCGCCCACCACCGGCTCGACGAGGCCTGGCTCGCGGCGGCATGGAGCCACCCCACGACCCGCTGCTTCGTGGTTTCCGGCGGCCAGGTCCTCATCGACGAGACGGCGGACGGGCGTACCGAACTCGTCATGACCCCCTCCTTCGAGGCCCCCCTCACCGAGGCACACCGCTACTTCCTCGGCATCGACGAGGAGGGCGTCAGCTACTTCGCCCTCCAGAAGGACGCGCTGCCCGGCCGCATCGACCAGTCCGCGCGCGCGGCCGGGCTGCGCGAGGCGGGCCTGCTGCTGTCGCCACGTGACGCCGGTCTGATGGTGCACGCCGTCGGCCTGGAGAACTGGCAGCGCACCCACCGCTTCTGCTCCCGCTGCGGCGAGCGCACGGTGATCGCCGCGGCCGGCCACATCCGCCGCTGCCCCGCCTGCGGCGCCGAGCACTACCCGCGCACCGACCCCGCCGTGATCATGGCCGTCACCGACGAGGACGACCGCATCCTCCTCGGCCGCCAGGTCCACTGGCCCGAGGGCCGCTTCTCGACACTCGCCGGTTTCGTCGAGCCTGGGGAGTCCATCGAGCAGGCGGTGCGTCGGGAGGTCTTCGAGGAGGCCGGTGTCACCGTCGGAGAGGTCGAGTACGTCGCCAGCCAGCCGTGGCCCTTCCCGTCCAGCCTCATGCTGGGTTTCATGGCCCATGCCACCTCCACCGAGGTCCAGGTCGACGGGGACGAGATCCACGAGGCCCGCTGGTTCTCCCGCGACGAGCTGCGCGCCGCCTTCGACTCCGGCGAGGTCATGCCGCCGTACGGCATCTCGATCGCGGCCCGCCTGATCGAGCTCTGGTACGGCAAGCCACTGCCGACGCGCAGCGTCTAGTCGGCCATGAAGGCAGAGAGAACAGCAGAAAGAACGGCATGTAGAACAAAGAGGAAGGGTGGCCGTCCCGGCTCGGGACCGCCACCCTTCCTCTTCTGCTTCTGCGCGTCGCTCACACGCCGATCTTCTGCTTCACCTGAGCCAGCGACGGGTTCGTCAGCGTCGAACCGTCCGCGAAGAGCACGGTCGGGACCGTCTGGTTTCCGCCATTCGCCTTCTCGACGAACGCGGCGGACGCCGGATCCTGTTCGATGTTGATCTCGGTGTAGGCGATGCCCTCACGCTCCAGCTGCTTCTTCAGCCGCTGGCAGTAGCCGCACCACGTGGTGCTGTACATCGTCACAGTGCCCTGCATGTCTCGCGCGCTCCTCTGATGGCTCGGGGAAACAGGTCGTTCAGAGGGGCAACGTACGTGACCGGGGCGCCATTCCCACCCGGGGTATGCCCGGCACGTGACGCCTGCCGCATTAGTACGACTACCGATGCCTGCCTGTGGACAACCGGCACAGTCGTCTCCGGCGACCTGGCAGCATGGCGGTGTGACAGCAGCAACGCACTCCACCCTTTTCCCGCAGGTACCGGACTCTGCCGACGCGGTGCTCGAAGGGCTCGACCCCGAGCAGCGCGAGGTGGCCACCGCCCTGCAGGGTCCGGTGTGCGTGCTCGCGGGCGCCGGCACGGGCAAGACCCGGGCGATCACCCACCGCATCGCCTACGGGGTGCGCGCCGGCATCCTCCAGCCCTCCAGCGTGCTCGCCGTCACCTTCACCAACCGGGCCGCCGGAGAGATGCGCGGACGGCTGCGCCAGCTCGGTGCCGCCGGGGTCCAGGCCCGCACCTTCCACTCGGCCGCCCTGCGCCAGCTCCAGTACTTCTGGCCGAAAGCAGTCGGTGGCTCCATGCCCCGGCTGGTCGACCGCAAGATCCAGCTCGTCGCGGACGCGGCCGCCGCCTGCCGCATCCGCCTCGACCGGAACGAGCTGCGGGACGTCACCGCCGAGATCGAGTGGTCCAAGGTCACCCAGACCGTTCCCGCCGACTATCCGCCCGCCATCGCCAAGGCCGGCCGCGACGCCCCCCGCGACCCGGCCGAGATCGCCCAGATCTACAACGTCTACGAGGACCTCAAGCGGGACCGCTCCGTCATCGACTTCGAGGATGTCCTGCTGCTCACGGTCGCCATCCTCCAGGACCGGCACGACATCGCCGACCAGGTCCGCTCGCAGTACCAGCACTTCGTGGTCGACGAGTACCAGGACGTCAGCCCGCTCCAGCAGCGCCTGCTGGAGCTGTGGCTCGGCGACCGTGACAACCTGTGCGTGGTCGGCGACGCCAGCCAGACGATCTACTCGTTCACAGGCGCAACTCCCGACCATCTGCTGGACTTTCGCACCCGCCACCCCGGTGCGACCGTCGTCAAGCTGGTCCGCGACTACCGCTCCACCCCCCAGGTGGTCCATCTCGCCAATGGTCTGCTCGCCCAGGCCCGGGGCCGCGCCGCCGACCACCGCCTGGAACTGGTCTCCCAGCGCGATGCGGGCCCCGAGCCCGTCTACACCGAGTACACCGACGAACCCGCCGAGGCCGAAGGCGCCGCCCGCCGCATCCGCGAACTCATGGACTCCGGCGTCCCGGCCGCCGAGATCGCCATCCTCTTCCGTACGAACGCCCAGTCCGAGACCTACGAGCAGGCCCTCGCCGACGCGGGCGTGCCTTACCAGCTGCGCGGTGCCGAGCGGTTCTTCGACCGCCCCGAGGTGCGCAAGGCCGGTATCGCCCTGCGTGGCGCGGCCCGCTTCGGCGGCAACGACACACTCCTCGACGACGCCCCCGACCTCCCCTCGCAGGTGCGTGCCGTGCTGTCGGGGGAGGGCTGGACCACCCAGCCGCCGGCCGGTTCCGGTGCCGTCAGAGAGCGCTGGGAGTCGCTGGCCGCACTGGTGAACCTCGCCCAGGACTTCGCCGCCGCCAAACCTGACGCCACCCTCGCCCACCTCGTGACGGAGCTCGACGAGCGGGCGACCGCCCAGCACGCCCCGACCGTGCAGGGCGTCACCCTGGCCTCCCTGCACTCGGCCAAGGGCCTGGAGTGGGACGTCGTCTTCCTGGTCGGGGTGGCCGAGGGCATGATGCCGATCACCTACGCAAAGACCGACGAGCAGATCGAGGAGGAGCGCCGCCTCCTCTATGTCGGCGTCACCCGGGCCAGACGGCACCTGCATGTCTCCTGGGCGCTCACCCGCGCGCCCGGCGGCCGCCCGAACCGCCGCCCCAGCCGCTTCCTCGACGGACTGCGCCCCGGCTCCACCGCCACCGCCGGACGCGCCGCCGCGGGCGGCTCCGGAGGCGTGCTGCGCGGATTCACCAGTACGCCGGCGGCGGCCCCGAGACGCACCCAGCGCACTCCGGCGCGCTGCCGTGTCTGCGGGCGCACCCTCACCGACGCCGGTGAGATGAAGCTGATGCGCTGCGAGACCTGCCCCTCGGACATGGACGAGGGCCTCTACCAACGACTCCGCGAGTGGCGCGGGGTCCAGGCCCGCCTCAGCGGCCAGCCGGACTTCTGTGTCTTCACGGACAGAACCCTGATGGCCATCGCCGAGGCGGAGCCGGTCAGTCCGGTTGAGCTGTCCCGCATCCCCGGTGTCCTCAAGCGCAAGCTCGACCGCTACGGAGCCGATGTGCTGGCCATCTGCGCAGGCCAGGAGGTTGGGGAGGACGCCGACGGGGAATGACACGAACTCGTCGAAAAAATAGTTTGCGCATGCCCCAGCAATCCCCATAGGTTCTTAGCCACGGGAACGGAGGCCTTCTCGGAGGCCCCAATTCCGTGTTCTACTTACATACCCGTCGGACTGGCTCACCCCAGTCCCCTTAGACGCCGAGAGGAGGCGAGTCCAGTGATCAGCATCAACACCATCAGCATCGTGAAAATGACCGATCGCTCGGTCGTCGCTTCCCTGTGCATGCTCGGCGCCTCCAACCAGGGCACCGGTCTGTCCGGCATCCGTGCCGACCGCCCGGCGTCCTCCCTGTCGCTCGCGGGTCTCCCTGTCCGTGAGCGCAATGAGCGACCGACCAAGGCACTGGAAGCGGCAGTAGAGGCAAAGGCGCAGGCCTATGCCTTCACGGCGACCGGTGCCGGATTCCGGAAGCAGACGACGCAGCACCACCAGATGTGGGCCTTCCGTGGGCCAGAACCCTGGAGTGATCCAGCCTGATCGCCGATCAGGCCGGCGCCTTCAGGGCCGCGGAACCCCATCCGGGATCCGCGGCCCTTCTGTTTGTCCCCGAACGGGGACGACGGAGCGAAGGGGCCTCGGGACAAGGAAAAACCCGGTACCAGCCGCCACCCGGTCCCACAGGACCGGAACGAAAAGACGAGGAAGACGAACCGTGCAACTCGAAGCGCACGCCCCGTCCGTACCGCCCTCAGACGCGATCCCCAAGCCCGGCTTCACGGAGGACTCCACCTTGACCCCCCTCACCGCGCTCGACGACGCCATCGAGAACCTCGGCGTACCCGTCCCCTGCCGCTCCTACGACCCGGAGGTCTTCTTCGCCGAGTCGCCGGCGGACGTCGAGTACGCCAAGTCCCTCTGCCGCACCTGCCCGCTGATGGAGGCCTGCCTCGCCGGCGCCAAGGAGCGGCGTGAGCCCTGGGGCGTCTGGGGTGGCGAGCTGTTCGTCCAGGGTGTCGTCGTCGCCCGGAAGCGGCCGCGTGGTCGCCCGCGCAAGAACCCGGTCACGGCATGAACACCGCAGGAACGATCGACCGCCCCCTCACGCACGACCCCCAGAAGCAGGCCCCGATGAAGCCGTCCACCCACGAACTCGCAGGCTCCGCGCCTGAAGACTTCACCACCAGTGGCGCGAACGACTCGCGTCAGAACAGGAACCGAGAGATGCAACTCATCCAAGAAGCCCTGGCACGTGCGCATATGCACGAGCGGCACCAGGAGGCCGAGCAGGAACGCCGGGCCATGCGCCTGGCGACCGCTCGCCGCATGCAGCGCAGGGCCGAGCGTGCCTCGCTGCGCGCCCGCCGCGCGCTCGCCATGGCGGTCATGCAGTAACCGACCACACCACCCGGTGGTGGCCTCCCGACCCGGGAGGCGATAGCTCCCCGCGGGGGCCGGTCCGTGCGAACGGACCGGCCCCCGCGGTGCGTTGTGACCGCTGATCAGCGAGCTGCGGCGGTATCGTCGCCGAGTGACGAGTCCTTCCGGAGGCAGTGACAACCGCGGCTCCGCGACCGAGCCCCAGCTCCTCGTGTGCGCCCGCTGCGGCGCCCGGGCCGACGCCCCGCAGCCCACCTGGACCTGCTCCGTGGAGAACGGCGCCCGCCACTACATCTGCGACACCTGCTCCCGGGAGAATCTCAGAGCGATCGAGGGGCGGCTCGACTCGGCCTGGTGGTAGACCGGCTCACGCCTCGGCCGCCGAATCCCCCTCGTCCGCCATCTCCTCCGGAACGAACCCCGGCAGCCACTCCTCCAGTTCCTCCCGCAGCCGCACCGTCGCGCCCAGCTGGCACAGCACCCCGATCGTGCTCAGCGTCACCCGGTGGATCAGGAGGTACGCCGGGGGCAGGTTGAGCCGCTTGCCCAGCTGGTAGGCGGGGGAGCGGGGGTCGGCCACGCGGGCAGCCTGGCTGCGCATCCAGCCGCGGGTGAAGGTGAACTCGTCGACCTGGGCCGGTTCGATGATCGGCAGGAGGTAGTCGAGGACCGCGTCGGGCTCCAGGTCGATGGACTCCTTGACGAAGCCCTCGGCGCGGAGAAGGTCGTAGACGGCGTCCGCCTCGCCGTCCAGGGTCATCCGCAGGGACTCGCCGATCGGTGTCGGAAGACCGCCGGGAAGCCGGTCGACCGTGCCGAAGTCCAGCACGCCGAGCCGCCAGTCGGCGGCACCGTCGGGGCCGCCCGGCAGAAGGCGGAAATTGCCTGGGTGCGGGTCGGCGTGCAGCAGGCCGGTGCGGGCCGGGCCGGAGAAGAGGAAGCGGGCCAGGAGCTGACCGGCGCGGTTGCGCTGCTCTTCGGTACCGTCCGAGATCACCTCGGAGAGCGGGATGCCGTCGATCCACTCCGTGACCAGGACCTGATCGCACTGCTGGACCACGGCCGGCACGACGACGTCCGGATCGTCGGCGAACTCCTCCGCGTGCGCCTGCTGGGCCTGCGCCTCCAGGGCGTAGTCCAGTTCCTCGGAGACCCGGTCCTTGAGCTCCGCGATCAGCGGCTTGACGTCCATGCCGGGAATCAGCGGACCCAGCAGCCGGGCGAAACGGCTCAACTGATTCAGGTCGGACAGCAGGGCCTCGCCGGCCCCCGGGTACTGCACCTTGACCGCCACCTCGCGGCCGTCGTGCCACACCCCCCGGTGCACCTGCCCGATCGAGGCCGCCGCGGCCGGCTTGTCCTCGAACTCCAGGAACAACTCGTGCCAGTCCTCGCCGAGCCGCTCCGCCAGCACGGCGTGCACGGTCCGCGTCGGCATCGGGGGCGCCGCCTCCTGCAACTTGGTGAGCGCCGCGCGGTACGGGCCGGCGATCTCCTCGGGCAGGGCCGACTCGAAGACGGACATGGCCTGCCCGAACTTCATCGCGCCGCCCTTGAGCTCCCCGAGCACCTTGAACAGCTGCTCCGCGGTGCGCTGCTGCAGCTCGCGGCCGACGATCTCCGCGGACTCGCCGACGATCCGCTTGCCGAGTCCCCAGGTCGCCCGCCCGGCGAAGCCGAGCGGAAGCGCGGCGAGCTTGGCGGTACGGGTGACCGCCTTGCGGGGAAGATCAGACATGCGCCCTCCTGGTCCCAGCCGGCCGCTTCGCGTCTGCCCTACGGCGCAACTCCTTCGACGGCCCTTGCTCCGCCATTGTCTCGTGCGACCCCTCGTCCTCGGAGGGGTGTTCTCCCTCACCTTTGTCCGTGACGCCGCACGGGCATGCGGGGTGTGCCCACACCGGTCGCGCGTGCCAGCTGAGACCGGGCAGGGACACCTCCCAGCGTGCACCCGCGCTCGACGGAACCCGGCCGTCCAGGAACGCGAGGGCGTGCGCCGCGGCCAGTCCGGCGACCGTGGTGGCCAGTGTGAGGTCGCAGGGCGGCACCTGGTGTGCCCGGCCCAGGCCCGAGCGCCATTGCGCGACCAGGCGGGGCCAGACCGGGTCCCGGTCGGTTCGCCCCTCGTGGAGACACCCGGCGCAGGCGGTCTCGCCGGGCAGGACGAACGGGCCGACCACGCCGGTGCCCTCGACGACGCCTGCGTACAGATGGGGCGTACCGGAGGAGATGAGGGGTTCGGCGGCGGGCGGGGAGGGTGCGTGCACCGCGACGTCGTCTCTCGGCGCGATGATCACCAGCGAGTGGCCGGTGCCGTCCGGATCGCGAGCCGACCGTGAGCCGCGGCGCGGTGGGCGGTCCGGTGCGCAGCGACGGGCGGCTCGCCGCGCCGCCTCGTCCCTGCGCTCGCCGACCGCCTCCGCGGGCAGCCCGCCCGGCGCGACGTCCCCCGGCTCGACACGGCCGACATCTCGCACGTCTACCTCGCCGACCCCGGCGCCCGACAGCAATGAGGCGATCATCGAACCTACCCGGCCGGCCCCCCTGACCTGCACGCGCAGTGAGCGGCGGGCGGCGAGCCGGCCGATCGCCTCGCCCGGCTCGGACGTGGTCAGGGACAGCGAGGCCAGATCGGGGCGCAGCCGGTCCAGGACCTCCTTCTTGCGGCGCAGTGTGTCGGCGGCCGGACCGCCGCCCTTCGCGTCGTCGAGAAGCCCAGCCCCTGCCAGTCGCCGCACCAGCCCCTCGACATGACCGTCCGGCAGGTCCATGCGGCGCCCCTCTTCCCGCAACAGCTCCAGGCCGCGGGTGCCGTTGAGCAGATCGAGGAAGCTGCCCGTCGCCGTGTCCATCGGACCCAGCGTCAGCGCGTGTGCCGGAGTCATCCCGAACTGCACGGTGTTGAGATCCCGCCAGCCCCGCCGCAGCGCGGGCTTCAGCAGCGGAGCCACCGGTACCGCCGAGTCGTCCGAAGTCTCTGAAACCGTAGAAACCGTCGCTTGCATGAACAGGCCCCCGTAGCCCTCGTGGTGCGTCCCCGTGTGCCGGTGGAGCTCGGTCGCAGCTCCGCCGGTGACTGCCAGCATGCCCCGCCGCGGCGTTCGGCGCCGAAAGTTGTCCACAGGCGGTGGATATTCGTCGTACAAATCAAACGCATGGTGGGGGATCGGCATCGAACCGTCCCGGAGTCGGGACTTCCCCCATGTGCAGCGGGTAACGTCGGGGCGTGTCCGCCGACCCACTGCACCGCGCCGGAACGCCGCAGCGCCGTACGACGAGCCCGCCGTCGAACGGCTCGGGGGCGAGCGCGATCGAGGTCCGCAGGAGCGCCCGGCGCCGCCGGACCGTCTCGGCGTACCGCGAGGGCGACCGCACCGTCGTGCTCATCCCCGCCCGGATGTCCGAGGCGGAGGAGCAGCGCTGGGTGAACGTCATGCTCGACAAGCTGGCCGCCCAGGAGAGCAAGCGGGTCCTCGGTGACACCGAACTGGCCGAGCGCGCCGAGCGGCTGTCGGAACAGTACTTCGACGGCCGCGCCCGACCCAGCTCGGTCCGCTGGGTCACCAACCAGAACACGCGCTGGGGCTCGTGCACCCCGGCCGAGGGCAGCATCCGTCTCTCGCACCGGCTGCAGGGCATGCCCGAGTACGTCGTCGACTACGTCCTCCTGCACGAACTCGCGCATCTCCTGGTGCCCGGTCACGGGCCGCGCTTCTGGCGGCTGCTGGAGGCGTATCCGCGCACCGAGCGGGCGAAGGGATATCTCGAAGGTGTGGTCGCCGCCGAGCGGCTGCCCCATTTGCCCGGCGCGCGCGGCGAATGACCCGACCTCCCTGTCCGGCCCGGCGAGGGTTGTGTACCGGGTCTGTACCGGCTTCGCTCGATGTCCGAGTTTGCCGTTAGCCTGGCGCGACGCACTCACATTCGGGATGGGGGACGGTCGTTACGCATGGCCAGGGAATTCCAACGCGGCCACAAGGCCAGGATCAGTGACCTCACCACGGGCACCGATCTGTACGTAGGGGTACAGATCACCGCTCCAGGGCTGACCTTCGACATCAGCTGCTTCGGTCTCGACGCCGACGAACGGCTCTCGGACGACCGCTACTTCGTCTTCTTCAACCAGCCGAAGTCCCCCGAGGAGTCCATCCAGCTCCTCGGCGCCCAGGCCGGGGACACCGAGTCCTTCCGGATCACGCTCGACAAGATCCCTCCGCAGATCCAGAAGCTGTCCTTCACGGCGACGATCGACGGCGCCGGACAGATGTCGCAGGTCAGCCCCGGATACATCCGCATCGTCGCGGGCGGCGAGGAGGTGGCCCGGTACGCCTTCAGCGGCTCGGAGTTCTCCACCGAGCGCGCCGTCATGCTGGGCGACTTCTACCTCAAGGACGTCTGGCGGTTCGCCGCGGTCGGCCAGGGCTTCGACGGCGGCCTCGAGGCGCTGCTGAGGAACTTCGGCGGCGAGGTCGCCGAGGAGGAGACGCCCGCCGCCGCACCTCAGCAGCCCCAGGCAGGCGCGGCCCCTGGCTTCGCACCGCCCGCCCAGGCCACCGCACCGCCCGCGTTCGGCGCCCCGGCCGGCACCCCTGCCCCCGCTCCCGCCCCACAGCCCCCCGCCCCGGCACCCGCTCCCGCCCCGGCCGCCCAGGGCTTCGCGCCCCCGCCGGGAGCCACGCCACCGCCTCCGAGCCCGGCACCCTCCGTGCACGCGCAGCCGACCATCGTCGCCCCCATGACACCGCCCGGCGGCGCCCCGGCGCCGCCCGCCCCGGCACCCGCGCCCTACGGCCAGCCGAACCAGCAGCCGTACGGCCAGCCCAGCGCACCGCCGCCGCCCGGCTACGGCTACCCCCAGGCACCCCCGGCACCGCAGGCGCCCCAGGCCCCCGCCCCGCCGCCCGGTTACGGCCAGCCGACTCCGCCTCCGGGCTACGGCCAGCAGCCCCCCTACGGGCAGGTCCCGGGCCAGCAGGCGCCGTACGGAGCCCCGCAGGGTGCGCCTCAGGGCGTTCCCCAAGGTGCCCCGCAGGGCCCCGGTGTGGCCGCGGCTCTCCAGCAGTTCAAGGAGACGCCCACCGGCCAGCGCTGGACGCAGCAGAACAAGAAGCTGGTCCGCGTCGACCTCGGCGTCGGCGGTCACCCAGTGCTCGCCCGCCAGGGCAGCATGGTGCTCTACCAGGGCAAGGTCGACTTCAGCTACAAGGGCGCCGGCTTCGCAGGCCGGATCGTGGGCAACGCGACCGGTCAGGAGATGCAGCTGATGCGCTGCACCGGCCAGGGCCAGGTCTTCCTCGCCGAGAACTCCACGATGCTGCACCCCATCGAGCTCCAGGGCGACGGCATCTGCGTCTCCGCGGAGAACGTCCTCGCCTTCGACGAAAGCCTCCAGTACGAGGTCCGCCGCATCGAGGGCCACGGGATCCCCGGCGGCGCGCTGTTCACGATGCAGTTCACCGGCACCGGCACGATCGTCGTGAAGACACACGGCACGCCCGTGGTCCTCCCGGTCACGCCCACGACGTTCGCCGACGCCAACGCCGTGGTCGCCTGGTCGTCCGCCGCCCAGGTGATCGTCTCCAGCCAGGTGCGGATGCGTCGCAACGCCTACCCCGGCGACACCGGAGAGAGCGTCAACCTCCAGTTCCGGGCCGCTCCCGGCAACTTCATCGTCGTCCAGCCGTACGAGATCTGAGGGAGCCCGTCATGAACCAGCCACTCGCGGGCTTCGCCCCCGCACCCGTCACCGCCCGCATGGAGAACCACGGCAACCACATGGCGAAGATCGCCATGCAGACCGGGAACGACCTCTTCGCGCGCGTGGGCTCGATGGTCGCCTACGAGGGCTTCGTCCAGTACGAGCCCAACCCGCCGGCCGTCCGCCAGATCGCCAAGGACTGGATGACCGGCGAGGGCGCGCCCCTGATGAAGTGCACCGGCGACGGGCTGCTCTACCTCGCCGACTACGGCGCCAATGTCGTCGTCATCAACCTCAACGGCGACGGCATCTCCGTCAACGCCACCAACCTGCTCGCCTTCGACGCGCATCTGACGTGGGGCGTGGAGCGGGTGAAGGGCCTGGCGAAGTTCGCCGGACAGGGCCTGTGGAACACCAAGATCTCCGGGCAGGGCTGGGTCGCGCTGACCTCCCGGGGCAAGCCGATCGTCGTGGACTGCGGCGGTGGCGAGGACGAGACGTACGTCGACCCCGACGCGCTCGTCGCCTGGTCGCCCAACCTCAAGGTCAAGGGCAAGCGCAGCTTCAAGGCGCAGTCGCTCATCGGCCGGGGCAGCGGCGAGGCCTACCAGATGGCCTTCTCCGGCCAGGGCATCGTCGTCGTCCAGCCCAGCGAGGACAGCACCGACCGCCTCCGGGTCCGGGGCTGAGGGGGAGCCAGAACGCCATGCAGAGTCCGCTTTTCGCCTACAACGACCAGCAGACCCAGGACCGCTGGAGCCTGCAGAACAAGCAGATGCTCCGCGTCGCCCTGGAGGGCCACGACGACATCCTCGCCCGCAAGGGCACGATGGTCGCCTACCAGGGCCTGGTCGAGTTCGACGCCGAATTCCAGAGCAACCAGCAGGGACGCGCGCGTGCGCACACCGGTGAGGGCCTCGACCTCATGCGCTGCCACGGGCAGGGCACGGTCTACCTCGCCAACCTCAAGCAGCACGTGCACCTGGTGGACGTGGAGCAGGACGGGCTGACCGTCGACAGCAGCTATGTGCTGGCGATGGACTCCTCGCTGCACCACGAGGTCATCGCCGTGGACAGCCTCTACGGCATCTCCGGCTCCGGGAAGTACCAGCTCAACATCACCGGCCGCGGCAAGGTCGCCCTCATGACCTCCGGCATGCCGCTGATGATGCAGGTGACGCCCGACAAGTACGTCAACTGCGACGCCGACGCCATCGTCGCCTGGTCGACGAGCCTGCGGGTGCAGATGCAGGCCCAGACGCACTCCTCCGGGGTGTGGCGGCGCCGGGGCAACACCGGTGAGGGCTGGGAGCTCAGCTTCATGGGCAGCGGTTACGCGATCGTGCAGCCCAGCGAGCTGCTGCCGCCGCAGAACGCCCAGATCGGCTCCGGCCTCGCCGCGCAGTACGGCATGGGGCAGCAGGGGGCCCGCGGGCAGAACCAGGGCAACGTCTGGAGCTGACCGTCCGGAAAACAGACGTAAGGGGCGACCGCCATTGGCAGTCGCCCCTTACATGTGCCCGAAGGTCACAGCCTCGCGCGCGTCGCCTCCAGCAGCCGTACGACCGACTCGTCGGCCACGTCCGCGACCTCGCCGTAGGCGAACCAGCGCACGTCCAGCGACTCCTCGCTGATCGCGTGCTCGGCGTCCTGAGGCGCCAGGACCGCGTACTGCACGTCGAAGTGCCAGTTGCAGGGTGCCGGGATCGGATGCCGGTCGAGCCGCACCGGGCCGCCGGGCAGCAGCGACAGGCCGGTGATGCCGGACTCCTCCGTGGCCTCGCGCAGGGCGGCGGCCGTCAGGGAGGAGTCCTGCGCCTCGCAGTGGCCGCCCATCTGGAGCCACATGCGCAGCTTCCGGTGGAGGGTCAGCAGCACGCGCCCGCGCGAGGGGTCGATGACCAGGGCGCTCGCCGTGATGTGCCCGGCCTCGCAGGCCTTCCACATGCCGTCCGGATGCGTGGCGAGATGGTCCAGATAGGCCTGGCGCAGATCCTCCTGGTCCTCGTACCCCTTCAGCACGAGGACCGCGTCGTCGTACAGGCTCACTCCGCGCCGTCGCCCTTGCCGTCGTCCTTGGACTCGTCGTCCTTGGTCAGGTCCGGCTTGCCAGCCGAGCCGCCCGCCGCCTCGCCGAGCATCTTGTCCAGCTCGGAGAAATCGATCTGCTCGCGGTGCACGAAACCGTCCGGGTCGTCCAGGTCGGTGGCCGTCGGCAGCATGTCCGGGTGGTGCCACAGGGCGTCACGGCCGTCGACACCGCGCGCGTCCGTGAGCGAGGCCCACAGCCGGGAGGCGTCACGCAGGCGGCGCGGGCGCAGCTCCAGGCCGATCAGCGTGGCGAACGTCTGCTCCGCGGGGCCACCCGAGGCGCGGCGCCGGCGCAGCGTCTCACGCAGGGCGTCGGCGGACGACAGGCGCGGCTTCGCGGCGGCGTGCACCACCGCGTCCACCCAGCCCTCGACGAGCGCCAGAGCCGTCTCCAGACGGGCCAGGGCCGCCTTCTGCTCCGGGGTGTCCTCCGGCTGGAACATGCCCTGCTGGAGGGCGTCCTGGAGCTGCTCGGGATTCTGCGGGTCGAACTGGCCGACCACGTCCTCCAGCTTGGCGGTGTCGACCTTGATCCCGCGCGCGTAGCCGTCGACCGCGCCGAACAGGTGCGAGCGCAGCCACGGCACATGTGCGAACAGGCGCTGGTGGGCGGCCTCGCGCAAGGCGAGATACAGCCGCACCTCCTCCTTCGGCACGCCCAGGTCCTTGCCGAACGTCTCGATGTTGATCGGCAGCAGCGCGGCCTTGCCGACCGGGCCGAGCGGCAGGCCGATGTCGGTGGAGCCGATGACCTCGCCCGCGAGCACGCCGACGGCCTGCCCGATCTGCGTGCCGAACATGGCGCCGCCCATCGAGCGCATCATGCCGATCAGCGGGCCGGCCATGGCCTGCATCTCCTCCGGCAGGACGTCGCCCATCGCGGTGCCGACGCGCTCGGCGACCGGGTCGACGAGCTCCTGCCACGCGGGCAGGGTCGCCTCGACCCACTCCGCGCGGGACCACGCCACGGCGGAGCCCGCGCCGGACGGCAGGGACGTGGCGTCGTCGAGCCACAGGTCGGCCAGGCGTACGGCCTCCTGGACGGCCGTGCGCTCGGCGGGGCCGACGCTAGCGTCCTTCGTGCCGTCCGCGGTGCCCTGGGAGACCGTCTGGCGGGCGATCTGCTTGGCCATGTCCCAGTTCACCGGGCCGCCCTCGTACGAGAGCATCTGCCCCAGCTGCTGGAACGCGGCACCCAGGTCGGTGGGGTTCAGCGAACCGAACATGGCAGCGAACGGATTGTCCGCGCCGGGGCCGCCAATGCCCCCGGCACCGGGCAGCCCGCCGAAACCGAACGGGTTGGCCGGACCCTGACCACCACCGCTCTGCTGGTCCTTCTTCTTGCCCTCGTCGCCGTCGTCCGGCTCCTCCGGCGGAAGGCCGAATCCGAATGGGGTGTCACTCACGGGATTCCTCGGCTGGTTAAGGCCACCGGCTGGCACCGGCGGCGCGGCTGCCCGATAACACCACCCAGCGTAGACACCGCGAGCCGATCGGGCCTCGGTGCTTCGCCGACTCTTGGCCTGCGGCAGGATGGATGCCACCTGGTACGTACGCGTCACTCACGTTCGTACTGAAGACAACCGCTGGAGACGCCCGGTGAGTTCCCCTGATCCGCAGGTTCGCGCAGCGCGAAACCAGTCAACCCCATCCGCGCGCGGCGTGCGCGGTCCCGTCGTCGCGGTGACCGGTGCCGCGTCCGGCATCGGCGCGCTGCTCACGGAGCGGCTCGTCGAGTCCGACGAGGTCAAGCAGGTCATCGCCATCGACGAGCGGCGCGGTGAGTGCGCTGCGGCGCAGTGGCACATCCTGGACGTGCGGGATCCGGCCATCGCGGAGAAGCTGCGGGGCGCCGACGTGGTCGTGCACCTGGCGCTCGACCTCGATCTGGAGACCGATCCCGCCGCCAGGACGGCATACAACGTTCGGGGGACGCAGACCGTGCTGACGGCCGCGGCGGCGGCCGGGATCCACCGGGTCGTGCTGTGCACCTCGGCGATGGTCTACGGGGCGCTGCCGGACAACGAGCTGCCGCTGTCCGAGGACGCCGAGCTGCGGGCCACGGCGGAGGCCACCGGGGTCGGTGACCTGCTGGAGATCGAGCGCCTCGCGCGCAGGGCGCCCCGGGCCCATCCGGGACTTAATGTCACCGTCGTCCGGCCCGCGGTACTGGTCGGCGGCACCGACACCGCGCTGACCAGGTACTTCGAGTCACCTCGGCTGCTTGTCGTCGCGGGCTCGCGGCCCGCCTGGCAGTTCTGCCATGTCGAGGATCTGTGCAGTGCCCTGGAGTACGCCGTCCTGGAGAAGGTCGACGGGGAACTCACGGTGGGCTGCGACGGGTGGCTGGAGCAGGAGGAGGTCGAGGAGCTCAGCGGCATCCGGCGCATGGAACTGCCGTCGGCGGTCGCGCTGGGCGCGGCGGCCCGGCTGCACCGGATCGGACTGACGCCCTCTCCGGCCGGGGACCTGGCCTACACGATGTATCCCTGGGTGGTGAGCGGGAGCCGGCTCCATGACGCGGGCTGGCGGCCGCAGTGGACCAACGAGGAAGTGCTGGCGGAGCTGCTGGAAGAGGTCTCCGGTCGGCACACCGTCGCCGGGCGTCGGCTCGGGCGCAAGGACGCGACGGCGGCCGGTGCCGCGGGAGCGACGGTGGCCCTGCTGGGCGCTGCGGCCGTGGTGCGGCGGGCGCGGAAGGCGCGACGGCGGATCTGAGCGGGTGGGGCCTCACGCGACGGCCCACGGAAGCCCTCGCGCATGTAGGAGGCTCCAAACACGTACGCGCGTGTGCCGGGCGATAACGCTATTCCCCGTCCTCGCGCGCGTGGGGCACGATGGGGCCATGGCACCTACCAACGACCACCCCGGTGAGCAGGGCGCTCAGGACCCGATCAAGCTCATCGGCATCCGCGAGACGGCCCTCTCCGTGGACGAGGTCTTCCGGGCCGTCGGGGACGACGCCTCCGGAGGGACCGCCTTGTTCGTGGGAACCGTGCGGAACCACGACGGGGGTGTCGACGTCGACGAGCTCGGGTACTCCTGCCACCCCACGGCCGAGGCCGAGATGCGGCGGGTCGCCGAGAAGGTCGTCGCCGAGTACCCGGTGCGGGCGCTCGCGGCCGTGCACCGCGTCGGAGACCTCCAGGTCGGGGACCTCGCCGTCGTCGTGGCCGTCTCCTGCCCCCATCGCGGCGAGGCCTTCGAGGCCTGCCGCAAGCTGATCGACGACCTCAAGCACGAGGTGCCCATCTGGAAGCACCAGAAGTTCTCCGACGGGACGGAGGAGTGGGTCGGCGCCTGCTGAGCGGCTCGCCCCACACGCCCGCCCGTCCGCCCCACACGCCCCCCCCCGTCCGTCCGCCCAACACGCCCATCCCACAGACCCGCCCGACAAGCCGCCCAACAACCCCGGCGGGGACGGGCCTCCAGCACCCGTCCACCCCACTCCGCTTGCGTAACCGGACCCCTGGCACGAGCGTTGTCAGTGCCAGCGGTTAATCTGCTGATCAGTCAGTTTGCGGTCGCGCAATGGGGACGGGAGGACGGCATGGCGGCGCTCGCCTGGTTGCTGATTCCGCTTGTGGCTGCGGTCTGTGCCGGTCTTTGGGGCAGCTGGGCCAACCGCAACCGCAAGGCGCGGGGTGACGGGCCGGAGCTCGACGGCTATGCCCGTTTCCGGGCGGCCATGGAGAAGCCCCCCTCCCGCATGTGATCACGGGGGCGGGCGAGGCGGCCCTGACGGAGCACGGTCAGACGGCCCTGACGGGGCACTGACAGGACCGTCACGTACTGTCGTGGCATGCCACGCCGCACCGCGACGATGCTCGCCTCCACCCTGATGCTGATCGCGCTCCTGTGCGCGGGAGTCTTCATCCCCGTGCCGTACTCGGAGATGTCCCCGGGGCCGACGGTGAACACGCTCGGCGATCACGACGGCGAGCCGGTGCTGCAGATCTCCGGTCACAAGACCTACCCGGCCTCCGGGCACCTCAACATGACCACCGTCCGGGTCACCGGCGCCGACTACAAGATGAACCTGGTGGAGGCCGTCTACGGATGGCTCGCGCACGACAACAAGGTCGTGCCGCACGACACCCTCTACCCGGACGGCAAGACCGAGGAGCAGTCCACCCAGGAGAACGCCGAGGAGTTCAGCCAGTCCCAGGAGAGCGCCAAGGTCGCCGCGCTGAAGGCGCTGGACATTCCGGTGCAGAGCTGGGTGATCGTCTCGACGGTCGTCAAGGGAACTCCGGCCGAGGGCGAACTGCACGCCGGTGACGTCATCAAGTCCGTCGACGGTACGACGGTGAAGGAACCCTCCGACGTCGCCAAGCTGGTGACCAAGCACAAGCCCGGGCAGGACGTCGTCTTCACGATCGTGCCGGCCAAGGAGCAGGCGGCCGCCGAGAAGGAGCGCCGGACGCCGACGAAGACCGAGAAGGTCACCATCAGGACCGCCCAGTCCGACGACAGCGGCGAGAAGCGCGCCATCGTCGGGATCTCCGCCGGGACCGACCACACCTTCCCGTTCACCATCGACATCAAGCTCGCCGACGTCGGCGGCCCCAGCGCCGGCCTCATGTTCTCGCTCGGCCTCTACGACAAGCTCACCCCGGGCAACCTCACCGGTGGCAAGTTCGTCGCCGGCACCGGCACCATCGACGACGAGGGCAAGGTCGGACCAATCGGTGGCATCGAGATGAAGACCATCGCCGCCCGCGACAAGGGCGCCCAGTACTTCCTCACGCCGGCCGACAACTGCGCGACCGCCGCCAGGGACGTCCCCGACGGGCTCACCCTGGTCAAGGTGGGCACCATCGACGACGCCCTCGGCGCCCTTGAGGACATCCGCTCCGGCGACACCGCCGGCCTGCCGAAGTGCACGACCAAGAGCTGAGCGAGCAGGTATCGAGCACGCACACGGCAGTGGGGCGCCCTTCGCATCGCGGGCGCCCCACCGCCGTACAGGTCGAACTCACGAGCTGCGATGCCGTACGGGAAGACCTCAGTCCTCGAACGTCGCCGCCAGCGCCTCCGCCAGACCCGGGATCAGGTCCGGGCCGGTGAGGACCTCCGTCGGGGTGTCCTTCTCGCGCAGGCGCAGGGCCGACTCGCGGGCGCCGTCGCGCAGCACCGCGACCGTCATGCGGACCTCCTGGCGGTCGGGGTGGTCCGCCACCCACTTCGCGAGCTTGGCGTCGCTCAAACCCTGCGGGACCTGCGCCTCGGCGGACGGCGGCAGCATGAGGCGCTCGACGGTGAGCGCGCAGCCGACCACCGCGTCGGGCCAGGCGATGGTGCCGAGGAACTCATCGAGCGCCTTGCCCGTTTCAATCTCGTCCTGCTCGATCGGGGTCAGGCCGGAGGACTCCTGCTCGTCCCCCAGGCCGAGCTGGGCGGCGAGGCCGGGTTCCTGGGCCTGCAGCCGTGCGGTGTCTACGAGGGCGAAGAGGCGGGCGGGCTGGTCCCAGCCGAGGCCGGAGGCGTACTCGTCGATCTCGAGAACGGCCCGGGTGAGCGGGCTCGCCGCCATGGGAGTGTTGGACATGGTCACAATCCTCTCTCGTTCCTGGGCGGAATCGGGAACTGAGTAAACGGTGAGTAAGTTGCATAGGTGTGGGCCCGCGATCACGGGGGGCCACGGAGGGTCCACGAAGACGCGGGCCTGACGGATCAACAGCGAACCTCGGGGTGCGAACCTTGGCTTTCCAGATGCCGGACCGCGGCGGAGGCCCGACCGGGCCACGGATCAGAGTGGGCCGACCGTCCCGGCGTGTCCGGACGCTGCTCATGACACTGGGCGTCCTCGCCGTCCTCGGCATGGCCTTCACCATGTTCGCGGGCTTCTGGACGGACTGGCTCTGGTACCGGTCGGTGAACTACTCGTCGGTGTTCACGACCACGCTGTGGACGAAGATCGGACTCTTCTTCGTATTCGGTCTGTTGATGGCCCTCGCGGTCGGCTTCAACATCTGGCTGGCGCACCGGCTGCGCCCGCCGCTGAGCGCCATGTCGATGGAGCAGCAGAGCCTCGACCGCTACCGCATGGGCATCGCGCCGTACAAGAAGTGGCTGCTGCTCGCGATCACCGCCCTGGTCGGCCTGATCGCCGGCGCCTCCGCCTCCAGCCAGTGGCGTACCTGGCTGATGTGGGTCAACGGCGTGCCGTTCGGCGAGAAGGACCCCCAGTTCCACCTGGACGTCGGCTTCTACGCCTTCGACCTGCCCTGGTACCGGTTCCTGCTCGGCTTCGGCTTCGCCGCCGCGATCCTCTCCGTGATCGCCGCCGCGCTGACCCACTACCTGTACGGCGGGCTGCGCATCACCAGCCCGGGCGCCCGCGCCACGGCCGCGGCCACCGGACACCTGTCGGTGCTGATCGGCATCTTCGTCGCCCTGAAGGCGGTCGCGTACTGGCTCGACCGGTACGGGCTCGCGGTGAAGTCCAGTGACTTCAAGGCCACCGACAACTGGACGGGCCTCAGGTACGTCGACGCCAACGCCTATCTGCCGGCCAAGACGATCCTGTTCTGCATCGCCGTGATCTGCGCGCTGCTGTTCTTCGCCACGCTGTGGCGGCGCACCTGGCAGTTGCCCGTCATCGGCTTCGGCCTGATGGTGCTCTCGGCGATCCTCATCGGCGGCCTGTACCCGGCGATCGTCCAGAAGTTCCAGGTCCAGCCCAACGAGCAGGCCAAGGAAGCGCCGTACGTCGAGAAGAACCTGAAGGCGACGCGCGAGGCCTACGGCATCGACGGCGCGCAGGTCACCGAGTACCCGGGCACGAGCAAGACCGAGGACAAGACCCAGCTGCGCGACGACGTGGACGCCACGGCGAGCATCCGGATCATGGACCCGAACATCGTGTCGCCGACGTTCCAGCAGCTCCAGCAGATCAGGAACTACTACGCGTTCCCGACCAACCTGGACGTCGACCGGTACAGCAAGGACGGCAAGGACCAGGACACGGTCATCGGTCTGCGTGAGATCAATCTCAACGGCATTCCGAAGCGCAACTGGATCAACGACCACTTCCGCTACACCCACGGCTACGGCGTGGTCGCCGCCGAGGGCACCAGCGCCGACTCCCAGGGCCGACCGGACTTCACCGAGTCCGACCTGCCGTCCAAGGGCGACCTCGGGACATACGAGCAGCGGGTCTACTACGGCGAGAAGACCACCATGTACTCGATCGTCGGCGGTCCCCAGAAGGAGATCGACTACTCCGACGACAGCGGTGAGAAGACCTACAGCTACAAGGCCGACAGCGGCGTCAGCCTCTCCAACCCGGTCAACCGGGCCGCGTACGCGGTGGCGTTCGGCGAGCCGCAGATCCTGTACTCCGGCGCGATCGGCGACGGTTCGCGGATCCTGTACAACCGCACGCCCAAGGAGCGCGTCGAGGCGGTCGCCCCGTGGCTGACCATCGACGGCGACGCCTACCCGGCGGTGGTGAACCACCGCATCCAGTGGATCGTCGACGCGTACACGACGACGAACGGCTACCCGTACTCGTCCCGTACGACCCTCGGTGACACCACGGCCGACTCGCTGACCGCCACCAACGACAACCGCGCGGTGGTGGCCCAGCAGAACCAGGTCAACTACATCCGCAACTCGGTGAAGGCGACGGTCGACGCCTACACCGGCGAGGTCAAGCTCTACCAGTGGGACACCAAGGACCCCGTCCTGAAGACCTGGATGAAGGCCTTCCCGGGCACGGTGGAATCCAAGAGCGAGATCTCCAAGGACCTGATGGACCATCTGCGCTACCCGCAGGACCTGTTCAAGGTCCAGCGTGAGCTGCTCACCCGCTACCACGTGAAGGACGCGACGACGTTCCTCAGCGGCAGCGAGGTCTGGCAGGTGCCGGACGACCCGACCAACAAGTCGGGCAGCGCGGTGCCGCCGTACTACCTGAGCATGAAGATGCCCGACCAAGCGGCGCAGGCGTTCTCGCTGACGACGACGTTCACACCGAACGGCCGGGACAACCTCAGCGCCTTCATGGCCGTCGACGCGGAGGCGGGCACCAGTGACTACGGCAAGATCAGAGTTCTGAAACTGCCGACCAACACCACGGTCAACGGACCCAGCCAGGTCCAGAGCCAGTTCAACTCCGAACAGAACATCGCCGAGACCATCAGGCTGCTGAGAGGCGGCGACTCGGAGGTCGAGTACGGCAATCTGCTGGCGGTCCCGCTGGACGGCGGACTGCTCTATGTGGAGCCTGTCTACGTACGCGGTGGCGGACTGAAGTACCCACTGCTGCGAAAGGTGTTGGTCTCCTACGGCGGCACCACCGCCTTCGAGGACACCCTCGGCGAGGCGCTCAACAAGGTCTTCGGCGCCGAGGGCCCGACCACCGAGCCACCGGACGAGGGCGACCAGGACGGCGGCGGTACGACACCTCCGCCGACGTCCAGCAACCCGAACGTCCAGGACGCGCTCAACGACGCCCAGAAGGCCTTCGAGGCCGGCCAGGAAGCCCTGAAGAAGGGTGACTGGGAGGCGTACGGCCGGGCGCAGGAGGACCTCGGGGACGCGCTGAAGCGGGCCGAGGACGCCCAGGCCAAGGCGGACAAGACGGGCGGCAGCGGCGGCGGCGAAAGCGGCGGCGGCGCGAGCCCGAGCTCGAGTCCGAGCCCGTCCGGCAGCCCCACCAGCGGATAAGGACGGCGATTGATCGAATAGCCCACCCCGCGCCGTGATACGGTTGCCGAACAACGGCGCGGGGTGGAGCAGCTCGGTAGCTCGCTGGGCTCATAACCCAGAGGTCGCAGGTTCAAATCCTGTCCCCGCTACTGAAGTCGACGAGTATCTCGTACGACAGCGAAGGCCCGGATCCTCCAGAGGATCCGGGCCTTCGTGGTGTGCGAACGCATGTGCCGGGCAGGGGGACGGTCGCGCCGCCGTGGGGAGTTGGGAGAACTGTGTTTGACTTGTCTCTCTGTGGGCATGTCGACAAAACGCTGAAGTGACCTCACTGGCTGCGGTATACCAGGTGTACCCAGGTTGCAGGTGGTGCGACGATGGACGTTATGGGGGACAAGGCAACTCTGTTGGAGACAGGGCGGTTTGTGCAGCCTGCCGACTTTGTGCAGCCGACGGGCGATTTGCCGCGGCCGACGGACGGTGCCTCGCAGCCGGTGGACGACTTCCCGCAGCAGGAGGGCGAACTCGCCCTCGACCGGCCGACGGACCCGGACGAGACCGGGGCGGCCGCCGAGGAGGCGCGGCAACTGCTCGCCGCCGAGGCCGGTGACGTGGAGGCGATGAGCGTCCTCGGGGCCATGCTGCTGCGCCGCGGTGACCTCGACGGAGCCGAGCCCCATCTGCGCGCCGCCACCGCCGCGGGCGACCGGGCCGCGGCCAACAACCTGGGAGTCCTTCTCCACCAGCGCGGATACGCCGACGACGCCGCCGGATGGTGGCGGATCGCCGCCGTCGCGGGGTCGGCCGCCGCCGCGCACGCGCTGGGACGCCACCACCGTGAGCGCGGCGACGAGCCCGCCGCCGAGTACTGGCTGCGGCAGTCCGCCGAGCAGGGACATGCGCTGGGCGCCTACGCGCTCGCCGATCTGCTGGAGCACCGCAGCGACGCCGGGGCCGAGCAGTGGATGCGGGCCGCGGCCGAGCGGGGGCACCGGGAGGCGGCGTACCGGCTGGCGCGCGCGCTGGACCGCCAGGCGGTGCGCACGGGCGAGGAGGGAACCGACATCGGTGTCGCGCCGAGCGAGTCGATGCTGGACGAGGCCGCGCAGTGGTACCGCCAGGCCGCCGCGCGCGGACACCGCAGGGCCGCGCTGCACCTCGGGGCGATCCTCGAGAAGCGCGGGGAGCTCAAGGAGGCCGGGCGCTGGTATCTGACGTCCGCCAAGGACGGCGAGGCGCGTGCCGCCTGCGCGCTCGGGTTCCTGCTGCGCGACGCCGGGGACACCGAGAGCGCGGCCGTGTGGTGGCTGCGGGCCGCGCAGGACGGCGACGGCAACGCCGCGAACGCGCTGGGCGCGCTGCACGCCGAGCGCGGTGAGACACAGACCGCCGAGCGCTGGTACCGCGCCGCGATGGACGCCGGCGATGTGAACGGCGCGTACAACCTCGGGCTGCTCTGCGCCGAGCAGGGGCGCACCGCACCGGCCGAGCAGTGGTACCGGCGGGCGGCGTACGCCGGGCATCGCGAGGCGGCGAACGCGTTGGCGATCCTGCTGCTTCAGGGCGGGGACGCGACGGGGGCCGAGCCGTGGTTCTCCAAGGCCGCGGAGGCCGGGAGCGTGGACGCCGCGTTCAACCTGGGCATCCTGCATGCCGGGCGGGGCGAGGAGCGGGCCGCGCTGCGGTGGTACGAGCGTGCCGCGGCCGCCGGGCACACGGAGGCCGCGCTCCAGGTCGGGATCGCGCGGCTTCGGGACGGCGACGAGCATGCGGCCGAGCGGCATCTGCGGCGCGCGGCCGGGGCCGGCAGCGGGGAGGCCGCGTACCGGCTGGCGACCGTGCTGGACGCTCGCCGTCCGCCGGAGCCCGCGCATGAGCTCGGGGAGACGGTGCACGAGAAGACCGAGTGCGAGGAGTGGTACGAGCGGGCGGCCTCGCAGGGGCATCGGCGTGCGCAGGTGCGGGTGGGGATGCTCGCGGCGGCGCGGGGCGATGTGGTGGAGGCGGCTCGGTGGTACCGGAAGGCTGCCGAGGCGGGGTCGCGGAACGGGGCGTTCAATCTGGGGCTGCTGTTGGCTCGGGAGGGGAGTGAGCCGGAGGCGGCGGTGTGGTGGACGCGGGCGGCGGATGCGGGGCATGGGCGGTCGGCGTTGCGGCTCGCTCTGGTCTACGCGCGTCGTGGGGAGTTGGCGGAGGGGCAGCGGTGGGCTGATCGGGCGGTGGTGTTGGGGCCGCGGGAGGTTGCGGAGCGGGCGGCGCGGTTGCGGGACGCTCTGCGGGAGGAACTGTCGGCGTGAGGTTGGCGCCGGGGTCTTCGCCCCCGCCGCCCCTGCCCGTCCCATCCCTTGAAGGGGCTCCGCCCCTTCGACCCCGCTGGGGCTGCCGCCCCAGACCCCGCCAACGGCCCTCCGGGCCTCGTCCTCAAAGCGCCGGACGGGTGGGGGGTGCCTGGTGTGGCGTCGCCCCTGCGGGTGCGCGGGGGGCTGGAAGATAAGCGATTTGCTCTGGCCGGTCGGTTGACGTAATGTTGCATTCACCGACGCGGGGTGGAGCAGCTCGGTAGCTCGCTGGGCTCATAACCCAGAGGTCGCAGGTTCAAATCCTGTCCCCGCTACTGAAGGCCTGGGGCCGGAATCCGAAAGGGTTCCGGCCCCAGGTTTTTTCATGGTTTTAGTGGGTGTTTCAGCGCTCGGGCGCGTGGCCCACTGCCTCCTCGTACAGGGCGCGGTTCACGGTGCGTGACTCCGGTAGCGGGGTGCCCTCCGCCACGCCTTGGGCCTTGTAGGCCGACTGGAGTCGGGTGGTCGTGCCGGAGCGGATTTCCCAGTCCATGCGGAGGGGTGGGGCGGACTGGAGGATGGATGCGTCTGACTTCAGGAGTTTGGAAAGGTATGTGACGAAAGTCGCATTCTGCTTGTAGTCGGACGCGAAGTACGAATTCACCGTGCGGATGTAGGCCCTGAGGAGTGCGACGCCGGCGTCGAGGTCGTCCTGGAGCAGGGTGGGGCCGTAGAGCATGCCGCCCAGGGGTTCGCCCTGGGGCTGGCCGCCGAGGAAGGCGTAGCCCTGTCGGCCGTCCACCTTGCGCCAGACCGGGTCCAGGAGCCAGGCGGAGTCGACGCCGCCGTTCTGCAGGGCCGTGAGGACGTCGGCCGAGCCGAGTTGCTGGTACTGGATGTCGGCCAGGCCGCCGCCGTGCTGTTCCAGGGCCTTCTCCATGGCGTACGCGATCACCGAGCCCTTGCCGATCATCGTGCCGAGCCTGCGGTCCGCCATGGTGACGCGGCCGGCGCTCTCACCCTGCTTCAGGCGGACCCACAGGCCGCTCTTCGACCTGGGATCGGGGGAGAAGTTCGCGGCGACCCACTTGATGTCGAAGCCGCCCTTGATGCCGTTCATGACGGCCGCCTCCGGGGCCGCCCACAGGGCGTCGATGTCCCCCTTGGCCAGCAGGGGCAGCGCGTCCGGGGTGGGGAGGACCTTCAGTTCGACGTCCAGGCCCTCCTTCTTGAACTCACCTTTGTCGAGGGCGACTCGCAGGGGAGCCACGTACTCCGCGCTCAGCGTTCCCGTCGCGATCGTCAGCTTGCGGGGCTCGGGCAGTGGCTGTGGGGGAGGGGAGCCGGGGAGGCAGCGGGCAGGGGCGCGGGTCGGGGAGAGATCCTTCGGGTCCGTCCAGGACTTCGCGCCGCAGCCGTCCACCGGGCGGACCGTGCGCTGTCCGGCGGCCGCCTTCGAGGAGGGGTCCGGCCTGGACGGTGAGGAACAGGCCGCCGACGCCAGCAGTGCGGCTGCGGCTGTGACCGCGGTGAGGACGGTGCCGTAGGCGTGGGTTCTCTTGTGCATGGCGTGCCCCCTTCCCTTCATGACTGGCCCCGTCCCCGGTCCCTCGGTGCCCATGGGGTGAGCAGGCGGCCGGCGAAGCGGATCAGTTCGGAGAAGAGCACTCCGAGGACCGCGACGCAGACGATGCCGACGAACATCACGTCGTTCTGGAAGAGCGCGCGCGAGTCGAAGATCAGATGGCCGAGGCCGTCGGTCGCGGCGATCTGCTCCGACGCGACGATCACCAGGACCGCCACGCCCGCCGCGATCCGAGCGCCCACCAGGACGGCGGGGAGCGACGCCGGGAGCAGGACGTGGCGGAACATCTGCCACCGCGAGGCGCCGAAGACCTGGCCGGCGTCACGGTGGCCGGACGGGATGGACATCACCGCGGACATCGTGGAGATCCAGACGAAGAAGAACACCGTCGCCGCCACCAGGGCGACCTGCGGGCCCTCGCCCAGGCCGAACATGTTCAGGAAGATCGGCAGCAGGGCCAGCTTCGGTACGACGTAGAGCGCGTCCAGGAGGGGCTCCAAGGCGGCTCGTACCAGAGACAGGGAGCCCATCAGCAGGCCCAGGGCATAGCCCGCCGCCGTGCCGGCCGCGTATCCGGCGAGGACGCGCTTCAGCGTCGCCCACACATCAGGCCAGAGGTTGCCGGCCGCGGCACGGTCCCAGCCGTCGGCGAGGATCGTGGACGGGGCCGGGTAGACGCGGTCGTCGATCCAGGCCCGGGTGGCGGCCAGTTGCCACAGGAGGACGAGGAGGAGGGGGACGGCGAGCGCCAGGGACAGCTCCAGGGCTCGCCTGCGGCGGTGGGTGCGGACGGGGTGGAGTTCCCGCGGGCCGGGGCGCCGGACCAGGACGGAACCGGAGGGCGGCTTCGTGAGTGTCGTCATGCCGGTACCGCCTCCTTCCGCAGCAGGTCCCACAGCTCGCTCTTCAGCGCCGTGAACTCGGGGGTGGCGCGGATGTCGCCGGTGCGCGGGCGGGGGAAGGGCGGGCGGTGCTCGGCGATGATCCGGCCCGGGCGGGCGGACATGACCAGCACGCGGTCGCCGAGGACGATCGCCTCCTCCAGGCTGTGCGTGATGAACAGCGTGGTCGTCCTCAGCGACTGGGTGAGGTCGAGGAGCTCGTCCTGGAGGATCGTGCGCAGCTGGGCGTCGAGGGCCGCGAACGGCTCGTCCATCAGCAGCAGTTCGGGCTCCACGGCCAGCGCCCGGGCGATGGCCACGCGCTGGCGCATACCGCCGGAGAGGGCGGCCGGGTAGGCGTCCGTGAAGTCCGACAGGCCCATGCGGGCCAGCCAGTCGTCGGCACGGGCGTTCGCCTCGCGGCGCGGGACGCGCTGGATGTCCAGGCCGAAGCGGACGTTGGCGCGGACGGTCTTCCAGTCGTAGATGCCGTAGTCCTGGAAGATCATGGCGGCCGGCCGCGCACTGGTCGTACGGATCTCCAGGGTGCCGGTGCTCGGGCGGAGCAGTCCCGCGGCGATCCGCAGCAGCGTGGACTTGCCGCAGCCCGAGGGGCCGACGACACAGACGAACTCGCCGGGCGCGACGGTCAGGTCGAGGGGGCCGAGGGCGTGGACGGTGTGGGGGGTTCGGCCGAAGGCGCGTGTCAGGTGGGTCGCTCTCAGTTTGGGGTACGGCTCTCCCACTTCGGTCTCCTCGCGGAGTGCGGAACGGACGTGTGGGTGCCGTAGACCATATGACGGACCGTCAGATTCGGGAACCCCGCCCGCGCGCGGGCAGCACGAAGCCCCGGCACGCATCGGTGCCGGGGCTCGACGAGGGTGGTGCTAGGCCTTCGCGCAGTTCGGGCAGGTGCCGCGGTACGTCACCTCGACGTCGGAGACCGTGAAGCCGAAGCGCTCGGAGTCGGGGAGGTCGGCCATCGGGTTGCCCGTCGGGTGCACGTCCCGGATCGCGCCGCACTGGGCGCACACCAGGTGGTGGTGGGGCCGGTGGGCGTTCGGGTCGTATCGCTTGGCGCGCTTGTCGGTGGAGACCTCGAGCACCTCGCCGAGGGTGACGAGCTCGCCCAGCGTGTTGTAGACGGTCGCGCGGGAGATCTCGGGCAGCTTGGCCACGGCTCGCGCGTGCACCTCGTCGGCCGTCAGATGGACGTGATCACCGGCGAGGACCTCGGCCACGACGCGCCGCTGCGCGGTCATACGCCATCCGCGTCCGCGCAGCCGTTCCAGAAGGTCGCTCATACGGAACACTTTAACAGAGGACGACCAGGTTCCGAATGGGTGTGACTTTAGATCTCGGCTTGACTTAGACAGTATCTAAATGAGCGCTGAGATCGTCCTGGCGACCGGGCGGGAGCGGCCGGAGTTGCTCCGAGGGCATGCGCGGCTGACTCCAGCACTGGACCGCCTGCCGTGGCGGACGGGCCGGGTTCCTTCGGGGGCCCGGCCCGTCGTGCGTGGTCAGGCCGGTACGTGCTGTCGTGCGGGTGCCCAGCAGCGGATGATGTCGCGGACCGAGACGATGCCGACCGGCTCGCCGTGGTCCAGGACGATCAGATGCCGGAAGCCGCCGTGCGCCATGGCGCGGGCCGCCTCCTCCAGGGTCCATGCCGGGGCGGCGAACACGACGTCGTTGGTGGTGTGGTCGTGGGCGCGTTCGTGGTCGGGGTTCTGGCCGAGGCCGACGGAGTTGAGGATGTCGCGTTCGGTGAGGATGCCGATGCCGCCGGCGTCGGGGTCGTGGACCACGGCGGCGCCGATCCGACGGGCGGACATCAGCGCGGCGGCCTGGCGAAGGGTGTGGGTGGGGCCGATGGTGAGGACCACGGTGCTCATGGCGTCACGTACGAGCATGGATGGAGCCACCTCCTGAAGTGCCCCCGCACCGTTTGTTCACGCCCGGCGCCGGAGGCGCCTATTGAACGGTGCACAAATTCACAAGTGGGGGGACTTTCAGGGTGCCAGGTAAAGAGGGGGTCAACAAGAGGGCGTTCAGTAGCGCTCGTTGAGGTATCCGAGGAGCTCGTCGTGCAGCAGGCCGTTCGACGCGGCGGCGTTTCCGCTGTGCGGGCCGGGACGGCCGTCGAGGCCGGTGAAGGTGCCGCCCGCCTCCGTCACGACGATCGCGGTGGCGGCCATGTCCCACAGGGACAGCTCGGGCTCGGCGCAGATGTCCACCGCCCCCTCGGCGACCATCATGTACGGCCAGAAGTCGCCGTACGCGCGTGTGCGCCACACCTCGCGGGTGAGGTCGAGGAAGCCGCCCAGCTTGCCCTTCTCCTCCCAGCCGCTGAGGGAGGAGTACGCGAACGAGGCGTCCGTCAGCTTCGAGACCTGGGAGACGTGCAGACGGGTCGCGGAGGAGAGGCTGCGGCCGGTGTAGGCGCCGTGGCCCTTGGCTGCCCACCAGCGGCGGCCGAGGGCGGGGGCGGAGACCAGGCCGACGACCGGCTGGTAGCCGCCCTCGCCTGCCTCCATGAGGGCGATGAGGGTGGCCCAGACCGGGACGCCGCGTACGTAGTTCTTGGTGCCGTCGATGGGGTCGATGACCCAGCGGCGGGGGCCGGTGCCCTCGATGCCGTACTCCTCGCCGAGGATGGCGTCTCTTGGGCGGGCGCGTTGCAGCTGGCCGCGGATGAGGTCCTCGGCGGACTTGTCGGCCTCGCTCACCGGGGTCATGTCCGGCTTGGTCTCGACTTTGAGGTCGAGGGCCTTGAAGCGGTCCATGGTGGCGGCGTCGGCGTTGTCCGCGAGGACGTGGGCGAGGCGGAGGTCGTCGAGGTAGTCCGGCATGGAACGAACGGTATCTGTCGTGGTCGGGGTGGGGCTACAGGCCCAGCCGATCAAGTCCCCCGGCCTTTCCTCGCCCCCGCCGCCCCTACCCGTCCCATCCCCAGGGGCTCTGCCCCTTCGACCCCCCTGGGGCTGCCGCCCCAAACCCCCACCATCGGCCCTCCGGGCCTCGTCCTCATACGTCGGACGGGCTGGATATGCCCCTGCGGGTGGGTGGGGGTTCGGGACGGCAGGGCCTCGTCCTCATACGTCGGACGGGCTGGATATGCCCCTGTGGGTGGGTGGGGGTTCGGGACGGCGGGGCCTCGTCCTCATACGTCGGACGGGCTGGATATGCCCCTGTGGGTGGGTGGGGGTTCGGGACGGCGGGGCGTCGTCCTCATGCGCCGGATGGGCTGGATATGCCCCTGTGGGTGGGTGGGGGTTCGGGACGGCAGGGCGTCGTCCTCAAACGCCGGACGGGCTGAAAATGCCCCTGTGGGTGGGGCCGGGCTCGGGACGGCAGGGCCTCGTCCTCATGCGCCGGATGGGCTGGGGGTGTCTGGGGCTGGGTCGCCGCTGTGGGTGGGTGGACCCCCCAACCCACCGAACCGCGCTACAGGCCGCCGCAGGCATCGGCCCGCGCGCCCCCGCGTGCCTTCGTGAACCCTTGACAGTGACTCTGTGCGCGTCAAATCTGGGCGCAGAGCCGCTCGGCCCAGGGAGGCGATGATGCCTGCAGCGCGGGAATCCCTGCTGGACGCCGCGTACACGGCGCTGGCGCGTCGGCCGTGGTCTGCCGTGCGGATGGTGGACGTGGCCGCGGCGGCCGGGGTGTCCCGGCAGACGCTGTACAACGAGTTCGGGAGCAAGGAGGGGCTGGCCCGCGCGCTCGTCAGGAGGGAGGCCGACGGCTACCTGGCCGGTGTGGAACGCGCCCTGGCCACCCACAGCGACGCCAGGGAACGCCTCACCGCCACCGCGGAGTGGACCGCCGCACTCGCCCGCGACAACGCCCTCGTCCGCGCCATGCTCACCGGCTGCTGGAGCGAGCGCCTGCCCTCACCGACGCTGTCCGCCGTACCGTCCACCTCCGCCGTACCGGCACAGCGCCGCGCCGACGGCCCGCTCCCGTCTCCCGGCGACTTCGTGGCCCTCGTCCGTGACCGGGCCGTGGTGGTCATCTCCGGGCCTGGCATCAACAAGTCCGACATCGCGGACCTCGCGCGGTCATGCGAACTCGTCGTCAGGCTGGCCCTCTCCTGCGTCGCCGCCCCGCCCGGCGAAGGTGGCGTCGCCGACCTCGTACGCAGCGCGCTGCACCGGCAGTTGGCGGGATGACCGAGGCGGGGGAGATCAGTGTGCCGAGCCCGACAGCTGCAGGCCCACGACCCCTACGATCACCAGACTGATCGATACGATCTTCAGCGTCGACACGAGATCGCCGAGGAAGATCATCCCGTAGATCGCCGTACCCGCCGCCCCGATCCCCGTCCACACCGCGTACGCCGGCCCCACGTCCAGCTTCTTCAGCGACAGCGTCAGCAGACCGAAACTGCCGAGGGCGAAGACGCAGAAGGCGACCGTCGGCCAGAGCCGGCTGAAGCCGTGCGACAGTTTCAGGCAGACGGCGAAACCGGTTTCGAGCAGCCCCGCCACGATGACCAGCAGCCACGCCATGTGCTGTCCTCCCGTATGCCCACGTTCTGTGACCGCTTCGTCTGGCTTGGATCAGGCTCGGTGCGATTATGCCTTTACCGGACTCGCAGGAGGACAAACAACGCGGAGGTCAGTCGCCTTCCGTGCGTTCCCGCGTCGCCAGCAGCCGTCGCAGCGAGTACAGGCGGGCGGGATCGGCGTGACCCTCCGCCACCCATCCGTCCAGCGCGCAGTCCGGTTCGTCATGGCTGCACGCACGCGGACAGCCTTCGGTTCCCGGTTCCAGGTCGGGGAACGCGTGGATGACCCGGGACGGGTCGACATGAGCCAGGCCGAAGGAGCGGACGCCGGGAGTGTCGATCACCCAGCCGTCCGTCACCGTCAGCGGCAGCGCCAACGCCGACGTCGTGGTGTGCCGCCCCCGCCCCGTCACCGCGTTGACATGGCCCGTCGTACGCCTGCGTTCCTCCGGCACCAACGCGTTCACCAGCGTCGTCTTGCCCACACCCGAGTGACCGACGAACGCCGTGACCCGGCCCTCCAGATACTCCCGCACCCGGTCCGCCGCGCCCCCGACCGCCAGCTCCTCCCGGCTGGTGACGACGTACGGGATGTCCAACGCCCCGTACAGCTCCAGGAGTTCGTCCGGCGACGCGAGGTCCGACTTCGTCATCACGAGCAGCGGTTCCAGGCCGCCGTCGAACGCCGCCACCAGACAGCGGTCGATCAGCCGGGGCCGCGGCTCGGGGTCGGCGAGGGCGGTGACGATGGCGAGTTGGTCGGCGTTGGCGACGACGACGCGCTCATAGGGATCGTCGTCGTCGGCGGTACGGCGCAGCAACGACGTCCGCTCCTCGATCCGTACGATCCGCGCGAGTGTGTCCTTCTTGCCGGACAGGTCGCCGACCAGCGCGACCCGGTCCCCGACCACCGCGGCCTTGCGGCCGAGTTCGCGGGCCTTCATCGCCATCACGACCCGGTCCTCGACGAGACAGGTCAGGCGGCCCCGGTCCACGGTGAGGACCATGCCCTCGGCGGCGTCCTCGTGCTTGGGCCGGATGTTCGTCCGGGGCCGGGTGTTCCGGCGGCCCGGGCGGGTGCGGATGTCGTCCTCGTCGGTGTGCTTGCCGTAGCGGCGCATGGCTGTTTCCCCGCGTCCCTACGCCCCGAGCATCCCGGTCCACAGTTCGGGGAAGTCCGGCAGGGTCTTCGCCGTCGTCGCCACGTTCTCGATGCGTACGCCCTCGACCGCGAGGCCGATGATCGCGCCGGCCGTCGCCATGCGGTGGTCCTCGTAGGTGTGGAAGACGCCGCCGTGCAGCCGGCGCGGGCGGATGTGCAGGCCGTCGGCGGTTTCGGTGACGTCGCCGCCGAGTTCGTTGATCTCCTTGGTGAGCGCGGCCAGGCGGTCCGTCTCGTGCAGACGCAGATGGGCGACCCCGCGGAGGGTGGAGGGGGAGTCGGCCAGGGCGGCGACCGCCGCGATGCCCGGGGTGAGTTCGCCCACCTCGCCCAGGTCGACATCGATGCCGTGGACCGCGCCCGAACCGGTGAACACGAGCCCGTACTCGGTGAGTTCGCAGGAACCGCCCATCTCGGTGAAGATCTCGCGCAGCCGGTCGCCGGGCTGGGTGGTGCGGGCCGGCCAGTCCGGGATGAGGATCTTGCCGCCGGTCACCAGCGCCGCTGCCAGGAACGGCTGGGCGTTGGACAGGTCCGGCTCGATGGTCAGGTCGCGGCCGAGCAGGGCGCCCGGCGTGACCCGCCAGACGTTCGGCTCGCCGCCGGACTCCGGGGTGTCGACCTGGGCGCCGACCGAGCGCAGCATGTCGACGGTCATGCGGATGTGCGGCATGGAGGGCAGCGAGGAACCGATGTGCCGGACCTCGACGCCCTGGTTGAAGCGCGGGCCGGACAGCAGCAGTGCCGACACGAACTGGGACGACGAGGAGGCGTCGATCTCCACCGGGCCGCCGTCCAGGGCACCCCCGCCGTGGACCGTCAGCGGCAGCGCGCCCCGGCCGTCGTCGTCGATCCGGGCACCGAGGACACGCAGGGCGTCGATCACGCCGTGCAGGGGACGCTCGTACGACCTGGGGTCGCCGTCGAACCGGATGGGCCCGTCGGCCAGCGCGGCCACCGGCGGGAGGAAGCGCATCACGGTGCCGGCGTTGCCGACGTCGACCGTGGCCGGTCCGCGCAGGCCCGCGGGGAGCACCCGCCAGGCCTCGCCGGTGCCCTCGGGGCCGACGCCCTCCTCGATGCCGACGCCCATCGCCCGCAGCGCGCCGGCCATCAGCAGGGTGTCGCGGGAGCGGAGGGGGCGGCGCAGCCAACCCGGCTCCGAGGCGAGGGCTGCCAGGACGAGGGCGCGGTTGGTGACCGACTTGGACCCCGGCACGTGGACCGTCGCGTCGACGGCTCCGCTCGCGTGCGGGGCGGGCCAGAGGGCGGTGGGTGCGGCGGGGTTTTGGGCCATGGGTTCACTTTATAAGGAGGCCGTCGTTCGGGTGCGGCGCCGCCGGGGCTGGTCGCGCCCACGCGGCGGAGCCGCAAATTGACCCCGGCCCGCGCCCCTATGACCTGCGCCCCTGCGGGGCGCGTCATACGTCCAAGAGCCACCTGCCCCCACCTATCAGCGAACACAGCGACACCGCGTGGAACAGGAACAGCCACAGGCCCGCAGGCACGTGCGTCAGTCGCGACAGCTGGTCCGCGTCCGAGTCTCCCGCGCCACCCCGCGCCCGCTTCGCCTGCAGCTCGAACGCCGGTCGTACCCCGCCCAGCAGCAGGAACCAGACCACCACGTACGCGAACGCCGCCTGCACCTGTGGACCGGTCAGCCAGCTCACCAGCACGAACGTGCCACCCGTGACGAACACCGTCAGTGCCCCGTACGCGTTGCGGATCATCACCAGCATCGCGACCAGCAGGGCCGTCGCCAGCCACAGCAGCAGCGTGATGCGGCCCGCGGCCAGGAGGGCGGCGCCCCCCAGGCCCAGGAGCGGGGGAGCGGTGTAGCCGGCGGCCGCCGTGAGGATCATGCCGATGCCGTGCGGTTTGCCGCGGCTCACGGTGAGGCCGCTGGTGTCGGAGTGCAGACGTATGCCGGTCAGGGTGCGGCCGGTCAGCAGGGCGACCAGGCCGTGGCCGCCCTCGTGGGCGATGGTGATGGCGTTGCGCGAGAGGCGCCACAGGACGTGCGGGACGACCACGACGAGCGCGGCGACCAGCGTGGCGACCACCACCCACAGATCCGGGTCGGGCTGGGTGCCGGCGACCTCGTCCCAGAGGGAGGCGAGCGAGGCGGATGCGGTGCTGTCCATGTAGGGCGATGACTCCCTGTGGTCGAGGGGTGGTGGCCGGGCGACGGGCGGGCCTGGCAGTGTGGCACGTATGTGCGGACGGTATGCAGCCAGTCGTGGACCCGAGGATCTCGCAGGAATCTTTGAGATCGAGAAATGGGAGCCCGAGGAAACCCTGGAGCCCGACTACAACGTGGCCCCCACCAAAGAGGTCCACGTCGTCCTCGACCGCCCTCTGAAAGACGCTCCGGACCCGCGGCCGGTTCGACAGCTGCGCAAGCTGAAGTGGGGGCTGGTGCCGAGCTGGTCCAAGACCCCGGAGACCGCCTTCAAGATGATCAACGCGCGCGCGGAGACGGTCCACGAGAAGCCGTCGTACCGGCGGGCCTTCACCTCCCGGCGCTGCGTCATCCCCGCCGACGGCTACTACGAGTGGGTCACCGGCAGGCAGGAGCTGGACCTGGAGCAGGAGGGCCGGCGCAAACGGCCGCGCAAGCAGCCGTACTTCGTGCTGCCCGCCGACGGGTCGGTCTTCGCGATGGCGGGGCTGTACGAGTTCTGGCGGGACAGGACGCTGCCGGACGAGCATCCGCAGGCCTGGTGGGTGACCTGCTCCGTCATCACGACGGAGGCGGAGACGACGCCGCTGGCGGTGACGTCACCCGAGGGCCCGAACTCGCTGGCCGACATCCACCCCCGTATGCCGCTGATGCTCACCCCGGACCGCTGGGACGCCTGGCTCGACCCGGCCCGCACCGACCCCGAGGAACTGCGCACGCTGCTCACCCCGCCGCCGGCCGGCCTGATGCGCGCCTACCCCGTCTCCACGCTGGTCAGCAACGTCCGCAACAACGGCCCGGAGCTGCTGAAGGAACTGGACGGGCCCGAAGAGGGCACACTGTTCTGATGTGACTGATGTGACGACCGAGATCGTTGGTACGGACGCGGGAGACGCCCGGATCACCTGGCACCCGGCGCGGAAGCCCCGGCTCGTGCTGGCGGTGAGCCACGGAGCCGGGGGCGGCATCGAGGCCCGCGACCTACGCGCGCTGGCCGAGGTCCTGCCCGCCCACGGGGTGACCGTCGCACGCGTCGAGCAGCCCTGGCGCGTGGCCGGGAAGAAGGTGGCGCCCGCGCCGAAGACCCTCGACGTCGGCTGGCGGGGCCTGTGGCCCGCGCTCACCGCGCCCGGGCTCCCCGTGATCTCCGGCGGCCGCAGCGCCGGCGCCCGCGTCGCCTGCCGTACGGCCGTCGAACTCGGGGCGCACGCCGTCCTCGCCCTCAGCTTCCCGCTGCACCCACCGGGCAAGCCCGACAGATCCCGCGCCGACGAGCTGCTCGGCGCCGGGGTGCCGACGCTCGTCGTACAGGGCGGCAACGATCCGTTCGGGAAACCCGAGGAGTTCCCGGACGGGGACTTCGAGATGGTCGAGGTGCCGTACGGCGACCACGGGTTCGCCATGCCCAAGCGGGCGCCCCTCGATCAGGACGAGGCCGTGGCGATTGTCACGGACGGTGTCTTGAAGTGGGTCGGGTCACTCGGGTAAAGGCCCGGGAATGCCGGGGGCCCGGCCTCTGTTGTGGCGGACAGACGGTGCTCAAGCACCGGCGCCGACGTCGTAGGAGAGGAAGTCCGCCGCATGGGTTCGACCCACTGCCCGCCCGTCTCCCACCACCACCCCGTGGACGGGCTTCGCCCGGCAGCATTGGATTCGAGCCGCGGCAGCCGCGCCGACCTGGACTGGACGGTGCTGCACGCGGCCAAGACCGCTCCTATTCGAGGGGCGGCAGGTACGGCAGGTCGTCTATCCTCCGATTCAGGTGGGACCGGATTCGGCCCTGCCCGCAATCTTGAGGAGGTGGGTCCGGTTCCCGGTACCGACGCAGGGACCGACAACGGCCAGGCGGAGCAGCCCGAGGGCCAGGGCATGAGCGTGGACACGTCCGCGGAGACGACCGCCGAGCGCAGCGCGCGCTTCGAGCGGGACGCGCTCGAATTCCTCGACCAGATGTACTCGGCCGCCCTGCGCATGACGCGCAACCCGGCCGACGCCGAGGACCTGGTGCAGGAGACGTACGCCAAGGCGTACGCGTCCTTCCACCAGTTCCGCGAGGGCACCAACCTGAAGGCGTGGCTGTACCGGATCCTCACCAACACCTTCATCAACTCGTACCGCAAGAAGCAGCGTGAACCCCAGCGCTCCGCGGCCGAGGAGATCGAGGACTGGCAGCTCGCGCGTGCCGAGTCGCACATGTCGACGGGCTTGCGCTCCGCCGAGTCGCAGGCGCTCGACCACCTGCCCGACTCGGACGTGAAGGAAGCACTTCAGGCCATCCCCGAGGAATTCCGTATCGCCGTGTACCTCGCCGATGTCGAGGGCTTTGCGTACAAGGAGATCGCGGACATCATGGGGACACCCATCGGTACGGTGATGTCCCGGCTGCACCGGGGCCGCCGTCAACTGCGCGGCATGCTCGAGGACTACGCGCGTGAGCGCGGGCTGGTCCCGGCCGGCGCCGGAGAGTCGAACGAAGCGAAAGGCTCGGGCTCATGAGCTGCGGAGAGCCGCACGAGACGGACTGCAGTGAGGTACTCGATCATCTCTACGAGTTCCTCGACAGTGAGATGCCGGACGTCGATCGCGACAAGTTCAAGCAGCACTTTCGCGAGTGCTCGCCGTGCCTGGAGAAGTACGGGCTCGAAGAGGCCGTGAAGAAGCTCGTCAAGCGCTGCTGCGGACACGACGACGTGCCGACGGACCTGCGTGCCAAGGTCCTGGGCCGACTCGACCTGATCCGCTCGGGCCAGGCCGTCCCCGACCACGACGTGACGGCGACGCCGCAGGAATCCTGAACGCACGGCCGTCACCCGAACGTGCTAATCCCGCTGTCCCGGACTGCGGACCTCCCCCGCCCGCCCTAGGGTCCCGTGCTTGAAGCGCGTTGCCGGGGAGGGGCGTTATGGAGGCGACACCCAGGGCGACACCCGCACGGGTCCGTGGCTACGTCGTCTGTGTCACCCTCGGCGCCCTGTTCTGTCTGCACACCCTGCCGACGACGCCCACCCCCTGGTGGGCGCCGGCCCTGCTCGCCGCGCTGTACGCCGGCGGCGCGTGGTTGTCCGGCTCCTTCTATCCCGTGCTCCTCGCCGGCGCCTTCCTGCTGCCTCCGTCCGCCGCCGCCCTGGTCGCGGTGCCGGGGGCACTGATCGCCCCGGTCGCCGGCCGGCCGGACCCGCTGCGACGGGTGTGGCGGGCGGCGCAGCTCGTGATCGCGGTGTGGGTGGCCGCCCGCGTGCACTGGGCGCTCGGCGAGCACGACGCCGTCCAGGCGTCCGACTTCCCGTACGCGCTCGCGCCCGCCGGCGCCGCGGTGCTGGCGTTCTGCCTGGTCCTGACGGCGCTCGACGGCGGCATCCTGAAGCTCGCCGACCGCGTCCCCGCTCGGCGTGCCTGGCGCGGGCTGTTCCTGCGCTCGCTCGCGCCGATCGCCGTGCACGGTCTGGCCGGGCTGATGATGGCCGTGCTGTGGCGCAGCCCCTACGGCCCGGTCGCCGCGCTGCTCGTGCTGCTGCCGATGTGCGTGTCGTGGTGGGTGTTCGCCCAGTACCACCGGGAACGCGCGGCCCATCAGGCGACCATCCGCGCGCTGGTCCAGGCCGTCGACATCAAGGACGGCTACACCCGGGGGCACAGCGAGCGGGTCGGACAGGCCACGATGATGATCGCGCGTGAACTGGGCATGGCCGACGAACGCGTCGAGGTGCTCCGCTTCGCCGGGATCCTGCACGACGTCGGAAAGCTCGGGGTGCCGACGCGGCTGCTGCGCAAGGACGGGCCGCTCACGCCCGAGGAACGGCGCGTGATCGAGCTGCACCCCGAGTACGGGCACGAGATGGTCCGGGGCATCTCCTTCCTCGGCGAGGCCAGGGCCGCCGTACTGCACCACCACGAGCGGCTGGACGGCAGCGGGTACCCCTACGGGCTGGCGGGCGGTCAGATCCCGGAGTCGGCGCGGGTGGTGGCGGTCGCCGACGCGTTCGACGCGATGACGTCGAACCGGTCGTACTCGAGAGCCAGGCCCGTGCCCGTCGCCCTGCGGGAGCTGGAGAAGTGCGCGGGCTCGCACTTCGACCCCCGGATGGTCACGGCCCTCGTCCGAGCCGTGGAACAGCAGGGATGGCATCCTGCCGTGACCGCCGACGAGACGTGTGTGCCCCCGCCCCGCCCACCCGTCCCCAGCACTCCGGACGCGCATCGATGAGCGCCCCGAGACCGCGCCTCCTGCTCGCTCTCGTGCACGCGAGCGCCGTCCTCCTCGTCGCCGTCTGCCTGGTCGACACCCTGGCCGGCGGCCTCGTCGAACGCGGCACGGCGCTCGCCTTCGGGATCCTCGTCGCCCTCGGCGAGCTCGCCCGCTGGACGGGAGCGGCGAGCAGGGAGGCCGCACCGCTCGGCGCCGCCGCCGCGCTGTCGTACGCCCTGCTGGGGGAGAACGACGGACGGTCCACCCAGCACGGCGTCGCCCAGGTGATCGGCGTCGTCCTCATCGCCTCGCTCCTCGGCAGCGTGCCGCACATCGCGCGCGGCCGCCCCGTCCTCGACCACCTCGCCCGGCGCGTCCTCACCGTCGGCTTCGCGGCCGTCTGCTTCCAACCGCTGTACAACCAGGGCACGTTCCACGGCTGGGGCACCGCCTACGCCCTGCTGCTGCTCGCGATCCTCACCCTCACCACCCTGTGCGACGTCCTCCTCGCCGCCGCGCTCGCGCACTCCCGCACCCGGTGGCCGTTCGGGCCGCTGCTGCGGGACGAGCTGAGGGCGACGCTCGGGATCGGTTCGGCCGTCTGCGCGACGGGCGCGGTGACGGCGCTCGCGGTCGCCGTGGCCGGGCTGTGGGCGCTGCCCGTCTTCTCGCTCCCCCTTCTGCTCACCCAGATGTCCCTGCACCGGTACGCCGCCGTACGGGCCACCTACCGGCAGACCATCGCCTCCCTCGCCCGGGCCACCGAGATCGCCGGGTACACCCCGGCCGGACACGCCCGGCGGGTGGCCGCGCTCAGCCGGGAGGTGGGGCGTGACCTGGGACTTTCCGAGGCCGAGCTCACCGTGCTGGAGTACGCGGCCCTGATGCATGACATCGGGCAGCTCAGCCTGGTCGACCCGGTGCCGGCCGGGGCGACCGCCGTCCTGCCCGTCGAGGAGCAGCGCCGGATCGCGCTGCTGGGCGGGGCCGTCGTACGGCAGACCGGGGTGAACCCGCAGGTGGCGATGGTCGTGGAGCGGCTCGCCGACCCCTGCCCGGAGCAGCCGGTCGCCGCGCGGATCGTGCGGGCGGTCAACGCCTACGAGGAGAAGACGCGCGACGCCGGGCCCGGAGGGCCGCTGAAGGCGCTGGAGGAGCTGCGGCTGGGTACCGCCGGGGACTATGCGCCGGAGGTGGTCAGATCGCTCGCACGGGTGCTGTCCAGAGACTGTCTGACACCCCCTGTGGTTGGGTAACCCATGGGTAATGAGCGCCCTTCCAGCCGTACGTGGTTGGATGCGAATGAGAGTGTGTCCGGGGGCGAGCACTAGCCAGCCCACTCCACGGAACTGGCAGGCGGGAATCGTGAGGATCTTCGGCAAGGGACGGCACCGGCCCTCCGCCTCCTGGCGGCAGGCCACCGACCGCGCGTTCACGCTCATCGGCGACGGCCGGTACGAGGACGCGGGCGCGCTGCTGACGCGGGCCGCCGATCTGGAGCCCTGGCTTTCCGAGTCCTGGTTCAACCTCGCGTTGCTGCACAAGTTCCGGCACGACTGGGAGCAGGCCCGCGCGGCCGGGCTGCGGGCGGTGGCGCTGCTCGACCGGGAGACCGGGGCGCCCGACTGGTGGAACGTCGGTATCGCGGCCACCGCCCTGCAGGACTGGCCGCTGGCCCGGCGGGCCTGGCAGGCGTACGGGCTGCGGGTGCCCGGCGCCGCGACCGACTCCGGTGAGCCGGTCGGCATGGACCTCGGCAGCGCGGCCGTACGGCTGTCCCCGGAGGGGGAGGCCGAGGTCGTCTGGGGGCGGCGGCTGGACCCCGCGCGGATCGAGGTGCTGTCCATCCCGCTGCCGTCGTCCGGGCGGCGCTGGGGCGAGGTCGTGCTGCACGACGGGGTGCCGCACGGGGAGCGGACCACGTCGGCCGGGCACGCCTACCCCGTCTTCGACGAGATCGAGCTGTGGGCGCCGTCGCCGGTGCCGACGTGGGTGGTCCTCCTGGAGGCCGCCACGGAGGCCGACCGGGACGCGCTGGAGCAGCTCGCCGCGGACGCCGGCTTCGCCGCGGAGGACTGGTCTTCGTCGGTGCGGCTGCTGTGCCGGATGTGCTCCGAGTCGCGTATGCCGTCGGACGAGGGGGACGGGGAGCATCTCGATCCCCACGATCACAGTGAGCCGGGGCATCCTGGGCCGCTCGGGCATCGGACCGACGGGCAGCTGTGGGTGCCGGAGCGGGAGTGTGGCCTTGCCGCCCCGGCCTCCTTGGTGCGGGGTTTGCTGGACGGGTGGGTCGCGGACAGTCCGGATTCGCGGGATTGGCGGGACTTGGAAGAGGTCTGCTAGTCGCCGTAGGAGCGATGGCGTCGGCAGGCTGCGGCTCCGTCGTGGCTGATCGCGCCCACGCGGCGGAGCCGCATATCGGCACAGTCCCGCGCCCCTGAAGGGGCGCTCCCCCGTACCCTGTATCAGCATCACACCCTCTTTTCTTGTGTAGGAAGGCGATCCGTAGGTCATGGCCCAGCAGGACACCGAGCAGCAGCACGCGGGCGTGCTCCCCGTGGACGACGAGGGGTTCGTCGTCGACACCGAGGACACGGAGGAGCGGGAGAACGCCTGGCGTGAGCGCGGCACCTCGCGGCCGATCACCGTCGTCGGGAACCCGGTGCTGCACAGGGAGTGCAAGGACGTCACCGAGTTCGGCGCGGAGCTGGACCAGCTGGTGGCGGACATGTTCGCCTCGCAGCGCACCGCCGAGGGCGTCGGACTCGCCGCCAACCAGATCGGCGTCGATCTGAAGGTCTTCGTCTACGACTGCATGGACGACGAGGGCAGGCGGCACGTCGGTGTCGTGTGCAACCCGAAGCTCGTCGAGCTGCCCGCCGACCGGCGTCGGCTGGACGACAGCAACGAGGGCTGCCTGTCCGTGCCGACCGCGTACGCGCCGCTCGCCCGGCCCGACTACGCCGAGGTCACCGGGCAGGACGAGAAGGGCAACCCGATCAAGGTGCGCGGCACCGGGTACTTCGCCCGGTGTTTGCAGCACGAGACCGACCACCTGTACGGCTACCTCTACATCGACCGCCTCTCCAAGCGGGAGCGCAAGGACGCGCTGCGGCAGATGGCCGAGAACGAGCCCCGCTACCCCGTGGTCGCGAACGACTGAGCCTCGTCGAGGGCCCCACAAGTCACTTACGCACGGCGCCTGTTCAGGGACACCTTCCTGACCAGGCGCCGTTCGTATGTCCGGCACCTGTTCGATCCCATACAGGCAGGTACTGATCCAAATCCAGTCATAAAGAGTGAGACTCGCGGCATCCAGGGGTGGTGAAAGAAGCAAATCCATTCCCAGAACGGTCAGTTATGGTGCTGAATGGGAGAGCGGGGATACGCGACGGCGCACGCCGGGCTCAGCGGGAGGGGTGTGCGCGACTGCAGGAACGGCGGCTGAGAGGAGTTTGTTCGTGCATGCTTTCTCGGACAGCACCACAGCGACATCGACGGCGGCCCCGGTTCCACCGTCGCTCTCTCTCCCGGTGATCGAAGCAGCGTTTCCCAGGCAACTCCATCCGTATTGGCCCAGGCTCCAGGAGAAGACCCGTGCCTGGCTGCTGGAGAAGCGGCTGATGCCGGCCGACAAGGTCGCGGAATATGCCGACGGCCTTTGCTACACCGACCTCATGGCCGGGTACTACACGGGTGCCCCGGACAATGTCCTCCAGGCGATCGCGGACTTCAGCGCCTGGTTCTTCGTCTGGGACGACCGCCACGACCGCGACATCGTCCACCACCGCCCGGCCGCCTGGCGCCGGCTCAGGATCCGGTTGCACACGGCGCTGGACTCCCCCGAGGACCACCGGCACCACGAGGACCCGCTGGTCGCGGGGTTCGCGGACAGTGTGGGGCGGCTGTACGCGTTTCTGCCCGGCACCTGGAACGCGCGGTTCGCACGGCATTTCCACCAGGTGATAGAGGCGTACGACCAGGAATTCCGCAACCGTGCCGAGGGGCGGATCCCGACGGTCGAGGAGTATCTCGAACTGCGGCGGCTCACCTTCGCGCACTCGATATGGACCGATCTGCTGGAACCGAGTGCCGGAACGGAACTTCCGGACTCCGTGAGAAAGCACCCGGCCTTTCGGCGGGCGGCATTGCTGAGTCAGGATTTCGCCGCCTGGTACAACGACCTGTGCTCCTTTCCGAAGGAAATAGCGGGTGCGGAGGTCCATAATCTCGGAATCAGTCTGATCACGCACAAGGGGCTGACCCTCGAAGAGACCGTGACGGAAGTAAGGCGCCGGGTCGAGGACTGTATCGCCGATTTCCTAGTGGCCGAGCGCGAGGTCCTGGAATTCGCCGAATCCCTCGCCGACGGCACACCGCGGGGAAGGGAGATCGGCGCCGCCGTGCGGGCCTGCGTCGGCCATATGCGCAACTGGTTCAGCTCGGTCTACTGGTTCCACCACGAGTCCGGTCGCTATCGCGTCGACAGCTGGGACGACCGGTCCACGCCCCCGTACGTCACCAACGAAGCGGCAGGTGAGCTATGACCGTCGACTCCGTCCGCCCCGAGGCCGGCCCGCCCGCGACCCCGCAACCGAGTGAGCCGCCCCTCGCCGGCGGCGGCGTTCCGCTTCTCGGCCACGGCTGGAAGCTGGTCCGCGATCCTCTGGCCTTCATGGCGGCCCTGCGCGACCACGGCGACGTCGTGCGGATCAGGCTCGGACCGAAGACGGTGTACGCCGTCACCACGCCCGAACTCACCGGCGCGCTGGCCCTGAGCCCCGACTTCGAGATCGCCGGGCCGCTGTGGGAGTCCCTGGAAGCCCTGCTCGGCAAGGAGGGCGTGGCCACCGCCAACGGCCCCCGGCACCGCCGGCAGCGGCGCACCATCCAGCCCGCCTTCCGGCTCGACGCGATCCCCGGGTACGGGCCGATCATGGCGGAGGAGGCGCGGGCGCTGAGCGAGCGCTGGCGGCCCGGCGAGACCGTCGACTGCACCGCCGAGTCGTTCCGGATCGCCGTACGCATCGTCGCCCGCTGTCTGCTGCGCGGCGCCTACATGGACGAGCGGGCCGACCGGCTGTGCGCCGCCCTCGACGTCCTCTTCCGCGGGATGTACCGGCGGATGGTGATCCCGCTCGGGCCGCTCTACCACCTGCCTCTGCCTGCCAACCGCCGGTTCAACGGCGCCCTGGCCGATTTTCATCTGCTGGTCGACGAGGTCGTCGCCGAACGCCGGGCATCCGGTCAAAAGCCGGACGATTTGCTGACGGCATTGCTCCAGGCCCAGGACGAGAATGGCGACCCCATCGGGGAGCAGGAGATCCATGATCAGGTCGTCGCGATATTCACCGCGGGCGCCGAAACCGTGGCCTCCACGATCTTGTGGCTGCTCCATGTGCTCGCGGAACATCCGGAACACGCGGACCGGATCTGTGCGGAGGTCGAAACCGTCACCGGCGGCCGGCCCGTGGCATTCGAGGACGTCCGAGCGCTGCGGCACACCAACAATGTCATCGTGGAGGCGATGCGTTTACGTCCGGCGATCTGGATTCTGACGCGACGGGCGGTGACCGAAACGTCACTCGGTGGCTATCGCATTCCAGCCGGGGCCGACATCGTATACAGCCCCTACGCCGTCCAGCGCGATCCGCGGTCGTACGTCCGCAACCTCGACTTCGACCCCGATCGCTGGCTTCCGGAACGCGTCAGGGACGTACCGAAACACGCCATGAGCCCGTTCGGCGTCGGCAACCGCAAGTGCCCGAGCGACCACTTCTCCATGGCGATGCTGACGCTGATCACGGCGGCTCTGGCCGGCAGGTACCGCTTCGAGCAGGCGCCCGGCTCGAACGACGCGACCCGCGTGGGCATCACGCTGCATCCGCACACCCTGCTGCTGAAGCCGGTCGCGCGGGCGTAGCTCAGGCTGCCTCGGGGCCCCGGAACGTCCGTCGGTAGGCGTTCGGGGTCGTCCCCAGGGCCCGGACGAACTGGTGGCGCAGCGCGGCCGCGGTGCCGAACCCGGTCCGGCCGGCGATCGTGTCCACCGTCTCGTCCGTCGCCTCCAGCAACTCCTGGGCCAGTAGCACGCGTTGGCGCAGGATCCAGCGGTAGGGGGTCGTTCCGGTCTCCTGCTGGAAGCGGCGGGCGAAGGTGCGCGGGGACATCAGCGCCCGCTCGGCGAGCTGCTCGACGGTGACCTCCTCGTCGAGGTGCCGCTCCATCCAGGCCAGCACCTCGCTGACCGTGTCGCACTGGGAGCGGGGCAGCGGGCGCTCGATGTACTGGGCCTGTCCGCCGTCCCGGTGCGGCGGGACCACCATGCGCCGGGCGATCTTGTTGGCGACCTCGGGCCCCTGCTCCTGCCGCACGATGTGAAGGCAGGCGTCGATGCCGGCGGCGGTACCGGCGCTGGTGATCACGGACCCCTCGTCGACGTACAGCACGTCAGGCTCGATGATCGCCTTCGGGTTCCGCCGCGCCAGCTCCTCCGCCTGCCGCCAGTGCACACTGCACCGCAGTCCGTCGAGCAGTCCGGCCGCGCCCAGTACGAAGACGCCGGAGCACACGCTGAGCACCCGCGCGCCTCGCTCGACGGCCCTGACCAGGGCATCCAGCAGCTCGGGCGGATAGTCGCGGGTGACGTACTCGCTGCCGGCCGGTACGGCGATCAGGTCGGCCTCCTCCAGCCGCTCCAGCCCGTACGGCGTGCAGACGGAGAGTCCGCCGACATGGGTGCCCAGCGTCGGCCCCTCCGCCGAGACGACGGCGAAGTCGTACGTGGGCAGCCCCTCGTCGCTGCGGTCGATGCCGAACACCTCGCAGACGACGCCCATTTCAAAGAGGTGTACGCCGTCGAGGAGGACGGCGGCGACGTTCTTCAGCATGCTGCCAGTGTGCCTCGAAGCTGGCAGTAAATCGAGGGTGTACGGCAGTCCTGCCACTGTTCGTAAGGAGTGTCCGGCGCGACAGTGGTGTCATGACTGCAGAACAGACACAGACACTGCTCGCCATGGTCGTCGTCCTCGGCATGCTCGTCCTCCTGGTCCTCCCGTCAGTGATCGGGATCGTGCACGACCGGCGCATCGACCGTCAGATCAGGGAGGCCCAGGAACGCGACAAGGCCAGGACTCGGCAGACCGGCTCTCAGAAGTCCTCGTCCAGGTCGACGGTGCCCTCCACCGCCACCTGGTACGCCGACGGACGCCGCTCGAAGAAGTTGGTCAACTCCTGAACACCCTGGAGCTCCATGAAGGAGAAGGGGTTCTCGGAGCCGTACACCGGAGCGAAGCCGAGGCGCGTCAGACGCTGATCGGCGACACACTCCAGGTACTGCCGCATCGAGTCGGTGTTCATGCCCGGGAGGCCGTCACCGCACAGGTCGCGCGCGAACTGCAGCTCGGCCTCGACGGCCTCCCTCAGCATGTCGGTGACCTGCTGCTGGAGCTCGTCGTCGAAGAGCTCCGGCTCCTCCTTGCGGACGGTGTCGACCACGTCGAACGCGAACGACATGTGCATGGTCTCGTCGCGGAACACCCAGTTGGTGCCGGTGGCGAGGCCGTGCAGCAGGCCCCGGCTGCGGAACCAGTAGACGTAGGCGAAGGCACCGTAGAAGAACAGGCCCTCGATGCACGCGGCGAAGCAGATCAGGTTCAGCAGGAAGCGACGCCGGTCGGCCTTGGTCTGCAGGCTCTCCAGCTTCTCGACCTCGTTGATCCACTTGAAGCAGAACTCGGCCTTCTCGCGGATGGACGGGATGCTCTCGACGGCGTCGAAGGCCGCCGCCCGATCCTCCGGGTCGGGGAGGTAGGTGTCCAGCAGCGTCAGATAGAACTGGACGTGCACGGCCTCCTCGAACAGCTGGCGCGACAGGTACAGGCGCGCCTCCGGGGAGTTGATGTGCTTGTACAGGGTCAGCACCAGGTTGTTCGCCACGATCGAGTCGCCCGTCGCGAAGAACGCGACCAGCCGGCCGATCATGTGCTGCTCGCCCTCGGACAGCTTCGCGAGGTCGGCGACGTCCGAGTGGAGGTCGACCTCCTCGACGGTCCAGGTGTTCTTGATCGCGTCCCGGTAGCGCTCGTAGAAGTCCGGGTAGCGCATGGGACGCAGGGTCAGCTCGAAGCCCGGGTCGAGAAGGTTGGCGTTACGGGTACTCATTACTGGCATGCCTCGCAGGACTCGGGGTTTTCCAGGGAGCAGGCGACGGCGTCTTCGGGGGCCGGCTGCTGTGCGGGGATGGCGGCTTGGGCCTGTGCGGCGCGGGCGATGCGGGTCGCCGGGCGCGAGCGCAGGTAGTACGTCGTCTTCAGGCCCGACTTCCAGGCGTACGCGTACATCGAGGAGAGCTTGCCGATGGTCGGCGTCTCCATGAAGAGGTTCAGGGACTGCGACTGGTCCAGGAACGGGGTCCGGGCCGCGGCCATGTCGATGAGTCCGCGCTGCGGGATCTCCCACGCCGTGCGGTACAACGCCCGTACGTCCGCCGGGATCCAGGCGAAGTCCTGCACCGAGCCGCCCGACTCGCGCAGCGCCTCCCGGGTGCGGGCGTCCCAGACGCCGAGCGCCTTCAGCTCGTCGACCAGGTAGGAGTTGACCTGGAGGAACTCGCCGGACAGCGTCTCGCGCTTGAACAGGTTGGAGACCTGCGGCTCGATGCACTCGTAGACACCGGCGATGGACGCGATGGTCGCGGTCGGGGCGATGGCGAGGAGCAGGGAGTTGCGCAGGCCCGTCGCGGCGATACGGTCGCGCAGGGCCGCCCAGCGCTCCGGCCAGGTGAGCTCGACGCCGTAGTGGTCGGGGTGTAGAACACCCTTGGCCGTACGGGTCTTCGCCCAGGCCGGCAGCGGGCCGTTGCGCTCGGCGAGGTCGGCGGAGGCCTCGTAGGCGGCGAGCATGACGCGCTCGGCGATCCGGGTGGAGAGCCGCTTCGCCTCCGCCGAGTCGAACGGGAGCCGCAGCTTGAAGAAGACGTCCTGGAGCCCCATCGCGCCGAGCCCGACCGGCCGCCACTTGGCGTTGGAGCGGCCCGCCTGCTCGGTCGGGTAGAAGTTGATGTCGACCACGCGGTCGAGGAAGGTGACGGCGGTACGGACGGTGGCGTCCAGCCGCTCCCAGTCGATGTCGCCGGTCGCCGCGTCGACGAACGCGCCGAGGTTGACCGACCCCAGGTTGCAGACCGCGGTCTCGCCGTCGTCCGTGACCTCCAGGATCTCCGTGCAGAGGTTGGAGGAGTGGACGACGTGGCCGGGCAGCGCCGTCTGGTTGGCGGTGCGGTTGGCGGCGTCCTTGAAGGTCATCCAGCCGTTGCCGGTCTGCGCGAGGGTGCGCATCATCCGGCCGTACAGATCGCGGGCCGGGATGGTCTTCTTCGCCAGGCCCGCCTCCTCGGCCTTGCGGTAGGCGGCGTCGAACTCCTCGCCCCACAGGTCGACCAGCTCGGGCACGTCGGCGGGGGAGAACAGCGACCACAGGGCGTCGGCGTTCACGCGGCGCATGAACTCGTCCGGGACCCAGTGCGCGAGGTTCAGGTTGTGCGTACGGCGGGCGTCCTCGCCGGTGTTGTCGCGCAGCTCCAGGAACTCCTCGATGTCGGAGTGCCAGGTCTCCAGGTAGACGGCGGCCGCGCCCTTGCGCCGGCCGCCCTGGTTCACGGCGGCGACCGAGGCGTCCAGGGTCTTCAGGAACGGGACGATGCCGTTGGAGTGCCCGTTGGTGCCGCGGATCAGCGAACCCCGGGAGCGGATGCGGGAGTACGAGAGCCCGATGCCGCCGGCGTGCTTGGAGAGGCGGGCCACCTGGTGGTAGCGGTCGTAGATGGAGTCCAGCTCGTCCTTGGGGGAGTCCAGGAGGTAGCAGGACGACATCTGGGGGTGCCGGGTGCCGGAGTTGAAGAGGGTGGGGGAGGAGGGGAGGTAGTCGAGGCGGCTCATGAGCCCGTAGAGCGCGGCGACTTCGTCCAGGGCGCGGGGGCCCGCTTCTGAATCGAACGCAGTGTCCTCGGCGAGACCGGCGGCGACGCGGAGCATGAAGTGCTGGGGCGTCTCGATGACCTTGCGGGTGATGGGGTGCCGGAGCAGGTAGCGGCTGTGCAGGGTGCGCAGGCCGAAGTAGCCGAAGCGGTCGTCGGCGGCCGTGTCGACCAGGGCGTCGAGGCGCGCCGCGTGGATCCGCGCGAACTCGGCGGTCCGGTCGGCGATGAGGCCCTCGCGGTGGCCAACCGCGACCGACTCGGTGAACGACGTGACGCCCTGCGAGGCGGCCTCCGCGCGGATGCCGATGGTGAGCAGCCGGGCGGCCAGCCGGGAGTAGGCGGGGTCCTCGGAGATCAGTCCGGCGGCGGCCTCCGTCGCCAGCTCGCGCAGCTCCGACTCGTCGGCCCGGGCGGACCGGCCGCGCAGCGCGGCGGCGGCGACCCGGCCGGGGTCGGCGTCGGGGAGGTCGGCGGTCAGCTCGGTGAGCGTCCGCAGCAAGGCCGTTCCGGGGGCGTCCTCGTCGATGGCGACGGTGGGGACGGCTGAGGCCGGATCTGCTGGCGCGATGGTCACGTGGGGGCTCTCCCTCGCTCGGCACGGGGGCCTTGCGGAGGGCAGGGGGCAGCACACGAGCGCACGCGGCGTCGCGTCCACCGGCCCATTCCACGAGGCCCGGACGTCAGGGCGCACCGGCCGGGTGGCCGGGCGCGCTGTCGGCAGGTCCTCGGACTGACTCCTGTGCACGGTTCTGGGAACAGACGTGCACAAGTACACCGTTGCGGGACAGTTCCGGATTCGCACCGGATTCCCCTGCGGCGACAGCGAGCATGAGCATACATCTTGTGCCGAGCTGTCGTGTCACCCCCAGATGTTGTGTCGCGCTGGTTTCAGAGCGTCAACTGGTAGGTGAGGAGAGTGATGTCGTCCAGGTGTGGGACCGGGTTCCAGTCCCGCTCGGGTGTGCGGACGAAGTCCAGGCGTTCGTAGATGCGGTGGGCGCTGTGCATGGTGCGCTGGGTCGACAGGACGATCCGCACACAGCCTTCCGTGGCCCGCGCACGGTCGACACAGGCACGCACGAGAGCCTCGCCGGCGCCCCGGCCACGCGCCGCCCGGTCGACGGCGAGCATCCGGATCTCGGCCTCCCCGGCCCGGGCTATGTCGGCCAACGGCCCGCCGCCCGGCACGAAGGTCACACCACCCGACAGCCGACCGCTCTCGACGGCCACCAGCACCTCGGCGGCGGCCGCCCGCTTGGCCACGTCCCTGAGCTCGCCGAGGTATTCGTCGCTCTCGCCGAAGTCGAGGAGGCCGTCCCGGAGGTAGGCCTGGGCGGTGATCTCGCCGAGGGGTGCGTACTCGTCGGGGTGGGCGAGGCGGATCTCGAAGTCCATGCGGGCGAGTGTGCCGGACGGGGGCGGCGGCGGCCCGGGATTTTCACCGAGGCCAGCCGAGGTACGCCCAAAACCACCTGGGTCCGCAGAGATGCGCCGGGTTGCGCGGAGGTCCGGGAGTGCTTCCATGGAGGTAGGTGTCGGCGTCCGCGGTCCCTCCGCCACAGAGCTTTCGAGAGCCTTCGACGGCCTTCTCGGAAGGAGACGCACGATGACGAGGGTCGTCCGGCACCCACCCGGCAGGGACCGGCCGCGCGACGCGCCGATGGCGACACTGGCTCCGAGACGGGCGGGCAGCTGGGTCCGGCGGGGAGCCGTGGGCCACTGGCACCGGCTGACGATCCGTCTGGAGGCCCGTCGCGGCACCACCCGCCCCAAGAAGTGGCGCCGTTGGCTTTCCTACACCAACCTCACCCGTGCCGTCTGGACGGTGGCCGCGCTCGCCCTGCTCGCATGGGCCGTGCAGGGCCTGTACATCCTGGTCACGAGCACCACCACCGGCTTCGAGGAGTGGCGGCAGGACAGCGAGGGGTTCGACGCCGTCATGCGGTTCGTGGGCCCGGTGCTGGCGGCGTCGATCGCCGCGACGCTCTTTCTGTTCTGGTGGTACCGGTGGACCAAGCGGCGCTACCTGGCCAAGGCGCGGGACGACCCCCATCGGCTGGTCCTCACCGCCGGCCCGGACACCGCCGAGATCGTCGGCCGGGAGGACATCGCCCAGGTCATCGCCGAACGGCTGCGGGCGCGCGACACCCGCCGCCCCTACCTGCTGGTCGGCGGAGTCGGCGTGGGCAAGACCGCCGTACTCGTACGGCTCACCGAACTGCTGGCCGAGCAGAACGCCGTGCCGGTGCCGATCCGGCTGCGGGACGCGACCGGCGACCTGAACTTCGAGCGCATGGCCAGGCAGCGCTTCGCCGAGGAGGCACCCCGGGGCATCCTCGCGCGCAGCAAGACCGAACGGGTCTGGCAGCAACTGCTCGCCGACGACAAGCCGGTCGTCATCGCCGACGGGCTGGAAGAGGCGCTCCTCGGCGACGGCGTCCAGCAGAACCGGGACAACATCATCCGGCGGGCCATCGAGCGGGCCCACGAGGAGAAGCTCCCCCTGGTCATCGCCTCCCGGCCGCACAGCCCGCTGGAGAGCACCCCGGCCGCGATCGTGGAGCTGGAACCGCTCAGCGAGGAGGAAGCCCTGCGCTTCGTCCAGGGGCCGCTCCCGGAGCCGGACGAGCGCCACCTGGACTGGATCGTAGAGACGGCCGAGGCGACCGAGTCGCCCGTCTATCTGCAGATAGCCCGCGAACTGCACCGCTCGGGAGCCCTGGAACACGACGGGCCGTACGCCGATCCGCGGCACCTGAACAGCCACGGCCACACCCACGGCGGAGACCGCGGCAGCCTGCGGCTGTGGCTGCTGGAGACCTGGGAAGAGGCGCTGTGCGAGGGCCGGCTGCGCAAGCACGTCGCGCTGGACCGCAGGGAGCGCCGGGACGCCCTCGAAGTGGTCTCCGCGCTGGCCTGTGTAGGACTGCTCCAGGACAAACTGGAGGTCGGCTTCGGGGAGTTGCTCGACACGGACGTGCATCCCGGTCCGGTGCGGCGCGCACAGGCCCGGGCCGGGCACGCGTGGACCAGCGGACGCGCCTTCGACCGGTACGGCAGGCGGGGCAACGACTTCTCCGAGTGGCATCGGCAAGAGATCTGGAACGTGCTCTGTCAGCGGCTCGGCCAGGAGGAGACGAGACGGCTGCGCCGCGGGAACATGGACCAGTGCCGGGCCGCCCTCGCCCGGCTCGCGCGCAGCGCGGACCGGCTCGGACTGGTGGAGGGCTTCGAACGGAAGGTCCGCTTCCCGCACAGCATCATCCAGGCGTACTTCGGCTACCGCGTCCTGAACCACCTGGGCGAGCGGCGTGCGGGAGAACTCGTCGAGCAGGCGCTCTCGCCACCCGGCCCCAGCCGCGAACTGCTCATGTCCCTGGTGCTGTTGTCGCGTCGGCGGGCGGCGGCGCTCAGGGCCCCGAGGGACGGTGTCCGGGGCGAGATGGCCAGGGAGATCGAGGAGCTGCTCCGCCGGTCTCCCGTGCGCGGGCACACCCTGGCCCACCGGCTCTGCCGGGCCGCGCGCCGCCGCACCGACGACCCCAAGACCCTCGACCTGTACGCGGCGGCGGTGGAGATCGAGAGCGCGGAGGACGACCCGGGGCTGCTCGGCGACATCGTCGGCGAGGTCCGCAGGAGGTGGCCCGCCTTCAAGGGGGACCGGCGCAGCCTGGAGGACTCCAAGCTGAGGCTGCTCAGACAGCTGGGAGCGGCCCTGCGCGGCGTCTCCGCCAGGATCGACACCACTCCGCTCTACGAGGACCTCTTCGAGATGGGCGTGGGGGAGGCCTCCTACTCCATACGGCTGGCCGCGGCCCAGGAGTTCGGGACCGGCGGAAACGCGGCGTTCGCCGTGATCCGCGGACGGGTCGGGCTGAACACCGACCCCGTGAAGGAGTACAACGACAGGCTCGGCGAGCTGAAGGCCTGGAAGCGGCAGGCGTACGAGCGCTGGGCCGAGCGCATGGTTCGGGTACGGGCCGGCGGCGGGTCCTCACCGGCCAGGTCCGAGCGCATCGGCCGGCTCCAGCAGGACCGGCGCCGACTCAACCAGGACTACCGCAGGCAACGGGTCGATCTCTTCCGGGAGTTCGTGATGCGGGCCTGGATGGTCCCGATGCTGCTGGGCTCCGTCGACGAGGCGCACCGTGACGAGGCCCGCGAACGCCTCACCAAGTGGCTGCGCCACCTCGACCCGAACGCCACCGACGGCGCCTGCGACCTGCCGCTCGCTCTCGAGGCCGCGCTGGCCCAGGGCTTCAAGTACGCGGCCAACCGTCGGATACGGCATCCGCAGGCCTACGCGGGCGGCCGGGCCGACCTGATCCGGCAGGCGGAGACCGTGCTCCAGCAGTCCCGGTGCTGGTACGCGCAGCTCATCCTGCTCCAGGCGCTGTGCCTGTGGGAGCTCCCGGACAGCCCGGGCGTCCACGACCGGAAGACCCATGCGACGTCCGGCAGGGGCGAGCGCGACGGCCCCGCCGAGCCGTCCCGGACGATGGGCGGGACGACCGCCATCCGGACCGTGGAGCGGTGGCTGTCGATGGCCGGCACCGTGAACAGGGCGCCCGGGCCCTCAGGGGGGAACGGCGACAGGCGCCGGCGGCTCCTGCATCCGTTCGTCGCCGAGGCGGGCGACCTGGTGGCGCTCGCGCTGGAGACCGGGCAGCCGGAGCGGTTCCTCTGGATCGACGAGAAGGGCGTCGCCGACACCATCGGCGCGCGCACCGCCGACTGTGAGGGATACCGCAGGCACAGCCTGTGGATTCCGCCCTCGGTCGGGTGGAGCACCCTGGACGCCCGCGCCCAGCGCCTGGTCGCCGACGTGCTGGTGATGCTGAACCTCGTCGAACGGGACGGACACCCGGACGAGGTCGAGGAGCGGATGGCCCGCGTGGAGCAGCCGGACATGGCGCTCCCGCCGTGCATCCGCAGCGACCGCGCCCCGCTCCGGGCCGACCTGCGGGCCGGCATCTCGGACCCGCCCGCCCCGGGCTCTACCTGCCTGCCCGACTGCAGGTTCCAGCTCTGCCCCTACCCGCCCCGGGGTTGTGTGCCCCGCGGCGAGATCCGGGAGCCGTTCTGCCGCCAGCAACAGGCCCTGCTGCCGGGACGCGTACGCCGCCACTTCCCCCGCGGCCTGCGCCGCAAGACCCCGCACTGGATCAGCATGCGCGTCACGGAACTCGACAGCTTCTGGCAGCAGATGGCCGGGCGGACCCGCAGCTAGGGCCCTTCTGATGGATCTCCGCGGCGTCGCGACGCCCGGCACGCACTCTCGCCGCACCGGACAAAAGCCCACGTAGCTCCGCTACGAGGGCTTCCGCCCGGCACGCCGAGAGCACGCACCGAACGCCGCTCCTTCTCCCACGGAGATCCATCAGAAGGGCCCTTAGGGCCAACGCCGGCAACGCCGACGGGCCGCCGGATTCCTCCGGCGGCCCGCCGATGCCGTTCTGGTCAGGTCAGTTCAGGTCCGGGACTCAGTGGGACGAGCCCGCCGTCGCCGGCGGCAGTTCCACCTGGACGCCCGGGTCGCCCGCGTCCGCCGTGTAGTCCTCCGGCTTGGTCTCGTCGATGCCCTCGGGGGCCTTCGCGGCCTTCAGGACGAAGGTGAGGACCACCGTGACCACCAGGTTCAGCACGAACGCCGTGAGACCGATGTAGCCGATCTCGCCGATGCCGGGGATCTCCTTCGCGGAGCCGCCGAAGTGCTTCTGCGTCGGCGAGGCGACACCGTACGCGGCGACCGTGCCGTAGATCATGCCGACCGCCCAGCCGGCCAGCAGGGCCCAGCGGTGGAACCAGCGGGTGAACAGGCCGCCGACCAGGGCCGGGAAGGTCTGCAGGATCCAGATGCCGCCCAGGAGCTGGAAGTTGATGGCGACCGTCTTGTCCATGGTGAGGACGAAGACCAGCGCGCCCACCTTCACCAGCAGGGACACGATCTTGGAGACCTTGGTCTCCTGGGCCGGCGTCGCGTCCGGCTTGATGAAGTCCTTGTAGATGTTGCGGGTGAAGAGGTTCGCGGCCGCGATGGACATGATGGCCGCGGGGACGAGGGCGCCGATGCCGATCGCCGCGAAGGCGACTCCCGCGAACCAGTCCGGGAACATCGTCTCGAACAGCTGCGGGATCGCCAGCTGGCCGTTCTGCACCTTGATGCCGGCCGCGATCGCCATGAAGCCCAGCAGGGCCAGCAGGCCCAGCATCAGGGAGTACAGCGGCAGGATCGTGGTGTTGCGGCGGATCACCTCACGGCTGCGCGAGGACAGCGTCGCGGTGATCGAGTGCGGGTACATGAACAGCGCGAGCGCGGAGCCCAGCGCCAGCGTGGCGTACGTCCACTGCCCCGCCTCGGCCGGGACCAGCGCACCGCGCGGCGCGCCCGTGGCCGGGTTGGTCTGGCTGTACGCCTCGCTCGCCTTGGTGAAGATCTCGTCGAAGCCGCCCAGCTTGATCGGGATGTAGATGATCGCCACCGCGATGACGATGTAGATCAGCGTGTCCTTCACGAACGCGATCAGGGCAGGGGCGCGCAGACCGGAGGAGTACGTGTACGCGGCCAGCACACCGAAGGCGATGAGCAGCGGCAGGTCCTTGATGAACCAGTTCGTGTTCTCGCCGCCGCCGACGCCCATCACGTCCAGCACGGCCTGGATGCCGACCAGTTGGAGCGCGATGTACGGCATCGTCGCCAGGATGCCGGTCAGCGCGACGGCCAGCGACAGGCCCTTCGAGCCGAAGCGGCCGCGCACGAAGTCCGAGGTCGTGACGTAGCCGTGCTTGTGGGAGACCGACCACAGTCGGGGCAGGAAGGTGAAGATCAGGGGGTAGACGAGGATCGTGTACGGCACAGCGAAGAAGCCCGCGGCGCCCGCCGCGTAGATCGCCGCCGGGACCGCCACGAAGGTGTACGCCGTGTACAGGTCGCCGCCGAGCAGGAACCAGGTCACCCAGGTGCCGAACGACCGGCCGCCCAGGCCCCATTCGTCGAGGCTGTGCTCGTTCTCGGCCTTGCGCCAGCGCGCGGCCAGGAAGCCCATGACCGTGACGGCCAGGAAGAAGAAGATGAAGACGCCGAGCGCCACACCGTTCACGCCGTCGTTCACTGCGACGCACCGCCCTTCCGGGGAGCGCGGGCGCGCTGGTCACGCTGCCACAGCTTGTACGCGACCATCGTCAGCAGCGTGGAGATCAGGACCCAGAGCATCTGGTACCAGTAGAAGAACGGGATGCCGGCGAGCTCCGGATCCGTCTTGGCGTACGAACCGACCCACAACATCGCCACGAAGGGCGCGATGAGACAGAGCGCGATGACGACCCGTACGGGTGTCACCAGCCCTCTGTTCACCTCTGGGGCATCTGACATCTGACGGCTCCGTCCCCTCACTGATCACCTGTGAAACGCCCGGGCAATGTAGGTGACGGTGCAACGACAGCGGAAGACCCTGTCCGCATATCGGATGTGGAGGATTGGTGCAGGCGGCGTCGGCATGCTCAGGGCTACCGCCCCGCGCCTCCTGGGGTGTTCCGGTCGACCGGTTCTAGTCGACCGGCCTCTTCAGCCGGGCCACGAACTTGTAGCGGTCCCCCCGGTACACCGACCGCACCCACTCCACCGGCTGCCCCTCCCGGTCCAGCGAGTGCCGGGACAGCATCAGCATGGGCAGGCCCACGTCGGTGCCGAGCAGGCCGGCCTCGCGCGGGGTGGCCAGGGAGGTCTCGATGGTCTCCTCGGCCTCGGCGAGATGGACGCCGTACACCTCGGCGAGCGCGGTGTAGAGGGAGGTGTACTTGACCAGGGAGCGGCGCAGCGCGGGGAAGCGCTTGGCGCTGAGGTGGGTGGTCTCGATGGCCATCGGCTCGGCGTTCGCCATGCGCAGCCGCTCGATGCGCAGCACCCGGCCGCCGGCGGTGATGTCGAGCAGCCCGGCGAGGCGGTCGTCGGCGGTGATGTAGCCGATGTCCAGCAGCTGCGAGGTGGGCTCCAGGCCCTGGGCGCGCATGTCCTCGGTGTACGAGGTGAGTTGCAGGGCCTGCGACACCTTCGGCTTGGCGACGAACGTGCCCTTGCCCTGGATCCGCTCCAGACGCCCCTCGACGACCAGCTCCTGCAGGGCCTGGCGCACGGTCGTGCGGGAGGTGTCGAACTCGGCGGCCAGCGTGCGCTCGGGCGGGACCGGGGTGCCGGGCGACTGGGTCTCCGTCATGTCGAGCAGGTGCTTCTTCAGGCGGTAGTACTTGGGCACACGCGCGGTCCGCACGCCTGCCCCACCCTCGTTCTCCGCACTGCTGACGTCGGTACTCATGGCCTGCCTTCCCGGCTCCGGAGGAGGGTCACCTCGTGATCCCTTCTGTATACCCGTCGCCGCCTCTTTTGGTCTAGTCCACAGCGCCGAGTGGTCTAGCGGACGAGAGTACTCCGGCGGAGCTGTTTTCGCTGCCTTCTTACTTAAAGGTTCCTGCATATGTAGGTCCCATAACGGCTGGTCAGAGGCTATTCGGCCACCCTTGACACGCTTCGTGGTCTGGTCCAAGCTCCCCCTACTGGTCTACACCATTGGTCCAGGTCCCGGCCTATGGCGGGGGAGGTGTGGGCATCCCTGAGGAGGGTGGCGTGAAGCGCAAGCTGATATCCGCGATCGGTGTCGCGGGCATGATGATCTCCCTGGCGGCGTGCGGGGGCGACAACGGCGACGGCGGGGACAAGGCCGGAGCGGACGGGTACGCGGGCCAGACGCTCACGGTGTGGGTGATGGACGGCTCCTCCCCGGACCAGTGGCAGAAGGACGTCCAGGCGGCGTTCGAGAAGAAGACCAAGGCCAAGGTCAAGTTCGAGGTCCAGCAGTGGAACGGCATCCAGCAGAAGCTGACCACCGCCCTGTCCGAGGAGAACCCGCCGGACGTCTTCGAGATCGGCAACACCCAGACCCCGGCCTACGCCAAGACCGGCGGCCTCGCCGACCTCGCCGACCTCAAGACGGAGATCGGCGCCGACTGGACCGCGTCCCTGAACGAGTCCTCCGTCTTCGACGGCAAGCAGTACGCCGCCCCGTGGTACTTCGCCAACCGCGTCGTCCTCTACAACAAGAAGATCTGGGCCGAGGCGGGCATCAAGGACACCCCCAAGACCCGCGACGAGTTCTACGCCGACCTCAAGCAGATCGGCGAGAAGACCGACGCCGAGCCCCTCTACCTGCCGGGCCAGAACTGGTACCACTTCGTCGGCCTGACCATCGGTGAGGGCGCCGAGCTGGTGAAGAAGGACGGCGACAAGTACGTCTCCAACCTCGCCGACCCGAAGATCGCCGCCGCCATGGAGACGTACAAGAAGTTCCAGGCCCTGTCCAAGGCCCCGAAGGACAAGGACGAGGCCACCCCGCAGCAGGGCGAGGTCTTCGGCAAGGGCAACGTCGGCGCCTTCATCGGCATGGGCTGGGAGGCCGGCATCGCCATCAAGGCCAACCCGAAGATCGAGAAGGAGATCGGCTACTTCACCATCCCGGGTGCCACGGCCGACAAGCCCGAGGGCGTCTTCCTCGGCGGCTCCAACCTCGCCGTCGCCGCGGGCAGCCAGAAGCAGGAGCTGGCCAAGGAGTTCCTCAAGATCGCGCTGTCCGACCAGTACGAGGGCGAGCTGGCCAAGCTCAACGGCGTCATCCCCAACAAGGAGGCGCTGCAGACCAACCTCAAGGGCAACGCCGTCGCCGAGGCCGCCGCGCCGGCCGCCGCGGGCGGTGGCACCACCCCGCTGATCCCCGAGTGGGCGGCCGTGGAGAACGCGCCCAACCCGGTGAAGACGTACATGACCGCCGTGCTGAACGGCAAGTCCCCGGCCGAGGCCGCCAAGCAGGTCGAGGACGAGTTCAACAAGCGCCTGGCGCAGCAGCAGTAAGCAGCGGCGGCAGTAAGCAGCCGCAGCAGTGACCAGCCGCAGCAAGGCGCCGCGGTTCGCGCCGGGGCGGGGGACGCGCATGCCGCCCCCCGCCCCGGCGACCGCACGCGGGTCTACGTACGTAGGTCGAGAAGAGAGATCGCGAGCATGACCGTGCAGACCGAACGGCCGCCCTCCGGCCCGGTGGACGTGACCAAGAGGGATGAGAGCGGGCCCGCCGGGCCGCGGCCCCGAGCCGCCTTCCGCGCCGGCGCGCTCACCCCGTACCTCCTGCTGCTGCCCGCCTGCGCGGCCACCGTGCTGCTGCTCGGCTGGCCGCTGGTGAAGGACGTGCTGCTGTCGTTCCAGAACCTCAACATGGCGCAGCTGATCCAGCACGTCACCGAGTGGAACGGCATCGACAACTACAAGGAGGTCCTCACCGGCGAGGACTTCTGGCGCGTCACCCTGCGCTCGATCCTGTTCACGGCGGTCAACGTCGCCCTGATCATGGTCGCGGGCGCGCTGGTCGGCCTGCTGCTCGCCCGCCTCGGCAAGCGGATGCGGGTCCTGCTGCTGGTCGGGCTCGTGCTGGCCTGGGCCATGCCCGTGGTCGCCGCGACCACCGTCTACCAGTGGCTGTTCGCACAGCGGTTCGGCGTCGTCAACTGGGTCCTGGACAAGCTGGGTTGGCACTCCATGGCCGACTACAGCTGGACCAGCAGCCAGATGTCGACGTTCTTCGTGGTGACGGTCCTGATCGTCTGGATGTCGATCCCGTTCGTCGCGATCAACCTCTACGCGGCCACGACCACCATCCCGAGCGAGCTCTACGAGGCCGCGTCACTCGACGGGGCGGGCGGCTGGAAGAGCTTCACCACGGTCACCCTCCCCTTCCTGCGTCCGTTCCTCTACGCCACGACGTTCCTGGAGGTCATCTGGGTCTTCAAGGCGTTCGTGCAGGTCTTCACCATCAACGGCGGCGGCCCCGACCGGCTCACCGAGATCCTGCCCGTCTACGCCTACATCGAGGGCGTCGGCAACCAGCACTACGGCATGGGCGCGGCCATCGCCGTCCTGACCATCCTGATCCTGCTCGGCCTCACCGCCTACTACCTGCGGATCGTGCTCAAGCAAGAGGAGGACGAGCTGTGAAGCGCTCGCTCTTCGGCCGCCTGTGGCCCAACGTCACGGCCGTCGTCCTGTTCATCGGCTTCGTCTTCCCCGTCTACTGGATGTTCTCCACGGCCTTCAAGCCGACCGGCGACATCATTTCGGAGAACCCGGTCTGGTTCCCGACCGACATCACCTTCGAGCACTTCAAGCGGGCCATCGGCGTCGACCACTTCTGGACGTACGTCGCCAACTCGCTGATCGTCACGCTCTGCGCGGTCGGCCTCGCCCTGGTCGTCGCGCTCGCGGGTTCCTTCGCGCTTGCCCGGATGCGGTTCAAGGGGCGGCGCGGGTTCGTCATCGGCTTCATGGTGGCCCAGATGGCGCCCTGGGAGGTCATGATCATCGCGATGTACATGATCGTGCGGGACGCGTCGATGCTGAACAGCCTCGTGCCGCTGACGGTCTTCTACATGATGATGATCCTGCCCTTCACCATCCTGACCCTGCGCGGTTTCGTCGCCGCGGTGCCCCGGGAGCTGGAGGAGGCCGCGATGGTCGACGGCTGCGGCCGTGCCCAGGCCTTCCGCAAGGTCATCCTGCCGCTGCTGGCGCCGGGCCTGATGTCCACGTCCCTGTTCGGCTTCATCACCGCATGGAATGAATTCCCGCTGGTCCTGGTGCTGAACAAGGAGGCGGAGGCGCAGACCCTGCCACTGTGGCTGTCCAGCTTCCAGACCGCGTTCGGCAACGACTGGGGCGCCACGATGGCGGCGTCCTCCCTCTTCGCCATCCCGATCCTGATCCTCTTCGTCTTCCTGCAGCGCAAGGCTGTCAGCGGCCTGACGGCCGGCGCCGTGAAGGGATAACGCCCCCCGATGACGACATTCGCCAGCGGCACCACTGCGTCCAATCCGGAAAAGGATGGTCTGACGCGCGATGCCCTGACCGTGCTCCAGCCGGGCTTCACCGGCACCACCGCCCCCGACTGGCTGCTCCGCCGCCTCGGCGAGGGCCTCGCCTCCGTCGGCCTGTTCGGCCGCAACATCGCCTCGCCCGAACAACTGGCCGCGCTGACGGCCCAGTTGCGCGCCGAGCGGGACGACGTGCTCGTCGCGATCGACGAGGAAGGAGGTGATGTGACCCGGCTGGAGGTGCGCACCGGCTCCAGCTTCCCCGGGAACCACGCCCTGGGCGCGGTGGACGACGTGGAGCTGACCCGGGAGGTCGCCTTCGAACTGGGCCGCCGCCTGGCCTCCTGCGGGGTGAACCTCAACTGGGCCCCGTCGGCCGACGTGAACTCCAACGCGGCCAACCCGGTGATCGGCGTCCGCTCCTTCGGCGCCGACACGGCCCTGGTGGCCCGCCACACCGCGGCCTACGTCACCGGCCTCCAGGCGGCCGGCGTGGCGGCCTGCACCAAGCACTTCCCGGGCCACGGCGACACGGCCGTCGACTCCCACCACGCGCTGCCGCGCATCGACGCGGACGCCGAGGTCCTGGCCGACCGCGAACTCGCCCCGTTCCGCGCGGCGATGGCCGCCGGCACCCGGGCGGTGATGAGCGCGCACATCCTCGTCCCCGCCCTGGACCCCGACCACCCGGCGACCCTCTCCCGCCCGGTCCTCACCGACCTCCTGCGCGGCGAGCTCGGCTACACCGGCCTGATCGTCACCGACGGCATGGAGATGCAGGCCATCGCCGCCACATACGGCATCGAACGCGGCAGCGTCCTCGCCGTCGCGGCCGGCGCCGACGCGATCTGCGTGGGCGGCGGCCTGGCGGACGACGAGACGGTACGCCGTCTGCGCGACGCCCTGGTCGCGGCGGTCCGCTCGGGCGAACTCCCCGAGGAACGGCTGGCGGAGGCGGCGCGGCGGGTACGCGAACTGGCCCGCTGGACGGCGTCCGAGCCGCCGGTGACCGATGGCGACCGGCGGCCTGACGTGGGCCTCGTCGCGGCCCGGCGCGCGTTGACGGTGACCGGCGCGCAAGGCGCGGGCCCCTTCACCCCCCTCACCGAACCGCCGTACGTCGCCGCCTTCACCCCGGTCGCGAACATCGCGGTCGGCGACGAGACCCCCTGGGGCGTCGCCGCCGAACTGGCCCGCCTGCTCCCCGGCACGGAGACCGGCAGCTACACGGGCGGGGACGCGGGGCGAGCGGCCCTGGAAGCCTCCGCCGGCCGGCGAGTGGTGGCCGTGGTCCGTGACGAACACCGCCACGCCTGGATGGCGGCCGCCCTGGACCACCTGTTGGAAGTCCGCCCGGACACCATCGTGGTCGAGATGGGCGTCCCCCAGGCGGCCCCCCGAGGCGCCCTCCACGTCGCCACCCACGGCGCGGCCCGCGTGTGCGGACGAGCGGCGGCGGAGGTCATCGCCGGGACCTGAACCCAGGACGGCCGGTCGTCGCAGCAGCCGGCTGCCCCTGCTGTTGCATCTGCTGTTGCACCTCTCTCTCCAAATGTAGTACTCCTTATACATGAGCGAGCAGGTGCACAACAGATTGGCGATGGTGCGTGCCGAACGGAAGGTGTCGCGCCAGAACCTGGCCGAGGCAGTGGGAGCCCACTACCAGACCATCGGCTATATCGAGCGGGGGCAGTACAACCCGAGCCTCGACCTGGCTCTGAAGATCGCGAAGTTCTTCGATCTGCCGGTCGAGGCCCTGTTCTCCCTCGAACCGTTCCGCCCGCTCACGGACGAGGTCTACGGGAGGAAACAGTCATGACGACCACACGCCTGACGCGCCACGACCGGAGCATGCTGCGGCTGATGAACGACCGCCGGGCGCTCCCGCTCCACGCCACGGCCACCCGCCGCCGGCTGGTCGTCGCCACGCATGTCACGCTCACCGTGGCCATCGTGGCGCTGATCGGGTACTTCTGCCTCGCGCGTGCCGAGCCGGTGTGGTCGGCCGCCGTCGGCGCGGTGCTCATGCTGCCCTGGATGGTGGCGACCGGCGTGATCAACAGTGCCACCCGGGGCCTGATGGAACTGCGCGAACACGTCCTGGACGAGCGCCAGTCGGCGGAACGCAGGCGGGTGCTCGCCCGCGCCCACCGCCTGATGACCTGGCTGCTGCTCGGTTCCGTGGTCGGCCTGCTGGCGGCGGGCGCGGCCGACGACGACGCCCTCCGCGTCTACGCGGCCCCCGTCCTCGTCGCGGTCCTCACGGTCCACTGGCTGATGCCGCTGTGGGTGGCGGGCGTGGCCGCACGGGACGAACCGGGCGACGACGAGGCGGCCGCCCTCCAGGGCTGAGCGGCCCCGCTCCGTCTCCGTGACGCCGGCGGAGCGCCCAGGGCCTGTCGTTCGGCCGACGTGATCCGAACGACAGGCCTAGATCCCCTGCCAGTCCGGCTTGTTGACGTAGGTGTGCCGGAAGTAGTCGGCCAGCTTCAGCTTGGAGGCGGCGGCCTCGTCGACCACGACCGTGGCGTGCGGGTGCAGTTGCAGCGCCGAGGCCGGGCAGACCGCCGCGACCGGCCCCTCGACGGTCGCGGCGACCGCGTCCGCCTTGCCCTCACCGGTGGCCAGCAGCACCAGGTGCCGCGCCTCCAGGATCGTCCCGATCCCCTGCGTGATGACGTGGTGCGGCACCTGCTCGATGTCCCCGTCGAAGAACCGCGCGTTGTCGATCCGGGTCTGCTCGGTCAGTGTCTTGATCCGCGTCCGCGACGCCAGCGACGAACAGGGCTCGTTGAATCCGATGTGCCCGTCGGTCCCGATCCCGAGCAGCTGCAGATCGACACCCCCCGCCTCGGCCAGCGCCGCGTCGTACGCCTCGCACGCCCCCTGTACGTCCTCGGCCGTGCCGTCCGGCCCCATGAACGCGTCCATCCCGATCCCGAGCGGCTCCAGCACCTCGCGCCGCAGCACCGACCGGTACGACTCCGGGTGCTCGGCGGGCAGCCCCACGTACTCGTCCAGCTGCGCGACCCGCGCCCGCGAGGCGTCCACGGCCCCGGAGCGAACCTTGGCCGCGAGCGCCGTGTAGACGGGCAGCGGGGTCGACCCGGTGGCCACGCCGAGCACGGCGTCGGGCTTGCGCGCGAGCAGCCGGGCCATGGCCTCGGCTATCAGCTCGCCACCCGCCTGGGCGTCCGGAACGATGACAACTTCCACGCTGGGCCTGCCGATCTGAAGAGGGACTCGAAGGGCACCCTGAAGGGCTATGTGGTTTAGACCAATCTAACAGAGCAGAGCCCCGCGGCCCAGGTGAACGGAAGCCCCGCGGACATTTCGGGAGCCCGTCGGGAAGGCGTCATCCCCCGTGGGGGAGTGGAATGGAGACTGTCCGTCCGAAGCGCCGGACGCCACGCCCGGCACGACGAGTGCGAGAGCAGGAAGGGCCCATGACCACCACGCCCCCGTACCCTCCCGACCCCCACGCCCCGCACAACGAGCGCCCCGGCCTGATCATGGCCCGCGAGATGGCCGAACAGCCCGCCGTACTGCGTCGCGTCCTCGCCCACGGCGCCCCCGCCGTCCGTCGGGTCGCCCAGGAGATCGCCGCCCGCGCACCCCGCTTCGTCCTGCTCACCGCCCGCGGCACCTCCGACAACGCCGCCCTGTACGCCAAGTACCTCCTGGAGATCCGGCTCGGCCTGCCGTGCGGCCTGACCTCGATGTCGACCACCACCGCCTACGGCGCCCGCCCCGACCTCACCGACGTCCTCGTCGTCACCGTCAGCCAGTCCGGCGGCTCCCCCGACCTCGTCGCCTCCACCCGGGCCGCCCGCGAGGCCGGCGCGATCACGCTCTCGGTGACCAACAACCCCGACTCCCCGCTGGCCGCCGTCTCCGAGTACCACCTCGACATCATGGCCGGACCCGAGCGTGCCCTCCCCGCGACCAAGACCTACACGGCCTCCCTGCTCACCCTGTACCTCCTCGTCGAGGGCCTGCGGGGAGGCGACGGCACCCCCGCCAAGGTGCTCCCCGACCTCGCCGAGCAGACGCTGGCCCGGCAGGACGAGGTCCGCGCCCTCGCCGCCCGCTACCGCTTCGCCGAACGCATGGTGATCACCTCCCGCGGCTACGGCTACCCCACCGCCAAGGAGGCCGCCCTCAAGCTGATGGAGACCAGCTACATCCCGGCCCTCGCCTACTCCGGCGCGGACCTCCTGCACGGCCCGCTCGCCATGGTCGACAACGTCTCCCCGGTCATCGCGGTCGTCACCGACGGCAAGGGCGGCGAGGCCCTCCAGCCCGTCCTCGACCGGCTTCGCGGCCGGGGTGCCGACCTGGTCGTCATCGGCGCCCGCCACCAGGTCGAGCGGGCCTCGGCGGGCTTCGTCCTGCCCACCGACGGCTTGGCCGAGGAACTCCAGCCGATCCTGGAGATCCTCCCGCTCCAGCTCCTGGCGTACGAGGTCACCATCGCCCGGGGCCAGGACCCGGACGCGCCGCGGGCGCTGGCGAAGGTCACGGAGACGCGCTGAGAACGCACGGTCACAACCGGCGCGCGACGGGGCGAGCCGGGAGGAACCGGAGGCGCTCGCGGAAATTGCCATGGCCAACTGGCCCCGCACATGAACCCACACGGGTTAGGCTGCGTGGTGGATACCAGGGCGTCCCACTAGTCCTCCAACTGGTCGGGCCCCGCGAAGAAGCGTCAACAGCAAACAGGCTCCAACGCATGGACACACCTCAGTGGTCTAGTCCACAATTGCGGAGGAGTGCGTAGTACGAGAACGCACCGACTTCCGTCTTCCCCGCACAGGAAGACGGACCGAGGAACCGGAGCTCTCTGCCCTGACTGTTCCGGGTCCTCATCCTTCGGCCGACCGGGACCGCACACCCCGCGGCCGATGTTGCTCCGGGCTGCGGTGCCGGGAGGGTTGAGGGTCCCTCTCAGGCGCCGCGGCCCGCGGGTGTTTTCGGCCCTCGTCGGCCCCTGAAGTGGCTGGTTTCGAACCATGTCCGTACCGCCAGGTACGCTCGGCCACGTGCCCTCCATGAACGAACTCGTACGCCAGCACACGGCCCTCGACGACTCCGACCTCGAGTGGCTCCACCTGCTGGTCTCGGAGTGGCAGCTGCTCTCCGACCTCTCCTTCGCCGACCTCGTCCTGTGGGTCCCCACCAGCGACGGCACCCGCTATGTGTCCGTCGCCCAGATGCGGCCCAACACCGGCCCGACCTCCTACCAGGACGACATGGTCGGCCATCTCGTCCCGCGCGGCCGCCGCCCGATGCTGGACGCCGCGCTCGACGAGGGCCGCATCGTGCGCGAGGGCGACCCCGAGTGGCGCGAGGAGGTACCGGTCCGCGTCGAGTCGATTCCAGTACGCCGGGACGGACGCGTGCTGGGCGTCATCGCCCGCAACACCAACCTGCTGACCGTCCGCACCCCGAGCCGCCTGGAGCTGACGTACCTCCAGAGCGCCTCGGACCTCGCGCAGATGATCGCGGCCGGCTCCTTCCCGTTCGCCAACCAGCAGGTCGACATGGACGCCTCACCGCGCGTCGGCGACGGCCTGATCCGCGTCGATGCCGACGGCATCGTCCAGTACGCCTCGCCGAACGCGCTCTCCGCCTACCACCGCCTCGGCCTCGCCGCCGACCTCGTCGGCCACCACCTGGGCATGACCACCGCCGAACTCGCCCCGACCCACGGGCCGGTGGACGAGGCCCTCGCCAAGGTCGCCAGCGGCTGGGCGCCCCGCGAGTTCGAGATCGAGTCGGGCGACGGCGTCATCCAGTTCCGGGCGATCCCGCTCAAGCCCAAGGGCACGCGCATCGGTTCGCTGGTGCTACTGCGGGACGTGACCGAACTGCGCCGCCGCGAGCGCGAGTTGATCACCAAGGACGCCACCATCCGGGAGATCCACCACCGGGTGAAGAACAACCTCCAGACGGTGGCCGCCCTGCTCCGCCTCCAGGCCCGGCGCATCGAGTCCGACCGCGGCCGCGAGGCCCTGGAGGAGGCGGTACGGCGGGTCGGCTCGATCGCGATCGTGCACGAGACCCTCTCTCAGAACCTCGACGAGCGCGTGGAGTTCGACGAGATCGCCGACCGCGTGCTGGCGATGGTCGCGGAGATCTCACCCGGCAAGGTCACCGGCCGCCGCTCCGGCCGCTTCGGCATCCTGGACGCCGAGGTCGCCACGCCTTTGTCGATGGTTTTGACCGAGATCCTGCAGAACGCCCTGGAGCACGGCTTCCGCGAGGGCGACACCGGCGCGGTCGAGGTCTCGGCCGTCCGAGGCGGTACGACCAAGCAGGCCCGTCTCCTGGTCACCGTCCAGGACGACGGCGTGGGCCTGCCCGACGGCTTCGACCCGCACACCGCCGGCAACCTCGGCCTCCAGATCGTACGGACCCTGGTGGAGGGCGAGTTGGGCGGCACGTTCGACATGGTCCCGGCGCCCGAGCGGGGAACCCGGGTGATCCTCGACATCCCGGTGCGGGCGCACAAGTAGCCCCACCGCCGCAGCCTCGGGGTGTTGCGGACAGCAAAGAGCCCCAGCCCGTTCAGGGGGCTGGGGCTCAACATGCTCGTTGCCAGCGTTTGCTGCGCATCGGGGGTACTGCGCGCTGCGGCTCGGGGGCGGGAGATGCGTACTCGCTGTACGCGCCGCCAAGCTCAGGCTGTTTGCGGGGCGGGTGTTGTCAGGCGGAGGCCTGACGGGCCCGGTTGCGGGCGGCGCGGCGCTTCATGGCGCGGCGCTCGTCCTCGCTGAGACCACCCCAGACGCCGGAGTCCTGGCCGGACTCGAGCGCCCACTGCAGACACTGCTCCATAACCGGGCAGCGACGGCAGACGGCCTTGGCTTCCTCGATCTGCAGCAGCGCAGGACCGGTGTTGCCGATGGGGAAGAAGAGCTCGGGGTCTTCCTCGCGGCAAACGGCGTTGTGACGCCAGTCCATGGCTGCTACCTCTCCTTGGTATTACGTGCTGATTGCTTGTGAATGTGAACGCTTTCACGAATCCCTCAACAAGTGAAGGGCCAACCGCCAGGTTCCCTGGCGTGGGTCCTGTGTTTTGAAGGGGGATTCCGGTGATCAGTGGAGGCCGGTCCTGCGGGCCGTCCCGATCGCCATGTAGAGACTCGCAAACCTCAGCGACGGATACAACCCCTTCCGGAAAGTTTTTTTTGATTCCTCGGTGTCGACTAGGTCACAGCCGTACTTCCATGGGGTGGATCCTGGCCTAAACGTTCGAGTGAAAGGACTTTAGCCCGTTCCGCTCACACAATCACACGCAGTGCACGGCGTACGCCTGTGAACGTCACGCTCGTACGCAGCCCGAGGTGGTCGCCGTCCATCTGGAGGGGCAACGGCACCTTCGAATGCAAGGTGAACTGGTCCAGGTCGTGCAGTGTCACCGCATGCTTGCCACGGGCCCCGCGCTCGGGGGACGAAGTGAGCAACTGGGTGGCATACCGGGCAACCGCGACCGTGGACATACGGCTGAGACCGAGTACGTCGAGGCCGGTATCGAACGAGGCCTTAGGGGCCGCGTACACCGGACGATTGCCCAGATAGGTCCACGGAGCGGTATTGCAGACTATGGACAAGACCAAATCGGTCACCGGGTCCTGGCCCGGCCGCTCCAGAGTGATCGTGCCGTGCCGGCGGTTGGGCTCCTGGAGGAACTGGCGTATCACCTGGCGCAGGTAAAGGGCGTGTGTGGATTTCTTGCCCCGTTCGCGCTGCTGCTCGACCCGGCCGACGACACCCGCGTCGAAGCCGAGCCCCGCGCAGAAGGTGAACCACCTGGCCGGAACCCCCTCGTCCTCGGTGCCCGGCGTGCCCGCCGCTATGCCCATGCCGACCGTACGTTCGCTGCCCTCGCGCAGCGCGTCGAGCAGGGCGCCGGTCGCCTCCACGGCGTCGTTGGGCAGGCCGAGGGCGCGGGCGAAGACGTTGGTGGAGCCGCCGGGGACCACGGCGAGACGGGGGAGGCGCTCCGGGTCGGGGCCCTTGTGCAACAGTCCGTTGACGACCTCGTTCACGGTCCCGTCGCCACCGAGTGCGACCACCAGATCGACGTCGTCACTGTCCGCCGCCTGCCGGCCCAGGTCGCGCGCATGGCCGCGGTACTCGGTGGTGACGGCCTCGAGTTTCATCTCGCTGGCGAGCGCATGGATCAGGACATCGCGCGTACGTGCGCTTGTGGTGGTTGCCGCCGGATTGACCACGAGAAGTGCACGCATGGGTTGCAGCGTACCTACTGGGGGGTACCGGGCACAGGTCGAGGTGGGGATCTAGTAAGAGATGAGGCGTGAGCCTTCCGCATCGGCCCTGTGGCTGCGTCCTCAAACGCGGACGGGCTGGGGGCTGACCGGCGGTGGTCAGGTGCAGGCGGGGAGGCGATAGTGCGGAGAGCTACCCTTCAGGGGTGACCAAGGAGCAGAGCCCCGCCACCCCGGAAACCGTCGAACCGCGTCCGCGGCGGCTGACGTATGCGGCCGTGCTGACCGCGCTGGAAGGTGTGGGGCTTGCCGTCGGGGGCGTGTGGGTGCTGGTGCTGGGGCTTGCCGGGGATCCGGACGACCGGCAGCAGGCCGTGACGCTCGGGGTGACGCTGGTCGCTCTTGCGCTGCTGCCGTTGCTCGCCGCGCGGGGGCTGTTCGGCCGGCGCAGCTGGAGCCGGGGGCCGTCCATCATCACGCAGATCCTGGCGCTGCCGGTGGCCTACAGCCTGTTGCAGGCGGACAGCATCGCCATCCCCGCGGGCATCGTGATCGCCGCGATCGCGATCGCCACGCTCGTCCTGCTGGTCAATCCGGCGACGACCGAGGCCCTCGGGATCCGGGGGCCCGGCAACACGCCGGATCAGCAGTAGCCGGCCGCCGTCACTCCTCCACCAGCAGCTTCTCCCGCAGCTGCGCCAGCGTGCGCGCCAGCAGGCGGGACACGTGCATCTGGGAGATCCCGACCTCCTGCGCGATCTGCGACTGGGTCATGTTGCCGAAGAAGCGCAGCAGCAGGATCCGCTTCTCGCGGGGCGGAAGATCCTCCAGCAGAGGCTTGAGCGACTCGCGGTACTCGACGCCTTCCAGCGCCTCGTCCTCCGCGCCGAGGGTGTCCGCGACCGCCGGGGACTCGTCGTCGGTGTCGGGGACGTCCAGGGACAGCGTGGAGTACGCATTGGCGGACTCCAGGCCCTCCAGGACCTCCTCCTCCGAGATCGACAGCTTCTCGGCGAGTTCATGGACCGTCGGGGAGCGGCCGTGCTGCTGGGAGAGTTCGGCCGTGGCCGTCGTCAGGGCGAGGCGCAGTTCCTGGAGCCTGCGCGGAACGCGGACCGCCCAGCCCTTGTCACGGAAGTGCCGCTTGATCTCGCCGACCACCGTCGGGGTCGCGTACGTCGAGAACTCGACGCCGCGCTCCGGGTCGAACCGGTCGACCGACTTGATCAGACCGATGGTGGCGACCTGGGTGAGGTCGTCGAGCGGCTCGCCGCGGTTGCGGAAGCGGCGCGCGAGGTGCTCGACGAGCGGCAGGTGCATACGGACCAGCCGGTTGCGCAGCTCCGCGTACTCGGCGCTGCCGTCCTGCAGCTTGCGCAGCTCGACGAACATGGCGCGCGCCCCGCTGCGGTCCTGAGGGCCGTGCTGCGTGGCCTGCACGCTGTGCGTGCTCATCGCCTCGTCCTCGGCGTTTCGCTGGTGCTCGCTCATCGTCCCGCCCGTTGCCCTCTCCCGAGCCCTCGCCTCTACTCGGACCGGGGAGACCCCCATCCGCCCGCCCAGAGGCGCGCCCTGCACGGCACCTTCGTCATCCCGTCCCTCGGCCGGGAGGCCCGCCTCCACGGAGTCGTCCTCCGGGTGCGGCCGGGCCTGCTCGGGGATGCCGTCGATGCCGTCCGCCATGCGTCGGGAACCGCTCGGACCGCTCGGGCCCGCCCCCAGGCTCTCGGCTGCTTCCGAGAAGGGGGCAGTGCCGTCCGGCAGCTCCCGTGTGCCGCGCTCTTCGTCCCGCACCGGCCCGTCCCCGTTCCTCACGCCGGCCCGGGTCCCGCGCCGCGCTGTTTGTAGAGGCTGATCGAAACGGTTTTGTCCTCGTCCACGGCGGAGGAGACCTTGCCCGCGAGCGCCGACAGGACGGTCCAGGCGAAGGTGTCCCTGGAGGGAGCGTGGCCGTCCGTGGTCGGGGCCGAGACGGTGACCTCGAGCGAGTCGTCGACGAGTCGGAAGACACAGCTGAGCACCGAGCCGGGCACGGCCTGCTGGAGCAGGATCGCGCAGGCCTCGTCCACCGCGATGCGCAGGTCCTCGATCTCGTCGAGGGTGAAGTCCAAACGGGCCGCGAGGCCGGCAGTCGCCGTACGCAGCACCGACAGGTAGGCACCCGCGGCCGGCAGCCGGACTTCCACGAAGTCCTGGGTCGCGGGCTCGCCTGCGATCTGGGACACCCTCACCTCCAAGGTGGTACAAGCTTCTCGGGGCCGAGGGTCGCCCCCCGGGGTAACGCGATGTGTGGTTCAGCGGTGACGCTATCGCGCTCTGAACTTTCCTGTCCCCAGGACCCCAACCCCTTGCCGTCACTCACAGTAAACCTGTGGACACGCTCCGTGTCTAGGGGTCTGCGGCTCCAATTGGGAAGAGCGCGCGCCGGGTTGACGTACCCAGACGTCAGACGGTCGAACCGTCCGGATCCAGGGTCACACGAGTACGTGGTCGACGAAGCACCAACGCCATTCCTCGCCCGGCTCGAAGGTCCGCATCACCGGGTGACCGGACTCCTTGTGGTGTTCTGTGGCATGCCTCCCCGGCGACGAGTCGCAGCAGCCGACGTGCCCGCAGCTGAGACAGAGCCGCAGTTGTACGGGGTGCATGCCTTCCGCCAGACACTCCGGGCACGTCTCGTTCAGCGCCTCGGGTTCCGGGTGCGGCAGCGCGTCGGCGTGCGTGCACTGTTTCATGATTGCCAGGTTACGACGGCCGCGACGATGGCCGCGCGGAAAAACGAGGGCGGGCGAGGACCATGGATGTGATGCCGCTGCTGTTGCTGGTGGCGGGGAGCGCCGCCGTGGCCGCCGCCGGTCGGCGGTCGCCCGTGCCGGCGCCGCTGCTGCTGGTCGCCGCGGGGCTCGCCGTGTCGTATCTGCCGGGGGTGCCCGAGTACACGCTCGACCCGCACATCGTCCTGCCCCTGGTGCTGCCCCCGCTGCTGCACAGCGCGGCGACGGACAGCTCCTACCTCGACCTGCGGGCGCAGCTGCGGCCCGTGATGCTGCTGTCGGTCGGGTACGTGCTCTTCGCCACCTTCGCCGTCGGCTGGGTCGCCTATCTCGTCGTACCGAATCTGCCGCTGACCGCCGCGCTGGTGCTGGGCGCGGTGGTGGCGCCGCCGGACGCGGTCGCCGCGACGGCGGTGGCGCGCCGGGTGGGGCTGCCGTCCCGGATCACCACGATTCTCCAGGGCGAGTCCCTGGTGAACGACGCCACCGCGATCACCGCGTACCGGGTCGCGCTCGCGGCCGCCGTCGGCGAGGGCGCGAGCTGGGCCGGCGGCATCGGCGACTTCCTGCTCGCGGCGTTCGGCGGCATCGGGGTCGGGCTGGTGCTGATGGTGCCGATCCACTGGCTGCGCACGCACGTGAAGGAAGCGCTGCTGCAGAACACGCTCTCGCTGCTGATTCCGTTCGTCGCCTACGCCGCCGCCGAGCAGGTGCACGCCTCCGGGGTGCTGGCGGTCGTGGTCGTCGCGCTGTACCTGGGACACCGCGCGTGGGAGGTCGACTTCGCCACCCGGCTCCAGGAGGAGGCGGTGTGGAAGATGGTCGCGTTCGTGCTGGAGTCGGCCGTGTTCGCGCTGATCGGACTGCAGCTGCCGGTGGTCCTCAAGGGCCTCGGGGAGTACGAGGGCGGCCCTGCCGCCTGGTACGCGGTCGCCGTCTTCCTCGTGGTCGTCGTCTCGCGGTTCGTGTGGGTGTATCCGGCGACGTTCCTGCCGCGCATGATGTCGGCGCGGATCAGAGAACGCGAGGGCGATCTGACCTGGAAGGCGCCGTTCGTCATCTCCTGGGCGGGCATGCGCGGCGTGGTCTCGCTGGCCATCGCCTTCTCGATCCCGCTCACGGTGCACGGCGGCGAGGATTTCCCGGAGCGCAACCTCATCCTCTTCCTGACCTTCACGACAGTCATCGGCACGCTCGTCGTCCAGGGTGTGACGCTGCCGCCGTTGATCCACCTGCTGAAACTCCCCGGCCGGGACGCGCAGGCCGAGACCCTCGCCGAGGCCAACGCCCAGGCACAGGCCTCCCGGGCCGCCGAACGACGCCTGGAGGAACTCCTCTCCGACGAACGCAACGCCCTGCCCGATCCGCTGGCAGACCGCCTGCGCGCCGTCCTGGAACGCCGCCGCAACTCCGTCTGGGAGCGGCTGGGCCAGGCCAACCCCGTCACCGGCGAGTCCGTCGACGACACCTACCGCCGGCTGTCCCGCGAGGTGATCGGCGCCGAGCGCACGGTGTTCGTGAAGCTGCGCGACGCTCGCTACATCGACGACGAGATGCTGCGGACGCTGCTGCGCAGGCTGGACCTGGAGGAGGCGGCGGCCTACCGGGAGGCGGGGTGAGCGGCCGGCGTCGGCCACGGTGACCCGGTGACCACGGCCGCCACCGTCGTGCCGGGCGGGAAGGCGCCCTCCTCGACCAGGGCGGCAAGTCCGTACAGCAACTTGGCGACATAGAGACGCTCGACAGGCATCCCGTGCCGTTCCTCGAAGTCCTCGGCGAAGGCGTCGAGTTCCGGTGTCGTACGGGCGTATCCGCCGAAGTGGAACCGCTCGTCGAGCCGCCAGTCGCCCCGGGGGCCGCCGAACGCCCCGGCCTGCAACTGCCGTATGTCGTCGCCGAGGAAACCGCCCTTGAGGACGGGGACGCCCAGGGCCCGCTGCCCCGGGCCGAGCCCGGCCGCCAGGCCCGCCATCGTGCCGCCCGTGCCGCACGCCACCGCGACCACGTCGGCCCGCCCCCGCAGCTCCTCGCCGAGCGCCCGGCACCCGCGTACGGCAAGGGCGTTGCTGCCGCCTTCCGGGACGACGTACGCCCCCTGCGCGCCCGCCGCGCGCAGCACGGCCGCCAGCGTCTGCGGCTCGGTCTTGCGGCGGTACGTCGACCTGTCGACGAAGTGCAGCCGCATACCGTCGGCCACACAGCGCGCGAGGGACGGGTTGAGGGGGCGGTCGGCGAGTTCCTGGCCGCGGACCACGCCGACCGTGGGCAGGCCCAGGAGGCGGCCCGCGGCGGCGGTGGCGCGCAAGTGGTTGGAGTAGGCGCCGCCGAAGGTGAGGACCGTACGGCCCGCGGCGGCCGTCAGGTTCGGCGCGAGCTTGCGCCACTTGTTGCCGATCAGTTCCGGGTGGATCAGGTCGTCGCGCTTGAGGAGCAGCCGTACGCCCCGCCTTGTGAACCGCTCGTCCGCCGACTCCTGAAGGGGGGAGGGAAGCCGGGGGTGCTGGGCGGTGAGGTCGGGGCTGGTCACCCGGTCATTGTCGCCCGGCGCTACGCCAGTCGCTCCCGGATCCGCTCCCGCATCCCCGCCATGGTGAATCCGCGCGGGTCCACCTTCCCGGGCTGCCACTCCAGATGCCCGATCACCGAGCGCTCCGTCCACCCGTGATGACGGCAGACGGCCGCCGAGACCCGTTCGATCGCCTCCAGCTGGGGCGCGGGCCACGGGTCCTTCCCGTCGCCCAGGTTCTCGCACTCGAAGCCGTAGAAGTGCCGGTTGCCGTCGGTGTTGGCCTCGTTGTCGGGCGGCAGCGCCGTTTCGGCGATGACCGCGCGCAGGACGTCGTCGTCGCCGAGGCCGGCGTGGTTGGCGCGGCCGTAGCCGACCAGATGGACCCGGCCGTCCTTGGTGATGACGCCGTGGCAGAGCGGGCCCGGCAGCCCCTCGTAGCCGTTGCGGCACAGGTCCACCGTGTGCGCGCTGCCCTTGGTCACCGTGTGGTGGATCATCACGCCGTGCACGGGCCCCCACGGGCCCACGTGGTTGCGGTTGTGGTGCTCCCAGTCGCCGACCTCGACGACCGTCGCGCCCTCGGCCCTGAGTCTCTCCAGGAATCTGCTCGCGGACATGGGTGTGGCCATGGCCGCCTCCTTCACGCCGTACGCCGGCCGCCGTGCGCGGCCGTCTCGTACTGGTGCTTTACCGAAAACGGGCAGACGGGACTCCTCGCCCCGCACGGTGTGCGATGCGTTTCGGACAAGTTGTGTGGCGGGTTCGGAACGACCGTCGTGGCCGCGCGAGATGTCATCGCGACTGGACAAGGTCCCCCTATTTGCCCAGGCGGACGGTGATCCATTCCCGCTCTTTCGGGTAATAGCACCGGCACCATCCGTGATGCGAGGCTCGGACGTGGAGAACGCGATGCGTGGCGCCAGAGCGGTGCCGGTGCACGACCGGGAGGGCAATTCCTTATGTCGGTAGGCGAAGAGGTCCGCACGGAGCAGGGCCAGCCGCAGCAGAGCCTCGGCACTGCGGCCGCGCGGAACCTGGCCACCACGACCAAGTCCGCACCCCAGATGCAGGAGATCAGCTCCCGTTGGCTGCTGCGCATGCTGCCCTGGGTGAATGTGCAGGGCGGCACGTACCGGGTGAACCGGCGTCTGACGTACGCCGTCGGGGACGGACGCATCACGTTCGTGAAGACGGGGGACCGTGTCGAGGTCATCCCGGCCGAGCTGACGGAACTGCCGGCGCTGCGGTCGTACGACGACGAGGACGTGCTCTCGGAGCTCGCCCAGCGCTGCCAGCAGCGGGAGTTCGCGGCAGGCACGCTGATCGCCTCCTTCGGCAGCCCGACCGACGAGGTGTACCTCCTCGCGCACGGCAGGGTGGAGAAGCTCGGCACCGGCCCCTACGGCGAGGACGAGTCCCTCGGCGTCCTGGCCGACGGCGCCTACCTCGGTGAGCAGGCGCTGCTCGACTCCGGCGCCATCTGGGAGTACACGGTCCGCGCGGTCACCGCGTGCACGGTGCTCGTGCTGCCCCGCCAGGAGGTCGAGCGGATCGCGGAGCGCGCCGAGTCGCTGAGCGGGCACCTGGAGCGGCTGCGGTCGATTCCCTCGCAGCGCACCAACAGGTACGGCGAGAAGGAGGTCGACCTCGCGGCCGGCCACAGCGGCGAGCCGGACATCCCGCACACCTTCGTCGACTACGAGGCCCGGCCCCGTGAGTACGAACTGAGCATCGCCCAGACCGTGCTGCGCATCCACACGCGCGTGGCCGACCTGTACAACCAGCCGATGAACCAGACCGAGCAGCAGTTGCGGTTGACGGTCGAGGCGCTGAAGGAGCGCCAGGAGCACGAGCTCGTCAACAACCGCGAGTTCGGCCTGCTCCACAACTGCGAGTACGACCAGCGGCTCCAGCCGCACGACGGCGTGCCCAGCCCCGACGACATGGACGAGCTGCTGTGCCGGCGGCGCGGCACCAAGCTGTTCCTCGCCCACCCGCGCGCGATCTCCGCCTTCGGGCGTGAGCTGAACAAGCGCGGGCTGGTTCCCGAGACGATCGAGGTGGGCGGCAACCGCATCCCCACCTGGCGCGGGGTGCCGATCTTCCCGTGCAACAAGATCCCGGTCACCGACGCCCGCACGACCTCGATCATCGCCATGCGTACGGGCGAGTCGGAGCAGGGCGTCATCGGGCTCCAGCAGGCGGGCATCCCGGACGAGATCGAGCCGAGCCTGTCCTGCCGTTTCATGGGCATCAACGAACAGGCCATCATCAAGTACCTGGTGACGGCCTACTACTCGGCCGCGGTCCTGGTCCCGGACGCCCTCGGTGTGCTGGAGAACGTCGAGATCGGGCGCTGGCGGTGACCCAGCCCGCGCGGTTCCCCGCCGCCCGAACTCCCGTCGCGGGCCGGCCGTGTCCGGTGGCCCCCGCGCGGGTAGACCCTTCGGGCAGGCGCCCAGCCGTAGCGGAAGTGCCACTGTCCGCCGACTCTCCGAGGCGATGCCATGGGTGAGTTCATGACGGAGACGCAGACGCGCCCCGCCGGGGAGCGGCCGTCCACCGAGACGCTCGAAAGGCGGGGCCCCATCGCGACCGACAGGGACGGCGGTGCGGGTCCGCTCGACGGGCCCGAGGCGGCGGTGATCCTGGAGCGGGTCAGGGCCACGGTCGACCCCGAACTGCGCGCCGCCGTCGAGTCGTTGCCCGCCCCACTGCGCCGGATCACGCGCTACCACTTCGGCTGGGAGCACGCGGACGGCACCCCGGCTGCGGGCAACGCCGGCAAGGCGATCCGGCCCGCCCTCGTCCTCACCGCGGCCGCCGCGCTCGGCGGACCGCGGGCCCGGGCGGCGGCGGTCCGGGCGGCGGTGGCGGTGGAACTGGTGCACAACTTCACGCTGCTGCACGACGACGTGATGGACCGGGACGCCACCCGTAGGCACCGGGCCACCGCCTGGACCGTGTTCGGCGACGCCGACGCGATCCTCGCCGGGGACGCCCTCCAGGCCCTGGCCCTGCGGCTGCTCGCCGCTGACCCGCACCCCGCGTCCGCGGCGGCCGGCGCCCGGCTCGCGGACTGTGTCGTCGAACTGTGCGCCGGCCAGCAGGCCGACACGGCGCTGGAGAAGCGGGGGCCGGGCGAGGTCGGCCTGGACGAGGTGCTCGCCATGGCCGAGGCCAAGACCGGGGCGCTGCTGGGATGCGCCTGTGCCCTCGGGGCGCTCTACGCGGGCGCCGCGGACGAGCACGTGGAGGCGCTGGACGCGTTCGGCCGCGAGGCCGGGCTCGCCTTCCAGCTCATCGACGACGTGATCGGCATATGGGGCGACCCGTGTCACACCGGCAAGCCGGCCGGCGCGGACCTCGCCGCCCGAAAGAAGTCCCTGCCGGTGGTCGCCGCGCTGACCTCCGGTGGTCCGGCGGCGGCGGAGCTGGCCGCGCTGTACGAGGTGCCGTACGACGAGGAGGACCTCCTGCGGACCGCGCTGGCCGTGGAGCGGGCGGGTGGCCGTGACTGGGCGCAGGCCCAGGCCGCCGAGCGGATGGCCCGCGCCGTGCAGGAACTGGCCCGCGCGGTGCCCGACCCGGAGGAGGCGGGCGGACTGCTGGCTCTGGCGGAGTTCGTGACGCGGCGCAGCAACTGACACGGCGACGAGCCGACGACCGGGGCCGCGGCGGCCGGCGGTCGGGAGGACCCCGGAGGCACCGGGACCGTACGGTTCCTGACCCCGTACGGCCGCCGAGCGGCTCCGGACCGGCGGGTCCCGCACATCCCCACGGTGTGCGGGGCCCGCCTCAGCGTGCCGCGTGCCGTACGGACCCGCGGACCGTGCGGATCGCGACAAACTCCGTCCGCGGACGGCACACGCGTCCCCATCCCCCTACGATCAACGGCAGTTGACGCGAAGGGGCGGGAAGACATGGGCGTGGCGATCCGGACGGCGGGCGAAGGGGACCGGGAGTTGGTGGCCCGGCTGCTGGACGCGGCCTTCCAGGACGATCCGGTCAGCGGCTGGGTGTTCCCGGGCGAGGAGCACCGCCGTGCCGCCCACCCCCGGCTCATGGCCGCGTTCACCGACATCGTGCTCTCCGTCGGCCGTATCGACGTCACCGAGGACGGCATGGCCTGCGCCCTGTGGATATCCGTGCCGGCCGACGAGCCGGAGCACGACGAGGACGGACCCGCGCGGCTGCGCGAGGCGGTCGACCCGGAGAACGAGCGCGTCGAGCTGATCGGCCGTCTGACGGACGGCATCCACCCGACGGGGCGTGCCCACGAGTACCTGTGGATGATCGCCACGGCCCCCGAACGCCAGGGCGAGGGGCTCGGCACCGCCCTCCTCGGCTCGGTCCTCGACCGCTGCGACCGGGAGGGCCTGTCCGCCTATCTGGAGGCGAGCAGCGAGCGCAGCCGGAAACTGTACGAGCGCCTCGGCTTCGCACAGCACGGCCGCCCCCTCGATCTCCCGGACGGCCCCCGGATGTGGCCGATGTGGCGCGAGCCGCGGGGCTGACCCCGCGGGCAGGGCCTACTTCGCGGGCACGATCGTCTCCGCGATCCGCTCCACCAGCCCTTCCGGCACACTCACCCCGGGCAGGACGCCTTCCAGCACGTCCGGCAGCGTCAGGTGTTCCAGGAGCAGCCCGAGCATCGCGAGATAGAGCACGGTGACGACCTCGTCGCCCCCGGGCAGCCCGGCGCCGCGGTGGAACTCCATGGCCTCCTCCAGATCGCCGCGCACGGACTTGGTGAAGGAGGAGCGCAGTTCGGGGCGCCGGGTGGCCTCCAGGCGCATCTCCAGCAGGGCCAGATAGCCCGTCCGGTCGCGGGTCGCGCGCGCCATCAGGTCATGCATGAAGGCGGTGACCAGCGCGCGGTCCTTGGGCCGGGTCAGCAAGTCGGTGATCATCGCCGGGTCGGGTGCCAGCCGCACGTGCAGCCGGCTGTCGATCTGGCGGAGCAGGTCGTCGCGGCCGGTGAAGTAGTTGGAGGCGGTGCCCACCGGCACCCCGGCCTCGGCGTCCACCGCGCGGAACGTCAGCCCGCGTGCCCCCTCGCGGGCGAGCACCTCGACGCCCGCGTCGACGAGGGCGGCACGGCGCTCCGGATTGCCCGCCATACGGAATCCCCTCTCCCATTTTCAATCGGTCCCGGAAAAGTGCTTGCAACCACTACAAGCGAAGTACTACAACTGAAGCACTACAACCGCAGTGGTTGGCCAGCTTACGAAAAGAGACCGGCTTGCGAAAGCTCACCTACTTCATCGCCTGCTCGCTCGACGGCTTCATCGGGGACCCGAGCGGAGACGGATCGGCGATGGTCGCCTTCGTCGATGAGGCGTACCTCGACTTCCTCAAGAGCGAATACCCGGAGACCCTGCCGACCCACGGTCGTCGCCAGCTCGGCTGCGACGACCTGGAGAACAAGAGGTTCGACACGGTCATCCAGGGCCGGGGCAGCTACGACCTGGCCCTGGAGGAGGGCATCACCAGCCCTTACGCCCATATGCGCGAATACGTCGCCTCGCGCACCCTGACCGAGTCACCTGACCCGAACGTCGAGATCATCGGCGACGACCTGGTCGCCAGGGTGCGCGAACTCAAGGCCGAGGACGGCGGCTTGGACATCTACCTGTGCGGCGGCTCGCAGATCGCGGGTGAACTGCTCGACGAGATCGACGAGCTCGTCATCAAGAGCTACCCCATCGTGTACGGCACGGGCATGCCGATGTTCGGCTCGGGCCTCGCCATCACGGAGTTCACCCTCGACGGGGTGCGGACGTTCGGCAACGGCGCCGTGGTTCGTACGTACAGCAGGAAGCGCTGAGCCCTCTCCCGTCCTACTCTGAGGGCATGGGCAGCAGCGCAGAGCACCACTGTCCCGACTGCGGACAGCCCGTCGACACGGTCGTCCGGCGCCACAAGACGCTGGGCGCCTGGGTCCCCACATGGGTGGCCGGCCCGTGCCGGAACCCCGAGTGCGGCGCGTACGCCGAGAGCGGCGCCGAGCACGAAGAGCGCCATGAGCACCACCACGAGCGGCCCGAGCAGCCCGAGGAACCTTCCGCGAAGAATTCCTGAACGCCTGTCGAGAATCCCGGACCGGCTCCGACGTCCCCTGTGAGAGCCGCCGAAACGGTGGCCCGAGCCGACGGAAACCGAAGGAGCGGACTGATGAAGTACCTGGTCATGGTGCAGGGAACGCAGGCGGACTACGAGGCGATGCAGGGCAAGGGGTCCGAGAACTCCGTGGCCTGGAGCCAGGAGGACGTCCAGGCGATGTACGCCTTCATGGGCGACCTCAACAACGACCTCGCCGAGAGCGGCGAGATGATCGACGGACACGGGCTGGCCGAGCCCGCGAAGACCCGGCACGTCTCTCCGGGCGACGACGGCAAGGCGGTGATCACGGACGGGCCGTACAGCGAGACCAAGGAACTGCTGGCCGGGTACTGGGTGCTGGACTGCGCGAGTCTGGAGCGGGTCACGGAGATCGCCGAGCGCGTCCTCCAGTGCCCCCAGCCCGCCGGGGCACCCGCGTACCCGGTGGTGATCCGGCCCATCGACGACGGCTCCGGGGACGTCTGAGCCGTACGACCGTCTGAGCCGTACGAGCCCGACAAGCCCCCGGGAGCGCCGACCCGACATGAGCGTCACGCCCGAGACCGAGGACCTGCTGCGCCGGCACGCGCCGCAGGTTCTCGGCGCGCTGGTGCGACGGTACGGCCATTTCGACACCGCAGAGGACGCCGTACAGGAGGCGCTGCTCGCCGCCGCCGAACAGTGGCCGCGCGCCGGAGTTCCCGACAATCCGCGCGGCTGGCTGATCAAGGTCGCCGCGCGCCGGCTGACCGACGCCCTGCGCGCGGAGGAGGCACGCCGGGCCCGCGAGGAGAAGGTGGTGGCGCTGTCGCCCCGGGACGCCTTCACCGCACCGCCGCCGGGCGCGGACCGCGCTCCCCGCGAGGACGACACCCTCACCCTGCTCTTTCTCTGCTGCCACCCGAACCTGACCCCGCCCGCCCAGATCGCCCTCACCCTGCGCGCCGTAGGCGGTCTGACCACGGCGGAGGTCGCCCGCGCCTATCTGGTTCCCGAGGCGACCATGGCCCAGCGCATCAGCCGGGCCAAGCAGAAGGTCCGCGGTGTGCGCTTCGGGCGCCCCGACAACGGGGAGGAGCGGCTGCCGGCGGTTCTCCAGACCCTGTACCTGATCTTCAACGAGGGCTATACGGCGACCTCGGGCGCGAGCCTCCAGCGCAGGGACCTCGCCGGCGAGGCGATCCGGCTGGCCCGCGAGGTCCACCGTCTCCTCCCCGGCCACGGCGAGGCGGCCGGGCTGCTCGCCCTGATGCTGCTCACCGACGCCCGCCGCGACGCGCGCACCGGCCCGCACGGCGAACTCGTCCCGCTCGACGAACAGGACCGCGACCGCTGGGACAAGGCCGCGATCGACGAGGGCGTCGCCCTGGTCACCGGCGCCCTCTCGCAGGGGCGCGCCGGCCCGTACCAGCTGCGCGCCGCCATCGCCGCCGTCCACGACGAGGCACCCTCCGCCCAGGCCACCGACTGGGAGGAGATCCTCGGCCTCTACGACGTCCTCGTACGTCTCGTCCCCGGGCCGGTCGAGCGTCTCAACCGGGCCGTCGCCGTGGCCATGGTCCACGGGCCGCGCGCGGGTCTGGCCGAACTGGTGGAACTGGAAGGCGAGTTGAGTGCCGGGCACCGGCTGGACGCGGTCCGTGGTCATCTTCTGGAGCGGGCGGGCGCGCACGACCAGGCACGCGCGGCGTACGAGGCCGCTGCCGCCAGGACGCTGAGCCTGCCGGAGCAGCGCTATTTGCGCGCGCGGGCGGCACGGTTGAAGCCGTAGCGTGGGCCCATGCCCGAGCAGACGTTCATTCTCCACATCACAGAGCGCTCCCTGTGGGACGCGGCCCGAGAGCGGGGCACGTACGAGATGTCGACGCGTGGCCGCACCCTCCAGGAGGAGGGCTTCATCCACTGCTCGACCCGCGCCCAGCTCCCGACCGTGGCCGCCTTCCTGTACGGCTCCTACGACGGCCCCGACGAACTCGTGGTCCTGGTCGTGGACGCCGCGCGGCTCGACGTGCCGCTGAAGTACGAGGCGCCGGCGCCCGGGGGAGAGGAGTTCCCCCATGTGTACGGGCCCATTCCGGTGGACGCGGTGGTGGACGTGGAACCCTGGGGGTGACGTGGCCCCGCCGCGGCGCCTCGCGTGGAGTGCCGCGACGGGCCGGCGCCCGGCCTGCTCAGACGTGCCGTGCGGGCAGTCCGCCCGTCTCGGGATCCCGTCCCGTCAGGCAGTAGGTGCCGCCCGCCGGATCGCGCATCACCGTCCAGTGGGCACCCGGGGCGACGAGGGACGCCCCCAGCTCCTCATGTCGGGCGCGGGTCGCCGCGATGTCCGCGCAGGCGAGGTCCAGATGGGCGGACACGGGCCGCTCCTCGCCGAGCCGCTGGAGCAGGATGCGCACCGGCAGCCCGTTCGGCGGCCTGAGCACATGGAACTCCGGGCGGGAGCCGGGCGCCGACGTCCAGTCGGCCAACAGGTCGCTCCAGAAGGCGACTTCGTCCTCGTACAGCGAGGGGGGCACGTCGAGGCAGACCTGGTCGAGCCGACTGTCGCGCACCACGGGTGGCCGTACCGACTCCCCCTGCCAGGGCACGGCACAGAACAACTGCCCGGCGGGCGACCGCAGTACGGCCCACCCCTCGTGCTCGACGGCGATCCCCGCACCCCGCCGCAGCGCCGACTCCACGAATTCCGGTACGTCGTCCACGGCGAAGTCGAGATGCGCGCCACCGGCGCCCGAGTCGACACCCTGGACCTTCACACAGGCGTCGGCGCCGCCGCCCGGCAGCAGCGTCACGAACTCGTCCCGCTCCCCCCGGAATTCGGACAGCTGCGTGTCTGTCACCGCGGTCCAGAAGGCGTGGGCCCGGGAGAATGACGCGGCGGGGCGGTCGACGAAGGCGTAGGTCCAGCGGATGCTCATGGGGCGATCGTAGATCTGTCGGCAGCCCCTGCGCGGTCGCGGAGTCGGCCGCCGCCTCACGCACCTGCGGCAGCCGCCCGCCGTAGCTGTACGGCACCCGCCGGGGGCGCCACCGCGGCTTCCCGGGCCCTTACCAACCGCGCGCGGACTCCTGGGACACGCTTTGCCGGCGGTTCGCCGCGAATTGGCCCGCGCTTGTTTGCATGGGGGAATGGACCACATCACGTTCCTGGTGGCGGTCGTCATCGTGACGGCCCTCGCCTTCGACTTCACCAACGGATTCCACGACACGGCGAACGCGATGGCCACCTCCATCGCCACGGGGGCGCTCAAACCAAGGACGGCCGTGCTCATCAGCGGTGTCCTGAACGTCGTCGGTGCCTTCCTCTCCACCGAGGTCGCCAAGACGATCTCCGGCGGCATCGTGGACGACACGCTCGTCAGCCCGGGCATGATCTTCGCCGGGCTCGTCGGGGCCATTCTGTGGAATCTGCTCACCTGGCTGGTCGGGCTGCCGTCCAGCTCGTCGCACGCGCTGTTCGGCGGGCTGATCGGCGCTGTCTGGGTGGGTGCGGGGTCGCACGGCGTGCACTTTGACAAGGTTGTCGAGAAGGTGCTGGTCCCGGCGGTGGCCTCGCCGATCGTCGCGGGGGTCGCGGCGCTGCTGGCCACGTTCCTGGCCTACAAGCTCACCGCGCGCGCCCGCAGCCAGTCCGTCACCAAGGGCTTCCGGGTCGGGCAGATCGCCTCGGCCTCGCTGGTCTCCCTGGCGCACGGCACCAACGACGCGCAGAAGACGATGGGAGTCATCACGCTGACCCTGATCTCGGCCGGCGCGCTGGGCCACGACGCGGGCCCGCCCCTGTGGGTGATCGCCTCGGCCGGCCTGGCGATCGGCCTGGGTACCTACCTCGGTGGCTGGCGGATCATCCGCACCATGGGCAAGGGCCTCACGGAGATCCAGTCCCCGCAGGGCTTCGCCGCCGAGACGGCCTCCACGACGGTCATCCTCACCTCGGCCCACCTGGGCTTCGCCCTGTCCACCACGCAGGTCGCCTCGGGCAGCATCCTCGGCGCGGGCCTCGGCCGGCGGCTGGCGGAGGTCCGCTGGGGTGTCGCCGGGCGCATGGTCGTGGCCTGGATGGTCACCCTGCCCGCCGCCGCCCTCGTCGGCGGGGTCTCGGCGAGCGCGGTCAAGCACGGCGGCGACCTCGGTACGGCCGTGGTCGCCCTGGTCGGCGCGGCCGTCGCCACCGGCATCGTGCTCGTCTCCCGGCGCAACCCGGTGTCCGCGCACAACGTGAACGACGCCCACGAGGTCACGATCCGCGGCACCGAGCCGACCAAGGTCGGTACGGCCGCCTGAGACAAAAGGAGTTCCCATCATGAACCTCGACTGGACCGCACTCGGCCAGGTCGCCGCGGTGAGCCTCGCCGTCACCGTGGCCGTGGTCGCCGTCTTCGCCCTCGGCGTGCTGGGCCTGGCCCGCTACGAAGGCGCGCGCGAGGAGACCGGCGGCACCTCCGCCCTCGGCCTCACGCAGGCCGGGCTGTGCTTCGTCGCCTGCGCGGCGGTGGTGGCGTACGGGATCTATCTGATCGTGCCGCCGTTCCACTGACGGGCAGTTCCCTTGCCGGACAGTTCCCATGCCGGACAGTTCCCTTGACGGGCAGTTCCTTGATGGACGCCGACAGTCAGGGCCCGGTCGGGGGGAACGGTCGGGCCCTGACTGCTGCTGACGCCTTCTCAGAGCCGCTCGTAGGCCGTCACGCGTCGCCCACGGACCTGTACGTCCGCCACCACCGTGAAGTGCTCCTTCAGTACGGCGGCCTTCGTCCGGTCCCGCTCGGCGGAGACGGGCCGCGCCACCGCCGGCACGTCCGTGACCAGCAGTATGCGCCGCTGCGCCAGCATCGCCTCCCGTATCCGGGCCGGACCCGCCTCCTCGCCCTTCAACGTCCCCGACTCCACCGGGCCCTTCGCCAGCGCTATGTCCAGCAACCCGGCGAAGTCGTCGGGGCAGACCAGCGCGGTGTCGCGCCGGGCCGCCGGTACGAAGACCACCGCGTCCCCGTCCTGCTTCAGCCGCCGTACGTCGGCCGCCACCGCCAGGACGTCGTCCACCCGGCTCGACGGGGACCGCTTGGCCAGCGACTGCGGCAACAGGGCGACGACGGCCACGGTGACCGCGAGTGGGACGAGCCAGGGCGCCGCTCTCGGGAACCGCGGCCTGCTCACCCGTACGGCCGTCCTCAGCGCCGTACCGATCAGCAGCGCCAGCCCGAGCATGCTGAACAGCACATAGCGGTCCAGGAAGAGAGGCCGGACCAGGGAGAGCCCGAGGAGGCCGAGTTGCGGCACGGCCAGCAGCGGCAGCCCGACCGCCGCCGGGGACAGCCGTCCCGCGCACGGCCGGTCCAGCAGGGCCGCGAGCCCGCCGATCGTCAGCAGGACCGCCGGGCCGATCAGCATGTGCCAGGTCAGCGGCGGTATCCAGGACACCTGGGCCGACTGACGCCGGCTGAACAGGATCAACGGCAGTACGGCCGCCAGGGCGAGCGTCGCGGCCGGAGCCCAGTACCGCCAGATCCGGCGGGGCGCCCGTACCCAGAGCAGGGTGGCCAGATGGGCGGGCAGGATCAGCAGGGACAGCCAGTTCAGCAGCCCGCACACGGCGACCGTGCCGGCGTACGCGACCCAGTGCACCGGTCGGGCCCGGCCCTCCAGGGCGGTCACCAGCAACAGGGTCGCGATCCCGGCGCCGGCCGCGACCAGCGCGTACGGGCGGCCCTCCTGGAGGTAGAACTGCACGGCCGGAAGCAGTCCGAACGCCAGCCCTCCCGCGAGGCCCGCCCAGACCCCGGCCAGCCGTTGCCCGACGACCGTCACACAGGCCGCGGCGACCGCCATGGCCAGCACGGAGGGCAGGCGCAGGGCCGTGGTACCGGCGCCGAAGCAGGCGAACACGCCGTGCATCAGCAGGTAGTAGAGCCCGTGCACGGCGTCGACCTGCCCCAGCATGTGCCAGATGTCGGCGACCGGCCGCCGGGCCACCTGCCAGGTCGCCGCCTCGTCCCGCCACACACTGTGCTGCCGGGACAGGCCCCACAGACCGAGCGCGAGGGTCCACAGCAGCGGGATCGGCCAGAGAGGCAGGCGGCGGCGCAGGGGGTTCTCCCGGGGTCGGCGTTCCATCCGGCGGGGGCCGGCCACGCCGCCGGGTGACTGGTCCCCTGATGTGGTCCCACTCGCCCGCTCGTCGCAGAGCACGGAAAACCCCGCCTCGGCCGCACGGGCACGAGACGGGGTCGGAGCGCTGCTCACTCCCCCTGTGAATTCACCAAGAACCTACGGGAAGCGGAGGATGCGGGGCCACTGTCCGGCGCGTGAACACAATCACCGCCGATACACGGAACCGTGAGGGAGCCGGGTGGCCGATTTGCCGCGCTTGGCCGGTAATTGAAGGATCGTGTCTCCTGCCGCGGGGCCCCGGAACAAGACCGCACCCGGACCGTCACGACCGCCGGTCTCGGCGGGCCTGCGGGCCGGGTGCGGGAGGTGGAGCGGGCGATCGGAGAGATCGCGGGTCCAAGGGGCGTGACCGAGGTCAGGCCTTCTTGGTCTCCCAGAAGATCTTGTCGATCTGGGCGATGTAGTCCAGAGCCTTCTGGCCGGTGGCCGGGTCGGTCGAGCCCTTGGCGGCCGAGAGGGCCTTGAGGGCGTCGTTGACCAGCTGGTGCAGCTCCGGGTACTTCTCGAAGTGCGGGGGCTTGAAGTAGTCGCTCCAGAGCACCGAGACGTGGTGCTTGGCGAGCTCGGCGCGCTGCTCCTTGATGACGGTGGCACGCGCCTGGAAGTGCGGGTCGTCGTTGGCGGCCATCTTTTCCTGTACGGCCTTCACCGACTCCGCCTCGATGCGGGCCTGGGCCGGGTCGTACACACCGCAGGGCAGGTCGCAGTGTGCGCTGACCTTGACCTTGGGGGCAAACAGGCGGGAAAGCATGGAGCATTCCTTCCTCGTGATCGTCTTCTCAGGTGGGACATTACTCCCTGCGAGACGGGTTTTCGCGAGTGCCCCCATGGGCTTAGGACAAAAGTCCAGGGTCAGACTGAGACTGGTGGAGGACAGTACCGGGGAGGTGCCGGGGATGCCGGAGTTGTCGCAGGACGTCGAGCGCGGGCGGGCCGCTCAGCCCTTCGGGTGGGCCGAGGTGACCGGGCCGTCGATGGTGCCCACGCTGTATCACGGCGATCTGCTCGTGGTGTGGCACCGGGGCCGGATCCGGCCCGGGGACGTGGTGGTGCTGCGGCATCCGTTCCAGCAGGACCTGCTGGTCGTCAAGCGTGCCGCCGAGAAGCGCGAGGGCGGGTGGTGGGTCCTCGGGGACAACGCCTACGCCGGTGGCGACAGCACCGACTACGGGGTGGTGCCGGACGAGCTGATCCTGGGCAAGGTCCGCTTCCGGTACCGGCCGCGCAAGCCGGATCAGCGCTCGCCGTTCGCGCTGGCGCGCTGGGCGGTGTCGGCGGTACGGCCCGTCTTCGCCGACCGGTCGGCCTCCAGGCGTTTGCGGGCGCGGTAGGCCGCCACGTTGGCGCGGGTCGCGCAGCGGTCCGAGCAGTAGCGCCGGGAGCGGTTGGTGGACGTGTCCAGGTAGGCGTTGCGGCACGGGGGTGCCTCGCACAGGCCCAGGCGGTCGACGCCGTACTCGGTGAGGTGGAAGGCCAGCCCCATCGCCGCGATGGCCGCGTAGCCGGCGGTCGCGTTGGACGGGTGGTCCGCGAGGTGCATGTGCCACAGCGGGCGGCCGTCGTCGTCCCGGAAGTCGTGGCCGGAGATCTGCGGGCTCACCGGGAACTCCAGGAGGAGCGCGTTCAGCAGGTTCACCGCCAGCGCCTCGTCGCCGTTGTCCGCGGCCTCGAAGACCGCCCTGAGCCGCGCTCGTACCGAGCGGAAGCGGGTGACGTCGCCGTCGGTGGCGCGGCGGGCCGCCTCCTGGCTGCCGCCGAACAGGTCGCGGACGGCCTCGACCGAGGTCAGCGAGTCCTTGCCCCGGGCCGGGTCCTCGCTGTTGACGAGTCGTACGGCGTAATCCGAGTAATAGGCCAGTTCCACTTGTAGTCCTTACGGAGGCGTTCTATCGTCGTGGTGCGGTCGGGTAACAGCTGATCGTGCTTCCAGGGTATTACGTAAAGCGTTTGTGTGACGTACGCGATGGAGGGTTCTATGACGGACACGGACATCACCACCACGGCCGGCGCCGACTGGCCGGCCTGGCAGCAGAGCTGGGACCGCCAGCAGGAGTGGTACATGCCCGACCGCGAGGAACGCTTCCGGATCATGCTCGACATGGTCGAGGCCCTGGTCGGCCCCGCTCCGCGCGTGCTCGATCTCGCGTGCGGCACGGGAAGTATCACGGCCCGGCTCTTCGCCCGGTTCCCGGCGGCCACCAGTACGGGCGTCGACCTCGACCCCGCCCTCCTCGCCATCGCCGAGGGCACCTTCGCCGGCGACGACCGGGTCACCTTCGTCACCGCCGACCTCAAGGACCCCGACTGGCCGGCGAAGCTGCCGTACGACTCGTACGACGCCGTCCTGACCGCCACGGCCCTGCACTGGCTGCACCGTGAACCACTCGCGGCCCTCTACGGTCAGGTCGCGGAGCTGGTCCGCGACGGCGGTGTGTTCCTGAACGCGGACCACATGATCGACGACTCGACGCCCCGGATCAACGCGGCCGAGCGCGCCCTGCGCCACGCCCGTATGGATCAGGCCAAGGCGGACGGCGCCCTCGACTGGTCCGAGTGGTGGCAGCTCGCGGCGCAGGACCCGGTCCTCGCCGAACCCACGGCCCGGCGCTTCGCCATCTACGGCGAGCACGCCGACGGCGACATGCCGTCCGCCCAGTGGCACGCGCGCGTGCTCCGCGAGAAGGGCTTCGGCGAGGCCCGGCCCGTGTGGTGCTCACCCTCGGACACTCTGCTGCTCGCGCTGAAGTGACGACAGGGCCCGAAAGGCAGTGGCACCGAGCAGAGGCGGTACGGGAAATTCGTACCGCCTCTTCCGCGTCCTGACGGGGGTCCCGGCGCCCCTGGAAGGGGTGAGACGGTCCGTCACCCTGGACCGCGGCGTCGGGTATCTCAACATCCAGGTCTTCCCGGGCCGGCGGGAGGACTCGCCGGTGCCGGTCCGGGAGCGGTGCTCGTCGTACGTCCCGGGGACGACGGCGACCTGTGTCCCCGAGACGCTGCCGCACGGCGATCTGCGTGAGTCCACCGAGCTGACGCAGGAGAGCAGCAGGGGCGGCACCACATGGGGGCCCAAGCGTTCCGTGCGGCTGTTCACCAAGGGTTACCTGGTCATGATCACGGCCGGCAGCGGCTTGGAGGGCAAGCAGGCGCTGGGGCCCGGGCTCGACGCCCCGCCGCTGACGGCGGACCAACTGCGCGCCGTGGTCATGGCGCCCGAGCTGCTGCCGTAGGGCGCGGTACATGCTGAAGGGGCGGTACGAGGATCTCGTACCGCCCCAGCGTCGTACCGTCAGAGCACGGTAGCAGGAAGCGCCGAAACGTTATCTGCTAAACGTGATGAAACTCGACTTCAGCGACCAGATGTCCAGGCCACCATGGGCTCGGACTCCCACGATTCTGCGCCATGGGCGCCGTCACGTATCACGGTCCAGAAAGTCACCAGTTCACCTTCCGGAAGGTCTACATCGCATTTCGTGGGAGGGTTATTGGCACCATTCGCATCATGGCATTCCCCGTGGCGACCGCCGTCCAGCATCCATATGAGAACCCCACGCTTGCTGTCAGCACGCAGATCCTGGACAGTGAAGATGTCGCCTGTTGAGTAGAAGCATCCAGGTACAGGAGAGTAGGGGGCATTGCAGAACTTGGTGGTCGTAGCGGCCTGGGCCGGTGAGCCAACGGCGAGCAATGCCCCCATGGAAGCGACCGCCGTAGTAGCCGCTATAGCTATCCTTCTTGCTGCCCGCATATGCGCATCCTAGGTCAGGGATGGATTTGAACGTTGAAATGATTCACCATTCAGTTCCCGGGACCCTAGCTTGATCGTTCCTCGAGTAGCAACAAGTTTGAGGTTTTTCTGAGGTGCTGTGCGGGCTCCGCATTTGAAAAGCATCGGAGCCCGCACTTGCATTGGTTCTTTCGAGCCTCAGAGCACCTTGGACAGGAACGCCTGCGTCCGCTCGTGCTGCGGGTTGGTCAGGACCTCGCGCGGGTCGCCGGACTCGACGACCACGCCGCCGTCCATGAAGACCAGGCTGTCGCCGACCTCGCGGGCGAAGCCCATCTCATGGGTGACGACGACCATCGTCATACCGGATTCGGCCAGGTCGCGCATGACGTCGAGGACGTCGCCGACCAGCTCCGGGTCCAGGGCCGAGGTCGGCTCGTCGAAGAGCATCAGCTTCGGGTCCATAGCCAGCGCCCGGGCGATGGCGACGCGCTGCTGCTGGCCGCCGGAGAGCTGCGAGGGGTAGCTGCCGGCCTTGTCGGCCAGGCCGACGCGGTCGAGCAGCTCCCGTGCACGCTCCCTGGCCTGGGCCTTGCTCACGCCCTTGACCTGGATCGGCGCCTCCATGACGTTCTCCACCGCCGTCATGTGCGGGAACAGGTTGAACCGCTGGAACACCATGCCGATGTCCCGGCGCTGGAGCGCGACCTCGCTGTCCTTGAGCTCGTACAGCTTGTCGCCCTTCTGGCGGTAGCCGACCAGCTGGCCGTCGACATACAGCCGACCGGAGTTGATCTTCTCCAGGTGATTGATGCACCGCAGGAACGTCGACTTGCCGGAGCCGGAGGGGCCGATGAGGCAGAACACCTCGCCGGACTTCACCTCCAGGTCGATGCCCTTGAGGACCTGTACGGGGCCGAAGGACTTGTGGACGCCCTCGGCCTTCACCATGGCGGTCATGCCGCACCCCTTTCGCGGCTGAACGAGAGCAGGTTGGCCTTGACCTTCTGCCACGGCGTCGCCGGCAGGTTCCGGGACGAGCCACGGGCGTAGCGGCGCTCCAGGTAGTACTGGAAGACGCTGAAGACGCTGGTCATGACCAGATACCAGATGGAGGCCACGAAAAGCATCTCCATCACTGCGTATGAGGTTGAGCCGATCGATGTGGCGGAGCGTGTCAGTTCCGGATACGACACCACATACACCAGCGACGAAGTCTTCAGCATGTTGATGAACTCGTTGCCCGTGGGTGGCACGATCACCCGCATCGCCTGCGGGACGACGATGCGGCGCAGCGTCTTGCTGTGGCTCATGCCCAGTGCGTGCGAGGCCTCGGTCTGGCCCTCGTCGACGGCCATCAGACCGGCGCGGCAGATCTCGGCCATGTATGCCGCCTCGTTCAGGCCCAGACCCAGCAGGGCCGCCATGAACGGGGTCATGACGTCGACCATCTCGTCCTTGTAGATCGGACCGAGATTCAGCACGGGGAAGATCAGCGCCAGGTTGAACCACAGCAGCAGCTGGACGTAGACCGGCGTGCCGCGGAAGAACCAGATGTAGAGCCAGGCGACCCAGCTCGTCACGGGGTTCTTCGAGAGCCGCATCACGGCGAGCACGATGCCCAGAACCACGCCCATGGCCATTGCCAGGACACTGATCAGCAGGGTGCGGCCGGCCCCGGCGACGATGCTGGAGTCGAACAGCTTGTCGCCGACCGCGTTCCACTGGATCTTCTCGGCGGTGGCGAAGGCGTTGACGAGCAGGGCCACCAGGGCCAGCACGACGACACCGCTGACCCAGCGGCCGTAGTGCCGTACCGGAATGGCCTTGATCGCCTCGGGCGGGACGGCCCCGCCCTTCTTGGAGACGGCGGCCGACGGCTTCGCGTCGGCCGGCTCCTTGTCGAACTTGTCAGTCACTGTGACTGCCCTTCAGTGCTTGCCCGGGACGGTCACTTGCCGCCGTTGATCGCGGCCTTGTCGATCGCGCCGGACTCGGCGCCCCACTTCTCGAGGATCTTCTTGTACGTGCCGTCCTCGATGATCGCGTTGACGGCCTCTTCGAGGGCCGCGGTGAGCTGCTTGTTCTCCTTGTTCACCGCGATGCCGAACGGACCGGCGTCGACCTGCTCGCCGACGACCTCGAAGTCGTTGCCGCCGCCGGACTTGCGGGCCAGGTCCACGGCGACCGGGTAGTCGTTGACGCCGGCGACCGCGCCGCCCGACTTCACGCGGGTCTGGGCCTCGGTGTCGTTCTCGAACGACTCGATGTTGATCTTCTTCTTGCCGTCGTCCGTGCAGGCCTTGGACTGGGTCTGCAGGGCCTTCTCGTACGTCGTGCCGCGCTGGACGGCCGCCGTCTGGCCGCAGAGGTCCTCGATCGAGTTGATCTTCTTCGGGTTGCCCTTCTGGACGTACACGGCGGTGCCGGCCGTGAAGTAGTCGACGAAGTCGACGCCCGGGCCGAGCTTCTTGCCCTTGTCGTCCAGACCCTCCTGACGCTGCGGGGTGTCCGTGATGGAGGACATGGCGACGTCGTAGCGACCGGAGTTCAGGGCGGTGATCAGGCCGTCGAAGGAGCCCGAGGTGAACTGGAACTCCACGCCGAGCTTCTCGCCCAGCGCGGCGGCGATGTCGGGGTCGACGCCGACGATCTTGCCGCCCTCCTGGAACTCCATCGGGGCGTACTCGGCGTTCGTGCCGGCCTTGATGACGCCCGCGTCCTGGATCTTCTTGGGCAGCTTGGCGAAGAGCGGGGCGGTGCTCGACTTCCCCGTCTCGGTGCTGTCGCTGCCGCTGTCGTTCGTCTGGTCACCGCAGCCGGTGAGAATCAGGGCGCCTGCGACCGCGATCGAGCCGACCGCTGCCAGCCGGGAGCGCGTGGCGGTCGTACGACGGGTGGAGCTTGCGGTCATGGTGGGTTCCTCCGGCGGATGGGTGGAGTTGCCGATGGGGCGGGCTCCCGCCGATGGGCTCGGCCGGGTGCCTTGTTTTCCTAGGTCGACGAGAGCACACGCCTTCGAGTGCCGCGACCTCGTGTGATTACGGCATCTTGCCATTCGGACTTAGGCATTCAGGGCGCCCGCGATGTCAAAATCGGATAACGGGTGGCTTCCGAACCGCCTCAGGTCGGACATCCTGGCCGCACCTTCTACGGGAATCCGCCCTTCCGGCCGAAAGATCTTCGGTGAATCCCGGGATGTGGGCGAGTTGTGGATCGATCATGGCCGGTCCGGGGTCGGCGGCCGGGATGTTTACGGGTGGACGATTGCTCTTTGCACTGTACGCCGTAGATTGTCCGCTTATTTGGTCACGAATCACACCGGCATCGTCATCGGTCCGTGTCCGATTCGTGTCGTCCGCGTGCGTGTTTCCCTTCCTGTCATGTGATCTTGCACGTATTGGACTCGTCGTCGGCGCCGTCCGTCCGGTAAGAAGGTTCTTTACACCCCTCATCCGGGGCTCAGGGCGCGTGTGCGGCGCGCCCGTCGCGTATGTGCCCGTACGTCGTACGTCGTACGTATCAACGAGCAGGGTCATGCGCGGTCCCGCCCACTTCTCACCAGGAGTGGTCCCACCCTCAAACCATGAACACTTAAGGGGTCAGACAAAGTGGCAGCGGAGATCGTCAATCCTCGCAGCGGCGGCAATACCGATCAGGACGGCGGGGTCGAACCCCTCGATTCCTTCGATCCTGCCTTCGCGCTGCACCGTGGCGGCAAGATGGCCGTGCAGGCCACCGTGCCGGTCCGCGACAAGGACGACCTGTCCCTGGCGTACACGCCCGGCGTCGCGAAGGTGTGCAGCGCGATCGCCGAGCAGCCGGAGCTCGTGCACGACTACACGTGGAAGTCGTCCGTGGTCGCCGTCGTGACCGACGGCACGGCCGTTCTCGGGCTCGGGGACATCGGGCCCGAGGCCTCCCTTCCGGTGATGGAGGGGAAGGCGATTCTGTTCAAGCAGTTCGGCGGCGTCGACGCCGTGCCGATCGCGCTGGACTGCACCGGCGTCGACGAGATCGTCGAGACCGTGGTCCGGCTCGCACCGTCCTTCGGTGGTGTGAACCTGGAGGACATCTCGGCGCCCCGGTGCTTCGAGATCGAGCGCAAGCTCCAGGAGCGGCTGGACATTCCGGTCTTCCATGACGACCAGCACGGTACGGCCGTGGTGACGCTGGCCGCGCTGCGGAACGCCGCGCGGCTGACCGGGAAGGGGCTCGGGGATCTGCGGGCCGTCATCTCGGGCGCCGGGGCGGCGGGTGTCGCGATCGCCAAGATGCTGGTCGAGGCCGGCATCGGGGATGTCGCGGTCGCCGACCGCAAGGGCATCGTGTCGGCCGACCGGGACGACCTGACGTCGGTCAAGCGGGAGCTTGCCGGGTTCACGAACAAGGCGGGCATCACCGGGTCGCTGGAGGCGGCTCTGGAGGGCGCGGACGTCTTCATCGGCGTGTCCGGCGGCACCGTGCCGGAGGAGGCCGTCGCCTCCATGGCCGAGGGCGCGTTCGTGTTCGCCATGGCCAACCCGAACCCCGAGGTGCACCCCGACGTCGCGCACAAGTACGCGGCGGTCGTGGCGACCGGGCGGTCGGACTTCCCGAACCAGATCAACAACGTGCTGGCGTTCCCCGGGATCTTCGCGGGGGCGCTGCAGGTTCGGGCGTCGCGGATCACCGAGGGCATGAAGATCGCTGCGGCTGAGGCGCTGGCGGCTGTGGTGGGGGACGACCTTGCCGCGGACTACGTCATTCCGTCGCCGTTCGACGAGCGGGTGGCGCCGGCGGTCACTGCCGCGGTGGCCGCTGCGGCTCGGGCGGAGGGGGTTGCTCGGCGGTGACCGGCTCTGCCGTGAGCTGAGCTGAGCTGTCGCTGAGCTGAGTTGTGGATGGCCTCGCCCTGGTGGGCGGGGCCATCTTTTTGGGTGGGTGCGGCCGATTGAGCGGGGATGCCTGCGGCGGCCCGCTGCGGTGAGTGGGGGTTCGCGTAGCGCGGTTCGGTGAGGGGTGGGGCGGGGCCGTGGGGGGGGGGGGGGGGTCCGTCCTCGGTCGGGCGGTTCGGCTGCCTTGAGATGTGCTGTGCGTTGACGCCCGCCGCTGCGGGCGGACACCCCCCGGCACGTCCCCTTGCCGCCGTACGCGGGTGCGGCGCCTGCCACCTCAGGTTTCGTGGCTCGTCAAGCGGGCGTGTCTCACAGGGGGCTGTGGTTCCGTCGGGCGAGCGGGGAGCCTATCGTCAAGGTCATGTTCGCTGTCTACGCCGCCCGAATCGACCGCGACGAGCCGCTCTCCGGACTGGAGTTGGGGGAGCGTCCGGCCCCTGGGGCCCGCGCCGGTTGGAGTACCGTCAACGTCAAGGCCGCCTCGCTCAATCATCACGATCTCTGGTCACTGCGGGGCGTGGGTCTGCCCGAGGAGCGGTTGCCGATGATCCTCGGCTGTGATGCCGCCGGGATCGACGAGGACGGCAATGAGGTCGTCCTGCACTCGGTGATCGGACAGAGTGGGCATGGGGTGGGGCCCAAGGAGCCGCGGTCGATTCTGACGGAGCGGTATCAGGGGACCTTCGCCGAGCAGGTCGCCGTGCCCACGTGGAATGTGCTGCCCAAGCCGAAGGAGCTGTCCTTCGAGGAGGCGGCCTGTCTGCCTACGGCCTGGCTGACCGCCTATCGGATGCTGTTCACCAATGCGGGCGTACGGCCCGGGGACTCGGTGCTGGTGCAGGGGGCGGGGGGTGGCGTCGCCACCGCTGCCATCGTGCTCGGGAAGGCCGCGGGGCTGCGGGTCTTCGCCACCAGTCGGGACGAGGCCAAGCGGAAGCGGGCCCTGGAGCTCGGGGCCGTGGAGGCGGTGGAGTCCGGGGCTCGGCTGCCGGAGCGGGTCGATGCCGTGATCGAGACGGTCGGTGCCGCCACTTGGTCGCACTCCGTGAAGTCGCTGAAGCCCGGGGGCACGCTGGTGATCTCCGGTGCCACGAGTGGGGATCGGCCCTCGCACGCCGAGCTCACGCGGATCTTCTTCCTGGAGTTGAAGGTCGTCGGGTCCACGATGGGGACGAAGGACGAGCTGGAGGATCTGCTGGCCTTCTGTGCCGCCACGGGTGTGCGGCCGGTGATCGACGAGGTGCTTCCGATGGAGCGGGCCCGGGAGGGCTTTGAGCGGATGGCTTCGGGTGAGCAGTTCGGGAAGATCGTACTGACTAACTGAGTTTGTCGGGGCGGTAGTTGTCGTAGTTGCGCCTTGTAGTGGGTCTGGGGCTTTGCCCCCGGGCCCGCCTTTTTTCATGTCAACTGGGGTTGACGTTTGGTGGGCGTCAACTTAGGTTGACAGGTATGGGTGAAGCCACAGATCTTGCCGAGCGGGCCGGGGATCGCGATCCGCGGGTCGGGTTGCGAGCCGTTGCGGCGTTGCGACGGCTGCTGGAGCAGTTGGAGGCGGTTCAGGTGCGCAGTGCGCGCAACCAGGGGTGGTCGTGGCAGGAGATCGCCGCGGAACTCGGGGTCAGCAGGCAGGCCGTGCACAAGAAGTACGGGAGGCGTTGATGTTCGAGCGGTTCACGAAGGACGCCCGTGCGGTGGTGACCGGGGCGGTTGAGTACGCCGGGGAGGCTGGCGGGCGGACAGTCGATGCCGAGCATCTGCTGCTTGCGCTGCTCGATCGGGAAGGGAGCCGGGCCTCGTTCGCGCTCGCCGCGCTGGGGGGTGGGCGGTGGCTGGACTCAGTGCGGGGGGCGTTGGGGGAGGCTCGGCGGCGAGGTGGGCTTTCGCAGGCCGAGGCCGAGGCGCTGGCCGGGCTGGGGATCGATGTGGGAGAGGTCGTCGCCCGGGTGGAGGAGGTTCACGGGGTCGGGGCGTTGTCCGGGGACCCGAAGGACAAGGGGTGGTGGTCCGGGCGGCCATCGTTCAGTCGGGGGGGCCAAGGACGTGCTGGAGCGGTCGTTGCGTATCGCAGTCGCCCAGCGGGACCGGCACATCGGTGACGAGCACATCCTGCTCGCGCTCGTCGGCCGGCCCGGTGTCGCCGCCGAGGTGCTCGCCGATCACGGAGTGACCTATGAGGCCGTCACCCGGGTGCTGTACGGGGGAGGGGAGGCGAAGGCTGGATGAGGCCGGGTGAGGTCGGGTGAGGCTGGGAGCTTGCCTGGGCTCGGCTGGGGGCTGGCTGGGTGTCGTGGGGGGGCGGGGCGTGGGGGGGGGGGGGGGGCCCCCCCCCGGGGGGGGGGGGGGGGGGGGGGGGGGGGGCCCCCCCCACTGGCGTGGGAGGCGGGGTTATGACTTCGGTGTGCGCAGCAGGGCTCCGATGTGGGCCGCCGCTGTCGACAGGTGGCGGCGGGCGTCTCGGAGTTGGTCCGGGGTGACGCCGTGGTCCCTTGCCGCGTCACGGATGTCGTCGCGGAAGCGGTCGAGCAGGCGGTCCAGGTCGCGGGTGGGGTCGTCGGTGGGGGGCTCGTGGGCCCAGCTGGGCTCGTAGTCGGCGGGGAAGTCCTCTGGGGTGTCCGAGTAGTCGGGGTGGTGCTGGGGTGGCCTGGGGGCGTCCTGGCGGCCGAAGCCGAAGTCGCGGCCGAACTCCTTGCCGTAGTCCTTGCCGAATTCGCCGAACTCCTTGGCCAGTTCCGTCAGGCCCTCCCGTAGGCCCGTCGGCCAGTCGCCGCGGACGAAGTGGTCCTGCACGTGTTCCTGGACCCGGCGGGCGATGCGCTGGACCTCTTCCTGGGCCTCCGTGCGGGCGCGGTCCTGGGCCTCCTTGGCCTGGCGTCGGGCACGCTGGGCCTCCTCGCGGGCGCGGCGGCTCTCGTCCTTGGCGCGCCGGGCCTGTTCCTTCCACTCCTGCTTGGCGCGGCGCATCTCCTCCTTGGCGGCGCGCCAAGCCTCCTTGTCGGTGTAGTCGGACAGGTCGGAGAACGGGGCGTCCGGCCGGGGGCCGTTGCCCTGGCGGGCCTCGGAGGCGGCCGCTCGCATCTCGCGGCGCAGGTCGCCCGCCGCGCCGCGTACGTCGGCCCGGATCTCGGCGGCCAGTTCGGCGACCGACTCCCTGATCTCCAGTTCCAGGTCGGCCAGTTCGCCGGAGCGGTCGGCCAGTTCGGCGCGGCCGGCGTCCGTGATGGCGTAGACCTTGCGGCCGCCCTCGGTGGTGTGGGTGACCAGGCCCTCGGCCTCCAGCTTGGCGAGGCGGGGGTAGACGGTGCCGGCCGACGGGGCGTACAGACCCTGGAAGCGCTCTTCGAGGAGGCGGATCACCTCGTAGCCGTGGCGCGGGGCCTCGTCCAGCAGCTTCAGCAGATAGAGGCGGAGGCGGCCGTGGGCGAAGACGGGAGGCATGTCAGAGCACCTTCTTGTCGGTCGTGCCGTCGGCCGGGGCGTGGGGTGCGAACCGGGGTGGGGTGTCCATCGCGTCGGTGTCCTGGCCGGAGACGGAATTGTCCCCCGAGGCATGGTGCGGGTGCGGCAGCGGGTCGGTCGTGGGGTCCGCGGCAGGCGGCTCGGCGTCCTCCCGGGCCTCCGTCTCCCAGGTCTCGTCCTCCCTCGGCGGGCGGCGCAGCAGGGCGATCGAACCGGAGACCGTCGTCGCCCGGAGCTTGCCGGTGCCGGCGCCCAGGCGGCCGGTGATCTTGTGCGCGCCCCACTGGCCGTGCACCCGCAGGCCCTCGAAGGCGTTGGAGATCCTGCCGCTCGCGGTGTTGGCCTCGACGTCCGCGTCCGCCGGGGCCGGCAGGCGGATGGCGATCTCGCCCGAGACGCTGGTCAGCCGGACGTCGGTCGGGCCCTCAGGGTCGAGGTCGACGATCATGGAGCCGCTGACCGAGTCGGCCTTCACGGAGGAGCCGGAGCCCTCGACGACCGTGAGGTCGCCCGAGACGGAGTTGAAGCGGAGGTCGCCAGTGACGGCCTGGGCCTCCAGGTTCCCGGAGACGGTGTCGGCGCGGACCGGGCCGGACAGGCCGACGAGTGTCGTGTCACCGGTGACGCCCTTGACGACCGACGGGCCGTGGATCCCGGAGACCACCGCACCGGCGCCGACCACACCCACCTCGACGCGGGTGCCGGCGGGCACCGCCAGGGAGACCACCGCGCTGCGCCGCCAGCCCTTGCGGTCGAGCCATTTGAGGAAGCCCTTCCAGGGCAGGTCCTCGTACGCCACCGTCAGGGTGCCGTCCTGCTGGGTGACGATCAGGGGCGGGCCCTCGATCTCGGAGACCTCCAGGCGGGCGGAACCTTCGTCCGTCCCCACGACGTTCACCGTTCCGTTGACGACGCGCACCTGGAGCTCGCTCACCGGCTCGTCGAAGGTGAGCTTCCCGGGCTCTGCTACGGACCACTCGGACATGGTGCGGACCTCCTGGGCGACCGGACGCGGCCGCACGGGCCGGATCGGAAACGCGACACGCCATATCGCGTCTTACGAGAAACACGATATATCGCGGTGAGGGAAAGTCAAGGCACTCGTTCTGGTGATCACAAATCTCGTGATGCGGACAAAGCGGCCTAGCGTGTCTGTCATGTCGACGGAACAGTTCAGGACCGCCCGCCAGGCCCGCCCCGCCCCGGGCGCCCTGCTGCTCTGCCGCGCGGAGCCCGAGTCCGTCGCCCCCGCCGCCCGGCTGCTGCGCGAGGACATGCTGCTCGCGTCGGCCGGCGGGGAGTGGAGCGTGCTCGTTCCCGAGGGCCGGCCGTGGCTCGGGGGCGGCGAACCCGTCGACCGCGTCCTCACCGGCTGGGCCACCGCCCTCGCCGTCGGCTCCCCCTGGCCGGTCCTCGCCCTGTGGTGGGACGCCGACCGCGCCGGATACACCCTGGCCTCAGGCTTCCGCCGCCCCGTCGGCTACGTCTGGCTCGCCAACGGCACCCCGGCCGGCGAGGACGAGGCCATGCGCACCTTCGCCGGGCGGCTCGGCCTCGACCCCGTCCTGGACATGCAGTCCCTGGAGGCGCTGACGCGCCCCGACTCCGCGGCCGACGCACGGGCGCGCATGCGTGGCCTGATCGCCGTCCTCACGCGCGCGGGCCTGTCCCTGCCCGTCGGCCTCGCCCCCGGCGAGGACGCCGACAGCCTCCAGAGCGCCGCCCGCGACCAGCCGCACATCCGCCTGGTCGAGTGGTCGGGCTGGCGGCACGCCCTGCGCGCCGAACTCGACGCCGTCGAGGGCCGCCACCTCGGCCCCTGGCTGCCCTGGGTCGGCGGTCCCCGCTCACCCGCCCTCGCCCTGGCCCAGGTCGCGGCCGGTGTGCCTCTCGTGGCCTGGGGGCTGCGGCGGCGCAGTGGTGGCTGGATCGCGGCGGGGGCGGTGCTGCTGGCGCACGGTGCGCTGGGGCTGGCGTACGGCGTCACGCACGTGCCCGACTGACGCCGGGGAAGATCCGGTCCGGCGCGGCATACCCTGAGGGTGTAGGTCCCCAGGGCTTGTCCCGTCAGTATCAGGAGCAAGAGTTGTACTTCACCGACCGTGGCATCGAGGAACTGGAGAAGCGGCGCGGCGAGGAGGAGGTCACCTTCGAGTGGCTCGCCGAGCAGCTGCGGACCTTCGTCGATCTCAACCCGGACTTCGAGGTGCCGGTGGAGCGCCTGGCGACGTGGCTGGCCCGTCTGGACGACGAGGACGACGAGTAGGGCTCCCGTCATCTGCCGGCGTCCGCCCCGGCCGCCCCCGCGGCCGACACCCGCCTACTCCTGCGCACCGCCCGCATACTTCCGCAACCAACCTGGGTATTAGCCTCGTCGCTGTTCAAGTGGGCGCCGCCCGGGATCGGTTGACCGGGCGGCCCGGGCTCTTCGGGGGAGCGTTATGAGTCACATCCAGGATGTCGAACTGCCGGACGGCACGGTGATCACCGCGCGGATCGGCGCGGCCGACGCCTACGACGACCAGGAGGACGTCGGCTTCACCGAGGCCGCCGTCGCCAAGGTCGAACAGCTCCAGGAGCTGATCAAGGCCGTCGGCGGCACCGTGCTCGACGCGGCCCGGGCGGCCAGGCCGGACGAGGCCTCCATCACCTTCGGCGTGGAGCTGACCGCCAAGGAGGGCCTCGCGGTCGCGGTGCTCGCGCGCGGGGAGGCCAAGGCGTCCCTGGAGGTCACCCTCACCTGGCAGTTCGATCGCGGCGGCGCTGAGGAGGGCGACCGGAGAGCGGTCGGCGCATGAGCGAGCGGCACGACCGTCTCTTCGACCTGGTCAGGGCGGCCACCGTCCATCTGCTCCCGGCCGGCGGCAAGGACGGCCCCCTGTGGGGCAGCGGCTTCTTCGTCGCGCCCGGCTGGGTGCTGACCGCCGCCCATGTGCTGCGCCAGCACCTCGCGGCGGACCGCACGGTCGCGTTCCGGGTGCGCGGCGAGGGCGTCGACGCCGAGGCCCGGCTCGCGGACTGGCTGATCACCGACCCGCGCAACCCCAAGGTCCCGCTGGCCGAGGACCTCGCCCTGGTCCGGCTGACCGGCGAGCACCCGCACGAGTGCGTGTGGCTCACCGACCGCGCCGCCCGCCACTCCGGCGCCCTGAAGGCATGCGGCTACTACCCCGGCCCGCCCGAGGCCCACTTCCGCATGGTGGACGCCGTGATCAACGGCCAGGAGGACACGCACGGGCTGATCATCAAGCCGGACATCGACCTCCAGAGCGGGATGTCCGGCGGACCGCTGCTCGACCCGGAGTCGGGAGCCGTCGTAGGCCTGATCAAGTCAAAGCGCAGGGACAAGGACGGCGGCAAGGCGGTGGCCATCGCCGCGCTGCGCCGCTTCGGGGAGACGTACCGCACGGTCATGGCCGCCCATGACCGCTGGCACGGCGAGGAGCCGGTGTCGGACAGGGGGGACAACTGGGTCGACCTCCAGGGCGGTCCGGCGGACGGCCAGGGCGCCGCCTGGACGCCTCGAGACCGGCGTCAGGCGCTCGCCCTGCTGGCCGAACTGCCGCCCCCACCCGACGAACCCACCGTCCACGTCATCGCCAGGGAGGCGCGCAGCGGCAACAAGTGGCCCGGTGCCACACCCGAGCTGCGGACCTGGCGCGACGGCCACGGCCTGCTCTACGCGGGCAGCGCCCCGCTCGACCCGCTCACCTTCCTGCGCTACCTCAGGCTCGTCGAGGCCCACGCACGCGCGCGTGACGCCGCGAACCCCGCCCTCGCCGACTGGATCACCAGGCGGCTGCGCCGGGACCCCCGCAAGGACCTGCACGCCCTGGCCCGCAACGTCGCCCTCCCCGACGAACTCCTGCCACCCCCCGACGACCACGGCCCGGAACGCGTGGTGATCTCCTATCCCGGCCCCGGCGAGGGCCCCGTCGTGGCCCTGCTGCTGGACCCGGTGATCAGCGCGCAGCCCGTCCGGTTCTTCTGGCAGATCTGGTACGACGACGGCGACGGCCTGCCCGAACTCCACGAGGCCGACCCCTCCGTGCACGGCTGCCGGCCCGACGAACTCGTCCAGGCGCTGCGCGTCCCGCTGGGCGGACTGCTGGAGTCCAAGGACCGGGAGGGCCACCCGGTACCGCTCGAAGTCGGCCTGCCCGCCGAACACTTCGACACCGCCGTGCACCGCTGGCGGTTCGCGGACATCGCCGCGCTGAACGACCCCGGGCACCTGGGCGCACGCCGTCGCCTCGTGCTGCGCGCTCTCGAGCGCCGGGGATATCCGGACAACCTGTGGCTCGACCGCTGGCAGGGCATCACGGCCGGCCGGCGCTTCGAGGGCTGGCGCATGCCCCCGCCGGGCGCCGTGGACGCCACCGGCTACCACGCGGCCGAGCGCCACCGCATCCCCGTGATGTGCCGTCCGGCCGGACAGGGCACCGGCAATGTCGCGATGAAGCACGCGCTGCGCAGCGGCCATCCCGTGGCGCTCTGGCACACCGGCCCGCACCCCGAGCGCGGCGCCTGTCCGCCGGAGTGCGACACGCTCCACGCGCGCGTGGAGAAGTTCCTCGAGACGCTCGGCTCGCTCGCCGAACTCCCCGACCGGCTGCGGCACGTACGGCAGGACATCAGCGAGCAACGGCCCGACAGCGCCTGGGCCGAACCGCTCGCCCTGCTCTACGACGACCCGCGCCGCCCGCTCCCGGCCGAGGAGACCGAAACCGTGGACGCACCGCTGTGAACAGCGCCGAGGCCTGGCCGAAATCCCCGGTGTACCACGGCAGTTCCGGGTATGTTTCCAAGGGCCCGCTGCGGGCGCACGACGCTCCCTTCGGCCAGGACGTGGACCACCACCGACCGTCGACGAGGAGCGCACCATGAGCGAGTGGTTCATCTACCGGGGCGTAGGGGAGCCGGATCCGGCCAGGGTCGACGCGCTGCCGGAACCACCGCCCTGGCGGAAGTTCGACGCCGCGCCCGTCGACTACGAGGTCCCGCAGCTCGACTCCGCCACCCACCGCAGGCTCGGCGAGCGCACCGTCCCGCTGCCCGTCCAGGACCCCGACGCCCTCGAACTCGTCAACGCAGCCCTCTATCTGCGGCGCCCGCTGCTCGTCACCGGCGAACCAGGTGTCGGCAAGTCGACACTCGCCCACTCCGTCGCCTACGAGCTCGACCTCGGCCGCGTCCTGGAGTGGCCGATCGTCAGCCGCAGCGAACTGCGCGACGGCCTCTACACCTACGACGCCATCGGCCGCCTCCAGGACGCCCAGCTGCCCGGCGAGGAAGGCGCTCAGGACATCGGCCGGTACATCAGGCTCGGCCCGCTCGGCACCGCGCTGCTCGCCGCCGACAAACCCCGGGTGCTGCTCATCGACGAGCTCGACAAGAGCGACATCGACCTGCCGAACGACCTGCTGAACGTCCTGGAGGAGGGCCGCTTCGCCATCCCCGAGCTGGAGCGCATCGCCGACCGGGACCCCGAGGTGCGGGTCCTCACCGACGACGGCCGCCGGGTCACGGTGACCGGCGGTCAGGTCCAGTGCCGTGCCTTCCCGTTCGTCGTCATGACCAGCAACCGCGAGCGGGAGTTCCCCGCCGCGCTGCTGCGCCGCTGCATCCCGCTCGACCTCAAGGCCCCGCGCGACGAAAGGCTCGCCGCCCTCGTCCAGGCCCACTTCGGACACGGCGCCTACGAGGCCAACCGCGACCTCGTCGACCAGTTCACCCAGTCCGAGGCGGACGGCGCGCTGCGCCCCACCGACCAGCTGCTCAACGCCATCTTCCTCGCCCAGCACGCCGCCCGGGAGGCGGACCGGCGCCGCGAGGAGATCTCGGAGCTGCTGATGCAGCCCCTCGACCGAGGGCCCCGGTAGCCATGCCGCCCCGCGCCCCCGACCTCCCGGCCGACGGCGTGAGCCCCGTGCTCACGGCGCTGGTCGCGCGTATGCGGGACGCGGGCATCCCACCCGGCGTCGAGGAACTGGCGGACGCCCTGTGGCTGGCCCGCTGGCTGCCGGCCTCCCCGGACCGGGCCGACAGGGCGAGGACGGCCCCCGCGCCCGGCCCGGAACCGTCGCCCGGCCCCGGCCCGCTGCCCCCGCTCCCGTCCCGGCCCCTCGGCACGACCGCCGAGGACGGTGAGGAGGGACAGCCCGACAGCGCCCGGCTGTTCGCGCCCGGTCCGGGCGGCGACGGCACCGACGTCCGCATGACCCCCGTCCGCGTCCCCGCCGCACCCGCCCTGCCCGAACCCCTCGCCCTGCAACGAGGGTTACGGCCGCTCCAGCGTTACCGGGCCCCCGTACGCCCCGTCCCGCGCACCCTCGACGAGCACGCCACCGCCGAGCGCGCCGCCGAGTCCGGCCTCGTCCTGCCCGTCCTGCGCACCGACCGGCGCCGCGAGGCCCGGCTGCTGCTCCTGATGGACGTCTCCACCTCGACGGTCGTGTGGCAGCAGGCCCTCGACGAACTGCGCCAGGTCTGCGCCCGCGCCGGCGCCTTCCGCGAGGTGCAGGTGCGCTATCTGCTCGAGGCGCCCGGCGGCCGGCCCGGCTGCGCGGCCGGCGCCGAACCCGGTGCCGCCCTGCACGCACCGGAGCAGCTCAGCGACCCCACCGGACGCCGGGTCACCCTGCTCCTCAGCGACTGCGCCGGGCCCATGTGGCGCAGCGGACAGGTGCAGCGGCTGCTGCACCGCTGGGCCACCACCGCGCCCGTGGCCGTCGTGCAGCCGTTGCCGCAGCGGATGTGGCTGCGCACCCATCTGCCCGCCCGGCGTGGGGTGTTGCACCGGCGCGAGGGTCCGGCCGGCTCGCTGCTGTTCCGGCCCGACAAGGAGCCGGTGGCCTTCGGCGCGCTGCCCGTGCCCGTGCTCGCCTTGCGGCGGGAGTCGGTGGAGGGCTGGGCGCGGCTGGTGTCCGGCGCGACGGGACAGTCGCTGTCCGCCGCGGCCGGCTGGGTGCGGGCCGACCACCCGGCGTCCGCGGCGCCAGTGAGGGCCGCGCAGGAACGCAGCGGAGCGGACCGCGTCCGTACGTTCTGGCGCCCGGCGTCGTCCGAGGCGCGCCGCCTCGCGGTGTACCTGTCCGCGGTGCCGCTGTACCTGCCGGTGATGCAGCTCGTCCAGCACGCCATGCTGGCCGGGAGCGGACCGGACGTGCTGTCCGAGGTGCTGCTCAGCGGGCTGCTGCGACGGCGCGAGGACGCGGACGATCCACGGGCCGTCCGCTACGACTTCCTGCCGGGGGTGGCCACCGAGCTGCGCTCCCGGCTGTCGGTCGACGAGGTGGAGCTGCTGTTCAAGCACTGCTCCGAGTACGTGGAACGGAAGTTCGGGCGCAGCGCGCGGAACTTCCCCGCGCTCGCGGGAGCGTTCCTGCGGGGCGCGGTGCCGCCGGGCGCGGCCCCGGAACAGCTCACGGGCCCGGACGAGCGGGAACCGGCCGGGCTGCGGGCGTTCGCCGAGGTGTCGGCCGAGGTGCTCAGGGACCTGGGGGCGCGGCTCCCCGCGGTCGCGGGCGCCACGGCGGGCGGGCAGAGCGCGACGGAACTGCTCGATCTGGGCCGGCGGGCGCTGGCCCGGTTCAACGGCGAAGGGCTCACCCGGGAACTCGACGCGGCGGTGGAGTACGCACGGCAGGCGGTCGCGGTCGCGGGCTCGGGCGGCGAACCGCTCACCGCCGCCGAGGAACTGGCCCAGGCGCTGCTCGCCCGGTGGCGGGTGCGGCGCGTCGGCGAGGACCTGCGGGAGGCGGGGGAGGTGCTCGACGGGCAGGACGTCACGATGCGCGGCCGGCTCGTCCTCGGGCTGGTGCACTGGGCCCAGGCGCAGGAGGTGCGGGGGAGCGGCGCCGAGTTCGACGGGATCCCGGAGAGCCTGCGGGCGTGGGCGCGCGACGAGCCGGGGCTGGCGCGGGAGCACGCGCTGGCCGTGCTGCTGTATCTGGCCGACGACAGCCTCGGAGCGGTCCTGGCCGACGAGGACGCGGGGGCGGCGGCACGGGAGCGCAGGGCGGCCGCGGCGGAGGCGTTGACGGGTGTGCGGCGGCTGGTGGCGGCGTCGGGGCCGGGAATCCGGGGCGAGGACGAGCCCGCCCTCGCAGCCGACGACTGGCCTGTGCTGCATCTGCACCGGGCCGTCGACGCGGCGAGCGTGTGGTTCGAGCTGTCCGGCTCCGCGCCCGCCCTGGCCGCCCGGGGCAGGCTGTGGCTCGACCTGGCCCGACGGCACGAGGGACATGCCGAGGTCGCCGCCGACGCGGCCACCAGCGCCGCCGAGGACCTCATGGAGGCGGTCCGCGACGAGACCGCCCTGCCGGCCGCCGACCGCTGCCGGATCTGGCTGGACGTGGCAGCCGCCGTGGAGATCCCGCCGACCGGGCGCGAGGAGAGCCTGCTGCTGTACGCCGTGGAGCAGGCCGAGCGAGCCGCGGGTGACGACCCGGAGCTCAGGTTCGAGTGCCTGCTGCGGGCCGGGCGGATATACCGCGACCGCCACGACCAGACCGGAGGGCTGATCGAGCTGAACCGCGCCATCGAGGCATGGGAGCAGGCGGTGCGGCTGCTCGGTGAGGACGACCGGCGACGACCGCGGACGCTGGCCGACCTCGGCCGGGCCCTGTACGTCCGGTTCGGCCTCAGAGGAGAGCCCGAGGACATCGCCGGAAGCGTCGACCATCTGCGCCGGGCGGTCGAGGAGTGCCTGCCGGACGACCCCCAGCTTCCGTGGCTGCGCCGGAGCCTGGGACGCGCCTACTACCGGCGTTACCTCCTGACCGGTGTGCTGACCGACCTGTACGAGGCCGACTGGCTGTTCGCGGAGGCCGCCCGTGGTTCCGAGCACCCGTGGCTGCTCGCCCAGTGCCGGATCAGCCGCGGCAACGTGGCCCGGCTGCGCTACGAGCGCACGGCGGCCGTCGCCGACCTGCACAAGGCCGTCGACTTCTTCAGCCAGGCCGTCGAGATCGCCGAGGAGGCGGGCGAGGTGGAGCTGGTGGCCGCCGCCCTCACCGAACGGGGCCGGGCACGCGCTGCGATGGGCCGGGCCTACGAGGCCCGTACCGACTACGACCGTGCCCTCGGCCTGACGGACGACCGCGACCGTATCCGTCTCCTGCGCGCGCTCGTCTCCCGTCCGTCCCCCGAAACGGCCGCCGAGTGACCTTCCCCGTCGACGACACCCACATACCCCTCCCGGAGATCGCACCCCCCGACCAGACCGACCACCCGGTACTGGCCGCGATCCTCGCCGAGCTCCGCGACCGGGAGCAGGACGCCCTCGTCGTCGCCCACTACGAAGACGCGCCATGACGACCCACCCGCACCCGCCCTGGCCGTACGCCCTCCTCGACACCACGGCCCACCGGCCCGTCCCCTTCCGGCAGTTCGTGCTCAAGGTGCACGGTCGGTGCAACCTCGACTGCACCTACTGCTACCTCTACCAGGGCCCCGACCACGGCTGGCGCGACCGGCCGGCGCGAACCGCCGAGCGCACCATGCGCCGCGCCGCGGACCGCATCGCCGAGCACGTCCGCGACCACCGCCTCGACGCCATCCGTATCGAACTGCACGGCGGCGAACCCCTCCTCACCGGCCCCGACCCCGTCCTCGCCTACGCCGACGCGGTACGCGCGGCCGTCGACTGCCGGGTCACCGCCACCGTCCAGACCAACGGCACCCGGCTGACGGCGGGCGCCCTCGACCGCCTCGCCGACGCCGGCATCCGGGTCGGCCTCAGCCTCGACGGCGGAAACGCCGCGCACAACGCCCGCCGGGTCGACCACGCCGGACGCCCCGCCTGGCCGGCCGCCCGCGCGGCGGCCGAGCGGCTCGCGGCACGACCGCGGGCGTACGCCGGAATCCTCTGCACGATCGACCTGGCCACCGACCCCCTGGACGTCTACCGCTCACTGCTCGCCCTGCGTCCGCCCGGGGTCGACTTCCTCCTCCCGCACGCCAACTGGGACCGGCCGCCGCCCGGCATCCCCGGCCGGACCCCGGGCCGGCACCGCCCCACCCCCACGCCGTACGGCGACTGGCTCGCCGCCGTCTTCGACGCCTGGTGGGACGAGGGGCGGCTCAGCACGCGCATCCGGCTGTTCCAGGAGATCGCCGGGCTGCTGCTCGGCTCGCCCAGCCGCGCCGAGGCCGTGGGGCTGTCACCGATGGCGGCCGTCGTGGTGGAGACCGACGGCGCCATCGAGCAGGTCGACTCGCTCAGATCGGCGTACGAGGGAGCCTCGGAGACCGGGCTCGACGTCTTCCGGCACTCCTTCGACCAGGCCCTGCGCCACCCCGGTGTCGCCGCACGCCAGCTGGGGGAGCGGGCGCTCGCCGAGGAGTGCCTGGGCTGCCCCGTGGGGAAGGTGTGCGGGGGCGGGAACTACGTGCACCGCTACGCTGCCGGGACCGGGTTCCGGCACCCCAGTGTCTACTGCGCCGATCTGGAACGGCTCGTCCGGCACATCGCGCACCGGCTCGAGCGGACGTCACGCGCGGCTCGGTGACTGGAACAATGCTCAACTCATTACCTCTGGCACCGATTTGACGCACAATTGAATGACCTGTGCACGGACGTGACCAGGTTCAGTCGAGGGGGAACGGCGAGATGGCGGCGGAACTCGGACACGTCACGGTGGTCTTCGCCGGACAGAGCGAGTCCTGGGCCAAGTGGATCGACCACCAGATCCGGGCCGCGGGACGGGGCACCACGCTGATCAGGTGGAACCCGCTGCGCCGACCGCCCACCGCCGAGGCCTTCACCAGCCTGCTCAGCGCACCCGGGCGCGTCCTGCTGGTGATCGACGACTGGCACGAACGGCTGGGCAGCGAGCGGTTCGAGGCCTGGGCCGAGGCGCTGCGCCAGGTCCTGCCGATCTACCAGGACCGGATCGCCGCCGTCAGCATCACCGCCCGCCCCATGCCCGAGGCCGTCATCGCCCTCGCCCCCGTCGAACTGCGCGGACTGCGCCCCGAGGTGGCGCGCGGCCGGGTCCTGGAATGCGCCGGCATACCCGCCCCCGGCGTCCTGATCGACCTGCGCCGAGGCCCCCGCTTCCCCGACGACCCGCCGGACATCTGGCACGTCCCGCGCCGCAACCTCCGCTTCGTCGGCCGCACCGAACTGCTCGAGAAGGTCTACGGCGCCCTCTCCGCCGCCGGACCCACCGGCGCCGCCGTGGCGCTGCTGGGCCCCGGCGGCTTCGGCAAGACCCAGCTGGCCCTGGAGTACGTCCACCGGTTCGCCGGCGAGTACGACATCGTCTGGTGGATCAACGCCGCCCAACGCGTCACCGCCCGCCAGCAGTTCGCCGACCTCGCCGCCGCCCTGGACCTGCGCGACTCCGGCGACCTCGCGAACACCATCACCGCCGTCCGCCGGGAACTCGACCGCACCGCCCGGCCCTGGCTGCTCGTCCTGGACGGCGCAGGCGACCCGGAGCGGCTGATCGACCTGGTGCCCGAAGGACGCGGCCACATCCTCGTCACCACCCACCGCAGCGAGTGGGGCGCCCACGCCAAGAACATCGCCGTACCCGTCTTCGAACGCCGTGAGAGCGTCGCCTTCGCCGGGCGCCGCACCGAGCGCCTCAGCGACCTCCAGGCCGAGCGGCTCGCCGAGGCCGTGGAGGACATGCCGCTGCTGCTCGACCAGACGGCCGCCTGGCTCGACATCAACCCGACCGTGCCGGTCGACGACTACATCCGGGACATCCGCGACGGCCGCCCCGACCGCTTCGGCGTCATGGCCTCCGGCCACTACCCGGAGAGCTTCGAGGTCGCCTGGGCGAAACTCGTCAACACCCTGCGCGACGGCTCGGAATCCGCCTGGCAGCTGCTCAACCTGCTGGTCTGCTTCTCCCACGACGTGGTGCCGGTACGGCTGCTGCAGACCGCACGGCACGGCGACCTGCCCGCCGAACTGGACGAGCTGATCGCCGAGCCCAGCAGCTGGAACACCGCGCTGCGCCGGCTCTCCGAGATCACCTCCATGCGGATCGAGTACGAGGCCGGGCCGCGCATGGACACCCAGACCGTCGGCACGCTGCGGATGCACCGCCTCTTCCACCGCTTCGTACGGTCCATCCAGTCACCGGCCGACGCCGAGCGCTACTCGGCCGCCGCCCGCAGGGTCCTCGTCTCCGCCGACCCCCGCGACTCCTCCTCGGCCGGCAACTGGGCCCGCTACGCCGCCCTCATCCCGCACCTGGAACCCTCCGGGGCCCTGCGATCGGCCGACGACGCCGCCCGCGAACTGGTCCTCAACTGCATCGAGTACCTGCGGATGCGCGGCGAGTACCACGACGGCTGGTGGCTCAGCCGCCAGGCCGTGGAGCACTGGCGGGGCACCTCGGGTGACACCGACCGCTCGGTGCTCATCGCCGTCCACCAACTCGCCAACATGCTGCGCCGGCTGGGCAGGTACACGGAGGCGGAGACCGTGGGCCGCGAGATCCTCGGCCGGCTCGAACGCTCCGACGACGTCCGGCCCATCGAGGTGATCCGCGCCAAGGACGGCCTCGGCGGCACCCTGATGGCGCTCGGCCGCTACCCGGAGGCCCGCGCCCTGTTCGACGAGGCCGCCGCGAGCGCCGCGGCCGAACTCGGCGGCGAGCAGGTGCCGCGCACCCTCGCCATCCGCAGCAACCTCGCCGTCGCCCTCGGCCTCCAGGGCCACTACACCGAGTCCCTCGCCCTGCACCGCAAGATCTACGAGGCCCGCCTGGACCTGCTCGGCGAGCGCGACGCCCTCACCCTCAACTCCTCGCTGCGCACCGCCTGGATGCTGCGGCTGCTCGGCAGCTACCGCGAGGCGCTGACCATCCAGGGCCACAACTCGCGGGTCCACAGCCAGGTCCTGGACCGCACCCACAGCCAGACCCTGCTCGCCGAGCACAACCTCGCGCTGTGCGCCCGCCGCGTCGGAGACCTCCAGTTCGCCCACGCCATGCTGCGCGGCGTGCGCGAGAAGCTGATCCGCCGCCGTGGCCCCGTGCACCCCGAGACGCTGATGGCGTCCTGCGACTACGCGATGCTGCTGCGCGACCTGGAGCTCACGGAGGAGGCCAGGGGCCTGGCCGAGGCCACCGCCACCCAGTACGCCGCCCAGCTCGGCGAGCGCCACCCGTACGCCATCGGTGCGCGGGACAACGTCGCCACCGTCATGCGGGACATGGGCGAGCACCGGGCCGCGCTCGCACTCTCCCGGCAGACCACGTCCCAGATGCGGCGTGCGGTGGGCCGGGACCACCCCTGGGCCATCGGCTGCGCGAAGAACGAGGTCGCCGCGCTGGCCGGCGTAGGAGAGATCGAGGCCGCGGCGGCGCTGGGCCGGGAGACCGCCGAGCGTTCCGCGCGGGTCCTCGGCGACGCGCACGTGCTCACCATCAGCCTGCGGGCCGGTCTCGCACTGGACCTGGCCGAGATCGGCGAGCGGGAGGAGTCCGAGGCGCTGCACCGGGACACCGTGGCCCGGCTGACCTCACGGCTCGGCGCCGACCACCCGCAGACCCGGCACATCCTCGAACGGCAGCGGCCGTACTGGGACTTCGAGCCTCAGCCGATCTGACCGGTGGGCGGAAGGTACCGCTGCCGCCCCATGCGATCGGTCACCAGAGTGAGCCCGGCGGCCTCCAGTCGGGCGGCGGTCCTGGCGGTGTAGCGCCGGCCGTAGAAGGCGAGGCCGGCGACGAAAGCCATCAGCAAGGCCCAGATGCCTACGCCGACGCCTATGCCGATCTTGATCGCGGGAGCCACGCTCAGGATGCTGAACGCCAACACCGCGATCGCGATCTTCTGCTTCTCGGTGAGCTGGCCGGCAAGGTCGAAGGAGATCCGGGCCTTGAGCAGCGCGACCGCGTCGGCGTCCAGCGGCGGCAGCGCGCCCCCGTCGGCGGCGTCCGGGTACCGCGCCCAGTTCTCCGCGGCCCGCGCCCGGCCCTGTGGGCTCGGGTCGGGCACGATCTGGATCTGGACCTTCTGTCCGTCCGGCCCGGCGCCCTGCCCCGCGTCCGCGTACCGGTACCCGAACTGCTCGGCGTAGAAGGCGAGCCGGGCGAGCGCCCCGAGGGACCCGAGGGCGGTCGTGGCCCTGACGGGCTCCCCGCTGCCCATCCGGCGCAGCATCTTCTTCGTGTGTCGCTTGGCCATGAAGACCCCCCTGTCAGTCAGGAAGGGCCCGGCGCCGAGTGGGAACTCGGCACCGGGCCCTGTGCGTCGGCTGAACCGCCGGAGGCTTACGCCTCGAACACCTCACGCACCAGCTGCTCCTGCTCGGCCTGGTGCCGCTTGGCGGAACCGACGGCCGGGGACGAGCCGTGCGGACGCGAGATGCGACGCAGGCGCTCGCCGTGCGGGACCTCGGCGCCGACCGCCAGGTCCAGGTGGTCGATCAGGTTGAGCGCGATGAACGGCCAGGCACCCTGGTTCGCCGGCTCCTCCTGGGCCCACAGGTACTTCTCGGCGTTCGGGTACTTGGCGATCTCGGCCTGGAGCTCGGCACCCGGCAGCGGGTACAGGCGCTCGATGCGGATGATCGCCGTGTCCGTGACGCCGCGCTTCTTCCGCTCGGCCTCGAGGTCGTAGTAGACCTTGCCGGCGCAGAAGACGACCTTCTTGACGGCGGCCGGGTCGACCGAGGAGTCGCCGATGACCGGCTGGAACTGTCCGTTGGTGAACTCCTCCGCCTTCGAGGCGGCGGCCTTGAGGCGCAGCATCGACTTCGGGGTGAAGACGACCAGCGGCTTGTGGTGCGGGTTGTGCACCTGCCACCGCAGGAGGTGGAAGTAGTTCGACGGCGAGGTCGGCATCGCGACCGTCATGTTGTTCTGCGCGCAGAGCTGCAGGAACCGCTCCGGGCGGGCCGAGGAGTGGTCCGGGCCCTGGCCCTCGTAGCCGTGCGGCAGCAGCAGGACGACGCCGGACGTCTGGGCCCACTTCTGCTCGGCCGACGAGATGAACTCGTCCACGACCGTCTGGGCGCCGTTGACGAAGTCGCCGAACTGGGCCTCCCACATCACGAGCGCGTCCGGGCGGGCCAGCGAGTAGCCGTACTCGAAGCCCATGGCCGCGTACTCGGAGAGGAGGGAGTTGTACACGTTCAGCCGCGACTGGTCCTCGGAGAGGTACTGCAGCGGCGTGTACTCCTCGCCCGTCTCACGGTCGATGATGACCGCGTGGCGCTGGCCGAACGTACCGCGCTGCGAGTCCTGGCCGGCGAGCCGGACCGGGACGTTCTCCAGCAGGAGGGAGCCGATCGCGAGGGTCTCGCCCATGCCCCAGTCGATGGTGCCGTCCTCGACCATCGACGCCCGGCGCTGCAGCTGCGGAAGCAGCCGCGGGTGGACGGTGATGTGGTCGGGGATGTTGACCTGGGACTCGGCGATCCGCTTGACGATCTCCGAGGTCACCGCGGTGTTCACGGCGACCGGGAACTCGGCCTGCGGGTCCGAGGGCTCCGCGGCGGCCGGCTGCGAGGTGGCCTCGCGGACCTCCGTGAACACCTTCTCCAGCTGGCCCTGGTAGTCCTGCAGCGCCTGCTCGGCCTCTTCCAGGGTGATGTCGCCGCGACCGATGAGGGACTCGGTGTAGAGCTTGCGCACCGAGCGCTTCTTGTCGATCAGGTCGTACATCAGCGGCTGGGTGAAGGCCGGGTTGTCCGACTCGTTGTGACCGCGGCGGCGGTAGCAGATGAGGTCGATCACGACGTCCTTGTTGAACGCCTGGCGGAACTCGAAGGCCAGACGGGCAACGCGGACGACGGCCTCGGGGTCGTCGCCGTTCACGTGGAAGATCGGCGCCTCGATCATGCGGGCCACGTCGGTGGCGTACATCGAGGAGCGGGACGACTCGGGAGCCGCCGTGAAGCCGACCTGGTTGTTGATGACGATGTGGACCGTGCCGCCGGTGCGGTAGCCGCGCAGCTGCGACATGTTCAGGGTCTCGGCCACCACGCCCTGGCCCGCGAAGGCCGCGTCGCCGTGGATCGCCACCGGCAGGACGGTGAAGTCCGTGCCGCCCTTGTTGATGATGTCCTGCTTGGCGCGCGAGACGCCCTCCAGGACCGGGTCCACCGCCTCCAGGTGCGAGGGGTTCGCGACCAGGGAGACCTTGATCTGCTCGCCGTCGAGGCCGGTGAAGGTGCCTTCGGCGCCCAGGTGGTACTTCACGTCGCCGGAGCCGTGCATCGACTTCGGGTCGAGGTTGCCCTCGAACTCGCGGAAGATCTGGGCGTACGACTTGCCGACGATGTTCGCCAGGACGTTCAGCCGGCCGCGGTGGGCCATGCCGATGACGACCTCGTCGAGGCGCGACTCGGCGGCCGAGTCGATGACCGCGTCCAGCAGCGGGATGACGGACTCGCCGCCCTCCAGGGAGAAGCGCTTCTGGCCGACGTACTTCGTCTGCAGGAAGGTCTCGAAGGCCTCAGCGGCGTTCAGCCGGCGCAGGATGCGCAGCTGCTCCTCGCGCTCCGGCTTGGTGTGGGCGCGCTCGATGCGGTCCTGGATCCAGCGGCGCTGCTTCGGGTCCTGGATGTGCATGAACTCGACGCCGGTGGTGCGGCAGTACGAGTCGCGCAGCACACCGAGGATGTCGCGCAGCTTCATCAGGGACTTGCCCGCGAAGCCGCCGACGGCGAACTCGCGCTCCAGGTCCCACAGGGTGAGGCCGTGCTCGGTGATGTCCAGGTCGGGGTGCTTGCGCTGCTGGTACTCCAGCGGGTCGGTGTCGGCCATGACGTGGCCGCGGACCCGGTAGGAGTGGATCAGCTCGAAGACCCGGGCGGCCTTGGTGACGTCGTCGTCGTGGCTGGCGTCGATGTCCTTGAGCCAGCGGACCGGCTCGTAGGGGATGCGCAGGGCCTCGAAGATGTCGTCGTAGAAGCCGTTCTCGCCGAGGAGGAGGTTCGCGACGATCCGCAGGAACTCGCCGGAGGCGGCGCCCTGGATGACCCGGTGGTCGTAGGTCGACGTGAGCGTCATGACCTTCGAGATGCCGAGCTTGTTCAGGGTGTCCTGGGAGGTGCCCTGGAACTCCGCCGGGTAGTCCATGGAGCCGACGCCCATGATCACCGACTGGCCGGGCATCAGCCGCGGCACGGAGTGCACGGTGCCGAGGCCGCCGGGGTTGGTCAGGGAGACCGTCACACCGGTGAAGTCGTCCATGCCCAGCTTGCCGTCGCGGGCGCGGCGGACGATGTCCTCGTAGGCCTGCCAGAACTCGAAGAAGTTCAGCGTCTCGGCCTTCTTGATGCCCGCGACCACGAGCTGGCGGTCGCCGTTGGGCTTGACCAGGTCGATGGCGAGGCCGAAGTTGATGTGCTCCGGCTTGACCAGGGTCGGCTTGCCGTCCTTCTCCGCGAAGGAGTAGTTCATCGACGGCATGGCCTTGATGGCCTGCACCATCGCGTACCCGATGAGGTGCGTGAAGGAGATCTTCCCGCCCCGGGCGCGCTTGAGGTGGTTGTTGATGACGATGCGGTTGTCGAAGAGCAGCTTCACCGGGACCGCGCGCACGGACGTGGCCGTGGGCACCTCCAGCGAGGCGTTCATGTTCTTCGCGACCGCGGCGGCGGGGCCGCGCAGCGTCACGAGCTCGGGACCGTCGGCAGCGGCGGCGGGCTCGGCCTTCTTCGGCTGAGCGGGCTTCGCGGCCGGCGCCGGCGCGGCGGGCTTCGCGGCGGCCGGGGCCGGGGCGGGAGCCGCAGGCGCGGCGGCCGCCGGCTTCGGGGCCGCGGGAGCCGGCGCGGGGACCGACGGAGCGGCCGGAGCCGTGGTGGTGGTCTCTGCGGCCCCCGCGGCCGCAGTACCCGCCGGAGCCGAGGCGGCGGCCGCCCCAGGCTTGTAGTCGGCGAAGAAGTCCCACCAGGCTCGGTCCACCGAATTGGGGTCCTGGAGGTACTGCTGATAGATCTCGTCGACGAGCCACTCGTTCGGTCCGAACGCGGCCGCGGGGTTCTTCCCCGCTTGGTCTGCGTCGGTCGAGATGCTCGAGTTACTGGGGGACTGTGGCGACACGGCGGCAACCGCCCTCTTCCGCTTCACAAGGTGATGGACAGCGGGAATTAAGGCTACGCCTCCATGGCCGGGAAGGTCAGGCTGAGCAAGGTCATCGTCGTGTAAGTCACATCGGAAAGCGTGTTTCGGGCCTGGAAATGGCGGGAAACAAGTGTGGTTCCGCTTCGGATGAACGCAGATGGGAAGGCGCGATCACGACCTGACGCGCCAAAGGCGCAGGTCCGTACCTGATCACACGTGTCCGTCAGCCAGGACAGACGTGGATCTTGACGCTCCGCTTCGAACTTTACGTCAACTTGGTACGGATGGCTGCCCTGGAAGTGTGACAAGAATCCGGCAACCCCGATCGGATTCGGCCACGCCGATCCGGCCGCCGTGCAGATCGACGGCCCAGCGCGCGATGGCCAGCCCCAGCCCCGTGCCGCCGTCGCTGCCCGGCCCGTGCGGCCGGCTCACGGCGCCCCGGTTGAACCGCTCGAAGACCCGGTGCCAGTCCGAGCGCGGGATGCCCGGACCCTCGTCCAGGACCTCCAGCACCAGGGACTCCGGCTGTGCCCCGCGGCGCGCCTTGACCGTCACGCGGCCGTGCGCCGGGCTGTGCTTGATCGCGTTGTCGATGAGGTTGGCGACGACCTGGTGGATGCGCTCGGGGTCGGCGTGCGCGGTCAGCTCCGGCGGGGAGACGTCGAGGTGCAGATGGACGTCGGTGCGGGTGTGGCTGCCGGAGCCCGACGCCATGCCGCCGCGCGCGGAGGAGACCATGTTGGCCTCCTTGAGCACCCCGGACAGGTACGGCCACACCTCGAAGCGCCGCAGTCGCAGCGGTACGACGCCGTTGTCCAGGCGGGACAGGTCGAGGAGCGTCTCCACGAGCCGGCCGAGGCGCTCGGTCTGCTTCAGCGCCGTGCGCATCGTCTCGGGGTCGGCCTCGGCGATGCCGTCGACGACGTTCTCCAGGACGGCCCGCAGGCCCGCGATCGGGGTGCGCAGCTCGTGCGAGACGTTCGCCACCAGCTCCTTGCGCTGCTGGTCCTGGGCCTCCAGCTCGTCGGCCATCAGGTTGATCGTGCCGGCGAGGTCGCCCAGCTCGTCCCGGCGGTTGTCGCGCACCCGGCGGGTGTAGTCGCCGTGCGAGATGGACCGGGCCACCGCGTTCATCTCGTCCAGCGGCGCGGTGAGCGAATGTGCCACGAACTGCGTAATGAGCAGTGTGGCGATCATCGAGAAGACCGTGATGAAGCGCAGCTCCGTCTGGGTGCGCACCGCGATCATCGACAGCCCGGTGGTGATCAGCACCGCGATGATCACGAGTGCGCCCAGCTTGGTCTTGATCGAGAACGGACGTACGCCGCCCCAGGGCTCCCCGGGGCCTCTCCGCGCGGCCGGTCCGTCGCTCATGGCGTCGGGGTCTCCAGGGCGTAGCCCACGCCGTGCACGGTGCGGATCCGCTCGGCGCCGATCTTCCGGCGCAGCGCCTTGATGTGGCTGTCGACCGTGCGGGTGCCGGAGGCGTCCGCCCAGTCCCACACCTCGGCGAGGAGCTGCTCCCGGGAGAGCACCGCGCGCGGGGTGTTGGCCAGGCACACCAGGAGGTCGAACTCGGTCGGAGTGAGGTGAACATCCTCACTCCGCACCCGTACGCGCCGCTGCGCGTGGTCGATCTCCAGCTCGCCGAGGCGCAGGATGCCCGACCGGGGGGTCGTGGCGGCCAGCGCGGCCCGCTCGACACGGCGCAGCAGCACGTGCACGCGAGCCGCCAGCTCCCGCATCGAGAACGGCTTGGTCATGTAGTCGTCGGCGCCCACGCCGAGGCCGACCAGCATGTCGGTCTCGTCGTCGCGCGCGGTCAGCATCAGCACCGGCACCGGCCGCTGGGCCTGCACCCGGCGGCAGACCTCCAGGCCGTCGAAGCCCGGCAGCATGATGTCGAGGATCAGCAGGTCGGGCTGCCAGGCCTCGGCCGTGTCGACCGCCGCCGGACCGTCGCCCGCGGTCTGCACGAGGAAGCCCTCGGCGCGCAGACGGGCCGCGATGGCGTCCACGATGGTCGGATCGTCTTCGACCACGAGGACCCGGCGCTGGGCGCCGGGGGTCGCCGCCGTGCCGTTGTGGGAGGTGTGTGTCTGCTCCATCGCCCGCCCCAAAGTTGCTTTCCGGAATCCGTGGGGTGATCCCGCTAACTGGCTGTGCCTGCGCATGCTTGCGATTGACGCTTGAATGATCCGCGTCAGGTGAGCAGAGTACGGGGAGTCACCGTGCCACGGCTATCCAGGCCGTACGGCGAGGTGCACGACGTCGGGAACGCCCCGGGCAACGGGGATCTCTTCGGTACGCACCTGTTGGAATCCGGCATTACGCAAGGTTTCTTCGAATTCCGGAGACGGCTGGGCGGACCATACGGCAAGTACCCCACCGGGCCTCAACACCCCTGCGCAGCCCGCCAGTCCGGCCGGTGAGTACAGGCTGTCGTTGCCCTCGGTGACAGTCCAGTCGGGCCCGTTGTCGATGTCGAGACACAGAGCGTCATACGTGGCGGAAGTCTCATGTACGTAGGTCACGAGATCCGTTTCCAGAATCTCGGTGCGCGGATCGGCGAGGGCCGACGCGGAGAAGTCGGACAACGGGCCGTCGAGATGCCAGTCGATAATCGCGCGCTCGCGCTCCACGACGGCGATCCGTCCCGGGCGCGGGTCGGCGGCGGCATGTGCGAGCGAGAACCCGACGCCGAGCCCGCCGATCAGCACCTCCGGGTCGGGCCGCCCGTCCAGCGCGCCGAGCGCCGCGTCGACCAGCAGCCGCTCCGAGCGTCCGTCGGAGGTGTCCATGAGGAAACAGCCGTTGGCGATGATCTGGAGCAGTTCGCCGTGCCGCCGCAGCACGATCTCGCCGTGCGGCCCCTCGCGACGGTCCAGGACTTCGGGGATGTCGTACGAAGTGGGCATCCAGCCATCCTGGCAGGTCCGGGCGGGGTGGCCGAGGGGATTGCCTTCGAATGCGTGAACAGGTGAGACGCGAGAACTTGTTGAGAGGTTGCCGAGAATCCCCTGTTCTGTGGCGTAGATCACAGACATGGGTGATCCGTGGTCCGAAGGTGGGGGAAACGGAAGGAGCGCCTCACCTTGGAACGGACTGCGGTCGGGGGCGTGACGGGCCCGTTTCCCGAGCCCGAGGTGGCCGAGCTGCTGGACGGGATGCCCCGCCAGCGCGGACCGGCCACCGCCGTGAGGCCACTGCCGGCGCCCGTGCTGCCGACCCCCGTCGGGACCACCGCGCCGCGCACCCGTCCGCTGCGCCCCTGGCGCCTGCTGCCCACCCCCACCGGCACCCCGTTCACCCTCGCCTACGCGGCCGTCCTGGCCGTCACCTCGCTCATTGCCGCCTACGCCGACCCCGACCTCGTCCACGCCCTGCACCAGGGCTCCAGCACCGATGTGGCGCACCTCGTGCGGACGCCCGTACTGGTGCTCCTCGCCAGCGCCCTGTGGGTCGCGGGCGGCTTCCTGGGGCCGTACACGGTCGGTTTCCTGCTGGTGCTGACCGCGCTGGAACGACGGATCGGCGGTGTCCGCACAGCCCTCGTCTTCCTGACCGGGCACGCCCTGGCCACCCTCGCGACCGAGGTCCCCGTGGGGCTCGCGGTGCTGGTCGGCCACCTTCCCGACAGCTCGCTGCACCGGCTCGACTACGGCATCAGCTTCGGCGTCGCCACCGGTACCGGCGCCCTGGCCGGGCTGCTGCGACCGTGGCTGCGGTGGCCCGTACTGGCGCTCTTCGGCGGAATGCTGCTCCAAGGCCTCCTGAACTTCACGGACCCGCTGACCAATTGGGGCCACCTCATCTCCCTGGCCATCGGCATCGCGATGTGGCCGATCGTCAGGCACTGGCACGCGGCGCACGCGAAGTCGGGGTCGGTCGGCCGGAGGTGACCACGCGTGGGGCTGCGTGGCGGTGACGGCGGGACGGGCGGGAAGGATCGGGCCCCGGTGACCGTTGACCACGAAAGCCCGAGGTCACCGCACCCGCGACAGCTGATCGCTCACAGCGAACTAAGGGCCGGGAACATTCGGGCCTCCCCGTGCATTGAGTCGGCATAACTCAACTTGACTGCCTAAGGGGAGATCATGGCTTCGACGTCCACACCGCTCACCCTGCCCGTGCTGCCCCTCGACGACGAGGTCGTGCTGCCCGGGATGGTGGTCCCGCTGGACCTGAACGACGCCGATGTGCGCGCCGCGGTGGAGGCCGCTCAAGCGGCCGCCCGGTCGCAGCCCGGGAAGCCACGGGTGCTGCTGGTGCCGCGCATCGACGGGACGTACGCGAGCACCGGTGTGCTCGGCACCATCGAGCAGGTCGGCCGGCTGGCCGACGGCGACCCCGGTGCCCTGATCCGGGGGCGCGGCAGGGTGCGGATCGGCGCCGGGACGACCGGGCCGGGCGCGGCCCTGTGGGTCGAGGGCGCGCGGATCGACGAGAGCGTGCCCGAGCCGCTGCCCGGACAGGTCGCCGAACTGGTGAAGGAGTACAAGGCCCTCGCCACCGCCTGGCTGCGCAAGCGCGCCGCCTGGCAGGTGGTCGACCGGGTGCAGGCCATCGACGACGTGTCCCAGCTCGCCGACAACTCCGGTTACTCGCCCTTCCTGACCACCGAACAGAAGGTGGAACTGCTGGAGACCGCCGACCCGGTCGCCCGCCTCAAGCTCGCCACCCAGCAACTGCGCGACCACCTCGCCGAGCAGGACGTCGCCGAGACCATCGCCAAGGACGTCCAGGAGGGCGTCGACAAGCAGCAGCGCGAGTTCCTGCTGCGCCGTCAGCTGGAGGCCGTCCGCAAGGAACTGCGCGAGCTGAACGGCGAACAGGACGGTGAGGAGTCCGACGACTACCGGGCCCGGGTGGAGGCCGCCGACCTGCCCGAGAAGGTCCGGGAGGCGGCGCTCAAGGAGGTCGACAAGCTGGAGCGGTCCTCCGACCAGTCCCCCGAGGGGTCGTGGATCCGCACCTGGCTCGACACCGTGCTCGAACTGCCGTGGAACGAGCGGACCGAGGACGCCTACGACATCCAGGGCGCCAAGGCGATCCTCGACGCCGAGCACGCCGGTCTGGAGGACGTGAAGGAGCGCATCACCGAGTACCTCGCGGTGCGCAAGCGCCGTACCGACCGGGGGCTCGGTGTCGTCGGCGGCAGGCGCGGCGGTGCCGTGCTGGCCCTGGTCGGCCCGCCCGGCGTCGGCAAGACCTCGCTCGGCGAGTCCGTCGCGCACGCCATGGGGCGTAAGTTCGTCCGGGTCGCCCTCGGCGGCGTCCGCGACGAGGCCGAGATCCGCGGCCACCGCCGTACCTACGTCGGCGCGCTGCCCGGCCGGATCGTGCGCGCGATCAAGGAGGCCGGTTCGATGAACCCGGTCGTCCTCCTCGACGAGATCGACAAGGTGGGCTCCGACTTCCGGGGCGACCCGGCGGCCGCCCTGCTGGAGGTCCTGGACCCGGCGCAGAACCACACGTTCCGCGACCACTACCTGGAAGTGGAACTGGACCTGTCCGACGTCGTCTTCCTCGCCACCGCCAACGTCCTGGAAGCCATCCCGGAGGCCCTGCTCGACCGTATGGAGCTGGTCCGCCTGGACGGCTACACCGAGGACGAGAAGGTCGTCATCGCCCGCGACCACCTCCTCCCGCGTCAGCTGGAGCGGGCCGGACTGAAGGCGGACGAGGTCGCGATCGCCGAGGGCGCGCTGCGCAAGCTCGCCGGCGAGTACACCCGTGAGGCGGGCGTCCGCACCCTGGAGCGCTCGATCGCACGGCTCCTGCGCAAGGTGGCCGCCCAGCACGAACTGGGCGAGCGTGAGCTGCCGTTCACCATCGGCGACGGCGACCTGCGCGGGCTGATCGGCCGGCCGCACCACGTGCCGGAGTCGGCGCAGGACCCGTCCGAGCGGCGTACGGCGGTCCCGGGCGTCGCGACCGGCCTCGCGGTGACCGGCGCGGGCGGTGACGTCCTGTACGTCGAGGCGTCGCTGGCCGACCCGGAGACGGGCGCGGCGGGCCTGACCCTGACGGGCCAGCTGGGTGACGTGATGAAGGAGAGCGCACAGATCGCCCTGTCCTTCCTGCGCTCGCACGGCGCCGAACTGGAGCTGCCCGTCGCCGACCTGAAGGACCGGGGCGTGCACATCCACTTCCCGGCGGGCGCGGTGCCGAAGGACGGTCCGAGCGCGGGCGTCACGATGACGACGGCGCTGGCGTCGCTGCTGTCGGGCCGGCTGGTCCGCACGGACGTGGCGATGACCGGCGAGGTCTCGCTGACCGGCCGGGTACTGCCCATCGGCGGCGTGAAGCAGAAGCTGCTGGCCGCCCACCGGGCGGGCGTCACGACCGTCGTCATCCCCAAGCGCAACGAGCCCGACCTGGACGACGTCCCGGCCGAGGTGCTGGACAAGCTCGACGTCCACGCCGTGACCGACGTCCGCCAGGTCCTGGAGCTGGCGCTGTCGCCGGCCACCAACGGCGCGGCGCCGGAGGTTCCGGTCGCGGCGTGACGGACGCCACCGGATAGGCAGGGCCCGGGTCCCGTGAGGGAGACCCGGGCCTTCGCCGCGGCAGGGCTAGCCGTTGGCGAGCGCCACGACCCTGTCCAGCGTCCCGTTGAACCGGTTGTGGTCGCCGACGGTCGGGCCGGAGGACGTGTACTGCCACATCGTGTAGTAGTCCCAGCCGGCCGGGAGTTCCCCCACCTCGGCGGCGTACCGGGCGACCCACAGCGGGTTGGCGGTGGCGAAGCCGCTGTGGTTGCCGGTGCACTGCTTCCACCAGTTCGTCGCCGTGTAGATGACGGCGTCGCGGCCGGTGCGGGCCTTGTACCGGTCCAGGAAGTCGCGGATCCAGGTGACCATCGCGGTCGGGGTCTTGCCGTAGCAGGCGTCGCCGTACGGGTTCCACTCGATGTCGAGGACGCCCGGGAGGGTCTTGCCGTCGCGGGACCAGCCGCCGCCGTGGTCGACGAAATAGTCGGCCTGGGTTGCGCCATTGGTGGTGTCCGGGGTGGCGAAGTGGTAAGCGCCGCGGATCATGCCGACGTCGTAGGAGCCGTCGTACTGCTGAGTGAAGTAGGGGTTGGTGTAGTAGGTCCCCTCGGTGGCCTTCACATAGGCCCACTTCACCCCGCTGTCCCACAGGGTCGACCAGGCGACGTCGCCCTGGTGGCTGGAGACGTCCACGCCTTCCGTCTGAGCGGCCAGGTCAGCGACGGGTTCACCGTCGGTGCCGTCGTGGGTGAGGATGCCCATGCCCATGTGGGCGGAGCCGCGGGCCGGGGGGTCGTCGGCGGACGCCGAGGCGGGCCGGGTGGTCAGTACGAGGAGGGTCAGGGTCAGAAGGGCTGCGAGCAGGAGCCCGGCGACAGGGGTGTGCCGGGGGCGGAGCGGTTCGGGTCTTTGCACGGGCATAGCGTGCCTCCGACGGCTCGGTGACGCTCGGTGGGGAAGTCGCGCGTATCCGTGACCGGCCGCGGCCGGGTCTGTGTGGCGTGGGCATGCCAGCCGTGGTCTCGACAGAGACCCTAGGCAGCGAGAAGAGCAGGTGGAAGGGGGTCCGGGGGCTGCCGTTGGTCTAAGCCTGCGAAATACTGGCGGAGCTGCGGCGACGACGGCGGGCGTCGGAAACTTTCAGGACCGGGACATTCGAGGCAGGGGCTGACGTGCGGGAAGACGGAAACGGGGACGAACGGCGAGGACAGTCGGCGGGTGCCCCCTCCGAGCGGGCCTCCGGCGGTGTCCCGGGCCGGCCCGAGTTCCTCGATCTGGAACGGGAGCTGACCGTTCTGTTCCGGCGCGCCCGGGCCAAGCAGGGCGAGATGGCCCGCGAGGTCCATCCCGACCTGGAGTCGGCGGCGTACGGGCTGCTGGTGCGGCTCGACGAGTCCGGCCGGATGCGGGCCACCGAGCTCGCCGCCTACATCGGCGTCGGCAAGGCCACCATGTCCCGCCAGCTGCGCGCCCTGGAGGACCTGGGCCTGGTCGCCCGCGAGCCCGACCCCGCCGACGGGCGGGCGTGGCTGGTGCACCTCACGGAGGAGGGGCGCGGCCGGGTCGCCAAGGTGCGCGAGGCGCGGCGGGCGCGCTATGTCGAGCAGCTCTCCCACTGGGACCCGCGCGAGGTCGCGGAGCTGGGCCGGCTGCTCAACCAGTTGAACCGGGGCATGGAGAAGTAGGGCGGGCCGGGGCGAGCACGGGACCCCCGTCCGCTCACCACTCCACGTACACCACCGTCGCGTCGTCGTGCGTCTTGCTGCGCCCCAGATACGTCCGCTCCTCCGCGTCCGCCCGCTCCAGCGCCCGCACCCGGTCCACCAGCCCCCGCGCCCCCTCCTTCCGTACGAAGGTGAAGCAGTCCCCCCAGTCGCCCTCCCGGAACTTCTCCACCCAGCGCGTCGCCCCGTCCGTCAGCGCCGCCAGGGCCCGGACCTCGCCGCGCGGCAGCACCCCCGTCACCGCCCGCGCCGCCACCGACGGATCCGCGGCCGCCGTGAAGAAGCCCCCCTCCTTGTTGCGGACATGGGCGTCGATCAGGGCGTCCGTGGCCAGCGAGGCACGGGGGAGGCGGGCCAGACGGTCGTCCAGGCAGGGGGTGATGGTGCCGTCGGGCGACTCCAGCAGGAGGGCCGAGTCGGAGAGGATCAGGTACTCGACCGTCTCCGGCGACCAGCGGGCCAGAACCGCCGTGGCCTGCGGGGTGCGTGGGTGAGAAAGGTCACAGGTTTGGGCGTGTGCGTCAGCGGTACGTGTGACAGCCCGGCCCAGCGCCTCGGCGAGCGGCACATCGGGGAGTGAAACGGTCAGTTCGGTCAGCGCTCCGCCGAGCCGCGCCGTGAACCAGGGGACCGAATGCAGACAGCCCGTCTCGCCCCGCGGTGGGGTCACTCCGTCCAGGACCACCAGTACGCCTCCCTGTCCCGAGGCGGGAAGGCCGACACTCGCGAAGTCCTCGTTGGGGCGGGCCGGATCGCCGGACTCCGAAACAAGCTCTGTTCGCATTCGGTCAGTCTGCACGAGCCCTTCACAAGGTCCACGAAGGGGTCGCAACAACTGCCGAAAGGGCGAGGGCTCGCAGGTCAGACGTCGGATTTGGGGTGGAATGGAGTGCTCCGGGAAGCCGTGGCGGCGAATACTGCCACCGCGTGCCGCGGACGTCCAACCGGCCTGCCGTACAAGGCGTGTGCACGCGCCGGAGGAACTTGCCCGCCAACTCCCCTCCGGGGTTCACTCCTTCGGGTGGCGGGTCAGGTGATGCGCGGCCGTCGCCCACCGGCACTGGGAGGGTCGGGGACCGGTGAGGACACCCCCTGCTCGAGCGCTGCATCAATCAGCGAGCTCCGCTCGCGGGCGAGAGCTTGGGGGAGGGGTGTACGCGAGGTCGGCGGTAGTTGACGGAACGTCATCCGGACCCATGGGTATCACGAGTCAGGAATGCGAGCACCGGTGCAGAAGACGCGGCCTCGTCGCTCAGGCAAGCAGACGGCCTCCGCAGGGGGCACGCAGCCCACTCCCGGCGCCGCGACCGGCACCACTGGCGACGCCGCGCCCGCGGGCAGGGGGCGCCCGACGCACGTACGGAACCGGCTGATCGTCGCCGTGGCCGTCGTGGCCGCCGCCATCGCGGGCGCAGGCGTCCCCTCGATCGTCACCGCCTCCGGGCAACTGCACGACTCCCAGGAACTGGTGACCCTCGCCGAGCAGACGGAGAACGCGCTCACGCTCGCCCACTCCCTCGCCGACGAGCGCGACGAGGTCACGTCGTACGTCGCCGCCGGCCGCCCCGAGTCCAAGGCGCCCAGCGAACAGCGCAGCGTCCGCGTCGACCGGCAGGTCGAGGAACTGCGCGCCGACCCCGACGCGCCGGCCTCGCTGCGCGACGACCTCGACGCCATCGCCGCCGTACGCAGGGGCGCGCTCACCGGCAAGAGCACCGCGCTGGAAGCGCACACCGCGTACTCGGCCACCATCACCGAACTCCACCGGCTCGCCGAGAGCCTGGCCGCGCAGACGCCGCCCCGCGCGGGTGCCGGCGCCCACGCGCTCGCCGAACTGGACTCCGCCGTCCAGCAGGCCGCCGCCGCGCGAGGACTGCTGCTCGCCGCGCTGAGCGTGCCGACCACCACCGAGACGGTCGTCGACCCGATCACCGGCATCGCGAGCACCCGGAAGACCTCCTCGGACGCCGACGCCAGGCAGCGCGCCGCTCTCAGCGCCGCCGCCCAGCAGGCCCGACTGCGCTCCGACGCCGCCCTCGCCGACTTCCACGACACCGCGCCCAAGGCGGCACGCACGTCGTACGACTCCACGGTCACCGGCCCGGAGGTCAACACCGCCGACCGGTATCTCGCCGCCCTCACCGACCAGCCCGCGCTCTCCGACCGTGACCTGGCCACGAACACCAAGCGCGCCGAGGCCGCCCTCTCCGCCCGCGTCGACCTGATGCGCGGTGTGGAGTCCGCTCTCTACGACCGCCGCACCAAGGCCCTGGAGCAGCTGCGCGACGACGACGTCACCGCGCTGGAGATCCGGATCGCGATCCTCGGCGCCCTGATGCTGCTCGCCGTGGGTGTCGCCACCGGCATGGCCCGCAGCCTCACCCGGCCCCTCGCGGTCCTGCGCCTCGGCTCCGCCCGGCTCGCCCGCGCCGAGGACCCGGCGGCCGAGGAGCCGGTCAAGTTCACCGGCCGCAAGGACGAGTTCGCCCAGGTCGTCGACTCCGTCAACGCCTTGCACGCGCACGCCCTCGCCCTCCACGAGCGCATCACCACCCTGGAGTCCGACCGCAAGCACCTGGTCGGCCAGCGGCAGAAAATGGCCGACGCGCGCGAGGGGCTGCGCACCGAACTCGCGGAATCAGCCGCCCAGTTGGAACGGCTGCGGGACAGTATCGGCAACACCTTCGTCAACCTCGCCCTGCGCACCCTCGGCCTCGTCGAGCGTCAACTCGCGGTCATCGAGGGCCTGGAGGAGCGCGAGCAGGACCCCGAGCGTCTCGCCACGCTCTTCAAGCTCGACCACTTCGCCACCGTCATGCGCCGGCACAGCGAGAACCTCCTCGTCCTGGCGGGCACCGAGCATGTCCAGCAGCACGTGGGACCGGTCCCGCTGGTCGACGTCGTCCGTGCGGCGGTCAGCGAGATCGAGCGCTACGAGCGCGTACGCATCGCCGCGCTCCCGCCGCACGCGCACGTGGCGGGCTTCGCGGCGGACGACCTCTCCCACCTGCTGGCCGAGCTGATGGAGAACGCGACCTCGTTCTCCCCGCCCGACCTGCCCGTCGAGGTCTCCGGCTGGCTGCTGGAGAGCGGCGAGGTCATGCTGTCGGTCCAGGACGAGGGCATCGGGATGACGGGCGAGCGCCTGACCCGCCTCAACTCCCGCCTCGCCGACTTCGACCCCGAGAACTCCTACGACCAGGAGGGCGAGGACGGCCTGGGCCTCGGCCTCTACGTCGTCGCCCGTCTCGCCCACCGCCACGGCGTCCGCGTCCAGCTCCGCGAACAGAAGCAGGGCGGCGTGGCCGCGGTCGCGGTCCTGCCGAAGAGTCTCCTGGCCCCCGCCCCGGCGGCCGCGGTCCCCTCGGACTCACGGCACCCCACCGGCGCCCCCACCTTCTCCCTCCCCGGCGCCGCGGCGGAGGCCAACTCCAACGTCCTGCACGGCCGCACGAAGGGCGTCGACCCCCTCGTGGCCCTGGCGGAGAAGGCCGTAGAGGAGACAACGGAAGCACCACCGACGCAACGACAGCCGGGCCACCCCGAGGCCGAGCAGGAGCGCGAGCACCCTGCCGAGACCACGATGGAACTCCTGATCCCGACACCGCCGACATCGGATCCGACGCCCGAGCCGACGGCGGATCCGACGCAGGCACCGACACCCGACACCCCGACCGGTCCGACGCAGACGCGCAGGCCTGAGTCGCCGGCCGGTCCGGCGCCGGGGCCGGCTTCTGAGTCGACGGGCGGGTCGATGCCGGGGCTGACGCCCGGGGTGCGGCCGGGTGGGCCGGTGGGCGTCGAGTCCGTGGAGGTGGCATCGGGCACCGGGTCCGCGACCGCCGGCACCGGGTCCGCGGGCCGCGCAAAGGGCACCGGCGAACGACTCGCGGTCGCCGACGGCGAGGACGCCCCACAGGGGCCACCCGCACTCGACGACGACGCCCGCACGGGTGGTGCGGGCGGGTACCAGAACCCCGCCGAAGGCGAAGCCGAGGCGGAACACACCCGCACCCAGGACGAGGACCCCGTCACCGACAAGGGCCTCCCCAAACGCACCCCGAAGATCACCGCCCCCGCCCAGGCCCCGCGCCAGCGGACCGGCACCGTCGACGCCGAAGCCCTCCGCAGGAGACTCGGCGGATTCCGCAGGGGAGCGGAGGCGGGCCACCGCGAGGTACAGGCGGAGATCGCCGAACAGACGGGCCAGACCAAGGCCCCGACAGCACCATCCGAAGCAGCCACGGGGGGCACAGTCGAGGAGGCAAGCAGTTGACCGCGCCCAGTACCTTCGGACTGAGCAGTGAAGCCCGCAACCTGCACTGGTTGTTGACGAATCTGGTCGAGGAGGTGCCGGGCATCCAGTCAGTCGCGGTGGTCTCCTCCGACGGATTGCTCCTGCTCTCCTCCGACCACGCCCGAAACGCCGAGGCCCGGGAAACCAGGCCCGACAAGCCCACCGGCCCACGCGGCTCCTCCGCCGACCTGGCCACCATCGTCTCCGGCATCGGCAGCCTCACCATCGGCGCCGCCAAACTGATGCAGTTCGGCGGCGTGAAGCACACGATGGTCGCGATGGACGAGGGCAGCCTGTTCGTGATGTCCATCAGCGACGGCTCACTGCTCGGCGTACACGGCTCCGCCGACTGCGACATGAGCGTGGTGGCGTACCACATGGCGCTCTTCGTCGGCCGGGCCGGCCACGTGCTCACCCCCGAACTCCGCAGCGAGCTACGGAAGTCCCTCGAGACCGCGTCGGCAGGGAGTACCCGATGAGCAACGCCCCGCACGGCAGGCCCCAGCTCCCCGTCCGCGGCGGTGACCGCAAGCCCGCCCGCGTACGCCCCTACTCGCTCACCGGCGGCCGTACCCGTTTCGGCCACGTCCTCCTCGTCGAGACGTTCGTCGGCAGCACGGCCGCGCTGGAGGCCGCCGAGGAGCGCAGGGAACTGACTGGGGGCACCGCCCACGCTATTGGCAGTGGGGGAGGTTCCCTCTCCACCCGGGTGATGCCGGAGATGCGGGCCATCGTCGAACTGTGCCGCCGTATGCGCACGGTGGCCGAGATCGCCGCGCTGCTGAAGATGCCGCTCGGCGTGGTCCGGGTGCTCCTCAGCGACCTCGCGGACCAGGGAAAGATCCGTGTGTACGGCACCGGAACCGGCCACGGCACGGGCCGGCCGGAACGCGCGCTGCTGGAAAGGGTGCTGAGTGGACTCCGTCGTCTCTGACGCCGCTCGCGGTGTCTCCCCGCTCCTCGTCGACGAGGAGCCCGAACAGCCCTGGCAGACGGACCGTACCCGGGCCCCGATCGCCACGAAGATAGTCGTGGCGGGCGGCTTCGGCGTCGGCAAGACCACGCTGGTCAGCGCCGTCTCGGAGATCACGCCCCTGCAGACCGAGGCGCTGATGACCGAGGCGAGCGAGGAGACCGACGACCTCACCTCGACGCCGGGCAAGATGACCACCACCGTGGCCATGGACTACGGCCGCATCACGCTCGACGACGACCTGGTGCTCTACCTGTTCGGCACGCCGGGCCAGCAGCGGTTCTGGTTCATGTGGGACGACCTGGTGCGCGGCGCGATCGGCGCGGTCGTCCTGGCCGACACCCGGCGCCTGAAGGACTGCTTCCCGGCGCTGGACTACTTCGAGAGCTGCGGGCTGCCGTACGTCGTCGCGGTCAACCACTTCGACGACAGCGAGCTGTTCGAGCCGGAGGACGTCCGGGATGCCCTGACCGTGCCCGCGCACATACCTGTCATGATCATGGATGCGCGGCGTCGGATTTCGGCCATCGAGACCCTGTTGGCCCTCGTCCGACACGCACTGGACGAAACCCCCGAGTAGAGCCGAGTAGGAGAACAGCCCCGGATGCGGAAGATACTCGTCGTCGGAGCCGGTCAGTCCGGACTCCAGATCGCCCTCGGACTCCAGTCGCACGGATACGAGGTCACCCTGATGTCCAACCGGACGGCGGACGAGATCCGCTCCGGTCGGGTCATGTCCACGCAGTGCATGTTCCACACGGCACTGCAGCACGAGCGCGATCTCCAGCTGAACTTCTGGGAGTCCCAGGCCCCGAAGATCGAAGGACTCGGCGTCTCGGTGGCGGCCCCCGGCTCCTGGAGCGAGGGTCCGGCGGCGCGGGCGATCGACTGGCGGGGACGCCTCGACGGGTACGCGCAGTCGGTCGACCAGCGGGTGAAGATGGCCGGCTGGATGGAGACGTTCGCGCAGCGCGGCGGCCAACTGGTCATCCACGGCGCGGCGGTCGGCGACCTCGACTACTTCTCCCGTACGTACGACCTGGTGCTGGTCTCGGCCGGCAAGGGCGAGCTCGTCCAGATGTTCGAGCGGGACGCCGAGCGCTCCCCGTACAGCCGGCCGCAGCGCGCGCTGGCCGTCTCGTACGTCCACGGGCTCGGCCCGCGTCCGGAGCACCCGGACCAGGAGGCCGTGCGCTGCAACCTCGTCCCGGGCGTGGGCGAGCTGTTCGTCATGCCCACCCTGACGACGTCCGGGCGCGCCGACATCCTGTTCTGGGAGGGCATACCCGGCGGCCCGCTCGACGTCTTCGACGGCGTGAAGGACCCCGCGGAACACCTCTCCCTGACCCTGGAACTCATGGAGCGGTACGTCCCCTGGGAGTACGCGCGGGCCACCAAGGCCGAGCTCACGGACGCGGGCGGCGTGCTGAGCGGGCGGTACGCGCCGACCGTGCGCAACCCGATCGGGCGGCTCCCCGGAGGAGGGCTCGTGCTGGGCGTCGCGGACGTCGTCGTGGCGAACGACCCGATCACCGGACAGGGCTCCAACTCGGCCTCCAAGTGCGCCGCCGCCTACCTCGCCTCGATCGTCGAGCACGGGGAGAAGGAGTTCGACGAGACGTGGATGCGCGCCACGTTCGACCGGTACTGGGCCACCGCGCAGCACGTCACCAAGTGGACCAACGCGATGCTGGCACCGCCGCCGGAGCACATCCTGGGCCTCATCGGCGCGGCCGGACAGCTGCCGCCGGTCGCCGACCGGTTCGCCAACGGGTTCAACGACCCGGCTGACTTCGAGAACTTCTTCTACGATCCGGAGAAGACCGCGGCGTATCTCGCTGAGGTTTCCGGGACCTGACCTGTTTGCCCGCCTTCGAGGACTCCTGCGGGCGTACGGCTCCCAGGACCGGGTTCGACGCGATCGGCGAGATCTTGACCTTCTCGCCGGTGCGCGGCGCCTGGATCACCTTGCCCTTGCCGAGGTACATCGCCACATGGGTGGCGTCCGGGAAGTAGACGACCAGGTCGCCCGGGCGCAGCTTCGACAGCGGGATGCGGTCGAGCCGCGCCCACTGCTCCTGGCTGGTGCGGGGGATCGGGGTGCCGGCATGGGCCCAGGCCTCGGACGTCAGACCTGAGCAGTCGTACGACCTCGGGCCCTCCGCGCCCCACTTGTACGGCTTGCCCAGCTGCTTCCTGGCGTAGCGGATGGCCCGGTCGGCCTCGGAGGACGGCTTGTGATCGTCCTTGGCCAGAGCGCCGGACGCCAGGAAGGCCCGCTGGGCCTTGGCGATGCCGGTCTTCTCGAACTCCGCCAGCGCCGCCAGCTGGGCGGCGGTCAGGGACGCCAGGAGCTCCTCGACCTTCTTGAGGCGCTTCTCCACGGTGTCCCTGTCCTTCTTCTGGCGCTTCGCCAGGGCGAGTTGCGCGTCGAGGGCCTTGCGCGCCTTGCGGGCCAGCTCGTCGGCCTTGCGTTCTGTGCCGGTCAGCCGGCCGACCGCCTCCGCGCGCTCGCGTGCCAGCAGGCCGATGACATGCCCCTGGTCCAGGGCGTGCTGCGGGTCGCGGGCCAGGAGCAGACGGATGTACGGGGAGATGTCCGTGGTGTTCTGGTACTGCTGGCGGGCCAGGCGGCCGGCCGCGCCCCGGCTGTGGTGCAGGGAAAGCCGGGCGTGGGCCAGGGCGGCGTCCAGGCGGGTCACCTCGGTGCGCTGCTTCTTCAGCTTCTCCGCGGTGGCGTTGTAGGTCTCCGTGGCCTGTTCGGCCTGTCGGTACAGCCGCTGAAGATCCGTCAGCAGGCTAGCGGTGGAGCGCTCGCGCTGGTCCGGGGACGACGGCTCGGGGGCCGCCGTCGCGGGCGCCGGGGCCGATGCGAGGATCGTGGCGGCCGACGCCGCCGTACACGCCAGACGCAGAAGCCTTCCTGACACGTCATCACCTCCGGTGCGGAGAGGCTCTCTGCTCCGCATCGCGAGCCTTAGCCCGGGACGACGTGTTCGCGCGGTGGGTGTGCTCGGGTCGGCGGAACCCGATCACTCGTTCGTGTCGTGTGGCTTGCCCTGCGGCGTGGTGTCTGGCTTGGACCACGGCCAGTTCAGCCGGCTGGTCCTACGGCCCTCGGGGTCGTACTCGTACTTCCAGCGCCGGGAGAGGCCCATGCGGCCCGGGGTGCGCGGTACGCGCTGGTAGACGAGGACCGTGGGCGGGCCGCCGTGCGGGTCGGGGACCGGGACGCGGTACGTCTTGGGCGGGTGGCCGGTGATGCCCAGGAGCACGGGCAGGACGCGGCCGTCCAGCGGGCCGCCCTCGAAGGGGGTGTCTTCGCTCTTCACGGCACCAGTGTCAGCCATCCGCCGCGAGCTTCTCGGCCAGGGCGGCGGTCTGGGGGTCCCGGTTCGCGGTGACCGAGAGCACGGCGGCGAACTGGTCGACCAGCCAGTCCCGCAGTTCCGCCACGGGGGGCTGCTTCCCCTCGTCGAGCCAGATCAGGGACGCCGCCTCGACCGCGGTGATCCACATGCGGACGGTCATACGGAGGTGGAGGCCGGGGTCGGTGACCTCGAGGTGGCTGAGGATGTGCTCGGCCGCGGCGCGGCGGACTCCGTCCACTATGGCGGTGGTGCGGGAGGTCTCCACGACGCTGCCGCCCTGGAGGAGGGCGCTGAAGCCGGTGTCGTGCTCGTCGACGAAGGTCAGGTAGCGGTCGAGGGCACGGGAGAGGCGGGGGAGGAGGGGGCCGTCGCGGGGTTCGTCGAAGCACTGCTGGAGCTCTTCGGCGGCCGAGCGGAGGGCGGCCTCGTAGAGCTGCTGCTTGCCGCCGGGGAAGTAGCGGTAGACGAGGGGGCGGGAGACACCGGCCGCCTCCGCCACGTCGTCCAGGGAGACGTCCTCGGGGGTGCGGTGGGCGAACAGGTTCAGCGCGGCGTCGAGGAGCTGACTGCGCCGCTCCTCGACGCTGAGGCGGCGGTAGGCCGGGGCGGCGGACATGGGATGAAGCCTAGTCGCCGTGGTGGTGCGGTGATCTGGCGACTACGACTGCGTCGTGGCTGGTCGCGCCCACGCCGCGGAGCCGCATATCGACACCGCCCCGCGCCCCTGGGTCGGCCGGCGCGCCGTGGTTCGTCAGCCCGGCCCGAGATGGTCGGCGCCCCGTGGGCCGCTCAGCTGCGGGCAATCGTGCCGCCTGGGGCGGCACGGGTGGGCGCAGGCTGCACCCCGCCGGCGCGGGCGAGCGACACCCGCCCCGAGCTCAGCCCCGCTCACGCCAGCAGACCGGACGACCTCCACAGCCGCCGCCCTACGCCCCGCAGCACCCCGATGTCGTCCAGGAAGTCCGTCAGCTTCTTCGCCCCCGTCTGCATGACCTCCCGGCGGTGGCCGCTCGCCTTCACCTGCGCCATCGCCTCCCGCTTGTCCAGCCCCACGTTCGTGTACACCTCGGGATTCACGAAGGCCACGGAGAACACCCGGGCGAACTCCCCGGAGGTGACCCGCGTGAACTCCTGGGACCACTTCGGGGCCGTCACCATCTGCCGGCGCAGCTCCTCGCGGGCATAACGGACGTGGCGGGCCTCCTCCACGACGTGGATGCGCGTCACGCCCCGGATCAGCGGCTGCACCCGCTCGTCCGGGAACGTCAGCCGCTGCATCCAGTCCAGGACCTCCTCGCCCAGCAGGGTCGCGGTGAAGGAACCGGGGGTGGTGGAGATCGTCTTGAAGAGGCGGCCGAGGTGCTGGTGGGCGCGGCTGACCGGGTACCAGGGGGTGTCTCCGTGGGAGATCAGGCGGGCGAACATCTTGGAGTGCCGGCACTCGTCCTCGATCTCGGTGAGCGCGTAGCGGACGTGGGCGCTCGTCGCCGCCTTGTCGTAGATGTGGCGGACCAGGAGCTGCATGAGGATGATCTCGAACCAGATGCCGAGCGAGGCGAGGGCGGCGGCCTCGTGCTGGGAGAGCAGGATCCGCTGCTCCTCGCTCATGCGCTTCCACAGGGGCGTGTCGTAGAGCGAGACCAGCTCCGGGGGCCAGAACCACTTGCCCTCCTCGAAGGGCGCGTCCCAGTCCAGCTCCTTGTCGGGGTCGAAGGAGTGCTTGGCCGAGGAGGCCAGGAGGCGTTCGGCCACCTGTTCGCGGTCCTTGAGCAGGCCGAGCGCGTCGCGCAGACCGTCGAGCGCGTCGGCTTCCGTCAGGGTCGTCATCGGTCGCTCACCTCTGTTACCGGGGGGTACGTCGTCCGTGTCTTATGAGACTGCCTGTCAGCAAGGTCGTCAATCCCTTGTGCGGGACTTGTTGACGCCGCGTCTATCGCGTGTGAGCCTGCGGGGCATGCCGACCTATGACCTGTACGCGAACGACCCCGGAGAGCCGCTCTGGCAGGTGCCCGCGGCCGGTGCGGCCCGTTTCGGCTGGGAGTACGACGACGGGCGTGAGCGGCTTCTGGCCCTGTACCAGAAGGGCAAGGACAAACAGTGGGACGGGCAGCTCAGGATCGACTGGGATCTGGAGGTCGACCCGTGCGACGCGCTCGGCACGCCCGACGAGGCGATGGCCCTGTACGGGACCCCGTACTGGTCGAAGATGAACGAGCGGGAGCGCGGCGAGCTGCGGAAGCACTACGCCTCCTGGCAGTTCAGCCAGTTCCTCCACGGTGAGCAGGGCGCGATGATCTGTGCGGCGCGGATCGTCGAGTCGGTGCCCGACATGGACGCGAAGTTCTACTCGGCGACCCAGACGATGGACGAGGCGCGGCACGCCGAGATCTACGGGCGCTTTCTGCACGAGAAGATCGGGATGCTCTATCCGATCAACGACAATCTCCAGGCCCTGCTGGGCGACACCCTGCGGGACAGCCGCTGGGACATGCCGTACCTCGGTATGCAGGTGCTGATCGAAGGGCTCGCGCTGGCCGCCTTCGGGATGATCCGGGACACCACCACCAAGCCGCTGCCCAAGCAGATCCTGGCGTATGTGATGCAGGACGAGGCCCGGCACGTGGCCTTCGGGCGGATGGCCCTGCGGGACTACTACAAGCAGCTGACCGACGCCGAGCTCCGTGAGCGCGAGGAGTTCGTCATCGAGGGCTGCTATTTGATGCGGGACCGGCTGCGGGGTGTCGAGGTCCTGGAGAACTTCGGCATTCCGAAGGCGGAGGCCGAGCGGATCAGTGAGCGGTCGGAGTTCCTGCAGCTCTTCCGGCGGCTGCTCTTCTCCCGGATCGTCCCCTGTGTGAAGGACATCGGACTGTGGGGTCCACGCCTTCAGCAGGCCTACGTCGACATGGGTGTCTTCGAGATGGGCGACTCGAATCTGGACCTGCTGATGGCACAGGACGAGGAGATCGCCGAGAAGCTGGACGCCGAACGGTTCGCCGCCGAGGAGCGGGAGCGGGTCGCCGAGGTCGGCGAGGCGATCGAGGAGGGGGCGGGCGACGTCTAGGGGGTGTTCTGACAGTCCCTAGGCCGAGCAGCCCAGTCCGTCCGGCACTTCGCCGAGCACAGGCTGTGCTCCCTGCGGGGGGTACGACGTGCGCAGGGTGAAGGCGTACGGCGTCGGGCCGTTCGTACGGAGGTGGAGGAGGCGGGACTCCGCCTCGGCGACCGTCGGGCGGTGGCCCGCGGGCACCCACCACAGGGCCGTCATCGCCTCCTGCACCCGCTCGAACCACTCCCGGCGACGGGCCAGCATCTCGCGGTGACGGCCCTGGTACATGTACGCGGTCAGCGCGTCGGTGTCGCGCCACATCGTCAGGTTGATGATCAGCCACTCGTCGCCGAAGACACTCACGTCGGTTGCGTCGCCGGAGTTCCCCTTCAGCCGCCACACGAAGCCGTCGGCGGCGTCGGCGTCGGCGTTCACGGGTTCGAGGTTGTCGAGGAAGTCCTTCAACTGCGGGGAGTCCAGTGGGGCCTTGAGGCGGGCGATGTTGACCTGGGCGAGTTCGTAGGCGGCTTCCGGAGCGGCAGGTGTCGTCATGGACCGAACGGTAGGTCGGGATGGAGGGCGGGTCCAGGGGGTGTCTCAGTACGTGGGCGCTCGGCGTCTGTCCTCAACGGACCTGCTCCGGGGGTGAGTTCAGCACCGCCTCCATCACCGCCCGCGCGATCGGCGCCGCGTCCCCGCCGCCGCTGATGTCGCCCCGGTCGGCGGCGGCGTCCTCCACCACGACGGCGACGGCGACCTTGGGTTCCAGATCCGTGTCGCCCTTCGCCCAGGACACGAACCAGGCGTACGGCGTCCCGGAGTTGCCGAGGCCGTGCTGGGCCGTGCCGGTCTTGCCGCCGACCGTGGCGCCGGGGATCCAGGCGTTCGAGCCGGTGCCCTCGCGCACCACGTCCACCATCAGTTCCTTGAGGAGTACGGCCGTGGAGGGCCGCATGGCCTGCCGCGCCGGGCGCGAGCCGCCCGTCGACACCGTGGAGCCGCCCGCCCGGGTCGTGCGCTCCACCAGATACGGCGAGCGCACCTGACCGCCGTTGGCCACCGCCGCCGCGACCATCGCCATCTGGAGCGGGGTGGCACGGGTGTTGTACTGGCCGATCGACGACAGGGCGAGCTGCGCCTTGTCGACCTTCGTGTCGAAGGTGCTCTCGGCGACCGAGTAGGGGATCTTGAGGTCCGCGTCGTTGAAGCCGAACGCCTCCGCGGTCCTCGCCATCCGTTTCACGCCGACCTTGACCCCGAGCTTGGCGAACACCGTGTTGCACGACCACTCGAACGCCTTGCGCAGCGGAACGTCCTTGCAGCCCTTGGACTCGTTCGTGAGGGAGGTCCTGGTGCCGGGCAGGGTGTAGGGGTCGGGGGAGTCGGTCGGCTCGTCGAGGTCCTCGATCACCCCCGAGTCCAGGGCCGCGGCCGCCGTCAGCACCTTGAAGGTCGAGCCCGGCGGATACGTCTTGCGCACCGCTCGGTTCAGCATCGGCTTGTCCGGGTCGCGGTTCAGCGTCGCCCAGGACCGGGCCACCGCCGAACGGTTCCCGGACAGCACGGACGGGTCGTACGACGGGGCCGACACCAGGGCCAGGACGCGGCCCGTCGCCGGCTCCACGGCCGCCACCGCGCCCTTGCGGCCCGCCAGCCCCTCGTACGCCGCCCGCTGCGCGGCCGCGCGCAGGGTGGTGACGACGTCGCCGCCGGGATACCGGTCGCGGGCGGAGCCGTTCCAGAGCGGGAAGGGCGACAGCAGCGGGTCCGTGCCCGACAGGACGCCGTCCTCCGTGTGCTCCAGCAGGGTCGTGCCGTACACCTGGGAGGCGAAGCCGGTGACGGGGGCGTACATCGGGCCGTTCGTGTACGTCCGTTCGTAGCGCAGCGGCTCCCGGGTGTCGCGGGATCCGGTGACCGGCGCCCCGTCGACCAGGATGTCGCCGCGCGGTTGGCCGTAACGGGAGATCGTGGTGCGGCGGTTGGCGATGTTGTCGTCGTAGGACGGGGCCTCGAAGACCTGGATGCGGGTGGCGTTCACGAGCAGCGCGACCAGCAGTACGGCGCAGAAGAAGGCGGCGTGCCGGATGTGCCGGGTCATCGCGCCGCCTCCTCGCCCTTGGGCACCCCGAGCCGGCTGCGCGCTCTGTCACTCACCCGGATCAGCAGCGCCACGATCGCCCAGTTGGTCACCACCGACGAGCCGCCCTGCGCCAGGAACGGCATCGCCATGCCGGTCAGTGGGATCAGGCCGGTCACCCCGCCCGCGATGACGAACACCTGGAGCGCCACGATCGAGGCCAGCCCCACCGCGAGCAGCCGGCCGAAGGGGTCGCGCAGGGCGAGCCCGGCGCGGTAGCCGCGCTCCACCAGCAGGCCGTACAGGATGAAGATCGCGGACAGGCCCGCGAGGCCCAGCTCCTCCCCGGCCGTCGCCAGGATGAAGTCCGACTTGGCCGCGAAGCCGATCAGGATCGAGTGACCGCGGCCCAGCCCCGTACCGAGCATGCCGCCCGCCGCGAACGCGAACAGCGACTGCGACAGCTGGTTCGGGCCCTCGCCCGCCTCGATCGACGCGAACGGATGCCGCCAGTCCTCGACCCTGCCGTGCACATGCGGCTCCAACTGCCCGACGGCCACCGCGCCCAGCGCCGCGAGCAGCAGACCGAGCGCGATCCAGCCGGTGCGGCCGGTGGCGACGTAGAGAAGGACCACGAACAGGCCGAAGAACAGCAGAGAGGTGCCGAGGTCGCGTTCGAGGATCAGGACGCCCACGCTCAGCAGCCAGATGGCGACGATCGGGCCGAGGACCCGGCCGGTGGGCAGTTGCAGCCGCTCGATCCCGAGGACCCGCCGGCCCGTGTACGCCAGCGCACTGCGGTTGGCGGCCAGATACGCGGCGAAGAACACGGCCAGCAGCACCTTCGCGAACTCGCCGGGCTGGATGGAGAATCCGGCGATCCGGATCCAGATGCGGGCACCGTTCACCGAGGGGAAGAAGATCGGCATGGTGAGGAGGACGAGGGCGGCGACGACACAGACGTAGGAGTAGCGCTGGAGGACCCGGTGGTCGCGCAGCAGCAGGACGACCACGATGAACAGCGCCACGCCCAGCGTGGACCACACGAGTTGGGCCGGGGCCGCCAGGTCGTCCGGCGTCTCCAGGTCGAGCCGGTAGATCAGGACCAGACCGAGGCCGTTGAGCAGCACGCCGATCGGCAGCAGCAACGGGTCGGCACAGGGGGCGCGCAGACGCACCGCCAGATGCGCGACCAACGCGAGTACGCCGAGCCCGGCGCCGTAACCGGCGGCACCGGGCGGGACGGTGCCGTGCTTGGCGATCCCGACCGCGCAGTAGCCGTACACGGAGAGCAGGACGGCCACGACGATGAGGGCCAGTTCGATGCCACGGCGCCGGGGAAGACGTACGGCGGGAGCGGGCGTGTCCGCTGCCACCAGGGTGGTTCCGGCCTTGGTCATGTCCGGAACTTACCCAATTAGTCCGTCTTGTGTGCCTTATGGCTCAGCACCAGCGTGGCTTGTGCCCGATGAGGGCCTCCCAGGGGCGCGGGGCCGTACCGATATGCGGCTCCGCGCGTGGGCGCGATCAATCCCCACCGGGCCCGCAGCCGGCGTACTACCGAAAGCCCCGGCCTCTCCGCCACGCCCGCGGTCTCGCTAGCGGAGCGTCAGCGTCGCCACCGCACCCCCGTCCACCGCATTGGCGAACGACAGCCGCGCCCCCAACACCTCCGCCTGCCCCAACGCGATGGTCAACCCCAGCCCGTGCCCCTTGGCGCCACCCTCCGTACGGAACCGCTGCGGCCCGTGCGCGACGAGATACTCCGGATAGCCGTCCCCGTGATCCCGCACCGTCACCACCGGCCCGTCCACCGTCAGCGACACCGGCCCCCGCCCATGCTTGTGCGCGTTCGCCACCAGGTTCCCCAGCACCCGCTCCAACCGTCGCCGATCGGTCTCCACCACAAGGTCCCGCACGACAACGACCTCGGTCTCGGTCCCGGACGCCCGGACAACCCGCTCCGCGAGCGCCGCGAGCGGCTCGGTGTCCAGCTCCGACCGCTCACGCCCGGTGTCCAGCCGCGAGATCTCCAGCAGATCCTCCGTCAGCGTCCGCAACGCGGCCACCCGGTCTTGCACGAGCTCCGTCGGCCGCCCCGCCGGCAGCAACTCGGCCGCCGCGTGCAACCCGGTCAACGGCGTACGCAGCTCGTGCGCGACGTCCGCGGTGAACCGCTGCTCGGCCAGCAGCTTGCTCTGCAGCGACGACGCCATGGAGTCGAGGGCGGCGGCCACGGCGGCCACCTCGTCCTGCGGCCGGGTCGGGTCCTTGGTACGGGGATCGTCGACCCGCGCGTCCAGGTCGCCCCCGCTGATCCGCCGGGCCACCTGGGCCGTGGCATGCAGCCGGCGCGTCACCCGCGTCACCGCGAACGCCCCCACCAGCAGCGTCGCCCCGATCGCCAGCCCCGACGACCAAAGGATCGCCCGGTCGAGGCCCTCGATGGTGCGGGCCTGCTGCGAGTAGTCGACCTCGACCGCGAGGGCGTGCTCACCGTCGGCGGGGCCCGCCGCCCACATCGTGGGCCGTCCCCGGTGGTCGGCGACCATCGTGCCGCGCTCCCCGGCGACGGCCAGCTCCCGCAGGGAGTCCGGCAGCTCCGGCGGGTCGACGGAGACACCGCGCCGCAGGGCGTCGCCGGCCTCGAACGCCGCCGTCGCGTCCTCCAGCCGGGACAGCGCGAGCTCGCGCGCCTGGCCGACGGTCTGGTTCGTCACCGAGACGTGCACCAGGATGCCGAGCAGCGCGGCGAGCGCGCAGCACATCACCGTGATGAAGACGGCGGCCTTCACGGCGAGCGTGCCGGCCCACTGGGGGAGCCCGAGCCTCATGGGGTGCTCGCCGAGGAGGACGAGGAATGTGAGCCGGACGGGGCGGGGGAGTGCGACGGCGAGGGGCTGGCCGTCCGCTTCTCGCGCGGACCGGTGCGCAGCATCTCGTCGTGCGTGAGCAGCATCGCCTTCTGGTCCGCGTCCCAGGTCCACTGGAGCCGGTACTCGTAGCCGGCCACCTCGGACGGCGAACGTATGATCACCGACCGCCGGGCCAGCTCGACGGCGCTGACGGCGTCGTCCCAGCTCATGACCTGCACCAGCCGGTCCTTCTCCACGGTGTAGACGCGCACCGCGGTCGTCTTGCCCGGCATCAGCCGGAACCCGAGGGTCAGCTCGGGACGTCCGTCGCCGGTCAGGTCCCGGTAGTACGGCCGCAGCACCGGGCACTTGCCGTGCCCGGCGCCCTGGGCGCAGTCGGACATCAGCCGGCCGGTGTCGCGGTACGGCGCGTCGGCGCCCTCGTAGTCCCCCGGGCTCTTGGCGATCTCCTTGCGGACGACCACCACCGGGTTCACCTCGCGCAGGTCGCCGCCGGGGACGGTGACGCCCTTCACGGCCTCCCGGTTCACCTCGCCGATCTCATAGGCGGGACGGGACGCCGGCGTCAGACTCGGCCAGAGCTTGTCCGGGCTGACAGCGGTCTCGGTCGGGCCCGCGCCCTGGAGCTCCCCGGCGTCACCGCAGGCCGTCGCGGCCGCCAGCAGCAGGGCGACAAGCGCGGCGACGCGCGTGGGGCGGCTGCGGGGCACGGTTCTCCTGGGGCTCGGGTGGGTGTCGGCCCGTACACACTATTCGGACGGAAGTCCTTTTTGCGCACCCGGTGGGCGGACGGGCGAACGATGGGAAACGGTTACTCGGCGAGCTCTTCGAGGAGCCGGGCGGTCGACAGGCCGGCTCGGAGGTAGTCGACGAACAGCTCGTTGTGCAGGGCCCAGGGAGAGCGGCGGGAGCGTATCAGCCGGATCGCCTGCTCGGGGGAGCGGCTCCGACGGATCAGGGCGTGGGCGACGACGAGCCCCGAGCGGTTGTACCCGTGACAGCAGCGGACGAGGACCCTGCGGCCCTCGTCCAGCGCCTCGCACGCCGCCTCGGCCAGCCGGATCACCCCGGCCAGCTGGGTCCCGTCCAGCGGCCCGTCGGGAATCGGCCACACATGGTGCTCGACGCCGGGATCCGGCCCGTGCCCGGGCAGGCGCAGCAGCGTCTGTACGAGATCGAACTCGTCCCGTACGACCGCGAACTCCAGTTGCCCCGACTGCCCCCGGAACTCGTGCCCGCCCATCCACAGGCCTGGCTCGATCTCGCTCCACGGGCTGTCCGGGGCCGGTACGTCGGGTTGCTTCCTGCGAGCACGCAACGGCGCCTCCCAACCACCTCTCGCGGGAGGTCTGCCCAACTCCTCTCAAAGGTAACCGGGTTCTTGCCCCCGCAGCACCCCGCCTGTTCCCATGGTCAGTGGGGTGATGGTGCATGAGCGGACTGCGCGTCATACCGACCTGGCGACACGGCCAGGAACGGCTCTACGTCTGCCTCAGGGACGGGCGGAACATCGCCTGGTACGACCGTGAGGCGGCCAGGATCAACCTGCTCTCCGCCGATCGCGAGGACGACGTTCTGGAGGCCCTCGGCCCCTTCGTCACCGGCCCGGTGACCATCGGCCCGCCCCCGGTCCCCACGCCCGCCGAACTGGCCCGGCTGGCCCTCCACCCGGACGACGACCTCGCGCCCAACCGCCCCGGCGAGGCGCTCCTCGTCGCCCTCGGCCGGGACCCCGGCCCCTCTCACCGGCTGCGCGCCGACCCGCGGCGCCGGGCGCTGACCGCGGAGCAGACGGTCGGCGAGGCCCTGGACCGTCTGGACGGCGCGGGCTGGCACACGCTGCACTCCGTGCCGCTCCCCGGCGGCGACCGCATCCACCATCTGCTGCTCGGCCCCGGCGGCCTGTTCGCCGTCCACTCCCTCTACGCCCGAAAGCAGAAGGTCACCATCGCCGACCCGATGGTCTCCCTGGGCCGCCGCGAGCCCACCCCCCTCCTCCGCCACCTCCGCCGCAACGCCGACCGCGCCTCCCACACCCTCACCGCCGAGGTCCACCCGGCCCTCGCCCTCCTCGCCCCCACCGACATCACCATCACCGCCCCCCACCTGGACATCCGCATCCTCCACCACACCGACCTCCCAGGCCTGGCCCGCCTGGACGGCGTACTCAAACCGGCCGACGTGGAGTCCTTGCACGCGATAGCGAGGGACCGCCGAGCCTGGTCCACCACCGACTGACGAGGCCCTGTCGGCCGCCATGCCCGGCATCGCCCCTAGGGGCGCGGGGAACTGCGCGCCCAGCCCCCACCAACCGTCAGCTACACACCGGACATCAGCCCCCGCTCTCCGAGCCGAGCCTCTTGAGAGACCGAGTCGGGTGGTGGGGGGGGCAAAGGCCCGGGGGTCCAGCAGGCGGAGCCCCTGGTGGCGGTCGGCGTCACGGCACAGGCCCCCCAGCTCACGGCAACCGCCCCACCCCCTCCGGCGCGAGCAGCCCAGAGAACAGGTCACCGTAGTCCTGCAGCCGAGGCGCAAGGTCCCCCGCGAGAAAGGCGAGCGCCGCAGGCGACCGACACCCCGCCACCTCCTCCCACGTCACCGGCGCGGACACCGCCGGCTCCCGTCGAGCCCGCAACGTATAGGGCGTAGCCGTCGTCTTCCGCGCGGCGTTCTGACTCCAGTCGACGAACACCTTCCCCGGCCGCAGACTCCTCGTCATCCGATGCACCACCAGCCGCGGCATCGCCTTCTCGGCCTCCACAGCCAACTCCTTGGCATACTCGGTCGCCCGTTCGGAAGACACCGGCCGAATCGCCGCGGCGAGATGCAAGCCCTTCGACCCGGAGGTCTTGGCATACGCCTCGATCCCGTCCGCAGCCAACCGCTCCCGCAACCAGAGAGCGACCTCACAGCACTCCACCACGGTGGCCGGCACCCCGGGATCCAGGTCGAAGACCAGCCGGTCCGCCTCCCCGGGCGCCCCGATCACCCACTGGGGCGTATGAAACTCGGTGACAAGGTTCGCGGCCCACATGAGACTCGCGAGATCCTGCACGAACACCATGCGCGCGGGCCCCTCCACGCGCGGCACCTCCCCCGTGGTGACCCAGTCGGGGGTCCCCGGCGGAACGTTCTTCGTGAAGAACACCTGGCCGTCCGGCCCGTCCGGGTACCGCAGGAAGGACACGGGCCGATCCCGCAGATGCGGCAGCAGGAAGTCGGCCGTGGTGGCGTAGTAGTGCAGCAGCTCGCCCTTGGTGAAGCCGGTCGCCGGATACAGCACCTTCTCCAGATTGCTGAGCGCGAGCCGTCGCCCCTCCACCTCTGTGATCGGCGTCATACCATGAGAATTCCAGAAAAATTGTCGGATGTCCGGGCAAGCCTGGCATAACGATCGAAAGGGTGCTGCACGTGCGATCCATCTGGAACGGCGCCATCTCGTTCGGCCTGGTCAGCATCCCGATCAAGCTCGTGAACGCCACGGAGAACCGCTCGATCGCCTTCCGCCAGATCCACACGGAGGACGGCGGCCGCATTCGCTATCGCAAGGTCTGCGAGCTGGAGGACCGCGAGGTCACCCAGTCGGAGATCGGCAAGGGATACGAGGACGCGGACGGCACGATCATCCCGATCACCGACGAGGACCTGTCCCACCTGCCCCTGCCGACCGCGAAGACGATCGAGATCGTGGCCTTCGTACCGGCCGACCGCATCGACCCGCTCCAGATGGACAGCGCGTACTACCTCGCCGCCGGCGGCGCCCCCGCGGCCAAGCCGTACACCTTGCTGCGCGAGGCGCTGAAGCGCAGCCAGAAGGTCGCCATCGCGAAGTACGCCCTGCGGGGCCGAGAGCGTCTGGGCATGCTGCGGGTCGTCGAGGACGCCATCGCCATGCACGGGCTGCTGTGGCCCGACGAGGTCCGGGCCCCGGAGGGCGTCGCCCCGGACACCCACGTCACGGTGAACGACAAGGAACTGGACCTCGCGGACGCCCTGATGGACACCCTCGGCGAGATCGAACTCGACGAACTGCACGACGCCTACCGCGAGGCCTTGGAGGAGGTCGTCGCCGCGAAGGCCGCCGGCGAGGCCCCGCCGGAGACACCCGAACCGGCGAAGGCCGGCAAGGTCCTCGACCTGATGGCGGCCCTGGAGAAGAGCGTACGGGCGGCGAAGGAGTCGCGCGGCGAGGAGCCGGCCGAGCCGGAGAAGAAGGAGGCCCAGGTCAGACGCCTGCCCGAGCGCAAGACGTCCCGAGCGGCACCGAAGCAGACGGCCGGCAAGAAGTCGACGGCGACGAAGAAGACAGCGGCGAAGAAGACGGCGTCCGCGAAGAAGTCGACGGCGAAGACCGCCCAAGGAGCGAAGAAGACGGCGGCGAAGAGCACCGCCAAGAGCACGGCCAAGAGCACCGCGAAGAGTACGGCGAAGAAGACGACGGCAAAGAAGGCGACGCCCCGCAAACGCACGGCATGACCATCACCCCGCCGCGCAACCGCTCACCTCACCGCGCCGCGCCTCACCGCGCCCCCCCACCTCACCGAACCCTCCGCAACGCCAACACCGCGTTGTGCCCCCCGAACCCGAACGAATTGCTCAGCACCAGGTCCCCGTCCTCCGGCAACGCACACGGCACCCCCGTCACCACATCCAGATCGATCGCGTCGTCGAGCACCCCGCCCACCACGGTCGGTGGCACCACCCCGTGATGCAGCGTCAGCACGGCGGCGACCGCCTCGACCCCGCCCGCCGCCCCCTGAAGGTGCCCGAGGTGCCCCTTGAGCGCGGTGACCGGAACCCTGCGCCGGCCGAGCACCGCCCGTAGCGCCACCGCCTCCGCCAGGTCGCCCTCGATCGTCGCCGTGGCATGGGCGTTCACATGGACGACGTCCCCGACCTCGCCGCCGGCGTTCCGAAGGGCGCGCCGCAGGGCGAGCGCGACGCCGGTGCCGGACGGGTCGGGCGCGGCCATGTGGTGGGCGTCGGCGGACAGGCCCCAGCCCGCGGCCTCGCAGTAGATCCGCGCACCCCGGGCCCGCGCGTGCTCCTCCGCCTCGAGGACGAGGATCCCCGCGCCCTCACCGTTGACGAACCCGCTCCGGTCCTTGGCGAACGGCCGCGAGGGTGAGCCCTTCGAGGGGTCCCCGTCGGCCAGGGCCCGCATCGCGGCGAAGGACGCCATGATCGCCGGTGTGACGACCGCTTCGGCGCCGCCCGCGAGAGCGAGGTCGATGTGCCCGTACCGTATGCGGTCGATCGCCTGCCCTATGGCCTCCGTCCCCGACGCGCAGGCACTCGTGACCGTCCTGGCCTCGCCGGTGATGTGCAGATCGAGCGAGACCTGGGAGGCGGCCTGCGACGGAACGGTCATGGGGGTGGTCAGCGGCGAGACGGCCCGCGGCCCCTTCTCGCGCAGCTTCCGGTCCCCGCCCACCAGCACGGACGCATCTCCGAGGATCGCGCCCAGACTCACCCCCACCCGCTCCGGATCGACCCCGCTCTCCCGGGTCCCGCCCTCGGTGAACCCGGCGTCCCCCCACGCCTCCCGGGCCGCCAGCACCCCGAACCGCGCGGCCCGGTTCATCCGCCGCGCCACGGGCCGCGGCAGCAGTTCCCCGGGATCGACGGGTACGACCCCGGCCACCCGCACGGGCAGTCCGGCGAACTCCTCCCCCTCCAACTCCCGGATCCCGTCCCGCCCGTCGAGCAGCCCCCGCCACAGCTCCCCGACCCCGACGCCGAGCGGAGTGACCGCCCCGAGTCCGGTGACGACGACCTTGCGGGGCCCGGATGCGGCGGTCACGCTCATCTCTGCATTCCCCTCTGATCGTTGAAAGGGGAACATGCCCAGCCAACTCATGGCGTGCACATGCGGAGCGGTGACAGCCGTCGCTTCACGACAGCCGCGAGGCGACGAACCCGACCAGCTCCTCCTTCCGCGGGTTGAGATAGAAGTGGCCTCCCTCGAAGACCCGCACGTCCACCCCCTGCGTCGTGACGTCCGACCACGACGAGAGCTCCTCCACCGCGCACCCGGGATCGCGGTCGCCGCCGCAGACCGTGACGGGAACGCCCAGCCGGTGCAGTGGAGTCGGGCGGTACGCCGCCAGCAGGCCGAAGTCCGCCCGCAGCGACGGCATGATCAGGGGCCGCAGCTCGGGGTGCTCGTAGGTGGCGGCACCTTCGGGGTCCAGTTCGCGGACGTGATCCAGGATCTCCCTGTCGGCCGGGGCCGGACGGGGCGCCAGCTCCTGCGGGGTGCGGGGCCGGGCCCGGCCGGACACGACCAGCCGGGCCAGGGTGCGGCCGGGGGCCTCGTCCAGCCGCCGGGCGACCTCGTACGCCACCGCCGACCCCATGCTGTGGCCGAAGAGCGCCAGCGGCCGGTCGTCGGGCAGCTCCCGCAGCAGAGCCGCGGTGATCGCGTCCGCCAGCTCCTCCATCGTGGCCGCGCACGGTTCGGACAGACGGTCCTGACGGCCGGGGTACTGCACCGACATGACCTCGATCTCCGGCGGCGTCAGCGCGGCCCAGTCGTGAAAGGCGCCGGCCGCGCCGCCCGCGTGCGGAAAGCACACCAGACGGATCTTCGCGCCGGGCGCGCTCACCCCCCGGAGCCATCGCGTCCGGCTCTCCGGCTTCATCTCGACCATGCGGTGCGTCATGTCCCTCAGTGTCCTTCGGTCCGCGTGTCGGCCCCCTTCGGGGTGGTCGTTCGCCCGGTGATTGACCGATGGGCTGGCCCGACCAACTACCGCCTCCCTAGGATGGGTTGTCGGCGAGGTGATCGCCTCGGCCGGCCCTGTGACTGGGGGAAACGATGGAGCCTGGAAAGCTGTCCACGTCGATCGATGCCACGATCCCGACAGCCGCACGCATGTACGACTACTACCTCGGCGGCAAGGACAACTACGCCTCCGACCGAGCCGCCTGCGAGGAGCTGGACAAGGTCGTCCCCAGCACCCGCGCCCTCGCCCTGAACAACCGCCGTTTCCTGCAGCGCGTGGTCCGCACGCTGGCCGAGGACTACGGCATCCGGCAGTTCCTCGACCACGGCTCAGGCCTGCCCACCCAGAACAACGTCCACCAGGTCGCCCAGTCCGTCGACCCGTCCTCGCGCGTGGTGTACGTCGACAACGACCCGATGGTCCTGGTCCACGGCCGCGCCCTGCTCGACCAGAACGACAACACCGCCGTCATCCACGCCGACATGCGTGAGACCGACGCCATCTTCGCCCACGCCGACACCGAGCGCCTGATCGACTTCTCGCAGCCGGTCGCCGTGCTGTTCAACTCGGTCTTCCACTGCATCCCCGACGACGAGGCCAACGGCCCGCTCGCCGTGGCCCGCCGGGTCCGCGAACGGCTCGTGCCCGGCAGCTGCATGGTGATGTGCCAACTGGTCAGCGAGGACGCCGAGGTCCGCAAGTTCGTCACCGACTTCATGGACCAGGCGACCCAGGGACACTGGGGCCGGGTGCGCCAGGAGAAGGACGTCGCGGAGTACTTCGAGGGCCTGGAGATCCTGGAGCCCGGCCTGGTGGAGGTCTCCACCTGGCGCCCCGACACCGAGGTGACCCCGCGCCAGCTCACCCAGGAGTGGATCGAGTTCGGCGGCGTGGGCCGACTCGCGTAGGAGACACCAGGCCTGGTTCAGGGCTTCGGGGAGTACCGCTCCATCGTCTGGCGCAGCCGCTCCAGGGACTCGCGCGGGTTGAGGGCCTCGTCACCCAGGCGGTCCAGGGCGAGGCGGTACTCCTCGGTCTCGTCCTGGTCCTCCAGGAACGCCGCGCTCTTGATGTGCTCCAGATAGACGATGTCGGGCAGATCGACGCCGCCGAACCGCAGATAGGTCACCGGCATCGCGGGCGCGGAGGCGTTGGTCACGTCCAGGGGCACGATCTGTACGGTCACATGGGGCCGCTGGGCCATCTCCACGAGATGCTCCAGCTGATCCCGCATCACCTCGCGGCTGCCCAGCACCCGCAGCAGCACCGACTCGTCGACGATCGCCCACAGCTGCGGCGCCTCCGGGCGGTGCAGCAGCTCGCGCCGACGCATCCGCAGCTCCACACGCCGCTGCACCTCACGGCCGGGCGCCGTCGGCAGCCCGCGCTCCACGACGGCCCGGGTGTAGTTCTCGGTCTGCAACAGGCCCGGCACGTACTGGAGTTCATAGGTACGGATGGCCGTGGCGGCCTCCTGCAACCCGACCAGCCGGTCGAACCACTCCGGCATCAGCCGCTTGTCATAGCGCTGCCACCACCCGGGCTCACCGGCCCGCCGCAGCAACTGCAGCAGCACCGTCGCCTCGTACTCGTCGGCGCCGTACCGCTCCAGCAGCGCGCGGATATCGGCCTCGGTGGGCGGCCGGCGCCCCTTGCCCGCCTCGATGCGCGACAGCTTCGCCGGGCTGAACCCCACGGCTCGCGCCGCCTGGTCCTGGGAGAAGCCCGCGTCCTCGCGGATCCCGGCCAGCTGGACGCCGACCAGCATCTTCAGCAGGGTCGGCGCGGGTTCGGTGCGGTTCAGATACGGCTCGAGGCGGGAGATGCGAGGTGACTCGGCGGACATCCTGACTCCCCGTAGACCGGCATACGACAGACCGCATTATCGCATCCCGCCGCCTCGTGCCGCCGGAACCGCAGGAAATGGAGGGCTCACCTTCCGCTTGGCGGCGGTGCTCCGCTCCTTCGCCGGCCGTCCGTTCAGAGGCAGAGGGCCCGTATCACCCACAGGGGTCATACGAGGTGGTCGAACTCTCCCTCCTTCGCGCCGGCCAGGAACGCGGTGATCTCGGCAGGGGTGTACACGAGGGCCGGCCCGTCGGGGTCACGGGAGTTGCGCATCGCGATGCTGCCGTCGCCCAAGGGCGCCACCTCGACGCAGTTCCCCTCGGCATTGCTGTGCCGGCTCTTGATCCAGCGGACGCCCAACGAGCTTGCCCGCACGCCGTTCGATGCTGTTGGCACTGCACTCTCCTTGCTCACGTTCCGCCACGCGTGCGCCCCGACGACCCTCTGGGCCCGAACCGCACCACGTGCTCTGGTCGACACCGCTCGCGCAATTTCCCGTGAAATTGCACGGAGGCGCCGTCGGCGTGGATAATAGTCCCTGGCGTCAACGGCAGTGCGGACGCCCCGTCCTGACCGTGTATCAGGGAGACGTTGTGTCCTTACCTGCGTACGAAGGGCTCCGACTGCCCGGCAGTGCCGCGTCCCCCGCGGGGCTGGCAGTCACACCGGAGGCACGCACCGGCACCCCGGCCCGGGCCCGTCTCACCAGGCCCGAACCCCCGCGCACCCCGCCCCGCTCCGCCGCGCTGCGCCTCGTCGGCGCGGAACAGGGCTGCGGCCAGGCCCGCGACTTCGTCCGTCGCACCCTCGCCGACTGGTCGCTGGACCACTGCGGCGCGGACGCCCTCACGGTGGTCGCCGAGCTCTTCGCCAACGCCGTACTGCACGCCGCCCCGCATCGCCCGGCCCACCCGGCGGCCGGCGGCGACGCCGAGATCTGGCTGAAGCTCAGCCTCCGCCGCCCGGCCCACCTCGTCTGCGCGGTCACCGACCCGAGCGACAACCCGCCGGTGTACCCGCACACCAGCGACCCCTTCGACGAGCACGGCCGCGGACTGCGCATCATCGACGCCCTGTCCGAGCACTGGGGCTGGACCCGCCGCCAGCCCGCGGGAAAAACGGTCTGGGCGATGCTCCCGACCGACCGTCGGCCCTGACGGCGAAGCGCCGTGGAGCGCAAGCATTCGGGAAAGCCGTTAAAGAACCACCTCAGGTCGCCATAGTTCGTCATAGGCCGCCGTAGTACGCCGTATTCAGGATGACCCGGGCGCCGGTGTAACGCGGTCGCGTTCGCATGACGCAGAACCAGGCAGAAACGGGTCGCCACAAGAGCCGTAATCGGCTCCTCGGGGCGACCGGCCCGCCCAGTCACGCGTCAGATCGGATTTCTCGTGAACACCGACCCGGTTTCCGGATACCAGTCGTACGACCAGCCTGCGGCCGCCCCCGCCCGCACGCCGCGCAACCCGGCCACCGCACGCAGAGCGGCCCTCACCATCTGCACCATCGCCGACGTCGCGGCCGGTCTGCTCGCCCTGTGGATCGTGCTGTACCTGCTCGACGCGAACCAGGGAAACGCCTTCGTGGAGTTCGTCCACGGCTCGGCGGACTGGCTCGGCGGATGGGCACAGGACATTTTCACCATGGACACCGAAGGCGTACGCGTACTCCTCAATTACGGGCTCCCGGCAGCCCTTTATCTGCTCCTCGGGCACGGAATTGCCGCCCGACTCAACAGGGCCTGACGGCATTACCCAGCGGAAGGACCGGCGTTGTGACCCGCACGCCCACCGAGAACAACCACCTCCCCATTTATGAAGACCTCGTGCGCGAACGCGGAGACGCCGTGGCGGAGGCACAGCAGGCAGCCGCCCACACCCAGCACCAGGCAGCCGAACTCCTGAACGACGGGCAGTCCCCCTACCCGGCACCGCCCGCCCACCCTCACCACGGGTGACAGCACGAAAAAGCGGGAGTCAGTAACCTGACTCCCGCTTCTCACATCGGCATCCGCCCTGGTCAGACCACGCTTCACATCTCTGACAGGCGAGTGCCCCCGGCAGGATTCGAACCTGCGCACACGGCTCCGGAGGGCCCTACGGCTTACCGGCAACGCGCTGGTCAGCGACCCTGTTGGGCCAAGCTGTCGAGGATCTGTCCACAAATAGTCCACAGTCACGCACCCCCTTCACGACCATCCCTAGAGTTGACGTGGCGCGGACAGGGAGGTCGGATGGTCGCAGCGACTGGCGCGACACGCGGGAGTAAGCCCCTGAGCGGAGCAGCGATCTAGCCTCAGCGGAGTAGTGGGCTAGGCGTGCCGATCCCAACCGATGGCACACTGGCTCCGTGACCACGCCTGAGAACGCGCCGAATGACTCTGTTGAGATCAGGCTTGTCTGGCGTAACACGGACGTGCCAAGCCGGCCAGCGAACCAGTTCATCGTCTCTCTGAGCTTGCCCAACGCAGCCGGTCAAGCTGATGCCATCCACCTCACCCTTGGGCAGGCAGATCCGCCCATCATCAGCGGATCGCCAGCGCAGATGGAGCAAGACCTTCGTCAGTTGGGTACCCTTCCCGTAGAGACGCTGGGGCGCTACGTTCTAACCAGGGCAAGGCTCGGAGAGCTGATTCAGGTTCTGCAGCGAGCGGCCAGCAACTACGACAGCATGCGACAGTCTGGGGGGCTGACGGATGGCGACACCCATGCCGACACCGCGTGACTTTGTTCGTGTGCCCGTGCCGCTGGCGAGCGTACTGAGGTTGGCTCTTCCGCAGGCCATGCCGCTCGCGCAGAGCCACGTGAGTCTTACCAAGCGTGCTCTCGGGCGAGCAGTGCAGGCGGCGACCTCTGAGGCTGAGGACGAGCAGAAGGCTGCCGCATCGTATGGTCGCGCGCTCCGTACGCCACCTTCTGCTGACGCAGCTGCCTACATGCGGGAACGCTTGGCCTCGCGTCCGCCGCGACGTCGAAGGGCAAGGTCTGGCGCTTGAGTCACGTATCGTGGCGAGTCGCTACGAGCCGTGATCGACGCGCATTCGAAAGCTTTACTTGCACACAGCCTCGTCCCAAGGCGCCCAATGGACGCACGCTGGCCCACCCGGCTGAGTGGGAGTGGACGGTGCAGAGCTGGATCCGCGCTGAAGCTCGCAAAGAATGCAGCGGACGGCTAGATGAGCGCGTACTCGTGGCAGATAGCGCGGAGCCAGCTTGCCTTGCGGCTGTTGCTGCTCATGCTCGTTGCGACACCGCTTACATGGCATGGGTGCGCGAACAAGTGCAGTGGGACGGTCCCGTGCGCATTCTGCGGGCTGTAGCGGTTGACGTCAGATACCAGGGCCAGGGTCTTGGTCGCGTGGCCATGGAGCACGCGCTTGACGACATCATTGATCGCGAGCATGAGGAGGCGACTTTGGTCCTCGCCCTCATTCATGAAGGCAATGAGCGTAGTCAGAGGATGGCCGCGAGTCTTGACTTCGAACTGGCGCCGTTCCCCTGTGAGGATGAGCCTGCGATGAACTTCTGGTTCGGTGACGTCTGACACCAGCATCACTGGCCTCACCTGCAGTTACTACGCAACGTAGCCCGTCCCGCTACTGAATTGGCTCCCGGTACTACGCTCCGTCGCAAAGCTGGATCTACGATCACGGAGCGTAGTACCGGGAGCCGTTCGCCCGCTGCAGGGTTTGCCAATTTTTTGCTATTCCCTAGCGCCTAGGGCTGTACCGGGTGAGGGCTCTGAATCGAGTGCTTCCTGGTCCGCGTCTCTGCCACAAAGAGCTCGGTGGTATCTCAGGTGGGCTTCGCCTATGTGGTGCATTGGTAGCCGGCGGAGCACACCCATGTGACTGCCGTCCGCCGTTGAGCGGACGACTCCGTGCGGATCGATATATATAGCCAACGTGTCAAATTGGACGTGGTGGTTGGGGCACAGTACGAGCAAGTTGGCAAGCTCGTCGGGTCCGTTGTGCGGCTGCCCGAGACCGCGGATGTGGGCCGCTTCGCTGTACGTGCCGAATCGTTTCGCTAGCTGTGTTCCGCAGACCTGGCAGTGGTCGGAGTACATCTCCTTGACCTTGTTGGCCAGTCCGACATCGCGCACTACGCGGGACGTGCTCGTGGCGCGACGAGCGGCAGGGCCATATTGCTCTTGCTCTTCTGTCAGTGCCTCGATGCCGCTTGCGTTCTCGTAGCCAGCTAGCCCAAGTTGCTCCATCAGTTTGTGCTGAGCGAACTCGGCGAAGTACGTCTCTCTTAGAACGGCGATCGCCTGGGACCGCACGAACGGATCCCTCAACAAACGGTCGGCCTGGTGGGTGAACCCTGCTTGTGGCTTGGATCTGTCGAGTTTTGAGACGCTGATCTTGCCTGCCTGCTCAGTCGGAAGGCCATCAATATCCCAGAGGCCGCTCGTCCGCAGATGCCAGAACGGGTACTCGGGCGTCGGGGACGACTGGGAGCGGCCGAACTCGATCAATAGCTTGCCCACCTCGTCACGGAACTCCGGCCAGGGAGCGAGCCGCGACTCTCCTCGGGCGTTCCTCGCTATGGCCCACATCAGGGCCAAGGGCTTGTGCCGGCTCGTCCGTCCGTCCTGCCGATGAACCTTGAGACTCCTCAGTCTCTCCATGAGCAGGCCTGCCGTGAGTGCTGGCCGCCGGTTGTCGTGCTCGACGCTGGATACGTGCCAGCTCTGTGACTGCGAAGGAGTGGGGAACAACGTGTCCTCATCCGCGGAGCGGCTGACGGACCGAGGGCTGACTTCGGACTCCTCAAGATGGAGGGGGCGTTGGCGTACCTCCGGCAAGACGGCATGGCCACCTTCCACCCACCGACGCCAGGAGCGCGGCGCGTGTTCCAGCGCCTCAGCCGTCGAGAGCCTCTGGTCGCCGCGCGCTTCGATCCAGGACCAGTTCAGCAGGTCATCTTCTGCACTCAGGTCGAGAAGAGCCAGTTCATAGCAGAAGTTGGGGAACGGCCGCCCCTTGTCCTTCTGCTCGATTTCTTCGACGCCCTCGATGACGGCCAAGCCGCAGAACTTTACGTATCCCTTGGGAGTCTTGTTGCGCGTGACCGTCGCGAAGACGAGCAGTGGCGCAGCCAAGGTCCGCTCTTGCATGGTCGTCGCTCGGTGGCTTGTCCATGCCTTCCGCAGCACCTTGTTGCCCTGCGTCTCACCCACAGGAACGGTGTGATCGACGCGATGATCTCCAAAGTAGGTAACGCGCCCGTTTCCTAGGTCGAACTCGTCGTGCCATGGCGTCTCGACAGAGCCGGCCTTCCACGGGCTCGAACGTATGAGGACAGCCGGTCGCCGTGCGACGCGTGCGACCTTGACCTCGGCTATCGGATTGATTCCCTTGCTCAGCTGTATGGGAGCGAGGATCTGTGAAACCGTGAGGTGGTGGATGTTCGGATAGCCGTCCATGACCTCGATGGACGGGTCCCTATTCTGCGAGGACCGCATCACTTCACCGACACGCAACTGCCTATCCATCGAGCGTCCCCCGCCTCGTCGTTGTTGTGCTGGTGATTTTGCCAGGCACGATGACGAACGAGGCAGGGGACGGGCGACCTTCTGATCCGTAGCTCTATGTGGGTCGGTCGCTTGGGGTCATACAGGTTGCGTTATCGCCCGACAGGGCCGCCGCTAGGCACTGCCAGTTGCTGTGGTTGCTGTACTCCGCTGCTGTACAGCCAGTCGCCCCACGAAGCCCCGACCGGTGACCTGAATGCTCGATTGGGCGAGCCACAGGGCGTTGAGAACGATCAGGGACGTGATCAACTCCTGAGCCTGGGGAAGGACGCCCCACAGGATGCAGACGATCACCGTGATCACGACGACCGACTGCGGACGAGTTGACAGCTGCTGGGTCACCCGAGGGAGACTCAAGACGGACCTCCAAGGTTCCAGGCCCACCTATGCCGCTCTCGTTTGGTAGCCAGCGCGGCGTCGGTGGGCTTTCTTCATGACAGGAACCATGATGGCCGGCGCGGAAGGTGAGCACCCTACGGCGAACAACTGGCAGTTAGCGCCCTCCTGGACGACCACCATCTCGGCGTCGAAGAGGGCTCGACCCCGCATCAATCGATCGCCGGGGTCTCTGATCTGCGCGTTCTTCCTACGTGTCCTGCTTATACAGCCACTGACTGACACTCGGGCGCGGCCTAGCCCCCAATGAAACCGGACCTGTCGGACATGACCCTTTTATGCTTTGCCGACACTTTGCGAAATGACGTACACCGCCTACGCCAGAAACGGCACTAACGGCGTGCGCGCAGTCAGATCCGCCGCCTCGCCAAGATCGTGAAACCTTCCGTGAAACAACGCGGTCGGCGGAGCGACTTTGGCCGGGAGCTGCTTTGGCGCGAGTGATCATGGCCCCGTAAGCTTCCGGCGCGTCGGGCAGTCTGTTGACCTGCCCGTTAAAGCACGACGTTGGGGCCATGATCTTCGAGGCTCGCGCCAAAGTGGCTGGCTAAAGTCGTGGAGCCGACCGCCCCAGCCACAGCGGGGTTCTCCTCCACTCATGGCCGCGCCCGCCGGCCGGTGGCCTGGTGCGGGATCAGTGGGCCGTATGAACGCCCGCGCATCTGGCAGCGTCGGCCCGCGTGTCACCGCCACCACGATCCGGCCTCTTTCGGTAACACAAAGCGTCTTTGACCTGCACTGTTGGGGATCACCGTTCGTCCCCGTGCCCGTGTTGGAATGTGGCCGATGCGTGCGGCGACGGGCGGGCGGCGACGTGCGCCGGTGGCGAAGACATGGAGGCGGCGCGGCGGCGACCGGCCGGCGCCGCCGCGCTTGGCGCGGCCCTCGGTTGGATCCGACCTACTTCGTAGGCAACCGGGTGGAAAGGGGCGCATGCTGGCCCTGGTAGCGGGGCGTTGAGGTCCGACCGCTGTTGCGTCTTTCCCCTTCCGAGGCCGGATCGTGGTGGCGGTGACATGCGGGCCGGGAGCGGCCGTTGATGTGCTTCGGCGGAGTCTGCGGCGGTCGGGTTGGCGATGATCGACAAGCACGGTCAGCCGCCGCACGAGCGAGCGCAGCGAGCCTTGATGAAGTAGGGAAACTCTGTCCGCGCCATGATCCGGAACGGCTGGCGCCGGGCTGTCGGCGATTGGCCAGACTCGGCTACGGTTCCTTACATGCCCTCTGCATTGGACACGCCGCACGGCGCGGCCGAACTGGCCGAGACTCTGTTGCCCCCGCTCGGGAATCGCTGGCTGCACACTCAAGCCGTGGCGGCCCGTGCGCGCGAGGTATCTGCGGCGGTGTCCGACGAGGATCGTGATCTGCTTGTAGCCGCTGCTTGGCTGCACGACATCGGCTATGCCCCAGAGCTACGGCAAACCGGGTTTCATCCCCTCGACGGAGCTCGCCACCTGGAGCGGATTGGCGCCCCTGCGCGTCTCGTGCGGCTCGTCGCCCACCACTCCGGCGCAGTGTACGAAGCCGAACAGCGTGATCTCACTGCTGAGCTGGCCGTGTACGAGCGTGAGGACTCCCCAGTCCTGGACGCACTGATCTACGCCGACATGACGACCGGCCCCGCAGGACAGTCCTTCGACTTCGATCAGCGCATTGACGAGATCCTGGAACGGTACGAGCCGGGCAGTGAAGTGCACACCGCGATTAGCAAAGCTCGGCCGTACCTTGGCGCGGCCATCGCGCGTACGCGTGCCCGCCTTGGTGATCAGCCCACGTAGGGCTTGGGTCGGTCAGCCAAGCCGTGGTCGATACGCATCCGCATGGACGGGTGAATGTTCAGCTCGTCGAGCCGGCTCGGCGCGACGAACGCGACTTCTTTGCTCTCGCTGCTGGTCCTCAGCTCGCCGCCGACGATGCGGGCCGTGAAGCAGATCGAGAACTGTTGGCGGACTTCGCCGTCGTCGTAGGCCATGACGTGTGCTGGGTTCGTGTAGAGGCCGACCAGGCCGGTCACCTCGACGTCGAATCCGGTCTCCTCCTTCGTCTCGCGCACCGCCGCATGGGGGGCCGATTCACCGACGTCAACTCCGCCCCCAGGAAGTGCCCAGAGATCGTTGTCCGTCTTGTGGATCAAGAGGACTTCTCCAGCCTCATTCCGTGCCACGGTGGTAACCGATGGCACGATGCTGTTCGCCTTCGGAGCGTTCGGATCGTTGAAGTAGTCGATACGGGCCATGCCTCCACTCTCGCATGACCAACCACCATTGAGCGGGCGGGCTATGCGGGCTGTCCGCGGTCCCAGGTGTAGTCAAAGCTCCGCATGTAGTGGCGGAACGTTCGGGCACCAGGCAGGTAGCGGAAGTGCAGGACCGGGTTCTGTCCGGCGGGAGCGCCAAGCACGTGTGGGTTCACCAACACGTCGTCGTCGAACCGGTAGATCGAGTTGTAGAGGATCGTGTCATGCAACCGGACCTCGACGCCGGGTGTGGTCATCGCTGGTTGGAGGTAGCGCCGGGTGATCCGGGCGCGTGCGGCCAGATCATCGCCGATGCCTTCCTCGTCGCCTCGCCGGCGCACCATGGCTGAGTCAGGGTCGCCAAGCAGGATGCGAACCTGTGCCCCGGCCTTCGCCTTCTCGGCCAATTGGTCTGGAAGATCCGGGTGGCTGTCGAAGAGGAACAACCCCGCGTACACGAGGATCTCTACCTGATCTGTTGCCTTCTCGATCAGCGATGACCACAAGGACGCCGGCACAGCGCCCCGGTGCGGATAGTACGTGATCAGCTCGGACGTGCTCGCTGTCTCTGCCTGCTTCTCGACGGCGGGCCAGAGGTAGACCTCGTCTGCTCCGAGGAAGCTCGCGGCCTTCCAGCGGTGTCCCCGATGCGGCGTCCGGCCCGTCGTGATCCAGCGTTCCACGCTCTTCGGGTCCACTCCGACATGCTGAGCCAAGGACTGGATTGTCTCGCCCTTTGCCGAAATCGCCGCACGCAGACGCTCGTTCGCCATGACGTAGCCTCTCCTGGGACGTATCAGGGACGTTCTGACGATAGCTCAGACGTCCCCAAACGTCCATACGGACCGTGATATGTCCACCACCTTTCGCGGTCTCCTGATCTCACCGACGAACGATCGGTTCCAACTCTCCGAGAGATCAGGAGAACAGACCATGCAGCAGATCCCCGTGGACACCGCCGGAGCGACGTTGATGGTGGCTCAGCCGCCTCAGCCGAAGTACGCGAACCAGAAGACCCAGGAGCGGGCTGCGGACAGGCAGACCGGTGAGTTCCTGGTGACTCTGGACGTGCTGTTCGTGATGAACGGCAACGCCGAGGTCGTCAAAATCACGGTGGGGGAGTCGGCCATCTCCGGTGAGCTGGCGATGGGTACGCCGGTCGCGTTGACCGGTCTGGTGGCGCGGCCGTGGGAGAACGAGTTCAACGGCCAGAAGCGGCACGGCATCAGCTTCCGTGCGGTCGCGGTCACCGCCGTGGACGCCGGCGGGTCGAAGAACCTCAAGGCTGCCTGATCATGCGGTGGTTGCTGATCGCCGTCGTGGTGGACGTTGTCGGGCTGGCGCTGCTGCTGCGGTGGCGCCGCCCCGCCTGGTTCTGGATGACCTTTGGTGTCGTCTACGCCACGGCCAAGGTCCGCCTGCGCTACGCGTCGGTCATGGATGCCTGTGACCTGACGGTCCCGGCCTCCCGGTTCCGGCTGTGGTTGGCGAGGTTCTTCAAGTGGCAGACGCCGCGCCAGCGCGTCCCTCGCCTGATGTGGATCAAGCCGACCCGGACGGGTCTGCGGCTGCGGATCCGGATGATGCCGGGACAGGACGCCTTCGACTACTCGGCGGCCGTCGACCGGCTGCGGCATGCCTTCGGCGTCCATCAGGTCACCTCCCGCGAGATCAAGCCCGGCGTGGTCGAGATCGCGACGACCGGCTATGACGTGCTCAAGCGGGTGCAGATGCCGGCTCGGACCGAGCGGAGCGAGCTGCGTATCCCGGTCGCGCTGTGTGAGGACGGCTCGGTGCACTATCGCGACTACAAGGAGGTGCCGCACTCGGTGACCCTCGGTGCGGTCGGTTCCGGCAAGTCCGTCACGCAACGCCGGGTGATCAAGGAACTCGCTGCGCAGCATGTGGCGTTGGTCGGTATCGACTGCAAGAGCGGTGTTGAGCTGTCCCCGCTGGCCCGTCGGTTCTCTGCGCTCGCGGACAACCCGGACGATGCGGCCGACCTGCTGGAAGCGCTGGTGGCGCGGATGGAGGCGACGTATCAGGTGATCCGTCGGGAACAGCGGATCAGCGCGGACACCCCGGATGCGGAGATCACCGCGAACATCTGGGGCCTGCCTGAGCATCTGCGGCCGGTGCCGGTGGTGCTCACCATCGACGAGATCGCCGAACTCGCCCTGTTCACCACCGCGGCGGAGAAGAAGCGGCGCGAGCGCATCATCGTCGCCCTGGTCCGCCTGGCCCAGCTCGGTCGCGCCGCCGGTATCTTCCTCGACATCTACGGCCAGCGCTTCGGCTCCGAACTCGGCGACGGCATCACCATGCTGTGCGCCCAGCTCACCGGCCGGATGGCGCACCGCGTCAACGACGAATCGTCCGCGAAGATGGCGTTCGGCGACGTGTCCCCGCACGCGGTGTTCGCCGCCACGCAGATCCGCAACGACCGGCCCGGCATGGCCGTGGTCGGCCACTCCAACGGCGACTGGACCCGTATCCGGGCTCCGCACACCTCGATGCGGGAAGCAGTGACCGCCTGCAACAGGCACGCCGGCCTCACCCCAGACATCCCGGAACTGGCCCGCTTCCGCCCGGTGCTCGACCTCGACCCGGTCAAGGCGCCCGCGACGGCTGAACCGTTCGCCGAAGCCGCCTGATCCCTCCCCGCCCCATCCGGTCGGCGTGACCGCCTCGCGCCAGGTCCCTACCCGCTCCATGCCCAAATCCGGACGCTTGGAAGGGAGAACGACTATGAACCACAACCCCGAGACCCGGCAGGACGATAGCGAGCGCACCGTTCACCTGCGCGCCTCGATCTACCGCTACCGGCACATGAAGGGGCACGACCGGCACTTCGCCGCGGTCGTGTGGAGCGCGCTCGGCTACCAGCCGGCACCCCCGGCCGGACACGGCTACCCCCGCCACGGCGGCTGACCGCCATGGCCGCGAAGAAGCGCGCAAGGCCCCGGCGCCTGTGCTCGAACCGTCTCAGTGCCCGACCTGCGAGGGCACCGGAGAGGTCTCCCGCACCGTCCACGTCGGCCGCAAGCGGCGTCCCGTCGGCCGGCAAACCGGCATCTGCCTGGCCTGCCTGGGCTCCGGCGAAGCCGCCGCCGACTGAACCGCCCAGGGTGCGGCGGTCGGACCTCGATCCCCGCCGCGCCCCGGCCCAACCCCCTGAAGGAGGTGAAGAACCATGAGCCGCACGATCCGCCCGGACGCCGTCCTCGTACAGGCCGTGATCGCCGGTGCGTTGTCCTTCGCCCACCTGCACGACCTCGCCCAGGCTGCCGGACAGACCGGCTGGAAAGCCTGGGCCTACCCCGTCTCCGTCGACCTCCTGCTCGTGGCCGCGTGGCGCCGGCTGCGCTCGGACGGCCCGTCCCGGCTGGCCTGGTGCTGGTTCCTGGTGGCCCTGGTCGCCTCGCTCGGCGCCAACGTCGCCACCGCCGGATTCCTCGACCTCGAACACCCGCCCGCCCTGCTCCGCCTCGGCGTCGCCGGCTGGCCCGCACTCGCCTTCCTCGGCGGCACCCTGCTCGCCCACAGCCCCACACCCCGCCCGGCACCCGCCGACCACGACCCGGATGCCCCTGAGCCAGCCACGGTGACGCGTGCCCCCGAGCCGCTCGCCGAACCCGAGCCGATCCCCGCCGCCGAACCGACCCCGGCCCTGCCCGAAGCCCCCGCTGCTCCCGCCGTCGAGGCCCCGCCAGCGCTCGTGGCGCACGCCCGCCGGCTCGCCGACGACCACCAAACGCGCACCGGAACGCCGATCGACCTCGACACCCTGCGCGCCCGCCTCAACGTCCCACCCGCCATGGCGGACGCCATCACCGCCCAACTCGCCTAATTCCGAAAGGACTTGAAGCCATGGGTTTCCTCTTCCAGCGCCTGGTGCGCTACGGCCCCGTGGAGATCGGCCGCGCCCTCACCCGGGACGGCGAGAAGGGCTACATCGCCTCCTGCACCGCCGATCAGTGCGGCTGGTCCGCCGAGTACACCACCTACGGCGCCGTCTGCATCGCGGCCAAGGGCCACCACTGCCGGATCAAGAGCAAGTACGAGAACCGAGGGAGCTAACGCCATGTCCGTGCCGCTGTGGTTCTTCATCGCCTGTCTGGCCGTGGTCGGCGTCAAGCTCGTCCGCCCGCCGCTCTGGCTCGTGCTCGTCCTGCTGATCGGCGGCTACATCCTCGCTGGCAGCCTGCTCGCCCCGAACATCGACCCGTTCGTCAAGTAACCGACTTTGGAAGGGAGTTCACCGATGCTCAGGCCCCGCGTGCCGGTCAACGAGAAGCCCACGGGCGAGATCCCCCCGACCATCACAACCCTCGGCGCCGTCGTCCCGCATGAGTCCGGACAGGCCCCGTGCGGCTGTCAGCACCACGCCCCGGCACCCACCGCTCCCGCCACGTCCCGGCCGGCGGTCCAGCTCACCCCCGGCACTGTGATCGCCCTCGTCGGTGGCGGCACCGCCGTGGTCCTCGTCGTCGGCGCCGTTCTGGTCTCCATGCTCCTCGCGGTCGCCATCACCGGCGCCTCCGTGGCCGTGTGCGCCGTCGTTCTGCGCTCGCTGCTCGCCTCCGAGACGAAGCGACGCTGACCGGCCCCCGGAGCGGCCTCGGTCGCCAAACTTCCGCCGCTCCGGGCGCCTTCCACCTTCCCGATCCACCGGACCCGAAAGGCAAGGCCCATCATGCCGAAGAACGCCCCGAACGCGCGCATCTGCCGCGACTGCGACGGCTTCGCCTCCGCCAAGGTCACCCTCGGCGGACGCAACCGCCACGGCCACCTGCACACCATCACGACCCACTGCCCGGCCTGCCACGGCACTGGCACCGCGCCGGCTCGCCGCCCTCGCCCGACGGACTGGGAGGTCGCCGCATGAACCGCCCTCGCGTCCTGGACCTGTTCTCCTGCGCCGGCGGCGCCGGTTGGGGCTACCACCTCGCCGGGTTCGCGGTCGATGGCTGCGACATCGCCGACCGGTCCCGCTACCCCTTCCCCTACCACCGGGGCGATGCCCTCGAATACCTTGCCTCTCTGATCTTCACGGGCGACATCGAGCGGTACACCCTCGTGCATGCCTCCCCACCCTGCCAGGCCGGCTGCGCATTGACGGTCGGCACCAACCAGTCTCAGGGCTGGGGCGGCACGCACACCGACCTCGTCGCCCCCACGCGGACCCTGCTCGACAAGACGGGCCTGCCGTACGTGATCGAACAGCCCAACGGCCGTGCCGAGATCCGCAAGGACGTGTCCCTCTGCGGCGAGATGTTCGGCCTCGGAGTCCTACGACACCGCAACTTCGAGCTGGGAGGCTGGGGTGCCGTGCAGCCGGCCCACTCTCGGCATCGGGGCTATGTGCGCGGCTGGCGTCACGGCGTCTACCGCGACGGCCCCTATGTGGCCGCGTACGGAGATGGCGGCGGCAAGGCCACCGTCCCTGAGATGCAACAGGCAATGGGGATCACCTGGACCGACGTCCCCGAGGAACTGACCGAGGCCATTCCCCCGGCCTACACGCGATGGATCGGCACCTCGTTTCTGACTGCCCGCCAGGAGGTGTTCGCGTGACCAACACCGCCACCCCGGCCGGTCTGGACGCGGCCACCCTCGGCGACATGCTGCGGGTGGCCGGCTCGGCCGACTTCAACCGCTGGCAGGACCAGATCCGCCGAACCGGCGGCTGCTCCGACCCGATCCACCTCACCGGCTGGTCGATCACCAAAGACAAGGCGACCGGCGAGATGCTGCGCAGCTACACCACCGACACCGAACCGGGCGGGCGGCTGCGTATCGCCTGCGGCAACCGCCGCGCCTCCCGCTGCCCGGCCTGCGCCTGGACCTACGCCGGCGACACCTTCCACCTCATCCGCGCCGGACTCGTCGGCGACACCCGGCACGAGATCCCCGCCGCAATCCGGCACCGGCCCCGCGTCTTCGCCACCCTCACCGCACCGTCCTTCGGCCCCGTCCACAACCGGCCCGCGCACGGTGCCTGCCGCTGCGGCACCGCCCACCGCGACGACGACCCGGTGCTCGGCACGCCGCTCGATGCCGACGCCTACGACTATGCCGGGGCAGTGCTGTTCAACAACCATGCCGGCGAGCTATGGCACCGCTTCGTCAACCGGCTGCGCCGCGAGATCGCCGCCCAGGTTGGCATCACACAGAAAGCGTTCAAAGAGGTCGCCCGGCTGTCGTACGGCAAGGTCGCCGAATTCCAAAAGCGCGGCGCCGTCCACTTCCACGCCGTGATCCGCCTCGACGGCCCCGACGGGCCCGACACCGCACCACCCTCGTGGGCAAGCACGGAACTGCTCACTCGGGCCGTCCGCGCTGCCGCTGCGCATCCGTACGTCACGGCCGAGGTCCCCACGCGTGAAGGCGCTGGATACACCCAGGGGTGGAAGCTGCGCTGGGGTCGGCAGCTCGACGTCCGCCCCATCAAGGCGTTCGGCGACGACTCCGAGATCACTGAACAGGCAGTGGCCTCCTACGTCGCCAAGTACGCCACCAAAGCCGCCGAGAACACCGGCACCGTGGACCGGCGCATCGGCAACCGCGAAGCTGCCATTCTCCTCGGCCTGCCCGACCACCCCCGCCGCCTCATCGAAGCCTGCTTCGACCTCGACGCGGTCTACCCGGATCGCCGGCTGCGGGCCTGGGCCCACATGCTCGGCTTCCGCGGCCACTTCAGCTCCAAGTCCCGCCGCTACTCCGCCACCCTCGGCGTGCTCCGGCAGATCCGCGCCGACTACCGCGCCGTCCAGGAACGCGAAGCCCTCGGCCTCGACGGCCACGAGCCGGACACCGTGCTCGTTCTCGCCTCCTGGCAGTACGCCGGCCACGGCCACACTCCCGGCGAATCTGCCCTCGCGGCCTCGATCGCCCGCGACCTCCAACTCAACCGCGAAACGGCCCGCGAAGCCCTGGAGGGAGAACCGACGTGAAAGACGAGTTGATGACCGTTCCGGAGATCCTCGCCGAACTCAAGGGCATCTCACGCCGGACCTTCTACCGCTGGCGCGAGCTGGGCCAGGCTCCGCAGGCTTTCAAGTTGCCCAACGGCGAACTGAGGGTATGGCGGAGCGACTTCACGGCATGGCTGAACAGTCGGGAAAGGGCGGCGGCATGAAGTCGCTCGACGTGAAGGTCTGGGGCGTACGGAAGAGGAACACCAAGAAGCCGTCTTACGACGTCAGGTGGGTTGTCGCCGGGAATGTTTTCCCCGAGCAGTTCCGCACCAAGGGACTTGCCGACAACTTCCGTTCCAAGCTGCTCCGCGCCATGCGTGACGGCGAGGAATTCGACACGGTGACCGGGCTGCCTGACTCGATGGTCGAAAAGGCGCCCTCGATGACGTGGTACACCTTCGCCTTGAAGTACCTCGCCATGAAGTGGCCGCACGCTGCGCCGAACACGCGCGACGGGATCAACGAGTCGCTGACCGCGGTGACCGTGGCTCTCCTCGACGACCGTCCGGGACGACCGGCCGACGAACTGCTGAGGAAGGCTCTCCGCAACTGGGCCTTCGTCCTGCCCGGTCCTGATGACCGCGAGTTGCCGACAGAGATTGCGAACACGCTGCACTGGGTGGCCAAGGCTTCGCGCCCGCTCTCGGACCTCGGCGACGCGGCGATCGGCAGGGCCGTGCTGGACTCGTTGAAGCTGAAGCTCGACGGGACGGCAGCAGCTGCGGAGACCGTACGGCGCAAGCGGCGGACCCTCGTCAACGCAATGCACTACGCGGTAGATCTCGGCGAGTTCAAAGAGAACCCGGTCACCTCGGTCCGCTGGAAGAAACCGAAGGTTGTCAAGGAAGTTGACCCTCGTGTGGTCGCCAACCCCGAACAGGCCCGCGCCCTGCTGGCCGCGGTCTCTTACGTCGGCGGTTATGGCCGGGCGCGTGGCCGTCGACTGGTCGGCCTCTTCGCCTGCATGTACTACGGCGCCTTCCGTCCGGCCGAAGCTGTTGGTCTCAAAGAGGCAGATCTGAAGCTGCCGGAAAAGGGCTGGGGAACGGCGCTGCTGAATAGCACTCGTCCCAGCGTCGGCAAGCGGTGGACCGACTCTGGCGAAACGCACGACGACCGCGGACTCAAGAATCGGCCCGTAGAAGAGGTGCGGCCTGTGCCGATCCCGCCCCACCTCGTCGCGATGCTGCGGGAGCACATCGACACCTTCGGCGTAGCTGACGACGGGCGCCTGTTCACCAACGAGCGCGGGGGAGTGGTCGGCTCGTCGACCTACTTCCGGGTCTGGCAGGAGGCTCGCGCGCTGGCGCTCCCGCCGGCCGTTTTGGCCTCGCCGCTCGCCGCCCGCCCGTACGACCTCCGCCACTCGGCGCTGTCGACGTGGCTCAACTCCGGTGTCGACGCGACCGAGGTCGCCGAGCGTGCGGGCAACAGTGTTGAGGTCCTGCTGAGCCGCTACGCGAAGTGCATCGACGGTCGGCAGGAGATTGCCAACCGCAAGATCGAAGAGTTGTTGCGCGAGTACGAGTGATCGTTCGGCGCTAGGCCGTGCTTGCTAAGGGATTGCCTGATTACGGTGGGCGGCTGCCCGTCGCTGCTGGCGACGAGTTGCGGGTCACTCGGCATGATGCATTCTGGAATGAGGACCCTTCCGTAACTCAGAAGGGCGGCGAGCGTATGTCGTTCCGCTCGGGTAGGCGTACGGGTGTAATCGTCTTCAGGGGCGCAATCATAGTGATCCTGGTGGGCGCCACCGCAGCAGTTTCCCTGATACGTGGGGGCCTGTGGGATTCGGGTAAGGGCTGGGATATCTGGTTCGTCTATGCTGTGGCTGGGGCAGCTCTGATCGATCAGATCATTAAGCTTGTCAAGGAGTACCGGCCTCCCTCTGACGATAAACTCTTTGTGCCAATCAATGATGCATTGGTCACGCTCCTGGCCCATGTTGCAGACGCTACCGGCGCGGACTGGAAGCGAGTAGGGGTGCATGCATTCCGCGTGAAGGGATGGGGAGGGCGAAAGCATCTGAAAAGAATCCACCGCCTTCGGGTGAGGGCCCGTCCGGGTCCCGTCGACATACGATGGACAAAAGGCAAAGGGCCGCTGGGCCGGTGCTGGGAGACCAAAGAGCCTGAGCCTATGAACTTTCGCAAGAAAGTCCTGGAAATTACGAAAACACCGAGCGAGGATGCGTTTAACCAACTGGATGCCTCTGAAGGAATGGGCTTGCTGTACAAGGAATACTGCAAGCTGATAAAGCACTTCGCCGAAGTGGGGGCTTGGCCGATACTTGACGGAAACGATGAGCCCATCGGCTGTATTGTGGTGGATATACCGCATGCGGGGGATCCGGCGCCCGACGCGGAGCCGTCACTTCTGGAAGATGACTATGTGTCAGACCAGGCGGCTGCCGCCGCCGATCTTGTGGGTCGAATGATGAAGCCCCGGAACTGACATGAACCTGCTTCTCTCCGTTGACGTGCAAACGCGCGTACTGTAGGAAGACAGCCCGGGACTGAACCTTTAGTTCCGCAGCGAGCTGGTTGGGGCATGCCCCGACGAGACTGGTGGCGATCATGGCGAGCACGATACGGAAAATACGGGTGGGTATGAGGCTCACGCAGGAGCAGCGCAACCTCCTTCTTCAGGAGCTTGGGCGAGCCAAGGCCGACTACTACGACGACCTTCTGAAGTCCGACCCCTCGGACACGGTTAAGGACGCGGTGGCCGAACTTCTTCGCGACCTAGAGCAGCGTAAGGCTTCTGCTCAGTAGCCCCGCGCCCTCCCGTCTCGCACGTCGAACTCTCAGGCCAAGATGGTTACGGCCCTGGCTACAGGCCCCTGGATCCGTCCGGGGGCCTTTGCCGTTCCGGGGGCTGACCAGGGACGATGCCTCAAGATCGTGTCCACAAATAGTCCACGGACCCCGACATACGGCCGCTCAGGGTGGCATACGACTGCACATACGCGAAGACCCCGACCGCAGCGTTTCCGCTGGTGACGGGGTCTTTGGGCACCTCATACAGGGTGCCCCCGGCAGGATTCGAACCTGCGCACACGGCTCCGGAGGCCGTTGCTCTATCCCCTGAGCTACGGGGGCGTGTCGGGCGCCTTGCTTGGCGGCGACGGGTAGAACCCTACCAGCTCTTGGGGGGTGTCCATGAACGGGTTTAAGGGGCGGCGGCACCGGGCGTGACCTGGGGTGGCTCGCTCGCGCGGGGTGGAAGTGGGGAAAACCCGGACGCGATGGCCGGTCCCGACCTACTCTCGAGTTGTGCCAGGCGCGACGGGCCGGGTGCTTGTTGTGGACGACAACAAGGTCATCCGGCAGCTGATCAGGGTCAATCTCGAGCTGGAGGGGCTCGAGGTGGTGACCGCGGCCGATGGTGCCGAGTGTCTGGAAGTCGTTCATCAGGTGTGCCCCGACGTGATCACCCTCGACGTGGTCATGCCCCGCCTCGACGGACTGCGCACCGCCGCGCGACTGCGTTCCGACCCGCGTACCCGTGATCTCCCCCTCGCCATCATCAGCGCCTGCACCCAGTACGAGGTCGACACCGGCCTCGACGCCGGCGTCGACGCCTTCCTCGCCAAGCCCTTCGAGCCCGCCGAACTCGTCAGCCTCGTGCGGCGGTTGATCGAGCGGAGTCCGGGTGGGGAGCGGATGGGAGAGAGGAAGGGGGAGCGGGAAGGTCAGGGCGAGGGCAGGAGCGCGGGAAGGTCGGACCCGTCGGACCGGGCCGATCGCTCGGACAGGTCGATCGGGGAGGACAGGTCGATCGGGACGGAAAGGTCGGGCAGGAGCGCTGACGCGGCCGTCGTCGGCGGTGTCCTGAGGGCCGCCGGAGAAGCCGCCGGGCGGACGGGCGCCTGACCCGGCACCGGGCGTCCGCCGGCGTCCACATCCCGGGACCCAGCCCAAACCCGTTCGCATACCCGCCCCCCTCCTCCCCTACGCTTGTCCCGTGACCCCCGTCGAGCTCTCCCGTACCGTGCTGCGCGCGGTGCGTCGTGCTGTCGACGAGGGGGAGCTGCGCGTCGCCGTGCCGGAGCGCGCCCTGGTCAGCGCCCCCGGGCCCGGTGGCTGCGGTGACTACGCCACCAACATCGCCCTCCAGCTCGCCCGCCCGGCCGGGGAGCCGCCCCTGCGGGTCGCCGAGATCCTGCGACCGCACCTCGCCGACGCGGACGGCGTCGCCGACGTCGTCGTCACCGGGCCCGGATTCATCAACATCAGCCTGCGCGACACCGCTCCCGCCGCCCTCGTCGAGGAAATCCTGCGGCGTGGAAAGCGGTACGGGTTCGTGGACGGGGCTGACGGGCAGGCCGGGCCCCGCGCCCGCAGGGACCACGGCGGCCTCTTCGGGCAGGTTCTGCAACTGCACTGCGCCCACGACGTCCGTGCCGTCGTCGTCACGGACGTCCTCGCCCGTCTCCTGCGCTCCCAGGGCGCCCTCGTCCGCACCAGCTGCGAGGGCCGGCCCGAGCCGGAGTGGGAGGCCGTTCTCGGGGCTCGGGTCGACGCTCACGGCAGTGCCGAGTCCCCGGCGCCGCTCGATGTCGGCGTACGGCCCGTGCCGGCGCCCGCCGACCCGCTCCCGCTCGGCCGGGACGCCGGCCGCTGGGCGCTGCTGCACCCCGCCGGGCACGACCGGCCCCGTATCACCGACGAGCACCTCGTCCAGCGGGAGAGCAACCCTCTCTTCCGCGTCCGTTACGCCCACGCCCGCACCCGGGCCCTCAGCCGTAACGCCGCCGACCTGGGGTTCGGCGCCGAACCCGGGGACGTACGACACGACGTCACCGTCCTCCTCGCCGACCACCCCCGTGTCCTGGCCCAGGCGGCGGCGCACCGCGCGCCCGACCGGCTCGCCCGGCACCTCGTCAGCGTCGCCGATGCCGTGCTGCCGCTGCTGCCCGCCGTCCTGCCCCGCGGTGCGGAGAAACCCTCGGCCGCCCACCGCGCCCGGCTCGCGCTCGCCGAAGCCGCCGGGACGGTGCTGGCCGGTGGCCTGTCCCTGCTCGGCATCGACGCACCCGAACACCTCTGAGAGAGCCCACGAAAGTCATGAGCCGTTCCGCACACCCCGCCGGGCCCCGCCACGCAGACGTCCTCCCCGAGGGCCACTACTCCGCCCCGCCCGCGGACCTCAACACCCTCGACGCCAAGGTGTGGGCCCAGACCGTCGCCCGCGACGCCGACGGCGTCGTGACCGTCGGCGGCATCGACGTGAAGACCCTCGCCGAACAGCACGGCACCCCCGCCTACATCCTCGACGAGGCCGACTTCCGCGCCCGGGCCCGGGCCTGGCGTGGTGCCTTCGGGGCCGACGCCGACGTCTTCTACGCCGGCAAGGCGTTCCTCTCCCGTGCCGTCGTGCGGTGGCTGCACGAGGAAGGGCTCAACCTGGACGTGTGCTCCGGGGGTGAGCTGGCCACCGCCCTGTCGGCCGGCATGCCCGCCGATCGCATCGCTTTCCACGGCAACAACAAGTCGAAGGACGAGATCCGCCGCGCCATCGAGGCCGGCGTCGGACGGATCGTCCTCGACTCCTTCCAGGAGATCGTGCGGGTCGCGCACATCGCGCAGGAACTCGGCAAGCGGCAGCGGGTCCAGATCCGTATCACCGTCGGTGTCGAGGCCCACACGCACGAGTTCATCGCCACCGCCCACGAGGACCAGAAGTTCGGGATCCCGCTCGCCGGGGGACAGGCCGCCGAGGCCGTGCGGCGGGCGCTGCGGCTCGACGGGCTCGAGGTCATCGGCATCCACTCCCACATCGGCTCGCAGATCTTCGACATGTCGGGCTTCGAGGTGGCCGCGCATCGGGTGGTGGGCCTGCTGAAGGACATCCGGGACGAGCACGGTGTCGAGCTTCCCGAGATCGACCTCGGCGGCGGCCTCGGGATCGCGTACACGAGCGACGACGACCCCCGTGAGCCGCACGAGATCGCCAAGGCGCTCACCGAGATCGTCACCCGCGAGTGCGAGGCCGCCCGCCTGCGTACGCCGCGCATCTCCGTCGAGCCCGGACGGGCCATCGTCGGGCCGACCGCCTTCACGCTCTACGAGGTCGGCACCATCAAGCCCCTCGACGGGCTGCGGACGTACGTCTCCGTCGACGGCGGCATGTCGGACAACATCCGCACCGCGCTGTACGACGCCGAGTACAGCGTCGCCCTGGTGTCCCGGACGAGCGACGCCGAGCCCATGCTCGCCCGGGTCGTCGGCAAGCACTGCGAGAGCGGGGACATCGTCGTGAAGGACGCGTTCCTGCCCTCCGACCTGGCACCGGGTGACCTCATCGCCGTACCGGCGACCGGGGCGTACTGCCGGTCCATGGCCAGCAACTACAACCATGTGCTCCGGCCGCCCGTCGTCGCCGTGAACGACGGCGAGTCCCGGGTGATCGTCCGGCGTGAGACGGAGGAGGACCTCCTGCGTCTCGACGTCGGGTGACCCCAGGGGCCGGGGACGAAGACCCGGGGGAGGAAGATCTCCTGTCATCCACCCCCGTACAAATGAAATCGATGTCTCACGATCCGGACGAAGGGCAGAAACTCCCGTCCGGTGAGTGAGACTGGTGCAACCGTAGACGGTATGAGGAAACGAGGTCGGATGATGCGTACGCGTCCGCTGAAGGTGGCGCTGCTGGGCTGTGGGGTTGTCGGCTCAGAGGTGGCGCGCATCATGACGACGCACGCCGACGACCTCGCCGCGCGGATCGGCGCTCCCGTCGAGCTCGCGGGCGTGGCCGTACGGCGGCCCTCCAAGGTCCGTGAGGGCATCGACCCCGCGCTCGTCACCACCGACGCGACCGCCCTCGTCAAACGCGGCGACATCGACGTGGTCGTCGAGGTCATCGGGGGCATCGAGCCCGCCCGCACCCTCATCACCACCGCCTTCGAGCACGGCGCCTCGGTCGTGTCCGCGAACAAGGCGCTGCTCGCCCAGGACGGCGCCGCCCTGCACGCGGCGGCGGAGGCGAACAACAAGGACCTCTACTACGAGGCCGCCGTCGCCGGCGCCATCCCGCTGATCCGCCCGCTGCGCGAATCCCTCGCCGGCGACAAGGTCAACCGGGTCCTCGGGATCGTCAACGGCACCACCAACTTCATCCTCGACAAGATGGACAGCACGGGGGCGGGCTACCAGGAGGCCCTCGACGAGGCCACCGCCCTCGGGTACGCCGAAGCCGACCCGACCGCCGACGTCGAGGGCTTCGACGCCGCCGCCAAGGCCGCCATCCTCGCCGGCATCGCCTTCCACACGCGTGTGCGGCTCGACGACGTCTACCGCGAGGGCATGACCGAGGTCACCGCGGCCGACTTCGCCTCCGCGAAGAACATGGGCTGCACCATCAAGCTGCTCGCCATCTGCGAGCGGGCCGCGGACGGCCGGTCGGTCACCGCGCGCGTGCACCCCGCCATGATCCCGCTGACCCACCCGCTCGCCTCCGTGCGCGGCGCCTACAACGCCGTGTTCGTGGAGTCCGACGCCTCCGGTCAGCTCATGTTCTACGGTCCGGGCGCGGGCGGTTCGCCGACCGCCTCGGCCGTGCTCGGCGACCTCGTCGCCGTCTGTCGCAACCGGCTCAGTGGGGCAACGGGGCCCGGCGAGTCGGCGTACGCCGCCCTGACCGTGTCGCCGATGGGTGATGTCGTCACGCGCTATCACATCAGCCTCGACGTGGCGGACAAACCGGGTGTTCTCGCCCAGGTGGCAACCGTGTTCGCCGAGCACGGTGTCTCGATCGATACGGTTCGGCAGCAGGGCAAGGACGGCGAGGCCTCCCTCGTCGTCGTCACCCACCGTGCGTCCGACGCGGCCCTCGTCGGGACCGTCGAGGCGCTGCGCAAGCTCGACACCGTGCGGGGTGTCGCCAGCATCATGCGGGTTGAAGGAGAGTAACCAGCAATGACCCACCAGTGGCGCGGAATCATCGAGGAGTACCGGGACCGGCTGCCCGTCTCCGACACCACGCCGGTCGTGACGCTCCGCGAGGGCGGCACGCCCCTCGTGCCCGCGCAGGTGCTCTCCGAGCGCACGGGCTGCGAGGTCCACCTCAAGGTGGAGGGCGCGAACCCGACCGGGTCCTTCAAGGACCGCGGTATGACCATGGCCATCACGCGGGCCAAGGAGGAGGGGGCCAAGGCCGTCATCTGCGCCTCCACCGGCAACACCTCCGCCTCGGCGGCCGCCTACGCCGTGCGCGCCGGCATGGTCTCGGCCGTCCTCGTCCCGCAGGGCAAGATCGCGCTCGGCAAGATGGGCCAGGCCCTCGTGCACGGCGCGAAGATCCTCCAGGTCGACGGCAACTTCGACGACTGCCTCGCGCTCGCCCGCGCCCTGAGCGACAACTACCCCGTGGCGCTGGTCAATTCGGTCAACCCGGTGCGTATCGAGGGGCAGAAGACGGCCGCCTTCGAGATCGTGGACATGCTGGGCGACGCCCCCGACATCCACGTCCTGCCGGTCGGCAACGCGGGCAACATCACCGCGTACTGGAAGGGCTACACGGAGTACGCCGCCGACGGCATCGCCAAGCGCACCCCGCGCATGTGGGGCTTCCAGGCCTCCGGCTCGGCGCCCATCGTGCGCGGCGAGGTCGTCAAGGACCCGTCGACCATCGCCACCGCCATCCGCATCGGCAACCCGGCGTCCTGGCAGTACGCGCTCGCCGCGCGGGACGAGTCCGGCGGGTTCATCGACGAGGTGACGGACCGTGAAATCCTGCGCGCCTACCGGCTGTTGGCCGCGCAGGAGGGCGTCTTCGTCGAGCCCGCCTCCGCCGCGTCCGTCGCCGGTCTGCTGAAGGCCGCCGAACAGGGCAAGGTCGACCCGGGCCAGACCATCGTCTGCACCGTCACCGGCAACGGCCTGAAGGACCCCGACTGGGCCGTCGCCGGCGCCCCGCAGCCGGTCACCGTTCCGGTGGACGCCGCCACTGCCGCCGAGCGCCTCGGCCTGGTCTGACGTACCGCTTGACCCGGGGAAATCCCTGGATGGGGTGCACAGGGGGCATACGACACGCATCGTGCGCCTCCTGTGCGCCCTATGTCGCCGCAGAACCTACCTTCGATAGGCTGTACCTGACCCGCCCGCCGCATATGCCTCCGCATGGGGCGCGGTGCCGCGCCGTCTCCGCGGCCCGGACGCGGCCCCAGGGGTTCTCGTACTCATCGAATGTCTTCGACAACCACGCAGCTCAAGGAGAGTCATCAAGCGATGGCCGGTCCAGCGTTCCGCGCCGCCGCCGTCCGGGTGCGCGTCCCCGCCACCAGCGCCAACCTCGGCCCGGGCTTCGACGCCCTCGGCCTGTCGCTGGGGCTCTACGACGACGTGGTCGTCCGGGTGGCCGACTCCGGGCTGCACATCGACATCGCGGGTGAGGGCAGCGAGACGCTGCCGCGTGACGAAAAGCACCTTCTCGTACGCTCCCTGCGGACCGCCTTCGATCTGCTGGGCGGCCAGCCGCGCGGCCTGGAGATCGTCTGCGCCAACCGCATCCCGCACGGCCGGGGACTCGGCTCCTCCTCGGCCGCGATCTGCGCCGGCATCGTCGCCGCCCGCGCCGTGACCATAGGCGGCGAGGCCAAGCTCGACGACGCCGCCCTGCTGGAGCTGGCCACCGAGATCGAGGGCCACCCCGACAACGTCGCGGCCTGTCTGCTCGGCGGGTTCACCCTCTCCTGGATGGAGGCCGGCGCCGCCCGGGCCATCAGGATGGAGCCCGCCGATTCCATCGTTCCGGTGGTTTTCGTGCCCGGAAAGCCGGTCCTCACCGAGACCGCGCGCGGCCTGCTCCCGCGCACCGTCCCGCACGTCGACGCCGCCACCAACGCGGGCCGTGCAGCCCTGCTCGTCGAGGCCCTGACCAGGCGCCCCGAGCTGCTGCTGCCCGCCACCGAGGACCGTCTCCACCAGGAGTACCGCGCACCGGCCATGCCGGAGAGCGCCGCGCTGGTGGAGCGACTGCGGGCCGACGGAGTCCCGGCAGTCATCTCAGGAGCGGGACCCACCGTGCTCGCGCTGGCCGACGCGGACAGCGCCGACAAGGTGGCCCATCTGGCAGGCGAGGGCTGGGCCGCGAACCGGCTCGACCTCGACGCGCAGGGAGCGAGCGTGTTGCCGCTTGCTCCCTCCGGTGACATTTAGGAGCGCGCGGTTGCCGGATTTCGAGAGGGGGAATGTTTGTTGGATCCGGTAGTGTTAACCTCAAGTCTGCACCCGACCCCACCATGGCGAGGTGCTTCGTGTCCCCGTCCGGGACAGACATTCTTCCGGGAGCCTCCCAAGCCGCACTGTGTTCCGTACGACGTATGTGAGCAGTACCTCGTACGCGGGCGCTGAGCGACTTGCCGGGCACGCTCCGGAACCGGCGCGACCGAGCCGAGTGACACAGACACTGAGTGCCACGGCTCTGGGAAGCGTCATCACCAGATATTTCCTCCGCCGCTTTGGCGGACCACCGCCCCGGCACGGTCCACACACCAAGGACCGAAGCCGGACAGCACAACCGGTCGCCGAGCCAGACAGGCCGACGTCCGCTCCAGGGAAGGACCCTTCGTGAGCGACACCACCGATCTGATGGGCGCACGTGTCGAGGAGACCGCTGCCGCGCCCGCCACGGACGCCTCCGCGCCTGCCACCGGTGCCGGCTCCCGGCGGCGCCGCGGTACCGGCCTCGAGGGCATGGTGCTGGCCGAGCTGCAGCAGGTCGCATCCGGCCTCGGCATCAGGGGCACGGCGCGTATGCGCAAGAGCCAGCTGATCGAGGTCATCAAGGAGGCGCAGGCCGGAGGGGGATCCGCCCCGGCGAAGGCCGAGGCCGCCACCGAGACCAAGCCGAAGCGCCGCGCCACCTCCCGGGCCCGTACGGGCGACGAGGCCGCCGCCGCGAAGAAGGCGGACAAGGCCGCCGAGGCCCCCGCCGAGAAGGCCGTGGCCCAGCAGCAGATCGAGATCCCCGGCCAGCCGGCCAGCGAGGACGCGCCGGTCGAGCGCCGTCGTCGCCGCGCCACCGCCGACGCCGGTGCCCCCGAGACGGTCGCCGCCGAGGCGAAGAGCGAGCCGAAGGCCGAGACGCCCGCGCAGTCGCAGGGCCAGCAGGGTGACGCCAAGGGCGACGCCGGTGAGGGCGGCGAGGGCCGCCGTCGCGACCGCCGTGAGCGCGGCCGGGACCGTGACCGCGGGGACCGCGGGGACCGCGGCGACCGCGGTGACCGTCGCAAGGGCGACGATCAGCAGGGCGGCGGCCGTCAGGACCGCCAGCAGGGCCAGCAGCAGGGCGGCGGCCGCCAGGACCGTCAGCGTGACAACGGTCCGCAGGACGACGACGACTTCGAGGGCGGCCGGCGTGGCCGTCGCGGCCGTTACCGCGACCGGCGTGGCCGTCGCGGCCGCGACGAGATGGGCAGCGAGCCGCAGATCGCCGAGGACGACGTCCTGATCCCGGTCGCGGGCATCCTGGACATCCTCGACAACTACGCCTTCATCCGTACGTCGGGTTACCTGCCCGGCCCGAACGACGTGTACGTCTCCCTCGCCCAGGTCCGCAAGAACGGCCTGCGCAAGGGCGATCACGTCACCGGCGCGGTCCGTCAGCCCAAGGAAGGCGAGCGGCGCGAGAAGTTCAACGCGCTGGTGCGTCTCGACTCCGTCAACGGCATGGCGCCCGAACACGGCCGCGGCCGCCCGGAGTTCAACAAGCTCACCCCGCTCTACCCGCAGGACCGCCTCCGCCTGGAGACGGACCCGGGCGTCCTCACCACGCGCATCATCGACCTGGTGTCGCCGATCGGTAAGGGCCAGCGCGGTCTGATCGTGGCCCCGCCGAAGACCGGCAAGACCATGATCATGCAGGCGATCGCCAACGCGATCACGCACAACAACCCCGAGTGCCACCTGATGGTCGTCCTCGTCGACGAGCGTCCGGAAGAGGTCACCGACATGCAGCGGTCGGTCAAGGGCGAGGTCATCTCCTCGACCTTCGACCGCCCGGCCGAGGACCACACCACGGTCGCCGAGCTCGCCATCGAGCGCGCCAAGCGCCTGGTGGAGCTGGGCCACGACGTGGTCGTGCTGCTCGACTCCATCACGCGTCTGGGCCGTGCGTACAACCTCGCCGCGCCCGCCTCCGGCCGCATCCTGTCCGGTGGTGTCGACTCGACCGCGCTGTACCCGCCGAAGCGGTTCTTCGGTGCGGCGCGCAACATCGAGGACGGTGGCTCGCTCACCATCCTGGCCACGGCTCTTGTCGACACCGGGTCCCGCATGGACGAGGTGATCTTCGAGGAGTTCAAGGGCACCGGCAACATGGAGCTCAAGCTCGACCGCAAGCTCGCCGACAAGCGCATCTTCCCGGCGGTGGACGTGGACGCGTCCGGCACCCGTAAGGAAGAGATCCTGCTCGGCAACGAGGAGCTGGCGGTCGTCTGGAAGCTGCGGCGGGTGCTGCACGCGCTGGACCAGCAGCAGGCGATCGAGCTGCTGCTCGACAAGATGAAGCAGACCAAGTCGAACGTCGAGTTCCTGATGCAGATTCAGAAGACGACGCCGACGCCTGGCAACGGCGACTAACCGCGCCCCTCAAGGCGTTGAGGCCGCCCCCCGTCACTGTGTGACGGGGGGCGGCCTTTTGTTGCTGACAGCGAGATCTTCCGCACACCGAAGGCCGTCGGCACCGATCACGAGCGGTACCGCGTCTTCGGCTGAAACCGCAGGTGAGACCGGTCTGGCCGGGAGCGCCGACTACGGACCGTGCCCCTCGCTGTCCGGCGGTGGGCACGGTCCGTTGTGCAACCCTTCTTCGAGTTTCCCCGTCTGACCGGACGGGGCGACGATGGTGTGGTACGGGCCAAATGGCCACGCCTGTCCCTGAAAGCAGGGGGTAACCGACCGGAACGAGAACCGAGGAGCACAGTGTCCGCCGAGAGCACGCCGGAGCCCGGCATACCGGGCGAGACCGGCACCCCAGGTCCGCGCCACCGCGCCAAGGGCCGTCGCCGCAAGCCCCGGGACAAACGCAAGGGCATGCTGATCATGGCCTGGACGGCCGCCGGGATCGTGATCCTGGGCGGTACCGGCGCCGGGTACCTGTACTTCAAACTCAACGGCAACCTCAAGAGCGTCGACATCGACCAGGCCCTCGGCACCGAGCGGCCGGAGAAGGTCGACAACGGCTCCGAGAACATCCTGGTCCTCGGCTCGGACACCCGCTCCGGCAGCAACAAGCGGCTCGGCGGCGGCACCGACGACGGCAGCGCCCGCTCGGACACCGCGATGATCGTGCACGTCTACGAGGGCCACAAGAAGGCCAGCGTGGTCTCCATCCCGCGCGACACCCTCGTCGACCGCCCCCGCTGCACCGACACCAACGGCGACACACACTCCGCGGCGTCCGGCGTGATGTTCAACGAGGCGTACTCCACGGGCGGCGCCGCCTGCACCGTGAAGACGGTCGAGTCCCTCACCGGCATCCGCATGGACCACTACCTGGAGGTCGACTTCTCCGGCTTCCAGAAGCTCATCGACGAGCTCGGCGGTGTCGAGGTCACCACCACCAAGAACATCGACGACCCCGACAGCCACCTGAACCTCAAGGCCGGCACCCACCAGCTCACCGGCAAGCAGGCCCTGGGCCTGGTCCGCACCCGGCACGGCGTCGGCGACGGCTCCGACCTCGGCCGCATCCAGCTCCAGCAGGCCTTCATCAAGGCGCTGATCAACCAGGTCAAGGACATCAACCTCTTCAGCAACCCGAAGAGGCTCCTCGACCTCGCCAACACCGCCACCAAGGCCGTCACCACCGACTCCGACCTCGGCTCGGTCAACAAGCTGATGTCCTTCGCCGGCGGTCTGAAGGGCATCAGCTCCAAGAACATGACCATGGTCACGATGCCGGTCCAGTACGACCCGGCCGACCCGAACCGGGTGCTGGTGGCGAAAGCGAAGTCCCAGCTGGTGTGGGACGCCCTGAAGAACGACAAGGCGATCCCGAAGTCGGCCACGAAGGGCACGGCCACAGGCGGTGCCAACGGCGTGGTGAACGCCGGCTAGGGGCGCGGGGCTGTATCGATTTGCGGCTCCGCCGCGTGGGCGCGATCAACCCCCACCGGCCCGCAGGGAATACCCCACGCGCACCCCCGGTTTTGGCTGATGGACACCAGTCCTGGCAGACTGGTACGTCGGCTCCGGTTCACGCCCCCGCACCCCGCGGATGCGACCCGGCGCCCTCCCGAAACTAGGAGACACCTTGAAGCGCGACATCCACCCCGAGTACGTCGAGACGCAGGTCAGCTGCACCTGTGGCGCGTCGTTCACCACCCGTAGCACGATCGACAGCGGCACCATCCGCGCCGAGGTCTGCTCCGAGTGCCACCCGTTCTACACGGGCAAGCAGAAGATCCTCGACACCGGTGGCCGTGTGGCCCGCTTCGAGGCCCGCTTCGGCAAGGCTGCTGCCGGCTCCAAGAAGTAGCGAGCTCCAATTCGCCGGTCCACGGCCGCGCCCCTCGCAGGCGCGCCGGGACCGGCGTTTTTGGTCGCCCGCCTTCCCCCTTCTTTCTTACGCAGTTCAGGAGCCCAAGATGTTCGAGGCCGTCGAGGACCTGGTCGCTGAGCACGCCGACCTGGAGACGAAGCTCGCCGACCCGTCGGTCCACGCCGACCAGGCCAACGCGCGCAAGCTCAACAAGCGCTACGCCGAGCTCACCCCGATCGTCGCCACGTACCGCTCCTGGAAGCAGACCGGCGACGACATCGAGACGGCGAAGGAATTCGCCGCCGACGACCCGGACTTCGCCGCCGAGGTCAAGGAGCTGGACAAGCAGCGCGAGGAGCTGACCGAGAAGCTGCGGCTGTTGCTCGTCCCGCGCGACCCCAGCGACGACAAGGACGTCATCCTCGAGATCAAGGCCGGCGCCGGTGGCGACGAGTCGGCCCTGTTCGCCGGCGATCTGCTGCGGATGTACCTGCGCTACGCCGAGCGCGTCGGCTGGAAGACCGAGATCATCGACTCCACCGAGTCCGAGCTCGGCGGCTACAAGGACGTCCAGGTCGCAGTGAAGACCAAGGGCGGCCAGGGCGCCACCGAGCCCGGGCAGGGCGTCTGGGCCCGGCTGAAGTACGAGGGCGGTGTGCACCGCGTGCAGCGCGTGCCGGCGACCGAGTCCCAGGGCCGTATCCACACGTCGGCGGCCGGTGTCCTCGTGACCCCCGAGGCCGAGGAGATCGACGTCGAGATCAACCCGAACGACCTCCGCATCGACGTGTACCGGTCGTCCGGCCCGGGTGGCCAGTCCGTCAACACCACCGACTCCGCGGTGCGCATCACGCACATTCCCACCGGAGTCGTCGCCTCCTGCCAGAACGAGAAGAGCCAGCTGCAGAACAAGGAGCAGGCGATGCGTATCCTGCGCTCCAGGCTGCTCGCTGCGGCACAGGAGGAGGCGGAGAAGGAAGCCGCCGACGCCCGCCGCAGCCAGGTCCGCACCGTCGACCGCTCCGAGAAGATCCGTACCTACAACTTCCCGGAGAATCGCATCTCGGACCACCGCGTCGGCTTCAAGGCGTACAACCTGGACCAGGTCCTGGACGGCGACCTCGACGCGGTGATCCAGGCGTGCGTCGACGCGGACTCGGCGGCGAAGCTGGCGGCCGCGTAGGGCGTAGGGACGGACGTACGCACGTACGAGTACGACACGGAGGACTTGCGTGCAGCAATTCATCGGGGGGCGGACCCCAAGCCCTCGCAGCGTGCTGCTCGCGGAGGTGGCACAGGCCACCCAGCGGCTGGCGGACGCCGGCGTGCCCTCGCCGCGCACCGACGCGGAGGAGCTCGCCGCGTTCGTGCACGGTGTGAAGCGGGGCGAGCTGCACTCAGTGAAGGACTCGGACTTCGACGCCCGCTACTGGGAGGTCATCGCCCGGCGTGAGCAGCGCGAGCCGCTCCAGCACATCACCGGACGGGCCTACTTCCGCTATCTCGAACTCCAAGTCGGGCCCGGGGTGTTCGTGCCCCGCCCCGAGACGGAGTCGGTGGTCGGCTGGGCCATAGACGCCGTGCGCGCGATGGACGTCGTCGAGCCCTGCATCGTCGACCTGTGCACCGGCTCCGGCGCCATCGCGCTCGCCCTCGCCCAGGAGGTGCCGCGCTCGCGCGTGCACGCCGTGGAGCTGTCCGAGGACGCGCTGCACTGGACCCGCAAGAACGTCGAAGGGTCCAGGGTCGACCTGCGGCAGGGCAACGCCCTCGACGCCTTCCCCGACCTCGACGGCCAGGTCGACCTGGTCATCTCCAACCCGCCGTACATCCCGCTCACCGAGTGGGAGTACGTCGCTCCCGAGGCGCGGGACTACGATCCCGAACTCGCCCTGTTCTCAGGCGAGGACGGCCTCGACCTCATCCGCGGTCTGGAACGGACCGCACACCGGCTCCTGCGCCCGGGCGGCGTCGTCGTCATCGAGCACGCCGACACCCAGGGCGGCCAGGTGCCGTGGATCTTCACCGAGGAGCGGGGGTGGGCCGACGCGGCCGACCACCCGGACCTCAACAACCGCCCCCGGTTCGCGACGGCCCGCAAGGCATTGCCGTGACCACCGCCCCGACTTCGATCCCGCAGTACGTGTACTTCGTGTACGAGGAGGCCCGCTAGATATGGCACGGCGATACGACACCAACGACGCGACCGACCGCACGACGGGTCTGCGTGAGGCCGCGTCCGCCGTCCGCCGTGGCGAGCTCGTGGTCCTCCCGACCGACACGGTGTACGGCATCGGCGCCGACGCCTTCACCAAGGAGGCCGTCGGCGACCTGCTGGAGGCCAAGGGACGGGGCCGCAACATGCCCACCCCTGTGCTGATCGGGTCCCCGAACACGCTCCACGGTCTCGTCACCGACTTCTCCGAGCTGGCCTGGGAGCTGGTCGACGCGTTCTGGCCGGGCGCCCTGACGCTGGTCGCCAAGCACCAGCCGTCGCTGCAGTGGGACCTGGGCGACACCCGGGGCACGGTCGCGGTGCGGATGCCTCTGCACCCCGTCGCCATCGAGCTGCTGACCGAGGTCGGCCCGATGGCCGTGTCCTCGGCGAACCTGACGGGCCACCCCGCGCCCGAGGACTGCGATGCCGCGCAGGAGATGCTCGGCGACTCGGTCTCCGTCTACCTCGACGGCGGCCCGACCCCCGGCAACGTCCCGTCGTCGATCGTCGACGTCACGCGCGAGGTGCCCCTGCTGCTGCGCGCGGGCGCGATCTCCGCGGACGAGCTGCGGAAGGTCGTACCCGACCTCGAGGTGGCCAATTGACAGCCCCTGATGTGGGGCGTGGCATAGGCAACGGGGAAAGCGCGGCGGAGATCACGACGACCTTCGTGGGACTGCCGCGCGACAGCTTCCGCATCCTCCACGTCAGCACCGGAAACGTGTGCCGCTCGCCGATCACCGAGCGGCTGACCCGTCATTTCGTGGCGCAGCGCCTCGGTGTGCTCGGCGGCGGGCTGATCGTGGAGAGCGCGGGCACCTGGGGCCACGAGGGCGCGCCCATGGAGTCGAACGCGGAGACGGTCCTCGCCGACTTCGGCGCGGACGCCTCCGGCTTCGTCGGCCGCGAGCTCCTCGACGAACACGTCATTCGGGCCGACCTGGTCCTGACCGCCACCCGCGACCACCGCGCCCAGGTCATCTCCATGGGCCACTCGGCAGGCCTGCGCACCTTCACCCTCAAGGAGTTCACCCGCCTGGTGAAGGCCATAGACCCGGCGACCCTGCCTCCCCTGGAGGACGGTGTCGTCTTCCGCGCACGCGCCCTGGTCCGTGCGGCCGCCGCTCTACGCGGGTGGCTGCTGGCGCCGACGGTGGAGGCGGACGAGGTCTACGACCCGTACGGGGCACCGCTCACGTTCTTCCGGTCGGTGGGGGACGAGATACACGAGGCGCTGGATCCGGTGGTGACGGCGTTGACGGGGGTTCCCGCGCGGGCGTGAAGTGGACGCGGGTGCCCGCGAAGGCGTGACAACGCCGGGCAGCCCCGACGTCCCCGGCCTACATTGGACGTACGTCATCGTCGACGCACGCCCGGAGCCCACCATGTCGGTCACCCATACCCTCGAGGCCGATGTCCTGCGCCGTCAGGACCCTCAGCTCGCCGACATCCTGCTCGGGGAGCTCGATCGGCAGTCGACGACGCTTCAGCTCGTCGCGGCCGAGAACTTCACCTCTCCGGCCGTGCTGGCGGCGCTCGGGTCGCCGCTGGCCAACAAGTACGCGGAGGGGTATCCGGGGGCCCGGTACCACGGCGGATGCGAGATGGTCGACGTCGCCGAGCGGCTCGCCGTGGAGCGGGCGATGGCGTTGTTCGGGGCCGAGCACGCCAATGTGCAGTCGCACTCCGGGTCGTCGGCGGTGCTTGCCGCGTACGCCGCCCTGCTGCGCCCCGGCGACACCGTCCTCGCCCTCGGACTGCCGTACGGCGGACACCTCACGCACGGCTCGCCCGCCAACTTCTCCGGGCGCTGGTTCGACTTCGTCGGGTACGGCGTGGACGCCGAGACCGGGCTCGTCGACCACGACCAGGTGCGCACGCTCGCCCGCAGCCACCGGCCCAAGGCGATCGTGTGCGGCTCCATCGCCTACCCCCGCCACATCGACTACGCCTTCTTCCGTGACGTCGCCGACGAGGTGGGCGCGTATCTCATCGCCGACGCCGCCCACCCGATGGGGCTGGTCGCCGGGGGAGCGGCGCCGAGTCCGGTGCCGTACGCCGACGTCGTCTGCGCCACCACGCACAAGGTGCTGCGCGGACCGCGCGGCGGGATGATCCTGTGCGGCGCCGACCTCGCCGAGCGGATCGACCGCGCGGTCTTCCCGTTCACCCAGGGCGGCGCCCAGATGCACACCATCGCCGCCAAGGCCGTCGCGTTCGGCGAGGCGGCAACCCCGGCCTTCGCCGCGTACGCCCATCAGGTCGTCGCCAACGCGCGGATGCTGGCGGCGGGGCTGGCCGCGGAGGGGCTCGTCGTCACCACGGGCGGCACCGACACCCACCTCATCACCGCCGACCCGGCGCCTCTCGGCGTCGACGGCCGTGACGCCCGCGGCCGGCTCGCCGCCGCCGGCATCGTGCTGGACTGCTGCGCGCTGCCGCACGGCGACGCTCGCGGCCTGCGCCTGGGCACGGCGGCCGTGACCACCCAGGGCATGGGGGAGGAGGAGATGGCGTGGCTCGCCGCGCTGCTGGCGGGCGTGCTGCGCGGGGAGACGGAGAGCCAGAAGGCCCGTGAAGAAGTGCGGGAGCTGACCGGTAGATTTCCGCCGTATCCCGGCTGAGCGGGGGTAGACGCACCTGCGTGCACAGCCACACGTGCAACCATCGTCGCTACCCGGAAGTCCCTACACATATGCGTCGGCCATGAGTACGTCGCTAGGGTGTGGGGCTGAGATGGCCAGCGAGACCTGTGGGGAAGCCCGTGCGTGAATACCTGCTGACGCTCTGCATCACGGCCGCGGTGACGTATCTGCTGACAGGGCCGGTACGGAAGTTCGCGATCGTGGCCGGAGCGATGCCGGAGATCCGGGCACGTGACGTGCACCGGGAACCCACTCCGCGGCTCGGCGGGATCGCGATGTTCTTCGGCCTGTGCGCCGGCCTGCTGGTCGCCGACCACCTCACGAACCTCAGCGCGGTCTTCGAGAAGTCCAACGAACCGCGGGCCCTGCTCTCCGGAGCGGCGCTGATCTGGCTGATCGGCGTCCTGGACGACAAGTTCGAGATCGACGCCCTGATCAAGCTGGGCGGCCAGATGATCGCCGCCGGCGTCATGGTCATGCAGGGTCTGACGATCCTGTGGCTGCCCATCCCCGGCTTCGGCTCGGTCGCCCTGACCCAGTGGCAGGGCACCCTGCTGACCGTCGCCCTGGTCGTCATCACCATCAACGCGGTCAACTTCGTCGACGGCCTGGACGGCCTCGCGGCGGGCATGGTCTGCATCGCGTCGGCCGCGTTCTTCCTCTACGCCTACCGTGTCTGGGTGTCGTACGGCATCGAGGCCGCCGCCCCCGCCACGCTCTTCTCGGCGATCCTGATGGGCATGTGCCTGGGCTTCCTGCCGCACAACATGCACCCGGCGCGCATCTTCATGGGCGACTCCGGCTCGATGCTGATCGGCCTGGTGCTGGCCGCGGGCGCGATTTCCATCACGGGACAGGTCGACCCGGACGCGCTGAAGCTGTTCGCCGGCTCCGAGAAGGAGGCCGTGCACCAGACGGTGCCCGTCTACATCCCGCTGCTGCTGCCGCTGACGATCATCGCGATCCCGGCCGCCGACCTGGTGCTGGCGATCGTCCGGCGTACCTGGCGCGGCCAGTCGCCGTTCGCCGCCGACCGTGGCCATCTGCACCACCGCCTCCTGGAGATCGGCCACTCCCACAGCCGCGCGGTGCTGATCATGTATTTCTGGTCGGCACTGATCGCCTTCGGCGCCCTCGCCTACTCCGTGAACTCGGCGTCCATGTGGATCGTGCTCGGCGTCGTCTTCCTCAGCGCCATCGGCCTGCTCCTGCTCCTGCTCCCGCGCTTCACCCCGCGCACCCCGCGCTGGGCGGAGGCGTTCGTGCCGCCGCGGTACCGGCGGCACGGGGCGGTCGCGGAGCCCGCGGCCACCACACCGCAGACCGCTGCCGCCGAGCTCCCGGCCGACGAGCCCCTGTCCGCGGAGGAACCGCGCACTCCGGTCGCCGCCGGCGTGGCCGGGGTCAACGGCGCGACCGCCATCGGCGCCCGTTCGCGCTTCCTGGACCGACGGAAAGCCGGAACGTCGCGCTGACGGCCGCCCACGGGGGCGGCGACGGCGGTCAAGGTAAGACCGTGGCCAAGGTAAGAATCTGACTAGAGCATTGCCAACTCATGGGGGAACGAAGCGCCCCAATATCAGACAAGTGGGCGCCGTTTCTGCACAGACGCGCAGCGTCACTCTCATGTGTGACACCGAGCACACGCCTCAGGTAAAGACCTCATCAAATAGTTTGTGATACGGTTCACGAGAACCCCCGGATAGAGCCGAAGGACCGCAGTGCGACGGTCCACCGGCGTGAGGTTCTCTCTCAACCCGGGACTACGCTCGTCCATGACGACACCCTGCCCCCACCGTGAAAGCGGAGTTGCCGCCATGCCGTCCAATGACGCCCGGATCCTGCTCCAGGCCGCTGTGCCCACAGCCGCCGTCGGCGCTGTCGCAGCCGTCGTCAGTGGTGTGGTCGCCGGTGGCAAGGGGGCGATCGGGGCTGTCGTCGCGACGGTGGTCGTGATCCTCTTCATGGGACTCGGCCTCATCGTTCTGCAACGCACTGCCAAATCGCTTCCGCACCTGTTCCAGGCGATGGGCCTGATGTTGTACGCGGCACAGATCCTGCTGCTGTTCATCTTCATGGCCGCCTTCAAGAACACGACGCTGTTCCACCCGCGGGCCTTCGCGTTCACCTTGCTCGCCGGCACTCTCGTGTGGATCGCCATGCAGACGCGCGCCCACATGAAGGCCAAGATCCTCTACGTTGAACCCGATTCGGGCACTCCCTCGAAGGGTGACAAGCCCGAAAAGACGGGGCACTCGTCGTGAGAGGTAGGGGCGGGATAAAGGCGCTTGAGAAGTCCTGCTATCGTCCGGTGCCAACTGCGGCATCGCGGGCGCGGGCATCTGAGCTGACGCCTGCTCAATCGCGAGGCGAGATGCCCCCCAGCCGCCCCCACATCCGTAACACCAGTCCCGTGCCGAACCGCGGCTGCGCGCCGCGCCGACACAACGAGGTTGCCGTACCTATGCGCCACGCTGAAGGAGCCCGCGGTGAGTGCTGACCCGACGCAGGTGCTCGCCTTCGACACCAACTGCCACATCTTCGACGGGTGTGGCTTCGCCGATGTGTCCCCGGGCCTGCACTCGTTCATGTTCCAGCCCCTGTGGGGTGACGGCGACAGCAACGTGTACTTCAACAAGACGATGCTGCTGGCGCTGCTCGGTTCCATCATCATCGTGGGCTTCTTCTGGGCCGCCTTCCGCAGGCCGCAGGTCGTGCCGGGCAAGCTCCAGATGGTCGCCGAGGCCGGCTACGACTTCATCCGCCGCGGTGTCGTCTACGAGACCATCGGCAAGAAGGAAGGCGAGAAGTACGTACCGCTCGTCGTCTCGCTCTTCTTCTTCGTCTGGATGCTGAACCTGTGGTCGATCATTCCGATCGCCCAGTTCCCGGTCACCTCGATCATCTCGTACCCGCTGGTCCTGGCGCTGATCGTCTACATCCTGTGGGTGTCCCTGACCTTCAAGCGGCACGGCTTCGTCGGCTTCTGGAAGAACGTCACCGGCTACGACAAGTCGCTCGGCGCGGTGCTTCCGCTGGCCATGCTGATCGAGCTCTTCTCCAACCTGCTGATCCGGCCGTTCACGCACGCGGTGCGACTCTTCGCGAACATGTTCGCGGGCCACACCCTGCTGCTGCTCTTCACCATCGCCAGCTGGTACATGCTGAACGGCTTCGGCATCGCCTACGCGGGTGTCTCGTTCGTGATGGTCATTGTGATGACCGCCTTCGAGCTGTTCATCCAGGCACTTCAGGCCTACGTGTTCGTCCTGCTGACGTGCACCTACATCCAGGGCGCCCTCGCCGAGCACCACTGAGCCACCGCCCTCACACCTCCACAGATCGTCCGGTGGCCAACCCCCACCGGTCCGTAAAGAAAAGGAAGAACTGGCATGTCTGCGACGACCCTTGCTGCTGTCGAAGGCTCCCTCGGCTCCATCGGTTACGGCCTCGCCGCGATCGGCCCGGGCGTTGGCGTCGGCATCATCTTCGGTAACGGCACCCAGGCCCTGGCCCGTCAGCCCGAGGCCGCCGGCCTGATCCGTGCCAACCAGATCCTCGGCTTCGCCTTCTGTGAGGCGCTCGCCCTGATCGGTCTGGTCATGCCGTTCGTCTACGGCTACTGATCAGCGAATCCAGTCCAGCCGACTAGACGAAAGGCACTCACATGAGCCAGCTGCTCATCGCGGCGAGCGAGGGCGGGGAGAACCCCCTCGTTCCGCCGATCCCTGAGCTTGTCATCGGTCTCCTGGCCTTCGTCATCGTCTTCGGCTTCCTCGCCAAGAAGCTCCTCCCGAACATCAACAAGGTTCTGGAAGAGCGCCGCGAGGCCATCGAGGGCGGTATCGAGAAGGCCGAGGCCGCCCAGACCGAGGCCCAGAGCGTGCTCGAGCAGTACAAGGCTCAGCTCGCCGAGGCCCGGCACGAGGCCGCGCGTCTGCGTCAGGAGGCGCAGGAGCAGGGCGCCACGCTCATCGCCGAGATGCGCGCGGAAGGCCAGCGGCAGCGCGAGGAGATCGTCGCCGCCGGGCACGCCCAGATCGAGGCCGACCGCAAGGCCGCCGCGTCCGCGCTGCGCCAGGACGTCGGCAAGCTCGCCACCGACCTGGCCGGCAAGCTCGTCGGTGAGTCCCTCGAGGACCACGCCCGGCAGAGCCGCGTCATCGACCGCTTCCTCGAGGACCTCGAGGAGAAGGCCGAGGCCGCGCGATGAACGGAGCGAGCCGCGAGGCCCTGGCAGCCGCACGTGAGCGTCTCGACGCGCTGACGGACTCCACGTCCGTCGACGCGGCCAAGCTCGCCGACGAGCTGGCCGCCGTCACCGCGCTGCTCGACCGCGAGGTGTCGCTGCGTCGGGTCCTCACCGACCCGGCGCAGGCCGGCGAGGCCAAGGCCGAGCTGGCCCAGCGCCTGCTCGGCGGTCAGGTCGGCGGCGAGACCGCCGATCTGCTGGCCGGCATGGTGCGCTCCCGCTGGTCGCAGTCCCGCGACCTGGTGGACGCGCTGGAGGAGCTGGCGAACACCGCCGACCTCACCGCCGCGCAGAAGGCGGGCACGCTCGACGAGGTCGAGGACGAGCTGTTCCGGTTCGGCCGGATCGTCTCCTCGAGCACCGAGCTGCGGGCCGCGCTGACCAACCGCGCGGCCACCGGGACGGCCAAGGGCGAGCTGCTGCGCAGCCTGCTCGGCGGCCGGGCCAAGGCGACCACCGAGCGTCTGGTCACGCGTCTTGTGACCGCGCCGCGTGGACGTAGCCTGGAGTCGGGACTGGAGTCCCTGTCCAAGCTCGCCGCCGACCGCCGGGACCGCATGGTGGCCGTGGTCACCTCGGCGGTACCGCTGAGCGACCGGCAGAAGCAGCGCCTGGGCGCCGCCCTCGCGAAGCTCTACGGCCGCCCGATGCACCTCAACCTCGACGTGGACCCCGAGGTCGTCGGCGGAATCCGGGTGCAGGTCGGTGACGAGGTCATCAACGGCTCCCTCGCGGACCGCATCGAGGCCGCCGGCCGCCGCCTGGCGAGCTGAACAGCAACTCAATAGGCAGTAATACTTACGACGGCCCTGGTTGGGCCGTGCAGAAGAATCCTGGGGGTCGCCCCCAGACCCCCAAAGTGAAACTTCGGGCCCAACAAGGAGAGCAGGGAACCCAGATGGCGGAGCTCACGATCCGGCCGGAGGAGATCCGGGACGCGCTGGAGAACTTCGTCCAGTCGTACAAGCCGGACGCGGCCTCGCGCGAGGAGGTCGGTACGGTCACCCTTGCCGGCGACGGCATCGCGAAGGTCGAGGGCCTGCCCTCGGCCATGGCCAACGAACTGCTGAAGTTCGAGGACGGCACCCTCGGCCTCGCCCTCAACCTCGAGGAGCGCGAGATCGGTGCCATCGTCCTCGGTGAGTTCAGCGGCATCGAGGAGGGTCAGCCGGTCTCCCGTACCGGTGAGGTCCTCTCCGTGGCCGTCGGCGAGGGCTACCTCGGCCGCGTCGTCGACCCGCTCGGCAACCCGATCGACGGCCTCGGCGAGATCGAGACGTCCGGCCGCCGTGCCCTTGAGTTGCAGGCCCCCACGGTCATGCAGCGCAAGTCGGTGCACGAGCCGATGGAGACCGGCTACAAGGCCGTCGACGCGATGACCCCGATCGGCCGTGGCCAGCGTCAGCTGATCATCGGTGACCGTCAGACCGGCAAGACCGCCCTGGCCGTCGACACGATCATCAACCAGCGTGACAACTGGCGCACCGGCGACCCGAACAAGCAGGTCCGCTGCATCTACGTCGCCATCGGCCAGAAGGGCTCGACGATCGCGTCGGTCCGCCGCGCGCTGGAGGAGAACGGCGCGCTGGAGTACACGACCATCGTCGCCGCCCCGGCGTCCGACCCGGCCGGCTTCAAGTACCTGGCGCCGTACACCGGCTCGGCCATCGGTCAGCAGTGGATGTACGAGGGCAAGCACGTCCTCATCATCTTCGACGACCTCTCGAAGCAGGCCGACGCCTACCGCGCCGTGTCCCTGCTGCTGCGCCGCCCGCCGGGCCGTGAGGCCTACCCGGGTGACGTCTTCTACCTGCACTCCCGTCTGCTGGAGCGCTGCGCCAAGCTCTCCGACGACATGGGCGCCGGCTCGATGACCGGTCTGCCGATCGTCGAGACCAAGGCCAACGACGTCTCGGCGTTCATCCCGACCAACGTCATCTCCATCACCGACGGCCAGTGCTTCCTGGAGTCGGACCTCTTCAACGCCGGTCAGCGCCCCGCGCTGAACGTCGGTATCTCCGTCTCCCGAGTCGGTGGTTCCGCGCAGCACAAGGCGATGAAGCAGGTCTCCGGCCGTCTGCGCGTGGACCTCGCCCAGTTCCGTGAGCTGGAGGCGTTCGCCGCCTTCGGTTCCGACCTCGACGCCGCGTCGAAGGCGCAGCTGGAGCGCGGTCAGCGCATGGTCGAGCTGCTGAAGCAGGCGCAGTACGAGCCGATGTCCACCGAGGACCAGGTCGTCTCCGTCTGGGCCGGCACCACCGGCAAGATGGACGACGTGCCGGTCGCCGACATCCGCCGCTTCGAGAAGGAGCTGCTGGAGTACCTGCACCGCAAGGAGCAGGGCCTCATGACCTCCATCAAGGAGGGCGGCAAGATGTCGGACGACACGCTCACCGCCGTCGCCGACGCCATCGCGGAGTTCAAGAAGCAGTTCGAGACCGCGGACGGCAAGCTGCTCGGCGAAGAGGCCGGCCCGAAGGCGACCAGCGCCTCCAAGTGACGTAAGGAAGGGACCTGACTCATGGGAGCCCAGCTCCGGGTCTACAAGCGTCGCATCCGATCCGTCACCGCGACCAAGAAGATCACGAAGGCGATGGAGATGATCGCCGCCTCGCGCGTCGTCAAGGCGCAGCGCAAGGTGGCGGCCTCCACGCCGTACGCGACCGAGCTCACCCGCGCGGTCACGGCGGTCGGCACCGGCTCGAACACCAAGCACCCGCTGACCACGCAGGCCGAGACGGTCACGCGGTCCGCGGTGCTGCTCCTCACGAGCGACCGTGGCCTTGCCGGCGCCTTCAACTCCAACGCCATCAAGGCGGCGGAGCAGCTGACCGCGCGTCTCGAGCGCGAGGGCAAGGAGGTCGACGTCTACATCGTCGGCCGCCGTGGTGTGGCGCACTACAACTTCCGCGAGCGCAAGATCGCGGAGTCGTGGAGCGGCTTCACCGACGAGCCCACGTACGCGGACGCCAAGAAGGTCGCGGCGCCGCTGATCGAGGCCATCGAGAAGGAGACGGCTGAGGGCGGCGTGGACGAGCTCCACATCGTCTACACCGAGTTCGTCTCGATGATGACGCAGCAGGCGCTGGACGCCCAGCTCCTGCCGCTCAGCCTCGAAGAGGTCGCGAAGGAAGCAGCCCCCAAGGGCGAGATCCTTCCGCTGTACGACTTCGAGCCCTCGGCGGAGGACGTCCTCGACGCCCTGCTGCCGCGCTATGTGGAGAGCCGCATCTACAACGCGCTGCTCCAGTCGGCCGCCTCCAAGCACGCCGCCACGCGGCGCGCGATGAAGTCGGCCACCGACAACGCGGGCGAGCTGATCAACACGCTCTCCCGTCTTGCCAACGCGGCCCGCCAGGCCGAAATCACCCAGGAAATCAGCGAGATCGTCGGTGGCGCGAGCGCCCTGGCCGACGCGACCGCGGGGAGTGACCGCTAATGACCACCACTGTTGAGACCGCGACGGCTACGGGCCGCGTCGCCCGGGTCATCGGCCCGGTCGTCGACGTGGAGTTCCCCGTCGACGCGATGCCGGAGATCTACAACGCCCTCCACGTCGAGGTCGCCGACCCGGCGAACGCGGGCGAGAAGAAGATCCTGACCCTGGAGGTCGCCCAGCACCTGGGTGACGGCCTGGTCCGCACCATCTCCATGCAGCCCACCGACGGTCTGGTCCGCCAGGCCCCGGTCACCGACACCGGCGACGGCATCACCGTCCCGGTCGGCGACTTCACCAAGGGCAAGGTGTTCAACACCCTCGGTGAGGTGCTGAACGTCGACGAGCAGTACGAGGGCGAGCGCTGGTCCATCCACCGCAAGGCCCCGAACTTCGACGAGCTCGAGTCGAAGACCGAGATGTTCGAGACCGGCGTCAAGGTCATCGACCTTCTCACCCCGTACGTCAAGGGTGGAAAGATCGGTCTGTTCGGTGGTGCCGGCGTCGGCAAGACGGTGCTCATCCAGGAGATGATCTACCGCGTCGCCAACAACCACGACGGTGTGTCGGTGTTCGCCGGTGTCGGTGAGCGCACCCGTGAGGGCAACGACCTCATCGACGAGATGAGCGAGTCGGGCGTCATCGACAAGACCGCGCTGGTCTTCGGTCAGATGGACGAGCCCCCGGGCACCCGTCTGCGCGTGGCCCTCGCCGGTCTGACCATGGCGGAGTACTTCCGCGATGTGCAGAAGCAGGACGTGCTGTTCTTCATCGACAACATCTTCCGCTTCACGCAGGCCGGTTCCGAGGTGTCGACCCTGCTCGGCCGTATGCCCTCCGCGGTGGGCTACCAGCCGAACCTGGCCGACGAGATGGGTCTCCTCCAGGAGCGCATCACCTCGACCCGTGGTCACTCGATCACCTCGATGCAGGCGATCTACGTCCCCGCGGACGACCTGACCGACCCGGCCCCGGCCACCACCTTCGCCCACCTCGACGCGACGACGGTTCTGTCCCGTCCGATCTCCGAGAAGGGCATCTACCCGGCCGTGGACCCCCTGGACTCCACGTCCCGGATCCTGGACCCGCGCTACATCGCGCAGGACCACTACAACACCGCCATGCGCGTCAAGGGGATCCTCCAGAAGTACAAGGACCTCCAGGACATCATCGCGATCCTCGGTATCGACGAGCTCAGCGAGGAGGACAAGCTGGTCGTCCAGCGTGCCCGCCGCGTCGAGCGCTTCCTGTCCCAGAACACGCACGTCGCCAAGCAGTTCACCGGTGTGGACGGCTCGGACGTGCCGCTGGACGAGTCGATCACCGCGTTCAACGCGATCTGCGACGGTGAGTTCGACCACTTCCCGGAGCAGGCGTTCTTCATGTGCGGTGGTCTCGAGGACCTCAAGAAGAACGCGAAGGAGCTGGGCGTCTCCTGACGCACCGGTCTTCGTGAGCCATTGAGCTCTTGGTGAGGGGGCGGGGCACGTCCCGCCCCCTCACTCACGCCTACTAGACTTGTAACCAACACCCGGCAGAACCGCCGGGTGGTGACCCGAGGAGCCACCTTGGCTGCTGAGCTGCACGTCGCGTTGGTCGCGGCCGACCGTGAGGTCTGGTCCGGCCAGGCCACCCTGGTCGTCGCGCGCACCACGTCCGGCGACATCGGCGTCATGCCCGGTCACCAGCCGCTGCTCGGTGTGCTGGAGTCGGGCCCGGTGACCATCCGTACGAGTGAAGGTGGAACCGTCATCGCCGCGGTGCACGGCGGTTTCATCTCCTTCGCGGACGACAAGCTGTCGCTGCTGGCCGAGATCGCCGAGTTGTCGGACGAGATCGATGTCCAGCGCGCGGAGCGGGCACTCGAGCGCGCGAAGGGGGACGACGACGCGTCCGCCGAGCGCCGCGCGGAGGTCCGCCTGCGGGCGGCGACGGCGCGCTGACCCCCCAGGTCACCTCCCGAGCCCTTTAGGCTCTGGGGGAGCGCACGCGATGACGTCACTCAGCCGCGGCTGGGACCGGAGCAATCCGGTGCCGGTCGCGGCTGAGGCAGATATGGAAGTTTTTTCCGTTCCGTTACCTAGGAGACGAGGAGGTCGGTGTCGATGGTCCTCGCTCTGACTGTGTGCGGAATCGTCGTCGCCCTCGTGGTGCTGGGGTTGTTCGTCTTCGGCCTGCGCCGCAGACTCATCCAGCGCTCGGGCGGCACCTTCGACTGTTCCCTGCGCTGGGACGTCCCGGAGAAACCCGACACCAACGGCAAAGGCTGGAGTTACGGCGTCGCGCGCTACAACGGCGACCGCATCGAGTGGTACCGCGTCTTCTCCTACGCCTACCGCCCGCGCCGCATCCTGGAGCGCTCCGCCATCGAGGTGGCCGGCCGCCGCGTACCGGACGGCGAGGAGGAACTGGCGCTGCTCTCCGACGCCGTGATCCTCACCTGTCTGCACCGGGGCACGCGCCTCGAACTCGCCATGAGCGAAGACGCGCTGACCGGTTTCCTCGCGTGGCTCGAAGCAGCCCCGCCCGGTCAGCGCGTCAATGTCGCCTAGTTGGTCAGCCTGTCAGTTGAGGCCGTTGTTGATGGCGGTGACCAGTTCACCGCCCGCGGTGTCGCCGCTGAACTCCCAGAAGAACGCGCCGCCGAGGCCCTGGTTCTTGGCCCAGGTCATCTTGCCGGCGATGGTCGACGGGGTGTCGTAGGACCACCAGTTGTTGCCGCAGTAGGCGTACGCCGTGCCGGCGATCGTGCCGTTGGCCGGGCAGGAGTTCTTCAGGACCTTGTAGTCCTCGATGCCTGCCTCGTAGGTGCCGGGAGCCGCGCCGGTCGCCGAGCCGCCGGGGGCGGCCTGGGTGACGCCGGTCCAGCCGCGGCCGTAGAAGCCGATGCCGAGCAGCAGCTTCTTGGACGGGACGCCCTTGGACTTGAGCTTGGCGATGGCGTCGGCGGAGTTGAAGCCCGCCTGGGGGATCCCGGCGTACGAGGTGAGCGGCGAGTGCGGGGCGGTCGGACCGTCCGCGTCGAAGGCGCCGAAGTAGTCGTACGTCATCACGTTGTACCAGTCGAGGTACTGGGCGGCGCCGCCGTAGTCGGCCGCGTCGATCTTGCCGCCGGAGGAGCCGTCGGCGGTGATGGCCGCGGTGACCAGGTAGTTCGGGCCGAACTCGGTGCGCAGTGCCGACATCAGGTTCTTGAAGGCCGCGGGGCCGCTCGTGTCGCAGGTCAGGCCGCAGGCGTTGGGGTACTCCCAGTCGATGTCGATGCCGTCGAAGACGTCGGCCCAGCGCGGGTCCTCGACCACGGCCTTGCAGGACTTGGCGAACGCGGCCGCGTTGGCGGCGGCCTGGCCGAAGCCGCCGGAGTAGGTCCAGCCGCCGAAGGAGTACAGCACCTTGATGTGCGGGTACTTGGCCTTCAGCTGGCGCAGCTGGTTGAAGTTGCCGCGCAGCGGCTGGTCCCAGGTGTCGGCGGTGCCGCTGACGGACTGGTCGGCGGTGTAGGCCTTGTCGTAGGCGGCGTAGGTGTCGTCGACGGTGCACTGACCGTTCTTGACGTTGCCGAACGCGTAGTTGATGTGGGTGATCTTCGAGGCGGAGCCCGAGGTCACCAGGTTCTTGACGTGGTAGTTGCGGCCGTAGACGCCCCACTCGGTGAAGTAGCCGAGCTTGACCTTGTCGCCCGTGGGCGGCGGGTCGGTGGTGCCGCCGGTGGTGCGGACCGCGCGGGCGCCGCTGACCGGGCCGGTCTGGTCGGCGGTGTCGCGGGCCTGGACGGTGTAGGAGTAGTCGGTACCGGCGGTCAGGCCGGTGTCCGAGTACGACGTGGTCGTCACCGTCGCGACCTTGGCGCCGTCGCGCAGGACGTCGTAGTTCTTGATGCCCTTGTCGTCGGTGGCGGCGGACCAGCTCAGCTTCACCGAGGTGTTGGTGATGTCCGAGGCGCTCGGCGTTCCGGGGGCGCTTGGCGCGCTGTCGCCGGGTTCCGTGGTGCCGCCGTCGCAGCTGCCGCCGTTCAGCTTGCAGTTGGCGGGGGAGCCGGAGCCGGCGCCGTTGAAGCCGAAGGAGACGGAGGCGCCGGGGGCGAGGGTGCCGTTCCAGGACTTGTTCCTGGCGGTCCAGTGGGTGCCGGACGAGGTGACGTCGGCGTCCCAGGCGGAGGTGACGGAGGTGCCGGAGGGGAAGTCCCACTCGACGGTCCAGGAGCTGAGGGAGGTGGTGCCGGTGTTCTTCACCGTCCACTTGCCCTCGAAGCCGGAGCCCCAGTCCTGGGTCTTGGCGTAGGTGGCGGTGGCTGACGTCGCGGCCTCGGCCGGGCTCGCGAGGCCGACCAGACCGGCCAGCGGCAGCAGCAGGGTCGCGAACCCCGCCACCGCTCTGTGTCTGAAGCGCATGCTGCGCCTCCTCGGGGAGTTGGGGGCGTGACTGAGCCTTCACGCCCACGGTGCCGCGAGAATAGAAAGGTCTGGACCACGGGTCAATAGGTCTGGACCACTCTCGTATACGGCCGTGCCCCGAACCCCTAGATCCCCAACTCCTGCGCCAACACGGCCGCTTGCACCCGGCTGCGCAGCTCCAGCTTCCCCAGCAGCCGACTGACGTGGGTCTTCACGGTCGCCTCGGCCATGTCGAGCCGCACCGCGATGTCGGCGTTGGACAGCCCTTCGCCGAGGCAGGACAGCACCTCGCGCTCGCGCCGGGTGAGGGCGTCGAGGACGGCCGGGTCGGCCGTCGGCTCCCGCACGGGCTTCGCGGCGAACTCGGCGATCAGACGCCGGGTGACGGCCGGAGCGATCAGGCCCTCGCCGCGCGCGACCGTGCGGACGGCCGCCAGCAGGTCCCTGGCCTCGGTGTTCTTGAGCAGGAACCCGGACGCCCCGGCGCGCAGCGCCCCGAACACGTACTCGTCGAGGTCGAAGGTGGTCAGCACCAGCACGTCGGCCAGTCCGTCGGCGACCACCTGCCGGGTCGCCGACACCCCGTCGAGGCGCGGCATCTGCACGTCCATCAGTACCAGGTCGGGCCGCAGCTCACGGGCCAGGGCCACCGCCTGCTCGCCGTCCGCCGCCTCGCCGACCACCTCGATGTCGGGCGCGCTGCGCAGGATGAGGACCAGCCCGGCGCGGACGGCGGACTGGTCCTCGGCGACCAGGACGCGGATCATTCTCGGTCTCCTTCGGTCACGGGAAGCGTGGCGCGTACGACCCAGATCTTGCCGTCCGTCGAGGCCGGATCGTCGACGGGACCGGCCTCGAAAGCGCCGCCCAGCAGCTCGACCCGCTCCCGCATCCCGACGAGCCCGGCGCCGGAGCCGGGGGCGCGCGGCCCGTCGCGGTCACCGAAGGGGCTGGTCACGTCGACGGTGAGGGAGCCGTCCCGCTGGGCGAGCACGACCGTGACCTGGCCGGGGGAGGCGTGTTTGAGGGCGTTGGTCAGGGCTTCCTGGACGATGCGGTAGGCGGCGAGCTCGACCGGGGCGGGGACGCCGCACCGCTCCGCGTCGAGGTGGACGTCGAGGCCGTTGACGCGGGCGCCCTGGACCAGCGCGTCGAGGCCGTCCAGCGTGGGTGCGGCGACCGGCTCGGTGTCGCCGCCGGCGTCGCGCAGGATGCCGATGAGCCGGCGCATCTCGGCGAGCCCCGCGACGCTGTTCTCGCGGATGACCGAGAGCGCCTCCTGGGAGGTCTTCGGGTCGTCGAGGGAGAGCGCGGCCGTGGAGTGGATGGCGATGGCGGAGAGATGGTTGGCCACCATGTCGTGCAACTCCCGTGCCATACGGGCGCGTTCCGACGTCACGGCCTGGGCGCGGTCCATCTCGGCGAGCAGGGCGGTCTGTTCGGCGCGCAGGCGCGCGGCTTCGGCGGCGTCGCGGTGGTTGCGCACGATCCAGCCGGTGGCGGCGGGGGCGTACGCCACGACACCGACCGCCACGCCGATCAGCAGCGCCTCCGGGACGCGCCACACCGCGAACGGCACCAGCGTCCCGGCCACCGTGAGCAGACCGGTGATCCACTGGGTACGGCGGGCCGCGGCGAGCGGGCCGTACAGCACGGCCGCGTACATGAGGTCGGTGAACATCAGGAGCGTGGCCAGGTTGCCCTGGGTGAAGACGTCCGCGCAGATCGCGGGCGTGCCGATCAGCAGGGCCGCGCGCGGCGCCGATCGGCGCAGCAGCTCGCAGCCCGCCATCACGGTGAGCGGCACCAGGATCGGCCAGGGGCCGTCGAAGAGCGTGATCGGATCCTTGGCGGGCCGTGTGGCCAGGCCGATGCCCACCAACAGCAGGCCGCCGAGCAGCCCGCCGATGGCGACGTACACGTCGAAGCGGTGGGGGCGGGGGAGGGCCATGACTCCATCCAACACGGTGGCCGCGGGCGACGCGTGATTCCGGGGGAGGGTCCTGGACTGCATCTTTCGATGTACGGCGGTTTCGTCACCGCCGACGACGAAAGGGGACGCGCCCGCCGGGAGCCTGGAAGGGTGACCGAAGGGAGCATGTTGTGATCGTCGCCCTCATCATCGCCTGCGAGGTCGGCTTCTGGGTGCTGCTGGCCCTGGGCCTGGCCGTGCGCTACCTGCTGAAGTGGCGCCGTACGAGCGTGGTGCTGCTGCTGTGCGAGCCGGTGCTGGAGCTCGTCCTGTTCGTCGTGACGGCGATCGACCTCAAGAACGGCGCCGAGCCCGGGTGGGAGCACGGCCTGGCCGCGCTCTACATCGGCTTCACCGTGGCCTACGGTCACTACACGATCCGCTGGCTCGACGGCCACGCCGCCCACCGCCTGGCCGGCGCCCCACCCCCGCCCAAGCCCCCGCAGTACGGCATGGCCCGGGCCCGTCACGAGGGCCGCCTGTGGCTGCGCACACTCCTCGCGGCGGCCGTGGCCCTCGCCCTGCTCCAGAGCGCGATCTGGTACGTCGGGGACGGCGACACCTCGTCCCTGCGGTCCTTCCAGTGGGCGGCACTGCGCGCCGCGGGCATCCACGGCCTGGTCGCGCTGGCCTACCTGATCTGGCCGAAGCAGCCACCTTCAGGGGCGCGGGGAACGGCACGACCAGCCACGACGGACCCGCAGACGACAGCGCACCGGTCGCGGCACTCCCCGCGGAGCGGCTAGCGCTCCCCGCCCGGCACCCACAGCACGTCCCCGACCTCCTTGTTCGCCGTCCTCGCCAGGATGAACAGGAGGTCGGACAGCCGGTTCAGATACGTCGCCGTCAGCGGGTTCATCACCTCGCCGTGCACCTCCAGCGCCGCCCACGTCGACCGCTCCGCCCGGCGGACGACCGTGCAGGCCTGGTGCAGCAGCGCCGCGCCCGCCGTGCCGCCCGGGAGGATGAAGGAGCGCAGCTTCTCCAGCCCTTCGAGGAAGTGGTCGCAGTCCGCCTCCAGCTTGTCGACGTAGGCCTGCTCGACCCTGAGCGGCGGGAACTCCGGGTTCTCCACCACCGGCGTCGACAGGTCCGCGCCCACGTCGAACAGGTCGTTCTGCACCCGGGTGAGGACCTTGACGACCTCCTCGTCCAGCCCGCCCAGCGCGATGGCCGTGCCGATCACGGCGTTCGCCTCGTTGGCGTCGGCGTACGCCGAGATCCGCAGATCGGTCTTGGCGACCCGGCTCATGTCGCCGAGGGCGGTGGTGCCCTGGTCGCCGGTCCTGGTGTAGATGCGCGTCAGATTGACCATGTGACCAGCGTAGTTACGCTCCGCCGGTTCGGACACGCGTGTGCCGACCGTCACGGCCGGCGCGGGGAGGCCGAGCGCGACCAGGACGCCGTACAGCAAGGGACACAATCCGGACGAAGTGTCACGTGAGGTACTCGTCCTTCTCGACGGCATCGAGGAGCTGTTGAGCGACAAGGGGCTCAACTACGCCGTCCGAGGCGTGGAATGACCCGTGCCGGTGTGATGTCCGTCAGATGAGACGTGACTCGCGTTACTAACCGGTCACACAGTCCCTCACGAGCGCTAGGGTCCGCCGAAGAAGCAACGTAAACAGGGTGTAAGGCGTTTCAAAGGGGAGTCGCAACAGTGGCACGGAAGCTTGCCGTCATCGGCGCCGGCTTGATGGGTTCCGGGATCGCCCAGGTCTCCGCTCAGGCGGGATGGGACGTCGTCCTCAGGGACGTCACCGACGAGGCTCTCAGGCGTGGCACCGACGGCATCAAGGCGTCGTACGACAAGTTCGTCAGCAAGGGCAAGCTGGAGGCGCACGACGCCGACGCCGCCCTCGCCCGTATCACCGCGACCACCGACCTGGACGCCGCCGCCGACGCGGACGTCGTCATCGAGGCCGTCTTCGAGAAGCTCGAGGTCAAGCACGAGATCTTCCGCGCGCTCGACAAGATCGTGCGGGACGACACCGTGCTCGCCTCCAACACCTCCGCGATCCCGATCACCAAGATCGCGGCGGCCACCGAGCGCCCCGAGCGGGTCGTCGGCGTCCACTTCTTCTCGCCGGTGCCGATGATGCAGCTCGTCGAGCTGGTCCGCGGCTACAAGACGAGCGACGAAACCCTCGCCACCGCGCGGGAGTTCGCCGAGTCCGTCGGCAAGACCTGCATCGTCGTCAACCGGGACGTCGCCGGCTTCGTCACCACCCGGCTGATCTCGGCCCTCGTCGTCGAGGCCACCAAGCTGTACGAGTCGGGCGTCGCCACGGCCGAGGACATCGACCTCGCCTGCAAGCTGGGCTTCGGCCACGCCATGGGTCCGCTCGCCACGGCCGACCTCACCGGCGTCGACATCCTGCTGCACGCCACCAGCAACATCTACACCGAGTCCCAGGACGAGAAGTTCGCCCCGCCGGAGCTGATGCGCCGGATGGTGGACGCGGGTGACATCGGCCGCAAGAGCGGGCAAGGCTTTTACAGCTACTGAGGTTTCGTAAAACACCGCACAGCCGCTGGGCGCGTCACGCGATGGGGTGAATTCGGTATCGGTTCGCTTACAGACGGCAACCTCTGGCCGCTGAACGCAGTCAGAGGTTGCATCACCGGCCACAGCGAAGACTCATAGCAAACACAGGCACAGGAACAGCACGGGCAACGCATCGCGGAGCAACGACGCACGCTTGGGGAGCGCATATGTACATCAGGGGCGACCACGCCGAACTGGTCGTCGGGGGCGTCCTCGACGTCCGCAGCGCGGCGGACGCCCGTACGGTCCTGCACTCGGCCGTCGACGACGGAGTCGGCGATCTGGTGCTCGACCTGTCCGAACTGGTCTCCTGGGACGCCACCGGACTCGGGGTGATCATGGGGGCCCACCGGCGGGCCGGCCGCTGCGGCCGACGCCTGGTGCTGCGCGGCGTACCGCCGCAGATGCAGCGCCTGCTGGTGGCCACCCGGCTGCACCGGATCCTGGCGATCGAGGGCGGTATCGGAGTGGAGTCCCTGCCCCGGGTGTGACACCCGGCACGGATGGGGCGGGACAGTCGGGCGTTCCGGTTGCGAAGGGCACGTCACGCACAATCCTCACGAGACTGTGATGTCTCGGACGGCGCGGCACCCCGGTCTGTCGTAGATACTGTGCAAAGGTTTAGGGTTCGGCTGCCCGCCACCTAGACAAACCCTTCTCGGCGGGCCCGGACCAGAAGCGACAGCGCGGTGTGCAGCAAGGCCGGGAGGGGCTTGGCATACGCACACGACGCTTTTGGGGGGCTTGAACCTATGGACCCGAACAACCGGGGACCCGAGGAGTACGGCCATGACGGTGACGGCCAGTCGTCGCGCCATCGCCCGCCCAGGGACCCCCTCACCACCGACTTCGGACAGCACGCGCCCGCGCTCGCCCGCACCGTGCAGCTGGTCTCGGGCGACTTCCTGCTCACCGTCAACCCCGTCGACGGCAGCGAGATCGAGGTCTGCCCGCCGGCGGAGCGGCCGTCGCGGCCCCAGAAGCTGACCCCGGCCGAACGCGCCGAGGCCGACCGCGCCGCCAAGCCACCCGTCCCACCCGGCCCGACCCGTCCCGCCGAGCCACTGCTGGCCCGCCAGGACGAGCGCGAACAGCTGGTCCGGATGCTCGCCCGCGGCCGCTCCGTACGCCTGGTCGGCGCCCCGGGAGCCGGCCGCACCAGCCTCCTCGACCTCGTCGCCGAGGACTGCGCGGACCTCGCCCCCGACGGCGTGGTCCGGCTCACCGGCCACCACCGCACACCGGACGACCTGCTGTACGACCTCTTCTACGCCGTCTACAGCGCCCCGCTGCACCGCCCGGATCAGGACGAACTGCTCGACCTCGTGCGTGAGATCGGCGCGGTCGTCGTGCTGGACGACATCGAGTTCGGCGGCGCCGCCCTCGACGACCTGCTGGACGCGACCCCCGAGTGCGCGTTCCTGCTCGCCGCCACGCCCGACGTGCCCGCGCCGTCCGTCGACTCCGGCATCGAGGAGGTCGCCCTCGCCGGGTTCGACCGGGCCGCGAGCGTGGAGCTCCTGGAGCGCCAGGTCGGCCGGGTCCTGACCGAGGACGAGGCGAACTGGGCGGGCGACCTGTGGTTCGAGTCCGAGGGACTGCCGCTCAGGTTCGTCCAGGCCGGTGCCCTGCTGCGGCAGCGCGACCGGCTGCGGGCCGGCGCCGACGCGGTGGACGAGTACGGCGTCTTCGAGGACACCCCGCCCTCCCCCGACGCGTCCTTCGAGGAGGCGTACGGCACCGAGGGCCGCGGCGAGGAGACACCCCTGCCCTCCCTCGGCGAGGCGGCCGGACCCGCGCCGCTGCTCGCCTCACGGCTCAGCGCCTCGGCCCGCAGCGCCCTGCGGTTCGCCGTCGCGCTCGGCGGCGAGGTGCCACACCAGGCGCATCTGCCCGCCCTGGTCGGCGACACCCACGCGGACGCCGCGCTGGGCGAGCTCGCCGGCTGCGGGCTGGTCTCGGCCGTCGGCTCCCGCTACCGGCTCGCCGCCGGCGTGCAGGCCCAGCTGGAGGCCGCCGGATACGCCGCGGACGTCCAGGACAACGCCCTCACCGCCGCCCAGCACTACGCCTGGTGGGCCGGCCACCCCTCGGTCACCCCGGAGCGCGTGTGCGCCGAGGCGGACGCCGTGCTCGCCGCCCTCGGCGTGCTCGTGCCGGGCACGACGCCGCCCGCCGAGGGCGAGGAGAGCCCGACCGTGCGGCTCGCCCGCACAGCGGGGCCCGCGTTCGCGGCCGGGCTGCACTGGAGCGCCTGGGAGCGGGCGCTGCGGGCCGGCGCCGAGGCCGCGCGCCTGGCCGGTGAGGTGACCGAACAGGCCTACTTCCACCACGAGTTGGGCATCCTCGCGCTCTGCGGCGGCCGGCTGGACCGGGCCCGCGCCGAGCTGGAGACCTCCATCGGCCTGCGCGGCGCCCTCGCCGACAAGCGCGGCACCGTCGCCGGCCGCCGTGCCCTCGCCCTGGTCTCGGACCGCTCCGGCACGACGCCGGGAGTGGCCGCGTTCGGCGCGACGGCGGGGGAGGAGGTGCCGGACGCGCGGTACGAGGAGTCGCAGTCGCCGCCCGGAGGCGTACCGGCCGCCGCGTTCCCGCCGCCCGGCGGGGACGCCACGACGCTGGTCACCCACCGCGCCTCGGCACCCTCGCCGTCGCCGTCCCCGGCGACCTCGCACAAGGGCCGTGGCGGCGTCCGCGGCTTCGCCCGGCGCAACCTCGTCGCGGCCGGCTCGGGCGCCCTGCTCGTGGCCGTCCTCGGCACCGTGGTGACCCTCGGCGCCACGTCCGACAACAACACCGACAGCCCGGCCACCCAGGTCGGCGTCAACCCGTCCGCCAGCCAGGGCATCGGCGACGACAGCATCGGCGCCGACAAGGCGGAGGGCGACGACGGCAAGAGCTCCGGCGACACGGGCACGGCCACCAGCCGACCCACCGACCCGGGCCCCGACGGGACGTACGGCACGTCGGACGACCCGACGCCGACGGACGACGCCACGGAGCCGTCGGACGACCCGAGCGGGACGCAGAAGCCGGGCGGCGGTTCCTCGAACTCGCCGACGAAGCCACCGTCGTCGCCGACGAAGCCGCCGACCTCCCCGACCAAGCCGCCGACGGAGGACCCGACCACACAGGAGCCGACGCCGACGGAGGACCCGACGACGGAGGAGCCGACGCCGACCGACGAGCCGACGACCTCTCCGACGGAACCGCCGACCAGCTCGACCTCGGCCAGCGGCCCGGCCTCCTCCAGCCCCACGGAGACCGCCAGCGCCTCGCAGAGCGCGGACGACGGCACCCCGACCACCGGCTCGGACACCGTGATCTGACGCACCTGAGGCCCGCTTCAGGACAAGAGGGCCGGGTCCGTCCAACGGACCCGGCCCTCACTGTCGTAGAACTGCCGACAGCCGCGCGTCAGAACAGGCGCAGCTTGTCGTCCTCGATGCCGCGCATGGCGTCGTAGTCCAGCACCTGGCAGCCGATGCCGCGGTCCGTCGCGAGCACGCGGGCCTGCGGCTTGATCTCCTGGGCGGCGAAGATCCCGCGGACCGGGGCGAGATGGGGATCCCGGTTCAGCAGCTCCAGATAGCGCGTCAGCTGCTCCACGCCGTCGATCTCGCCGCGGCGCTTGATCTCGACCGCGACCGTCTGGCCGTCGGCGTCGCGGCACAGGATGTCGACCGGGCCGATGGCCGTCATGTACTCGCGGCGGATGAGCGTGTAGCCCTCGCCGAGGGTCTCGATGCGGTCGGCGAGGAGCTCCTGGAGGTGCGCTTCCACGCCGTCCTTGATCAGGCCGGGGTCCACGCCGAGTTCGTGCGAGGAGTCGTGGAGGATCTCCTCCATCGTGATGATGAGCTTCTCGCCCCCCTTGTTGGTGACGGTCCAGACGTCCTTCTGCTCGCCGTCACCCTCCTTCAGGGTGCACGGCGGCGACATCCAGTTCAGGGGCTTGTAGGCCCGGTCGTCCGCGTGGATCGAGACGCTTCCGTCCGCCTTGACCAGGATCAGACGGGGCGCCGAGGGCAGGTGGGCGGTGAGCCGGCCCGCGTAGTCGACGGAGCATCGGGCAATGACGAGACGCATGGTCCGCAACGCTACTCGACGGGCCGGTGTCGACGCGATTCGCCCTGGGGGAGTCCGTATGACCCCGGACTGCCCCTGTTCATTTCTGGCCGATTGTGCGCCTGAGGTGTCCAACGAGGACCGCCCATGTACGCATTCTCCTGGTGCCGTCACCGTCTGTTGCCTACCGTATTAAACGGGAGGTCGCGAGGCGTGTACACAGAGTGTTCGATATCGCGAACTCCCTTATCTGTCAGGCAACCCCTGCTCTTCGGGGGTGCGAGAGGAGAACCCATGTCGCTCGACGTCTCACCGGCCCTACTCGAACAGGCCGAGCGAGGCGAGGTCGATGAAGCAGCCTTCGTCGACTGCGTCCGGACCTCCCTGCCCTATGCGTGGGAGATGATCAGCTCCCTGGTGGCCCAGCTGAAGGTCGACGGCGGTCAGTTCGCCGACAACCAGACGCCCCCGCCGGACGAGCAGGCACGTGGCCAGTTGCTGCGTGCACTCGCGAGTGACGCGATACGCGGCGCGCTGCAGCGGCACTTCGGGGTGCGACTGGCCTTCCAGAACTGCCACCGGGTGGCGGTGTTCCCGCTTGACGCCTCGGTCGACGAGACGCTCGCCCGCTTCACCTCGGTGCGCAACCAGCTGCTGAACCAGTCGCCGGAACTCAGGGACTGCTGACGCAGTAAGCCGCTTGCTTGCCGCTCCGTACGCGGGAGGTGCAATAAGTACTGGGCGGCAAGCCCCCTGGCGACACGGTGGGACGGGACAGGGCCTTTCAGCCGAGGTGCGGCAGCACTTCGGCGCCCAGTCGACGGACGTTCTCCTCGGTCGCCGCCAGGTCGCCCGAGCCCTCGACGAGCAGGGCGAAACGGGAGATGCCGGTCCGTTCGCTGGTCGCCGCCAGGCGGTCGGCGGCGAGGCGCGGGGTGCCCACCGGGTGCAGTCCGCAGAGCAGTTCGGTGTACGCCAGCGGGTCGCGCATCGCGCGATGGCGGCCGTCCACCGTGACATGGGCCTCCAGGCCCTGCCGCAGCCAGCCCGGCATCGCCTTCGTCAGCGTCTCCACCGCGTCCGTGCGCCGGTCCGCGATCTGACAGACGCCGGCCGACACATGGGCCGCGCCCCGGATCTCGTCGGCCGGTCGCCCGGCCGCGCGGGCGTGCTCCCGCCACAGGGCGACCATCTCGGCCTTCTCCTCGTCGCCCACATGCATGCCGAGCAGCATCGGCAGCCCGCGCTCGGCCGCCAGCCGCACGCTCTTCGGTGACGTACACGCCACGACGACCTCGGGGCCCTCGGCGTCGGTGAGGCACTCCGACGGCCTGGGCACGACGGGGACCTCGCGGAAGTCGAACTGCTCGCCCGCCGAGGCGACCGACGGCTCGCGCAGCCAGCGCAGCAACAGATCGAGTGATTCGGGGAAGCCCTCCTCGTAGGCCTTGAGACCCGAGCCGAACACCTCCAGGTCGACCCACGGCCCGCCGCGTCCCACGCCCAGCGAGAACCGTCCGCCGGAGGTGATGTGCAGCAGCGCGGCCTGCTCGCCGAGAGCCACCGGGTGGGCGGTGGGCAGCACGCTGACCGCCGTGCCGACCCTCAGCCGGCGGGTGCGGCCGAGCAGTAAGGCGGCCAGGGTGATCGCGGACGGACAGGTGCCGTACGGCACGAAGTGGTGCTCGGCGATCCAGGCCGTGTCGAGCCCCGCTTCCTCGGCGACCTCGGCGGAGCGCACCGCGCGGTGCAGTGCCTCCCCCTCGCCCTGTCCCGGGAACCGGGCCGCCAACACGAAACTACCTACGTGCATTGCCTTTTCCTGCTTCCTTGGCTCCGACGCGGAGCTCCCCCACCCGGCATAACCGTCTGACACGTGCCGAGGACACGGCCTGGCGAAGAGATTTGCGGATTGTCTGCAGAATCGATCGTCGGCGTGGGGGACTTGTGGGGGTTGGTGCCGTACGGCTACCCCTGTCCGCGCCGCGTAGGCTGGACACGGCCCCTGCATCCTGTATAGCCCCGAGAGGTGTTCCGTGTCCCCGCGTCGTAACCGACCCAAGGGAGCCGGCTCGTCCGGACACAGCGCCGAGGACGACCGCTCCGGCCGCTACGGCGGCTGGCAGTCCACGGAGAGCTGGGAGGGCGAGGAGTGGAACGTACGGCATGTGGCGGGCGCGAGCGCCCAGGGCAAGGCATACCGCTGCCCCGGCTGCGACCAACTGATCCCGGACGGCGTCCCGCACGTCGTCGCCTGGCCGGCCCACGCCGGCGTCGACGACCGCCGCCACTGGCACAAGGCCTGCTGGAACGCCAAGGACCGCCGCACCACGCGGGTGCAGCGGTCCCGTAACGCGCCGAAGTTCTAGGGGTCGGCGGTCCCGTGAGGCGCCGAGGCGCCAGGGGAGGTCAGGTCAGACGTCCCGCTGCTCCAGGAGGGCGTAGGCGCCGGCGAAGGCGGCCGCGGTGACGCCGAGCATGATCCACAGAGGGTCCCAGCCAGTCGGGCCGGAGTCGGTGAGGGACTGGGAGTAGAAGACGCCGAGCTGGCTCGGGATCGAGTACTGGAACAGGGCTTCCTGCAGGTCGCGCAGGGAGTCCGAGAACATGAACAGCGCGATGACCAGCGGGGCCAGCAGCACACCGATCATGATCGTGATCGCGCCCGCCGAGTGCCGGATGATCGAGCCGACGACCAGCGAGAGCAGGCCGAGCAGCGCGATGTAGAGCGAGATGCCGAGCGTGCCCTTCAGCCACTCCTGGCCGCTGGGCTCCCGCGCGTCCAGCATGGACACGTCGGCGAGGGCGACGAGCAGGACCGAGGCCAGCGTCACCACGAACGCGACCGCGAAGAACACGATCGACTTCGCCACCAGCACCCGGCCACGGGACGGGCACGCCGTCATCGTGGTCCGGATCATGCCGGTGCCGTACTCCGAGGCGGTGGTCAGCACGCCGAGCGTGATGATGCACATGCTGCCGAGCAGCAGCCCGAAGAACCCGAACGACAGCGGGTTCTCCTTGCTCAGACTGCCGTCCGAGGCATTGCCGGCGATCAGCGCGGCGACGGACAGGCCGATGCCGACGACGAGCAGCACGAAGACGCCGAGCGTCCACATCGTCGAGCGCACCGACCGGATCTTCGTCCACTCCGAGGCGAGCGCGTGCCCGAGGTGCGTGCGCACGACGGGGATCGGCGAGGTGTAGGTGGGGTACGAGGAGCCGGGCGCCGCCTGCCAGTTCGGTGCGGCGGTCTGCGGCATCGGGGGCTGGGGCGTGCTCATCGGGCGTCCTCGGGCTTGGTCAGGGCGGCAGGGGCGGAGGGGGCGGGCTCGGCGGGCGGCTGGGCCGGGGCCTGCGGCGGTGCGGCAGGGGGCTGAGCCGGTGCCTGGGGCGCCTGGGGCGCCTGCTGGGCGTACGGGTTGGGCGCGTCCGCCCCCGGCGCCGCGGCGGGAGCGCCAGGACCGCCGTACGGCCCCGGCTGATCCTGCGGCGCGGCGAGCGGCTGCCCGCCCTGCTGGGGCGGCGGCGGGGCGTACCAGCCGGGCTGGCCCTGCCCCGGCACCGGCATCGGCGGCTGTGCACCCGGCGGCAACTGCTGCATCAGCCCTGCCTTCTGGTCGATCGTCGAGCGGTAGTCGACCGCGCCCTGCGTCATCCGCATGTACGCCTCCTCCAGCGAGGCCTGGTGCGGCGACAGCTCCCACAGCCGTACGTCCGTGTCGTGCGCGAGGTCGCTGATCCGGGGCAGCGGCAGCCCGGTCACCCGCAGTGCGCCGTCCTGCTCGGGCAGCACATGCCCGCCCGCCTCGGTCAGCGCCGCGGACAGCTTCTCGCGCAGCTGCGGCTCGGTGTCGGGCGTACGGACCCGGGCGAAGCCCGCGGAGTTGGCCGCGATGAAGTCCTTGACGCTCATGTCGGCGAGCAGCTGGCCGCGCCCGATCACGATCAGGTGGTCGGCGGTCAGCGCCATCTCGCTCATGAGGTGCGAGGAGACGAAGACGGTACGGCCCTCGGCGGCCAGCGACTTCATCAGGTTGCGCACCCAGAGGATGCCCTCGGGGTCGAGGCCGTTGACCGGCTCGTCGAACAGCAGCACCTGCGGGTCGCCGAGCAGCGCGGCGGCGATGCCGAGCCGCTGGCCCATGCCGAGCGAGAAGCCCTTGGAGCGCTTGCTTGCCACGTCCTGGAGGCCGACCACGCCCAGCACCTCGTCCACGCGCCGGGCCGGGATGCCGGACAGCTGGGCGAGGGACAGCAGGTGGTTGCGGGCGGCCCGGCCGCCGTGCACGGCCTTGGCGTCCAGCAGGGCGCCGACCTGGCGGGGGGCGTTGGGCAGCTTGCGGTACGGGTAGCCGCCGATCGTGACGCGCCCCGCGGTCGGGTTGTCCAAGCCGAGGATCATCCGCATCGTCGTCGACTTGCCCGAGCCGTTGGGGCCCAGGAAGCCGGTGACGGAACCGGGCCGCACCTGGAAGGACAAGTTGTACACAGCGGTCTTGTCGCCGTAGCGCTTGGTCAGGCCGACTGCTTCGATCATGCTCCGCACCCATCGAAAGGATCAGGACAGCGGGGCACACGCCCCCCGTAAGGGTTAGGAGGATACCTAGGCGCTGACGGTTCCACTCAAGGGCAGGTAAAACTTCGCGCGTCCACGGCTCTCCAGCGCCCCACGCCCTGCCCCCACGCCCCGCTAGGGGGTGTTTCGAACGTCCCGCACAGCACCCGCGGGGCCCGGCACGCACCCTCGCCGCACCGGCCAAAGGCCCAGGTACGTCCAGTACGAGGGCCTTCGTCCGGCGCGCCGACGGCACGCACCGGCTGCGACACCAGCCGCTGCCGTGGCGGGCGCGGGCACCGCACGGGACCTCCGAAGCACCCCCTAGGCGTCCCGCTTCCTGAGCGTGAGGTAACCCCCGAGCAGCGCCGCGATCACCCACAGCACCATGATCCCGAGGCCGCCCCAGGGGCCGTACGGCTTGTCGTCGTCGACCGGGGTGACCACCTGCATGATCCTGCTGCCGGCCTGGTCGGGCAGATAGCGGCCGATCTTCTCGGTCGCCGAGACGTTGCCGAGGATGTTGGAGACCAGGAAGAAGAACGGCATCAGGATGCCCAGCGACAGCATCGGCGAGCGCAGCATCGCGGCGACGCCCATCGAGAACATCGCGATGAGGGTCATGTACAGCCCGCCGCCGATCACCGCCCGCAGCACCCCGGGGTCGCCGATCTCGGCCCGGTGGTCGCCGAGCATCGCCTGCCCCAGGAAGAAGGTGACGAAGCTGGTGGCCAGGCCGACGACGAGCGCGAGGCCGGTCGCCACCGCGATCTTGCTGGCCAGGAACGTCCCGCGCTGCGGCACGGCGGCCAGGGAGGTGCGGATCATGCCGGTGCTGTACTCGTTCGACACCACGAGCACCCCGAACACGATCAGCGCGAGCTGACCGAGGCTCATCCCGGCGAAGCTGATGAACGTCGGATCGAAGGAGATCCGGTCCCGCTCGCTCATGTTGTCGAACTCGTGGTTCGACAGGCCCGAGATCAGCATCCCGAGGGCGATCGTGACCACCACGGCGAGGGACAGCGTCCACACGGTGGAGGCCACGGACCGGATCTTGGTCCATTCGGAGCGGACGACCTGGGTGGCTGCCATGCTCAGCTCCTCCTCCACTCGCTGCCCCACGGCTGCTGCTGTTGCTGAAGCCCCCGCTGTTCGGGGGGCAGGCCGTCGGCGTGCGCGTGGTACTCCACCGACTCCGCCGTCAGCTGCATGAACGCCTCCTCCAGGGAGGCCTGTTGCGGGCTCAGCTCGTGCAGCACGACCCCGTGCCGCGCCGCCAGCTCACCGATCTGCTCGGCCTTGCTGCCGTCCACCTCCAGCGCCCCGTCCCCGGTCTGAACCGCCGAGATCCCGGCCGTGTGCAGGACGTCGAGCAGCAGCTCCCGCTGCGGGGTGCGGATCCGGACGTACGACCGCGAGTTCCGCTCGATGAAGTCGGCCATGGACGTGTCGGCGAGCAGCCGCCCCTGCCCGATGACCACCAGGTGGTCGGCGGTCAGGGCCATCTCGCTCATCAGATGGGAGGAGACGAACACCGTCCGCCCCTGTGCGGCCAGCGATTTCATCAGGTTCCGGATCCAGTGGATGCCCTCGGGGTCGAGGCCGTTGACCGGCTCGTCGAACATCAGGATCCGTGGATCGCCGAGCAGCGCGCCCGCGATGCCGAGCCGCTGGCCCATGCCCATCGAGAAGCCCTTGGTCTTCTTCTTCGCGACCGCCGTCAGCCCGACCGTCTCCAACACCTCGCGCACCCGGTTCGTCGCGATGCCGTTGCTCTGCGCGAGGCACAGCAGATGGTTGAACGCACTGCGCCCGCCGTGCCAGGCCTTGGCCTCCAGCAGCGCGCCGATACAGGTGAGCGGGTCCTTGAGCTGGTCGTAGCGCTTGCCGTCGATACGGACCTGGCCTGCGGTGGGGTGGTCGAGGCCGAGGATCATCCGCATCGTGGTGGACTTCCCGGCGCCGTTGGGGCCGAGAAAGCCGGTGACGATGCCCGGTCTCACGGTGAAGGTGAGGTTGTTGACCGCCACCTTCTCGCCGTACCGCTTGGTCAGCCCCTCGAGCTCGATCATGCCGCCCACGCTAAAACGGGACAAAGCCCTCTGCCACCCCAGTGGCAGAGGGCTTTGCCAAAATTCAGCAGACGTGTGCCGGATCGTTACCGGGTCTGCTGGGCGGGAACCCCACGGGAGATCGGCTCGTCCTCGGCCGGGGTGCCGGCGGCGGCCACCGCGGCGCCCGTGAGCGTCGCCAGCATCTCGCGGACGTTCGTCAGCTGAGCGTTGATGCTGTCGCGGCGGTTGGTGAGCGCCGCGAGCTCGCGCTCGGATTCCGAACGGATACGGTCGGCCTTGGCGTTGGCGTCCGCCACGATGTCCTCGGCCTGACGCTGGGCCGTCTCCACCGTCTGGCGGGCCCGGCGCTCGGCGTCGGTGCGCAGCTTCTCCGCCTCCAGACGCAGCTGCTCCGCGCGGTGCTCGATCTCCGCGAGACGCTTCTCCGCCTTCTGCTGACGGGACGCCAGGTCGCGCTCCGACTGCTCGCGGCGCTTGGCGAGGTTCGTCTCGAAGTCGGCGGCGGCCTGCGCGGCCTTCGCACGGGTCTCCTCGAAGAGGGCGTCCGCCTCCTCGCGCTTGGACTGCGCGTCCTTCTGCGCCTCGGCACGCAGCTGGGAAGCGTCGCTCTTGGCCTTCTCGACGATCCGGACGCCTTCGTCCTCGGCCTTGGCCTTGCGCTCCGCAGCGAACGATTCTGCGTCGTTGCGGACCTGCTGGGCCGCCGACTCGGCGAGCTCGCGGTGCTGCTCGGCGGCGCGGCGGGCCTCCTCGCGCAGATCCTTGGCCTCTTCCTCGGCGAGGCGGAGGATCTTCTCGACACGCGCGCCGAGACCCGCGTACGACGGCTCTGCGTCGGTCACGGCGGCCTGGGCGTTCTGCGTCTCGAGGTGGAGCTCCTCGATGCGCTTTTCCAGAGCGGTGATGCGGGCGAGAGCGCTGTCACGGTCGGAGACGAGCTTGGAGATCCGTTCGTCCACCTGAGCGCGGTCGTACCCACGCCGCACAAGCTCGAAGCCGTAGGGGGAAGTGTCGCTCATGGGGTTCCTGTCGAATGAGACCGGTGAGGTGATAAGTGGAATCCTAGGGGCCGAAGCGGTGTGTCATCGAGCGGATACGTGTTTGATCTGGAGAATGAGACCCCTTTTGAGTGGCTAACCGTCGGACGGCTTGCCAAAAACTTGGTCAAAGGCCCCAGGAGACACCCGAACGCGCACGCTCCGCTAGCCGTCTGACGACTTGCCACCCGATCGAGGTGCTCCCACCGTCGCACCCGCCTTGACCCCGCCGTCCTTCGCGGCGGACGGCGCCTCGAAGGACTCCAACGCCTCCAGGACGTCCTGGACACGGGAGATCTCGGCGTTGATGTCCTCGCGACGCCGGACCAGGACCTCCAGCTCGCGCTTGCCCTCCTCGACCGTGCGCCGCGCCTCGCGGATCGCCTCGGCCTTGAGCTCCTCGGCCTCCCGGATCAGCGTGGACCGCTTCTGCTCGGCCTCCTTCAGCAGCCCCTCGGCCTTCTTCACGGCGGCGATACGGACCTTGCCCGCCTCGGAGTTGGCCTCCGAGACCAGCTCCTTCGCCTTCGCCTGGGCCTTGGCCAACTGCTCCTCGGCGGCCTTGATGAGCGCGTCGCAGCGGTCGCCGGCCGACTTCATCGTCTCGGCCGACTCACGGCGGGCCCGCTCGTGCAGCTCCTCGATCTCGGTCGTGATGCGGTCGCGCAGCTCCTCCGCGCGCTCCCTGATCGAGGTGGCGTCCCGGCGGGCGCCGACGAGCAGCTCGTCCGCGTCCGTACGGGCCTTCTCCACCATCGAGTTGCCCTCGACCGTCGCCTCGGAGACCAGCCGGTCGGCCTCCTTGCGGGCCGCGCCCACCATGGTGTCGGCCTGCGCCTCGGCGTCCGCGGTCGTCTTGTGCGCCTGCGCCTGCGCCTCGGTCAGCAGCTTGTCCGCCTCGGCCGTGGTCTCCGTGATGAGCTTGTCGACCTGCTCGGCCACGTCCTGGCGTCGCTTGCCGGCGTCCTTGCGGGCCTCTTCCAGGGTGCGCTCGGCCTCCTCGCGCGCCGCGTTGACCAGCCGCTCCGCCTCCGCGGCCGCCTCGGCCTTGACGCGCTCGGAGTCGCCGCGGACCCGCTCGGCGTGCTGCTGGGCCGACCCCACCGTCTCCGCGGCCTCGGCGCGCAGCCGCTCCGCCTCCGACGTGGCGTCCCCGACCAGCTTCTCGGCCTTGGCGAGCGCGTCGGTGCGCACCCGGTCGGCCTCCGCGATCGTCTCCGACTGGAGCCGCTCGGCCTCCGAACGCGCCTCGGTGATGAGGGTGTCGGCCTGCGTCGCCGCGTCCGACCGGATCCGGTTGGCGTCCTCGCGGGCGTCCGCCCGGGTGCGCGAGGCGGCCTGGTCGGCCTCGGCGATGGCGTCGGAGGCCTCCGTACGCACCCGCTGGGCGTGCTCGGCGGCGTCCGACCGCAGCCGCTCCGCCTCCGCGATGGCCTCCCCGACCGTCCGCTCGGCGAGGGACTTGGCGGCCTCGGACTCCTCGTTCGCCTCGCGCCGGATGCGGCCCGCGTCCTCGCTGGCCCGCTCCCGCTCGGCATAGGCGTCCGAGCGGACCCGGTCCGCCTCCTCCTGCGCCTCCCGGCGGGTACGGTCCGCCGCGTGCTCGGCGGCGCTGCGCAGCCCGGCGATCTCCTCCTGGGCCTGCTCGTGCAGCCCGGCGACGGAGTCGCGGACCTGCTGGGCGTGCTGCTCGGCCGCCGACACCATCTCGGTGGCGCGCCGGTCGGCCTCCTCGACCAGGCGCACCGCCTCGGTCTGCGCCTCCTCCACCCGCTTGCGGGCGGAGGCCAGCAGCTCCTCGCTCTGCTCGCGGGCCCGCTCGCGCTCCTGGTCGGCCTCCTGGCGGGCGGAACCGAGGGTCTCCTCGGCCTCGCGGCGGCGCCGGGCGGCCTCCTCCTGGGCGGCGGCCAGCGTCTCGGACGCCTCCGTGGCGAGCCGTTCGGCGGCCGCCTGCGCCTCTGCGCGCACGCGGTCCGCGGTGTCCTGCGCCTCCGACTTCAGCCGCTCGGCCTCGGCCGCGGCCTCCGACCTGAGGCGTACGGCGACGGCCTCGCCCTCGGCACGGGACGCGGACGCGTCCGACGCGGCCTCGTCGCGCAGCCGGTCGGCCTCCTCCTCGGCCTGCTGCTGGAGCGTACGGATCCGCTCGGCGGACTCGGTGCGCAGCCGGTCGGTCTCCTCGGCCGCCTCACGCCGGATCCGCGCGGCCTCCTCGCGGGCGTCGGTCAGCGCCTGCTCGGCCGCCGCGAGCCGCTGCTCGGCCTCGCTCTGGAGCCGCGTCAGCTCCTCGGCGGCCTCGCTGCGGCGGGCCTCTATGGCCCGCTCGGTCTCCTCGTGCAGCTCCCGCGCGGCCCGCTCGGCGTCGGACCTGATGCCCTCGGCCTGCTCGACGACCTCCTCGCGGTGCCGCTCGGCCTCCTGACGGGTGCGCTGCAGGGTCTCCTCGGCCTGCCGGCGCAGCGTCGTCGCCCGCTCGATGGCCTCGGTACGGACCTTCTCGCTGTCCGTCGTGGCCTTCTGACGCAGCTCGTCCGCGTCCTGCCTGGCCTTGGACAGCAGCTCCTCGGCGGTCTTGGCCGCCTCCTCGATCTGCTGGACGGCCTCCTTGCGGGCCTCCGCGCGGATCTTCTCGCCCTCGGCGACCGCCTCGGAGCGCAGCTGCTCGGCCTCGCCCCGCAGCCGACGGGCCTCCTCCTGCAGCTCGACCGTCTTGGCGCGGTACTCCTTGGTGTCGTCCTTCGCCGCACCCTTGAGCTGCTCGGCGATGTCATGCGCCTCGGAGCGCAGCCGGTCCGCCTCGGCCTCGGCCTCCGTACGGATCCGCTCGGCCTCCTCGGCCGCCGCCTTGGTGGTGTTCTGCGCGTCCTCCTGCGCCTTGTTGAGGACGTCCTCGGCGGTCTTGGCCGCCTTGGACAGCTGGGTCGCGCTCTCCTCGGCGGTGATCGTGCGGGCCTTCTCGGCGGCCTCGGCGACGATCTTCTCGGCCTCGGCGCGGGCGTCCGCGACGACCTGCTCGGCGTCCGCCTTGGTGCTCTCGGCCTCCTTGGTGGCCTCGCTGACCAGCCGGGCGACCTGCTCCTTCGCCGTACGCGTGCGCTGCTCGTTGGCCGACTCGGCGCTGGAGAGCGCCTTCTCGGCGGCCGTCTTCGCCTCGGCGACCAGCTTCTCGGCCTCGGACTGCGCCTTGCGCAGCGCCTCCTCGGCCTCCGCCATGCGCTGCTCGGCGGCCCGGCTGAGCTCGGTGGCCTGCCGGCGGGCCGCGTCCGACTCGGTCGCCGTGGAGCTGCGCAGCTGCTCGGCGTGGTCGGTGGCCTCCTGGGCCTGCGTCGAGGCGGCGTTCAGCAGCCGCTCGGCGTCCGTACGCGCGCGGCGCAGGATCTGCTCGGCCTCCGCGCGGGCCTCCTCGGCCGCGCTGGTGAGGCGCTGGCGGGCCTCGCCGGTGAGCCGCTCGGCCTCGGCGCGCGCGGTCGCCATGGCCTGCTCGGCCTCGGTGCGCGACTCGTCGAGGAGCCGGCGGGCCTGCTGCTCGGTGCGGGCGCGCAGCTGCTCCGCCCACGCCACGTTCTCGTTGACGTGCGACTCGACGGTCTGGCGGCGCTCGGCCAGCTCCTGGTCCAGCTGCTGGCGGCGGGTCACCGCCTCCTGGTGCAGCTCGGCCTGGAGCCGGGCGGCCTGCTCGGCGTGCTCCTGGAGGATCCGCTGGGTCTGCGCCCGGGCCTGGCTGAGCTCGCGCTCGGCCTCCTGGCGCAGCTGGTCCGCCTGGACCTGCGCGTTCCGCAACAGCTGCTCGGCCTGATAGCCGATGTCGCCGCCGTCGAAGGCGGGTCGGGACATGATGGTCCGCCGCGCCTCGTGCAGCTTGGCGCGCAGCACCTCGACCTGGTAGCCGAGGTCCTCGGCGTGCTGGATCGCCTTCTCCCGCTCGGTCTTCAGCCGATCCATCTCGGCCTCGAACCGAGAGAGGTGGTCGACGTCAGCCGCCGGCTCTCGCTCCTGGCGTTCGTAGCCCCGCACTGCGCGGTCCCATCCGTCCCCTGGTCGCAAGTCTCTCCATACGAGCACCGTCCATCCGCCGAACGGGGCCCCCGGGGAATGGTGTCAGATCAACGGCGGAGCACGGGCTGTTGCCCCACCCTCGTCCCCCGAAACCCGGACCCCGGAAACGGTCCCACCTTTGACGGAGGGGCCGGGTCACCCTGGACTGAGCGGCGACCGCCCCCAACCCTACCGGCCCATATGTACGGGGGTCAGTGCTCAGGTGACTCAACAGGCGCCGAAGTGACCAGTTCTGTCAGTACGCCATGGCAATCCTTCGGGTGCAGGAAGGTGATTCGTGACCCCATGGAGCCGCGTCGGGGCTCTTCGTACAGAACGCGTACGCCCTTGTCCTTGATGTCGGCGGCGTCGCCGTCCACGTCCGCCGTACCGAAAGCGATGTGGTGGACGCCCTCGCCGTTCTTGTCGAGCCACTTCGCCACGGTGGAGTCCGGGCGTGTGGGCTCGAGAAGCTGCAGGTAGGAGGCGCCGCCGTCGGAGGTGTCGTTGATCTTGAGCATGGCCTCGCGGACGCCCTGCTCGTCGTTGACCTCGGAGTGGAACACCTCGAAGCCGTACGTGGCCCGGTAGAACTCCACGGTCTTGTCGAGGTCGAAACAGGCGATCCCGATGTGGTCGATTCGCGTCAGCATGGAATTCAGTGCAGCGCCCCGGAAGGGGTTACGCAACGTGCGCGCGATCACACCGACGGCCCGGTGACGGCACGGAGTGCCACTCAGTACATTCGAAGTAAACCCTCGTTCACTCCTCGGCAGTGCAGCCGGTAAGGGGATCGCAGCTCATGTCTGGATCGAACAGCACGACCTCGGTGATCGTCGCGGGCGCCCGTACGCCCATGGGACGGTTGCTGGGCTCGCTGAAGTCCTTCTCCGGAGCCGACCTCGGCGGCTTCGCGATCAAGGCCGCCCTCGACCGTGCGGGGATCGGTGGCGACCAGGTGCAGTACGTGATCATGGGCCAGGTGCTGCAGGCCGGCGCGGGCCAGATCCCGGCGCGCCAGGCCGCGGTCAAGGCCGGCATCCCGATGAACGTCCCGGCGCTCACCGTCAACAAGGTGTGTCTGTCCGGCCTCGACGCCATCGCGCTCGCGGACCAGCTGATCCGCGCGGGCGAGTTCGACGTGATCGTCGCGGGCGGCCAGGAGTCCATGACCAACGCCCCGCACTTGCTGCCGAAGTCCCGCGAGGGCTTCAAGTACGGCGCGATCGAGATGCTCGACGCGATGGCGTACGACGGGCTGACCGACTCCTTCGAGGGCATCGCCATGGGCGAGTCCACGGAGAAGCACAACACCCGCCTCGGCATCCGCCGTCCGGAGCAGGACGAGATCGCCGCCCAGTCCCACCAGCGCGCGGCCGCCGCCCAGAAGAACGGCATCTTCGAGGCCGAGATCACCCCGATCGAGATCCCGCAGCGCAAGGGCGAGCCCGTCGTCTTCAGCAAGGACGAGGGCATCCGCGCGGAGACCACCGCGGAGTCGCTGGGCAAGCTGCGCCCGGCGTTCGCCAAGGACGGCACGATCACGGCGGGTTCGGCCTCCCAGATCTCGGACGGCGCCGCCGCGGTCGTCGTCATGAGCAAGGCCAAGGCGCAGGAGCTCGGCCTGGACTGGATCGCCGAGATCGGCGCCCACGGCAATGTCGCGGGCCCGGACAACAGCCTGCAGTCCCAGCCGTCCAACGCCATCGCCCACGCCCTGAAGAAGGAGGGCCTGGAGGTCTCCGACCTCGACCTGATCGAGATCAACGAGGCCTTCGCCGCGGTCGCGGTGCAGTCAATGAAGGACCTCGGAGTGTCCCCGGAAAGGGTGAACGTCAACGGCGGAGCCATCGCCCTGGGTCACCCGATCGGTATGTCGGGTGCGCGGCTCGTCCTGCACCTGGCCCTGGAGCTCAAGCGGCGCGGCGGCGGCGTCGGCGCGGCCGCGCTGTGCGGCGGCGGCGGTCAGGGTGACGCGCTGATCGTGCGGGTACCCAAGGGCTGAGTTCTCCTGGCAGGACCCGTAGGACCTCTTTCGTGAACGGAGCTGTGATGCAGGACGTCTCCACCCTGGTGGCCCAGGCCAGGGAAGGCCGGCCGCGGGCCGTGGCCCGGCTGATCTCCCTGGTGGAGGGGGCGTCCCCGCAGCTGCGGGAGGTCATGGCGGCACTGGCGCCGCTGACGGGCAACGCGTACGTGGTCGGGCTGACGGGCTCGCCGGGTGTCGGCAAGTCCACCTCGACCTCGGCCCTGGTGACGGCGTACCGCAAGCAGGGCAAGCGGGTCGGCGTCCTGGCCGTCGACCCGTCCTCGCCGTTCTCGGGCGGCGCCCTCCTCGGCGACCGGGTCCGGATGTCCGACCACGCCTCCGACCCCGGCGTCTACATCCGCTCGATGGCCACGCGCGGCCACCTCGGCGGTCTCGCCTGGGCCGCCCCGCAGGCGATCCGCGTCCTGGACGCGGCGGGCTGCGACGTGATCCTCGTCGAGACGGTGGGCGTCGGCCAGTCGGAGGTGGAGATCGCCTCGCAGGCGGACACCAGCGTGGTGCTGCTCGCCCCGGGCATGGGCGACGGCATCCAGGCCGCGAAGGCGGGCATCCTGGAGATCGGCGACCTCTACGTCGTCAACAAGGCCGACCGCGACGGCGCCGACGCCACCGCCCGCGAGCTCAACCACATGCTCGGCCTCGGCGAGTCCCGCGGCCCCGGCGACTGGCGCCCCCCGATCGTCAAGACGGTCGCCGCGCGCGGCGAGGGCGTCGACGAGGTCCTGGAGGCCCTGGAGAAGCACCGGGCCTGGATGGAGGAGCGCGGAGTCCTCGCCGAACGCCGCCGCGCCCGCGCCGCCCGCGAGGTGGAGACCATCGCCGTCACCGCCCTGCGGGAGCGGATCGCGGACCTGCACGGCGACCGCCGCCTCGGTGCGTTGGCGGAGAAGATCGTCGCCGGGGAGCTCGATCCCTACCGGGCGGCGGACGAGCTGGTGGCGGGGCTCACTCAGGCCTGAGGGCTTGGTCGACTCCGGTGTCGCGCTGCTAGGTTGACCCGCATGCACCTCCTCTTGGCGTAAGGCACGCCTCGCCCACGTACGGTGCACGGCCGCTCGGTCGTGACCGGCGTGGCGCTTCGGCGTCCCCTTTCCGCCTCGAGTCGAGGAATCCCCGTGTCCTCCACATCAGTGGCGCGGCCTTCGTATGCCGCCGTTCTCCGGATCCCCCATGCCCGTCGCACCTTCGCCGCCGCCCTGCTCGGCAGGCTGTCCTACGGTGTCGCCCCGCTGTCCCTGATGCTCGCGGTGACCCGGGCCTCCGGGTCGTACGCGGTGGCCGGCGTCGTCATGGCGCTGTTCTCCGCTACCAGCGTCTTCCTGTCGCCCGCGCGGGCGGCGCTGATCGACCGGTACGGGCCGCGCCGGGCGCTCGTGCCGATGGCCGCGGCCTACACCGCGTTGCTCGGGTCGCTGACCGTGGCCGTGTGGCGCCCTCAGGCTGCCTCGCCGCTCGTGCTGGGCGTGGTGAGCGCCGCCGCCGGCGCCTGTACGCCCCCGCTGGGGCCGACGATGCGGGCCGTGTGGGGGAGGGTCGCCGGCGACCGGGCACTGGTGCGGCGTGCCTACAGCCTGGACGCCGTCGCCGAGGAACTGCTCTTCGTCTCGGGCCCGTTGCTGGTCGGCGTGGTCGTCGGGTTCGCTCCGCCCGCCCTCGGGATCGTCGTCGGGGCGGTGCTCATCGCGGCCGGGACGGCCGGGTTCGTGTCCTCGCCCGCGGTGCGGGACCTGGCGCCCGGCGACACGAGGACGAAAGCGCGCGGCCGGGGCCGGACTCGGGTGCTCAGCGGGATCCGGCGGCCCGTGATCGCCGCCGTCGCCGTGGGGCTCGCGCTCGGCGCCGTCGAGCTGCTGGTGGTGGCGTTCACCGAGGAGCGGGGTCACGGCGGTGGGAGCGCGGCCTGGGTGCTGGCCGCGCTGTCGGCCGGCAGCGCCGTCGGAGGGCTCGTCAACGGGGCCGTCGCCTGGCGGATTCCGGCAGGGCCGCGGCTGGCCCTGCCGGCCCTCGGCCTGGGGCTGGCGATGCTCGGCGCGGGGCTGGCGTCGGGGCTCGGCACGCTCGCCACAGCCATGGTGATCGCCGGGTTCTTCGTGGCCCCTGCCATCACCACCGCGTATCTCGTCGCCGACGAGGCCACCGGACCCGAGACCCGGGTCCGGGCAGGGGCCTGGGTGAACACGGCGGTCAACGCCGGGAGTACGGCAGGCACCGCGGCCGCCGGGTTACTGGTCGGACGGCTGCCGACGGGGTGGTGCTTCGCGGCGACCGGCGCGGCGACACTGCTCGTGGCCCTGGCCGTGGCGTGGGGTGCCACCCGCGCCGGGGCGTCGTGACCGTTCGGGTCGGCCTCGGTCACGGCGCCGGCCCGGGGCACCACCCGTGACGGGCGGCGCCCCGGGCCGGGGCGGGGGACGGGAGTGCGGTGCGGTCCGTGCGGGTCAGTCGTCGTCGCCGTCGCGGTCGTCGTGGTCCTGCGTGACCTTGCCCGTCTTGAGGTCGACCTTCCACTCGCCCTTGGTGGTGTCGACGCTCCAGGCCGCGGGGCCATCGTCGTCCAGGTCGACGTCGGTGACGGTGCCCTTCGCCGACGCCGCCCGGGCGGCCTCGCCGGCGTCGACGCTCGCGCCCTTGAGGGCGGCGAGGTCCTCGCGGCCGTCGTTGTCGTCATCGTCGTCGCGCTGGGCGCCGAGGACCTTGCCGTCGTCCGCGGAGACACGGACGTCGTAGTCGGTGCCGTCGCCCTTGACGACGTTCACCTCCCAGGCGTGGGAGCCGTCGTCGTCCAGGTCGGCGGAGACGGCGGTGCCCGGCGTGTGCTGGAGGGCGGCGGCGATCGCGTCGGCGGCGGTGACGCGGGTACCGGTGACCGCCGTACGGTCGTCGTCGTTCCGGTCGTCCGCCTTGTCGTCCGCCTTGTCGTCCGCCTTGTCCTCCGCCTTGTCCTCGGCCGCGTCGTCCCGGTCGTCGTCGGCGACCCGCACGTTCGACTGCCGCTGGGCGGGCGCGCTGTCGTCGCCACCGACCGCGTAGGCCGCGACGGTGCCGCCTCCGATCAGGGCAGCGGCGGCTACGGTGGCGATGACGATGTTGCGCTTCATGGGGTTCCCTCCCGGGTGATCACGTCTACGTCGTTTCGTATGACTTCGTTTCGACGCAGACCAATCTGCCGAATCGACGCTGAGAGGAACCTGAAGCCCCCTGAAGAGATCTTCAGCTTCGCTTTGCCAGGCTGTACGCATGCGCCTGTTGATCGTGGAGGACGAAAAGCGGCTGGCCCTGTCGCTCGCCAAAGGGCTGACGGCCGAGGGATACGCCGTGGACGTCGTCCATGACGGCAGGGAGGGGCTGTACCGGGCCTCGGAGGGGTCGTACGACCTCGTGATCCTCGACATCATGCTGCCCGGCATGAACGGCTACCGCGTCTGCGCCGCCCTGCGCGCCGCCGGACACGACGTGCCGATCCTGATGCTGACCGCCAAGGACGGCGAGTACGACGAGGCCGAGGGGCTGGACACCGGCGCCGACGACTACCTGACCAAGCCGTTCTCGTACGTCGTCCTCGTCGCCCGCGTCAAGGCGCTGCTGCGGCGCGGAGGACAGGGCGCCGGGGCCTCGCCCGTGCACGTCCACGGGGATCTGAAGGTCGACACCGCCGCCCGCCGCGTCTTCCTCGGCGACACCGAAGCGGTCCTCACCGCCAAGGAGTTCGCGGTCCTGGAGCAGCTCGTGGTGCGGGCCGGCGAGGTGGTGTCCAAGGCGGAGATCCTGGAGCACGTCTGGGACTTCGCGTACGAGGGCGACCCGAACATCGTCGAGGTGTACGTCAGCACCCTGCGGCGCAAGCTGCGGGCCGGGCTGATCCGGACGGTCCGGGGGGCCGGGTACCGGTTGGAGGCGTCGCCGTGAGCCGCCGGCTCTTCGGTTCGGTGCGGTCCCGGGCGACGCTGGCCGCCACCCTCGTCGTCGCCGTGGCGCTGGTCGCGGCCGGGGCCGCCGTACTGCTGTCGCTGCGGTCCAACCTGGTCGGGCAGGCCGGCACGGAGGCGGAACACACCGCTCGGGCCGTGGCCACGGACATCGCCCTCAAGCGTCCGGACGAACCGCTGTCGGTGGACAACGACGAACCCGTCCAGGTCCTCGACGAGCAGGGGAACCTGCTCGCGGCCAGCGAGGACCTGGAACGGATCAGCGGCACGGGCACCGACGCGGTGCGGCCACAGCCGCGGACCTCGCCCGGTACGGCCGACAGCGGTGAGGACCCCGACGACGACACCGACGACGACTCGGCCGGCGAAGCCCTCGAACCGGGCGAGATCAGCGAACACACCAGCTTCACGAACGGCACCGCCACGCTCGACGGCGAGACCGACGACTACCGCTTCGCCAAGGTCCATGTCGAGGTCGAGGGCCGGGGGCAGCTGACCGTGTACGCGGGCGCGCCCCTCTCCGCCGAACAGAGCGCCGTCAGGACGGCGTTGACGGTCCTGCTGATCGGCTTCCCGCTGCTGCTCGGCGTCGTCGCGGGCGTCACCTGGCTGGTCACCCGGCGCGCTCTGCGCCCGGTCGAGGGGATCCGCACCGAGATGGCGGCGATCACCGCGTCCGAGGACCTTGCGCGTCGCGTACCGGTGCCGGACACCCACGACGAGGTCGCCCGTCTCGCGCTGACCACGAACGAGACGCTGGCCGCCCTGCAGACCTCGGTGGAACGCCAGCGCAGGTTCGTCGCGGACGCCTCGCACGAGCTGCGCAGCCCGATCGCGTCCCTGCGCACCCAGTTGGAGGTGGGCACCGCGCACCCCGAGCTGCTCGACCTCGACGGCGCCGTGCAGGACACCGTACGACTCCAGGACCTCGCCTCCGACCTGCTGCTGCTCGCCCGCCTGGACGCGGGGGAGCGGCCCGGCGACACGCGGTTCGACCTCGGCGCCCTGGCTCGCGAACAGACCGAGGGGCGGGCGGGTGTGACGGTGGACGCGGAGGCCGTGGCGGTGGCCGGGTCACGGGCGCAGGTCGGGCGGGTGCTCACCAACCTGCTGGACAACGCCGGACGGCACGCGCGCTCGGCGGTCACCGTGACCGTCCAACGGCAGGGGGAGTGGGCCGTCGTGGCCGTCGCCGACGACGGGGACGGGGTGGCCGAGGCGGACCGGGAGCGGATCTTCGAGCGGTTCGTCCGGCTGGACGAGGCCCGCAGCCGCGACGACGGCGGTGCCGGGCTGGGCCTGGCCATCGCCCGCGACGTCGCCGTACGGCACGGGGGCACGCTCACCGTGGGCCGGGCGCCGGCGGGCGGAGCCCTGTTCGAACTCCGCCTGCCGCAGGCTCGCTAGAGCCGGGGGCCCCTGGTCACGGGCGTCCCCGCTGGCCGCGCAGGTGCTCGGCGATGGGCTTGAGGGCCTTGTCGAGCTCCGTCAGGGAGTCGGGGGACAGCAGGTCGATGAAGTGCCTGCGCACCGACGCCACATGGTGCGGCGCGACCTTCTGCATGGTCTCCATGCCGTGCTCGGTGAGGACGGCGTACAGTCCGCGGCGGTCGGACTCGCAGTTCTCACGCCGGACCAGGTTCGCGTTCTCCATCCGGGTGATCTGGTGGGACAGGCGGCTCTTGGACTGGAGGGTGGCGGACGCGAGGTCGCTCATCCGCATCCGTACGTCCTCCGACTCGGAGAGGTTCACCAGGATCTCGTAGTCGTTCATTGTCAGGCCGAACGGCTGCAGGTCCTTCTCGAGCTGGTACGTCAAGAGCCTGTTGACCTCCAGGTGGGTGCGCCAGGCGCACTGCTCCGCATCGGTCAGCCAGTGGGTGGCCGTCTCGGTCTCCATGAATGAAGTCTACCTAAAAAGTTGAAAGGCGAACTAGCGAGGGTTTTCTGTGACATCCCTGTGTGCGCACACGTTCGATGTCACACTCCGCAGACTACCGCTCACAGCCCGAAGCGACGCTGGAGGTCTCCGAGCTGTCCGGGAAGGCGCTGTGTACCGGCCGTCTGTGAAGGGCTTGTGTGCGTCCCGCCGGCACCCGGTACTCCGGCCCCCGACGGAACGGCCCCCGTGGCCTGCTCGGCCATCAGGGTCTCGGTCGACTGGAGCAGGACCGTACCCGCTCCGACGAACTCGAACTGATGCTCCTCTCCGGAGGCCCCGCCGAGGCCTGTCAGTGCACGTAGACCGCCCATCACGCCGGTCATGTAGCCGTGGTCGTAGTGGTGGCACGGCGACGGGCAGTCGGCCCAGCCGACGAGCGCCTGCGGGTCCACCCGGATCGGGGGTTCCATGAACACCACCGGCCCGTTAGATGCGGCCACGAACTTTCCGGTTCCGATCAGTGTCAGAAAACCCGGCACGATCGATTGCTTGAGTGCGAGAGTTGGCTGAAAAGCAAGCAGGTTGCCGGAGCGAATGGTCAGGTTGCCGTCGTCGAGGTCGTACGAATTGACGTCGAAGGCCCGGTCGGCCAGCAGCATCTTCCCCGAGCCCTCCGCCACGACCCAGTCGCTCGCGTGCAGAGGCGAATGAAAGGACGTACGGACAAGTCGGTCGAGTCGGCCGTGCCCGACGCCGTTGAACTCCATCGAGCCGTAGTAGGCGATCATCTTCCCCTTCTGCAGGAACCACTGGCTCCCCTTGAGCTCCACGCAGAAGGTGTAGGCGTTGACGTTGTCGTCCGAGGGCAGTGTCGCCGGGTCGAAGACCGTGGGGCCGGCCGGGGTTCCGAAGCCGCCGGGGGTTCCGTAGGGGCTCACAGCTTCTCCTCCGACGCCTGTACGTACACCGCACCGCTTCCGCTGAGCTCCAGCTGGAAGGCCTCGCCGGAGCCCCGGCCCACCATGTCCCGCCAGCCCAGCGCCGTGGACAGCTTGTTGCGCACGTCGCCGTGGTGGGCGACGTAGGCCTGGGGGTCCACATGGACCGGGCGCTGCGGGGTGATCGGGATCTCGAAGACGCCGCCGTGCGCCATGACGGCCACGGCCCCGTGCCCCTTCAGGGTCGTCGTGAACAGCCCCTGCCCGCTGATCTGCCCGCGCACCATGCCCATGACCCCGCCCTGCGAGCCGAGGAACATCGTGCCCTGCTGGAGGGTGCCCTCGAAGGCGAGGAGACGGTCCGCCTCGACGCACAGGGTGTCCCCGGAGAGGTTGATCACCTGGACGTGGTGCCCGCCGTGCCCGAAGAGCACGGTCCCACTGCCCTCGACGCTCATCAGCGGGGTGTCCTCGTTCGCCACGCGGCGCCCGATCATCGACATGATCCCGCCCTGGCCACCGGCCATGTTCGGGGTGAAGGACACCTCGCCCTTGTAGGCGAGCATCGCCCCGCGCTGACTGAACAGCCGCTGCCCGGGCACGACCACGGCCTCGACCATCTTGGAGTTGACCTCACGGAAGCCCATCTCACACGTCCCCCGCGATCGTGTTCCGCTCGCTCGGCTGTACGTACACCAGCCCGTCCCCCTCGAACCGGATCTGGAAGGCCTCGCCGCCACCCTCGCCCATGAGCGTGCGGAACGTCACACCGGACTGGAAGGACTGCCGCAGATTCCCCTGATGGGCCACATAGGCCCCAGGGTCGACGGTCAACGGATACTGCGAACTGACCCGCAGCACGACCGCCGGCCCATCCGACATGATCGCCACCTGCCCGTGCCCCTCGACGGTCGTCGTGAACAGCCCGTTGCCCTGCGAGGCTCCCCGCATCCCCGTGAAGGACGTGCCGGTCCGCAGCCCCGCGTCCGTGGCGAGCAGATTGCTCGACTCGACGTACAGCTTGTCGCCCTGGAGGTTCACCAGGTTGATCTCGGAGGCCAGGTCCGCGAACCAGCACGTGCCATGCCCCTTCACCTCCATCACCGTCATCTGCTCGCCGGTGAGCCGCCGGGTCACCATGCCCCGCAGGCCCTCGCCGCCACCGCTCATCTTCTTGAAGGCCATCTGCCCGTCGTACGCGACCATCGAGCCGTTCTTCGCCTTCACGGCATCCCCGGTCATGTCGACGGCGAGGACCTTGCTGCCTTGCAGTCGGAACATCGCCACGCAGCGAAGGTAACCGGCGGTGCCCGGCGCCAACAGATCCTGAGGGTGGACTTCACCCCTGACGCCACCCCGAGGCCGACCCACGCCCCGGTGTTTGCCACAATGGACGAGCGTTTGTGCTTGCGTTCACAAGCTCGACCGAGCGACCGAGGTCTCACCCTCGGAATCCGCGATACCCCGAAGCCCCCGAACCAACGAAGGTGACCCGTGGACATCAAGACCGCCACCGCCCTCCGCCGCCTCCGCCTCGTCTCGGCCCCCGAGGCGGTGTCGTTCCTGCTGCTGCTCGTCTGCTCGGTGCTGAAGCGGACCACGGACTTCAACGCGGTGCCCGTGATGGGTGCGGTCCACGGCGTCCTCTTCATCCTCTACGTGATCTTCTGGGCGGACGCGTGGAACCGGGCCAAGTGGCCGCTGAAGACCGCCGCGCTCTACTTCGTGCTCTCCGTGCTGCCGACCGGTGGGTTCTTCGCCGACCGCCGGCTCAAGCGCGAGGCCGAGGACGCGGTCATCGCCACGCGGGCCCGTAAGGAAGGGATCGTCAACGCATGATCGTCGCATTCTCCGTGACTCCGCTGGGTGTCGGCGAGGACGTGGGGGAGTACGTCGCCGACGCCGTCCGGGTGGTCCGGGAGTCCGGGCTGCCCAACCGCACCGATGCGATGTTCACGTCCGTCGAGGGGGAGTGGGACGAGGTGATGGACGTGGTCAAGCGGGCCGTGGCCGCGGTCGAGGCGCGGGCGCCTCGGGTCTCCCTCGTCCTCAAGGCGGACCTCCGTCCCGGCGTGACGGATGGACTCACGTCCAAGGTCGAAACGGTGGAACGCCACCTGGCCGACTGACCCAGCCCCGCCCCGCCGCGGGGCCTTTCCTCGCCCCGCCGCCCCTACCCGTCCCATCCCCAGGGGCTCCGCCCCTTCGACCCCGCTGGGGGCTGCGCCCCCGGCCCCCGCCATCGGCCCTCCGGGCCTCGTCCTCAAACGCCGGACGGGCTGAAAGTGCCTGGGCCGGTGCGCCCCTGCGGGTGGGTGGGTGGGGGTTCGGGATGGCAAGGTTTCGTCCTCAGCTCAGAAGCCGTTGTACTTCTCCTTGATCTGTGACGTTCCGTGACTCGGCAGGGGCGGTAGTTGTGGGGACGGGCGGGGGTTGTCGCCCGTGTCCAGGAGAAGTCGGCACCGTTGTACGCGGAGACGCGACCGACCGGCGCGTCACCGCACGCGACCGCGCGGCCTTTGTTCGCGGCGTCGATTGAGAGGGCGCCGATGACCGAGCATCTTGCGACCGAGGACGACCGCTTGCCCGACGCGACGGCCCATCTTGTGACCGTCTTCGAGCACCTGAGGGCCGAGCACGAGGCTCTGGTCGCCGAAGCAGAGGAAACCGCTGCCCAGGAGCGCCGCGGCACCATGAACGAATGGTCGAGTGCGTCGCCAAGGCCGCCTACACCGTGACCTCACTGTCGACATGCTGGCCACCGTCCACGGGCTGAGGGCTCTGAGTATTGACAGGCAGTGCTCCTACAGCCCGCTGAACTGCCCGCCCCGACCGCAAGCACCCGGGCCCAGCTGTTGCAGGTCAGGACGTTGGTGACGGCGCATAGTGGTGGGCAAGGTTGATGGCGAGGTTGCTGAGGTGAGCCCTGGCTTCGGTGGGGCCGTGCACAGTGATGGCGCTTCCGAACGGCAGTAGTGCTCGCACGTCCTCCAGCTGCAGGAAGCGGATCGTTACCTTGTGGCCGGTGACGGATTCTTCATAGTCGTGCTGGACGAGTCGTTGGCCAAAGATCCGTTGCGCTCGCTCGATCTGGGTCTGGTCGATGGTGGCGCTGACCTCTATCGCATGGTTGTGTTCCCACTGATCAACGAGCGCTGCAGCGACGGTGGCCAGGGTCTGGTTCTCGCGGATCCGCCGTGGCTCGTCGACTGCTGTCCAGGCCGTGATCCGTTCGAGTCGGTACATCCGTGGCGCTCGGGCACAGTCGGCGACGAGGTACCAGGTGCCGGCCTTGGCGAGCAGCCCGTAGGGGTCCACGACCAGGATGCGTGAGCATGACTCGTGGGGACTGTCGTACTCGATCCGTAGCCGACGACCTCGCCGCACGGGGCCGATCAGTGAAGCCGGAGTCGTGTCGGAATCTGGTGCCTGGAGCCAGGGACGGCTGTCCACGTGCACTACGTCGGTGAGGGGCAGGAGCTCACGAGCTCGACGTGGCTGTGTAGCGCCGATCTTGGAGAGCGCGCGCTGGCTTTCGACGGATGCGTTGAGCTCCGCACGTTGCTTCTCATCCAGCCCGGTGAGCGACAGATGATCACGCTCGTCCGGTGTGAGTCGCGTGAGGTCGAGCCCGGACCCGGGCAGCATGGTCACACCTCCGAGGCGGCCCCGTTGCGCGGTCACTGGCAGACCTGCGTCGCGGAGCCAGTTCAGGTCCCGGGTGATGGTTCGAAGGGACACTCCTAGCGCCGAGGCAAGTTCCTGTGTGGTCACGGCATCCCTCGATGCGAGGAGCAGCATCAGGGAGAAGAAGCGGTCTGGGGTCACACACCAATTTTTTCAGGAATTGCGACAGGGGGCGGCGCATATCCCGGTGAGGCTGGTGGATGCGTACCTACCACCTGTGAGAAGGAACAATCATGACCACATCCGTCGTGTCCATCGTCTATGTGAACGACGCTCCCGCCGCAGCTCGCTTCTACGGCGACCTCCTCGGCATGAGCCCCTCGTTCGAGACTCCGGGATACATCACCTTCGACCTCGGGCCAGGCGCTGACCTCGCTCTGTGGTCTGGCCAGTTCGAGGATCTGTCGCCGGACGTCCCGCGTACCAGTGAGGTGTGTCTGGCCACCAACGACGGGCCCGACGAGGTCAATGCGATCTTCAAACAGTGGCAGTCCAAGGGTGTCACGATCCTGCAGGAGCCACATGATGCGGGGTTCGGGCTGACCTTCCTCGCAGCCGGTCCTGACGGGAACCGTATCCGTGTCGCACCGCGGGGCTGAAAGGCCACAATGCGGCAGGCGCGACACCTGTCGTGCGCGCCTGCCGTTGTCTGCCTGCTCATGAAGCACCAGCGGACGTCGGCACATCCGCGCGGCCAGGCCTGCGGGGACCGCGACGTAACCGCCGGTGGCGAGGACCACGTTCGGCCGGAACTCGGCAACCAGCTTCCTCGCCTGGGCTACCCCGAGCGGCACACGGGCCATGTCCCGCATCTTGGCCGCGGACATCATCTTGAGCGGGTTGCTTGAGCGGCGGATCTTCCCGGTGGTCACCGTGGCGAACGCGATGCCCTCGGCCGGCGCGACACGTGCCTCCAGGCCCTCAGCAGTGCCGATCCACAGCAGGTCGAGGCCTCTGCCCTCGGCCGTCAGCCGATTCTGCAGCGTGCGGATCGCGGTGAGTGCCGGGTAAGTGTGACCGCCGATGCCTCCGCCCGAGACGATGAGGCGGAAGGTGCCGGCGCGACGGGGTTCCTTCGCCACGCGGCGCACGGGCCGGGCGCCGACACGGACCCACACCGCCGTCGAATTCCAGCGTGGTTGTGGGGGGAACCGACGGAATTCGCTGACCTGCTGACAACGCGGCTGAGCCCGGGTGGATATCCCGCGTTGACAGAGGGCGACTCCCGGCAACCCGGATACCTCCGGGCCGGTCGTTGGAAGAAGCGTCACGACTGGCCGTCGCCGGGTGGACCGGCCGTCGCTGCGCGGACGGCCGGATCAGCTCGTGCGACTACTGATCACGCCCTTATGCTTTCGATATGTCGGATATCCAGCTGGCCAGTAGCCGCCGCGGCACAGGGCCGCCGCTGGTTGTGATCCGGCAACTGGACCGGGAGGGCTGGGCGCCCGTCATCCAGCTGTTGGTCGGCGAACGCGAGGTCGTGGCCGTCGACCTGCCAGGATTCGGCGACAGCCCACAGCTGCCAGGTGGTACCGCTCCTACAGTCCAGGCACTCGCCACCGAGGTCGCCACGTGGTTCTCCGCGGTCGGCCTCACACGCCCGCCCGTCGTCGGCAACTCGCTCGGAGGGGCCGTCGCACTCGAACTCGCCCGGACCGGCGTGGTCGGCAGCGCCGTCGCCCTGTCCCCGATCGGCCTGTGGACCGGCCCCGAGGCCGCCTACGCCCTCGGCTCGCTCCGGATCGCGCGCACGATGGCGGAGAGCCTCGGCCCTCGCACGGCACGGGTGACCGACAGCGCCCTGGGCCGAACCCTCACGTTCTGGCAACTCGTCGCGCGTCCCTGGCGGATGACGCCGGAGACGGCCGAGGGCGCCCTGCGCGACCTGGCCCGTGCGCCCGGCTTCAAAGCCACCCGCCGAGCAGCACGCACGTACCGACTGACCGGCTTCACCCCCAGCGTCCCGGTCACGGTCGCCTGGGGCACCCGGGACCTTCTGACACCCCGGCACCAGGCCCGCCGCGCAGCCCGGCTCCTGCCAGGAGCCCGCCATGTCCGGCTGCCCGGCTGCGGGCACTCACCCATGTCCGACGATCCCGTCCGGATCACCGACCTCCTGCGGTCCGCGAGCATCGACTGAGGACGGCCGACGACATTCGCTGACCTGCTGAAAGCGACTCCCGGAGGAGGGGCATCCTGTGCAGGGCCGTGGGGCCTCCCGGTGAGCTGCGGTACGTGAGTGTCGTCGGCACGGGTGGTGATGGACCGTTCCCAGTCGGGAACCGGCTGGTGGCGAAGACTTCAGGCGTGGTGAGGAAGAGCTCGAAGCGGACCGCGAGGCCCCGCCCGAAGCGCCCACCGATCCGTCTGGGGAAATCAGGGCCGGGCGGATCGCGGACCGGCTGCGGGAGCCGCGCCGGGAGCAGCGGATCCCCAGGGCAACCTCCGTCGCGACGGCTCAGCGCAGCAGTGCTGCACGCAGGGTGATGCCGTGCCGCGTACGCAGCCGCCGCAGCTCCCACAACGCCACGGCGGTGACGGTCAGAGGGGCTCCCAGAATGAAGGCCATCCGCACCGCGAACGGCACACCGTCGTAGGCGCCCCGGAACGCGTCGAAGAGGGCGACCTCCCAAACGAGCAGCGTCGCGAGCAGCGGTGGCACCGTCTCGTGGACGTCCGCTGTCCGGAAGACGTGCACGAGGGACTGCGCGATGCCGTAGAAACCAAAGGGGGCGAGCCACAAACAGAAGGCCCCCAAGGCGAACAGCAGCACCACCCGCCCTGCCGACGCCGTCCAGTCAGTGTCCTCGGTCACGTACCCCAGTCCCGTGATCAGTCGTGGCACAGCGAGCGTGACGACCAGCGCGAGCAGGGCCCCGGCGGGCTTGACCGCGCGGCGCAAGAACAGGCGCCGGTTGGGTGGGCGGGCCGCCGCGATGAAGACCGCGACGGCGACCGGGAACGTCACCGCCAGCACAATGAGCGTGGTGCGGATCTGGCCGAAGCGGTCGTTCATCACGGCGTCGGCGTCCGACGCGATCCCGTAGGACAACAGCATCCACGTGACAGCGACCAGGCCGACGACCGTCCGAAAGACCTGCACCTTCTTCACCACCGGGTCGTCCACACGGTCCGGACGGGACGGCGTGAACACCGCACGCCCCACAGCGATCGGATTGAAGAGACGTCCGAAGGTCAGCGGGCGCGCCGGAGCCGGCGGCCAGGGGCCCGTCGGCGTCACGGGTGGCAAACCCGCTCCCGGCGGTTGTCCTCCGCCGTATGGATTCCACGGCGCCCCGCCCCCGCTGCCACTCATCCCCGCGTCCTTCCTGTCGTCGTCTCCAGCGGCCCCGAGGAGGATCGCAGATCTCGGCACGTGAAAACGCCCAGTTCCCCATGCATTGCGCTGCAGTCGTGTGCCAGTCCCCGGGCCGCCACCGCAACGCCACGAGCACAGAGGCCGGCGGGCAGCGTGAATCTCCAGCCGATCGCGGACGCGGCGGCCAGGCAAGGTTCGCGGCGACAGGTCAGACACGAGGCGGCCGTAGTCCCGGCAGGTCCCTGGCTGGCGCACCCCCACCGAGCCCGCGGTCGCCCCCCGACCCACCACCCCACCGAACCGCGCTACGCGCACCCCCACCCCACCGCAACGGGCCGCCGCAGGCATCCCACGCCCCAACCCGCGCGCCGGCGACGGCACATGCCCCCCGCAGTCCCTCAATTGGCCCGCGCGGCTCGCGGACCCCAGGGCCCTGACCCACGATGAAGGCTCAGGGCCGAAACCCGCGTTCGCGCTGGTGGACACGGACGGCCGCCGCTTGCTCCCGCGAAGGAAGGGTCTGCCGGATGACCACTTCGCCCTACACATTCCAGTCGGCGTTCGACGGCTCCAGGATGCGAGTCCTTCTGCTGGTCGACCTCCACGAAGGCGCCGAGCAACAGTTCCTGGACGCGTACGAGCAGATGCGCGACCGCGTCGCGTCCGTCCCCGGCCACCTCGGTGACCAACTGTGCCAGTCCCTGGAGAACCCGTCCCAGTGGCTCATCACGAGCGAATGGGCCACCGCCCCGCCGTACCACGCCTGGGTCAACAGCGACGAGCACATCGAGACCGTCCGGCCCCTGACCCGCTGCGCCCGCGAGATCCGCTCGCTGCGCTACGGCATCGTCCGCGAAACCGGCGGCGCCCACCCCCGAACCGACGGCCTCCAGAAGGACGTACGCGTCGGTGACGGGGTCATCCGCCACGCCCTGACCTTCACCGTCAAACCCGGCTCCGAGTCCAAGGTCGCCGAGATCCTCGCCGGCTACGCCCCACCAGAGGCCCGCGTCGACGACACCACGCGACTGCGCCGCACCACCTTGTTCATGCACGGAAACCGGGTCGTCAGAACCGTCGAGGTCGAGGGCGACCTCACGACGGCGCTGCGCCACGTCTCCCGCCAGCCCGAGATCCGGGCCGTCGAAGAGGCCCTCAACCCCCATCTGGAGCAGCACCGGGATCTCACCGACCCCGAGTCCGCCCGGACCTTCTTCGCCCGCGCCGCCATGCCCCCCGTCCACCATGTGACCCGTGGCGGCCCGGAACCGGCCGGCCTCACCCGGCACGCCCTCTACTACCCGGCCAAAGAGGGCTGCGGAATGGCGCTGGCCCGCTTCCTCGCGACGCAGGACGAGACCGCCGCGGCCGACCCGGCCGGCCCCGTGCACCGCAGCACCGTCTTCCAGCGCGAGGACATCGTCGTCCGCCTCATCGACGTACGGGGCGACCCCGAGACCGATCCGGTCATGGCACTCGGCATCCATGGCCCGAGGAAGGCCGTCGTGCTGGCCCGGCTGCTCGACGGCGACGCGCTCGGTGTCGAGGGAACGCTCAGGGGCGAACGGGAGGCGACCCGCCTCCTGACCCACGCCGACATGGCACTGATCACCGACCGCAGGGCAGCGCAGTCCTGACCGACCAGGGAGTCGCTCGCCCCGGGACCACCGCGCGACCGTGCGAACCGCCGGCGAACCGCACAGCGAGTCGCCCGGCAACCCGCGGAGCGAACCGCGCGCCGGCCGCCCGAGGACCCGTACAGCGACCCACCCCCATCGACCGACCTGGAGACAGACCATGGACAAGATGCGCCCGCGCGTCGTGGACCTGAACGAGATCGAGCCCAACCGCAAGCGCGGCGGCGACCTGCGCACCCTGCTCACCCCTGTCACGGTGGGTGCCACGAGCGGCTTCATGGGCCTGGCCATCATCCAGCCCGGCGAACGCATCAGCGAGCACTACCACCCGTACTCCGAGGAGTTCATCTACGTCGTCGAGGGCAGGCTGGAGGTCGACCTGGACGGAGAAACGTTTCCCCTCCGCTCCGACCAGGGCCTCATGATCCCCATCGACATGCGCCACCGCTTCCGCAACGTCGGCGACGACGAAGCCCGCATGATCTTCCATCTGGGGCCCCTCGCGCCGAACCCGAAGCTAGGCCACGTCGACACCGAGGCCCCCGAGATCAGCGACGACGTCCAGGCCTACCCGCTCGTCCAGGGGGAGGGTGCGCAGCCGGAACGCCCAGGGGTGCTGTCATGACCCGGCGCGTGGCGGTCACCGGCATAGGCGTGGTCGCCCCGGGCGGGATCGGGGTGCCGGCCTTCTGGGACCTGCTCTCCAACGGCCGTACGGCGACCCGTGGCATCACCCTGTTCGACCCCGCGGGCCTGCGCTCCCGGATCGCCGCCGAGTGCGACTTCGACCCGCTCGCGCACGGCCTCGACATCGAGGTCGTGGAACGCGCCGACCGGTACATACAGTTCGCCCTCGTCGCCGCCCAGGAGGCCGTCGCCGACAGCGGTGTCGACTTCGCCGCCGAGGACCCCTGGCGCGTCGCCGTGTCCCTGGGCAGCGCCGTCGGCGGCACGACCCGGCTCGAACACGACTACGTCCTCGTCAGCGAACGCGGACAGCGCTGGGACGTCGACCACCGCGCCGCCGAGCCGCAACTGCACCGGGCGTTCTCGCCCAGCACGCTGGCCGCGGACGTCGCGGAGCGGTTCGGCGCCCAGGGCCCGGTGCAGACCGTGTCCACCGGCTGCACCTCCGGACTCGACGCCGTGGGCTACGCCTTCCACACCATCGAGGAGGGCCGCGCCGACCTCTGCATAGCCGGCGCCTCGGACTCCCCGATCTCCCCGATCACCATGGCCTGCTTCGACGCCATCAAGGCCACCTCCCCCAACAACGACGACCCGGAGCACGCCTCCCGCCCCTTCGACGCCCACCGCGACGGATTCGTCATGGGCGAGGGAGCCGCCGTACTCGTCCTGGAGGAACTGGAGCACGCCCGCGCGCGCGGCGCGCACGTCTACTGCGAGATCGGCGGCTACGCCACCTACGGCAACGCCTACCACATGACCGGACTCACCTGTGAGGGCCTGGAGATGGCCCGGGCCATCGACGACACGCTCGACCACGCGCGGGTAAACCCCACCGAGATCGACTACGTCAACGCGCACGGCTCGGGCACCCGCCAGAACGACCGGCACGAGACCGCCGCGGTCAAGAAGTCGCTGGGCGCCCACGCCTACGACACCCCAATGAGCTCGATCAAGTCCATGGTGGGCCACTCGCTCGGCGCGATCGGCGCCATCGAGGTCGTCGCCTGTGTGCTCGCGCTGGCCCGTCAGGTGGTCCCGCCGACGGCGAACTACGAGACCCCGGACCCCGAGTGCGACCTGGACTACGTCCCGCGCACCGCCCGCCCGCGCAGGCTCGACAACGTGCTCTCCGTGGGCAGCGGCTTCGGCGGGTTCCAGTCCGCGGTGCTCCTGACGGGGCCGAGTGGGAGGAGACGACGATGAGCGGTCGACGCACCCGGCACACCGCGGTCACCGGCCTCGGCGTGGTCGCGCCCAACGGCCTGGACGCGGACACCTACTGGAAGTCCGTCAAGGAGGGCGCGAGCGTACTGGACCGGATCACCCGGGAGGGCTGCGAGCACCTTCCGCTCCGGGTCGCCGGAGAGGTCCGCGGATTCGACCCGTCGGCCCTGATCGAGGAGACCTTCCTCGTCCAGACCGACAAGTTCACCCACTTCGCGCTGGCCGCCGCCGACGCCGCCCTCCAGGACGCGGGGCTGAGCAGCAGCGCCGCCGACTCGCCGTACTCCGTCGGCGTGGTCACCGCGGCCGGGTCCGGCGGCGGCGAGTTCGGCCAGCGGGAACTGCAGAAGCTGTGGGGACAGGGATCCCGGTTCGTCGGGCCGTACCAGTCCATCGCCTGGTTCTACGCGGCCAGCACCGGCCAGATCTCGATACGCAAGGGCTTCAAGGGCCCCTGCGGGGTGGTGGCCAGCGACGAGGCGGGCGGCCTGGACGCCGTCGCGCACGCCGCCCGGGCCGTGCACCGGGGGACCGACGTGGTCGTGGTCGGGGCCGCCGAGGCGCCGCTCGCCCCCTACTCGGGGGTCTGCCAGCTCGGCTACCCCGAACTCAGCACCGAGGCCGACCCGGACCGCGCCTACCGCCCCTTCACCTCGGCCGCCTGCGGCTTCGTACCCGCCGAGGGCGGTGCCGTACTGGTCGTGGAGGACCTGGAACGGGCCCGGCGCCGGGAGGCGTTCGTGCGGGCCACCGTGGCCGGACACGCCGCCACCTTCACCGGCGCCTCCCGCTGGGACCGGTCGCGGGAAGGGCTCGCGCACGCCATCCGCGGCGCCCTCGACGAGGCCGGCTGCGCACCGGAGGAGATCGACGTGGTCTTCGCCGACGCCATGGGCATCCCCGAGGCGGACCGCGCGGAGGCTCTGGCCCTCGCCGACGCCCTCGGCCCGCACGGCACCCGCGTGCCGGTGACCGCCCCGAAGACCGGCATCGGACGGTCGTACTGCGGGGCACCGCTGCTGGACATCGTGGCCGCGGTGCAGGCCATGGAGCACGGGCAGATCCCGCCGACGCCCGGCGTCTTCGACATCTGCCACGACATCGACCTGGTCACCGCCAGGCCCCGCCCGGCCGAACTGCGCACCGCGCTGGTCCTCAGCCGGGGACTCATGGGCTCCAACGCGGCGCTCGTCCTGCGCCGCGGCCCCGGACCGGCCCGCTGAACCGGACAGCAACAACAAGGAGAACCCCGCATGACCACCGACGTGACCGAAGTGACCGTCGAGGAACTGGCCGCCCTGATGAAGAAGGCCGCCGGCGTGAGCGTGGACCCGCAGGAACTCGAACGCCGGGTGGACACACCCTTCGGCGAGTTCGGACTGGACTCGCTCGGCCTGCTCGGCATCGTGGGCGAGCTGGAGAACCGGCACGGACGGGCGCTGCCCACCGACGCCGAGCGCTGCAAGAGCCCGCGCGCCTTCCTCGACCTCGTCAACGGCGCCCTCACGACAGGAGCCTGAAGTGCCCGGACACACCGAGAACGAGATCACCATCGCCGCACCCGTCGACCTCGTCTGGGACATGACGAACGACCTGGACCGCTGGCCCCAGCTGTTCAGCGAGTACGCCTCCTGCGAGGTGCTCTCCCGCGAGGGCGACACCGTGACCTTCCGTCTGACCATGCACCCCGACGAGAACGGCAAGGTGTGGAGCTGGGTGTCGGAGCGGGTCGCCGACCGCGAGAAGCTCGTCGTCCGTGCTCGCAGGGTCGAGACCGGCCCCTTCGAGTACATGAACATCGTCTGGGAGTACGAGGAGACCCCCCGCGGCACCCGGATGCACTGGACGCAGGACTTCGCGATGAAGCCCGACGCCCCGGTCGACGACGCCGGGATGACGGAGATCATCAACCGCAACTCGCCCATCCAGATGGAACTCATCCGCAAGCGTGTGGAGGCCGAATGCACCACGCACTGATCGTCGCCAGGATGGCCCCGCAGTCGGCCAAGGACATCGCCGACGTCTTCGCGGCCTCCGACCGCGGCGAACTCCCGCACCTCGTCGGGGTGACCAAGCGCTCCCTGTTCCAGTTCGGCGATGTGTACATGCACTTCATCGAGGCCGAGCAGGACCCGGGCCCCGCCATCGCCAAGGTGGCCGGACACCCCGAGTTCGTGGGCATCAGCAAGCGGCTCGAAGCGTTCGTCAGCCCGTACGACCCGGAGACCTGGCGGAGCCCGAAGGACGCGATGGCGCGCTGCTTCTACCAGTGGGAACGCTGACGACCGCCGAACACTGAACCGAAAGGGCCGCCGCCCGCGCATCCTCCGCGCGGGCGGCGGCCCTTCGCGAACCCCGGCCCTACGAACGCGCGAGCCCCGGCATCAGCCGCAGCGCGTTCTCCCGGTTGATGCCCTGGAGCTGCTGCTCCGAGAGGAACGGGTCGCCGTCCAGGGCGGGCGTCACGCTGTCGACGATGACGTGCGCCGGGGTGGGCGGCCAGTCGGTGCCGAAGAGGATGCGGTCGGGGTCGACCGTGGCCAGCAGGGTGGGCGTCGCCGACGGCGACATCGGGCCGGCCGTGTCGAAGTAGAACCGGTGCAGGTAGTCCTTCACCCGGCCGGGCTCGATCGGCGGGTTGATCCGCCCGCCGAAGAGGTCGAGCCGGGTGGCCATGTAGGGCAGGAAGCCCCCGCCGTGCGGAAGGATGAAGCTGAGGTTCGGATAGCGGTCCAGGGTGCCGTTGCGGATGAGGTTGATGGCCGCGCGGGTGGTGTCCAGCAGGAAGTCGCACACGAACGGCGGCGTCCCGGGCAGTCCCTCGCCGCCGTCCTTGCCGGGGACCGCCACCTCCATGGGGTGCGTGCTGACGACCGCGGAACGGTCGTTGAGCTCCTGGAGCAGCCGGTCGTGCGACTCGTCGCCGAGGAAGACGCCGTTGACGCTGGTCCGGGTGCTCACCCCGATCGCCCCGAGCTCGTCCAGACCGTGCCGCACGCTCCACGCGGAGAGCTCCAGGTCGTCGAGGAAGACGGGCGTGAAGAACGCGAACCGCGCCGGGTTCGCCTCGACGACGTCGGCCGCCGCCCCGAGGGCGACCCGGGCGCTCTCCTGCCGTTCGGCGCGCTCATGGAACCGGCCCAGCATCGCCACGGTCATGACGGAGGTGCCGATCCCCGTCTTGTCCATGACCTCCAGCGCCGCGTTCACGTCCCAGCGGGTCCACCAGGGCAGCTTCTCGCGGTTGACGACACCGCGTTCCTCGGCCCAGTCCAGCCAGGCCGGGGCGGTGAAGTGGTGATGGACGTCGATACGTCCGGCAAGGGTCATGGCAACGTCCTCGGGGTGGGGTGTGGAGAGGGTGTTCAGTCGCGGCAGAGCAAGCTCTGCATCACGTTCGTCAGCACGCGGTCGGCGTCCGGCATCGCGGCGTCCGCCCGCCAGGCGACGAAGCCGTCCGGACGCACCAGCACGGCACCGTCCTCGGCCGTGCCGTGCAACTCCGCCCAGTCGGCGTCCGTCTCGGGCACGAGGTCGTGATCGGGTCCGGTCCCCACGAGGTACGCCTCGATGGGCACGCCCAGATTCAGCGAGGCCCGCTCCACCGCGGTCCGCCACTTCTGCCCGCCGGACCCGGCGAGCAGTACGAAGGAACGCTCGTACAGATCGAGCGTGGAGATCCTCGTGTCGCCGCGCACGACCCACATATGGGGCGCGCGGCTGCCCGGCTCACCGCCCAGCTGGAAGGCGTCGGGCACGATCGGCTGCTCCGCGTGGGCGCCCACCACGGCGTTGGACGCGTACCGGTAGCACAGGGCGACGGTCATCAGGTCCGCCGGGTCGTTGTTGCGTCCGGCGGCGGGGCTGAAGCCCGGGTGCTGTTCGTCGGCGGCCTGCACGCACGCGCGCGTGCCGGTCGCGAGGGCGACGGGCCGCCGTTCCAGCTCGTAGCTGTCGAGCAACGACGTGCAGGCCCAGCCGCGCAGCACCGCGGCGAGCTTCCAGGCCAGGTTGTGGGCGTCCTGGATGCCGGTGTTGGAGCCGAACGCCCCGGTGGGCGGCATCTCGTGGGCCGAGTCCCCGGCCAGGAAGACCCGGCCGGCGCCGTAACTGTCGGCGACCCGCTTCGAGGCGTGCCAGGGCGCCTTGCCGGTGATCTCGACGTCGATGTCCGGCACGCCGACGGCCGCGCGGATGTGTGCCGTGAGCCGCTCGTCGGTGAAGTCGTCCAACTCCTCACCCCGGTCGGGATACCAGGGCACGTGGATCACCCAGCGCTCCTTGTTGTCCACCGGCAGCAGGGCGCCCTCGCCGTCGGGGTCGGTGACGTAGCAGACGACGAACCGCCGGTCTCCGACGTGGTCCTGCAGGGTCCTGCTGCGGAACGTCACGCTGACGTTGTGGAACAGCTCGCCCGGCCCCGACTGGCCGATCCCCAGGTGGCCCCGGATGGGGCTGCGCGGACCGTCGGCGGCCACCAGGTACTCGGCGTCCACCGTGTACGTCTCGTCGGTGTCCCGGCGCCTGATCTGGGCCCGGACCCCGTCCGCGTGCTCGGCGAAGGAGACCAGCTCCGAGCTGAAGCGGATGTCGGCACCCTGCTCGCGCGCGTACTCCAGCAGCACCGGTTCGAGGTCGTTCTGGCTGCACAGACACCAGTCGGAGGAGCTCACCCGGGAGATGTCCATGCCTCCGGAAATGTCCCCGACGATCCAGCGGCGCTGCGTCCCGGTGAGCCGGTCCACCTGGAGGATGCCGTCGTTCCCGGAGAGCACGCGGGCCGCCTCCCGGATACGTGACTCCAGGCCGGCGGTCCGGTAAATCTCCATGGTGCGCACGTTGTTGCCGCGGCCGCGCGGGTGCGTGGACGTCGCGGCATGCCGCTCCACGAGCATGTGCTCGATTCCGAGGCGCCCCAGGAAAACCGAAGTGGAAAGACCCACCAGGGATCCGCCCACGATGAGGACTGGTACAGATTCCGCTTCGTGTCCGCTCACGTCGACGATGTTTACCAAGTAGGACTGTCACACACACGTGTTCCGACGAGCCGACCCATATGGACCAGCACCGTTTGCGGCGTGCTGTCGCCCGGGAAACTGTGGCTCCGACCACGGAAATTCACGCCGACCCGGGGACCAGTCATGACGCAAGCATTCGCATCCGAGGAATCCGAGGCACTGTCACCAGAGGAGGCCGCGGCAGCGGCCTCGAACTGCACCCGGGAGTTCCGGGCCAACCCGCATCCCGTGTACGCCGCGCTCCGGGAGCAGGCCCCGGTCTGCCCGCTGTCCCCGCCGCACGGCGTCGAGACGTACCTCATCACGCGTTATGACGACGCCCGGGCCGCCCTCGCCGACCCGCGGCTGAGCAAGGACATGTACGGCGCCATCGACGCCTACCACCGCATCTTCGGCGACTCGTCGATCGCGCTCGACGACAACATGCTCTTCTCCGACCCGCCGAAGCACACCAGGCTCAGGAGAATCGTCGGCAGCACCTTCACTCCGAAAAGGGTGGAATCGCTGCGGACACGCGTCCAGCAGATCACCGACGAACTCCTTGAGCAGTGCCCGAAGTCGGGGGCGGTGAACCTCCTCCCGGAGTTCTGTTTCCCGCTTCCGCTCCATGTCATCTGCGAACTCCTGGGTGTCCCGGAGAACGAGCGCAAGCAGGCCCAGGAATGGTCCGCCACCGTCGCGCAGACCGGTTTCGGACCGGAGGCGCGAAAGAAGCTGGAAATCGCCGAGGGAAACCTGCGCGACTATCTCGTCGACCTGTGCGCACGCAAGCGGCAGGAACCCGACGGCGGTCTGCTCAGCGCGCTCGTCACGGCCCAGGACCAGGAAGGCTCGCTCACCGACCACGAACTCGTCTCGACGGCGTGGGTGCTGCTCTTCGCCGGCCACAAGTCGACGGCGTACCAGATCGGCAACGCCGTCTACCACCTGCTCAGCCGGCCGGACCAGAAGGCGCTGGCGCTGCGGGACGCGAACTCCATGAACGCGGCCATCGAGGAGATCTTCCGGTTCGAGACCTCCGTGGAGAACTCGACCTTCCGGCACGCCAAGGAGGACATCGTGATCCGGGACGTGCTCATCCCCAAGGGCGCGCTCGTCCAGATCTCGATCACCGGCGCCAACCGCGACCCGGAGATGTTCGCCGCGCCCGAGGAGCTGGACGTCCAGCGCCCGAACGTCCAGGCCACCCATCTCGCCTTCGGCTACGGCCCGCACTACTGCATCGGCGCACCGCTCGCCCGGCTGGAGATGCAGCTCGCCCTCACCTCGCTCTTCGACCGGTTCCCGCACATGACCCTGGCGGTGGCACCGGAGGAGGCGCGCTGGATGACGGTGCCGTTCCCCGCCTTCCGCGGGCTCGCGGAACTGCCCGTCGTCCTCGACCCGTCCTGACGCGCGGCACCGTGCGACCCATGGAACGCGTGCGCGTACTGCGTCTGCTCCACGTCCGCGAGGGCCGCGAGAGCGACTTCGTGGAGTCCTACCGGTCCGTGCTGAAACGCGCCGAGCGCTTCCCCGGACACCTCGGCGAGCAGCTCTGCCGCTCCCTGGACGATCCCGCCCGCTGGCTGCTCACCAGCGAGTGGGAGAGCCTTCAGGCCGTCCAGCGGTGGCGGACCGACCCCGACCACCAGGCCCTGGTCCAGCCGATGAACGCCTGTCTGCACGAGGACCGGTCGACATCCGTCTTCCGGATCAGGGACCTGGCCGGCCCGGCGGCCGGGTAGCGCGGCCGACCGAAAGGCGAGACAGGGCTGACCGGCATGTGACCGGCCGGTAAGGTCGGTCGCGTGCCGAAGCCGCTCAGTCTTCCCTTCGATCCCATCGCGCGCGCCGACGAACTCTGGAAGCAGCGCTGGGGCAACGTGCCGTCGATGGCCGCCATCACCTCGATCATGCGCGCACAGCAGATCCTGCTCGCCGAGGTCGACTCGGTGGTCAAGCCGTACGGGCTGACGTTCGCGCGGTACGAGGCGCTGGTGCTGCTCAACTTCTCCAAGGCCGGCGAGCTGCCGATGTCCAAGATCGGCGAGCGGCTCATGGTGCATCCCACATCCGTGACGAACACCGTCGACCGGCTGGTCAGGTCCGGCCTGGTCGACAAGCGGCCCAACCCCAACGACGGGCGCGGCACGCTCGCCTCCATCACCGACAAGGGTCGTGAGGTCGTCGAGGCCGCCACCCGCGACCTGATGGCGATGGACTTCGGGCTCGGGGTGTACGACGCCGAGGAGTGCGCGGAGATCTTCGCGATGCTGCGGCCGCTGAGGGTGGCGGCACACGACTTCGACGAGGGCTGAGCGGGCCCCGGCCAAGATCTTCCGGAACGGGTGGTTACGCTCGTACGCATGAAGAAGAGCGTCCTGACCCGCTACCGGGTGATGGCTTACGTCACCGCCGTCATGCTGCTCGTCCTGTGCACCTGCATGGTGTTCAAGTACGGCTTCGACAAGGGCGAGGACGTCACCTTCGCCGTCTCCCAGGTCCACGGCTTCCTCTACATCATCTACCTGGTCTTCGCCTTCGACCTCGGCTCCAAGGCCAAGTGGTCCTTCGGCAAGCTGCTGTGGGTGCTGCTCTCCGGGACGATTCCCTTCGCCGCTTTCTTCGTCGAGCGCAAGGTCACCGCCCAGGTGGAACCCCTGGTCAACGGGCCGGCCCCGGCCGTCGCCAACGCCTGACGCAACCGCCGTACCGACGCGTACGGCGGTTCTCCCATCGACATTTACTAGGACGTCCTAGTAAATTCGAGGGTATGGACGCTGACGCCATCGAGGAGGGCCGCCGTCGCTGGCAGGCCCGGTACGACGCCGCGCGCAAGCGCACGGCGGATTTCACCACGCTCTCCGGGGATCCCGTGGAGCCGGTGTACGGGCCCCGGCCGGGAGACAGGTACGAGGGCTTCGAGCGGATCGGATGGCCCGGGGAGTACCCGTACACCCGCGGCCTGTATCCGACCGGCTACCGAGGGCGGACGTGGACCATCCGGCAGTTCGCCGGGTTCGGGAACGCCGAGCAGACCAACGAGCGCTACAAGATGATCCTCCGCAACGGCGGCGGCGGACTCTCGGTGGCCTTCGACATGCCGACGCTCATGGGCCGCGACTCCGACGACCCGCGCTCGCTGGGCGAGGTCGGGCACTGCGGGGTCGCCATCGACTCGGCCGCCGACATGGAGGTCCTGTTCAAGGACATCCCGCTCGGCGATGTGACGACGTCGATGACGATCAGCGGGCCGGCCGTCCCGGTCTTCTGCATGTACCTGGTGGCGGCGGAGCGCCAGGGCGTCGACCCGGGCGTCCTCAACGGCACGCTCCAGACCGACATCTTCAAGGAGTACATCGCCCAGAAGGAGTGGCTCTTCCAGCCCGAGCCGCACCTGCGCCTCATCGGCGACCTCATGGAGCACTGCGCGGCCGGGATCCCCGCCTACAAGCCGCTGTCCGTCTCCGGCTACCACATCCGAGAGGCCGGCGCGACGGCCGCGCAGGAGCTGGCGTACACCCTCGCCGACGGCTTCGGCTACGTCGAGCTGGGCCTCTCCCGCGGTCTGGACGTCGACGTCTTCGCTCCCGGCCTGTCCTTCTTCTTCGACGCGCACGTCGATTTCTTCGAGGAGATCGCCAAGTTCCGCGCCGCCCGCCGCATCTGGGCGCGCTGGATGCGGGACGTGTACGGGGCGCGGACCGACAAGGCCCAGTGGCTGCGCTTCCACACCCAGACCGCCGGTGTCTCGCTGACCGCGCAGCAGCCGTACAACAACGTCGTCCGTACGGCCGTGGAGGCGCTGGCCGCCGTGCTCGGCGGGACCAACTCGCTGCACACCAACGCCCTCGACGAGACCCTCGCGCTCCCCTCCGAGCAGGCCGCCGAGATCGCCCTGCGCACCCAGCAGGTCCTCATGGAGGAGACCGGCGTCGCCAACGTGGCCGACCCGCTGGGCGGTGCCTGGTACGTCGAGCAGCTGACGGACCGGATCGAGGCCGACGCCGAGAAGATCTTCGAGCAGATAAAGGAGCGCGGCCTCAGGGCCCACCCGGACGGGCGGCACCCGATCGGTCCGATCACCTCCGGCATCCTGCGCGGGATCGAGGACGGCTGGTTCACCGGGGAGATCGCGGAGTCGGCGTTCCGCTACCAGCAGTCGCTGGAGAAGGGCGACAAGCGGGTCGTCGGCGTCAACGCGCACACCGGGTCCGTCACCGGCGACCTGGAGATCCTGCGGGTGAGCCACGAGGTGGAGCGCGAGCAGGTGCGGGTGCTCGCCGCGCGGCGGACGGCGAGGGACGAGTCGGCGGTCCGGACGGCCCTCGACGCCATGCTGGCGGCCGCCCGCGGCGGCGCCAACATGATCGAGCCGATGCTGGACGCGGTCCGGGCCGAGGCGACCCTCGGTGAGATCTGCGGGGTCCTGCGGGACGAGTGGGGGGTGTACACGGAGCCGCCGGGCTTCTGAGACGCCCGCCCCGCTGCCGCTCGGGGAGCGGCTCAGGGTTCGACCGGGAGCGCGGCCGCTCCCCGCAGGCCCAGCAGCAGGACCTGGGTGAAGCCGCGTACCCACTCCTCGTCGGCCGGGCAGCCGCTCACCAGTGTGCGGTGGACGACCGCGCCGGCGACGACGTCGAAGATGAGGTCGACGGTGCGGGCCGCGTCCTCGGGGTCGGACTCGGGGGGCAGCTCGCCGCGGGTCTGGGCGCGGGTGCGGCCCTGGAGGACGAGCCGTTTCTGGCGTTCGACGATCGACTCGCGGATCCGTTCCCTGAGGGCCTCGTCCCGTGTCGACTCCGCCACCACCGCCATCAGGCCGCTTCTCGCCTCGGGCCGGTCCAGGATGGCCGCGAACTGCAGGACCACGCCCTCGATGTCGGCGGCCAGGGAGCCCCGGTCGGGCAGCTCCAGCTCGTCGAAGAGCTCCGCGACCGCGTCGACCACCAGCTCGTTCTTGCCGGGCCAGCGTCGATAGATGGTCGTTTTCGCAACCCCCGCGCGCGTCGCCACGTCTCCCAGGGTGAGCTTCGACCAGCCCAGATCGACCAGAGCCTCCCGCGTCGCCGCCAGGATCGCCGTCGCCGCGGCCGCGCTGCGCGGGCGGCCGGGGCGGGTGACGGGGGTGCGGCTCTGCATCCTCCGACCATATCCCCGCGATATCCGGGGATTCTGTGTCGTCGTGAGGGAGATCACCGGGGGGTGGTGTTCCGGAGGCACTCGATGCCATTACGCTACGACTCGTAGCGAAAGCGACGACCACTGACGTGGGGTGGGGACCCGGCGTCGACATCATGGCCGGGCGAGGCCCGGCTTTCACACCGCTTTTCACAGTGCGCGCCGGACGGGGGAGGATAGACGCATGCAGCCACGGAACATGTCCATGAGCGGAGTCGTCGACCTCGCCGCGGTGAAGGCGGCCCAGGAGGCCAAGGCGAAGGCGGAGCAGGCGCGTGCCGAGACCGCCCGGCAGGGCGGGGGAGGGGCCATCTCGCCCGCCGACCTCGTCATCGACGTCGATGAGGCGGGGTTCGAGCGGGAGGTCCTTCAGCGGTCCGCCGAGGTGCCCGTCGTCATCGACTTCTGGGCCGAGTGGTGCCAGCCCTGCAAGCAGCTGAGCCCGGTGCTGGAGCGGCTCGCCGTCGAGTACAACGGCCGGTTCCTCCTCGCGAAGATCGACGTCGACGCCAACCAGATGCTGATGCAGCAGTTCGGCGTGCAGGGCATCCCCGCCGTGTTCGCCGTCGTCGCCGGACAGGCGCTGCCGCTCTTCCAGGGGGCGGCCGGCGAGGCGCAGATCCGCGAGACGCTGGACCAGCTCGTCACCGTAGCCGAGCAGCGTTTCGGTCTGACCGGCCTCACCGTCGACCCCGACGCCGAGCCCGGCGGCGGTGCCCAGAGCGCCCCCGAGGTGCCGGTCGGCCCGTACGACGCGTTGCTGGAGGCCGCCGTGCAGGCCCTGGACGCCGGGGACTTGGGCGGTGCGGTGCAGGCGTACCGGAACGTACTGAGCGAGGACCCGGCCAACATGGAGGCCAAACTCGGGCTCGCCCAGGCCGAGTTGCTCCAGCGCGTGCAGGGTGTCGACCCGCAGCAGGTGCGCAAGGACGCCGCCGACAAGCCCGCCGACGTGGCCGCGCAGATCGCCGCCGCCGACCTGGATCTGGTGGGCGGACATGTCGAGGACGCCTTCGGGCGGCTCATCGACACGGTGGCGCGCACGGTGGGTGACGACCGGGATGCCGTGCGACTGCGGCTGCTGGAGCTGTTCGAGGTCGTGGGCGGCGAGGACCCGCGGGTCGCGGCGGCGCGCCGGGCCCTGGCGCGTGCGCTGTTCTGACCGGGTCCCGGGGCGGGGCGCCGGCCCCGTTCTGACCAGTCACTAAACGCATCGGCGCGTGTTGCCCGAGTGAAGGGTTTTGCTGACAGAGCATCACTGCGGCCGCGCTTTACCAAATCTTGGTAATCGCGGCCGCAGTTACTGCGGGTAAGTCAGAGGCGTCGTTCTGTCGGACTCTGTCCGGTGATTAATGGACTTGTCCGGTCGCTGGACACCACCCTGAGTCGCTGTCCGAGACCGGCGGGTCGTTGTTCGGTTATCCCGCCGTTACTACCGAGTAACGAAGCCCCTTGTGCGGGCGGCGAGAATGCACCACGATCGGCCACGCTCGGTCCATTTCCGTACCCCGACAGCCGGTCGGGTCACGGGAGTTCCTGGGTCCCCACCGAGCAGGGGCGGCGGCAGTGGCGCCGGCTCTTGGACAGGGGGGTCTTCGCCCACCCGGCGAAGCCTGTCCAGCAAGGTTGTGCGTGATGCGTGTCAGGCGCGACCAGTGGTTGTCGCTCGGGGGTGATCGCCGGTTGTTCGGGCGCGGTTCGCGCCACCGATCGCAGGCGCTCTCCTTCCCGAGGACGTAGCACTTCTCCCATCCCTGCCCGGCCGAGCCGTCGACTTCGGAAGTTCGGTCGAGGCCAGGAGATGTACGTCCGAGAAGGAGGAAATATGGAGTCCCAGGTGCGTGGCGGGACCAGATGGAAGCGGTTCGCTGTGGTCATGGTGCCCAGCGTCGCCGCCACGGCTGCGATAGGTGTCGCCCTCGCGCAGGGCGCTCTCGCCGCGTCGTTCAGTGTCTCCGGCCAGTCGTTCAAGGTCACGACGGACAAGCTCGTCGGTACCGGTTTCTCGCAGTACGGCGCTCTTGACGAGGGCTACACGCTCACCGGCAAGAAGACGGTTCACCCCGTCGCCGTCTCGGGCTTCAAGTCCGCGACGATCAACAGCCTGTGCCAGTCCGTGGTCACCCCTGACGTCCCGATCCTCGGGAGCGTCAGCCTGATCCTGCGGGCGGGCGAGGACCCGAACAAGCCGGTCGAGGCCAAGAACCTGTACATCGACGTGGCCGACCTCGAGGCCGACGCCACGTTCGAGAACATCGACATCGGTGTGGCCGCCAAGGACGCCAGCAAGGGTCCGGGCATGAAGGGCGGCGGCGAGCAGGCCAACCCCTTCGGGTTCGCCCAGCAGGCCGACAAGGCCACGCTGGTCGGCGTGAAGCAGACGGCGTGGGCGACCACCGCCGGAACCTTCAAGCTCAGCGGTCTGAAGATGTCGCTGTCGACGGGTGTCAAGGAGTGCTACTAAGCACTCTCTGACGGGCGGGGGAGCCGATGGCGCCCCCGCCCGTCCACTCTCCGCCCGCTTTCTTCACAAGTGGTCACAGGCACCACAACTCACCACCACCGCACCACCATCACAGCAACGCTGTACCAGGGAGCTGTTTTCGATGAGCGCCGAGACTCCTGCCGCGCCCGGCCGTGACGAGCACTACCTCCGGGTCTTTCGGCGGAACTTCCGCGCCTGGCGGGGTACGAGGCCGTTCTGGGCCGGTCTGTTCGTCATGTTCGGCGGACTCCCGATCGCCTACTTCCCGTACGCGAACCTTCAGATCGGCCATCTGACGCTGGCGATGCAGACCGCGGGGGGCTCCAGCTCCCTGATCATCGGTGTGCTGCTCGTCGTCCTGGGCTTCACTCTGTGGTTCCAGAAGCACGTCCGCACCTTCGCGGGCGTCGCGGCGATCCTGCTGGCGCTCGTCTCCATCCCGCTGTCCAACCTCGGTGGCTTCCTCATCGGCTTCCTCTTCGCCCTCATCGGCGGAGCGATGGCCGTGTCGTGGGTCCCGGGCACGCCGCCCGACGCGGAGACGGTGGCGCAGGACGGGACGGGAGCGGGTGGCGCTCCTGAGGGCCTGGACCCCGACACCACGGTCCTCCAGCCCGTTCAGGACACGGACCAGTGGGGCAAGTCGAACGATCTGTCAGGAACGAGCCCGGCGAACGGGGCGAACGGGAGGCACAGTGCCGGCTGACGAGGTGACCCACGGGACTGAGGTGGACAAGTCCCGTGTGAGAACCGGGCCGCGACACGCGGCACCCAAAAAGCCGCTGTTCACCAGGTTCCACATGCCGGCCGGCAAGGCGATAGCCCTGGCGGCGATGCCCACCGCGGTCCTCATGGGAATGGGGTTCACACCGACACTCGCGCAGGCCGACAGCGACAACGCCACCAAGCCGACGTCCAACAGCCTCACGGCGGACGAGTACAAGGAGTGCGTGGCGGCTCTGGAGGACGACGCCTCGGCGTCCCCGTCCCCGAGCGCCAGTGAGTCCACGGACGACGACACGGCCGAGCCGACCCCGTCGGCGTCCGCGGGCGAGGAGTCCTCCGACTCCTCGGGTACCGGCGGTTCCTCGGACTCCGCGGACGACTCCTCCTCGTCGGATTCAGGTTCCGACGACGCGGCCGAGCCCGAGCCGACGCCCTCCCCGAGCAAGTCGAGCGAGGCCCAGTCCGGCGACACGGCCACGCCGTCCCCCTCGCCGTCCGAGAGCGGCGGCAACCTGCTGGAGAACATCGGCGACGCCATCGAGGGCATCTTCACGGGCGGGAACACGTCCGGGGAGTCCGCGAGCCCGACGCCGACGCCCTCCGCGAGCGCGAGCGAGGAGGCGTCCGACGGCTCCTCCGACTCCGGTACGGACACCTCCAAGGAATCCGACCCGGTCAAGGAGACCGCCGAGAAGGCCACCGACACGGTGAAGGACACCGTCGAGGACGCCACCGGCAAGGCGTCCGACACGGTGAAGGACACCACCGAGGCGGCCGAGGAGGCGGCCGACGAGGCCACCGCCACGCCGACCCCGTCCGCGAGTTCCAGCGCGGACCCGGAGAACTGCCCGGTCGCCACGGACGAGGAGGGCGGCGTCGACAACCCCGTGCCGCTGCCCGACGACCCGTGGTACCTGAACGCCAGCTCGCTGCTGCTCAAGGGCGCCGACTACCAGGGCATCGTCGAGGTGAAGACGGCCAACGGCACCAAGAAGAAGGTGCTCAAGTACGTCATCTCCGACGGCACCGACATCGGCGATCTGCACCAGACTGTGAAGGACAAGCAGTCCGGCAAGACTTACCACGTGCAGGCGGCCGCGGGCTCGACGTCCACGATCCGCGACGGCAAGACGGTGATGTACACCGAGAGCATCTCCGGGAACCTGCTCGGCCTGATCCCGGTCACCTTCGACCCGGAGCACCCGCCGCCGCTGAACATCCCGCTGATCTACTTCACCAAGGTGAAGGTCACCCAGGCCGGCCAGTTCGGCGGCACCCTGCACGTGCCCGGCCTGCACAACTTCGTCACCGACTGAGCCGGGGCGTCTCCCGCCAGACGCCCCCCGACAGGCCCGTTCGGGAGCCGCACAAGCACTGTGGCCCGGTCCTCCAGCCGGAGGGCCGGGCCACAGTGCCGACCTGCCGCCCGCGGGCGGAGGAGAATCGTTTGCGAACCCAGCTGAAGGTCACCCGCGACGGCGACGCCTTCATCGCCCGGCTCACGCCCCGTCAGGTGTCGGCGATGTACGAGGCGCTGAGCTACCTGAGCGAGCGCAACCAAGGCGACACGGAGCTGACCCTGCTGGTCGGCGCCGACCGGGAGGCGGTCGACGCGCTCGTGGAACGCCTCATCGGACGGCACACGGAGTCACGCGACTTCCGTCTCACCATGGCGGAACTGCACATGGTGCACAGCGCGCTGACGGCCGCGCCCACCATGTTCACGGGGCGCGAGGGCCTCTTCGCCCAGGAGCCCTTCCATATCCGGCTGGGCTTCTACCGCGAGAACTTCGACGCCTTGGCGTCCGCGCTCCTGCGCGCGGCCGTCGAGGCGTGACCCTCGGCGGGAGCCAGGGGCAGGCACCACTGAAGGACTGAGGGCGCCCCCTCTTCCACAGGGAGCGCCCTCAGCGCCGTACGAAGCCCTCGTGGGCCCTCTCCGGGTCAGTCCCGCGCGCCGCCGCCGAGGTGGTGGACGCGGACCATGTTGGTGGTGCCGGGGACGCCGGGCGGGGAGCCGGCGGTGATGACCACGATGTCGCCCTCGTTGAACAGGCCGAGCTTGACGATCTCCTGGTCCACCAGGTCGACCATCTCGTCGGTGCTGTTCACGAACGGCACGACGTGCGGCTCGACGCCCCAGCTGAGGGTCATCTGGTTGCGCGTGGACTCGTCGGTGGTGAACGCGATGATCTGCTGGGCGGCGCGATAGCGGCTCAGACGGCGGGCGGTGTCGCCGGACTGGGTGAAGGCGACCAGGCCCTTGCCGCCGAGGAAGTCGGCGATCTCGCAGGCCGCGCGGGCGACCGAACCGCCCTGCGTGCGCGGCTTCTTGCCGGGGACGAGCGGCTGCAGGCCCTTGCTCAGCAGTTCCTGCTCCGCCGCGGCGACGATCTTCGACATCGTCCGGACGGTCTCGATCGGGTACGCGCCGACCGAGGACTCCGCCGACAGCATGACCGCGTCCGCGCCGTCCAGGATCGCGTTGGCCACGTCGGAGGCCTCGGCACGGGTCGGACGGGAGTTGGTGATCATCGACTCCATCATCTGGGTCGCCACGATCACCGGCTTGGCGTTGCGGCGGCACAGCTCGATGAGCCGCTTCTGCACCATCGGGACCTTCTCGAGCGGGTACTCGACGGCCAGGTCGCCACGGGCGACCATGACGCCGTCGAACGCCATCACGACGTCCTCCATGTTGGCGACCGCCTGCGGCTTCTCCACCTTGGCGATGACCGGGACGCGGCGGCCCACCTCGTCCATCACCTTGTGCACGTCCTGCACGTCGTTGGCGTCCCGCACGAAGGACAGGGCGACCAGGTCGCAGCCCATGCGGAGGGCGAAGCGGAGGTCCTCGACGTCCTTCTCGCTCAGCGCCGGCACGTTCACCGCCGCGCCGGGCAGGTTGATGCCCTTGTGGTCGGAGACGACACCGCCCTCGATGACGATCGTCTTCACCCGGGGACCGTCGACCTCGGTGACCTTCAGCTCGACGTTGCCGTCGTTGATGAGGATCTGGTCACCCTTGGAGACATCGCCCGGCAGGCCCTTGTAGGTGGTCCCGCAGATCTGCTTGTCACCCGGGACGTCCTCGGTCGTGATGACGAACTCGTCACCGCGCTCCAGCTCCACCGGGCCCTCGGCGAAGGTCTCCAGGCGGATCTTGGGACCCTGGAGGTCGGCGAGCACACCGATGGCCCGGCCGGTCTCCCGGGCCGCGGCGCGCAGGCGCTCGTACCGGCCCTGGTGGTCTTCGTGCGTTCCGTGGCTGAAGTTGAAGCGGGCCACATTCATGCCCGCCTCGATCAGCGAGACAAGCTGCTCATGGGAGTCGACCGCGGGGCCGAGAGTACAGACGATTTTCGAACGGCGCATGAGACGATCCTATCGGTTTGTTTCGCCGCGGAATATTCCGTCTGGCGGAAGATACAAATGAGCTGCGCAATGCTCAGCCGTGTTACTCGGCCGTTTAGACGTTCTCCCCGAGCAAGGCGTAGGTCTGCGTCGCGATCTCCAGTTCTTCATCCGTCGGCACCACCGCGACCGCCACCCGCGCGCCGGCCGGCGAGATCAGCCGCGGCCCATCACCGCGTACGGCGTTCAGTCCGGGGTCCACCGCGAGGCCCAGCTGCTCCAGGCCCGCCACGGCGGCCTCCCGCACCGGAGCCGCGTTCTCGCCGACCCCGGCCGTGAACGCGACGGCGTCCACCCGGCCGAGCACCGCGTAATAGGCGCCGATGTACTTCTTCAGCCGGTGAATGTAGATGTCGAAGGCCAATTGGGCCCGCTCGTCACCCTCGTCGATCCGCCGGCGGATCTCCCGCATGTCGTTGTCCCCGCACAGGCCGATCAATCCGCTCTTCTTGTTGAGAAGAGTGTCGATTTCCGCGATGGACATTCCGCCAACACGCGCCAAATGGAAGATGACGGCGGGATCCGTGTCCCCGGAGCGCGTACCCATCACGAGCCCCTCCAAAGGCGTCAGCCCCATGGAGGTGTCCACACAACGACCACCCCGTACGGCGGACGCGGACGCCCCGTTGCCGAGGTGCAGCACGATGACGTTCACGTCCTTGGGCGCCTTGCCCAGCAGCTCGGCGGTGGCGCGGGAGACGTACGCGTGCGAGGTGCCGTGGAAGCCGTACCGGCGGATCCGGTGGGCGTCGGCGGTCTCGACGTCGATGGCGTAGCGGGCGGCCGACTCCGGCATCGTCGTGTGGAACGCGGTGTCGAAGACGGCGACCTGGGGCAGGTCCGGGCGCAGGGCCCGGGCGGTGCGGATACCGGTGAGGTTGGCCGGGTTGTGCAGCGGGGCCACCGGGATCAGTCGCTCGATCTCGGCGAGCACGGCGTCGTCGATGACGGTCGGCGCGGTGAACCGTTTGCCGCCGTGCACCACCCGGTGCCCGATCGCGGCCAGCTCGGGCGAGTCCAGGCCGAGCCCGTCCTTGGCGAGCTCCGCCGACACGGCCTTCAGGGCGGCCTCGTGGTCGGTGATGGGCGCGGTCCACTCGCGGCTCTCGCCGCCGGCCGCCAGCGGGGTGTGCCTGAGCCGGGAGGTCTCCTCGCCGATGCGCTCGACGAGGCCCGTGGCCAGCCGGCTGCTGTCCTGCATGTCGAGCAGCTGGTACTTCACCGACGAGGAGCCGGAGTTGAGGACGAGGACGCGGGACGGACTCACTGGGCGGCGGCCTTCTCGTGGAGGGACGGGGTGGGGGACTGGGCCTGGATCGCGGTGATGGCGACGGTGTTGACGATGTCCTGGACGAGGGCGCCCCGGGACAGGTCGTTGACCGGCTTGCGCAGACCCTGGAGCACCGGGCCGACGGCGATGGCGCCGGCCGAGCGCTGGACGGCCTTGTAGGTGTTGTTGCCGGTGTTGAGGTCCGGGAAGATCAGCACGCTGGCCTGGCCGGCGACGTCGGACTCCGGCAGCTTGGTCGCCGCGACCGACGGCTCCACGGCCGCGTCGTACTGGATCGGTCCCTCGATCTTCAGGTCGGGCCGCCGCTCGCGCACCAGCTCGGTCGCCTCGCGCACCTTGTCGACGTCGGCGCCCGAACCGGACGTACCCGTCGAGTACGACAGCATCGCGATCCGCGGTTCCACGCCGAACTGCTCGGCGGTGGCCGCCGACTGGATGGCGATGTCGGCCAGCTGCACGGCGTTCGGGTCGGGGTTCACGGCGCAGTCGCCGTACACCAGCACCTTGTCGGCGAGGCACATGAAGAAGACGGACGAGACGATGTCGGCGTCGGGCTTTGTCTTGATGATCTCGAAGGCGGGCCGGATCGTCGCGGCCGTCGAGTGGACCGACCCCGACACCATGCCGTCGGCCAGACCCTCCTGCACCATCAGGGTCCCGAAGTAGTTCACGTCGCTGACGACGTCGTACGCCAGCTCCACCGTGACCCCCTTGTGGGCGCGCAGCTGCGCGTACTTCTCGGCGAAGGCGTCGCGCAGCTCGCTGGTGGCCGGGTCGATCAGCTGGCAGTCGCCCAGGTCGATACCGAGGTCGGCGGCCTGCTTGCGGATCCGGTCGACCGGGCCGAGCAGCGTGAGGTCGCAGACGTCGCGGCGCAGCAGCACCTCGGCGGCGTGCAGCACGCGCGGCTCGGTGCCCTCGGGCAGCACGATGCGGCGCATGTTCGAGCGGGCCCGCTCCAGCAGCTTGTGCTCGAACATCATCGGCGTGACCCGGTCGCTGCTCGGCGCCGAGAGCCGCTTCAGCAGCTCACCGGTGTCGACGTACCGCTCGAAGAGACCGAGCGCGGTCTCCGCCTTGCGCGGGGTGACCGCGCTCAACTTCCCCTCCAGGGAGAAGAGCTGCTCGGCGGTGGGGAAGCTGTAGCCCGGCACCGAGAGTACCGGGGTGCCCGGGGCGAGACGGGCCGCGAGGGTGAGGATCTCGTCGCCGGGCCGCTCGTCCAGGGTGAGCAGCACACCGGCGATCGGCGGGGTGCCGGCGCTGTGCGCGGCCAGCGAGCCGACGACCAGATCGGCGCGGTCGCCCGGGGTGACGACCAGGCAGCCCGGGGTCAGCGCGGTCAGGAAGTTCGGCAGCATCGCACCGCCGAAGACGAAGCCCAGGGCGTCGCGCGCGAGCCCCGAGTCGTCGCCGAGGAGGACCTTCGCGTCCAGGGACTGGGCGATCTGCGAAACGGTCGGCGCGGCCAGCGCGGGCTCGTCCGGGACGACGTAACAGGGCACGGGCAGCCGCGATCCGAGCCGCTCGGCGATCTCGTCCCGGTCGTCCCGGGTGACCCGGTTGGCGACCATGGCGAGCACGTCACAGCCCAGGTTCTCGTATGCCCGGTAGGCGTTGCGCGTCTCGGCGAGCACCGACTCGGAGACCTGGCCCCGCCCGCCGACGACGGGTATGACGCTCGCGCCGAACTCGTTGGCGAGCCTGGCGTTGAGGGCCAGCTCGTCCGGGAGCTGGGTGTCGGCGAAGTCGGTGCCGAGGACCAGCACGAACTCGTAGTCACGGGCGACCGCGTGGAACCGGTCGACCAGCGTGGACACCAGCTCGTCCGTGCCGCGCTCGGCCTGGAGGGCGGAGGCCTCGTGGTAGTCCATGCCGTAGACCGTCGCCGGGTCCTGGGAGAGGCGATAACGGGAGCGCAGCAGCTCGAACAGGCGGTCGGGGACGTGGTGGACCAGCGGCCGGAACACCCCCACCCGGTCGACCTGCCGGGTCAGGAGCTCCATGACCCCCAGTTCGACGACCTGGCGGCCGTCGCCGCGGTCGATGCCGGTCACGTACACGCTGCGCGTCACGCGTGCTCTCCGTTTCGTCTGTCGTCCGTCGTTCTCGTCGGTCGTCGGTCGTCGTCTCGGGTGTCCCCGAGGGCGTCGAAAAATCGCCCAGTGGGGTGAGCGAAACCCTCTTGACAATACCCTTGGCGGTGGATAAGGCGCCCGTCAGTACGGGAGCGACATCGTCCTCGCGGACGTGAAACAATCGGACTGGCTCACCGGTATCAACAGCGAGCAGGAGACACAGCACGATGCGCATCGGAGTTCTCACCGCAGGCGGCGACTGCCCCGGCCTGAACGCCGTGATCCGGTCGGTCGTGCACCGAGCGGTCGCGCAGTACGGCGACGAGGTGATCGGCTTCGAGGACGGGTACGCCGGCCTGCTGGACGGCCACTACCGCAGCCTCGACCTGGAGGCCGTCAGCGGCATCCTGGCCCGCGGCGGCACCATCCTGGGCTCGTCCCGACTGGAGCGCGACCGGCTGCGCGAGGCCTGCGAAAGCGCCTTCGACATCGCCCGTGACTTCGGCATCGACGCGCTGATCCCGATCGGCGGTGAGGGCACCCTGACGGCGGCCCGCATGCTCTCCGACGCCGGTCTGCCCGTGGTCGGCGTACCGAAGACGATCGACAACGACATCTCCTCGACGGACCGCACCTTCGGCTTCGACACCGCCGTCGGCGTCGCCACCGAGGCCATGGACCGCCTGAAGACCACCGCGGAGTCGCACCAGCGCGTGATGGTCGTGGAGGTCATGGGCCGGCACGCGGGCTGGATCGCCCTGGAGTCCGGCATGGCGGCCGGCGCGCACGGCATCTGCCTGCCCGAGCGCCCCTTCGACCCCGCCGACCTGGTCAAGATGGTCGAGGAGCGCTTCGCGCGCGGCAAGAAGTTCGCCGTGATCTGCGTCGCCGAGGGCGCCCACCCCGCCGACGGCACCATGGACTACGGCAAGGGCGCGATCGACCAGTACGGCCACGAGCGCTTCCAGGGCATCGGCACGGCCCTCGCCTTCGAACTGGAGCGCCGCCTCGGCAAGGAGGCCAAGCCGGTCATCCTCGGCCACGTCCAGCGCGGCGGCGTGCCCACCGCGTACGACCGCGTCCTCGCCACCCGCTTCGGCTGGCACGCGGTGGAGGCCGCGCACCGGGGCGACTTCGGCAGGATGACCGCCCTGCGCGGGACCGAGATCGTGATGGTCCCGCTGGCGGAGGCCGTGACCGAGCTGAAGACGGTGCCGAAGGACCGGATGGACGAGGCGGAGTCGGTCTTCTAGGACCGACAAGTCCGCCGGCGACGGTGGCGGGTGCGGCATGGCAGGCCCCGGCGGCACCCCGACCCGGCAGCACATCCACACGACCGTCCGGACGCCGAACGGCAACGACTACGGCATCGACCTGCTCAAGCTCCACCCGCAGACCGACCACTGAGGGGCCGGGACGGCCGGTTCACGCGGTGGCGTCCCCGACCGTCGCCCAGAACTGCTCCACGATCCGGTCCAGGAACTCGCGGCCGGCCGCACTGGACTCGCTGCCCCCGCCGCCCCAGCTGAGGGTGGCGGTCATCTGCCCCTGGTAGTTCTGGTGCAGCTCCTGGAGAGCGTCCTCCAGCAGCCGCCGGTCCAGGGGCACCATCCTGCCGACCGGGCGGACGTACGCCTGCCAGCGCGTCGTCACGGCACTGCGCAGCAGTTCGGCGAGGGCCCTGTCCCGGCCGGTGACGGTGATGAAGTCCGGGACGGTCAGGCCGAGGACGTCGGCGAGGGCGGCGGACTGGCGGTCGTTGCCCTGCCAGTCGTCGTTCTCCTCCATGCGCAGGTACGCGCCGAGATCGTGCCCCACGGTGCGCGCCACGTCCTCGGGCGCGAGGCCACGGGCGAGCCGGTGTTCGCGCAGCGTCCGCGGCTTGCCCAGCAGCTCGCTGGGCGAGCACCACAGCACACCCGCGAGGGCGGTGAGTTCACTGCTGTCGGGGGCGGCGATCTCCCGTTCCCAGGCGACGACGAGGTCCTGGGTGACGTAGGGCAGCCCGTACGACGCGCGCATCCCGTAGGCGACGTGCTCGGGTCCCATGTTGAGGGCGGCACGGAGTCTTCGGGCGGCGGGGGCGTTGAACGGGGGAGTGGGCGGGGTTCGGCGGCTGGAGCGGTTGGGCTGGTTCGGTTGGGCTTGGGGTCGGCGCACGGGCCACAACGTAGGCGGGGCCGGGTGCCGTGACTACGGTCTGTTCGGCCAGGATTACGGATTGTATGAAACTACGGCTACTGGCGGGTTCGTTGACGGGCGAGATCATTCGCGGGGCGGGCCGGGCGGCGGTGCGGGGGCCGTGGGAACGGGGTCGAGGCGCGACCGGCCACCGGTGACGTTCGGTGAACGGCAAGGCCAGGCGGCATATTCGCGAGCGCTTTCCGTAGTCGATCTCCTGGTGGCTCGCGGCGCCGGGTGTGAAGGGTGCGGAGCGCGAGTCGACCATGTGGGCGGGTGTCGAAGACGAGTGCGTCAACGGGGGACGGTCCGCCGGGGCGGACGCACGGGGTGGCGCGCGGCTCGATCCCGACGGTGCGGTACGGCCCCGCCCTGCCCGCCCTCCCCGCGCTCACCCCTTCACCGCCCCGCTCAACGCGAACCCGCCCCCCAGCCGCCGGGCCACCAGCACGTACAGCAGGATCACCGGCGTCGAGTAGATGATCGAGAACGCCGCCAGCTGCCCGTACACCACGGTCCCGCGGTTCCCGAAGAACTCGTTGATGCTCACGGCCGCCGGCATCTGGTCCGGGGTGAGCAGCAGCATGAACGGAACGAAGAAGTTCCCCCACATCATCACGAACGAGAACACCGTCACCACCGCCACCCCCGGCCCCATGAGCGGCAGCACGACCCGCACCAGCGACTGGAGCGACGACGCCCCGTCCGTCCAGGCGGCCTCCTCCAGCTCCTTCGGGACCCCGTCCATGAAGTTCTTCATCAGCCAGATGGCGAACGGCAGTTGGGAGGCGGCGAAGAAGAAGATCGTCCCCTCCATGGTGTCGATCAGGTTCACCTGCACGAACAGGGCGTACACCGGCACCATGATCGCCGTGATGGGCAGGCTCGTCGCGAAGAGGATCGTCAGCAGGAAGGGCCGGTTCAAGCGGGACCGGAACCGGGACAGGGGGTAGGCGGCGAGCGCGGCGCACACCACCGTCAGCAGCGTTCCGCCGCCGCACAGGAGCAGACTGTTGAGCAGCGGGGTGAAGGTGATGTCCGGAGTCAGGACCGCGTCGAAGTTGTCCAGGGTGACGCCGTCGGGGAGCTTCACCTGGAGGTTGGCGTCGGTGTCCAGCGAGGACAGCACCACCCACGCCAGCGGGAGCACGAAGGCCGCGGCCACCACCAGAAGACCGGCGTCGGCGGCCAGCCGGCGGGCGGTGCGACGGAAGGAGAGCGTACGGGCCATACGGCGTCACACCTCCGTCCGCAGCAGCCGCAGGTAGACCACCGAGAACAGCGAGCCCACCACCAGCAGCAGAAGGGCGACCGCCGTGCCGTAACCGATCATGCTCTTCTGGAACGCCTCCTCGTACATGAACAGCGGCAGCGTCTGGCTCTTGCCGCCCGGGCCGCCTCTCGTCATCACCCAGATCAGACCGAAGACGGACAGGGTCTGGAGGGTGATCAGCATGAGGTTGGTTCCGATGGAGCGGCGGATCATCGGGAGCGTGATGTGCCACATCCGGCGCCAGCCGCCGGCGCCGTCGACCTCGGCCGCCTCGGTGATCTCCTTGGGGATCTCGTTCAGCGCCGCCGAGTAGACCAGCATCGAGAAGGCGGTGCCGCGCCAGACGTTCGCGAACGACACCGCCAGGATCGGCAGGGTGAACAGCCAGTTCTGGGTGGGGAGATGGAGCCAGTCCAGGATGGCGTTCAGGGTGCCCTCACGGCGGAAGAAGGCGTAGAGGAGGAAGCCGGCGACGACCTCCGGCAGCACCCACGCCGCGACGACGACGGCGCCCACCAGCGTGCGTACGGGCTTGGACGCGCGCTGCATCAGCGCAGCCAGGGCCAGCCCCAGGGTGTTCTGACCGAGCAGCGCCGAGAGCACGGTGAAGACGAGCGTGAGCCAGACCGCGTTGCGGAACGCCTCGTCGTCGAACGCCGTACGGAAGTTGTCGAGACCGACGAAGGAGTCCTCGGCCTGGCCGGTGAGCTGGAGGTCGGTGAAGGCGATGTAGGCGCAGTAGGCGATGGGGCCGGCGAGGAAGAGGACGAGGAGGACGACGGCGGGGGTGACGGGGAGGGCGCGGATGACGGACTGGAGGCGGCGGTGGGGGAGGGAGGGGGCCTGCTTCATCCGCGGGACCCCGTCCCGGCAGCGCTCACTTCTCGATCACCTGGCCGTCCGCCGCCGACTTCAGCTCCTCGTCGTAGCCCTTCGCCGCCTCCTCCACCGACATGTCACCCGTCGTCACGCCCTCCATCGCCTCCTGGACGGCCGTGGAGACCTTCGGGTACGCCGGATAGGCCGGGCGGTAGTGGGTGCTGGCGACCAGGTCCGTGAAGAACTTGATGCCGGGCTGGGCATCGATGTACGCCGGGTCGGCGGCGACGTCCTCGCGGACCGCGATGCCGGAGTTGGCGACGTACCACTTCTGGGCGTTCGCCTTGGTCTGCATCGTCTTGATGAACTCGAAGGCGAGGTCGGGGTTCCCTGCCTTGGCGGGAATGGACCAGGTCCAACCGCCGGACATGCTCACCTTCCCGGGAGCCTGGCCGTTCTGCGTCGGCATGGCGGCGAGGCCGAGCTCGTCCGACCACTGAGGCCACTCGTGGCCGCTGCCGGGCAGCCAGTCCTGTGGGAGCCAGGAGCCGTCGAGGGCGATGGCGAGCTTGCCCTGCGGGAGCCACTCGCCGCGGACCCGGGTCATGACGTTGGGGTCGAGGGCGTCGGAGACCTCAGGCCCGAGCTTCTCCTTGTAGACGGTCTCGACGAAGGAGAGGGCGTCCTTGAAGCCCTGACTGCCCGCGATCCACTTCTTGGCGGACTTGTCGTACAGGGGGTCCGAGCTGCCGGTGCTCACGCCCGTGCCCGTGCCGTAGAGCAGCATCTCGAACGTCTGCATGGTGGCGGCCTCGCCGACCGGCTTGCCCGTGTACACGTTGAGCGGGATGACGCCCGGGACCTTCTCCTTGACGGTGCGGGCGGCGTCCAGCACCTCGTTCCAGGTCCTCGGCTGCCAGTCGGCGGGCAGCCCGGCCTTCCTGAAGATGTCCTTGCTGAACCACAGCCCCCGGGTGTCGGTCCCGTCCGGCACGCCGTACGTCTTCCCGTCCTCACCCTTGGCCGCCGCCTTCGCCGTGTCGATGAACTGTCCCCAGTCCTTCCACTTGGCGAGATACGGATCGAGGGGCTTCAAGTACCCGCTGGTGATGTCCGAGTTGATGAGGAAGGTGTCCTCGTAGACCAGGTCGGGAGCGGTCTTGGGGGAGCGCATCATCTGCTGGAGCTTGGTGTAGTACTCCGAGTCCGGGGCCTTGATCGGCACGAACTCGACCTTCTTGCCGGGGTTCGCCTTCTCGAACTGCTTCTTGATGTCCGCGAGGTAGGTGTCCATCACCTTGATGGAGTTGTCCGTGGACTGCTTGAAGGAGACCTTGATGGTGTCCGGATCACTGCCGGAACCGCCACCGCATGCGGTGAGGGTGCCTGCGGCGGCGAGGGTGAGGGCGAGGAGCGTGGGGAGGGCGGGGCGGGCGGTGGGGCGCACGGGCATGACCTCCTGCGGGCGCACTTCGTTGTGGCGCGGGGACGGCTGCCCGGTGAACGTAGGTTGAGTGGTCTAGTCAGGTCAATGGATGTGCGGGGGATTCCGCTGGAAGAGGGGGCTGGAGGGAGGGCTGGAGGTTTTGCGGGTCAGGTGTCGGTCTCGTCGAGTTCGGTGGCTTCGGTGGGGGCGTTGGCGCGGATGTAGGCTTCGGCGGCCTGGAGCCAATGAGTGTGGGCGTCGGCGGGGCGGTCGGCGTCCTCGTGTGCCAGGGCGAGGTTTCCGATGGTCTGGCCGGCGCGGTACCAGTCCTCGAATGCCCGGTGGACCGCCAAGGCCTTGACGTACGCATCGATGGCCTCCTCCACCCGGCCCGCCTCCCGCAGGGCGACGCCGAGGTTGTTCCACGCCGTGGCCTTGCCGTGGCGGTCCCCGACGGCCTGGCACAGGTCGAGGTCGCGGGTGTGCGCGTCGATCGCCTCCTCCACCCGCCCCGCTTCCCGCAGGGCGACGCCGAGGTTGTTCCACGCCGTGGCCTTGCCGTGGCGGTCCCCGACGGCCTGACACAGGTCGAGGTCGCGGGCGTGGGCGTCGATCGCCTCCTCCACCCGGGCCACCCGAGCCGGCGCCTTGGTGATGCCGATCGCCGCCGCGCTGCGGGGCTGTGCCCTCAACGCCGGCCGTCGTCGCCCCGTCCCGGCTACTCCGGGTGTCGCCCGACGATCTTGCCGGTGACGGGCCCGTGGAAGGTGCCGCCCCGGAGGTCGATGTGATCGCCGCCGTAGGTGATTCCGCCGCCCGCGCGGTCGGGATGGGGGCCCTCCTCGGAGTCGGAGGAGCTTCCACGCGGCCGCTGCTTCCGCAGGACGGCGACCGCGACCCTGGCGGCCTGCTGGGCTGCCCGCTCCTGGGATCCCGAGGCGTCGGCCCTGTGCTTCCCGGCATCGGCGTGGTCGCTGATGCCCCGGATCACGAGAGCGTCCAACTGGCCGTTCAGGTGGGCCGCCCGCAGCGCACCGGAGCCCTCCATCTCGATCGCGCCGGCGTCGTTGTAGCTCCGGCGGAGGAACGCGGCGATCTCGGACTCGGCATCCGCCAGGACCACGTCCCCCGTGGCGATCGGCATGAAGTGCGCCCGTACGCCGGGCATGTCCCGCACGGCGGAACGGGCCGCCTGTTCGAGTGCGTGCGAGCCCGGCAGGGCCTTCGGCCGGACCAGGAAACCCTCGGGTGTCTGCTTGCCGCCGTGGATCTCGTAGACCTGCGTACCGACGACGACGTCGCCGATCCCGACGTCGTCCTTGAGGCTGCCGGCGACCCCGATGAAGAACACGGCCTCGGGGTGCAGCCAGTTGATGAGCTGTGTGGTGAGAGCGGCGGCCCGCTCGGCGCCCATGCCCAGCTCGGCGATGGCGACATGCCAGGCGGAGTCGGGGAGTCGGCCCCGTTCGACCCGGGTCCCGTCAGGGTGCACCAGCTCTTGCCGCTTCTCGACGTGCGCGCGTATCGCGGCGTATTCGACAGGGAGCGCGGTCAGGACGAGAACAGCGGGCTGAGTCTCCGGCACACTCATAACGTACAGCCGGGGGAAGGGAATCGAGTGCCGGAACAGGACGTCACCGTCGGGCAGTTGCTGCTCGCCGAGTACCAGAGTGTCAAGGACGAGCAGAAGGCGCGCATCGGGTTCCGCGACAACCTGCTGTACGTGACTCTGGCCGTCGTGGCCGCCGTCATCGCCGCGGCGGCGCAGGCCAAGCAGGCGTCCATGCTGCTCGCGCTGCCGCCCGTGTGTGTCGTCCTCGGGTGGACGTACCTGGTCAACGACGAGAAGATCTCGGCGATCGGGCGGTACGTGCGGGACGAGCTGGGCCCTCGCCTGGCCCAACTCGCCCGGCCCGACGGCGACTTCGCGGCCTTCGGCTGGGAGAGGGCCCACCGGAGCGACGCCCGCCGCAGGTCCCGGAAGGCCATCCAGAGCGTGGTGGACCTGACGGCGTTCTGCGCGGTGCCGCTGGCCGCGCTGGTGGTGTTCTGGGCCGACGGCGAGGGCGGTGGACTGCTCGTCACGCTGTCGGTGCTGGAGGCGCTCGCGGTGGCCGGCCTCGGAGTGCAGGTCGTGCTGTACGCGAGACCGGCGCGAACTCCCGCCTGACGCCGTGCCGTTGACCTACGGTTCCGCGCGGGCCGGTGGGGCAGGGAGCGGGGGACGGAACGACCACATGAGAGCGGCGTTGCCGGCGGCCCTGGCCGAAGGCGCGGGCGGGGACGCCGGGCGCCGGATGGCGCGGGAACTGGCGCGGGAGCGGGTGCCGGCGTTCTCTTACCGGTGGGCGAGTGCGGCCGGTGACCGGTTGCGCTGGTTGCCGGGGAGGGCGGAGCCGGAGCGGTTCGCGGACCGGGGCAGGCGCTGGCGTGGCTGGACTCCGAGCGGGCGGGGCTGGTGGCGGCGTTACTCAACAACGGCCAAACCACCCCCTAACGCCCCCGCTCCGCCACCCCCCGAACCCACCGATAAACCAACTCCGGCCGCCCCACCTGCCCATAAACCGGCGCCCGCTCAGCCCTCCCCGCCTCCACCAGATGCTCCAGATACCGCCGAGCCGTAATCCGAGAAATCCCCACGGCCTCGGCCACCCCCGCCGCAGTTAGCCCCTCCTCGGCCTCCCGCACAGCCCCCGTCACCCGCTCCAACGTCGGCCCGCTCAACCCTTTCGGCAGCGCCGCCGGCCCTGGCGCCCGCAGCGCCGCCAGCGCCCGGTCCACCTCGTCCTGCCCGCTCGCCTCGCCCACCGCCGCGTGGAACTCGGCGTACCGGACCAACCGGTCCCGAAGCGTGGCGAACGTAAAGGGCTTCAGGACGTACTGCACGACCCCCAGCGACACCCCCTCCCGCACCACGGCCAGATCCCGGGCGGACGTCACCGCGATCACGTCCGCGTGATGCCCGGCGGCGCGCAGCGAACGGGCCAGTTGCAGCCCGTGCACATCCGGCAGGTGCAGGTCCAGCAGGAGCAGATCGACCGGCGTCCGCTCCAGCGCGCGCCGCGCCTCCGCTCCCGTGTGCGCCTTGCCGACCGCGACGAAGCCGGGCACCCGCCCGACGTACATCATGTGCGCGTCCGCCGCCACCGGGTCGTCCTCCACGACCAGGACCCGAATCGCCTGTCCGTCCGCCGCCGTCATACGTCACCTCTCGAAACGACCGCGCTCTCGGCGGCGGCCCCCTCCACCGGTCCCGGGCCTTGAGTCGAGACCGCACCGGCCTTGGAGGCGGCCCCCTCCACCAGTGGCAACCGCACTTCGAACACCGCCCCGCCCCCTTCCGCCTCCGCCACCGACAACACGCCCTGGTGCCGGATCGCGGCCTGGCGGACGAGGGCCAGGCCCAGGCCGCGGCCCCCCGGACCGGCCGGCTTCGTGGAGAAGCCGCGTTGGAACACCGTCTCGGCGAGCGCGGGGTCCACGCCGGTGCCGGTGTCGGAGACCCGGAGTACCAGTTCGCCGCCCTGGCCGCCCTCGGCGTAAGCCGTCACCGTCACCCGTGCCCCCACGCTTCCCTGCGCCGCGTCGACGGCGTTGTCGATCAGGTTGCCGAGGATGGTGACGAGGTCGCGGGCGGGCAGTGACGGTGGCAGCAGGCCGTCGTCGAGGCGGCTGTCGTCCGAGACGACGAGTTCGACGCCCCGCTCGTTGGCCTGGGCCGTCTTCCCCAGCAGCAGCGCGGCCAGTACCGGCTCGCTCACCGCCGCGACGACCTGGTCCGTGAGGGCCTGCGCGAGTTCCAGTTCGGCGGTCGCGAACTCCACCGCCTCCTCGGCGCGTCCGAGTTCGATCAGCGAGACGACGGTGTGGAGCCGGTTCGCCGCCTCGTGCGCCTGTGACCGAAGCGCCTGGGTGAAGCCCCGTTCGGAGTCCAACTCACCCATCAGGGACTGGAGTTCGGTCACGTCCCGCAGGGTCACCACCGTGCCGCGCCGCTCACCGCCGGACACCGGCGACGTGTTCACGACCAGGACCCGTTCCGCGGCCAGATGCACCTCGTCCACCCTCGGCTCGGAGGCCAGCAGCGCCCCGGTCAGCGGGGCGGGCAGACCGAGTTCCGCGACCGACCGTCCCACGACATCACCGTCCACGCCCAGCAGCTCGCGCCCACCGTCATTGATCAGCGCCACACGGTACTGTCCGTCCAGCATCAGCAGCCCCTCGCGTACCGCGTGCAGCGCGGCCTGGTGGTAGTCGTGCATATGGCTCAGCTCGGCCGCGTTCATGCCGTGGGTGTGCCGGCGTAGGCGGGCATTGATGACGTACGTGCCCACCGCACCGAGCGCGAGCGCCCCCGCCGCCACGCCGAGCAGGGCCGTCAGCTGGTCCTGCACCCGCTTGCTGATCTCCTCGACCCGGATGCCCGCGCTGACCAGCCCCACGATGTGCGCCGGCTCCTCGCCCCCGTCGTAGATCGGTACGACCGCCCGCACCGACGGACCGAGCGTGCCGGTGTACGTCTCCGTGAAGGGTTCGCCCCGCAGGGCGCGCGCGGTGTGCCCGCGGAAGTGCTGGCCGATCTGCTGCTGGTCGGGGTGCGTCCAGCGGATGCCCGTGGGGCTCATGATCGTGACGAAGTCGACCTCGGCGTCCCGCTGGACCCGCAGCGCGTACGGCTGGAGCTCGGCCGTCGGATCGTCGGTACGGATCGCCTCCCGCACGGACGGCGCGTCGGCGATCGCCTGCGCCACCGCCATGGCCTGCCGCCTCGCCGCCTCCTCGGCCTGCCCGCGGTCACTGACGTACGTGAACACCGCGTACCCGGCGACGAGCACCGCTATCAGCACGGCCTGCATGGCGAACAGCTGGCCGGCCAGGCTGCGGGGTCGGGGGATCCGGACGGGGATGCGCATGTCGTCAGTCTGCCTCCATGGCCGATTGTGAACTAAATGAACGGAAGGGTGACCGCCCTCACACGGCGGGAGATAGTCACCGCATCGCTGGAGTGCGACGCCCCCGTCCCCCGGGGCGCGACGGTCGGTCAGCGAGACCCCCACACCCCCGGACGTGAGCCGCACGCCGGTGATACCGACGAAGACGTCAAGGAGGGCAGCCGTGGCCGCCGCCAGTTCCCCCGAGAAGGCACCCGCCGCACCCGTCGCCAAACGGGATCGCACGCACTACCTCTACATCGCGGTGATCATCGCGGTGGCCCTCGGCATCACCGTGGGCCTGGTCGCGCCCGACTTCGCGGTCGAGCTGAAGCCCATCGGCACGGGCTTCGTGAACCTGATCAAGATGATGATCTCGCCGATCATCTTCTGCACGATCGTGCTGGGCATCGGCTCGGTACGGAAGGCCGCGAAGGTCGGCAAGGTCGGCGGTATCGCGCTGGTCTACTTCCTCGCGATGTCGCTGGTCGCGCTCGCCATCGGTCTCGTCGTCGGCAACATCCTGGAGCCCGGCACGGGCCTGCACATCACCGACGCCATCAAGGACGCCGGTCACGAGCAGGTCAACGCCGAGGCCAAGGACACCACCGAGTTCCTGCTCAGCCTCATCCCGACCACGATGGTCTCCGCCTTCACCTCGGAGTCGGTCCTGCAGACTCTGGTCGTCGCGCTGTTCGCCGGCTTCGCGCTGCAGGCCATGGGCTCGACGGGGGAGCCGATCCTGCGTGGTGTGCAGCACATCCAGCGCCTCGTCTTCCGCATCCTCGCCATGGTGATGTGGGCCGCGCCGGTCGGCGCCTTCGGTGCCATCGCCGCCGTCACGGGTTCCGCCGGTGTCGACGCGCTCAAGAAGCTCGCGATCCTGATGCTCGGCTTCTACGTCACCTGCTTCCTCTTCGTCTTCATCGTGCTCGGCGCCCTGCTGCGGCTCGTCGCCGGACTCAACATCTTCACGTTCCTCAAGTACCTGGGCCGTGAGTTCCTGCTGATCCTGTCGACCTCCTCCTCCGAGTCGGCGCTGCCGCGCCTCATCGCGAAGATGGAGCACCTGGGTGTCAGCAAGCCCGTCGTCGGCATCACCGTCCCGACCGGTTACTCCTTCAACCTCGACGGCACCATGATCTACATGACCATGGCGTCCCTGTTCATCGCCGACGCCATGGGTACGCCGATGTCGGTCGGTGAGCAGATCCCGCTGCTGCTCTTCCTGCTGGTCGCCTCCAAGGGCGCCGCCGGTGTCACCGGCGCGGGTCTGGCCACGCTGGCCGGTGGCCTGCAGTCGCACAAGCCCGCCCTGGTGGACGGCATCGGCCTCATCGTCGGCATCGACCGCTTCATGAGCGAGGCCCGCGCGCTGACGAACTTCGCGGGCAACGCCGTCGCCACGGTCCTGATCGGAACCTGGACCAAGGAGATCGACAGGGGCAGGGTCGACGAGGTGCTCGCCGGCCGGATCCCGTTCGACGAGAAGACCCTCCTGGACGACGGCCACGGCGGCGCTCCGGCCGCCGAGGCGCCGGAACAGGACGGCGACAAGGAGCTCGCCCGGGCGTGAGCTCCGGCCCGCTCCGGAACCATCTGCTCCGCACGCCCGGCCCCGCCTGAACCGGGGCCGGGCGTGCGGCCACGGACGCACAAGCTCCGGGCGGCTGGGATGCTCCCCCGTCGCTCAGCCGCCCGGTCACCTCGCTGGTCCCCACTCAGGCGTACGGCAGCAGCAACTGCCGTACGCCTGACGGCATTACCGGATGATTACGTTCCGTTGCCTGCCCTTGCCCAACCCGGATGGATCTTCCGCCCCTCTCCACGGGCAGGGCAGCGGACGCTGCCGGTCCCGCCGCCAGGTGGTGGGACCGGGGCCCGTTCCGAGACCGGGAGCGGGTGCCCGTCCAGCACGAGAGAGTCCGGGGGAACCCATGGACACCTTGCGTAAGACGTTGATCGGCACGGCCGCCGGTGCGGTGTTCCTCACCGCGGGCGTGGCTCCGGCCCAGGCGGCCACGGCGAGCCATCCGGGCGCGGGGCGTGACTACAAGAGCATCAGCGGAGTGTGCGGTTCACTGCTGGCGACCGGTGTCAGCGTCGGCTCGCTGGGGAAGACCATCGCGTCCAAGGGCGCGGGCTGGGTGGGAGCGATCGTCTCCGCCGGCTGCCTGGTGAAGGACACCAAGGAGTACAGCAGGGCGTTCAACGCCACCCCGGCGGGCATCGCGCGCCTCAAGAAGATCCAGGCGAAGTACCACAACTACACCCTGGAGCACTTCATGAAGGACTTCGGCTGCAAATGGGTCGCCAACCCGCCCGGAGGCGGCACGGACCTCGCTCCGCGCGTCGCCGTGAACAGGGCGGCGGGGCACTGGGACTGCAGCTCCGCCGGGGACTGAGCGGAGCCGGCTCATGGACCTCACTGTGGCCCTCGTCCTGGTCGTCGCCGAACTCGCGGTGCTGACCGGCGGGTACCTGGACGCACAGGCGCCCACGGTCCCGGGCAGGAGCGCCCGGCTCGCCCGGGTGGCCGGTCCCCTGCTGGCTGTCGGGGTTGCCGTGGCGCTGGTGCCGGATCCGGTGTGGAAGGTGGCGGCGGCTCTGGTCACGCCCGCGTTGGTCAAGGCCGCCGACCAGTGCGTACGGCGCCCAGGGAGGCCGGCGCCCGTCGACGGCGAACGGCTGTTGCCCTGACGTCGGCGTCAAGGATTACGTTCGTACGCATGCGAATCGGCGAGCTGGCCGCACGGGCCGGGACCACGACGCGCACGTTGCGCTACTACGAGTCGCGCGGGCTGCTGCCCGCGCGGCGCAGCGGCAACGGCTATCGGCGCTACGACGAGGACGACCTGAAGCTGCTGCGGCAGATCAGGACGTTGCAGGACTTCGGGTTCGACCTCGAGGAGACCCGGCCGTTCGTGGAGTGCCTGCGTGCCGGGCACCCGGAGGGCGACTCGTGTCCCGCCTCGCTCGCGGTCTACCGGCGCAAGCTGGACGAGCTCGACGCGCTGATCGGCGAGTTGCAGGCCGTGCGGGCCAAGATCGGCCTGCGGCTGTCGATGGCCGAAGGGGAACCACCGATGTGCGAACTGGGAGGGCAGGAGCTGTGATCAAGGCAGCCGGTGTGGCCGAGGTGACGGACGCGGACTTCGAGGCGGAGGTGATCGGGGCGGAACTGCCGGTGCTGGTGGAGTTCACCGCCGACTGGTGTCCGCCGTGCCGGCAGATGGGGCCGGTGCTGACGGCTGTCGCCGGAGAGACCGGGGGCCGGCTGAAGGTGGTCCAGCTGGACGTGGACCACAACCCCGAGACCACGAACGCGTACAAGGTGCTGTCCATGCCGACGTTCATGGTGTTCCGGGGCGGCGAGCCGGTGAAGTCCATGGTGGGCGCCCGCCCGAAGAGGCGGCTGCTGGAGGAGCTGTCGGACGTCCTCTGACGCCTGCCTGATCCCGTCCGGAACGAAGAAATCCCCCGAGCAATTGCGCTCGGGGGATTTCTTTGCGTATATTTAATGGTTCGCGACTTCGCATATATCGGGTCGCAAAGAAGTTCAGTGAGCACAGTATATCCGGCCGGGAGCGGAATTGTCAAACACCGAATTTCAAGACGGTGAAATGCGGATTGAGCAGGAATTCATCGACGGCCTGTACGCGCGCGTGGACGCGTTGCGCGGCGACACCGAGGGCTCCGTCACGGACGCGCTCGCCCAGGGCAACACGCCCATGCAGGCCCGGCTGGAGCGGGACATCCTGGTCGCCGAGCGCTCGGGGCTGCTCGCCGCGCTGAACGCCGTGGACGGATCGCTGTGCTTCGGCCGGATCGACCTGGCCTCGGGTGTCAGCCACCGCATCGGCCGGATCGGCCTGCGCACCGACGACGCCGAGCGCACGCCGATCCTCATCGACTGGCGGGCCGACGTCGCCCGCCCCTTCTACCTGGCCACCGGCCACACCCCGATGGGGCTGCGACGCAGGCGGCACATCACCACCAGCGGCCGTACCGTCACGGCCCTGCACGACGAGATCCTCGACCTGGGCGACGAGCAGCGGACCGGCCACGAGGACCCGACCGGCGACGCGGTCCTGCTCGCCGCGCTCGACGCCGCGCGCACCGGCCGGATGCACGACATCGTCCAGACCATCCAGGCCGAGCAGGACGAGATCATCCGCGCGCCCCATCGTGGCGTGCTGGTCGTGGAGGGCGGCCCCGGCACCGGCAAGACGGCCGTCGCCCTGCACCGCGCCGCGTACCTGCTCTACGAGTACCGCGAACTGCTCGCCAAGCGCGCGGTCCTGATCGTCGGCCCCAACCCCGCCTTCCTCGGCTACATCGGCGAGGTCCTGCCCTCGCTCGGCGAGACGGGCGTGCTGCTGGCCACGGTCGGCGAGCTGTTCCCCGGTGTGCGGGCGACGGCGACCGACACGCGGGCGGCCGCGGCGGTGAAGGGCCGGGCCGACATGGCGGACGTGCTCGCCGAGGTCGTACGGGACTGGCAGGCGCTGCCCGATCCGGTGATCGCGATCGAGCACGACCGCGAGGTCCTCATGCTCGACGACGACCTGGTGCGGGTCGCCCGCGAGCGCACCCGGGACGCCAAGCTCCAGCACAACGTGGCCCGGGAGCACTTCGAGGGGCACATCCTCAACACCCTCACCGAACTGTACGCAGAGCGCGTCGGCACCGACCCGTACGACGGCGGCAGCCTCCTCGACGCGAGCGACATCACCCAGATCCGGGACGAGATCGCCGAGAACCCCGAGGTGTGGGCGGCCATCGACCAGCTGTGGCCGCGCCTGACCCCGCAGCGCCTGGTCGCCGACTTCCTCGCCGATCCCGTCGGCTACCTCCCCGACGAGGACGCGGCCGCCATCCGCCGGCCCGTGACACGGGAGTGGACGGTGGCGGACGTACCGCTGCTCGACGAGGCGGCGGAACTGCTCGGCGAGGACGACCGGGTGAAGCGGGCGCTGGCCGAGCGGGAGCGCGAGACGCAGGTCGCCTACGCGCAGGGCGTGCTGGACGTCTCGTACGCCTCGCGCACCTACGAGTTCGAGGACAAGGACGAGGAGGACTCCGAGGTCCTGTCCGCGCACGACATCATCGACGCCGAGCGGTTCGCCGAACGCCATGAGGAGGACGACCACCGCAGCGCCGCCGAGCGCGCGGCGGCCGACCGGACCTGGGCGTTCGGGCACATCATCGTCGACGAGGCGCAGGAGTTGTCGCCGATGGCCTGGCGGCTGCTCATGCGGCGCAGCCCGACCCGTTCGATGACGCTGGTCGGCGACCCGGCGCAGACCGCGGAGGCGGCGGGTGTCGGTTCCTGGGCGGGGATCCTGGAGCCCTACGTCCAGGACCGCTGGGAGCACACGCGACTCGGCGTCAACTACCGCACCCCGGCCGAGATCATGGAGCTGGCGGCGGCGGTCGTACGGGCCGAGAACCCGGAGTTCGAGCCACCGAGTTCGGTGCGGTCGACGGGGGTACGGCCCTGGGTGCGCGCGACCGACGATCTGCCGGGCGCGACGGCGAAGGCGGTCGGGGAACTCATGCCCGCCGAGGGGCGGCTCGCGGTCATCGCTCCACGCCATCTGCACCGGAAGCTGGCGGCGGTGTTGGACGGGGTGACGGCGGGGGCGGAGCCCGACCTCACGCGGACCGTCGTGCTCCTTGACCCGCGGCAGTCGAAGGGGCTGGAGTTCGACTCGGTGCTGGTGGTGGAGCCGGGGCTGTACGACACGAGTGACCTGTATGTGGCGCTGACTCGGGCTACGCAGCGGTTGGGGGTCCTGCACACCGGTCGGCTGCCGACGGCACTGGTCACCGACTAGAACGGAATCCGCCCCCGCCGCCCTTACCCGTCCCGTCCCAAAGATCCAGCCCCTCCGGCGTTTGAGGAGCGGGGTCTGGGGCGGAGCCCCAGAAGGATGGGGACGGGTAGGGGCGGCGGGGCGAAGAAGGCTAGGCCGGCCGCAGCCACACCGTCGCCAGCGGCGGCAGCGTCAGCCGGATGCTCGCCGGGCGGCCGTGCCACCCCTGGGGCTCCGGCTTGACCGGGTCCGGGTTGGTGACGTCGCTGCCGCCGTAGCGCCCCGCGTCGGTGTTCAACGTCTCGTACCAGGCGGGGACGTCGTCCGGCACGCCGAGCCGGTAGTCCTGCCGGACGACCGGCGACAGGTTCGACACCGCCAGCAGCGGAGCCCCCTCCGCGTCGAAGCGCAGAAAGGCGAACACGTTGTCGTCGGCGGCGTCCCCCACCACCCACTGGAACCCGGACGCGTCCGTGTCCCGCTGCCACAGCGCCGGCGTCTGCCCGTACACCGTGTTGAGATCGCGGACCAGGTCCCGCACGCCCCGGTGGTCGGGCTCCGCCCCGTACGCCGGATCCAGCAGCCACCAGTCCGGCCCGTGCGCCTCCGACCACTCCGCACCCTGCGCGAACTCCTGCCCCATGAAGAGCAGCTGCTTGCCGGGATGCGCCCACATGTAGCCCAGATACGCCCGGTGGTTGGCCCGCTGCTGCCACCAGTCACCCGGCATCTTCGACACCAGCGACCGCTTGCCGTGGACCACCTCGTCGTGGGAGATGGGCAGGACGTAGTTCTCGCTGTAGGCGTACACCATCGAGAACGTCATCTCGTCGTGGTGGTACTTGCGATGCACCGGCTCCTTGGCCATGTACTCCAGCGAGTCGTGCATCCAGCCCATGTTCCACTTCAGCCCGAAACCGAGCCCCCCGAAGCCGCCGGGACCGGACACATGCGTGGGCCGCGTCACGCCGTCCCAGGCCGTCGACTCCTCCGCGATCGTCACGACCCCCGGCACCCTGCGGTACACCGTGGCGTTCATCTCCTGGAGGAACGCCACCGCGTCCAGGTTCTCCCGCCCGCCGTGCTCGTTCGGCACCCACTGCCCCGGCTCACGCGAGTAGTCCAGGTAGAGCATGGAGGCCACCGCGTCCACCCGCAGCCCGTCGATGTGGAACTCCTCGCACCAGTACAGGGCGTTGGCCACCAGGAAGTTGCGCACCTCCCGTCGCCCGAAGTCGAACTCCAGCGTCCCCCAGTCGGGGTGCGCGGACCGCAGCGGATCCTCGTGCTCGTACAGCGGACGCCCGTCGAACTCGGCCAGCGCCCAGTCGTCACGCGGGAAGTGCGCCGGCACCCAGTCCATCAGGACACCGATGCCGGCCTGGTGGAGGGCGTCCACCAGGTACTTGAAGTCGTCCGGCGTGCCGAGGCGGGCCGTGGGCGCGTAGAAGCCGGTGACCTGGTAGCCCCAGGAGCCGCCGAAGGGGTGCTCGGCGACCGGCATCAGCTCGACGTGGGTGAAGCCCAGGTCCTTGACGTACGCGGGGAGCTGTTCGGCCAGTTGGCGGTACGTCAGCCCCGGGCGCCACGACGCCAGGTGGACCTCGTACACCGAGAACGGCGCCTCGTGCGGCGGCAGCGCCCCGCGCCGCGCCAGCCACTCCGCGTCGCCCCACTCGTGCCCCGAGGCGTACACGATCGACGACGTGTTGGGCGGGGCCTCCGTCCGGCGGGCCAGCGGATCCGCGCGCAGCGTCTTCGAACCGTCGGGCCGGGTGATCTCGAACTTGTACAGCTCGCCCTCACCGATCTCCGGCACGAACAGCTCCCAGACACCGGTGCCGCCGAGCGAGCGCATCGGATAGCCCGTGCCGTCCCAGAAGTTGAAGGTGCCCGCCAGGGACACGCCCCGGGCGTTCGGCGCCCACACCGTGAAGCGGGTGCCGGTCACGCCCTGGTGCGTCATCGGCTCCGCGCCCAGCGCCCGCCACAGCTCCTCGTGCCGTCCCTCACCGATCAGATGCAGGTCCAGCTCGCCCAGCGAAGGCAGGAAACGGTACGCGTCCTCGGTCTCCTGCACCGAACCCTCGTACGCCACGAGGAGCCGGTAGCCGGCCGGGACCTCCCGCAGGGGCAGCAGGCCCGAGAAGAACCCCTCCCCGTCGTCGTGCAGTTCGGCCCGCAGCGTCCCGGCGACCACGGTGACCGACAGGGCGTACGGCCGCAACGCGCGGAAGGCGACACCGCCGGGCACCGGGTGGGCGCCCAGCACGGAGTGCGGGTCGTGGTGGGTGCCGGTGAGGAGACGGTCGCGGTCGGCGGCGTCGAGGGCGGGGGAGACGGCGACGTCCACGGGAGCCGAGGGCGCGACGGGGGCCGCCTTCTGCGCCGGGATCCTCTTGGCCGCGGTGGCCTTCTGCGCGGGGATCTTCTTGGCGGCGGCCTTCTTCGGGGCGGTGCTCTTCGCCGTCGTCTTGGCCGTGGTCGTCTTCGCGGCCGTCTTCTTCGCCACGGCCTTCTTCGCCACGGTCTTCTTGGCGGCGGCCTTCTTCGCCGGAGCCTTCTTCGCGGCCGTCTTCTTCGCCGCGCCGGCCTTTTTGGCCGTCTTCTTCGCCGTCCCCTTCTTCATGGCCTCCGCGGCCTTCTCTGCGGCTTTCACCGTCTTCGCCGCCGTCTTCGTCGCCGCCTTCTTCGCGACGCTCGTCCGCTCGGCCTGCTGTTCCGTCGACTGCTCGGCCGGCTTCTCGGCCGTCTTCTTCGATGCCGAACCGCTGGAGGTAGTGGTGCGGGGGGTCACGGGCGGGGCCTCCTAGGCGAAGGTGGGAAGAGGGGAGTGGAGGAAGAGGGCGTGCCGGTGTCCGCGGCGAGGCGGCTTATGGCGGAGAGCGGCACCGGGAGCCAGTCGGGGCGGTGACGGGCCTCGTAGACGACCTCGTAGATCGCCTTGTCGGTCTCGTACGCGCGCAGCAGCACCGGATCGGTCCGTGGATCGACGCCGCTGACCTGCGCGTACCCGGAGCAGTAGGCGGCCCGGCAGGTGTCGGCCCAGCCGGGTATCGGCGGGTCGGCCGAGTGGGCCGCGTAGTCGAAGGAACGCAGCATGCCCGCGACGTCCCGCACCGGCGGCTGCGGCATCCGCCGTTCGGCCAGCGGCTTCGACGGCTCGCCCTCGAAGTCGATCAGCCACCACTGACCGGCCGGCGAACGCAGGCACTGCCCGAGGTGCAGGTCGCCGTGGATGCGCTGGGCGGTCCAGGTGCACCCCTCGGCGGCCAGGTCGGCCAGCGCCGCGAAGGCCGAGCGCAGGCCGGGCGCGTACGGCCGCAGCGCGGGCACCGCCTGCGCGGCCGCCTCCAGTCGCTCGACCATGCCGTCGACCAGGTGCCGCACCTGCGTGTGCCCGAGCGTGACGGTCGGCAGGGTGCGGGCCAGCGCGGTGTGCACCTCGGCGGTCGCGCGCCCGAGCGCTCGGGCCGCCGTCGCGAAGTCCTCGCCCTTGGCCAGTTCGCGCAGCGCCAGCTCCCAGCCGTCCGCGGCGCCCTGCACGAACGGCTGGAGCACACCGAGGACGTACGACTCGCCCGCCAGCTCCGCGCCGATCCACGCCGTCGGCGCGGGCACCCGGTGGCAGCCCTCCCGGGCCAGCGCCAGCGGCAGCTCCAGGTCGGGATTGACGCCGGGCACGACCCGGCGCAACAGCTTCAGGATGAACGTATCGCCGTAGACGACCGACGAGTTGGACTGCTCGGAGGTGACCAGGCGCGGCACCAGACCGGACCGGATGTCCTGGCCCGCGTCGTGTTCGAAGCGCAGACCGCCGATCCGGGCCCCGGTGCGCAGCGCCTCCAGGAGCAGCTCGGTGGGGCGGGTGTCGTACAGGGCGTCGTACACCGTGCGTCCGGCGAGCGGGCCCTTCGCCACGTGACCGATCAGGGCGGGCGCCAGCCGCGGCGGCAGCGCCTCGCGGTCCCCTATGAGCAGCTGGTAGCAGTCCGCGGGCTGCTCGGGTGCGCCCGGCACCGGCACGAGGGCCTGGTGTGCGCGCACGAGCAGGTGGTACAGGCCCAGCTTGCCGCCGGGCGGCAGCAGCTCGGTGGCCGCCACCAGCGAGAACCCGGTGACCGGACGTCCCTTGCCCGCGAACCAGCGCTGCCGTGGCAGCCACTCCCGCAGCAGGGGATCCAGCGAGGCGAGGAGACCTGGTGAGGTCGTGAGGGTGCGGGTGACGGCTTTCGACATGGCGTCACGTCCTTTCCCCGTGCCGGTCGGGGTGGTTACTGATGCGTGCCCCGGGCGGGGCGGAGGAAACCGCCCCGCCCGGGCTCTCAGACGGCGTCCTTGCGCAGCCGGAACCAGTAGAAGCCGTGCCCGCCGAGCGTCAGCAAGTACGGCAGTTCACCGATGGCCGGGAATCGCACCCCGCCGGACAGTTCGACCGGATGCCGACCGTTGAACCTGCGGAGATCCAGTTCCGTCGGTTGCGCGAACCGGGAGAAGTTGTTCACGCACAGCACGAGATCGTCCTCGTATTCCCGCAGGAAGGCGATCACGGCCGGATTCGACGACTGGAGTTCGGTGTAGGAACCGAGCCCGAAGGCCGGGTTCTGTTTCCGGATCTCGATCATGCGGCGCGTCCAGTGCAGGAGAGAGGACGGCGAGGACATGGACGCCTCGACGTTCGTCACCTGGTAGCCGTAGACCGGGTCCATGATCGTGGGCAGGAACAGCCGCCCGGGGTCGCTCGACGAGAAGCCGGCGTTGCGGTCCGGGGTCCACTGCATGGGCGTGCGGACGGCGTCGCGGTCGCCGAGCCAGATGTTGTCGCCCATGCCGATCTCGTCGCCGTAGTAGAGGATCGGCGAGCCGGGCAGCGACAGCAGCAGGGCGGTGAACAGCTCGATCTGGTTGCGGTCGTTGTCGAGCAGCGGGGCCAGTCGGCGCCGGATGCCGATGTTGGCGCGCATCCGCGGGTCCTTGGCGTACTCCGCGTACATGTAGTCGCGCTCTTCGTCGGTGACCATTTCGAGGGTCAGCTCGTCGTGGTTGCGCAGGAAGATGCCCCACTGGCAGCCGGAGGGGATGGCCGGCGTCTTGGCGAGGATCTCCGAGACCGGGTAGCGGGATTCCCGCCGTACGGCCATGAAGATGCGGGGCATGACCGGGAAGTGGAAGGCCATGTGGCATTCGTCGCCACCGCTCTGGTAGTCGCCGAAGTAGTCGACGACGTCCTCCGGCCACTGGTTGGCCTCCGCCAGCAGCACCGTGTCCGGGTACTGGGCGTCGATCTCCTTCCGTACCCGCTTCAGGAATTCGTGCGTCGCCGGGAGGTTCTCGCAGTTCGTGCCCTCCTCCGCGTAGAGATAGGGCACCGCGTCCAGCCGGAATCCGTCGATTCCCAGGTCCAGCCAGAACTTCAGCGCCGAGAGGATCTCCTCCTGCACCGTCGGGTTCTCGTAGTTCAGGTCCGGCTGGTGGGAGAAGAAGCGGTGGAAGAAGTACTGCTTGCGGACCGGGTCGAAGGTCCAGTTGGAGGCCTCGGTGTCGACGAAGATGATCCGGGCGTCGTTGTACGCCTTGTCGTCGTCGGCCCAGACGTAGTAGTCGCCGTACGGGCCGTCCGGGTCCTTGCGCGATTCCTGGAACCACGGGTGCTGGTCGCTGGTGTGGTTCATGACGAAGTCGATGATGACCCGCATACCGCGCTGGTGGGCCGAGTCCACGAAGTCCACGAAGTCGGCCAGGTCGCCGAACTCGGGCAGCACGGACGTGTAGTCGGAGACGTCGTAACCGCCGTCCCTGAGTGGCGACTTGAAGAAAGGCGGCAGCCACAGGCAGTCGACGCCGAGCCATTGCAGGTAGTCGAGTTTTGCGGTCAGCCCCTTGAGGTCGCCGACACCGTCGCCGTTGGAGTCCTGGAAGGAGCGGACCAGGACCTCGTAGAAGACGGCGCGCTTGAACCAATCCGGGTCACGATCCTTGGCAGGCGTGTCCTCGAAGGTGTCCTGAACGGGCTCGTTGACGATCATTTTGTGGGTGACCCTCCGATCTGCGGGGTGGACGGTCGCAGGACGGTGAGGATGTGCGCGGGACGAGTGCCCGGTTCGAGACGCACGTAGTTCGCCCTGCCCCAGTGATAGGTCTCGCCGGTGAGCTCGTCGCGCACCGGCACCGACTCGTGCCAGTCCAGGCCGAGTTGCGGCATGTCCAACGAGACGGTGGCCTCCTGGGTGTGGTGGGGGTCGAGGTTGACGACCACCAGAACCGTGTTCGAACCGCTTCGCTTCGAGTACGCGATCACCGCTTCCTTGTCGGCGTGATGGAAGTGCAGGTCACGCAGCTGCCGCAGCGCCGGGTTCGCCCGTCGGACGGCGTTGAGCTGGGTGATCAGGGGGGTGATGGTGCGGCCCTCGCGTTCGGCGGCGGCCCAGTCGCGGGGGCGTAGCTGGTACTTCTCGGAGTGGAGGTACTCCTCGCTGCCCTTGCGCAGGGGGGTGTTCTCGCACAGTTCGTAGCCGCTGTAGATGCCCCAGGCGGGGGAGAGGGTGGCGGCGAGCACGGCGCGCAGTTCGAAGGCGGGGCGGCCGCCCTGCTGGAGGAACTCGTGCAGGATGTCGGGGGTGTTGGCGAAGAAGTTCGGCCGCATGTAGGAGGCGGCCTCGCCGGAGAGTTCGGTGAGGTACTCGGTGAGTTCCCGCTTGGTGTTGCGCCAGGTGAAGTAGGTGTACGACTGCTGGAAGCCGGTCTGGGCCAGGGTGTGCATCATCGCGGGGCGGGTGAACGCCTCGGCCAGGAAGATCACGTCGGGGTCGGTGCGGTTGATGTCCGCGATGACCCGCTGCCAGAACACGACCGGCTTGGTGTGGGGGTTGTCGACGCGGAAGATCCGCACCCCGTGGCTCATCCAGTGCCGCAGCACGCGCAGCGTCTCGGTGATGAGGCCGTCCATGTCGGCGTCGAAGGCGATGGGGTAGATGTCCTGGTACTTCTTCGGCGGGTTCTCCGC
>NZ_JBIBIA010000011.1:0-20378 GCF_042957325.1 Streptomyces sp. NPDC008086
CGGGGGGGTGGGGGGGGGGGGGGGGGGGGGGCGGCCTGTCCCCCGCCCCCGGGGGGGGGGGGGGGGGGGGGTGGGGGGGGGGGGGGGGGTGGGGTGGGGCTGGTCGCGCAGTTCCCCGCGCCCCTTGGGTGGGTGGCGTGCCGTGCCTCTTTGGGGTTGGGGAGGTGTAGTTGGCCTGAAGGGGCGCGGGGAACTGCGCGACCAGCCACGTGCGGTCCGCAGTCGCCGTCGAACCCTGGGCCCCGAGCTATGAGGCGAACCCCGTCACGGCTCCCGCGTCTCCGACTCCAGGCGTTCGCGCGTCGGCAGGTCGTAGACGCCGTATTCCTCCGGCTGGACTCCCCGCGCCCACTGGTACCTGCTCACCGCGTCCTCGACGCCCTCGTTGTAGCTGCCCCGGGCCTCCCTCGGGTAGAGGCCGAGTTGGGTCAGACGTAGTTCGAGCTCGACCACCTCGGAACCCCGGTCGCCGCGGCGCAGCGTCGGCGGGGCGGGGTCCCGGGCCGCGGCGGACGCCTCCTGGGCGGCGGCGGAATCCGTGGGGGAGGGGGTGGAGGTGGTGGTCGTCGGTTCCGTGGAGGGGGACGGGGCGGGGGACGCGCTGGAGCGGGACGGGGAGGGGGAGGGAGGCGCGCTCCGTGTGGGGGCGGGGGGCGCAGGGGGCGGCGCCGACTGCGTCCGTGTCCGGGAGGGCGACTGCGACGCCTCGCTGCTCGACGGGGCCGGGACGCTTGCGCGTACGGCGTCCGGGAGGGCCGTGTCCCGGGACGGGGTCTCGTAGGTGAACAGGCCGCTCGCCAGGCCGGCCGCCGCGATCACGGCCACGAGCGCGCCGCCCGTGCCGAGGAGGAGGACGGAGCGGGTACGGCGGTGGCGGGGCGCCGCTGGGTCCGGGGCGTCGGCGTGGGGAGCGCCCGCCGGCGGCTCGAACAGGCTGAGGTCCGGAGTGCTGGGGGCGGGGGCCGGCCCCGGCCCCGGGGCGACCGGCCGGAGCGGCATCGTCGCGGCCGCGCCGTGGTCGCCGCCGGCCTCCAGCTCCACGTATGGGCGTATGCGCAGCGGATCGAAGTCCTCCGCCGCTGCCGCCTCCGCGGTGCGGGCGTCCCGCAGGGCCTCGGACACGCGTTGGGCACAGCCGCAGGACGGGGTGTTGTCGGGGGATCTCGGCGTACCGCACTCCGGGCAGGGGTGACCGTTCTGGCCTATCGGGCCCTCCTGGTCTTCCGGACCCCTCGCGTCCGTCCGCTCTGTCACGCCTTCGTCCCTCCCCGTCGCGAACTCCCCACACTATGCAGACGTTCTCCACGTGGTCTCCGGAAGCCCCCGGAAGGGCTGATTCCAAAGGGACTCGACAGGCCATAACCGCCCATAGCGATCACGATGGGGGGTGTAACGAGACCCTCGGGAGGTCTTCATGGCCGGGGACACGCACGGTACGTCAGGAAATGTGCGTGACGCGCAGCCCCCGAGGCGGGGAGCCGACGCGCACGAGAACGTGCCCGGCAACGTCCTCGTCTCCATCGGCGCGCTGCTGCTCGGCATGCTGCTCGCCGCGCTCGACCAGACCATCGTGTCGACCGCCCTGCCCACCATCGTCAGCGACCTCGGCGGCCTGGAGCATCTGTCCTGGGTCGTGACCGCGTATCTGCTGGCGTCCACGGCCGCGACTCCGCTGTGGGGCAAGCTCGGTGACCAGTACGGGCGCAAGCGGCTCTTCCAGATCGCGATCGTGATTTTTCTTGTGGGGTCCGCGCTGTGCGGGATGTCGCAGAACATGGCGCAGCTCATCGTCTTCCGCGCCGTGCAGGGGCTCGGGGGCGGCGGGCTCATGGTGCTGTCCATGGCGATCGTGGGGGACATCGTGTCGCCGCGGGAGCGCGGGCGGTACCAGGGGCTGTTCGGGGGTGTGTTCGGGGCGACGAGTGTGCTCGGGCCGTTGCTGGGCGGGGCGTTCACGGAGCATCTGAGCTGGCGGTGGGTCTTCTACGTCAATCTGCCCGTCGGGGTGGTCGCGCTGGTGGTGATCGCGGGAGCCCTGCGGATTCCGCGTAAGTCGACGCGGCACGTCATCGACTATCTGGGGACGTTCCTGATCGCGTCCGTCGCCACGTGTCTGGTACTGGTCGCCTCCCTCGGGGGGACCACGTGGGCGTGGGGATCGGCGCAGATCGTCGGGCTCGCGGTGCTGGGGGTGGTACTCACCTGTGCGTTCGTCGCCGTCGAGCGGCGGGCCGCCGAGCCGGTGCTCCCGTTGAAGCTGTTCCGGGTGCGGACCTTCTCGCTGTCGGCCGTCATCAGCTTCATCGTCGGGTTCGCCATGTTCGGCGCGATGACCTATCTGCCGACGTTTCTGCAGGTCGTGCAGGGGGTCAGCCCGACCATGTCCGGGGTGCACATGCTGCCGATGGTCGCCGGCATGCTGCTCGCGTCCACCGCCTCCGGGCAGATCGTCAGCCGTACCGGGCGGTGGAAGGTGTTCCCGGTCGCCGGGACCGGGGTCACCACGCTGGGCCTGTTGCTGCTGCACCAGCTCGACGTGGACAGCTCCACCTGGGAGATGAGCTGCTTCTTCTTCGTGTTCGGGCTGGGGCTCGGGCTCGTGATGCAGGTGCTCGTGCTGATCGTGCAGAACGCCGTCTCGTACGAGGACCTCGGCGTCGCCACCTCCGGGGCGACCTTCTTCCGGTCCATCGGTGCGTCGTTCGGCGTCGCCGTCTTCGGCACGATCTTCGCAAACCGGCTCGACGACAAGCTCGTGGAGGCGTTCCGGGGGGTGCGGCTGCCCAGCGGGGTCACGCTGGAGGGGCTGGAGGCCGATCCGCGCGACATCGCCGAGTTGCCGGGGGCGCTGCGGCCGGCCGCGCTGGAGGCGTACGCGTCCTCGATCACGGACGTCTTTCTGTACGCGACGCCTGTGGCGTTGGTCGGGTTCGTGCTGGCCTGGTTCCTGCGGGAGGACCGGCTGCGGGGGTCGGTGACCGCGCCCGATGTCACCGAGACGTTGGCCAGCAATCCCGTGGAGCGGTCGTCGTACGACGAGGTGTGCCGGGCGTTGTCGGTGCTCGGGACGCGGGAGGGGCGGCGGGAGGTGTACCGGGAGATCACCGAGCGGGCCGGGTACGACCTGTTGCCGGCGGCCAGTTGGCTGTTGCTGCGGATCAAGAGGTACGGGTGGGTGGAGCCGGCGGTGCTCGCCGAGCGGAGTTCTGTGCCGTTGCCGGTGATCCTCGAGGCGGCTCGGCAGGTGGAGGAGCGGCGGTTGGCCGTGCGGGAGGGGCTGGATCTGGTACTGACCGAGGGTGGGCGGGAGGTGGCGGCGCGGTTGGCTCGGGTTCGGGAGGAGTCGTTGGCGGAGTTGTTGGGGGACTGGTGGGGGCCGGGGCGGTCCACTGATCTGGTGCAGTTGGTGAAGGAGATCAATGAGGAGTTGTGCGGGTCCGAACGGGAACAGCCGGGTGCCTCCGGCGGTTGAGCCGGGGTGCCTGCGGGTGCCTCCGGCGGTTGGGCGGGGTGCCTGCGGCGGCCTGTTGCGGTGAGTGGGGGCTGGTCGCGCAGTTCCCCGCGCCCCTTAGATGCCTGCGGCAGCGGCGGAGGTCAGAGCCTGAGGGAGAATCGACGCATGCCCCTCTCCAGCTCGCTTGCCTCTGGCGATGAGATACGCGCCTATCTCATCGGGCAGTTGAACCTTGCCCTACGCCGCCCCGGGATGTTCGGGAACGAGGCCGCCCTGCGGATGCTGCTGGACCACCTGCTGTTCGTAGAGGGGCAGCCCGAAGCCTGGACGGAGCAGCAGAGGGCATGGGAGGTGTGCGGGGCCTGGTCCAGCGCCGGCGTGACGGGCGCCTTCCGGGACTTCGTCCCCGGCCTTTCCTACGAGTACGGCATGGCGTCGGTCTATGCGGAGTTCGCGTACGGCCGTGGATGGTTGAGGCCCGACCGGGTGCTGGCAACCGACGAGTACCGTGCACTTCGGGAGCGCGTGCGTCCCTGGGCCGGCGAGGACCGTGTGTGGGCGGACGTCATCAACGAGTTCGGAGCCCCGTCTGTGCTGTTCGGAGGGACGAACCCTCTGTACGGCAAGACCCTCGGCTACCTCTCGGAGGACCCGGAGCAACCGATGGTGTTCTTCCACCTCTGGAACGGAAGCACCCCGGATGCGGGGTCTTCATGGCCTCCGGAACATGAGGAGCCCATCCTTCTCGCTGTCCGGTTCGGGGGCGGAGCCTTCCGCACGGCATTCACCTTCACCCCCGAAGGGGAGCGGCGCCGCCTGGAGTTCGCCCGACCGGTCGGGTAGCAGCTGATGAGTTACGGAACATGGGCGGAACGAGGCGTTGTACCACCCGTGTCCGGTCGGCCCACGGCGGCGCCTGCGCCAGTCGTCAGGCGTCGAAGCGGCGGCGGGCGGCCTCGATGTGACCGAAGTACCGGTGGGTCCAGCCGCACATTCCGTCGACCGTGGCGCGCAGGGCTTGACCCGGCTCGGTGAGGGTGTATTCGACCCGCGGCGGGACGGTGGGGTACACGGTGCGCTCGACCAGGCCGTTGCGCTCCAGCATGCGCAGGTTCTGGGTGAGCATCTTGTGGCTGATGCCCTCGATCTCGTTCCGCAGCTCGCTGAAGCGCAGGGTGCGATCACCGAGACCCTCGACGATGAGGAACGCCCACTTGTTGGCGACGTCGGAGAAGATCTCCCGCGCCAAGGAGCCCGCACGCGCCAGGTCTGCATCCTCGGGCGAGCCTGTGAACTGCATGGTAACCATAAGGTTCTCCAGTCACTGAAAAGTGCGTTCTTCCACGTCAGCGTCCACTCTCTTACGGTTTGTGAGTAACCACAAGAGAGTGAGCGTCTTGATCAGCACGGACGCGTGCCCACAGGCGCTCAGGACGAGGAGACAGGCATCATGGCCATCACCTTTATGAACCCCAGCGGATTGCCCAAGATCGACGTCTACCGGCAGGTGTCGATCGCATCCGGGTCGAGGCTGGTCTTTGTCGCCGGGCAGGTCGCCTGGGACGCCGAGGGAGTCACGATCGGCGAAGGCGACCTCGCCGCCCAGGTCGAGCAGAGCTATCTCAACGTCGGCACCGCCCTGGCCGAGGCCGGTGGCTCCTTCGACGACGTGGCGAAGCTGACCTTCTACGTCGTCGACTGGACCCCCGACAAGATGCCCCCACTCCTGGAAGGGATCTCCCGGGCAGCCGCGAAGCTGGGGGTCACCCCGGCCCCGCCGACCACGCTGATAGGCGTTGCGGCACTGGATGTCCCGGACCATCTGGTCGAGATCGAAGCCACCGCGGTCCTCGACTGAACAGGTGCTCTTTTGCCACCCACCGCATCGGGCCGCGCTCCCGGCCTCAGCCGTTCGCCACAGCCCCCGCACACCCGCACTCCGGTCCGCCCGGCACCCTCGGACGTTCGCGGCAGTGTCATGCTTCCGGGCGGAGCTGTACGCATGTCTGACCGCGGGGCGCGACGCGCTCTTCGAACTGTGCGACGCGTCGCTGTGCACCGACGGGCCGGTGCGGACGCTGGTCGACCTGGCGCTGGCGCCCGAACGCCGCGGACAGGGCGCTCTTTACGGCGGCCTCAACCAGGGGCGGATCGATGTGGCCCGCCTACGCCGAGATGAATACATCCCAGCTCACCCGCTCAACCTACGCGCCAGCACTGACACTCGGCCCGTCTCCGAATCGGCCGCCTGGTTAAACGACAAGCTGACGGTTCGGGCTAAGTGCGTTGCCTGGTCGCTCGGGTGAAGGTCAGGTGGGTGACGCCGCTGGGGGAGGAGGTGGTCTCGATGGCGTAGGTCTGGTCCAGGTTCTCCAGTCCGTCCCAGAGGCGTTCGCCTCGGCCGAGGAGGATGGGGGCCACCACGACGTGCATGTGGTCGATGAGGCCGGCGGTGAGGAAGTCGCGGAGCAGGGTGACGCCGCCGCCGATGCGTACGTCCTGGTCGCCCGCCGCCTCGCGGGCCGTGGCGAGGGCCTCGGTGGGTGAGGTGTCGAGGAAGTGGAACGTCGTGCCGCCCTCCATCTCGATCGACGGGCGAGGGTGATGGGTGAGGACGTAGGTCGGTGTGTGGAAGGGCGGGTTGGGGCCCCACCACCCCTTCCACTCCGGGTCCTCGTGCCATCCGGGCGGGCCGAACTTCCCGGCGCCCATGATCTCGGCGCCGATCCCCGGACCGTGCTGACGTGCGAAGGCGTCGTCGACGCCGCCGGATCCGCCGGGACGGCCGGTCATGTGGTGCCAGAAGCCGGTGGCGAACATCCACTCGTGCAGCCGTTCACCGGCGTGGCCGAACGGTGTCTCCCGGCTCTGGCCCTCACCGGTGCCGAAGCCGTCGAGCGAGATGGTGAAGTTGTGGACGCGGGCTAGGGACATGGCCCTTCCTTTCGTGTGCGGTCAACGCCTTTCACCATGACGTCGATCGGGGAGCCGCCGAATCGACACGCCGGGGATGGCTTCTTCGGCGGCCGTTTGAGGCGGGTTCTGGGGGCAACCCGGCATACATGTCCACAGGTGTGATCATTCTGGTCGTGGTAGTGGCGGTCGTCGTGATCGGTGCGGCCGTCCTGGCTCTGCGTACGCGGAGCGGTGGGGGTCTGAAGCGGCGCTTCGGGCCTGAGTACGAGCGGGCCGTGGCCCGGCACGACGGGGACGCGAAGGCCGCCGAACGGGAGCTCGCCCAGCGGGTGGAGCGGCACGGCGGGCTGCGGGAGCGGGCGTTGGAGCCGGAGGAGGCCGAGCGGTTCGAGGCTCGGTGGACGGCCGCCCAGGAGCGCTTCGTCGACTCGCCGAAGGACGCCGTCGAAGAGGCGGACCGGGTGCTCGCGGATCTGGCGCAGGCGCGCGGTTTCCCCGATGGCGCGCAGTACGAGGAGCAGCTCTCGGCTCTGTCCGTGCACCATGCGCACCATGTGCAGGGGTACCGGCATGTGCACCAGGTCGCCCGTGCGCGGGCGAGTGCCGGGGCGGACGGCGGGGGGCCGGGTACGGAGGAGATGCGCGAGGCCATGGTCGAGGCCCGTGTCCTGTTCGAGGAGCTGACGGGGCCGGTCCGGCGTGGGGACTCGCGGGAGAAGGACCGGGAGCCCCGGCGGGGCGCCGACGGTCGTCGTGGCCATCTGCCGTGGGGCTTCACCGGCCGTCACGCGAAGGGGAGTTGAGGAGCATGACGGATGTGGCGAAGGCCGGGCGCGAGGTCAGTGCGCTCGTGCCGCGTGAGGAGTCCGACAAGTTCGAGCTCAGGCTCCAGCAGTCCGTCGCCGGGTTCGTCGACGGTCCCCGGGCCGCAGTCGAGGAAGCCGATCGGCTGGTCGAGGATCTGGTGGGGCGCGTGAGTGACGCCATGGCGCAGCGGCGGCGTACGCTGCGTACGTCCTGGCAGGCGGCCGACGAGCAGGCCGACACCGAGCAGCTGCGGCTCGCGCTGCGTGACTACCGGGAGCTGGCGGAACGACTGCTACGCCTCTGATGCTTCTGGCTCAGCTGACCCACCCGCCGTCCGGCGCCTCTCCTGCCACTCCCGTACGACCTGTTCCACGTCGTACGGCTTGCGGCCCAGGGGAGGGCCGGGCGGCGGCTTCAGGAGCATGTCGCGGATCTTGGCGTTGACGTCCGTGATGATCTTCCGGACCGTGGGTTCGGACTTGGCCGCGTAGGCCGCCGTCAGCGCGTCCTCCGCCTCCTTGCGCAGGGCCAGCGCCGGGGGCAGGACCGACAGGCCCTCGCGGGCCATCTTGCGTTTGACCCACCACAGTTCGTCGTACGGGGCTTCCAGGTCGGTCGGGAGTGGTTTACCGGCTCCGGGCAGGGTGTCGAAGTCGCCGCGCTGCTGCGCGTCGTGAATCTGCTTGTCGACCCAGGAATCGAACGGGACGCCGGGAGGCTTTCGCTCGGTCATGAGTTCATTGTGCCGGACGCGGCGGTGCCGGGCGATTTATCATGCGGCGTCGGTGGCCAAAACGGCTGCCCCTCAAGGATGTTTCAGGAGGAGCGCACGTGCTCGAACTCACCATGGCCGCCGTGTCCGCGGCGGACGAGGGCGCCACGGCCGGCATGCTCATGGCCGACGCGCCCAGCGAGCCGGGTGCCGTGCTGCGGGTGGGCCGGGACAAGACGGTGTGCCGGCTCTCGACGCCGGACGACTGGCTGTTCGTCTCCCGGGTACACCTGGAGTTCCTGTGCGGGCCCGACGGGGCGTGGCAGGTGACCTGGCTGCGCGGCTCGCAGCCCGACCCGTCCTCCGAGGTGCGGCTGACGGTGGGGGAGTACGCCCAGCCGATCGGCTACGGCGGGACCGTGCCGTTGCCCCGGGGCGGCACCGGCGAGATCGTCATCCACGACCGCACCGCGCCGCGCAGCGTCAACGTCGGCTTCTACCACGAGGCCTGAGCGGGCCGGGACCGGCGGCTCACGCCAGGACGCGGGCCAGGGCGAAGCCGTCGTAGCCCTTGGCGCCCACGGTCTGGATCGCCGTACCGCTCAACCTGGGGTGGCTGCCGATCAGTTCGATCGCGGCGCGGGTGCCGCGGACGTCCGGGGCCGTTTCGTCGGGGTCGGCGACCCGGCCGCCGCGCACCACGTTGTCCACGATGATCAGGCTGCCGGTGCTGGTGAGGCGGAGCGCCCAGTCGACGTAGTGCGGGTTGTTGGCCTTGTCGGCGTCGATGAAGACCAGGTCGAAGGGGGCCGGGTTCTCGTCGGCCAGTTTGGGCAGCGACTCCAGGGCCGGGCCGACCCGCACCTCGACGACCTTGTCCAGGCCGGCCCGCGCGATGTTGCGGGTGGCGACCTCGGCGTTCCTGGGGTCGTACTCCAGGGAGATCAGACGGCCGTCGGCGGGCAGGGCGCGGCCCAGCCAGATGGTGCTGTAGCCGCCGAGGGTGCCGATCTCCAGGATGTTGCGGGCGCCCTGGATCTGGGCGAGGAGCTGGAGGAGCTTGCCCTGGGACGGGGTGACGTTGATGTGCGGGAGTTCGGCCGCGTCGCTGTCGCGCAGGGCCGCCTGCAGGGTGTCGTCCTCGGGGGAGAGGTGGGCGGAGAAGTACTCGTCGACGTCGTCCCAGAGCTGCGAGTCGCTCATCGCCTTGCCTTTCGTGTGGCTAGTTAGATGCGCTAACTACCCGTGTCGCGCGGCACTGATTCCCAGGATGGTGGATTCGGGCGGGCCGCGCAGGGGGATGGCCGGGGGCGCCCAATAGCTCGGGGGGTGGCGGCCGGTGGGCGGGTGCGGGCTGTGGTGGGCCGGTCGCGCAGTTCCCCGCGCCCCTGGAAGCCGCCTCGCCGCCGCCGACCCAGGGGCGCGGGGAACTGCGCGACCAGCACAGGCGGCCTGCACCCGCCATCGAACCGCCCAGTCGCCCCTGGCCGGGCGGGCCGCATAGGGTTCGTAGTGATTCTGTAAGCGTGGGACGTGGACGACCGGGGCGGGAGGCCGACGGGGCGTGGCGGAGGCGGAGCGTGGTGGGCGAGCGGCGGAGGCACTCGGGGCTGCGACCGTCGGAGCCACGGCCGTCGGAGCCACGGCCGTCGGTGCGGTCCAGGCCCGGGTGCGGGTGGCACGGCTCGGGCTGTGGCTGATCGCCGCGATCCTCGCCGTACGGCAGGTCGCCGTCGTCCTCGCCACGCCGCGCGGGGAACGGCTGACGGACCTGGAGACCTGGGTCGGGCCCGAAGGCGTCCTGCATGTGAAGGGTTCGCTGTACGAGTCGACGCAGTTCACCGGTACACCGTTCGGCGGACTCGTCCTCAAACCGCTCACCCGCGCCGCCGAGCAGGCCCTCGGCTGGGGCTGGACCTTCGGCACGCTGCTGCTCGTCGTCGCCCTCGGCCTGGTCGCCGCCCGCGCCCTGCCGCAGCCGGTGAGCCGCCGGACCTCCCTGCTCGCGGCGCCCGTCGCCGTCAGCCTGCTCATGCTGTCGCTGCCGGTGCGCAACGCCCTCTACCTCGGCCAGACCAGCATCATGCCGGTGCTGCTCGTCCTCCTCGGCTGCTTCGCCGTACGGGGCGAACGCGCCAGCGGCCTGCTCATCGGCGTCGCCGCCGCGCTGCAGCCGACGCTGCTGCTGTTCACCCCGCTGCTGTGGTTCACCGGGCGGCGCCGGGCCGCGCTCTGCGCGGGCGCCACGTTCGCGGCCTGCACGGTGCTCGCCTGGGCGGCGATGCCACGGGACTCGTACACCTACTGGGTGCACCACATGGCCGGCGTCGGCCTCGGTGGGAACGCCGACGACCTCGGCAACCAGTCCCTGCACGGCGCCCTGCTGCGGCTCGGGCTGACCGGCCCCCTGGAGATCGTCCTCTTCCTGCTGCTCGGCGCGGGCGTCGCCGTCCTCGCGCTGCGCCGTGCCGTGCGCTACGCCCACGACGGGCAGCTCCTGCTCGCCGTCGCCATCACCGGCTGCGCGGCGATCGTCGTGTCCCCGACCGCCTGGCAGCACCAGCTGCTGTGGGTGCTGCTCGCGGTCGTCGGCCAGGTGGGCAGACGCTCGGGCGACCGGTACGTGTGGCCGGTCGCCGTCGTCCTGGTGATGACGCTGCCCGCGAGGACGATGGTGCCGGACAAGGCGTTCCTCCACCCGCTGCGCGCCGACCTGATCCTCCTGGCCGCGCTCGCCACGGCCGCCGTCGTCCCGTTCCTCTCGCGTACGTCGCCGTACTGGCAGACGCCGATCCCGACCCGGTACGCCGACCCGGCCCCGTCCCGTTTCCGGCACGTCCCGCTGGTGGGGTCCCTGCGCCGGGTGATCACCCGACCGAACCTGCTCTTCGAGCTGTTGCTGATCCGGGTCACCTACTACGCGTACGCCCAGATCCGGCTCGCCGCGGCCGGTGGCTCCAACTCGGCCGGGCGGGTCACCGCCGAGGAGCACGGCTGGGAGATCCACTCCGTCGAACGCGCCCTGAACATCGACATCGAGCACTGGGCCAACCACGCCGTAGTGAAGGTCGACTGGCTGCGGGACTTCTTCGACTTCTACTACGAGTCGTTCCACTTCGGCGTGCCGCTGACGATCCTCGCCGTCCTGTACTGGCGCCGCCCCGTCGACTACCGCTGGGCCCGCACCGCGATCGGCTTCGCCACGGTGTTCGCCCTGATCGGCTTCTGGCTCTACCCGCTCGCCCCGCCCCGCCTGATGCCCGGCCTCGGCTTCATCGACACGGTCCACGGCCCCCAGGACTTCACCCAGCCCGACTACGGCACCCTCACCGAGCTCACCAACCAGTACGCCGCGATGCCGTCCCTGCACTTCGGCTGGTCGCTGTGGTGCGGCCTGGTCATCCTCGTCCTCGCCCCCAGGTGGTGGATGAAGGCCCTGGGTCTGCTGCACCCCCTGTTCACCGTCACCGCGATCGTCGTCACCGGCAACCACTGGGTGCTGGACGCGGTCGGCGGGGCCCTGGTCGTGGCCGCCGGTTTCGGGGTGACGTACCTGTTCCAGGGGCCGCGGGCCCGGATGGTGACGGCACGGGCCGAGAAGGTCAGCAGTGACTCCCCGGCCCCGTCGAAGGACCGTACTCCGAGCTGATGCGGTAGTCGCCCGGGGCGGGGACGGTGAGGCGGGTGAACTCGCCCTCGGGAGTCAGGCAGGCGGCGCCGTCCACCCGCAGCCAGGGGGAGTGGGCGATACGGACGGTGGTCGTGCCCGCCTGGGGCATGTGGACGACCAGGTCGGCGCTGGACGTCGACGCGACGGTCGCGGGGGCGGAGGCCAGCGGCACCGCGTCGCGCACCCGGTACACGCGCCAGTGCGCGTCCTGCCAGACCGGCTCCAGCCAGTCGGGCCGGTCCTCGCGGATGAGGCGGGCCTCGACCTTGGCGTAGCCGTCGGGCCTGCCGAGGGGGAGGACGACGTAGCCGACGGCCCAGCGGTCCAGCCAGGCCCGGTAGGTGGCGGCCGAGAAGGAGCCGTCATAGAAGAGGCGGGCCCGCTCCATGTCGAGCTGGCGGTTCCAGCCGCGGGCCATGTTGACGTACGGGGCGAGGCCGCTGGCCTCGCGGTGGTTGCGGGCCGGGACGACCTCGACGCGGGTGCGGTCGGCGCCGAGGCGGTCGAGGGCGCGGACCACTCCCTGGGTCTGAACGGCCCAGGCGGGCACCCTCGTGGAGACGTAGAGGTCGTCGCCGGTCTTCTTGCCGACCCACGCGACGGAGAGGACGAGGGCGGTGATCAGCACTCTGCGGCGGATCTTCGCGAGACGGGGCTGAGCGACCAGGACGGCCAGGAGGGCCGCGGGGGCGAAGAGTTCGGCGAAGCGCTCGACGTTCGTGCCGATGGGGGAGGGGATGAGGTAGGTGAGGACGGCCCCCGCCGCGTACACGGCGCCGCTCCAGCGGGCGACCCGCCACGAGCGCGGGGCGAGGAAGGTGACGGCCAGGCCCAGGAAGAACGGCGGCCATATGCGGTCCATGAACATCAACTGCTCGCCCTTGAAGGGGAACAGCAGAGTCGTCACACCGACGGTGAGCGCGGGCGGCAGGAGCAGGGTCAGGGCGCGGCGGTAGTCCCGGGTCAGCAGGAACGCGGCGCCCACGACCACCAGGAACAGGCCGGCCACCGGGCTGGCCATCGTCGCCAGCGTGGCGTACCCGGCGGCCAGGACGACCCGCCGTTCACGGGACAGCAGCAGACAGGCGGCGAGCCCGAAGGCCACGCCGAGGGCGAAGGTGGTGCGGCCGGAGGCGACGTTGCACCACAGGGCGAAGGACGCGAGGAGGGCCGGGCCCAGGGGTCTTCGGAGCCCTTCGACCCGGGTGATCAGCACGGCCGCGAGCCAGGTCGCCGCCAGCCCCGACACGACGGTGACCGCCCGGACGCCCAGCGCGGCCATCAAGTACGGGGATATCAGGCTGTAGTTGGCGGTGTGGGTGCCGCCGTACCAGAACAGGTTGTAGGCCGAGTCGCCGTGCCGTGTCGCGAAGTCGGTCCACGCGTACTGCGCGGCCAGGTCGCCGCCTCCGGTGGCGAGGAAGGCCCACCACAGGGCGTAGAAGGGGATGGTGGGGAGGGTGGCGACAAGGGGGATGCGGTGGCGGTCCCACACCCTGCGCAGCAGCTGGTTCCGGGCAGGGGGCGCCGCCTGCGGGGCTGGGGCGTGGGTGAGTTGCTCGGCTTGGGCCACGTGATCGAAGACGTGGAACAGCGGGGAAGCGTTCATTGCCGCGTGAAGACGGCCACATCGCTGCCGAAGGCGCAGACCAGGTTCCCGGTGTCGTCGAGCAGCACGGCCTGGGAGACGCCGGGGACCTGGAGGACGCCGACGGGAGTGCGGCTCGCCAGGTCCCAGACCCGGACCGTGTCGTCGACGGAGCAGGTGACGGCGACGGGGCGGCCGTCCAGCGTCCCGCACCGCACCGAGTGCGCGGCCCTGCTGTGGCCGGTCATCGGCCGGCCCACGAGCCGGCCCGTGCCGAGGTCCCGCACCTGCACCGTGCCGTCCCTGCCGCAGGTCACCACGACGGGGCGGCCGTCCAGGTCGCCGCACGCGATGGCGAGGGCACTGTGCTCGATCTCCGCGATCGAACGGCGGGTCGCGAGATCCCAGAACTGCGTCACGCCCTCACCGGAGGTGACCGCGATCAGGCGCCCCGCCACGACGGTGGCGGCCATCGCCCGGCGCGCCCCACGGTCGATGCGCAGGCACGGGTACAGGGCCCGGCCCGTTTCGAGGTCCCACACCCACAGGGTGTCGTCCTGCGCGCTGCCGACGGCGACCGGGCGGCCGGCCGGGACGTGGCACGTCACCTGGGTCACGTACTCGCTGTGGCCGGTGAGAAACCCGGATGTGGTCCGTCGCCGGAGGTCCCAGACCCGCACCGAGCGGTCCAGGGAGGTGGTGACGGCGACGGGCCGGCCGCGCAGCGTGGTGCACGCCACGGACCGGACGTCGTGCCGGTGCCCGGTCAGGGGGTCACCGACGGGCAGGCAGGTGCTCGCGTCCCAGATCCCGACCGTCGTGTCGTGGGAGGGGGTGACGAAGACCGGTCGCCCGTCCAGTTCGCCGACGTCGACGGCGGTGATCTGCTGGGTGTGCCCGGGCACGGGCCGGCCGGGGGGCCGCGAGACGGACAGTCCCCAGACCCGGACCATGGCGCCCGAACCGGTCACCGCGACCCGCTGCCCGGCCAGCGACGTGCACGCCACCGACATGCCGACACCGCTCTCGCCCCTGAGATACCTGACCAGGGTCCGGGACTTCAGGTCCCAGACGGCCAGGACCCGGTCGTGGGAACAGGCGACGGCGACCGGACGGCCGTCCGACTCCGTACACACCAGGCTCTCCACCCGGGCGACGTGCGCCTCGAACTCCGCCAGGCGCTCACCTGTCCCCAGATCCCAGACGTGCACGTTCTTCCCGCACGCGACGACGACCGGGCGGCCGTTCAGTTCCGTGCACGCCATCGCCTTGACGGAGGTCCCCTTGGCTCCCTCCAGCAAGGGCCGGTCCCGGCGGCCCGCCAGGTCCCACACCCGGACACCCGCGCTGGAGCCGGTGACGGCGACCGGACCGCCGCCCACCGTGGCCACCGCCAGCGCGTTCACCCGGGCCCCGACGTCCACCGGCCTGCCGACCGGGTCGCCCGTGGCCAGGTCCCAGACGCGCAGTGTCTCCGAGCCGGTGACGGCCACCGGGCGGCCGTCCAGCGTCGTACAGGCCACCGAGTCCACCCGCTTGGTGTGGCCGGACATGGGCCTGCCCACGGGTTCGCAGGAGGCCAGGTCCCAGGCGCGGACGGTCGCGTCGCTCGATCCGCTGACGGCGACCGGGCGGCCGTCGAGCGTCGTGCAGGCCACCGCGTCCACCTTCCTGGTGTGGCCGGTCATGGGTCTGCCGACGGGCTGGCCGGTGGCCAGGTCCCAGATGCGGAGCGTCTTGTCCACCGACCCGGTGACGACGACCGCGCGGCCGTCGAGGACCGCACAGGCCACGGCGGCGACCTGCGAGGAGGGAACCGTGAACGCGTTGAGCATGTTGCTGAAGAGAAGCGAACCGGACGCGGCCACGGGCTTCCACGTCTGGTCGGGCGCCCCGCTGTTGAACGCCTTCAGCAGGGACGGTTCGTTGTACCGGGCGGCGTCCAGCGCGAGGATCCGGCGCCGGCCGGCCGCGTCGAGATGGCGATGGACCTGGATCGACGTCCGGTAGACCGCGGCATGGAGCCGGGCCGTGTCACTCCTGACCCCCAGCAGCCGCAGCACCAGCGTGTCGGCGGCGGCGTGGACGAGGTACTCGGGCTCGGTGACCAGCTCGTCGAGCAGGCCCGCGTGCGCGGCATGGACCGCCAGGTGCCGCAGGGCATAGGGGTGGGCCCGCTCCCAGTCCCGGGCGCCGTCGAGCCGGTACGGCACGGTCCGGCGCAGCACGGTGGTGAACGCGTGGTGCGCCCGCTCCGAGGACCGCTCCCGCCGCACGTACTCCGCCATCGTCTCGTGGTACAGCCGGTACACGGACCGTCCGTCCTCGACGGCCTCCACCACGTACGCGCCCGCGTCCCGCCGCAACCGCCGCAGATCCTCGTTGGTGCACCGGCGCCGCCCCGACAACTCCGAGGCGAGCGGCGCCCAGATGTCCTCCCAGGGCAGGCCCTGACCCTCGGCGTAGGCCAGGGGCCGCAGCAGGTCGAGGATCCGCTCGGCGCCCTCGCCGAAGCGCTGGCGCAGGTCGTGGTGCATGGCGTCGGCGGCCACGCGCGGCAGCGACCGGCGCCAGTCGGGGTCCCGCGGGTCGGGCAGCGTGGCCGTCGCCGCGAGGGTGCCCGCCGTGATGCGGGCGACCAGGAAGGAGTGCCCGGCGGCCCGGGCGACCGCCCGCGCCACCCCCAGTCGCAGCTCGTCCGGGCAGTCCAGATACGGCGACTCCGGGTGCGCGTCGAGCAGGTTGCGCACCGTGTAGGCGAGTACGGCCCTCGGGTCGGCGTAGCGGGACGAGTCCAGGTCGACGTGGTCGCGGCGCGTCAGGTTCAGCGGGGCCAGGAGGTGGGGCCGGGTGCCCAGGAGAAGCCGCAGGTGGGGCCGCGCCAGGTCCATCAAGGGGCGCAGCACCTGGCCGCACAGGGAGGACGGTGTCGCCGCCTCGTCCAGGCCGTCGATCAGCACCACCCGGGGGCGCGCGGGCTCGGGGCCGGCGTCGAGGTGGTGCAACAGGTCGGCCACCGCCTCCGTCGGCGACAGCCGGAGCGCGGCGGCGAGCGCCCGCACCACCTGCTGGTCGGTCAGGCCCTGCGCGTACACCGCCGTACCGATCGCCTTCGGCGACGGCAGTTGCCCGGCCCGCAGCCCCAGACTCGCCAGCGGTACCTCCCGCCGGTACTCCGGGTCGCTCACCGCCGCCAACAGCCCCAGTACGGCCGTCTTCCCGGACCCGGGATCGCCGGTGACGACCAGCGCCGGACGCTCCTCGGGCAGGTCGCCGAGCCAGCCCGTGATGTCCGCCAGCGCCCGGTGCCGACCCGAGAACCACCATCCCACGCGGTCCTCGTCCCGGTGCCCCATCGCCCGCCGCAGCAGCCGCGTCCGGAACTCCGTGTCCCGCCTCCTGTCCTGCTCGTCCCACTCGGCGGCTCGTTGCAGGGCCATGTCGGTGTGGGACAGCTGCCTGCTGTGCTTGGCGTTGGGCAGGAAGGGAGGGATCTCGCCGGTCAGGCCGATGATCTCCAGACCGATCCGCTGGTGGTCGGGCCGTTCGGGGTTGGTGCGCGTGGCGTTGACCACCGCGTCCAGGGCCAGCAGCTCAGGTGTGTACCCGGCCGTGGCGAGGCTGGTCACCGCTTCCGACAGCAGTTCGGGGAAGGCGCCGGTGCGGGCGAGTTCGTACGGCTGGGTCGAGGTGATCACGGCCAGGCCGGCGTCCTGTTCACGCCAGCCGCTCTTCAACTTGGCCATCGCCGCGAGCAGTTCGTTGCCGCCCTCGCCGGAGTAGCAGGTGTCGAGCATCAGCAGCAGTCGCCGTACCTTCGTCCCGGCGAGGATCTTGCGGACCAGCAGACCCGGCTGCAGCGCGTCGTGCAGGTCCTCGGGGTGGGTGTCCGAGGTGAGCAGGACGTACTCGTCCTCGGTGCGCAGGAGTTCACCGTGTGCGGTGATGTACACGGCGACCACGTCGTCCGGCCGCCGCTCCGGCGAACGGGCGAACTCCCGCAACTCCCGCAGGAGTTGCTGTTGAGTCGGGTTCGCGCCCAGGTCCGAGACATGCTCGTACCCGAGTGTGCCGGTGAACAGCTCCACCATCCGGCGGCGCGCCTCGACCAGCCCGGGCCGGTCCCACTGCGGCGCGTGCGGGTAGTGGCTGACCGCGGTGGCGATGAGGAAGCGGCGCGGGCCGCCGTCCCCGGCAGCCGTACCGTCGCTCATGCCAGCCCCTCCGCGACCGCCTGGCCCGTCTCCCGCGCGGTCAGGTACAGCGTGGCGTCGTGGGCGTGCGAGCCGTTGTGGACGACCTTCCCCGTCACTCCTTCCCCCGTCACTCCCGTACCGAAGAACAGCGACAGGTCCTTCACCGCCGCCACCACGTCGCCCTCGTCGACGACGTTCGTCCACGCCGTCGTGCCGGGCCAGCCGCCCGGTTCAGGGCGCAGCCGGTCGTACACCATCCGCATCCCCAGCGGCGAGCCCAGCGTCACCAGCGCCCGCACCCGGTGGCCGGGGAGCGCGCACAGCGCCTCGTACGCCACGACCGAGCCCAGGGAGTGGGCGACGACGACCCGGGTGTCCGGCCCGATCGCCTCCTCCACCCGGCGCCGCGCCGCCGCCCGTAAGCCGTCGTCGGTCAGATAGCGCCGCACCTGCTTCAGGTCGAACACCAGGCCCCGCAAGGAGATGTCGGCGAAGAAGCGGGCGTGCTGAAGCACCCGCAGCGCCGTCTGCACCGCCCTCGGGGAGCGGGCCAGCGTGTCCGTCACGCCGGGCGGGGGCACCCCGGGGTCGGTCCGGGCGCACCGCGCCCACCACTCCAGCAGCAGCTCGGTCTCGAAGCCCGCCTCGACGTCGTCCGGCGTGAACCTGGGGTCCCCGACCGCCAGGGTGTCGCCCGGCGGCCGGAACAGGTCTCCGTAGAAGGCCATACGCAGATCGCCCGGGGCGAGCTTCGCGGCGCCGCCGTCCACCCGGTCGAGCCCGTCGGCGAGTGCCGGCTCCCAGTCCTTCAGCAGCGTGTTGCCGCCCAGCCGCTGCTTGCCCACGCCGTGCACGCCGACGATCCGCGCCATCGCCCCGTCTGCCCCGTTCCCCGAACCCCGTAAGTCTCCTCACTCTAGACAGGAGGAGCGGACGCCGGGGCGGGCAACAACCAAGCCGTTCGCACACGTTGGAGCGTGGACCGGGCCAGGGTGTCGCCCGTGCCGATCTCGCGCTGGGCTCTGGCCAGGAGCTTCGCCACGTCGACCTTGCAGAAGTTCCGCAGCAGCTGCGTCTTGCCCACGCCGCGCGGCCCGGACAGCGCGATGCTTCCGCTCTCCATCCCCGCGCTGATCATGGCGAGTTGCCGGTCGGCCCGCGTCGCCACATGCTCACGACCGGTGCGAAGCTGCCTCAGTCCCGGGGCGCTTCCGTTCCCGGGGGACGAGTGCGGCGATCAAGTAGGCGAGGGGGAGCGGCTGCCTGGACGCGGCCTTGCGCATCTCCGCAGGGACAGCAGCGGCAGCGCGGCCACCACCAACGCGCCCAGCATGACCCAACCCCAGCCGAGTACGGCGAAGGTAATAGCCCCACCAGAGGACGAAGGCCACCCCTGCGGGAGGGCGAGGAAGGCCAGGAAGCCCCCGAGCGCATCACCCGCAACGGACCAGACGGAAACAGAACGGCTCTCGGGCAGAGCGTCCTTCAGCGCGTCGCTCCACCCAGATGTCACCGCCATCGCGAGCGGTATCAGCAGCACGACCGCGCCGGCCGCCACCAACCGGCGGCGCAGCCGCGCCTCCAGGCGAGTCCGGGTCACTGCCTGCTCGTACGCGACCTGCGCATCCTGGGTCCGCTCCAGAACGGCGTCCCGCCCAGCTTGTGCCTCGGGCTCGCTGACGCCCCCGAACTCGGGCTCCGTCAGCACGTCCTTCAGCACGTCGTCGAACAGCGGTATCGGTCTCAGTGTCGGCACTCTCAGGTATTTCCGCACCAGCACTCGAACCACACAGCCTTGCCACCCCCTGGCACAGGATCCACACCCCACTTGTCGGAGACCGCGTCCAGCAGCAGAAGCCCGCGGCCACCCTCGTCCTCCGGCCCCGACTGCGCGCGAGGCGCCGGAAGTTGACCGAAGCCGTCCGTCACCTCGACCCGCACCCCGCCCGTCTGCCGCAGGACCAGCACCTCGCAGCGCCGGTCCGGAACATGCCGTACGACATTGGCGACGAGCTCGGTCACGCCCAGCTCCACGGCGTAGGTCAGCCCGCGCATGCGCCACTCGGCGAGCAGCGAGCGCGCGATGGCGCGGATGTGCCGGGCCGAGTGGTCGCCGACGGTGAGGCGCAGGCGGTACTGGTGGCGGAAGGGGGCCAGGTAGGTGGGGGGAATGTATCCGTTCACGGTACGAGGGTGACCTCGTGCGACTACTTTGGGCTACGGAACGAATACAACGGGTCCCGAAGTGGGCCGAGTTGCGTGAGAGGGGTTCCGCGTGACCCACATCAACACCCTCGACCCGGGCGCCTCGCCCCTCGACTACTACGGCTTCGAGCTACGCCGCCACCGCGAGGCCGCCGAGCTGACACAGAAGCAGCTCGGGGACATCGTGTACTGCACCGGCTCCCTGGTCGGCCAGATCGAGACGGCCCGCAAACTGCCGACGCTGCCGTTCAGTGAGCGGGTGGACATGGCGCTGGGGACGGGCGGGGCGTTGTCGCGGCTGCATGAGCTGGTGATGCGTAGTCAACTTCCGGCCTGGTTTCAGCAGGTGGCGGAGTTGGAGGTGCGGGCAGTCGAGATCTGCTCCTTCCAGGACCACATGGTTCTCGGTCTCCTCCAGACCAGGGCATACGCTCGCGCCGTGCTCGGTGTGCTCGACGAAACCGACCTCGACGATCGCACCGAGGTCCGGCTGGCCCGTCAGCGCATCCTTGAGAAGCAAGAGGCGCCGGTGTTCTGGGCGATCCTCAGCGAGGCGGCGCTGTACCTGGAGATCGGTGGCCGTGAGACCATGCGGGAGCAACTCGCCCACTTGTTGTCCTTCGAGAGCAATCCCCGGGTCAACATTCAGGTGTTGCCGTTCTCGGTCGGTGCGCATGCGGGGCTGCAAGGCTCGTTCGACCTCTACCGCTTTGCGAGCGATCCGACCATTGTTTGCACGGAGGGCTACGGCGGCAGCGGGCATCCGACCGCAAACCCAGCCACCGTCAAGATGTGCTCGCTCCGTTACGATCATCTTCAGGCCGCCGCAC
>NZ_JBIBIA010000011.1:20477-181483 GCF_042957325.1 Streptomyces sp. NPDC008086
GCACGGAGGGCTACGGCGGCAGCGGGCATCCGACCGCAAACCCAGCCACCGTCAAGATGTGCTCGCTCCGTTACGATCATCTTCAGGCCGCCGCACTCTCCATCAAGGACTCGGCGGAGTTGATCCGGCGCGTAATGGAGGAGCGTTATGGAGAGCACCGAGATTCTGACGGGGATCCAATGGCGTAAGTCCAGCTACAGCGGGGACGAGGGCGGCCAGTGCGTCGAGTGCGCAACGACCGGCTCCCTGACCTGGACGAAGTCCACGCACAGCGGCGACCAGAACGGCAGCTGCGTCGAGATCGCCGAAACCCCCCACACCACCATCGCCATCCGCGACTCCAAGAACCCGGCGGGACCGATCCTCAACCTCGATCCCGCCGCGTTCACCACCTTCGTCAACTGGACGGCACACAACTAGCGCGGAGCGCTCACGCGGCGGCCCAAGGCACCCGGCACGTGTGGGGCGCGGCCCCTTCCGGGCACAACTCCCTGATCACCGTCTTCCGGACCGCCCGCCACGTCCGCAGCGAACAGGCCAACCGCACACGCAGCTCGACCGCTTCCCGGGCGCCGCTGCTCTGCCCGGGGTTCTCCCATCCCCACTGTTCCGCGAGATGGTCGTAAAGGTCGGCGGTCGTCATGCCGCTCTCGGGAAACGCGCGGGCGACCGTCGCGTCGACGAGCCGGGCCTCGCGTGCGCCCACGGCCTCGTCCACGAGCCCTCTGACCCATGCGAGCCCTTGCTCGTCCGCGTACAAACCGAACCTCAGGGTGCGCGTCCTCATGCCCTGAGGCTACAGCCGCTGAATGATCGTGCCGGTGGCCAGCCCACCCCCCGCGCACATCGTCACCAGCGCGAACTCCTTGTCCGCACGCTCCAGTTCATGCAGCGCGGTCGTGATCAGCCGGGCCCCGGTGGCCCCCACCGGATGCCCGAGCGCGATCCCGCCACCGTTCACGTTCACCTTCTCCAGGTCCTGCTCGAAGACCTGCGCCCAGCTCAACACGACGGACGCGAAGGCCTCGTTGATCTCGACGAGGTCGATGTCCTTCAGCGACATCCCGGCCTTCCCCAGCACCGCCTTGGTCGCGTCGATCGGCCCGTCGAGGTGGAAGTGCGGGTCGGATCCCACCAGCGCCTGGGCCACGATCCGCGCCCTCGGCCGCAGCTTCAGCGCGCGGGCCATCCGTTTCGAGGCCCACATGATGGCGGAGGCGCCGTCGCTGATCTGGGACGAGTTGCCCGCCGTGTGGACGGCCGTCGGCATGACCGGCTTGAGTTTGGCCAGCGCCTCCATGGAGGTGTCGCGCAGGCCCTCGTCCTTGTCGACCAGGCGCCACATGCCCTGCCCGGCGCGCTGCTCCTCCTCCGTCGTGGGGACCTGGACGGCGAACGTCTCCCGCTTGAACCGCTCCTCGGCCCAGGCGGCCGCGGCCCGTTCCTGTGAGAGCAGCCCGAGCGAGTCGACGTTCTCCCGGGTCAGGCCCCGGTGGCGGGCGATCCGTTCCGCCGCCTCGAACTGGTTGGGCAGGTCGACGTTCCACTCGTCGGGGAACGGCTTTCCGGGCCCGTGCTTGGATCCCGACCCCAGCGGCACCCGGGACATGGCCTCGACGCCGCAGCTGATCCCGACGTCGATGACGCCCGCCGCGATCATGTTGGCGGTCATGTGCGAGGCCTGCTGCGAGGAGCCGCACTGACAGTCGACGGTCGTCGCCGCCGTCTCGTAGGGCAGGCCCATCGTCAGCCAGGCCGTGCGCGCGGGGTTCATGGACTGTTCGCCGGCGTGGGTCACCGTGCCGCCGACGATCTGCTCGACACAGTCGGCGGGGATGCCGGTGCGGCCCAGGAGTTCGCGGTAGGTCTCGCCCAGCAGGTAGGCGGGGTGGAGATTGGCGAGCGCGCCGCCGCGCTTGCCGATCGGGGTGCGTACGGCTTCGACGATCACGGGTTCGGCAGCCATGGGTGCGGATCCTCTCCGAGGGCTCTGCGGGGGACTCGGCGGACTTGGCGGAACTGGTACGCGTTCTAGTTCTGTCTTGCAGTGTGCTGACGAAGGTTCAGTGACGGCAAGGGGTGTGCGCGGAACTGGGACGTCCATGGCTATTGCCAGTTGTAGAACCCGTTACTACCGTCACGGGGACCCTTTGCTGATGGACCGTCAGGAGCTGTCCATGCCCTGTCCAGCGCTTCCCGACGGGTTCGACTTCACCGATCCCGATGTGCTGCACCACCGCGTACCCCTCCCGGAGTTCGCCGAGCTGCGCCGCGCCGAACCGGTCCGCTGGATCCCGCAGTCGGGCAACGTGGCCGGGTTCCAGGACGAGGGCTACTGGGCGGTGACCAGGCACGCGGACGTCAAGTACGTCTCGACGCACCCGGAGTTGTACTCGTCCACCCTCAACACCGCGATCATCCGCTTCAACGAGCACATCGAGCGCGACGCGATCGACGCGCAGCGGCTGATCCTGCTGAACATGGACCCGCCCGAGCACACCCGGGTCCGCCAGATCGTCCAGCGTGTCTTCACGCCACGCGCCATCCGCGCCCTGGAGGAGCGCCTGCGCACGCGCGCGCTGAACATCGCCGCGACCGCCCGCGACCGCTCCGGCCCCTTCGACTTCGTCACCGAGGTCGCCTGCGAACTGCCCCTTCAGGCCATCGCCGAGCTCATCGGCATCCCGCAGGACGACCGGGCCAAGATCTTCGACTGGTCCAACAAGATGATCGCGTACGACGATCCCGAGTACGCCATCACCGAGGAGGTCGGCCAGGAGTCGGCCACCGAACTCATCGCGTACGCCATGAACATGGCCGCCGACCGGCGGGCGTGCCCGGCGAAGGACATCGTCAGCACGCTGGTGGCCGCCGAGGGCGAAGGCAACCTGCGCTCGGACGAGTTCGGGTTCTTCGTGCTGATGCTGGCCGTTGCGGGCAACGAGACCACGCGCAACGCCATCACCCACGGCATGCACGCCTTCCTGACCCACCCCGAGCAGTGGGAGCTGTACAAGCGGGAGCGGCCGGCGACGGCGGCCGAGGAGGTCGTCCGCTGGGCGACGCCGGTCGTGTCCTTCCAGCGGACGGCCACTCAGGACACGGAGTTGGGCGGAAAGCGCATAAAGAAGGGTGAGCGGGTAGGCATCTTCTATGCCTCGGCGAACCACGACCCCGAGGTCTTCGAGAATCCCGACACCTTCGACATCACCCGCGACCCCAACCCCCACCTCGGCTTCGGCGGGGGCGGCCCCCACTACTGCCTGGGCAAGTCCCTCGCGGTCCTGGAGATCGACCTCATCTTCAACGCCGTGGCCGACGCGATGCCCGGCCTGCGACTGGTCGGGGACCCTCGCCGCCTTCGCTCCGCGTGGATCAACGGCGTGAAGGAACTGCAGGTCAGCACCGGCTGAAGCCCGGCACCGCCTGACCTGTCCCGAGGGAGGCAGGAGCACCCCCTATCCCTACGCCCCGTTCCTGCCTCCCCCGAGACGGTTGTCCGAGACGGTCGTCGCGCGGTCGAAACACGGCGAAGGCGGCGGCCCCGGGGATCGGGGGCCGCCGCCTTCGGTTCCGTCTGGCGGTGTCGGCTCAGTACCAGCCGTTCGACTGCCAGAAGTTCCAGGCGCCGCACGGGCTGCCGTAGCGGTCCTTCATGTAGTCGACGCCCCACTTGATCTGGGTGGCCGGGTTGGTCTTCCAGTCGGAGCCGGCGGAGGCCATCTTGTTGCCGGGCAGGGCCTGCACCAGGCCGTAGGCGCCGCTGGAGGCGTTGGTGGCGTTGACGTTCCAGTCGCTCTCGTGGTCCACGATCTTGGAGAAGCACTGGTACTGGGCCGAGTCCGAGATCATCTTCTGCGCGATCTGCTGCGCCGAGCCGGTCTCGGTCGTCGCGGCCTGCGAGGGCGCGGCGGCGAACAGGGTGCCGGCGGAGGCGGCCGCCAGGACGACACCGGTGAGGACCTTCTTCGGGGCGGAGACACGGCGGAAGGAGGAAGCGACGGACACGGTCACGGGGAGCCTTTCTTCGGGGACATCGGATCGCGGGCATGCCGGAGCCACGCGATGCGATGCGAGGCGGGGGCATACGTCGGCGCCGCGGCCCTGAGGGCACGTCGGCGCCGTGCGACGTCCTCAACACAACCAGGCCGGGAAGGCGTCCGCAATGAGGGCATTTGCTAGTTGTGGTCGTATGCGGAGCGAAGGTCGTTTGTGTGACCTGGCTCTCAATGCGCAGGTCAGAGCACACTATGGCGTGGACATGGCGTCCTATTTGCCCGACTAGCGCAGATAGTAGGTGATGTGGGTCATGTGGGGTGCTTCACCGGGGAGGGGGTGAGGGCGTGACCGTGTGCGCCGAGCCCTTCACCCTGCGGGAGCGTCGAACGTGACCGGGCTCTCGAAAGCCGCACGGCGGGTCGCCCGGCGCAGCGCCCGCAGGATCACCGGGCCGAGCGCGAGGGTCAGCACGACGGTGACGAGCGCCCGGCCCAGGTCCCAGCCGAGCGAGGTGGCCAGGCAGTACGCGACGAAACGGGCGAGGTTCGCGGGGACGGCCGCCGTCGGGTCGAAGGCGACGTTCGAGGCCAGCGCGCTCATGAAGGGCCAGCCCGCGAGGTTCATGATCGTGCCGTAGGCGAAGGCCGCGAGAAAGCCGTACGCGGCGAGCATCAGCAGCTCCGCCCGCCCGCGCAGCCGGTCCCGGCCCGGCAGCAGGCCCGCGCCCATCGTGAACCAGCCCATCGCCAGCATCTGGAACGGCATCCAGGGCCCGACCCCGCCCGTCAGCAGCGACGACGCGAACATGGTCACCCCGCCGAGGACGAAGCCGAACCCCGGGCCGAGGACCCGGCCGCTGAGCACCATCAGGAAGAACATCGGCTCGATACCGGCCGTCCCCGCCCCGATCGGCCGCAGCGCGGCCCCCGTCGCCGCCAGCACCCCGAGCATGGCGACCGCCTTCGGGCCGAGCCCCGACTCGGAGATCGTGGCGGACACGACCGCGACCAGGAGGACGAGCAGCGCCGAGAACAGCCAAGGGGCGTCCTGGGCGTGCGCGCTCAGCTGGGACGCGGGCGGCGCGAGGAACGGCCAGCCGAAGGCGGCGACGCCGACGGCGCTCACCAAGGTGAGGGCGGTGAGGGAGCGGGGGCCGAGGTGGACGGCTCGGGCCTGGGGTGTGCCGGGCGGGGTGCAGCTGGTGTGGGCGTGGCCGCCGGTCATGACAGGGCCTCCCTCACCTCGGCGACCGTGAGCCACTTCTGCGGGGCCAGGATCTTGGCCACCTGCGGCGCGAACGAGGGGGACGCGACGACGACCTCCGGGGTCGGGCCGTCGGCGATCACCTCACCGTCGGCCAGCAGGACGACCCGGTGCGCGAGTTCGGCGGCGAGCTCCACGTCGTGCGTGGCCAGCACGATGGCGTGGCCACGGGCGGCCAGGCCGCGCAGGAGCGTGACGAGCCGGGCCTTCGCCGCGTAGTCCAGGCCGCGGGTCGGTTCGTCGAGGAGGAGCAGGGGCGGCTTCGCGGTCAGGACCACGGCCAGGGCGAGGGTGAGGCGCTGGCCCTCGGAGAGGTCGCGGGGGTGGGCGTCGTCCGCGATGCCCGGGCCCGGGAGGAGGTCGGCGAGGAGGGCTCGGCAGGTGCCGGGGGGTGCGGCGGCGTCCTGGTCGGCGGCGGCGCACTCCGCCGCGACCGTGTCGGCGTAAAGGAGGTCGCGGGGTTCCTGGGGGACCAGGCCCACGCGGCGTACGAGGTCTTTCGGGGCGGTCTTGTGGGGGACGGCTCCGTCGACGTGGACCTCGCCTGTCGTGGGGTGGACCAGGCCTACGAGGGTGTTGAGGAGGGTGGATTTGCCGGCGCCGTTGCGGCCCATGAGGGCGATGGTTTCGCCGGGGGTGACGGTGAGGTCTATGCGGCGTAGGGCGTGGATGTGGGCGCGGGTTACGGAGAGGGCCCGTATTTCGGCTGCGTAGGGGGTGGTGGGGGTGGTTGCGGCGCGGTTGCGCTTGAACCAGCGGTGGGGGGCGACCAGGGGGGCGGGGAGTGTGGGTTGTGGGCGGGTGCGGGTTGAGTGTGGCCGGTCGCGCCCGCGCGGCGGAGCCGCACATGTCACAGCCCCGCGCCCCTGGGGGGCGTTGGTGTCCCGCTCCTCAAGCTGTTGCCGTAGGTCCGCTGCCCTGCGGCGGGCGTCTCGGACCGTCAGCGGCAGGGGGCTCCAGCCCGCCAGGCGGCCCAGGGCCACCACCGGGGGGTGGACCGGGGAGATCGCCATCACCTCTGCCGGGGTGCCCAGAGTCGGGGGCTCACCGGGGGCCGGGAGCAGGACGACCTGGTCGGCGTACTGGATGACCCGTTCCAGGCGGTGTTCGGCCATCAGAACCGTCGTGCCGAGGTCGTGGACGAGGCGTTGGAGGACCGCGAGGACCTCTTCGGCGGCGGCGGGGTCCAGGGCGGAGGTGGGCTCGTCGAGGACGAGGACCTTGGGGTGGGGGGTGAGGACCGAGCCGATGGCGACGCGTTGCTGCTGGCCGCCGGAGAGGGTCGCGATGGGGCGGTTGCGGAGGTCGGTGAGGCCGAGGAGGTCGAGGGTCTCCTCGACGCGCCGCCGCATGACGCCGGGAGCGAGCCCCAACGACTCCATCCCGTAGGCGAGTTCGTCCTCGACCGTGTCCGTGACGAAGTGGGAGAGCGGATCCTGGCCGACCGTGCCCACGACGTCGGCCAGTTCGCGGGGCTTGTGGGTACGCGTGTCACGGCCGTCCACCGTGACCCGGCCGCGCAACGTGCCACCGGTGAAGTGCGGCACGAGCCCACTGACGGCACCGAGCACCGTCGACTTGCCTACCCCCGAGTGCCCGACCAGCAGGACCAGCTCGCCCTCGGGCACCTCGAAGTCGATGCCCTGGACGATGGGTTCGAGGGCGCCGTCGTATGTCACGGACACCTCCTCGAAGCGGATCACGAGGGCTCCTTGGGGGTGAGGAGGGCAGGCAGGAGGCCCAGGAGTACGGCTGCTGCGGGCCAGAGAGGGAGGGTGGGGGTTGTCAGGGGGACCACGCCGGGGTGCAGGGACGCGGGGTCCCGGGAGGCGGACAGGGTGAGGAGCGCGGCGACCGTGATGCCGGAGGTGGTGATCAGCCAGGCCCGGGCGCCCCAGGGGTCGGGGCGGTAGCGGGTGCGCGGGGTGCGACGGCCGCCGAGCCACAGGCCGGCCAGGGCGGCGGCCAGTCCGGCGAGGAGGACGGGGAGGCCGTAGGTGGCGCCCTGGGCGGTGAGCAGACCGTACGTTCCGGCGCAGACGCCCAGGAGACCGCCGAGGGTGAGGGCGGTGGTGGTACGGCGGACGGCGGCCGGGACCTGTGCCGTACGGCCGTAGCCGCGCGCGTCCATCGCCGCGGCGAGGGCGACCGAACGCTCCAACGCGCCCTCCAGCACCGGGAGTCCGACCTGCAGGAGACCCCGGACGCCGCGGTCGGGCCGGCCGCGCAGCCGACGCGCGGCCCGCAGGCGCTGGACATCGGCGATCAGATTCGGCGCGAACGTCAGCGCGACGACCACTGCCACACCCATCTCGTACAGTGCGCCCGGCAGCGACTTCAGCAGCCGGGCGGGGTTGGCCAGGGCGTTCGCCGCGCCCACACAGATCAGCAGCGTGGCGAGCTTCAGGCCGTCGTACAGGGCGAAGACCAGCGCTTCCGCCGTCACGGTGCCGCCCAGGCGGATGCCCTGCGCCCAGTCGGGGAGGGGGACTTCGGGGAGCGTGACGACCGTGTGCGTACCGGGAATGGGCGACCCCAACGCCACCGCGAAGAACACCCGAATCGCCAGCACAGCAAGCCCCAGCTTCACGAAAGCGGCATAGGAGCGAGCCCAGGGCGCGTTCGAGCGACAGGTCGCCACGACGTAGGCGGAGGTCGCGATGAGGAGGGCGAGGAGGAGGGGATTGGTGGTCCGGCTGGCGGCAACCCCGAGGGAAAGTGCCCATACCCACCAAGCACCGGGATGGACAACGCCGTCCAGGGGCGCGGGGCTGTGACATGTGCGGCTCCTCCGCGTGGGCGCGACCGGCCACGACGGCGCCGCAGCCTCCGCACAACCCTTCGCCCCACTTCCTACGGAGCCCTCACCCATCCCGACGCCGCCGCACCTGCCAGACCCCCGCCGCACCCAGCACAGCAACCACCGCGATCCCGGCCACCAGGCCAAGAGACGGACCGCCGCCCGAGGCATCCGGGGCCTTGTCCTTCTGCTCGCCCCCGGCGACCTGCTCCCCACACCCCTTCGCCGGATACCCCGAGATCGCGCACAACAACGCATTCGTGTCGTACCGCAGGGGCTTCGCCACAGAAGCCAACGCCTCCGCCGTGGTCGCCTCCGGCGCCACCCGCGCGCACGCGGTACGGCGAGCCGGCGGGACCTCGCCCGACGGGGCGTCCGGCGCCGTACCGAAGTCGATGACCAGAGCCACCCGCTTCGTACCGTCCCGCGCGGGCGTCCGCGCACAGATCACGGCGAACTCGGCGCCGCCCCGCGGCCGGGCGGCGTCGCTGGAGTCCTCGCTGACGGCGAAGCGGAAGCCCTGGACGTCACCGTCGGAGGGGCGGGCGAGGGACGGGCCCTGGGTGGCGTACGTCCACCGGTCGCCGTCGCGGTCCCAGAAGGACCAGTAGCGGTAACCGGTCGCGTGCGCCTGGGCGGCGCCGGTCAGGACGACCAGCACGGCCAGGACGAACGTGAGAGCGCGGCGGCGGATCACGGTGACCGTCACTTGCCCTTGTTGCGGCCGCTGAGCAGGAAGCCGATGCCGATACCGACGACCAGGAAGATGCCGACGTACCACCAGACACCGAACGGGCTGTCGCCGTCGTCCTTCTCGTCGTCCTCGGAGGGCTTCGCCGAGGCCGTGACCGACGCGTTCGGAGCCGACTGCGGGGCGGGCCCCGTCGCGTTGAGCTGCTTGACGAGGTCCGTGTCGCCGAAGTCACGCGGGTCGACGCCGGCGGCGTGCGCGGCGAAGATCAGCTGGGCGTAGGCGGCGGGACCGCTCTGCTCGGCCCAGGCGGCGTAGTGCTGCTCCAGCCAGACCAGGACCTCCCGGCCCCGCTGGGTCAGGCCCGCGGCGGAGAGCGCCACCACGGCGTCGGCGGTGTTGCCGTAGTCCGGCTGGTCCTTGGCGCCGGGCATCACGGACTTCAGGTAGCCGGTCCCGCTCATGTCCTGGGCGAGGTGGACGGCACCGTTGAGGGCCGCGTCGGCGGGCGTCGGGGCCTTGCCGCCGAGGCACTCCCGGGTGCTCGCGGGCGCCTTGCCCGCGGTCGCCACGAGCCCCTGGCCGAGGACGCCCACCACGCCCGCGGCGGTCGCGTCGGCGTTGGCCGCCAGCGCGCCCTTCTTGTCGGGCTGGAACGCGAACGCCCCCGCGTCGCCGTCACCGCACGGCAGGGACAGCTTCAGCAGGGCGTCGTAGGGCGACCTGCCCGCCTTGCGCACGGCCGCGGGCTTCTCGCCGACGGCGGCCAGCGCGCCGATCACGACGGACGTCGAGTTCGCGTCACTCGCGCCGCCCGGCAGGTATCCCCAGCCGCCGTCCTTGTTCTGCACGGACTTCAGCCAGTCCACGGCCTTGCCGGTCGCCGTGTCGTGGCCGCCGAGCGCGGCGAGGGCCTGGACGGCGGCGGCCGTGTTGTTGGTGTCGACGGGGGTCTTCGCGTCGCAGGCCTTCGAGACGTCGGCGCGGAACGGGGCGAACCCGCCGTCGGCGCACTGCTGCCCGGTGAGCCAGTCCACGGCCTTCGCGGCCGGCTTCACGTCCACCGTGTCCTGCGCGAGCAGCGCGAGCGACTGGCGCCACACGCCGTCGTACGTGGGGTCCGTGGTGCCGTACAGCCCGGACGGGAGGGCGACGGAGGCCGACGGGGACGGGTCGGCGGCGAAGGCGGGCGTGACCGTGCCGATCACGGTGACGGCGGCCAGGACCGCGGCGCTGCGGCGGACGTACATGATCGGCGGATGCCCTTCCCTCAAAGGGGCCGGGCAGCACAGGGGAGACCCCCGGGCGGCTCGGCTCCGTATACCTCGACGGTGCCGTGCTCCGGCGGGCTGCCGGGGCACGTGAGCCGGTCACGAATCCGTACGGGGCGATCCGGCTCACCGGCCTGCGTTCGACCGGTTCACGGTTGCGGGTCAGCGCCGGATTTGCACCGGCTTCCCCCTGTACGGGTGTGATGACGACGCGGCCACTCTACCGGCCCGTAGGGAAGCGCCCGAGGGGAGGCCGCGAGCGACGGTGGGTTCGGCCGCATGGGGATCACCGGGGGTGCGGGGCGTCGGCTGCTCGGTTCGGTGTCCGGTGTTCCTTCACACCGCCACGTACGTCACCGGCTCGCTCCCCGTCAGCGCCTGCGCGCGTCCCAGCTTCACCAGGCGGCGCAGATGTGCCTCGGCCTCCGCGATGGCGATGTTCCGGGAGCCGTAGGGGATCTGGGACCAGGGGCGGTTCCACTCCATGCGTTCCGCGAGTTGCCAGGGGGTGAGGGGGGTGGCGAGGAGGGCCTGGAGGTCGGTGAGGCGGGACTCGTGGTGGGTCAGCAACTCCTGTACGCGGGCCGGGGCGTCGGTGAACGTGTGCTGGTGGGCCGGGAGGACCTCGGCGGGGGCGAGGCGGGCGACGCGTTCGAGGGAGGCGAGGTAGTCGCCGAGGGGGTCGGTGACGGTCGTGTCGTCGGGGTCCTCGTACAGGCCGATGTGCGGGGTGATCTCGGGGAGGAGGTGGTCGCCGGAGAACAGGCGGCCGTGCCCCGGGAGTCGGGCCGGGTGGTCCTCCTCCAGGTGCAGGCAGACGTGGCCGGGGGTGTGGCCCGGCGTCCAGATCGCGCGCAGGCGGCGGCCGGGGAGGTCGAGGAGTTCGCCGGGGACGATCTCGCGGTCAGGGGCGGCGGGGGAGAGCCCGGGGAGGGTGCTCGGGCGGTGAGCGTTGTGCAGGGGGGCCACGTGGGCGTCGGGGGCGCCGGCCGCGGTGAGCTTGGCCGCCATGTAGGAGAACCAGCGCCCCGGCCGGGTCGCGCGGGTGCGCCGTACGATCGCCGCGTCCGCCGCGTGCATCGCGATCCACGCGCCGGAGGCCTCACGCACCTTGCCCGACAGCCCGTGGTGGTCCGGATGGTGGTGCGTGATCACCACGCCGTGGATCTCACCGGGGGCCGTGCCGCAGGCCACGAGCCCATCGGCCAGCGTGTCCCAGGACGCCGGGTCGTCCCAGCCGGTGTCGACGAGGACCGGGCCGCGGTCGGTGTCGACGACGTACACGAGGGTGTGGCCGAGCGGGTTGTCCGGGATGGGGACCTCGATGGACTTCACGCCGCCGCCGTGGTCGTACACCGTCGCCATGGGCTCCCCTATCGCCGCGACATGTCCCGGCCGTGAAGGACTCCCGGTCACTATAACTAGAACGGGTTTCGATGGGAGCCCGAGTCATCTACCAACAACGTGGCGCGAGCGAGGAAGGAAAGTGCTCGCAGGGGTTCCAGGTCGGCATCTCCGCCGGCTCGGCACGCCTGACCCGCTCGGGGGTCCAGTACTCCCTGATCTCCTCGGGGCTCTTCGTCTCCCGGTGCACCGAAACCCCGTTGCCACGCGTGACGTCGTCCCAGGACGACCCCGTCCACACCGCGCCGCCGACGGCCACCGTCATGGCCGAGGCGAACGCCGCCCAGTGTCGTCTGCTCGCCGCCATCGCCGGCCCCTTCCCCTTCTCCGCCCCGGACCGGCCAGCGTAGGCCCGAGGTGTGTGCGGTCCGTGGACTCCTCAGGGTGGAACTGGTATCAGTTCCTGAAACAGCGTCAGAAACCAAGGAATCCGCTCCAGCTCCGCAGGAGGCGTCGGCCATGACCGAGCTCGTGGAACACGGACAGCTGATCATCGGCGGGGAGTTGACCGACCCCCTGGGCAAGGACGTCATCGAGGTCGTCTCGCCGCACACGGAAGAGGTCATCGGACGCGTCCCGCACGCCTCGCCCGCCGACGTCGACCGGGCGGTCGCGGTGGCGCGGAAGGCGTTCGACGAGGGACCCTGGCCGCGGATGAGCCTCGACGAGCGGATCGAGGTCGTCACCCGCATCAAGGACGGAATCGCCGTACGGCACGAGGAGATCGCCCGTGTCATCTCCTCCGAGAACGGCTCCCCGTACTCCTGGAGCGTCCTCGCCCAGGCGCTCGGCGCGATGATGGTGTGGGACGCGGCGATCACGGTCGCGCGGAACTTCACGTACGAGGAGCAGCGCGACGGCGTCCTCGGCAAGATCCTCGTCCGCCGCGAGCCGGTCGGCGTCGTCGCGGCCGTGGTCCCCTGGAACGTCCCGCAGTTCGTCGCCGCCGCCAAGCTCGCGCCCGCGCTGCTCACCGGCTGCGCGGTGGTGCTGAAGCCGTCCCCGGAGTCGCCGCTCGACGCCTATCTCCTCGCCGAGATCGCCAAGGACGCCGGGTTGCCGGAGGGGGTCCTGTCCATCCTCCCGGCCGACCGCGAGGTGAGCGAGTACCTGGTCGGGCACCCGTCCGTCGACAAGGTCTCCTTCACCGGTTCCGTCGCGGCCGGCAAGCGCGTCATGGAGGTCGCCGCCCGCAATCTCACCCGCGTGACACTGGAGTTGGGCGGCAAGTCCGCGGCCGTCGTCCTGCCGGACGCGGACGTCGAGGCGACCGTCGCCGGAGTCGTCCCGGCGGCCTGGATGAACAACGGCCAGGCCTGTGTGGCCCAGACCCGGATCCTGCTCCCGCGCTCCCGCTACGACGAGTTCGCCGAGGCCTTCGCCGCGGCGGCCGGCGCGCTGGTGGTCGGCGACCCGCTGGACCCGGCGACCCAGGTGGGCCCGCTGGTGGCGCGGCGGCAGCAGCGCAGGAACCTCGACTACATCCGGATCGGCCAGGAGGAGGGCGCCAAGATCCTCACCGGCGGCGGACGTCCGGCCGGGCAGGAGAAGGGCTGGTACGTCGAGCCGACCCTCTTCGGGGACGTCGACAACTCCATGCGGATCGCGCGGGAGGAGATTTTCGGCCCCGTCATCTGCCTGCTGCCCTACGGCGACGAGTCCGAGGCCGTGAAGATCGCGAACGACTCCGACTACGGCCTGAGCGGCAGCGTCTGGACGGCCGACACCGGCCACGGCATCGAGGTCGCGCGCCAGGTCCGTACCGGTACCTACTCGGTCAACACCTTCAGCCTGGACATGCTGGGCCCGTTCGGCGGCTACAAGAACTCCGGACTGGGGCGGGAGTTCGGCCCCGAGGGCTTCGGCGAGTACCTGGAGCACAAGATGATCCACCTCCCGGCGGGCTGGGAGGCGTAGGGAATGGGCGACCGCTGGCACATCGAGGTCGACCGGTCGGTGTGCATCGGCTCGGCCCAGTGCGTCCACCACGCCCCCGACGGCTTCCAGCTCGACACCGCCCGCCAGTCCCACCCGGCCGACCCGGAGACGGACGCCAACGAGAGGATCCTGGCCGCGGCGGAGAGCTGCCCGGTGGAGGCGATCGTGATCACGGTGCTGGGGAGTGGGGAGCCGGTGTTCCCGCCGGAGGAGTAGGGCGGAGCGGGACTGTGCCCGACCGTAAAAAAATATCCCCTTTGGGGTGTTCTGTATTGCCCCAGGCGTTCTATCCTGGTAATGGCCTACGGGACGAGTGAGGGAGTCCGAACCGGAGTAGCCGACTCTGGCAGGAAGCAGACGGTTTCCGCCGGTGCCGACGTCGACGGTCCGGGCTGAGAGGCCGGAAGGCAGCAGCAGGGCCGGAAGGCGACCCCCAGAACCTGATCCGGACAATACCGGCGAAGGGAACCCGTCTCGTAGGTTTTACCTGTGCCCTTCCGGGTCGGTCAGATCGATCAGCCGGCACACCGTCTCGATGTCGATCTTCACCTGGGCGATAGAGGCCCGGCCCGACAGCCAGGTGATCAGGGCCGAGTGCCAGGTGTGCTCGATGACGCGGACGGCGGAGAGCTGCTCCGGGGTCGGGTTCTCGAGACCCATCGAGTCCAGGATGATCACCGTCGTCTGCCGGGAGACCTGGTCGACCTCGGGGGAGACGCTGCGGTCGGCGAAGGTCAGGGCCCGCACCATCGCGTCGGCCAGGTGCGGCTCGCGCTGAAGGGCGCGGAAGGCGCGCATCAGCGTCTCCGCGACCCGCTCCGCCGCCGTCTCCCCCTGCGGCGGCTTCTTGCGCAGCGTGCCGTGCATGTGCTCCAGCTGGTCCTGCATCGTGGCGACCAGCAGATGGATCTTGGACGGGAAGTAGCGGTACAGCGTGCCCAGCGCCACCTGCGAGGACTCCGCGACCTCCCGCATCTGCACCGCGTCGAAACCGCCCCGGCTGGCGAGCTGCGCGCTGGCGTGCAGGATGCGTCGGCGGCGGGCCTCCTGCCGCTCGGTGAGAGGCGGTGAGGAGGGGCTCGCGCTACTGACTTCCGCAGGCATGGATCCCGTTCCGTGACAGTCGGTGAGGCTGGGTGACCGGACCGAGCATGCCAGCGCTCGGCCGTGGCGTGAATCACCCGATCCATCGCTCACAGCGGCGCTACCTGCCGGTAGATTCGGAGCCTCTTGAACGATCAAGTCTGAAACTTGTTCTAGATTAGCGTCCCGCGTAATCTCGCGGGACATCGCAGGGAGAACGCAGGGAGAAGGGGGTCCGGAGTGACCGCTGAGGCCAGGGAGGCCGGGCCCTCGCAGGACCCTGCCGCCGACGGCGGGCGACCGCTCGACATCGCGCTTCTCACCTATAAAGGGAACCCGTTCTGTGGCGGCCAGGGCGTCTACGTACGGCACCTCTCCCGCGAACTGGCCCGCCTCGGACACCGCGTCGAGGTCATCGGCTCCCAGCCCTACCCCGTCCTCGACGAGGGCGCGGACTACGCCGGCCGGCTGGCCCTCACCGAACTCCCCTCCCTCGACCTCTACCGCCAGCCCGACCCCTTCCGCACGCCGGGCCGTGACGAGTACCGCGACTGGGTCGACGCGCTGGAAGTGGCGACCATGTGGACCGGCGGCTTCCCCGAGCCGCTGACCTTCTCCCTGCGCGCCCGCCGCCATCTGCGGGCCAGGCGAGGCCACTTCGACGTCGTGCACGACAACCAGACGCTGGGATACGGGCTGTTGGGCGACATCGGCGCGCCCCTCGTCACCACCATCCACCACCCCATCACCGTCGACCGCCAACTGGAACTGGACGCGGCGCAGGGCTGGCAGCGACGGATGTCGGTACGCCGGTGGTACGCCTTCACCCGCATGCAGAAGCGGGTGGCCCGCCGCCTGCCGTCGGTGCTGACCGTGTCCGGCACCTCCCGCGCGGAGATCGTCGACCACCTCGGCGTACGGCAGGACCGCATCCACGTCGTGCACATCGGCGCGGACACCGACCTGTTCTCGCCGGATCCGTCCGTACGGCAGGTCCCCGGCCGGATCGTCACGACCTCCAGCGCCGACGTCCCGCTCAAGGGCCTGGTCTTCCTCGTCGAGGCGCTCGCCAAGGTCCGCGCCGAGCAGCCCGACGCCCACCTCGTCGTCGTCGGCAAGCGCCCCGAGGAGGGTCCGGTCGCCCAGGCGATGGCACGGTACGGCCTCGAAGGCGCCGTCGAGTTCGTCAAGGGCATCTCCGACGCCGAACTCGTCGACCTGGTCCGCTCCGCGCAGGTCGCGTGCGTACCGTCGCTGTACGAGGGCTTCTCGCTGCCGGCCGCCGAGGCCATGGCCACGGGAACGCCGCTGGTCGCCACGACCGGCGGGGCGATCCCCGAGGTCGCCGGGCGCGACGGCGAGACCTGTCTGGCGGTGCCCCCGGGGGAGCCCGGGGCGCTGGCCGCCGCGCTGAGCCGCCTGTTGGGGGACCCGGACCTGCGCGTACGGCTGGGCCGCGCCGGGCGAGAGCGGGTGTTGGAGCACTTCACCTGGGCACGGGCCGCCGAGGGCACGGTGGCCCGGTACCGCGAGGCCATAGCCCGCTCCGCGGGCGACACCTCCCGCCGGTCCGCGGGCGAGCCCGCACATCGCCGCTCTGCGGATTCGGCCCGCGACCGCTCCGCGGCTTCGGCCCTCGACCGCGCCGCGGCCTCCGATGCCACACGAGCAAGGGTGAACGAGGCCGCCGTCGAGGCCGGCGCGCCCGGCCGCATGACCGCGGCTGCCGAGGATGGCGACTCCGCTCGACTGGCCGAGGCCGCCAAGAGCGGCGAGTCCGCCCGGTCGGCCGAGGCCGAAGCAGCTGGCGAGCCTGCCGGTGTCGCCGAGATCGCCAGGGCCGGTACGGCCGCCCGCGTCACCGAGGTCGCCCAGTGAGCGCCGCGCCGACGATCCTCCATCCCCGCCCCGCCCACCGTTCCGACCGCGAAAGCAGGCCTACGTGCTGACCGTCGACTTCTCCCGGTTCCCGCTCGCCGCGGGCGACCGCGTCCTGGACCTCGGCTGCGGCGCCGGCCGGCACGCGTTCGAGTGTTACCGGCGTGGCGCCCAGGTCGTGGCGCTGGACCAGAACGGTGAGGAGATCCGCGAGGTCGCCAAGTGGTTCGCGGCGATGAAGGAAGCGGGCGAGGCACCGGAAGGGGCCACCGCGACGGCGATGGAGGGCGACGCCCTGGCCCTCCCCTTCCCCGACGAGTCCTTCGACGTCGTGATCATCTCCGAGGTCATGGAGCACATCCCGGACGACAAGGGCGTACTCGCCGAGATGGTCCGGGTGTTGAAGCCCGGCGGCCGTATCGCCATCACCGTCCCGCGCTACGGCCCCGAGAAGGTCTGCTGGGCGCTGTCCGACGCCTACCACGAGGTCGAGGGCGGCCACATCCGCATCTACAAGGCGGACGAGCTGCTGGCCAAGATCCGCGAGGCGGGCCTGAAGCCGTACGGCACCCACCACGCCCACGCCCTGCACAGCCCCTACTGGTGGCTGAAGTGCGCGTTCGGCGTCGACAACGACAAGGCGCTGCCCGTGCGGGCGTACCACAAGCTGCTGGTCTGGGACATCATGAAGAAGCCGCTGGCGACGCGGGTCGCCGAGCAGGCCCTCAATCCCCTGATCGGCAAGAGCTTCGTGGCGTACGCGACCAAGCCCCACCTGCCCACCCTCTCCGAAACCCAGGCGGCCACCCAGTGACCACCCCCCGGACAGAACACCTCGTCCTGCCCGGGGTCCTCACCGCCGAGCAGGCCGCCGCGACCGTGGCGGGCATCCTCGCGGTCCAGCGGGAGGACGGGGCGATCCCGTGGTTCCGCGGGCATCACCTCGACCCGTGGGACCACGTCGAGGCGGCGATGGCCCTGGACACGGCCGGTGAGCACACGGCCGCCGAGCGGGCGTACACCTGGCTGGCGACCCACCAGAACGAGGACGGCTCCTGGTACGCCGCCTACGCGGACGGCGCGCACGACGACGTCACCGACACCGGCCGCGAGACCAACTTCGTCGCCTACATAGCCGTAGGCGTCTGGCACCACTACCTCTCCACCGGCGACGACACGTTCCTGGACCGCATGTGGCCGTCCGTGTACGCGGCCGTCGAGTACGTTCTCCAGCTCCAGCAGCCGGGCGGACAGATCGGCTGGCGGCGCGACGACGACGGTACGGCGACCGCGGACGCGCTGCTGACCGGTTCGTCCTCGATCCACCACGCCCTGCGGTGCGCGCTGGCCATCGCCGAGCAGCGGGAAGAGGCGCAGCCGGACTGGGAGTTGGCGGCGGGGGCGTTGCGGCACGCGATCCGGCGACATCCGGAGCGGTTCCTGGACAAGGACCGCTACTCCATGGACTGGTACTACCCCGTGCTGGGCGGCGCGCTCACCGGCACCGAGGCCAAGTCCCGGATGGAGGAAGGCTGGGAACGCTTCGTCGTCCCCGGGCTGGGAGTGCGGTGCGTCGTGCCCAACCCGTGGGTGACGGGGGGCGAGTCGGCCGAACTCGCCCTCGCGCTCTGGGCGATGGGGGAGTCCGACCGGGCCCTGGAGATCCTCCAGTCCATCCAGCACCTGCGGGACGCGGAGAGCGGGCTGTACTGGACGGGGTACGTCTTCGACGACGACGCCATCTGGCCCCGCGAGCTGACCACTTGGACGGCCGGGTCGTTGTTGCTGGCCGTGGCGGCGCTGGGCGGGCATGAGGCGACGTGTGCGGTGTTCGGTGGGGAGCAGTTGCCGACGGGGCTTGACCCGGATTGTTGCGCCTGAGAGCTCGGTCGGGTCTGCCGGGGGGCGGGTGCGGGTTGTGTGTGGTTGATCGCGCAGTTCCCCGCGCCCCTTTAGGGCGTTAGTGCCGATGTACTCGATTGGCGATGGCGTGGCCCACGAACAAGTACACGACCGCCGCCAGGCCGTAACCGGCGACCACGCGCGCCCACTCCTCGTCGAACGTGAACAGGTCGTGCGACCATCCCGCCAGCCAGCGGGCCACGTCGTGGACGAACTGGACGAAGTCGTTGGCGCGGTTGGCGTCCAGTAGGTACATCAGGATCCAGAGGCCCAGGACGAGGGCCATGACATCGGCGACGATCGCTATGACCGTGCCGGCCTGATTGGCGCCGTTGCGATATCGAGGGGACATGCCCTGCGGGTAGCCCTTGAATCCGGGATGAAACCCGGCGCGACGGGCTAGGAGTTGAGCTCGGCGAGTACGCGCAGGGAGTGCGGGTCGGGCGCGAGCGCCAGCAGGTCGGTCACCGGCCCCTTCCGCCACGCCTCCAGCCGCTCGGCGATGCGTTCACGCGGGCCGACGAGGGAGATCTCGTCGGCGAAGGCGTCCGGGACGGCGAGTACGGCCTCCTCGCGGTGGCCCTCCAGGAACAGCCGCTGGATTCGCCGCGCCTCCTCCTCGTACCCCATGCGCGCCATGAGATCGGCGTGGAAGTTACGGGCCGCGTGCCCCATGCCGCCGATGTAGAAGCCGAGCATGACCTTGACGGGGAGGAGCCCTTCGGAGACGTCGTCGCAGACCTGGACGCGGGCCATGGGCGCGACGAGGAAACCGTCCGGCAGATCGCCGACGGCCGCCTCCCCGTACACCTCGGGCCTGCTCGGCGACCAGTACAACGGGAGCCAGCCGTCGGCGATCCGGACCGTCTGCGCGACGTTCTTCGGACCCTCGGCGCCGAGCAGGACCGGGAGGTCGGCGCGCAGGGGATGGGTGATCGGCTTCAGTGCCTTTCCGATGCCGGTGGCGTCCTCGCCGCGATACGGGTGGGAGTGGAAACGCCCGTCGAGCTCTACGGGTGCCTCGCGCAGCAGGACCTGCCGTACGACGTCGACGTACTCGCGCGTGGCGGTCAGCGGCGACCTCGGGAACGGCCGCCCGTACCACCCCTCCACCACCTGCGGCCCCGACAGCCCGAGCCCCAGCATCACGCGCCCGCCGGAGAGGTGGTCGAGGGTGAGGGCGTGCATGGCGGTCGTGGTCGGGGAGCGGGCGGCCATCTGGGCAACGGCCGTACCCAGCCTGATCCGTGACGTCTGCGCGGCGATCCAGGTGAGCGGCGTGAACGCGTCGGAACCCCAGGACTCGGCGGTCCACACCGAGTGGTAGCCCAGCCGCTCTGCCTCCTGCGCGAGGGGCACATGGTCCGCGGAGGGGCCGCGGCCCCAGTAGCCGAGTGCGAGCCCGAGCCGCATGTCCGCCTCCTGACGCTCCGTCAGTTGTGCATGGGCTTGCGACTGTACGACGACGGCCCCTCACCGGGAAGGGTGAGGGGCCGTTCGTACGGCTTCAGTTGCTGTGGTCAGCCCCGCTGGATGCCCGACGTGTCCTGGAGGACACCACGGCGACCGTCCTGCGTCTGCGCCACCAGGGCCGGACCGCGCTGCTCGACGGCCAGGTACCAGGTGCCCGGCGCGAGTTCGGCGATCGGCGTCGGCGAACCGTCCTCCGCGAAGAGGGGACGCGCCACGGGCACGGCGAACCAGAACGGCGAGAAGTCCGCCGCGGGCGCCTGCGGCTGCTGAGCCTGCTGCGGCTGCCCGCCACCGAACGGCTGCCCGGCCTGCGGCTGCCCACCGTACGGCTGCCCGGCCTGCGGCTGCTGAGCACCCGGGTAGCCGTAACCACCGGGGGGCTGGGCGCCGTAGGGCTGGGGGGCGGCCGGGCTGGGGGCGGGGAGGAGGGGGGCCTGGAGGGCGGGGACCAGGGGGGTGGCGATGGCGCCGGCGGCGAGCACGAGGGCGGCGATCAGGCCGAGGATGATGCCGATGCCTGCGCCCTCCGCATCAATCGTCCACCACAGCAGGGACCAAGCGGCCGCGATCGTCAGGACGACACCGACCGTTCCCAGGTCGAGGCCCGCGACCTTGCGGGGCTGGGGGAGCAGGCGGGCCACCGCGATGAGCGCGCCACCGACCACACCGGCCATGTACGTGCCGAGCCCGAGGCCGAGGTTGCTCCAGGCGTTCGGGATGTCGACGCCTTCGCAGTAACTGCCGTCGCAGCTGGCAACATCGAGAAGCGACGCGATGAACAGCAATACCGCTGCTCCGATCACCACGCCGTCGCCTCGAGTGAGGGAGCGGATATTCACTTCAGGTCCTTCGTCAGTCGTCTCAACATCGGCATCGCTGGAGGCGTCGCTGTCACCATGTCGCCGTCAGGCCCCGGTGTGAAGCGCGGGGGTGGCCCCTCATCGTAAAGACGACCTTATCGTCCGACCGACGAGGGTGTCCGCCGGGATCAGCCCGTGGACCACTACCCGCGCAGGAAACTCACAATTCCCTCGGAGATCCCTTGCGCCGCCTTCTGCCGCCAAGCGCCACTGGTGAGCAACGCCGCGTCCTTGCTATCGCGCATGTTGCCGCACTCGATGAACACCTTGGGAACCGTTGACAGATTGAGACCGCCCAGGTCCTTACGCGTGACGAGACCGGTGCCGTCGCCGACGTAGTTGGAGGGCGCGCTGCCCGTGACGCGGACGAAGGAGCCCGCGATGCGCTCGCCGAGGTCGCGGGAGGGGGTGACGATGGGGCCCGTGTTGGCAGCGCCCGCGTTCACCTTGCCGGGGAGGATGACGTGGAAGCCGCGTTGGCCGGGGCCGGCTCCGTCGGCGTGGAGGGAGACGACGGCGTCGGCGTGCGCCTTGTTGCCGATCTGGGCGCGTTCGTCCACGCACGGGCCCCATGAGCGGTCGCCGTCCTGGGTGAACTCAACCGTGGCGCCCTGCTTCTCCAGCAGGGTGCGCATGCGGTGGGCGACGTCGAGGGTGAACTTGGCCTCGGTGTAGCCGTCGTTCGTCGAAGTCCCCGTAGTGTCGCACTCCTTCCAGTTCGTGCCGATGTTCACCTTGCGGTTGATTTCGGCCGTGTGCTGGAAGTTGTTCGGGTTGTGGCCCGGGTCGATGACGACGACCTTGCCTTTGAGCGGGCCGGAGGCGGACGTGGACTCCGGGGTGGGCGTGGGGGTGGGGCCCGGGGGCTTGTCGTCGTTCGTGGCGGAGATGGTCGGCGCCGTGTCCGCCGGCGTCACGGAGGACGGGCGTACGGCCGCGTCGCCCGAGCCGTCGCCGGGGCTGCCCAGGGCCTCGTACACCACCCAGCCGAGCAGCGCCCCGGGCACCAGGGCGGCGAGCGCGACGGTCAGGGTTCGGCGGCGGTTGCGGCGGGGCTGGGGAGGATCGAAGTCCGGGCCTACGTACGACACGCCTGCCACCTTACGGGCCGACCAGGGCCCGCGCCGGGAAGGCACGGTCGAGCGGCGCCGGAGTTCAGACGCCTGCCCCCGTCCGCCGCAGCACGCGCAGCGAGTCCGTGTCGGACACCTCGGTGAACGCGCCGGACTCCAGCGCCCGCAGGTACACGCGGTAGGGGGCCTGGCCCGTGAACTCGTCCGCCGGGTTCGGGAACACGTCGTGGATGACGAGCAGGCCGCCCTCGGCGACGTGCGGGGCCCAGCCCTCGTAGTCGGCGGTGGCGTGTTCGTCGGTGTGGCCGCCGTCGATGAAGACCAGGCCGAGCGGGGTGCCCCAGACCTTCGCCACCTGCGGGGAGCGGCCGACCAGGGCGACGACGTGCTCCTCCAGGCCCGCCCCGTGCAGCGTGCGGCGGAACGTCGGCAGCGTGTCCATCAGGCCGATCTCGGGGTCGACCGTCTGCGGGTCGTGGTACTCCCAGCCCGGCTGCTGTTCCTCGCTGCCGCGGTGGTGGTCGACCGTGAGGGCCGTCACGCCGGCCGCGCGGGCGGCGTCGGCGAGCAGGATCGTGGAGCGACCGCAGTAGGTGCCGACCTCCAGGAGGGGGAGGCCGAGGCGCCCGGCCTCGACCGCCGCCGCGTACAGGGCCAGCCCCTCGTCCACCGGCATGAAGCCCTTCGCCGCCTCGAACGCGGCCAGGATCTCGGGCTTGGGGGACGGGGCCATGGGGTCCCTTTCGGTCGTACGGGTGGGTGGATGGTGCTGGGTGGTGCCGGCTGGGTGTGCCAGGTGTGCTGGGTGCTCATGGTGCACCAACGCCCCCCGCCGTGTGGACGACGGGGGGGCGTACGTGGGGGGCAGGCGGAGGGGTGTCAGGCGTTGACCGTCTCCCCGGGCAGCGCGAGGTCCACGTCCACCGCGCTGTCGTCGCCCGCGTGCGTCGCCGAGGAGGCGAGCGGGGCGTGGCCGTCGGCCCGGGCGGCGAGGACGTAGGCGCCCTGGGTGGGGACGGTGAGGGCGTAGGTGCCGTCCTCGGCCGAGAGGGTGGCGCCGGCCTGGCGGCCGCGGCGGTCGATCAGGGTGACCTTGGCGCGGGCGACCGGGGTGCCCCCGGCGTCCAGGACGCGGCCGCGGAAGCCGCGCAGGGCCTGCTCGGCGCGCTCCAGGTTGGCGTCCTCCTCGCTGCTGGCGCGCAGTTGGGGGCGGGCGGAGGCGGGGCGCTGCTTCGGGAGGAAGAGGGCCAGCGCCAGGCCCACCGCGACCGCTGCCGTCGCGATCAGGAAGGACACCCGGAAGCCGTGCATCGTCGGGATCTCGACGCCGCCGACGTCGTTCGCGGTGTTCGCCAGCACCATGCCGATGACGGCGCTGGAGACCGACGTACCGATGGAGCGCATCAGCGTGTTGAGGCCGTTCGCCGCGCCCGTCTCCGAGGCGGGGACCGCGCCGATGATCAGGGCGGGCAGGGAAGAGTAGGCCAGGCCGATGCCGGCGCCGAGGACGACCGCGATGACCAGGCTCTGCCAGGGGGCGCTCATCAGGCCGAGGCCCGCGCCGTAGCCGATCGCGATGATCAGCAGGCCGAGGATGAGGGTGGTCTTGGGGCCGTACTTGGCGGAGAGGCGGGCGTAGACGGGGGCCGTGAACATCATCGTCAGGCCGAGCGGGGCGACCAGGAGGCCCGCGACGACCATCGACTGGCCGAGGCCGTAGCCGGTCTCCTTCGGGAGCTGGAGCAGCTGGGGGAGGACGAGGGAGACGACGTAGAACGAGACCCCGACCATGATCGAGGCGAGGTTGGTGAAGAGGACGGCCGGGCGGGCCGTGGTGCGCAGGTCGACGAGAGGGGCTTTCGTGCGCAGCTCGTAGACGCCCCACAGGAGGAGGACCGCGACCGAGGCGCCGAACAGGCCGAGCGTGGTGCCCGAGGCCCAGCCCCAGTCGCTGCCCTTGGTGATGGGCAAGAGGAAGAGGACGAGGCCGGCGGAGAGGCCGAGTGCGCCGAGGAGGTCGAAGGTGCCTTCCGCGCGGACCTCGGACTCCGGTACGACGAGGAGGGTGAGGGCGATGGAGAGGACACCGAGGCCGGCGGCGCCGTAGTAGAGGGCGTGCCAGTCGGCGTTCTGGGCGACCAGGGCCGCGGCGGGCAGGGCGAGGCCGCCGCCGACGCCGATCGAGGAGCTCATCAGGGCCATCGCCGAACCGAGCTTCTCGCGGGGCAGCATGTCGCGCATCAGGCCGATGCCGAGCGGGATCGCGCCCATCGCGAAGCCCTGGAGGGTACGGCCGACGATCATGGGGATCAGATCGCTGGTGACCGCGCTGACCAGGGCGCCGATCACCATGACGGCCAGGCTGGATATCAGCATGCGCCGCTTGCCGTACAGGTCGCCGAGGCGGCCCATGATCGGGGTGGCGACGGCGCCGGAGAGCAGGGTGGAGGTCAGGACCCAGGTGGCGTTGCTGGGCGCGGTGCTCAGTAGCTGCGGCAGGTCCTTGATGACCGGGACGAGCAGGGTCTGCATTACCGCGACAACGATGCCCGCGAAGGCGAGGACCGGGACGAGGGGGCCGGTCGCTCTGCCGGTGGGCTGGTCGTTCGTCGTTTGTGTCATGTGAGGGACCAACCCGGTGTGCCTGGGCAACTATTCCGATGCTTTGGCCAGCTAACGATTTCTTGACCTTCTCTTGGGGAAGGGGAGGGCGGGGCGACGTCACGCAGGGACGGTGAGCGGAGGGTGCTCGAGGACGCGGGGCTTGTACTCGACCAGCTGGATGCGGCCGTCGAAGGTGCGGTGCTCGATCATCTCGAGGGCGACGTCCGGATAGCCGTCGTAGATGCGTTCCTCGCCCGTGGCTCCGGTGATCACCGGGAACATCACGACCCGGAAGCGGTCGACGAGTCCGGCGCGCAGCAGGGACCGGCACAGGCTGAGGCTGCCGATCGTGCTGAGGAGCCCAGAGCCGCTCGACTTCATGGCGCGGACCGCCTCGACGGCGTCGTCGCGGACGAGCGTGGAGTTGGCCCACGTCAGCGGCTCCTCGAGCGAGGAGGAGAACACCACCTTGGACGCTTGCGTGAGCTCGTCGACGGAGGCCTCTTCTTCGGGCCTGAACTCGTCCTGGCCCGCCGGGAGCTCGCCCGCGGCGAAGCCCGACATCAGGCGGTAGGTGTTCGCTCCCATCAGGTAGGTGGCCTCGGGCTGCTCGCCGAGCCATGCGAGGTACTCCGGGCCCTCGAGGCCCCAGAAGCCGGGCCATCCCTCTCCCGATGCGTAGCCGTCGAGGGACGTGATGAAGTCGACGAGAAGCTCCGACATGACGGTGTCCTTTCCTAGGTGTCACGAGCTTGGACCTGCCGGGAGCCGCAAACTCATCGGCCGCGCTGTGGAGTGACGAGAACCCGGATGAGCCCGGAGCCCTGCATGAGTGCGCCACGCCGGATCATTGAAACCTAAATAGTTTCTCGACTGTAAGCGTTGCGGCATGGTCCAAATTCCTGATGCCAGGAGCGTCGGTCGTTGAGAGCATGACACTCATGCTCGGAGCCGCTGACGCCACCGCCCGCCTGTCCCGCCGTACCGCGCCTCCCGCCTGGCTGGTGGTGGCGCTCGCCTGTGCCGGACAGTTCCTGGTCGTGCTCGACGTGTCCGTCGTGAACGTGGCGCTGCCCTCGATGCGGGCCGATCTGGGGATGAGTGCCCAGGGCCTGCAATGGGTGGTGAACGCGTACGCCATCGCCTTCGCCGGGTTCATGCTGCTCGGCGGGCGGGCCGGGGACCTGTACGGCCGTAAGCGGATGTTCCTCGTCGGGCTCGCCGTGTTCACCCTGGCCTCGCTGGCGGGCGGGCTGGCCCAGCAGGACTGGCAGCTGCTGCTCGCCCGGGCCGTGCAGGGGCTGGGCGCGGCGGTGCTGGCGCCCTCGACGCTGACGATCGTCACGGCGGCGGTGCCGGAGGGGGCGGCGCGGGCGCGGGCCATAGGCACCTGGACGGCCGTCGGCGCGGGCGGTGGTGCGGCGGGCGGGCTCGTCGGCGGGGTGCTGGTGGACGTGCTGTCGTGGCGCTGGGTGCTGCTGATCAACGTGCCGGTGGGCGCGGTCGTGCTGGCCGGCTCGCTGCTGTGGCTGGTGGAGAGCCGGGCCGGGGACGGGCGGCGGCTGGACCTGCCGGGCGCGGTGCTGGTCACGGCGGGGCTGGCGACGCTGGCGTACGGCATCTCGCAGACGGAGGCCTCGGGCTGGACGGCGACGGCCACGGTCGTGCCGCTGCTCGCCGGTCTCGCCCTGATAGGCGTCTTCGTCCTCGTGGAGGCGCGTACGACGGCCCCGCTGATGCCGCTCGGGCTGTTCCGGGTGCGGGCGGTGTCGTCGGCGAACGTGGCGATGTTCCTGTGCGGCTCGGCGATGTTCTGCATGTGGTTCTTCATGACGCTGTACGCGCAGAACGTGCTCGGCTACACCCCGCTGGAGGCCGGCCTGGCACTCGTGCCGAGCTCGCTGGCCGTACTCCTCGGCTCCAAGCTCGCGCCCCGGCTCATGGCGAGGACGGGCACCCGCACGGTGGCGGTCGCCGGCACGCTCGTGGCCGTCGTCGGCTTCGGCTGGCAGTCGACGCTGAGCGTCACCGGCGGATACGTCACCTCGATCATGGTGCCGGGCATCCTCATGATGCTGGGCGCGGGCCTCGCTGCGACCCCGCTCGCGGCACTGGCCACGTCCGGCGCGGAACCGGGAGAGGCCGGGCTGGTGTCGGGGCTGGTCAACACCTCCCGCACGATGGGCGGTTCCCTGGGCCTCGCGGTCCTCTCGACCCTGGCGACGGCCCGCACGGGCGCCACCGCGACACCGGAGGCGCTGACGGAGGGGTATGCGCTGGCGTTTCGGACGGGGGCGTGGGTGCTGGGCGGGGGAGTGGTGTTGATGTTGGTGTGGCTGCCGCGGCGGTCGGCCGGCCACTGACGCCGCCCTGCTACAGCCACCCCTGCTGACGTGCCTCCCGCAGTGCCTCCATGCGGTTGCGGGTGCCCGTCTTGCCGATGGCGGAGGAGAGGTAGTTGCGGACCGTCGACTCCGACAGGTGCAGCTTGGTCGCGATGTCGGCGACCGTCGCGCCGTCCGTCGAGGCGGTGAGGACGTCGCACTCGCGGGCGGTGAGCGGACTGGGCCCGGCGCTCAGGGCGGCTGCGGCGAGGGCCGGGTCGATCACCGTCTCGCCGGTCAGTACGCGGCGGACGGCCGCGGCCAGTTCCTCCACGGGGCCGTCCTTGACCAGGAAACCGGCGGCGCCCGCCTCCATGGCCCGGCGCAGATAGCCCGGGCGGCCGAACGTGGTCAGGATCAGCACGCGGCAGTCGGGAACCTGGTCGCGCAGCTCGGCCGCGGCGTCCAGCCCGCTGCGGCCAGGGAGTTCGATGTCGAGGAGGGCCACGTCCGGGCGGTGGACGAGAGCGGCGTCCACGATCAGGTCCCCGGCCGGCACCTGCGCCACGACCTCGATGTCCGGCTCCATCCCGAGGAGTAAGGCGAGAGCGCCGCGCATCATGCCCTGGTCCTCGGCGAGCAGAACCCGGATGGACTTGGCGGGGCGGTGATCCCGGGGCATCTCGTTCACGGCCCAAGAGTAGGGCGCGGGCGCCCCGCGCGGGGCGCCCGCGCCGGCGGCGACGCGGAAGCGGGGCTGGGGGAGGTGCGCCCCGCCCCGCCGCGCCGCGCCGCGCCGCGGTCGTTGGCGTCGCGTCGCCGCCGGTGGTCAGCTTCTCAGCGCACCTCCCGTGCGTACGGCGCCACCGTGATCCGGTCGATCAGCGGGGCGTAGCGTGAGCGCAGCAGCACCCCCGGGAAGGTGTCGGAAGCGTAGGTCGTGCCGTCGAAGTTCGGCAGTTCCTCGGAGCGGAAGGCGATCGTGTTCTGTCCCTTCTTCAGCTGGACCGGGACGGTCAGTTCCCAGAACTCGTTCTGGTGGAAGGTGTGCGGGAAGCCGACCCGTTGGATCGCGCCGCCGTTGACGCTGATGTCGGCGTGCCGGGCGAGCGGGTCCGGGTTGTAGTGGGTGGCCTCGGACTGCTCGGGGTTGGAGTAGCGGATGCGCAGCGCGTAGCGGCCGGGCTTGTCCGCGGTGACGGTGAAGGTCGCGGTGTTGCCGTTGCCCGGGGCGCCGCCGATGCCGGTGATCGCCGTACCGTCGGTGGCGAGTGACAGCGTCGCGAGCGTCGCCGTACCGGCGAGTGCCGCGTCCTGCGCCTCGTACGTCCGCACCGGCAGCGCGTCCTCGGTGGGCGTGACCGTAAGCCGGTCGACGAGCGTCGGGGCCGAACCGCCGGTCACCGTCACCTTGTTGACGCCGCCCGAGAGGGAGACCGCCACGGCACGCCGGTCCTTGGACAGCCGTAGCACCTGCTGTCCGTTGACCGAGACCCGGCCGTCGGCGCCGCCGAGGGTGTCGACCCTGAGGGTGGCCTCGCGGTCGGCGGGGGAGTAGACCCAGAACGTGGCCGTCTGGCCCTTGGCGAGCCGGGCCGCGCCCGATCCGGTGGCCGCCCGCTTCGGCAGGTCGTACACGGGCCGTGCACCGCCGCCCAGCCAGGCCAGTTCGCCCTCGTACACCTGCGTGCCGGCCGAGGCGTCGGGAAGCGCGAGGGTGAGGCGGTCGACGATGGCGTCGCCCTTGGTGGCGCGCTTGCCGTCGGCGCTCCGCGCGGCGAGGGTCAGGGTGTGCTTGCCCTTGGTCAGGTGGACCTCGGTGTCGGCGTGGTCCCACACCACCCACTTGTAGCCGAGCGGCAGGTACAGCTCCTGCTCGCTGTCCGCCTTGCCGTCCACCCGCAGGAAGACGTTGGTCGGACCCTGCTCCTTCACCTTGTCGAAGGTGTTGAGGGAGTTGGCGAAGACGCTCAGGTCGTAGGTGCCCTCCTCGGGCACGTCCACCGTGAAGTCGAGCGTGACGTCGGAGCCGGTGCGCAGCCCGCCCACGTCGTAGCCGCCGGAGGTGTAGAACTTGGACACGTCGCGCGGCGAGCCCTCCGGCCCGTTCTTCGAGTACCCGGACCCGGTGTGAGCGGCGTCCTCCGCCTCGTACGAACCCTGCCAGCGCACGGGCGCGGTCTGCGTGCCCTTCGCCTTCCCGGCCGGGCTGAGGACGATCTCGTACGCCGAGGACTCCTTCAGCTCCGGCAGCGCGCCGTCGCCGAAGTCGACGACGACCTTGCCGTCGTCACCGACCTTCAGGTTCGTCTCCGTGAGCAGCTTCGGGCCGGAGTTGTCGCCGACCTGCCCGCTCCAGTCGATCTCCTTCACCCAGGCGTGGACGCTGTCCCCGAAGACCTTCTCGGGGACGTTGTCGAAGGTGATGTGGCCCTTGCCGGTGGAGCCGCCGAAGACCAGCCGGGACTGCTTCTTCTTCGTGTCGAGCGTGGCCACGCCCTGCATGGTGTAGTTCTCGCCGGGGAACGGCGGGTCGACCTCCACCGTGTGCCCGCTCATCGACGCGTACGAGTTCAGCAGCCACCACTGGCCGTTGCCCCGGTTGGACTGCACCGCGGAGTCGGAGAGGTTGCCGTCGATGTTCCAGTACGCGATGTCGGCGTCCACCTTGGACTCCTCGATCGCGGAGACCCACTGGATCATCTGGCCGGGGACGGAGGTGTGGTAGTTGAAGGCGTACTCGTTGATGTTGATGGGGAGTTGGGTTCCTTCGCGGGCGGTGCCCTTGAACAGGTCCTTCTCCCAGGCCCGGTACTTGGCCACGTTCTGGCGCACCGCCTCCGGGTGGCTCAGTTCGTGCCAGGTGATGACGTCGGGCAGGGTGCCGGCGGCCAGGGCGTGGGTGAGGAAGCCCTTCACCTGGTCGTACAGGACGCTGGTGTTGGGCCCGGCGATACGGGCGTCGGGCATCTTGCCCTTGATCAGCTTGTACGCGGAGTCCCAGGCGGCGAAGTAGTCGTCGGGGTCGTTCAGCCAGCTGACCTTGTCGTAGCTCCACTCGCCGGTGCCGAACATGTTGCCCTCGGGCTCGTTGAACGGCACGAAGACGATGTTGTCCTGGTACTCCTTCGGCAGCTTCAGCACCTGGTCGACCTGCGTCGCCATCTTCTCCTCGTAGAGCTTGAGCTTCTCTGCGGGAGTGCTGCCCGGCCACTCGTACGGGAAGCCGCGGTGGATGTCGGTCATGTAGATGTACACGTCGCCGTCGGTGGAGTCGGCCAGCGGCCTGACCACCTCCAGCGCGTCGGCCCCCGGGTGCTGGGGGCCGTCCTGCGCCTTGGTGGAGACGGTGCGCAGGCCCATGCCCTCGATGAGGTTGTTGGTGGGGACGTCCGGTCCGTACACGCCGTAGAGGGTGCCGGAGGCGCCGCCGTGGAACGCGCCGGTGTCGGAGCCGAGGTCGACGGTGAGCTGTCCCTCGCGGACCACGGTCACGGTCGCCCTCACCTCGCGCCCGGCCGCCGTGCCCGCCACCGTGAAGCTTCCCGGCTGGGCGTACTTCTCGGCCGGTACGGCGTCCCAGACGACCGGCGTGTCACGGTCGAAGGCGTCGGAGTAGGTGGAGCGGACCGCCGCGGGGAGGGACGGGGCGGTGCCGGTGGTGGTGCGGACCTCGAAGGCCGTCCGCGAGAGCTGCTGGAGGGTGGGCACGGTGGCGACCGTACCGGCCACCTGCTCGGCGCTGAGCGCCGCGTGCCACACGGTGAAGTCGTCGATCGCGCCCTTGAGCAGGGGGTCCGGCCAGAAGGACTTGCCTATGTAGCCGGCGGCCGTCGCCGAAGTGCTCAGCAGGTCCTTGGCCTTGACGGTCGTAGCCGCCGAGGAGACCGCCACACCGTCGAGGTAGGTGGTCACGCGTCCGGCGGCGGTGTCGAGGGTGACGGTGACCGTCCGCCACTGGTCGGCGGGGAGCGGGGCGTACCCGGAGACCTGCGCCTCGGCGCCGCCTCCGCCGGTGGTCACGGCCGTGCGCAGGACCCCGCCGTTGGACGGGGTGGTGAAGAGGTACTTCGTGGTGTCGGTGCCCAGGTCGAAGATCCGCTGCCAGGCCGCCTTGTCATCGCTCCACTTCACCCGGGCGGAGACCGTCAGGTCGCTCGCGTCTGCGAGCACCTCGCGGGGCAGCCGCACGTACGCGCCGGTGGAAGTGGGGGCCCCGCCGGGCAGGGCGAGCGCTCTGCCGCCGTCCGCGCCCACGACGGACTGCGCGGTGGACTGGTTCACCAGGGCCGCCGTCAGACCGTTGCCGGAACTGTCGGTGATCTTTCCGGAGGCGAGATCGTCCTGGTCGAAGGTGTAGTGGGCGACGGGCTGGGGCACCTCGGCCGCCTGCGCGGGCACGGCCGGCGCGGCCAGCAGGCCCGCGCCGAGGGCCAGCGCCACGGCGGCCGGGGCCCGGCGCCGGGCTGATCTGTCAGCGGATGGCATGGATCGCGTCCTCAATCCTGAAGTCTCGGTACGTCGAACCGGTTCGATGGAAGTCGATGGGAGTAGGGAGCAGCAGGAAACTCGCGTGGGTGACGGAGGGGCGGCTCAGCGGCTCCATGGAAGGTGTGGAACCGGCGTCGGGTCGTCGGAGGGATCTCTTCATCGAACCGGTTCGGGGAAGCTAGCACTGGGAAACCGGGGCGGCAATCCCCTCGACCCGAAGAGATCCGGCGTTCTTTCGGACGTGGAAGTGCTGTCGGGGTGTTGACAGGCGTCCGGTCTGTTCCTACCTTCACTTCACGCGAACCGGTTCGACAGCCGGACGTCGCCTCACTTCACCGTTCCCAGCCTCACGCGACCGGCGCTGTGTTCCTCCCGGAGCAGCGAACCGGTTCGAGCAAGGAGTTCCCGTGAACATCGGTGAGATCGCCAAGCGGGCCGGTGTCTCGCGGAGCACCGTGTCCTACGCACTGAGCGGCAAGCGCTCGGTGTCGGAGGAGACCCGTGGCAAGATCCAGCGGGTCATCGACGAGCTGGGCTATCGGCCCAACGCCAGCGCGCGTGCCCTGGCCAACGGGCGGACCAGCACGATCGGCCTGGTGTTCCCGCCGGCCGGGAACCACTACACGGGGATGCAACTGGACTTCATCGGGAGTGTGGTGGAGGCCGCCGCGGCCTTCGACTACGACGTACTGCTCTCCCCGAGCGGTGTGGACAGCGACCGCTCGTTCCAGCGGTTGCTGGGGGAGCGGCGGGTCGACGGGGCGATCCTGATGGAGATCAGACTGGAGGACGACCGGGTCGCTCACCTGGCCGAGCTGGACTTTCCCGCCGTCGCCATAGGCCGCACCGCCCACCCGGAGGGCGGCTGGTGGGTCGGCCTGGACCACACCGCGCTGACCGCGGCGTGTGTGCACCACCTGGCGGATCTGGGCCATCGCCGGATCGCCTTCGTCAACCGTCCCGAGCAGCTGCTGCGGGCCGGATACGAGTCCGCGCACCGCGGCCTGGACGGCTTCACCAAGGCCGCGGCCGAGCGTGGGCTGACGGTGCGGACGTACTGCTGTGGGGACGACGCGGCCTCCGGTCAGGCGTGCCTGGAGCGGATCCTGCACGACGATCCCGCCACGACGGCCCTGGTCACCCTGAACGAGGCTGCTCTGGGCGGGTTGTACCGGGGGCTCGCCCGGGCGGGTCGCCATGTGCCGCGCGACTTCTCCGTCACGGGTGTCGTCGCCGGCCGGTGGGCGGAGACGGTGACCCCGCAGCTCACCGCGGCGGACGTGCCGGCGGAGGAGCTGGGCCGGCTCGCCGTCGACCTGCTGGTGGAGCGGCTCGACCAGCCCGACGCGCCGCCCCGGCACCATCTCCTCGCACCGCCCATTTCCCTGCGGGCCAGTACCGGTCCCGGCACAGCCTCCTGATCACAACCACCTGGTTCACCCCACCGCACTTCACCTCACCGGACGCCCGAACCGCGCACCGTGCCCGCTTGCGCTCACCACCCGGTGCCTCGGCACCCGCATGCCCAGAACATCGGCACCCGCATGCCCAGAACAAAGGAACCCTCGCGATGAACTGCTCCTCCAGACAGCGCCGTCTGACCGCCGTGGCCGTCACCGCGCTCGCCGTGGCCGTCACCGCCACCGCCTGTTCCTCCGGCTCCGGCAGCAGCGACACCCGGGGCGCCGACAGCAGCACGTACACCGTCTGGGACCCGTACCCCCAGTTCGACAAGACCTCGGACTGGGCGAAGCTGCTGGACGAGTGCGGCACCAAGGCCGGTGTGCAGGTCAAGCGGACCGCCTTCGACACGAGCGACCTGGGCAACAAGTCGCTGCTGGCGGCGCAGCAGGGCAACTCGCCGGACGTCCTCATCGTCGACAACCCGGTGGTGTCGATCCTGGCCGAGGCGGGCGTGCTCACCACGACCGACGACAACAAGCTGGACACCTCCAAGGTGGACCCCAACCTGCTCGCGGCCGGCCAGTCGGGCGGCAAGACGTACGGCACGCCGATCGGCGCCAACACCCTCGCCCTCTACTACAACAAGGACGTCCTGAAGGCGGCCGGCGTGGACGTCGCCTCCATCAAGGACTGGAAGTCGCTGACGGCGGCCCTCGCGAAGGTGAAGCAGGCAGGTAAGAAGGGCATCACCTTCTCCGCGATCGGTACCGAGGAGGGCAGCTTCCAGTTCCTGCCGTGGTTCTGGGGTTCGGGTGCCAAGTTGACCGAACTCGACTCCGCCCAGGCCGTCTCCGCCCTCTCCCTGTGGAAGGACTGGCTGAAGAACGGCTACGCCCCCAACTCGGTGCTCAACAACACCCAGACGACCAGTTGGCAGGAGTTCGCCAGCGGTGACTACGCGTTCAGCGAGAACGGCACCTGGCAGCTCGCCAACGCGAAGAAGGCCGGTTTCGACTACGGGGTGCTGCCCATCCCCGCCGCCGCGAGCGGCAACGCGGCGGCCCCCACGGGCGGCGAGTTCGTCACCATACCCGTCCAGGAGGACTCCGGCCGCTACGCCACCTCCCAGAAGCTGGTCACGTGCCTGACCAGCGGCGAAAACCTCTACAACACCGACACCACGCTGTCCTACGTGACCCCCACCGGCGAGGTCCAGGACAAGCAGGTGGCCGCGAACGCCGACCTCAAGCCATGGGTCGACGCGGTCAAGGCGGCCAAGGGCCGTACCAGCGACGACCTGGGTACCAAGTACCCGAAGATCTCCGAGCAGATGTGGAAAGCCGTCCAGTCCGCCCTCAGTGGCTCCAAGTCGCCCGAGGACGCACTGTCCGAGGCCCAGTCCGCAGCCAAGTAGCCCGACCACAAGGGTCGTTGATGAACCACACGACACAGCTACCGGACCAACGGTCCGCGGGTGTCCGGACCGGGGCGGCCACCGCCGCCCCGCCCCCGGCCCGCAGCAGGAAGCGCCGCCGTCCGACCTCCACCCAGTGGGCCGCCTGGGCATTCCTCGCCCCGGTGACCCTCTACCTCGCCCTCTTCTACGCCTATCCGCTCTACCGCAACCTCGACCTGAGCCTGCGCAACTACACCGTCCGCTCCTTCGTCCAGGGCGACGCACCGTTCACCGGCCTGGCCAACTACCGCAAGATCTTCGACGACCCGACCTTTGCACCGGCCCTTCTGCACACCGTGGTGTTCACCGCCGTGTGCCTGGTCTTCCAGTACGCCATCGGCCTCGCCCTCGCGGTCTTCTTCCACCAGAACTTCCGGCTCTCGGCCACGCTCCGCGCCCTGTTCCTGGTCCCGTGGCTGCTGCCACTGATCGTCTCGGCCTCCACCTGGTCGTGGATGCTCAACAGCGACTCCGGCATCGTCAACGCCCTGTTGAGCGCCCTCGGGTTCGCCCCGGTGAACTGGCTGACCTCGCCGTCCTGGTCACTGACCTCGGTGATCATCGCGAACATCTGGATCGGCGTCCCCTTCAACCTGGTCGTGCTCTACAGCGGCCTCCAGTCCGTCCCGACCGCGCTGTACGAGGCGGCCGCCATCGACGGCGCGAACGCCTGGCAGCGGTTCTGGCGGATCACCTTCCCGCTGCTGCGCCCGGTGTCCGCGATCACCCTGCTGCTGGGACTCGTCTACACACTCAAGGTCTTCGACATCATCTGGATCATGACCAAGGGCGGCCCGGCCGACTCCTCCACTACCTTCGCCACCTGGTCCTATCAACTCGGCTTCGGCAACCTCCTGCCCGCCTTCGGCCCCGGAGCGGCAGTCGGTAACCTGCTCGTCGTCGCCGCCCTGGTCTTCGGCCTGGTCTACGTCCGGGCGCAGAGAAAGCAGGCGCTGTCATGAGCCGAACCCGTGGGCGTACGTGGGTGAAGACCACGATCGGCGTCCTGCTGACCGCGATCATGCTCTTCCCGGTCTACTGGATGATCAACGTGTCCTTCACCCGCGACCAGGACATGCGCAAGAGCCCACCGGACCTGTTCCCCACCCATGGCACCCTGGCCGGCTATCGCACGGTCCTCGACGAGCAGTTGCCCTACCTCGGCACCAGCCTCGTCATCGGCCTGGGCACCGTCGTCCTCACCGTGGCCCTGGCCGCACCGGCCGGCTACGCCCTGGCCAAGCTGCGCCCGCGCGGCGGCGGCGTCCTGAGCTTCGTCCTGCTGGCCGCCCAGATGATCCCCGGCATCATCATGGCGATGGGCTTCTACGCCATCTACCTCCAGCTCGGCCTGCTCCAGTCCGTCCCCGGCCTGATCGTCGCCGACTCCACCCTGGCCGTCCCCTTCGCGGTCCTGATCTTCAGCGCGTTCATGTCCGGCATCCCCGGCGAACTGCTCCAGGCCGCGCAGATGGACGGCGCACAGGCCCTGCGCACCTTCTGGTCCATCGTCCTGCCGATGAGCCGCAACGCCGTCGTCACGGTGTCCCTGTTCGCCTTCCTGTGGTCCTGGTCCGACTTCGTCTTCGCGAGCACCCTCGTCAACGGCGGCGCCCACGAGCCGATCACCCTCGGCATCTACCACTACATCGGCAACAACAACCAGGAGTGGAACGCCGTCATGGCCACCGCCGTCGTCGCCTCGCTGCCCGCCGCGGTCATCCTCGTCCTCGCCCAGCGCTACGTCGCCGCCGGCGTCACCGCCGGTGCCGTGAAGGACTGAGCTCCTACCTCCCCTGCTCGAGAAACGAGTCACGCCCCATGACCGCCGCCCCCTCCGGTCCGGCCTTCTCCGTCCACGACATCCCGTTCAGCACGTACGGATCCTGGTTCGACATCTCGCCCGTGATCGCGGAGAAGACCTACGCCGAGGACCTCCACCTCGTCTCGCACCAGAACGGCATGCACGCCGTTCTGAGACTCGCCCCCCTGGACATGGCTTCGGCCGCCCGCACCGAGACCCGTATCGAGGCGACACCGGGCCTGCTGAGCTGGATGGCCGAGAGCGGACGCGTCGACCTCGCCTACGAGGCACCGGACACCGTACGGCTGCGGGGGAGCGGCCTCGACCTCGGCGTCTTCGCCGCCGCGCACACCCTGACCCCCTTCAGCGGGACGTACTTCTTCCACGACCCGGCGGCGAACGGACACGTGTTCACCTCCTACGAGACCGGCCGCCGTTACCGCGTCACCGTGCTGTCCGGCACGATCGCCCGTACGACCGGTGCCCAGGCCCTGGGCGGCGGCGAGCGCGGCGTCGCCGTGACCGCGCGGACGGACGGCGGCTGGGAGATCGCGATCGAGGAACTCGACACCGCCCGGCCGCCGTACAGCTCCTCGGCTTCCTTCGACGACATCGTGGCGGCCGCGCAGGGCGCCTTCGCGGACTTCGTCGACGCCGTGGCCCCCTGGCGTTCGTCCGCCACCCCGTCCGCCGAACTCGCCGCCTATGTTGTCTGGTCGGCGACCGTGGCGGCGAAGGGCCTGGTCACCCGGCCCGGTGTGCTGATGTCCAAGCACTGGATGGACAAGGTGTGGAGCTGGGACCACTGCTTCAACGCCCTCGCCCTCGCACCCGGTTGCCCCGAACTGGCCCAGGACCAGTTCCACCTGCCCTTCGACCACCAGGACGAGAGCGGCGCCCTGCCGGACTCGGTCACCCACTCCGAGGTCCTCTACAACTTCGTCAAGCCGCCCATCCACGGCTGGACCCTGGGCCACCTGCGCCGAAGACTTCCCGAACCTCTCGGGCCAGCCGAACTCACGGAACTCTACGGCCGGTTGGCGCGGTGGACGGACTTCTGGCTCACGGCCCGCCGCGCACCGGGCGCCGCCCTGCCCCACTACCAGCACGGCAATGACAGCGGCTGGGACAACGCCACCACCTTCGACCCCGAACGCGTGGTCGTCACCGCCGACCTGGCCGCCTTCCTCGCCCTCCAGATGCATGAACTAGCAGGTATGGCAACGGAGTTGACCAGACCGGACGAGGCGAGCCGCTGGCAGACCGCGGCCGAGGAGATGCAGACCGCCCTGCTCGACCAGCTCTGTACCGGGGACAGGTTCGTCGCCCGCTCGGCCGAGACCGGGGAGACCTGGAGCAGTGCCAGCCTCCTCGACCTGATGCCCATCGCGCTGGGCGAGCATCTGCCGGCCGAGATCGCCGGCGCCCTCGCGGACCACATCAAGGCCCACCTCACCCCGTACGGCCTCGCCACCGAACTGCCCACGTCGCCGCACTACTTGGCCGACGGCTACTGGCGCGGCCCGATCTGGGCCCCCGCCACGGTCCTCGTCGAGGACGGCCTGCGCCGCGCCGGGCACGTCCGCCTCGCCGACGACATCAGCGCCCGCTTCCGCGCCCTGTGCGAGACCCACGGGTTCGCCGAGAACTTCGACGCCCTCACCGGCACCGGCCTGCGTGACCGCGCCTACACGTGGACCGCGAGCAGCTACCTCCTGCTCGCGCAGGCGTACGCACACCGAGAGGGCCGCTGACACCAGCGTCACCTTCGACTTCGCCATCGCCCTGCTGGGCAGCGACGGCGACACCGGCACGGTCAGACGCCGGACGGGCTGAAGGGTGAGCGCACGTCCGTCAACTCCCACGACTCCACCGGTAGTTCCGCCGTCACCACGAACCCTCGGCGCGATCCCGGGCCAGCCGTCAGCGTGCCGCCCGCCGCGGCGAGGCGTTCCGTCAGGCCCCTCAGGCCGGTGCCGCCGACGCCTTCGTGGGGGGTGGTGCCGGGGGTGCCGGTTCCGTCGTCGGTGATGGTGAGGTGGGCGCGTTCCGGGGTGCCGGAGAGGGCGATCTCGCAGTGGGAGGCGTCGCTGTGGCGGACGACGTTGGTGACAGCCTCGCGTACCACCCAGCCCAGCAGGGCCTCGGTGCGCGGCGCGAGCGGCGGGCCGGAGCGGGTGATCCGAGGTGTCACGCCCGCCGCGGACAGGGCCGAGCCCGCCCGGTCCAGCTCCGTCGCCAGGCTGCCGTTCCGGTATCCCGTCACCGCCTCCCGGATCTCCGTGAGCGCCTGCCGGCCGACGGACTCGATGTCGACGACCTGGGCCAGCGCGGCGTCCATGTCGCGGGCCGCCAGCCGCCGTGCCGCCTCCGACTTGACCACGATCACCGAGAGGGTGTGACCGAGCAGGTCGTGCAGATCGCGGGAGAAGCGCAGGCGTTCCTCCTCGACCGCGCGCCGCGCCAGTTCCTCGCGGGCCGCCCGCAGTTCCCGTACCGCCTCGGACAGGGAGAGGATCGCCGCCGTCACGATCGTCGAGATCCAGGTGGCGTACGCGATGTCGAGGCCGCCCCAGCCGTCCCGTACGAACGCCGTCGCCCCGGCGAGCACGGTCACCGCGGCTCCTGCCCGGCGCAGCCGCGGCATCCGTACGGCCGCCCCCGTCGCCAGCCCGAGCAGCGGGAAGAACAGCAGCCAGGATCCGCCGTACCCCATGCCGAGCCCGCAGGTCACCGCCGCCAGCGCGGCCAGGGCGACCTGCGTGGAGCGGGCCTCGCGCTTCTCCTTCACGAAGGCGCGGGTCGCTATGTAGATGTAGAGCGAGTTGAAGGTGAGCAGTCCCAGGCCGCCGATCCACGGGTTGGGCGTCTGGCCCTGGAAGAGGTTGGAGAAGGAACCCATCCCCAGCAGCAGCCACGGCAGCAGGGCGAAGCTGGTGGGATGCGGGCCCGGCGTGTCCGGGAGCCGCCCGGCCCGCAGCGGGGTCGGCGTGCACGACACCTTGCGCATCCAGGGCATGTCCCGTCCCCCGCTCACCGATTCGGTCTTCGGGTCCGTCCTCGGCCCCGTCCTCAGTGTCATGCCTCCGACGCTACGGATCGAGGCCCGCGTCCGGCAGGGTCGCCTGTCCGCACTCCGGCAGGACAAATGTCACGGACGGGAGGGGCCGGCCGTGGCACGTCCCCGACCTGACACTCCGTCAGGAGCCTTCACAACTGCGGTGGGCTCGGCTATACAGAGGTCGCCGGACTGGAACGCGTTCTAGATCGGCCCGCGACGACCTCGGTGCGGCCGACGGTGCGGACGGCCGTACCGGGGTCTTGACTGAAGCCACTGTCTGGAGCCGTATGCCCATCGACGCAGCCAAGGCCCTCGCCGCCGAACCCCGGGTGGGCGAGATCTCCTGGAACTCCAAGGACGTCCAGCTCTACCACCTGGGCATCGGCGCGGGTGTCCCGGCCACCGATCCCGACGAGCTGCGCTACACCCTGGAGTCCCGCCTGCACGTCCTGCCCAGCTTCGCCACCGTCGCGGGCTCGGGCGCGCCCGGAGTGATCAGCGGACTGTCCATGCCGGGCATCGAGGTCGACCTCGCCCGCGTCCTGCACGGCGGGCAGTCGCTCACCGTCCACCGGCCCCTCCCGGCGACGGGCACCGCCACCGCCACCCACCGCGTCGCCGCCGTCCACGACAAGGGCAAGGCGGCCGTCCTGGTCCTGCGGACCGAAGTCGCCGATGCCGACGGCCCGTTGTGGACCAACGACGCCCAGATCTTCATCCGCGGCGAGGGCGGCTGGGGAGGCGACCGGGGCCCGTCCGCCCGCCTAGACCCCCCGACCGGTGAGCCGGACCGGACCGTCGAGCGGCCCGTCCGCGAGGACCAGGCCCTGCTCTACCGCCTCTCCGGCGACTGGAACCCGCTGCACGCCGACCCCGAGTTCGCCAAGGTCGCCGGGTTCGAGCGGCCCATCCTGCACGGGCTGTGCACCTACGGCATCACGCTGAAGGCCGTCGTCGACACGCTGCTCGGCGGCGACGTGACCCGGGTGCGGGCGTACACCACCCGGTTCGCCGGGGTCGTCTACCCGGGGGAGACCCTGCGGATCCGCATGTGGCGGCAGGAAGGTGCCGTACGGGTCGCCGTCAGCGCCGTCGAGCGGGAGGACGCGCCCGTCCTCGCCGACACCGTCGTCGAACACTCCTGAACCCAGAACGCCGTACGAGGGGAGCCGCACCATGCGCGCAGCCGTACTGCACGAGACCGGCCAGGACAAGCTGGAGGTTCTCGACGACGTCGAGGCGGTGGGCTTCGGGCCCGGCCGGGTGAGGGTCCGGGTACGGGCCACCGGGCTGTGCCACTCGGACCTGTCCGCGATGAACGGCGTACTGCCCCAGCCCGCTCCCTTCGTGCCCGGCCACGAAGGCGCCGGCGAGATCGTCGAGGTCGGGGAGGGCGTCCGCCACCTGAAGCCCGGCGACCGGGTCGTCGTCTGCTGGCTGCCCGCCTGCGGTGCCTGTCCCGCCTGCAAGCGCGGCCAGACCGAACTGTGCCTGGCCGGATTCATGAACGCCGGCACCCCCAACTTCAAGCGCCCCACCGGGGACGTCTTCGGCTTCGCCGGCACCGGCACCTTCGCCGAGGAGGTCGTGGTCGACGCCGGCTGCGCGGTCCCGATCCCCGACGACGTGCCCTTCGACATCGCCGCCCTCATCGGCTGCGGGGTGACGACCGGGCTGGGTGCCGCGCTCAACACCGCCGACGTGGAGGCCGGTTCGTCGGTCGCCGTCATCGGATGCGGCGGCGTCGGGATCTCCGCGATCCAGGGCGCCCGGCTCAAGGGCGCCGCCGAGATCGTCGCCGTGGACCCGGTCGCCTCGCGCCGCGAGTCCGCGCTCAGGTTCGGGGCGACACGGGCCGTCTCCCCGGACGAGCTCGCCGACGCCAAGCAGCAGGTCACCGCGGGCGAGGGCTTCGACTACGTCTTCGAGGTCGTCGGCAGGTCGGCCACCGCCCGCACGGCCTACGAGAACACCCGGCGCGGCGGCACCCTGGTCGTCGTCGGCGCGGGCGCCATGGACGACTTCCTCCAGCTCAACATGTTCGAGCTGTTCTTCGACGAGAAGCGGATCCTGCCGTCCATGTACGGCGGCGGGGACGTCCTGCGCTCCTACGAGCGCACGATCGCCCTCTGGCGCGCGGGCCGCATCGACCTCGCCGGCCTGATCACGCACCGGGTGCCGCTGAGCGAGATCAACGAGGCCCTGGACCAGATGCGGACGGGCACGGCCCTGCGTACCTGCATAGAGATCTGAACCCACCTGCTGCGAAGGGGCGTTGATGTCACTGCCACTCGAAGGCCTCGCCGCGATCGTCACCGGCGCCGGGCGCGGACTGGGCCGGGCCGAGGCGCTGGAGCTCGCCCGGCTCGGCGCGGCCGTGGTCGTCAACGACTTCGGACAGCCCGGCCGGGACGGCTCGGGCGAGGCCTCCGCCGGGCCCGCCGAGGAGGTCGCCGCCGAGATCCGCGCGGCGGGCGGCACGGCAGTCGCCCACACCGGGGACGTCGCCGACTTCCAACAGGCGCGAGAACTAGTCCAGTTGGCGATCACCGAGTTCGGCAAGCTGGACATCCTGGTCAACAACGCCGGCATCCTGCGCGACCGCATGGTCTTCTCCATGGAGGAGGGGGAGTGGGACTCGGTGATCCGGGTCCATCTCAAGGGGCACTTCAACACCGTCCGGTTCGCCGCCGCGCACTGGCGCGAGCGCTCCAAGGCGAATCAAGAAAGGCGCGAAGCGCTTCCTCGGAAGGGTGGTGGTGGGAGCCGGGTGGGCGGGCCGGTGTACGGGCGGATCGTGAACACCTCCTCGGAGGCGTTCCTCGCGGGATCGGCGGGACAGCCCAACTACGCGGCCGCGAAGGGCGGCATCGTCGGACTCACCACCTCCACCGCCCTCGCGCTCGCCAAGTACGGCGTCACCGCCAACGCCATCTGCCCGCGCGCCCGCACCCGGATGACCGAGGACGTCTTCGCGGGCCTCGCCCGACCGGCGGACGGCCTTGACCCGCTCGCGCCCGAGCATGTCGCCCCGCTCGTCGGCTATCTGGCCTCGCCGGCCGCCGCCCGGGTCAACGGCCAGCTACTCGTCGTCCACGGCGGCATGGTGGCCGTCGTCGAACGGCCGCGGATCGCCGCGAAGTTCGACAGCAAGCAGGAGACGTTCACGTACGACGAGCTCGACGCGCTGCTCACCTCGCACTTCGCCGAGCGGCCGGCGGGGGAGACGTTCGGGGCGGCGGAGGTGCTGGGGCTGAAGAGGGACTGACGCGGGGCCGATGACGCGGGGCCGATGACGCGGGGCTGAAGGCTGCGGCGGACACGGGAACGGCCCCGTCCCTCGTGAGGACAGGGCCGTATGCCGTTGCTCGTGTGGCGTCAGGCTGCCGACTCGGTCTCCTCGACCGGCTTGCGGTGACGGCCGCGGGGAGCCGTCTCGCCGTCCTGGGCGGACACCGGGCCCCGGTGCCTGCCGTGACCGGCGGCCTTCTGAACGTCGTGAACGTCGGCCGGCCCCGGCTGGGTCGTGCTGGCGTTACTCATCGGAAAACTCACCCCGTCAACATGATCTTTCTTACAGCCGGGCGAGTTTAACCGGATCACCATGGGCCGAATCCAGGCGCCCACGCCAACCGCCACTACTTCGTTACAAGACCGCCCAATGGGGCTTGCTGGAGCGGCACGGGGCGCTGCCGCGCGTTGGGCGAGGGGGCGTCTGTGGGGGCCGGGTGCTGTTGTTGGCCGGGTGCGGCGGCGTCGTGGCTCGTCGCGCCCGCGCGGCGGTAGCCGCAATTCGAATCCAGCCCCGCGCCCCTGGGGGGCGCTGCAGTGCCCGGCGAGTCCCAGCGCGCCACGCCGCACCCCACCTCCTGTGTCGCGTACGGAAGTTGCAGCACCCCCTCCTGTGTCCACCAACCCGACCCCGCCAACCATCCTTCCGGCGCCGGGAGATGGCGTACCTGGCGTTCGGCCGGGCTCCAGGTGCCGATCCACGTGCCGGCCGGGCCGTCGATGCGCAAGGCCACCCCGCAGCCCTCCGGCGTCAGCACCTGCCCCGGCTGGATCGCGAACGGTGTCACCACGTGGTCCGGCATCCGCAGGCACTCCGGGAAACGCACCGGAAGCGTGCTGCCCAGCACGCCCCAGCCCAGCCGTTCCCGCCCCGGCGAGGGAGCGTCCGAACGGATCAGCAGCAGGCCGCTGTCCGGATCGGCGAGCGCCAGCCGGTCGGTGCTGTCGTCCGTGATCTGCAGCAGTGGAGACACCTCACCGCCCCGCTCGAGGTCGACCACGACGGCCTTCGTGCAGCCCCCGGACTCCCGGTCCAGGGCCAGCATCCGCCCGCCCCGGTCCAGCCACACCCCGCCCGAGCAGCGCCCCGGAACCTCCGCGAGCCGCTCGGGCCCGAAGGCGCCCCCCGCCACCAGCCACACCGCGCTGGAGCGCCGCCCCACCGCGAGGGCGTAGGCCCTGTCGCCGCCCGGCGCCGGGGGCAGCAGCCGCAACCGGGACTGCTCGTCCGGGCACTGCACCGCGCCCAGCGGCAGCTCACCGGTGCCGGGGCCGGTCGGGTACAGCAGCGAGAACAGGTGCCGTCCGTCGGCCCGGCGGCAGATCAGCACCCGTCCGTCGCCCATCGGCTGCACCTCGGTGCCGGGCTCCTCCGGCTGGTGGGCGGGCAGCGGCACGGCGTACGGCTCGGGGCCGTCCAGGGTCCAGCGCTCGGGGAACCAGCAGTCGCCGGCCGGCGCGAGACGGGCGGCGTAGGAACCGTCCGCCGTGATGCTGCACCCCGCCCGAGGCGAGTCGCCGTCCTCGTGCTCCGCCGCGGGCTCGATCGCACAGGCCGTCATCGTCCGGTCACCTCCGGTAACGAAGCTAGTTTTCGCACGCACGGGCGTGGGATCGGCGAGGTCCGGCTTCACACGAAGGGGTGGCCCAGGAACGATTCGCCTGAGGTGACGGGGGTGATTGTGCTGGGCGGGGCAGGTCGTGCCCGAGGGTGGCCGGGGAGTACGCCACGTGGTGCGATCCGCGGGCTCCGGGACCGGTACAGCCGTACGGAACAGCCAGGTAGCCTTTCCCCCGTGCCCCGTCTGTCTGAAGTCATCGCCGCGCTGGAGAACCTGTGGCCCGCCGAGCGGGCCGAGTCCTGGGACGCGGTCGGCACCGTCGTGGGCGACCCCGACCAGGAGGTCTCCCGGGTCCTGTTCGCCGTCGACCCGGTCCAGGAGATCGTGGACGAGGCGGTGAAGCTGGGCGCCGACCTGCTGGTCACCCACCACCCGCTCTATCTGCGCGGTACGACGACCGTCGCGGCCTCCACCTTCAAGGGCCGGGTCGTGCACACGCTGATCAAGAACGACATCGCCCTGCACGTGGCGCACACCAACGCCGACACCGCCGACCCGGGAGTCAGCGACGCGCTGGCCGGCGCCCTGGACCTGCGGGTGGTCCGACCGTTGGTGCCGGACGCGAGCGACCCGACGGGCCGCCGGGGCCTGGGCCGGATCTGCGAGCTCGACCACCCGCTGACCGTCCGTGAACTCGCCGCCCGCGCCGCCGAGCGCCTGCCCGCCACCGCGCAGGGCATCCGCGTGGCCGGCGACCCCGAGGCGACGGTCCGTACGATCGCCGTCAGCGGCGGCTCCGGCGACAGCCTCTTCGACCAGGTCCGGGCCGCCGGTGTCGACGCCTTCCTCACCGCGGACCTCCGCCACCACCCGGCGGCGGAATTCACGGCGGCTGTGGCCCCCAGACCTCTCGCGCTGCTCGACGCGGCGCACTGGGCCACCGAGTGGCCCTGGTGCGAGCTGGCCGCCACCCAGCTCGACGAGATCTCCGACCGCAACGGATGGGACCTGCGCGTCCACGTCTCGAAGACGGTCACCGACCCCTGGACCGCCCACGCGGCATCCTTCGTCACCGATACATCTGGAGCCCCCAACTGAACGCCGCGCCCGCCGACCAGATCCGCCTCCTCGACGTCCAGGCCCTCGACGTCCGTCTCCAGCAGCTCGCGCACCGGCGGAGGTCGCTGCCCGAGCACGCCGAGATCGAGTCGCTGACCAAGGACCACACCCAGCTGCGCGACCTGCTCGTGGCCGCGCAGACCGAGGAGAGCGACACCGCCCGCGAGCAGACCAAGGCCGAGCAGGACGTGGACCAGGTGCGCCAGCGCGCCACCCGCGACCAGCAGCGCCTGGACTCCGGTGCCATCACCTCCCCGAAGGACCTGGAGAACCTCCAGCGCGAGATCGCCTCCCTCGCCAAGCGCCAGGGCGACCTGGAGGACATCGTCCTGGAGGTCATGGAGCGCCGGGAGTCCGCGCAGGAGCGGGTCGCCGAGCTGACCGAGCGGGTCGGCGCCGTCCGGGGGAAGGTCGACGACGCGACCGCCCGCCGGGACGCCGCGTTCGAGGAGATCGACGGCGAGGTGGCCACCGTGACGAAGGAGCGCGAGGTCATCGCGAGCGCCGTCCCCGCCGACCTGCTCAAGCTCTACGACAAGCTGCGCGAGCAGCAGGGCGGCATCGGCGCGGCCAAGCTGTACCAGCGCACCTGCCAGGGCTGCCGCCAGGAGCTGTCCATCACGGACATCAACGAGATCCGCGCGGCCGCTCCCGACACGGTGGTGCGGTGCGAGAACTGCCGCCGGATCCTGGTGCGTACGGCCGAGTCGGGCCTCTAGGAACTCTGGGAGTCTGTGCCGTGCGGGAGTTCATCGTCGAGGCCGACGGCGGGTCACGGGGCAACCCGGGGCCCGCGGGCTACGGAGCGGTCGTGATCGACGCGGCGACGGGGCAGACGCTGGCCGAGGTGGCCGAGTACATCGGCGTCGCCACGAACAACGTAGCCGAGTACCGGGGACTGGTGGCCGGCCTGCGGGCCGCGTACGAGCTGGACCCCGCGGCCACGATCCACGTCCGCATGGACTCCAAGCTCGTCATCGAGCAGATGTCGGGCCGCTGGAAGATCAAGCACCCCGACATGAAGCCGCTGGCCTTCGAGGCGGCGCGGGTCTTCGCGGCGCCCCAGGTGACGTACGAGTGGATCCCCCGCGAGCAGAACAAGCACGCGGACCGGCTGGCCAACGAGGTGATGGACGCCGGGAAGCGGGGGGAGCAGTGGTCGGCGGCGGCTTCGACGGCGGAGCTGGAGGCGGCTGACGCGAGAGCCGCGCGGGCCGCGAGAGCTACGCAGGCCGCGGCGACCGTGGCCGAACCCGAGCCGTCCGGCCCGCCGGGAGACGCCGCCGCGGGCGCGGCGCGAGCGCGTGCGGCGCTGGCGGAGGGGCGCCGTCCGGCCGCTGCTTCCGCTCCCGCTGCGAAGGCCGGGTCCAGGGCCAAGGCCGAGGGTGATGTCAGGGCCGCCCGCACCGTGGCCGCGCCCTCGTCCGGCTGGGCCCCCGCCGACATGGGCGCGCCCGCCACCTTCGTCCTGCTCCGGCACGGCGAGACCCCGCTCACCCCGCAGAAGCGGTTCTCCGGCAGCGGCGGCACCGACCCGTCCCTCTCCGACATCGGCCGGGACCAGGCCGAGCGCGTCGGCGCCGCCCTCGCCCGGCGCGGCACCATCCAGGCCATCGTGGCGTCGCCGCTCGCCCGCACCCGGGAGACCGCCGGGATCGTCGCGGCCCACCTCGGTCTGGAGGTGACCGTCGACGACGGTCTGCGCGAGACCGACTTCGGCGCCTGGGAGGGGCTCACCTTCGGCGAGGTGCGCGAGCGCCACCCCGAGGACCTCGACGCCTGGCTGGCCGACCCGGAGGCCCGCCCCACCGGCGAGGGCGAGAGCTTCGCGGCGACCGCCACCCGGATCGCCGCCACCCGCGACAAGCTGGTCGCGGCCCACGCCGGCCGTACGGTCCTGCTCGTCTCGCACGTCACGCCCATCAAGACGTTCGTCCGCCTCGCCCTGGGCGCCCCGTCCGAGTCCCTGTTCCGCATGGAACTCTCGGCGGCCTCCCTCTCGGCCGTGGCGTACTACGCCGACGGCAACGCGAGCGTGCGGCTCTTCAACGACACCTCACACCTGCGCCCGTAGCCCGGCCGCCGCGCGCGCCAGCGCCGCCACCCGCTCCCAGTCCCGCGCCGCCACCGCGTCCGCCGGGAGCATCCAACTCCCGCCCACGCAGCCGACGTTGGGAAGTGCGAGATAGCCTGGTGCCGTCGCCGGGCCGATGCCGCCCGTGGGGCAGAACCGGGCCTGCGGCAAGGGCCCGGCCAGCGACTTCAGGTACGCCGTACCGCCCGCCGCCTCGGCCGGGAAGAACTTCATCTCCCGCACCCCGCGCTCCAGGAGCGCCACGACCTCCGAGGTGGTGGACACCCCTGGCAGGAACGGCACCCCGGACGCGCGCATCGCGTCCAGCAGTACGTCCGTCCAGCCGGGGCTGACCAGGAAACGCGCCCCCGCCGTGACCGAGTCCGTCACCTGCTCCGGCGTGATCACGGTGCCCGCCCCGACCACCGCGTCCGGCACGGCGTCCGCGATCGCCCGGATCGCCCGGAGCGCGGCCGGCGTCCGCAGGGTCACCTCGATCGCGGGCAGCCCGCCGGAGACGAGGGCCCGGGCCAGCGGTACGGCGTCGGAGGCGTCGTCGACCACGACCACGGGGACGACGGGAGCGAGATCCAGCACGGAGGCAGGCAGGGGAGAGGGCATGGGCTCATCCTGCCGATGTCAAGCACTGTGCGCAAAGGTCATTGCGCACAATGCAACGCCCTGCGGCTGTACCTCAGCTGCTGTACCTCAGTGGCTGTACCTCAGTGGATCTCCGCCACCAGCACGTCCAGCGTCCACGCCTTCCCCGCCCTGGCCGGCGCCTCCACCTCCACCTCGTACCCGAGGTCCCGCAACGCCTCCACCAGCCCGGCCGGGTCCTTGGGCGCCGCCCCGGCCGTCAGCAGGCTCCGTACGATCCGCCCCTTCGTGGCCTTGTTGAAGTGGCTGACGACCTTCCGGGTCGGCGCGTGCAGCACCCTTACCGTCGCCGTCCGCCCGGCCACCTCGCCCTTCGGCTTCCACGCCGTCGCGTACGCCGACGACCGCAGATCCAGCACCAGCCCGTCCCCGGCCACCTCGGGCAGCACCCGCGCCATCGGCTCCCGCCAGTGCGCGCCGAGCGCCCCGAGGCCGGGCAGCTTCACGCCCATCGAGCAACGGTAGGAGGGGATGCGGTCGTTGACCCGCACCGCGCCCCACAGCCCCGAGAACACCAGCAGCGACCTGGCCGCCCGCTTCTTCGCCGCAGCGTCCAGCGACGCCAGGTCCAGGGCGTCGTACAGCACACCGGTGTAGATCTCCCCGGCCGGCCGCGCCCCCGCCGTGCGCAGCCCGACGTTCTTCGCGACCTCCCCGCGCAGCCCCTCGCTCAGCCCGAGGACGTCGCGCGCCTTGTCCTCGTCGCCGCCGCACAGCTCCACCAGCTCATTCAGCACGGCCTGGCGGGCTTCGGTCAGTCCCGGCAGGGACAGGGACTCCAGCTTCAGCGAGGCACCCCGACCGGACGAGGCCTTCCCCTCGGAAGGCGGCAGCAGGACAAGCACACGTACTCCTTCTCTCACACTCCGACACAGAGGGTACGGCGTGCCGGTCGGCGGCCCGCGCCCTACGCTCGACTCATGCCCCGCCGCCACATCCGGGTGACCGGCGCCCCCGAGGCCCCCCTCCGGACCGCCCTCACCGCGCTGCGCACCGAACTCGGCGTCCCCGGGAGCTTCCCGCCCGAGGTGCTGGTGGAGGCCGAGCGGGCCGCGAAGGCCCCGGCCCGCCCGCCGTACGACGCCACCGACATCCCCTTCTTCACCGTCGACCCTCCCACCTCCACCGACCTCGACCAGGCGATGCACCTGTCCCGCCAGGGCACCCGCGCCGGGAGCGGCAGCGGCTACCGCGTCCGGTACGCCATCGCCGACGTCGCCGCCTTCGTCGTACCCTCGGGCGCGCTCGACGGCGAGGCCCACCGGCGGGTGACGACCCTGTACTTCCCCGACCTGCGCGTCCCGCTGCATCCCGAGTCGCTGAGCGAGGGCGCGGCGAGCCTGCTGCCGGGTCGCGACCGGCCGGCCGTGCTGTGGACGATCGACCTCGACGCGGACGGCCGTACGCTCGCCGTCGACGTCCGCCGCGCCCTCGTGCGCAGCCGGGCCAAGCTGGACTACGCGGGCGTGCAGAAGGAGATCGACGGCGGGACGGCCGAGGAGCCGCTCGCGCTGCTCAAGGAGATCGGGGAGCTGCGGGAGAAGCTGGAGGTCCAGCGGGGCGGGATCTCGCTCAGCGTGCCCGAGCAGGAGATCATCGAGCGCGACCACACCTACGAGCTCGCCTACCGCGCCCCACTCCCCGCCGACGGCTGGAACGCCCAGATCTCCCTGCTGACCGGCATGGCCGCGGCCGACCTGATGCTGACCGGCGGCACGGGCATCCTGCGCACCCTCCCGCCCGCCCCCGACGGCGCCGTCGGCCGGCTCCGCCGTACCGCGCACGCCCTGCGCATCGACTGGCCGCACCACGTCTCGTACGCCCAACTCGTCCGCTCCCTCGACCCGCACCGCCCGCACCACGCGGCCTTCCTCCAGGAGTGCACGACGCTGCTGCGCGGCGCCGGCTACACCGTCTTCCGGGACGGCGCCCTGCCCGCCATCACCACCCACTCCGCCGTGGCCGCCCCGTACGCCCACTGCACGGCCCCCTTGCGCCGCCTCGCCGACCGCTACGCCTGCGAGGTCTGCCTCGCGGTGGCGGCGGGGCAGCCGGTGCCCGACTGGGTGCGGGACGGCCTCGACGCGCTGCCCGCGCGGATGGCCGAGGGCGCCCGGCGGGCGGGCACGGTGGAGCGGGAGTGCCTGGACCTCGTCGAGGGGGCGCTGCTCAAGGACCGGGTGGGGGAGGTGTTCGACGGCTGGGTGGTGGACGTCGAGGAGCGTCGTCCTGCCGTCGGGACGGTCCAGCTGGAGTCCCCGGCGGTCATCGGCCGGATCGAGAACACCGACGGGGACCCGCTGCCGCTGGGCGAGCGGCTCCGGGTCCGCCTCACGCGAGCGGCGAAGGTGCGGTTCGAGCCCGCTTGACCGCCTCGACGAGGTCGGCGGCCTCGTCGCAGTGCAGCCGCGTCGGCATCGCCCGCGCCCTGGCCCCGCGCCGACCCCACCCGCGGCGGGCCGCCCGAGCCCAGCTCGGTCAGCCGCCGGATCCGCGCGAGCACGACCGCGTGGCGCAGCGTGTACTCCCGATAGCCGTTCGGCCGCCGCTCCGGTTCGGGCAGCAGACCCTGATGGTGGTAGTGCCGCACGGTCCGCGTGGTGACGCCGACCGTGGCGGCGAGTTCTCCGATCCGCATGGGATCAGTAGAGACGTTGACGTTGCGACAAGGTCAAGCGGACGCCGGGTCGCCGCCTGACGGTGGCGCTGCCGGTGTGCCACGATCGAGGGAACGGTTCCCGATCTCACGGACAGGTGATCTTCCGATGTCCAAGGCTGGCGAGCGACCGAAGGAGGGGCGTGACATGACTGCCATGGCCCACGAGCCGCTCACGCAGGAAAAGGTCCTGCTGGAGGGCTTTCTCGCCCTGGACACCCCGGAGGGTTTCCGGGCCGAGTTGATCGAGGGCGAGATCGTTGTGACGCCGCCGCCGGACGGGGATCACGAGGACTACATCAATCTGATCATGAAACAGGTGATCAGGCGGTCCCGGACCGACATGGACTTCTCCGGAAACAAGGGGCTGAAGCTGCAGAGCGGAGGCGGCTGCCCGAAGGACCACGTGATCCCGGACGGTACCTTCGCTCCCACGAAGCTGCGGCTCTACCGGGGCGCCGACTCCTGGATGCCCTGCGACGGGGTCGCCATGGTCCTGGAGGTGACGTCGACCAAGCCCAAGGCCGACCGCGAGGCCAAGCGCCGCTGCTACGCCCGCGGCGGCATCCCGCTCTACCTGCTCGTCGACCGCGAGGCCTCGTCGGTCACGCTCTTCAGCAGCCCGGAGAGGGACGACTACCGAGAGCACTGCACGCGCCCTCTCGGCAAACCCCTCGACCTCCCGGAGCCCTTCGCCTTCGACCTGGACACGACGGACTTTCTCTGAGCACCTCACTCTCTGGTTCCGGCGGGTGTGGCATCCCGTATCTGCTGATCAAGGTGGCGGCGGGCGCGGTGTTCCTGGGACGAGTCCCTGACGCCCGGCGTGCCGGCCGCCTTCCTCCTGACCCTCGCCGGCTCGGTCCTGGCGACGGCCGCCCCGCCCGGGCCGGTAACATGGTCCACACGGCAGACGAGCCGGGCGGACGGCCGCGTGGAGCTCCCCAGGGAGCTTCCCGAGGAACGTCCGGGCTCCACAGGGCAGGGTGGTGGCTAACGGCCACCCGGGGTGACCCGCGGGACAGTGCCACAGAAAGCAGACCGCCGGGGGCCTCGGTCCTCGGTAAGGGTGAAACGGTGGTGTAAGAGACCACCAGTGCTCAGGGTGACCTGAGCAGCTAGGTAAACCCCACCCGGAGCAAGGTCAAGAGGAAACACCCCGGTGTTTCTGCGCGGACGTTCGAGGGCTGCCCGCCCGAGTCCGCGGGTAGACCGCAGGAGGCCGGCGGCAACGCCGGTCGTAGATGGATGGCCGTCGCCGGGGGGTTCGTGAGGACCCCTCGGAACAGAACCCGGCGTACAGCCCGACTCGTCTGCCGCCAAGGGCCCATGACCAGGGAACATACTGGTCAGGTGCCCTTTCTTGCCGAGTCGCGAGCTTGGTCGAACCCCGGTCCGTACCGGCTCAAACCGGACCTCACGGCTACGAGCGTAGCCACGAAGGTAGCCATTGCGGGCACTCGTCCTGATCACTGGGTTGCGGTGATTCTCCGCGCCTTGCAGCCCGGCCAGTGTCAAATCCTTGAGATTTTCCGCTGCTGCTCGCCGCTCAGGATGGCAGACGACGCAGGAACGGGCTCGGGGTGCCGTGCCAGAAGATGTCGAGGCTGTCGCGTGCCCGGGTCACCGCCACGAACAACAGGGATCGAGCCCGCTGGAGTTCCCTCCGGTAGCGGGCTGGGTCCAGCTGACGCAATCGGTTGACCTGCTCGCGGGGGACCAGGCCGTCGCTGACCCCGGCGATGATCATGCGCTGGTACTCCAACCCTTTGAACCGGAACATGGTCCCGATGTGGACTCCGGGCTCGCCCCGGGCGCCGTCGGCGCCGATCTCCAGGGCCCGGATGCCGTGTTCCCCGAGTGTGTTTCCCAGCTCACTGGCCATCACATTGGTGGGAACGCAGATGGCGATCTGCTCGTGTGCGATCCGCTCGTCCGGGTGGGCGTCCCAGGCCAGGATGTGCGCGGCGATCGCCTCGCGTTCCGCCTGCCAGTCCGTGCACGGGTGCATGCCGGGTGCGCTGCCGCTGAGCACGGAACGGTATCCGGCGAGGGTCTCCGAGTTCCCGTCGAGGTCGTCGTACGTCTCCTCGCCCAGCACCTCCAGCGCGGAGCGCAGGATCTGCCGTGTTGTCCGATAACTGAGGCTGAGCTTCGCGGACCGGCCCCGGATGTTGATACCGAGGCTGCCCAGCGTCACCTGGTTCTTGTAGATGCGCTGATGGGTGTCACCCACCAGAAACAGGTCATCCGAGTCGCGCGCTGTCATGGCGCGCAGCATCTTCCAGTGAGCGGGGCGCAGGTCCTGGGCCTCGTCGACCACGATGTGCCGGTACCGGTAGCGGAGCCAGCCGCCCGAGCCGTCCTGGAGGTGGACGTTGTCCAGACCGCCCGCGTCCTCCCGCTGCCGGTCGATGGCGCGGATGCGCTGCTCGCGCCCTATCTCCAGACGGGCGGCCCGTTCGGCGACCTGGTCCCACGTCTGGCGTCCGAGCCGGTCCAGACGCTGCGTGAAGCGTTCGGCGAGCTGCCAGATGGTTGCCCTTTCGGCCCGGCCGATGTTCTTGCCGCGTCCGGCCCGGCGGGCCCGGAAGTAGTCAGTGCGGGTACCGACGGCCTGCCCGAGGATCACCTGCGTCCACTCGTCGTGCAGGAACTCCGCGTCCCAGCCGCTCTCGCCGAGTTCGTCGAGCATCGCACGCCATTCCCGTACGGCCTGGCTGTCGTCGATGGTCTGCTTGCGGCTGCCGGGTTCGGCTTCCCTCACGACGCGTAGCGCAAGCTGGTCGACGTGGCTCACCTCCACCCGCGACAGCAACTGCTCACCGCCCAGTTCCAGGAGGCGGGAGCGTAGGTCGGCAGCGAGATTCTTGTTGTAGGTGGTCAGCAGCACCGGCTTGCTGTGACCGGACGGCAGCTGGGACACGAGGTGGCGGACGCGGTGCAGGGCGACGATGGTCTTCCCGGTGCCTGGGCCGCCACCGACCCGTGCGGGACCGGAGTAGCGGCGCTCGACCAGCTTGGACTGAGCAGGGTGGAGGAAGACCTTCCAACGGCCGAAGTCCCCTGCCTCCAGGGCCTCGCGCAGCGCGTCGTCGGACGTGGTGACAACGGTGGCCGGCCGTTCGGCTGCCGTCTGGAAGTCCTCGGTGTCGACAGGCTCCGGAGCGGCGACGGGGGCGGTGACCTCGTCCAGTACCTCTTCGAAGGGCTTTCCGTCGTAGAGCGCGAGCAGGACTTCGCCGGTGAGCTGCGGCGCGTACTCGATCAGACCGAGGAGCTGTTCATCGGTGGTGAGTGAGCGGATGACCGGAACCAGGGGCTCGGCCACGCCCAGTTCGATCAGCTGCCCGTCGGTCCAGGCGGCGAACAGCGGCTCGGGAGTGCGGGGGTGGGCTTCGGCGGAGGGGGCTGGAACGGCCGGGGCGGCGGTCGGTGGCTCCTGCGGAGGGATGCGCCGCAGCACGCTGTCCTCCACCACCTGGAGGTCGACGTACTCGATACCACCGGTGACGGTGTTGATTCCGTACGCCAGCCGGTCGTAGACCTCCTTGCGGTGCTTGACCGAGACGATGAGCCAGTCGTCTTCGGCCAGTCTGAGCAGGAGGGCGCGGTACTCGTCGTTGATCCGAGCGGACCAGATGCGGCTGTCGCCCTTGAGCTGCTTCAGCTTGAGCCCCGGGGTCCGCGGGTTCTCCTTGAACTTGTGCTGGAAGTCGAACAGCGCGCCCTTGACCGTGCGCGGGAGCCGGAGGATCTCCTTGTCCGCCTTGTCGAGCAGGCGCAGCGTCACGCCCCCGGTCCTCGTCATGCCAACTCCCCGTTTTCGTTCTCGTTCTTGTCGTTCCTGGTCGTGCCGGCTTCCGGCCGCCCCGCTCCCGTAGGACTGCCGCCGCTTGTCCGCGCGGCAGCGTCGCCGAGGCGTCCGGCGATCTCCTCCGCGGTCCATTCGCCCGCCGGACGTACGTCCCAATGGGCGGCGGCGAAGGCACGGTCACGGTCCTGCGCCTCGTGATCCGGCTCCTCGGGCGTCCCTTGTGGCGCCAGCACCACGCCGAGCCGGGCGTCCGGCCAGGCCAGTTCGGCCTGCCATCCGTGTTCGTCGAGTTCGAAGCCGTCCTCAGGCGCGGGAACGCCCAGTTCGGCGAGCGCGTGAGCCAGTTCGGCCAGGCCGGCTTCGTCGGGGTCCACGTACTCCAGTACCGCGTCCCAGGCGCCGTCCCGCAGGGGGCGGGTGTCGGACGGCGGTTCCTCGGTCGTTCTCGCCGGCACCGCAGGCAGTCCGGCGGTCACGGCAACCGGTGGCAGGCTGTCCGGTGCCCGCTGAGGCTCGCCGTTGACGACTGGCGTGACCCGCGTTGAGGGCAGCCACCCCTGGCCACCGGTCACGGTCAGCACGTCGGCGGTGAAGCCGTCGAGCAGCGTGGTGGTGAGCTGGGCGCTGTCGCCCCCGCCGTGCTCCAGGAACTGCAGCACGTTGCTCCAGTACAGCCAGGCCTGCCAACGCCTTTTGTGGGTCTTTTCCTCCGCGACGGCTTGGGCGCTGTCGTCCAGGAGTGTCAGCCCCGTCCAGGTCGGGGGCCGGTGCCGCACGTCGGCGACCAGGACGAGGCGGCATCCGGACCTGTCCGTCGACGCGAGGACACGCAAAGGCCCCTTCGGCTCGTCCACGACCTCGTCGCGCAACGCCGCCTCGATGGCTCGGCCGGCCGCTTCCGCCCCGACCGGTGCGTCGCGCAGGCCAGGTGCGCCGATGAGCCCGGCCACGGTGGCTTCGGCGCGATGGTGCCACCGTCGCGCGTCAGGGTCACGAAGGTAGGCGAGCAGCAGCTCGGCCGGGTTGACCCAGACGGTCTCCGACAGCTCTCCGGGCAGCCCACCCCGGGTCTGGGCGTAGTAGGAGCGCGCCCGGTCCTGCGCCGTCCGGTCGTACGGCATCCACACCGGATCGACGGGGGCGACTCCGGCATAGCCGGTGTCGCGGACGCGGAGTCGCCACTCCTTGACGTCGTAGTACGTCAGTTGGAACACCCTCAGCCCGTCGGCCCGCAGCCGGGCCCGTTTCGTCGCGTCGTCCGCGAGACGGTTGTGCTCGGGGCTCGCGTGATACCGGTATCCGTCCAGATAGACGGCGAGCCGTGGTCCGGGAGCGTCGAGCCGCTCGAAGAGCACGTCGGGTCGGGTGCCGTCCAGGACGCGCTGCTGCGAAACCCGCCAGCTCACGGTCGCTCCGTCGCCGGTCGTCAGCCGCAGATCCAGCGCCCGGGTGCCCGCCGGGGTGGTGTAAGTGTCCGCCGCCGCACGGGACTCCGGCTGCTTGGCCCACTCCTCCAGCGTGTCGACGAACATGACCTCCAGGTCGCTCTCCGCCTGCTGTTCCAGCGGGATCTGGCGGGTCGTCGAGACCGGTGAGGTCCGCCAGCGTTCGCCATCGGCTCCCAGCAGTTCGTCCAGCATGGACTGGACTTCGCGGCGGGAGACCCGGTCGTAGTCCGACGGGGGCACCCTGCGCAGGAGGCACTGGTGGCAGCCGTCCAACTCCTTCTGCTGGCAGGGGCAGTTTTCGATGACCTCGCGTGCCTTCAGCAGCACCTCCCGGAACCCGGCCGCGGATGCCAGCCGGTGCAGATAGCCGGTGCCGCCGGGCAGCCGGTCGTAGACGACGAGGAAGCGCCGCGGGAAGTCGGAGCCGAGCTGTTCCGGACTGTCCGGCATTGAGGCCGCGGCGATCTCGATGTGGTCGGGGTCGCCGCCGTAGCGCGCCGCGATACCGGCGAACAGCGCCGCGGTGAACGAGGCGAGCCGCTCCCGGGCCCGTGTCACGGAGGCGGGCAGCAGAATGCGTACGGCTTCCGTGGTCAACTCGTGAGCCAGTAGCAGCGGTACGTCCTGACCCGTCCCTCGCCTCTCGCCGTGCCCGGAGCCCTGAGTGCGTCGCCGGGGGCACCACAGCAGATGGTGGGCGCTCCCCTTCGTGGCAGCGGCCCCCGATTCGGTCAGCGCGTGCTGCGACTGGTCGACGACCGGCCGGCCGTCCGCCGTCGCGCCGCCGCAACTCGTGCAGACGTAGAACGGGTTGATCCGGACGTCCTCGCCCGCCAGCGGAACCGTGGAGCTGCCGTCCTGCCGGTCGAGTCCCAGGTTTAGCGTTCTGATGACGGCTCGGCGGGAGAAGTCCACGCCGAAGGTCGCCGTGTCGTGCCGCCAGGAACCGGTCGCCAGGTGCGCGGGGTCGATGTCCACGGTGGTGAGGACCGCGTACTGCCGGCGGGCGCGCTCGTCGCGGTCGTCGCGCACCCGTGCGTCGTCCCGCTTGTCGCGCGCCACGACCCGACGCGGCTGGAGCACGTACTGGACACACCCCGCGTCCGCGATCTCACGTCCGTCGCAGCGCGGACAGGGTGAGGTGTCGGTCTGTGCGTCGCGTGTGCGCACGTACCCGCAGGCCGGGCACAGCCGCCACACCGACCAGGCCCGGCGTTCCGGGCTGCCGATGTCGAGGGCGCGTACCACGTGCTTGTAGCCGTTGACGTAGAAGCTGTTGCCCGGGGCGAGTTCGGTGAGGGCGATCTTGCGGGAGCGCTCGTAGTCGCGGGTCTCGCTGCGGTAGACGCGAGGTGTACCGGCGGGGGTGCGGTGTTCCCTGGGCGCCTCGGTACCGCCGGGCGTCTGGACGGTCTCGTCGGTGTCCGAGGGGACCTCGGACCAGTACAGCGTGGCCTCCAGCTGCGTCGTGGTGTCGGCCAGGCTGTAGTTCGGCAAGAGACCCAGCTCGACGAGCGTGCCGTGTGCGCTGGTCCGGCTCAGGTCCCGCAACAGATCGCCGGTGCTGCGGCGTTCGGCGAGCAGTTCCCGCCGTTCGCGGTCCTGGATCTCGTCCGTGCGGGCAAGCGCGTCGACCGCCTCGTCGATCGCGGCGATCCTGCGCCGCAGCTCCTCTCGCCGTCCCGTCCAGTCCTCCTCCGCCTCCTGGAGCGCGCGCACGATGCCGCCGTTCGCGTACTCCCGGAGTGCGTCGGCGGCGTGCGCGGACACCCCGGCGTCGTCACCGTCCCGCGAGGGGGAGTCACCTGGGCCCTGCACGGGGGACCCGCCCTCGGGGAACAGGGCCAGGAACTGCTCGACGAGTGTCGCCCCATACGTCTGTGCGGCATCCGCGAGGTCCTGGCACCAACCCGTCGTTCCGAAGAGAGCGGACGCCAGCCGGGGCACCGGCTGCAACTGCTCGCCGTCCGCGGTCCTGAGCCCGCCCCGCGCGGCGAGGTCCAGGAGCCACGCGGTGTACTGGCGGCGCAGGATCTCCACCGCCGACAGATAGCAGCCCGGCGGCACGATGTCGCCCGCGATCATCTCTCGCGGCTGGTCCAGGTAGTACAGGTCCCGAGCCCGGCGTCCGCCGAACGCGACGACCAGCGCGTTGCCCGTCTTACGTCCCGCGCGGCCCGACTGCTGCACATAGTTCGCGGGCCCCTTCGGCAGCGACCCGATCAGGACGGCCGATAGGTCGCCGATGTCGATGCCGAGTTCCAGCGTGGGAGTGCAGGACAGAACGTTCGGGTCGGTGTAGTGCGTGCCGGCGCGGAAGGTCCGCTCGACTTGCTCGCGCTGCGCACGGGTCAGCATGCCGGTGTGCTCGGCCGTCACGACACGGAAGGTGCCACCGGTCAGGTAGAGCCGCCGGTAGTAGTCGTTTGTGTAGTCCCGCTCCTGCGGAGCACCGAAGCCCGCCCCCGTGACGCCCCCGCTGACGCCGTCCGGTTCGGACGGTGCCGAGAGGCGCATTCCTGGTTGCGGCGGTGTCAGGTAGCCCTTGCACCGGTAGCGCGGGCACGGATGGCCGTACCAGCGAGTACGCCGCTCCGGGGGCACGACCTGCTGCCAGCCGCAGTCCTCGCACGCCACGAACGCCTTGTTGACGATCGAGTCGTCCAGCAGCCGTACCTGGATGTGGCCGGGCTGGAGACCGTAGACGCGTGTGGTGCGGTCCTTTGCCGTCCGCACGCTGAGCACGTGCTCGTCGGCCAGGGCGGGCAGCAGCCGGCGGAGGTACTCGGTGGCCCCGACGGCGTCCAGTCCCAGACAGCGGCGGGTCCAGTCCTGGAACCAGGCCTGTCGACCGGTGACCACGTCGAACTCTGTCCTGTCCTTCTGGCCGTCCAGCAGAAACCTCGGCGGGGCGACCCCTTCCGGGAACGCGGGCATGCCGTCCGGTCGCCGCCCACTGATGAGGAACCGGTCGGCACCAGCCTCCCGCATCCACTGCTCCAGCCACCGGTGCCGGACCGCGCCGCGCAGCCGCAGCCGCTCCAGAAGGCCACGCACATAGGCGAGATACCGCTCAGGTGTCGGGAGTCCGCCCGTCATCACCATCTGGCCCGGCAGCGCGAGGTGCAGATCACGGGCGAGGTCGGTGACCCGCTCGGGGTTCTCAACGACGACCTCGGCGGCGGCCGTCCGCGTGAGCTCCAGGGTGCGACCGAGCCGTGACCGCAGCCCGAACTCCATGACCGTTGCGAACGCCAGCCGTTCACCGATCAGCCGCCAGGTACGGGCGTCGCCGGTACCGCGCCCCGACAACACCCGGTCGACGCCCGGCTCGTCGTGCAGATCCGGCGGTACGACGGCGGCCAGCGCCTCGGGGTCGTCCACCGAGTCGAGTACGTTGCCGATCAGGTCGTTGAGCGCTGTCGGCGCCCCCGAGTCGTCGAGGTTGTGCGCGAGCAGTGACCTCAGGGAGAACTTGTACGAGGCGTTGGCGACGTACCCGGCGCGGTGCGCGGCGTCCTGCGTCGAGTCGTTGAACAGCAGCGTCTTGCGTTCCTCCGGTACCAGCGCGATGTCCCCGCCCGTGAAGAGCTGGGTGACCGTGGCCGAGGCCAACGCCGCCTGTGCCGTACCGAGGAACCGGATGCTGTTGTCGGTGTTGCACGCCGGACAGCGGTCGTCCCTTGCCGCCTTGTCGGCGGTCTTCTTGTCGAGCAGCGCGAGCGCGAACCAGGCGTCCACCAGGTCTCCGTCGTCTCCCGCCGTCGGTAGCCGGTAGGTGCCCTGCGCCCCGTCGAGTACCACCACGGAGAGCGGATCGACGCCGCTGCCCGCGGGCAGTCGCCCGGTCAGCGCGTCGAGTGCCTGGCGTCGCTCGGGCTCTGTCGCAGAGATGAAGTAGCGGATGCGGCGCTTGTCACGGCCGACGCCGGCCCGCCAGATCCGGTCCTGTGCCATGACGAGCTGCTGCGGATCGGACTCCGGGGACAGCGCGGCCCAGCCGGATCGCCCGCACGCGCGGCAGTAGACGGCGGGCAGATGCACCTGCGCGGGCCGCACCGCCGTATCCGTGCCTGCCAGGGGCTGCGGCCGGTTCGCCCCGCCCGAGAACCCGTTGCCCGAGGAGGACCCGTCTTCCTCGTCCGAGGGGGGAGCCGCGGCCAGGGCAGCGCGCCGCGCCTGCGTGCGGTCGTCCTGGTACCAGCGGAACTCCGGTGTCCGACCTACCCCTCGCAGCACACGCGTCACCGGCCGCACCCAGAGATGGGCCTCCACGTGCAGCAGCGGACGCGGACGCCGTTCGTCGGAGTCGGGGTCCCGGGCGGCGGAGAGCAGGGCCACGAAACGGGACAGGGCTTGCAGCACCAGCTGCGGATTCTCCCGGGCGGTGCGCCCCCAGGCGTATCCGAAGCGCGCGAGCCGGTCCCGTAGGCCCCACTCGTCCAGCGGCTCGCCGTCGAGCAGCGCGAGCACGCCCTGCGTGAAGTCGTGCCGCTTCAACAGACGGCCGATACGAAACGCGTCGAGGCCCTGCCGCCCCAGCATGCGGGCGGCGAGCCCGTCCAGGTCCAGCAGGTCCGGCTTCGCCTCCACGCCGACGCCGCCCGACACCGCGACGACCTCCTGCGGAGTGGGCGGCTCGGGAAGCGCGTAGTCGACCTCGCCGGTGAACTCCTCGGCGGTCATCCGCTCCTCGCCGATGACCGCGTCCGCCGTGAACGGCATGCCGAACACCTGCGCCGCCACGTCCAGGATGCCCCCGGCCGACGTGCCCGCCCTCCCCGCGCCGAGCGTCGCGGAGGTCGCCACGGGGCAGATCCGCCCCAGCGGACGGTCCGGCCGCGTCGCGCCGACCGCCGTCGCCAGCCGGCGCAGCAGCATGGCCACGTCAGTGCCCTGCGCGCCGTCGTAGGTGTGGAACTCGTCCAGCACCACGTACGCGACGTCCGCGCCCTCCCACAGGGCCCGGTCCTCACCGCGCTGCAGGAGCAGGTCCAGCATCTTGTAGTTGGTGATCAGCACGTCCGGCGGGGAGACACGCATCTCCTCGCGCCGGGTCAGGACCCGCCGGAAGTCGGTGTCCGGCCGGTCGCCGATGTACAGACCCGCGGTCACCTGGGCGAGGTCGGTCGCGGTCAGGTAGTCGCTGATGCGGCCCGCCTGGTCGGTGGCCAGCGCGTTCATCGGATACAGGAGTACCGCCTTCACACCGCGCCGCCCGAGCGCCTTCTGCCGTCGGCAGTGGTCGAGCACCGGCACCAGGAACGACTCCGTCTTGCCGGAACCCGTGCCGGTCGTCACGAGCGTCGGCTCGGCCTCCCTGCCGCCCAGCGTGCTGAGCCGCTGCCATGCCTTGGCCTGGTGCCGCCACGGTGCGAACCCGGGCCGCCACTCCAGATGCCGTTCCCACCCGTCGTCCGCCTTGTGGAACGGCGTCCTGATCCGCAGATACGGTCCCCGGAAGATCCCCGACTCCGGGTCCCCCAGAAACCGCTCCAGCGCCCGCCGGGTGTCGTCGTCGGCCAGCGCGTAGGTCGTCGTGAGGTACTGCGTCAGACTGCCCCGCAGCTGCGCGGCGGCCAGAGTGGGCTTCACGACGCTCCCCTTCGTCCGTGGATCCCGAGACGCGCGCGTGGCAACGGTCGCCTCGTGTGGTGCGGATCAACCGTATAGCGCAGGTCGGACAGTGTGTGAGGGGACGGGTACACCCGGTCCGGGTGATCCGGCGCCGGCCCGCTGCCGCATCGGACGTGCCCAGCCGCGAACCGATGGCTGATTGGCGCCCTTTCCGGCCCCGGCCAATGGTTTCACCCTGAAGGAAAACAAGGAAAACACCGTGCACGGGCAGCGCCGAGGGGGACGCCATGTCCGTACCGCTGTACGTTCCCGTCCTGCCGACCCGGCCGCACGCCACGGCCGCCTACCGTGAGCTGACGCCGGACGTACAGCGCTGGGTCGCTCCCCTGTGGACACTGCCTCCCCGCCCCGGCATGCTGCCGAAGCCGCTGGCCGAACGGATCGGCAAGGACGCCGACGACGTCACCGCCGCACAGCGCCACGGATCCGCGTGGCTGGACGCGCCGTTCGCCGACGCCACCGAAGCCGCGGTCCTGGCCGAGGCTCTCACCCTCGACTGGTGGGACCACCGCAACCTGCGGCCCGTAACCGGACCCGGACGCCCCGTCGCGCAGCAGTCACTCGCCCTCGCCGTGGCTCGGCGACGCGAGGACGTACTCGGTATCCGCGTGCGTCTCCCCGGCGAGTGGAACGACGGCACGGCCTCGGACGTCCGCGAGTTGCTGGACCGGCTTCCCGCGAACCACCCGGCCGCCCTCTTCCTCGACCTCTGCACGGTCCTGCCCGACCGCCCCGAAGCCGCCAAGGAGGCGCTGCGCGCCCTGGACTCCCTGATCCCGCTCACCTCGTGGCGCACCGTGAGCGTGGTGGCGGGCGGCTTCCCCGAACCGCCGGCCGACTTCCGGGAAGGCGTCCCGTACGAGGCCCCGCGCACGGACTGGGAAACCTGGCACGAGATCCAGCACGGCGAACGCCCGTACCTCCCCCGACTCCGCTACGGCGACTACGGAATCCACCCCGCCACGTACGTCACCCAGACGCCGCCCGCGCGCGGAGGAGGCCCGCCGTGGGGCATCCTCCGCTACACCACCGCCCGCTCCTACCACCTGTCCAAGGTGCCGCACGGCAGGCAGTACGACGACGCCAACCGGGAGGCAGCGCGCTGTCTCACCAGGCTCGCGGACTTCCGGGGCGTGGAGGCGGGAACAGGAGAGAGGTGGTTGCGCGACCGGACCGAAGGCTCAGTCAGCACCGGTAACCACTCGACGTGGAACAAGGTGGGCAACATCCAGCACATGCAGTTCGTGGTGCGGAGCCTTGGCCTGTGAGCGTTCCCGAGCCGAATCGAGCCTAGCCGAGTCGGACCGCCCCGAGACTGCCAAGCCCTATGCTTCGGGGAACGTCTGCTGACCGGGCATGGGTGCGTAACGACGCTGCCTGCGCAAGCGGTTGGCGAGCGCCTTGTCGTACCCCTGAGCGTGGTTGCGCTTGTGCCGCTCCTTGACCGTCTCGCGCAGTGGGCCCGTGGCCCTCTCGACGGCGACGACTACGGACATCCGGTCCTCCTCGGCCCGTTGCGCACCGATTGCTGCGAGTTCCTCGATAGTTGTGCCGACGGTGCCCACCAATCCATTCTTGATGAGCGTGGTGAACTCGGTGTTCGTCAGATACCGGTCGATCTGGGGGTACCCGAGCAGCCGTCCGCCGTTGGGGCCCCGTGTGACGTCGTCTTCCAGCAGTAGCCGCACGTACGGTACGGGCAGATACATGCCGGGCGAGGGGCCTGGGTCGATGGTTTCCTTTAGGGGCCAGTAGGAGAGCTTCACAAAGCATGGATCAGGGCCGAGCCGCCATTCGTGGGGAAGGCCCGCTGGGCGGCTGAGGGCGGCCACGCGCTCCAGTCGGTCCAGCTGACTCAGCAGTTTCTTGTCAACGCGAATCCAGCGGTTTCCGGCCTCGTGCGGCAGACGCTTGTACTGCACCAGCACGAAGCTTTGCGTCGGCTCGTGGTAGAAAATCAGGTCGGTGCCGAGGCGAGTTTCGACCGGTGATGCGTTGACGTTCGCGATTTCGATTCGGCGGCCGAGGTGTTCGAAGACTTGGATATCGCATCGAAAGGCGGAGCCGAGAGAGCCGCCGACATACGGAGGTCCCATGGACTGGAAGACGTCGTCCCCGTCGAAGAAGTGATGCATGTCGTAGTCGAGTAGCGACGGTTCATAGGGTTCGGCGATCAGACCAGCCAGAGCTGGCGCGTGGCGATCGGTCGGACGGCGCCACGCGGCAAGCCGAGCAGGCGGAATCCCCACGGTTGCCATAGCCAGCCGGGCAGCTTCGAGTTGCTCCTGCCAAGAGGCGTCCTCGGCCCGACTCAGCGGATCGAGGCGTTCTGGCTCGGCGGCCTCACCCAGAAAGTCGAGCAGTTGGCGCAGCTTCTCATGGTGCTGGGCGAGGGCCGAAAGGAGAGCTTCGGACGCAACGTCGTCGAGGATGGTGAATTCCCGGCCCGAAGCGGTAAGGATCACGTTGCGGACATCAAGGGGCAATTTCGCTTCGATGGCCTGTAACGAGACCGAGACGGGGCACTCTCGTAGCAGTTCCACGTTGACCCGGGAGTCGACTGCGGCCACCTTCTCTCCGCGTGGCTGTCGTACGACCCCCAGCCAAACCAGCGGAGCCGGCCCGGCCACGGACGACCGTCTGACGAGCAGAGTGATCTGCGGCTCGGAACCATTCGGCAAGGACTCGGCGGCGACAGTCTTGGTGATGGACCGCTTCAGCCGTAAGTCCATGTCAATACGGTCAAGTTCCTTCTCGCTGAGCGCTATGACGTAAACCATGCACGGAGAGTACGCGAGTCATCGCGGCATCCCGAGGGCGGGCAAGCGGCTGGTGAGGGGGACAGCCCGTCTCGGCCCACACGGTCTTCCCGGGGCCCATCGCCCGGGGCTCGATGCCCCACCGGTCGGCCAGAGTGGCTACGAGCATCAGCCCACGACCGGTCTCGGCGTCACCGGGAGCCTCGCGCGGGGAGAGCGGTGGCACGCGCTCCGCACGCGTGTCGGAGACCTCCACGCACAGCGTCTCGCCGGTAGCGACGAGTCGCACCTCGAAGTCGCGTCCTTGTACGTACCCGTGGCGTACGGCGTTGGCGGCCAGCTCAGCCGTGATGAGGGTCAGTGTCTCGTTGGCGGTGGACGTATGAGGGTGGCCCCACGCGTCGAGCCGGTCCGCGACCAGGCGGCGGGCGAGGCGGGCGCCGCGCGGAGTGGAGCTGAAGCGCATCGTGAACTCGGCGGTCGTGGAGCCCACTTCTGCCGCGTCGCGTGTTGCGGCCGCCGTCATGGAGGTGGGTGAGTGCTTCCTGTTCATGGCGCCTACGCTGCCGGGCGCACACGGATGTGCCCAGTGCCGACGCGCACACAGCGAGCCGCCGTAGGCGACGGCGTGTGGCGTGTAGGCGGCGGTGTGCGGCAGCAGGGCCCAGGATTTACTCCCCGTACTCCCGCAGCAGCTTGTTGAGGTTGCGGATCTTGTCCACGTCGTCCTTCGGCAGGGGATCGCTGCTGTTGAAATGCATGACGTTGTTGCGGATCCTGCGGATCTCCTCAAGCCGGTCGATGAACACCTTGCGGTCGAGTGGCCATCCCAGTTGCTGCCACAGGTCGGGGTTCTCCAGTACGCGTTTGTAGTCGCCGACGCTCATGTCGCCGAAGGAGGTGATGCGTTCTCCCTTCGGGTCGCAGAGTTTTGTGACCTCGGGCAGGGTGAAGGCGCCCGCGATGACCTGCCGCAGCCTGCGGTCCATCTCACCGATCAGGAGGAAGTGTCCGGCCAGTTCGCCGTAGGCCTGGGCCACGTCGGCGGCGGTGACGATGCCGGCGATGGCGTTCCGCTGGTCACGGACGAGGACGAAGTCGTGTTCGGCCAGTGTGGGAAGGACATCGATCAGGTCGTGGTCGTAGCGTACGTCCCGGGCGTCCACGATGGCCTGGGAGAGATGGGCGCCGGGGTCGGCGTGCCGGGCACGCGCTATCGACTTCCACGAGACGGATCCCCGCAGGTTGTGCGGACCGGCTAGGACGGGGAGCTGCGAGAAGTCGTGGAGCACCATCAGCGTGATGACCTCCTCGAAGGTGGCGGTCGGCTTCACGCTGACGACACCGCCGAGGGCGGAGGGCAGGGTGCCTACGGTGAGCCCGGTCTCGCGTGACTCCTGTTCTTCGGACGTGCCGACCGACGCTGTGAGGGGCGCTGAGGACCCGGCGAGAGGAATGTCCTCGGCATCCTCTTCCGCAGCCTTGACCAGCTGGACCGTGGCGGTCAGGGGGACCTTGTCGAACTCGGGCGAGGTGATGAGGCTGTGGTTGGCGAGGTCGGCCTCGATCTGTTCATTGACCAGTCCCCGGCCGGTCGCACCCCACCAGCCCAGCAGCTCCTGCACGGTGAGGGTGAACGGGCTGCCTGCCTCGGCCGACTCACGTGCCTTCTTCAGTCGGGCATGGCGTTCGCTGGGCGACAGCGATGTCTGTCGCTCCTCCTCCGGTTCCGTGGGCTCGGTCTCCTCGGCGGCCCGGTCCAGCAACTCCTGGCGCAACTGCGTCAGGAATCTGCCGTCGTCCACCTGCCACGCCTCCCACCCGTCGAACGTCCCGTACCCGACAGCGACCGTGGCCGCCTTGGAGGGCGAGCGGAACTCCTCGCCGTCCGCCAGCCGGATCCATCCCCGGGGCGTGACCGTGGCGTCGTGCGACTCGCCCATCCGGGGCCGTACGAACTTCAGGTGCTCGCCTTCTGTGAGCAGCCCGGCGCTGAGGAGGTCGGTGAGTGTCACCCGTCGTCCGTCCAGGAGGTAGCGGGCGCGGGACTGCGTCTCTGCGGGGCCGGCGGTGGAATCAGTCATGTCACCTGCGCCTTTGTCGGTTGGGGAGGGGCGGGAGTGTCTGTTTCAGAGGTGGCGCCCGATGTGGGCGATGCGGATGGCCTTCTCGTCGTGAACGAGCCGGAAGTAGATGCGGCCGGCGCCTCGGTTGAGGTTTCCGTGCAACTGGAAACACTCGTCCTTGCCGTTGTCCTCCCACATCCGGTCCTTGCGGGCGTTCTCGTGCTCGCCTCTGATGTTCGGGGCCTCCCAGTGCGGCCCGGTGGGAGAAGCCGGGTCCCACTGAGCCGCGGTGGCCTCAAGCTGTCGCAGCAACTGGCGGGCTCCCTTGAACCACCGTGGGTCGAGGTTTTCCAGATCGTCCTTCACCCGGTCGAGAAATTGGAGGTGGGGGAAGAAGTCTGCTCGTCCCGCCCAGAGTTCGGCTCCACTGGAGACGCGGTCCAGTCCTTCCCGGAGGATCCACTCCTCGTGTTCGGCGAGGTGTGCCTTCCGGGAGGTGTGCCGGACCTGGTCCGTGTACTCGTCGGCGACGACGTCTCCTGGCTCGGGACCCTCGGACAGCTCCTCGATGTCCAGATCCAGCCAGGCGGTGTCCCACTCCGGGGCCAGCGGGAGGCTGAGGGCGAGTCCGTCCGCCATCAAGGCCGCGCGAAGTCCATGGACGTCGACTCCCTTGAAGCGGTGCCATATGTCGTCCCGCTCCTCCATCGCCGCCGCGTGCAGAGCCGCTGTGAAGGAGACACAGCGGTCGCGCATTCGCTGGAAGTAGAGAGCTTCTTCCTTGTTGCGGGCGTCATTGCGCCACTGCGCGTAGTAATAACCTCGTGCGAGTTCTGTCTCGTCGAAGGGATTCTGCGTAGCGAGGCTGATGCCGCGCAGACGCTGTAACCGCCTCAGCACGCCCACGAAGGTGCGCATGCCCTCCGAGACTTCGTCCGCTCCGCAATCGGACGCACAGGACTGTTCGTTGAGAAACACGTGCAGCGGCACACCCCACCCCATTCTCGCTCTGCACCGATCACCCCGACCCCCCGGGGCGCTTCAATGACTCCGTGCTGCAGCTCAGTCGAGCAGTTGGTCGAGGGAGTTCTCCCACTCGTCGAAGAAGCCCTCGGGCCACTCGGAGAGCCGCCCGTCCGGCCCGATGACCGGGCTGACGACCTCCGAGGTCTGATCCTTGCGACGGAAGTAGTGCACGGCGGTCGCGTCGGCGCTCAGGAGCTCCTGCTTGACCCGTAGCCGCAGGCCGTTGAGTACGTGGTCGCTGTGCGTCTCCATCACGATCTGCGCCCCGCTCGCCGCCGCCGCGCTTGTCAGGTACGCCATCCAGGTCTGGCCCTGCGGATGCAGGTGCGCCTCTGGGTTCTCCAGCAGGATCAGCGTCCCAGGCTTGGCCGACAGACAGGCCACGACGATCGGCAGGACGTACGTGAGTCCGAAGCCGACGTTGGTGGGGCGGTAGCGGTTGGACTGGGAGACTCCGGAGCCGAAGCGGTAGCTGAGCCGGACCGTGTCGGTTCCGTCGATGCCGGCCGCTTCAAGGCTCACCCCGGGGCAGAGCTTCTGCATCCAGGCTTCTGTCTGACCGAGCAGAGTGGCGGACGCCGCGTCGGGGACGAGGAGCGCGGGGGCCTCGACCGGATCGTCCTGGTGGGCACGCAGGTAGTTCACGGTGTGCTCACCATGCGCGCCGAGGAAACCGCGCGTGGACACGGCGTGGTGCGAGCGCGGGTAGCTGACTTGGGGTGAGACGCGGTCGGCCTTCAGGTACTGGAAGCCCGGCCCGAACAGGGTCGGAAGCAGACCGGCATGATCCCGGCCGTCCCTGTCCCCGCCCTTGTCCGACAGCAGCTTCAGATGGTCGGCTTCCCGCTCGTAGAGGGCGCTCCACTGGATGGAAGCTCCGTCGCCGCGCACCCCGAGCGTGATGTGCGGACCTGTCTCGTCGTACGACTCGTGTCGTACGTCCTGTCCGATGCCGAGCTGGACCAGCTCCTCGTTGAGCAGCAGCCCAGCCTCGCCGCCGCCGACCGGCGCAAGGTCACCGGACTCGTACGACTGCCGCAGCAGTGCCAGGGACTGGAGTACAGAACTCTTGCCGGAGGAGTTGAGTCCGGTGAGCAGGGTGAACGGGGCCAGACGGAGCTCCTGGTGGGCGAACGCCTTGAAGTTCGTGAGAGTGAGTGTCTCAAGCATTCGTGGACTCCAACACCTCGCGGAACAGGTCCTTCATGGACTGGAAGCGGTAGTTGACCTTGTTGGCGTCACCGGTGCCCGAGGAGATGGCGTCGTAGAACGCCGGGTCGTCCATCAGCCTCTGGAACTTCACTGCGACGGTGTCCGCGCGTTCGGACAGCACCTTGGTTTCTTCCGGTGTGCACTGGGCCAGGGTCACGGCTTGCACCTCGAAGAGTGCCTTGTTGATCGGATAGCGCCGAACCGATGTGTCGAACTGCTTGCGGAACGCCTGGTCCCCGAAGACCCGCTCGCTGTCGACCATGGCGAGGTAGAAGTGGGCTTCCAGGTCCTCCAGCTCGGCGGGAGTCAGGCTGTTGATGTGGTGCATCGCCGCGCGCAGGAAGCCGTCGAAGTCCTGAGTGACGTATCGACCTGGTGGAGTCAGCCAGAACGCGAGGAAACGCAGGCACAGCTCACGCTCCACCATGCGGCTGGGGGAGACGCTGCCTGCAGTCGCGCTGAGAAAGAAGGGACTCTCGGCGAGCCGGGCCAGGAGATCTCGCGCCTGACCTGGAATGAGCGCGTGCCGCAGCTCCTGCTGGGAGAGGGGCAGCCCTCCGGTGTTGATCCGCGTGAAGATGTTGAACCGGGCCTCCTCGGGGGTGCCCTTCCGGATGAGCAGCAAGGACAACTCGGTCTCCAGGATGCGGGTCTGCATGCGCCCCGGTAGGTCCTCGAACGTCTTGCCGTTGTAGTCCAGATACTCCAGGTTCCTCAGCACCAGCGGTTCCAGCCCGGCGGCCTCGGGCTTGATGAACCGGACGATGGTGGTGAGTCGCTGCACCCCGTCCACGACGGTCCACGAGTCGTCGGCCTCCTCCGCCACATAGATCGTGGGTAGCGCGATACGCAGCAGGAGGGACTCGATCAGTCTGCTCTGCGCCGTCTCGTTCCAGATGCCGGAGCGTCGCTGAAAGTCGGGTTGTAGATCGATGAGCCCTCGCTTGAGGCGCTGAAGCATCAGATCGATGGTCGTTGCGCGCGGATAGACGTCGATCAGCTCCGGGTCGAATGGCGCCCGGTGGCTCGGACCAAGGTCTTCCGCTTCGATGCCGGCACTGACTCCGGTGTCGGTCAGCTCGACGAGCGGTTCGTCGTTCCGCGGTGCCGAGGACACTGTGGACGCGGACTTCGGTGACGACTGTTCCGGCTCAGGTACGGGAGCGCTGCCGACCAAGATGTGCCCCTCCGCATACGTGCATGCCGCCCATGAATCGAACGTGTCCGTACAGTAGCTGATCGACTACGGCCAGCGCCCTGCATTCCACCCGTAGCCCCGGCCGAACTCAGCGGCCGATACCGCCATGGTGGGAGCAGGTTCCGCGGCCGGTGGAGCCGGAGACCCAGCCATCGCGGCAAACGGTCCCGGGGAGCGCGGGCGTGGGCGTCGGAACTGGGAGGGTCGGTTGTGGAGCTGATGTGGCGGGCAGTGGTGGCAAGGCCTTGACGGCGGTCCAGCAGTTTCCTCGGTCACCGATCCAATAGGCCTGGGGTGCGGTGTCCGGGCAATCCCCGTACGGAGTGCCGGCCGGTACGAGGCCCTGTTCCACGAAGAGGTCCACCGCCGTGTCCAGAGCACTTGCGGGGGCTTTCGTCGGAACGGCCTCACGCTTCACCTCGACGAGGCGGACGGCCAGCCCGCGGCCGTCGGTCGGCAGTACCCCGTAGGCCGTCCTCGACATGGTCGCCGAGGCGCTCACGTGGCCGAAGTAGGTGTACACAGTGGCGAGCGAGCCCTGCTCGGAGTCGAGGAACTCTACGGTGACGTAGTAGTTGGCTTCGCCCGTGCCGGTGTTCTTCACCGTGATGTCCACGGCGCTCATGCCCGAGTCCTTGTCCGAGCACCGTACGTCCCCCAGCTCGACCTGACGTACGGGCCCGGAAGCGCGCGTGGGAGTAGCTGAGACATCGGACGCGACGGGCGGACAGACGTTGCTCTGCGCCTGGCCGGTGCTCGGCTGAGCCGAGCAGCCGGTGGAGAAAAGTAACGCGACTACCGTGACGACCGACAGTCTCATGCTCTCCATGGCGGTCCCCCCCAACCCCGTCCGGTCGCCCCGGACGACGCGTGCGTACGTCGGCGCCAGGGCGCAATCTCCATGTCTCTGTCTGCCTAAGCGTGTTCTCGTCCGCGCGGATGGAGCCGAGCGTGTCACCTTCGCTGGGCAGACGGCGCCGGATTGGGTACGCGACGGTTGAACACCCACACTCCCTGTGAGTGAGTCGCCCCCATGACCCGTCCAGCGACCCTCAGCCACGGATTCGCCCTCTGGAAGGGCGCGAAGTTGTCGTTCGAGATGATGACTCCGCTGACCTCCTCGGCAATGCTGATCACCAGGGCGTCGCCCCGCCCCTCGGTCCCGGCCGGAGGCTGTACGACGGTGCCGTCGGCGATGGCTGCCTCCACAAGGGGCTTCTCCTCGGCGGATACGTCGTGGCGCAGGGTGGCGTCGACCACCACGTGGATGTCGCTATCGGGGTGCTTGAACCGCAGCGATCGGACAGCCGCCTGCAATGCCGCGAAGCTCGGCTTTCCGCCCGCTGCACGCGGCGGGCGTCCGTTCCAGGCGAGGTTGGATCCGTCGATCACGAGCGCCGGCGCGGCTGTGTTCGCGCTGGCCGACTGGAGCGCGGAACGAGGCGGGGCGGGCTTGGGCGCCCCGTTGCTGCCCTGGCGTTGGGGCCGGACCTGCTGGGGATGGGTCGGGGTGGTCGCGGGCCGGGCGGCCGGGGCGAGGGCGAGCAGTCGATCGAGCTCCTTCTTCACCTCCGGCAGGACGTGCCCGTCCCCGAAAACCTTCACCTCGCCGTCGAGGACCACCTCGCCAGTCTTTTGCAAGGTCGCCCTGACGGTCAGCAGGCCTTCCTTGCTGTAGGTGTACTCCAGGTCGAAGACACCGTCTTCGACTGTGCAGCGGCGGGGGTAGGTCAGGACGAGGTCGGTGAGTTTGGCGTTGTCCGGGTGGCCGACCTCGCGGTCGGGGTCGCCCTCCCAGACCTCAACGGTCAGCTGGGAGACGTTGTCCTTCGTGGGCTCGTACGACTTCACGCGCTGCTGCGGCAGGCGCTGGTTCCGGTCGATGATGGCGCTGAAGTTCCGCTTGCCCTCGCGGTCCTTGGTGATCGTGCCCAGGGCGTGCGTGTTGACCACCCGGATGATGCTCTTCAGCTCGCCGTCCATGGCGGCGGCGCTGATGGCCGCCCCTTCGGCCACGGCTGTCATCGGGTCGCACAGGGCTGTGTCCACGAGTTCGCAGTCGAGCGCCTCCGAGACCGCGGCGCGCACCGCCGGGATCTGGCTGCTGCCACCGATCATCAGCACCGCGGTGAGGTCCCGCGGGTCGATACGAGCCTGCTCCAGGCATTCCTCCACCGGGTCGAGGGCCTGGCTGATGAGGTCCTGGATGGCCTCGGAGAACTCCCCTTGCCCGATCTCGACGGTGACGCCGTCGGGCGTCTGGACGCGCACCGATTCCTGCTGGGAGAGGAGGATCTTGGCCCGCTCGATCTCCAGGGCGAACATCCGCTTCTCGGAATCGCTCCAACGCCCTCGCGCGGGTGCGCGGTCGAGGACCATGCGGCGCAGCCGGGCGTCGATCTCCAGACCGCCGAGGCGGTTGACGCCCCGGCTCGCCTTCTCGTCGAAGAACCCGTCGTCATGCAGCAGGAGGGTGGCGTCCATGGTGCCGCCACCCCAGTCGAAGACCAGGAACTCCCCGTCGACCTCCATCTCGTGCGCGTACGCGATCGCCGCGGCCGTCGGCTCGTTCAGCAGCGTGCGGACCGTGAGGCCCGCGGCACGCGCAGCCTCGCGGGTCCGGAAACGGGCCGCGCCGGTCGCGTTGGCGGGCACGGTGATCACGGCCTCGCGGATCTCGGTGGCCGCCTCCTCCTCCGCCGCGCCCGCGATGGCGTGGAAGACGCCGGCGGCAGCCGTGGTCGCGGCGAACCGCGCACCGCCCAGCGTGACGAAGGGTTCCTCGCGTAGCATCCGCTTGCATGCCTCGACGGCCTGCTCGGAGCGGAGTTTCGCCTCCCACCCGAACAAGGTGCCCGGCCGCAGGGAACTCGTGCCGACGACCGACGGGTAGAGCAGCTCGAACCCCTCGCGCCTCCAGTTGGCGTCCAGGCCCTGCCCGCCGATCTCCAGGACCTCGACGTATTCGCCGTTCCACTGGGCCGCGACCGAGTTGGTGGTACCGAAGTCGATTCCGGCAGCCGTCATGCTTCCTCCCCCGCCCTCACACCCGCGGGCCCGGCGATGCGCCGGAGCTGCCCCGCGAGAATGACCTTTCCTGTCAACTCATCCACATACGCCGGACTCAGCAGCTCGAAGGCGTCTCCCTCGCCCTCCGTCACCACGAACCGGTCGCTCTCCTCGGGTTTTGTCACCCGCAGCAGCCGCAGTTCCCGCAAGTGCGCCGTCATCGCGCCCTCGACGGTCTCGCGGCTCTCTCCCGCCCGGGACCAGAGCAGCGCGTCGATCTCGGCGAGACGACCGGCGAACTGGGCGCGGGTGCGGAACTCGTCCAGGACCGCCCTGCGCACCGCCGCGGTGAGCGCGCCGGCCGGGGGCACCTCGTCGGCCCCGGCGGCCTCCAGTGCCTCCGGCACGCGGGCCGCCACCCCTTTGATGACCGTCATCGCGTCGATCGGATCGGGAGCAGGAGGAGCTTCGACGACACCTGTCTCCCCGGGCTTGACCTTGGTGTCCGTGTGCTGCGCCCGGCGGCGTTTCAGACCTCCGGGTTTGTGCGGTGGCGGCGCGCCCTGTGTCCCGGGTTGCGTCTGGCCGCACGCGGGACACGGGCGATGTGCTCGCTGTCTCTTCGGAGTCTTCTTCTTCGGAGGCATCAGTGCTGCTCGGCTTCGTTCGGCTCGGACGGTTGGTCAGGACTACGGCGCGGTCATGGGGCGGAACTGTGGCGGTCGAGGTGTGGGGCGGTGGTCCGGAAGTCGTCGAGCAGCTCGACGGCGGCACGGGCACGGATGGCTTCCAGCTCGCCGCCACTGGTGACCGGAGTCCGGCGTGGCAGGGCCTCCAGCGGGGGCACCAGATGGTTCGGCACCTGGGAGGGCATGACGTATCGCGACCGGTCGAGCGGCAACTGATAGAAGACGTCCCAGCCCGCCTCGCCGCGCTGCGCGCCCCGGATGCGTTCCTCGGCCATGTTCAGGTCTGACTGGGCCCTGGCGTCACCTTCGCGCTCCCGGAAGATGTCCCGGCAGCGTTCCTCCCACCCGTCAGCGCCGTGATCGAGGCCGATGTCGAGGAAGGGATTGTTGAACGGACCACGGTCGTTCCTTTTCGTCCCCCGCCAGGCGCGAAAGAGCCTGAGGTTGCGTTCGGCTACGGCTCCTCCCTGCGCGGCGGCCTTACCGGCGTACTCCTCGGCGGAGTCGAGAAGCCTGTCCCGTCCGGCGGGCGATTCGTGCCGTTCGCTCTGCGCCACGGCCACGTACGCCGCGAGGGCGAGGGCCTCCTGTACCAGGTCCGCCGGAACCTTGCGGCTGCTCACACTGTCCCGAGTAAGGGAGCGAGCCTGCTCGGCCGCCGCCTCCAGGTCACCGGTCTTCACGAGGTCGTAGGCGCGGTTCAGGGCGACGAGAGCGTAGAACGGACTCCGCCCGGCGTCGACCAGGTTCCTTGGGCGCCACAGGGCTGCCATCAGCAGCCACAGCCCTTGGTCCTCGGTCATGCTCAGCGGCCACTGCCCGGACAGCGCACCCGACTTGAGGTCGCGGAGCTCGATCTGCTGGCTCCGGGGCAGAGCCGCGTCGAGTGCGCTGACGGCCGTCACGTCGCCGTCCATGACGACGTCATACAGCAGGTCCCACACGTCGTCCGGTTCCTGTCGGACGAGGGTTTCACCCTGGAGGAAGGACCGCCGCCGCAGATACGCCTGCCATTCGAGGCGCTCGGCCTGCTCGCCGGAGACCTTCGCGGGGGCGAGACGCGCCTGCAGGTAGAGGCCTTCCTCCGCGTTCCGTCTCGTCCAGGGAGCGTCCTCGGGCATGAGGCCACCGTGTTCGATCAGATCGTCGATGACGGAGAGGGGCGCCCACGGGAGAAGCTCGTCGAGATGGCGGTTCGGCATGGGTATCGCCCCGCGCGTGGCCGCGGTCGCGAAGAGGCTGAAGGCGGGTCCGCCCGAGACCGCATGGGAACGCTTGGTGACCAGGTCCAGGCTGGGTGCCGACGAACACAACAGCCTGCACCGCTCCAGGCCCGCCTCGTTGAGCCATCGCACACCGTTGGCCCAGATGTTCCGCAGATGGCCGAGCACCGACTCCGGCGGCAGGAGGCTCAGCCCCACGCGTACCGCGGGCAACAGGTTTTCGCGGTCCGGATCCCCTTCGAGGGCCTGAGCGAGTACGGCGCGCTCCGCCTCGGGCATTCCGGCGGCGGACGCTGCTTCCGTGACCATGGACATCACGGCTTCGACCGCCTCGCTGCCGCCGACGCCAAGCCAACGCCACTTGCGCTGTACGAATCCGCTCACGCCCGAGGAGTCCTGGCTCTCCTTGCGTTCACGCGCACGTCTCAGGCGCTCTTGTTCAGCGACTTTCGCCGCCCTGCGAACGGCCACCGGGTCCGTCATGTCGTACACGCCGTTAGGCTATCTGCGCGGTCTGACAATCCAAACGGCCTCGTACATATCGTGACCATGGACGATGAGCGCATCACGCGGAGGCCGTGACCCCGGGGCGATGTGCAGGGACATGCGAACGGGTGCCACGTGCAGGCGCGGTTGACCGAGGTCGGCAGGGGCGTGCGGGCTGCTTCATGAGGCACACCCATGTTCTCAGCACCAGCGGGAGCGATGGCCGCTCCATGCGAGCGATGGGAGCTTCGGTCGGCGGTGCGAGTGGGGTACGGTCGCCGCCAAAACAACCACAACCACGGTCGATTGGCTCGGAGAGCTACTCGCCATTGTCGGCAGTGGCCTCGGATCCAGTCGGTTCCTGAGACGTCGGGTCCGTACTCTCGCCCTTCCCTCACGCCTCGATGGGTACGTGGCGCCGCCGTTGCAGCTCATCGCGTTCGACGTCAGGGATCGTCATCGACTCGGCGAGCACGGCGGCGAGCGCGTCCACTTGAATGGCGTCCAGGTCTGCCTGGAAGAGCCAGCGGATGTTCTCGTCGCGTGTGATGAGGTCGATCGCCAAGCGTGCGCTCTTGTCCTGGGTGGTCGCGGTTCTGACGTATCGCACTTGGTCGATCGGGATGACTTGACGGATCTCGCCTTGTTCAAGGAACGCGTTCGACTTGGTCGTGATGATGCGGCGATCCGTGACGGCGACCAGCGTCTTTGCCGCCATCTTGTCCCTCCCGGCGGCCAGTTTCTCCTTCGCTCCGCCGAGGATCGCGGAAAGGGGACCGAGAGCATCGAGCTGATCGGGGAAGCCGAGGACACGCAAGGTCTCACCGTCCTCGAGGAACCATCGCAGGATGCGAAGGTGCGGCTCGAGATCCAGGGACGTGGGTGCGCAGACGACGCCCGGAGCCTCCAGCGGAGGGGCCGGCGGATGGAGCGCATCGGCAAGGGGCTCGATCGCCTTCAACAGAAGGGCGGAAGCCTGGCGGGCTGCGATCGACTCCTTCCGCTTCCCCGGCAGTGGCAGAGTGTCGCGTCCGGGCAGCTCGGCGATGATGCGCAGCTGCCGCGTCAGCGAGTCGGCGAGGCTCGTCGCTTCGGTGAGAGCGGAGTCGAGCTCCGCGCGAGTGTCGCGCGCGATCACGTCGACGAGCCGCGCCTCGTCAGCGTCGTCGCGTCCAGCGGCCCTCGCCCTGCCGGCGCGGAGTGCCTGATACCCGGTCCATGCCTTGAGGGAGGACAGCAGGGCGTTGGCGTCGAAGACGATTGCCTCGGCGTTCATCTGGAGATACTCGCGTCGGCGACCCGCGTCGGCCCGATCGATCTGCCTGACGTGGCCGCGGACGTTCAGCCGGTACAGGTCGAGCTGCTTACGCAGCGACGCTTCACTACCCGCGACGTTGTCCCACAAGGAGGCGGGGACCGACTCGATCTCCCGCGCCTGGTCGACCGCGCGATCGATGGTGGCGACGAGCCCCGTCAGTTCGGTCCACTGCTCGTTGCGAATGTCTGTGAGTACCTGGCTCGTCAGCGCGATGTTGATCCTGACAAGGTCCGTGACCTCATTCAGCTGCATCTGAAGGGCGACCATGGCCAACACCGGCCCGATCGATGCGGCGTTCTGCGCCGCACTCACGGAAGCCACGGGCAGGAGGCGGGCCTGGTGGACTATCTTTCCGTTGGCGAACACCGCTCCGAGGTTCGCGCCGTCCTTGACGGCGAGCGCTGCACCGGCATTCAGCCAGGCCTGTGTTGCGGCGCTGAGTCTGTAGAGCCCCTGCACGCTGGCGAGTGCGTTGCCGAGATTGCCGGCCACGGTCGCCGTGTTCCCGATCGCGGCCAGGACCGTGGAGATCTGCTTGCGGTCGGCGGCCGACACGATCCCGAAGTCGAGCAGATCGGGCTTCAGTTCCGCCGGAACCTCAGCGCCGCAGACGACGGCAATACCTGGCAGCACCTCTACCAGGACCGTCGATGCCGTCTCTGAGTCGATGTCCGAGTCGGGTGTCGGATCGTCCACGACAGGTGAGTCGGCGGTATCGCTCCGGCCGTTCTCCTCAGGCTCGGCGATCTCCATCGAGTCCGATGAGTCCGAAGGGTTCTGCATGCGATGTCCTCCCCCAAGAGCGCGCGACGGCCAGTCCTCGTCGGCGTTCGCCGCCGAAGTCTACGGTTCGACGTCCGGTCGTCGAGCCCGAATCCACCAGGTGGAGGCGGGCAGCCGTCCGGAGGACCTGGCTTGTTCCTCTGGGTGTGTGCCCAATCCGAGATGTGGTTGGACAACGCCGACAACATCGCGTTGTACGCAATGGTCTGGTCTGGAGCACTCTCAGTGAGTCGGCGGTGTACGGGGCTGACGCCCACGGCGTCATCAACGCGGCCAGGCGCGCCTTGAACCCGCGTTGACGGGACGCCTGGGCCGAGGGCGGTGACGGCGGATGTCGAGGGACAGTCGGGTGGCCCAGTGGTCGGTTGTTTACCCAGCTCGGCACCGGGGCGCGGGGTTCCGCGACGCGGTGGTGCGCGATGTTCTTGAAAGCCCTTAGGGTAACTACCGACCCCCACCAAACCCGGCCTGGGCGCCCGCGAGTTGGGGCGCCACTCGTTCGGGTGATGGAAACGTCGGCTCGTCGGGCGGGTGGGGTACGGTCGCCGCACACAACCACAGACAGAGAACGGCCCCCGGCAGGACGGCAATCCCGGCGAGGGCCTGACCAACCAGGAAGATGATGGCTTCCCGATGGCTGACCCGCAGTCTAACGCGGCCCTGCCCGCGCACCCGTCGCCCGAGCGGCAGTCGGCTCCCGTGCCTCCGGAACTCCCGCCGGACGCGCCCCGCTCCGGAGTTTTCCACGTACGGCACCGCCACACCGAGCGCTACACGGTCGTCGGTAACCACCTCGCCCAGCACCCCCGCCTCTCCGCGACGGCGATCGGTATCGGCGTCCACATCCAGTCCCTGCCCGATGGCGCCTCGGTCACCATCAAGGCGCTGACCATGCGGTTCCCGGAGGGCGAGGTGACAATCGGCAGGGCCCTGCGGGAACTGGAGGCGGCCGGGTATCTCGTCCGGAGGCGGGTGCCGCTCGGGGGTGGCCGTATCTCCACGCGCACGTTCTTTCTCGATCATCCGGGGGCTGTTGTAGGTGCCTCGGTGCACGGTGGTGACTTGAGCGTCGTGGCCCCGGCGACAGCCGGGCCCTCGCCTGAAGTTCTGTCTGCGCCGGGGCCGGTGGCTGTTCCGGCGCCGGTGGAGGTCTCGGTGCCGGCTTCCGTACGTACGAGGCGTGCTGCCGCGGAACCCGCCACCCTGCCCACCGGTCCGGCGGCTGACCTGCTCGCGCGTCTACGGCTCGCCGACACCCGGCTGTTGCTGTCCGAACGGGACATCCGGCGGCTCGTGCCCGCCGTCGAGATCTGGCTCGGCCGTGCCGCGACGCCGGACCAGATCACCCGCACGCTCACTGCGGGCCTGCCGCCCGAGGGCGACCCCATCCGCCACCCGGCGAGCTTCGTCGAATACCGCCTGACGACCCTTCTTCCGCCGCCATTGCCGACGGAGCCTCTCCGTACGGCGACGGCGGCGACGCCCGCAGCACAGCGGGCGCCGCTGGTCACCTGCGACGGCTGCGAACGCGCGATCCGTACGCATGATCCCCGCGCATTGTGCCGCGATTGCAGGGAACGCCATGACCGCGGCAAGGCCGGAGCGGTCCACTCGGCCGCCTGAACGCTTGTGCGGGTGAAATTTCGAGCTTCGGCGGCGTGGTCAGCGTGTGCTTTCTACGGTGTTCGTTGATCGGTACGGGCGGTGGAGGTGAGCGAGCGGGTGAGCGAACTGGCAGGGGAGCCGGACGGAACCGCGGCTGCGGGCATGGGCTCGGATGTCGGGACGGAGTCTCCGGGACCGCCCGAGCCGGACTCGGGCATCCTCCGGGTGTTCGGACGGCAGTTGAAACGCTTCCGGCTGCGGGCGGGGCTGGAGCGGGCCGAGTTCGGTTCGCGGACCGGCTACTCGGCTTCCACGATCGCGGCGTTCGAACAGGGGAGGCGGGTACCGCCGCCTCGGTTCATCGATGTGGCGGACGGGCTGCTGGACGCGGGCGGGGTTCTCCAGGAGATGAAGGAGGAGGTGGCGAGGGCTCAGTATCCGGCGTTCTTTCGGGATGCGGCTCGGTTGGAGGCTGAGGCGGTTGAGCTGCATGTGTACGCGAACCAGGCTGTACCGGGGTTGTTGCAGACGAAGGAGTACGCGCGGGCAGTGTTCGGGATGTGGCGTCCTTTGCTGGATGAGGACACCATCGAGCAACGGGTTGCTGCTCGCCTCGTCCGGCAGGAGATCCTCTTCCGGCGGCCCATGCCCACAATCAGCTTCGTTATCGAGGAGACCATGCTCCGCCGGCCTCTCGGAGGCCGCTCTGTGATGCAGGGACAACTGGAGCAAATTCTCTTGGTTGGTCAGTCGAGAAACGTGGAGATCCAGGTGATGCCGACGTGCCGCGAGTCACACGCGGCGCTTGGCGGGCCCTTCACCTTGATTGAGACGAGGGAAGGGCGCAGGATCGCTTACGTGGAGGCGCACCAGGACAGCCGCCTGCATACGGAGCGACGTGCAGTTCGCGAGTTCGAGGAGCAGTACGGCATCCTGCGAGCACAGGGGATGACTCCGCACGATTCGCTGACCTTTGTAGAGAAGCTTCTTGGAGCGACATGACGACCGCGATGCCTGAAGGTGCTGTACCTGATCTTGTTTGGATCAAGAGCAGCTACAGCAGTGGAGCTGGCGGGGAGTGCGTAGAGGTGGCCACCTGCCCCCACTCGATCCATGTGCGGGACTCCAAGGACACGGCCCATGCTGGACTGGCTGTTGGCCCGGATGCCTGGGCTATGTTCGTTGGGTACGCCGTAGACCAGATGAACTGAGCTGTAGGGCAGGTTGTGAACGGCTCACCTGCGGCGCGGACTTGGGACGGAAACTGCGGACCACTGGCCGAGTTCGTGGACGAAGTCCTTGTAGGAGCGGTTGGTGCCGGTCGGGCCCGAGGCCAGTAGGCCAAGCGATCGGGCCTGCTCGGCGACCTTGGGCCCGTCGCACTCCCGGAACGCCGGGGAACCGAGTTTGCGCTTCAGGTCTTCCTTGGGACTCTTGATGGTTCCGGTGTCGCGGCCTCGGAGCTGCGCGGGAACCTTCCAGTTGGGCCGGACAGCCGGGAAGGCGTCCGGGAAGAGTAAGAGCCATGCCTCCGACTCCCAAGCGGCAAGCGCCAACGCCGAGTTACAGGGGCTTTCGCGGGAGAGTGCTCCGGCGACGTTCGCGCGGACACGGGTGTACTCGGTGTCCGTGTAGCCGTCCAGGTCTTCGTGGATCACCAGGCCGACGAGTGGGCCCTTCGCCCGGAGCGCGCGGCCCTTCGCTTTGCCGACGATGGTGCGGACGCGGGCCGCGAGGTCGGGCCCGGTGGCCGTCTTGAGGCGGGTTTTGTCGCTGATCTCGACCAGGCGGGCGCTGCCCAGGTCCGGATGGTGCTGCTTGATGATCTCGGCGACGATCCGGCAGTCGTTGGAGTCCTCGCCGGCCAGCACGATGACGCCGCGCCCCTGAGGGCCTCTGCTCCCGGCCACTACAGCTCGTCTCCCGTCAGGTCGCCTCCGAGAACACCTGAGAACCACAGCTCACCGAGCGGCAGGTCTCCGCTCTCCTCGACGATCGCACTCACGTCGTCCGTGCTGATCGCGGGGATGAGCGAGGCTCCCTCGTCGTCCCGCTCGCAGATCACGATCTCTCCGGGCAGGAGTCGGTCGGTGAGTGCGGGGGAGTGCGTGGCGACGATGAACTGGGTCCTTTCGCTGGCTTCCCTCAAGCGCTCGACGATCAACCTCAGCGCTTGGGGGTGAAGACCGTGGTCGATCTCCTCGACGCACGTGAGTGCGGGAGGTGTGGGGTCGTGGAGCAGGGCCAGGAGACCGAGGAGGCGGACGGTCCCGTAAGAGGCGTCGGCGAGGGGGGTGGGCTGCCGCAGCCCGCGCTCACGAAGGATGACAGTGACCTGATCTGCCCGGCCTCCGATGTGGACGAATTCGATGTCCAGCAGTTGCGGAAGGACGGAACGGGCGTCGTCGACCAGCCGGTTCCAGAGGTCGTCGTCGCCCGTGTGGAGCGCGTACAGGAAGGCGGCCAGGTTGTCCGCGTCGGATGACAGGTCGTCGTAGTCGACGCGGGAAGGACGGCGAGCCGCGTCGACGTTCACGTCGAATACGCGGAACGAGGAGAGTTGGTGGGCCACCCGGGCCACCTCGGTTCCACCCTCGGTACTGGTCAAGCGGGGGAGGGTGGACAGACCGCTGCTGAGTCGCTGGATACCGAACTCGCTGCTGTCCTCAAGACCGCTGCTCGGCCGGGTGTCGACCACTGTGGCGCGCTCGCCCGACACGGTGATGCGGCGGCCTCGCCCTCGCGTCCGCTTGAACTGGAAGCTCTCGCTGCGGGTGAGTCGGTAACGGCCGCTGTCCTTGTTGCTGGGCGCCGAGTAGCGCCGGACCTTGAGGTCGTACTCGTCGGGGGCGTTGGGGCTGGAGTGGGTGGTCCAGGTGGCCTTGAGTCGGATCCGGAGGGTGGTCGGCGGCTTGGGCCCGCCCCAGAACGCGACCTGGTCGAACCCGCCCCGGGATTCGAGGGCGGGTTCGAGGTCGGTACGGATGATGTCGGCGAGCAGGTCGAACACCTTGAGGACGTTCGACTTACCGACACCGTTCGCACCGACGAGAACCGTCAGCGGACCTAACGGGATGGTCACGTCCCGCAGACTCCGGAAGTTCTCCACGTGCAGTTCGAGCAACTGTCCTGGCATGGACGGAACCTATCGGGAGGCGTGGGATGGGGTGCGGCAGGCGTGGCGTCGGCACACGCCACTGACGGTTAGCCATCCACCGGCACGCCACGCCCACCGACTGCTGGTTGGGGCGGAGTCCACCGCCCTGCGGCAATCTCGGCATCCAGCCGCGCTTGGAAATGTGCGTGAGCACCCCGCATCTCGGCTTCACGGTCGGCTTTATAGAAGGGGGGGGCGTATCCCTCCGGAGGTGGCGCGGTGTCGGGGGATTCCAGGTGTGCCATGAGGGCGGGGTATGTCTCCTTGGTTTGGCCGTAGCCGTAAGTATTGTGGTTGCGCGCGATCTTTCGACCATTGACGTCGAAATACATGGCTTCTTCGCGCTCGCTTAGTTGCGGATACCGTGTCCTACAGAGTGCGGAAAGTTCGTCTGATGTGATCCCTAGCCACACCGAAACCAGTGCGTCAAGTTCAACGAGGGCCGCGCGACGCTCGTGCTCGGTGCGGAATGGAGTTTCGTGGTTCCACTCGGACGTAAGGTGACCAGCCAGTGTTTTGAGATGTGGCCAGGCATCGTAGGACCAAGCTTCGTATCCGGCCCAGGTTGGGTGGTAAAGGCTCTTCCATAGGGGGGCGTATGCGTTCGTAAGGCAATTTAGGCGTAGCGTCCGCACCAGAAGTGGGTGAGCCAAAGGGTGCTCTTCGATCGGAGAGGGCATCTTCAGTGCGTCGCTTCGTTGTAGATGTTTCCTACCAGTGATTCGAAGGACGTAGTCAAGAGGAATCGACGCCCAGAATCCCGCAGTCAGCGCCATCAGTCTTTCGTTGTCCATGGACATTGACTGAACTGTAAGGATGTGGGATGGTCCGGGAGGGATTATGGCGGCGAAAAGACTCCTTTCGTTGCTCGGAGGGATCATTTCTCTCCAAGCGAGGCGGAAATAGGATGTGTACGATACTCCGTTCCATTTGTCTTGGGCGGACTTGAAATCCTCTACAGAGCAGGCCCGTACGTAATTGGTGGCGGGTGTCTGATCGGCAGCGATTTCGATCGGGTTGAGCGTCTTGTAATCGTTTCTGTTGCGGCATGGAATGTTAGGTTCGGCGTTGAGTGGATTGCCAATGCCGATGTGTGGCCCCTGCAGCACGACATCGTTCCATGATTCCGAAGGTTGGGACCTCCACTCGATATACCCTGCCTTCTTCCCGTTCGCCTCGTCGTACCCGCGTGTGATTGATGGATCGTATTCGCTCAGGCGAGTCGGAAAATTGGAAATCGCTGAAATAGCACCTTTTTCTGATCTTAGGACTGGATAAAGGAGAGGGGTTTGCTCTGGGGGTAGGTCTTCGGTGTCGAATAGCCTGTTCCATTCTGTGAGGAGATCCAGATTTACTTGGATCACTCGATTTGCGTGAGGTCGGGTGTCCCACTTGTCGCCGTACCTGATTCCTGGATCCGATCCACTGCCATCGTGTGTTAGGGAGTCGGTCAGCACTTCGGTCCCGTAGAGTTCGCTTAGGTGAGTGAAATTGATTTCTCCCGGATTCCCGTACACGTGAAGGCCGAATTCCTGATTTCGGTTCAGGTCTTCAAAAGCCCAGTTGGCCCCGTTCTGAAATCGCGCGTGTGACCTCAGGTGGCGATAAGCCTCTTCTCTTAGTGTTCTTTCGTTTGTTCCGGTGAAGTGAGTGTCGGGGTGGATTAGGCCTGACGTGGAGTTCTTGCGTTGGTGTTTCCAGGTCTGGCACATGAAGGCGCGATAGCGGTCTGGTTGCGTCCCTGTCAGGGACGGATACATCGACTTTGCGACCAGGGCGTCTACAAGGCCGGCATTGGTTCCGAGTTCTTGGAGGAAAAAGCTCGGTGATTCTGCTGCCAGCAATTCCTCCTTTCGCAATCTCCACTCGGCCGGGCTTGGCTTTTCTGTCAACATGAACCATGGGTCTAGCTCCGCAAGTACCAGATCCTCCTCCCATCTCGGCCGAACCCAAGGCGGATTCCCCACCTGCAAGTCATACCCACCCTTGGCAAATACCTGCGCAAAGTCCAACTCCCAATGGAAGAACCCCTGCGCCCGCGCCACATCCCCCGCAACCCCCGCCCAAGGGAACCGCAGCTCCAGCTGCTGAAAATGCTCCATGCCCATCAAATCCGGCAGCGCATCCTCATAAGGCTCCAGCTCCGCCAGCGACCCGAACTCCGCCACCAGCGAGTCAGCCGGAACATCCTCCGTGCCGATCAGCGCCTCCGCGAACTCCAGCCAGTCGTCCAGCCCCGCCAGCGGAACCACCGCCCGCTTCCGCGCACCCCCGATGGCCTCCTTGCGCCGCCCCGCGCGCCGGCGCTCCACCGAGGCCGCCGTCAGCTCGCCGCCCCCCGTGATCTCACCGAACAGATCCTCCGTCTCCCAGGACATCAGCACCCCGGACTCGTCCGCAGCCCGCAGCCCCTCCGCCACAACACCCGAAGGAAGTACCTCAGCCCCCCGCTCGTACACCTCCGCCGTACCGTCCAGCAGCCCGGCCTCCTGCACCGGCCAGAACCACAACGCGCACCACGCGTCCATCAACGTCTTGAGACGCCAGTACGGGGTGTCCGGAGCCGTCAAATCAGCGATGACCTTGTCCCGCTGTACCGCGACCTCAGGCGACCGAAGCCAACCGTCCTCCGCGCCCCAGACGTCGATCCGGCGCGAGATGTCCCGCTCGGAGATCTCCAAGCGTCGTACAACCAGCCCCCACAGGAACTCCACCCGCCGAGCCGCTGCCTGAAGCCGTTCCGCCTGCTTGGCGGTTGGCGTGCGCGTGATCATCTTGCGCCAGTTGCCCAGCGCCCGCGCCGCCTCCGGGGCCAGCGCCTTCGCCTCCTTCTCGGCGGCGACCGCGCCCCACTCCTTCGCGGGGAGGAGGAAGTGGTGGACGGCGTTCTCGGTGACCCGCTGCACCGAACCGCTTCGGGTGGTGCGCTCGGTCACCGTCACCGGGAGGCCGTTCGCCGCCTCCGTCAGCGGGAAGCGTTCCGGCGTCGTCCCCAGCCAGGCCGCCTTCTTCAGCTTCTCCGGCGGGTACACCTCACGCCGGCCGCCGATCAGGGAGTTGCCGCGCCGCAGGTGCAGGCCGAACCATGGGGCCTCCATGCCGGGGTGCATGGTGTTGAGCCACAGCGACACCTCCGCCAGTTCCACGGCCGTCTCGTTGAGGTCGACGCCGTAGGAGTTGTGCAGGGCGACGTACGCCTTCGCCTTCTGGAACTCGACCGCGTACTTCTCCGTGTCGATCGGCGTGCCCAGCTCCTCCTGGCGGCGGCGCAGGTACTCGGCCGCGACCTGGTTGATGGCCTCGTTGAGGAACGCGCCCGAGCCGAGCGCCGGCTCGCAGATCTTCCAGTCGAGCAGCTCGCGCGCCTCGGTCGTCGTGCCGTCCTGATCCAGGCGGTGCTGGAGGGCCAGCTGGACCGTGACCTTGGTAAGGGACTCGGGGGTGTAGTACGAGGCGGAGGTCTGGCGGTCGCGGCCGGACAGGCGGTAGACGAACGAGCCGGGGGCGTAGGCGACGCGGACGTCCTCTCCGGTCTCCTCGTCACGGCGGTGCACGAACACGTTCCCCGGATAGTCGTCGACCTTCGACCTCGGGATCAGCCAGGAACCGTCCTTCGGGTCGCCGTTCTTCGCGACCTCGTACAGCTCCTCGTCGCCCGCGATGAACCCGCTGTACGACATCAGGCCCTCGTACACGGCCCCCAGCTGGTTGATGCCGAGCTGGGCGTACGAGATGAAGCCGCCGCGCTCGCCCTTCTTGCCGCGCGTGATCATCAGCAGGCGCAGCACCTTGTAGAGGGTGGCGTTCCGCAGCCGGGTGTCCAGGACGCCGCCTGAGCCCTCAAGGCCGGCCTCGTCGTCATCGTCGTCGGTGTCGTCGTGGGGGTGCGGGATCGTGCCGAGGCCGATCAGCCGGATCGATTCCGGTTCGAACAGCTTGGAGTGCAGCGGCTCGAAACGCAGACCCACGTCCTCGCTGGCCTTGGGGGTGGCCTCCACGCCGTCCGCTTCCGCCCCTGCGGGGCCGTGCGTCCGCCGCGAGCGGTAGCCCTCCTGCACCTTGCGGAAGAGCAGGTCCAGTGACTCGTACAGGTACGTGCCCTGCCGGGACTTCTCGTCGACCAGGTCACGCTCGGCGATGAGTTCGCCGAGGCGGCCGAGGCCGTAGCCCTGCTGGTACTCGGGATAGTCGGCGGGCAGGATGCCCAGTTCGGGGCGGGCCTCCGCGTAGAGGAGGAACAGGACGCGGTAGAGGTAGCGGAGCGACTCGCGAGTCAACTGCTTGCCGAGGTCGGGCAGGTCTCCGATGTCCTCGGGGCGTACGCCCTGCTCGCGCAGCCGGGCGAGGACCTCGCCCGCGATCAGCTCGACGCTCAGCCGCAGACCGTCGCGCAGTTCGCTGGAGACACCCACCGCGTGCTTGGTGGACTTGCCGACGAGTTCCGCGAGGGGGTTCTCGCCGCCCTCTTCCGGCGTGCGCAGCGAGTCCGCGCCGAACAGGGCGGCGATCGTGTCGAGTTCGCCGCCCGCCTTGGTGTCGTTGCGCTGGAGGGCGGCGTCGAGGGAGACCGCGAGGTAGCGGCCCTCGCCCCACACCATCCGGTCCGCGAGGACGACGACGCCGCCGACCAGCAGCAGCACGTAACGGGGCGCGTCCTCGCAGGCGAAGAGGAACGAGGCGAGCTTCGAGCCCGTCGGCACGGTGTTGCGGCCGTCCAGCGGAACCGGCTCCAGGAGGCGGCCGGGACCCTCCGGGTCGAGTGCGGCGTCCGGTTCGGCGGCCCAGCCGCAGTCGACCGCGACCAGGCCCTTCTCGGCGTGCGCGACCCGGACCTCGTACGGCTGGTCGGCGCGCGTGACCGTCATCGTGCGCGGCTTGGCGTCGTAGCCGAGCGCCCGCAGCACCTCCGCGTTCAGGGCGCGGACCCGCTCGCACCAGGCGGGGGAGTCGTACGTCGCCGTGTCGTCCTCGGTGTCCTGGGCGGCCGCAGTGCCGTCCTCGTCGTCCTCGGGGAGCGCGAAGGAGGAACGGGCCCGGAAGTAGCGGCGGCGCAGCTCACGCAGGCCCGCGCGCGGGGTGACCGGCAGGGCGTCGGCGTCCGGTTCTCCCGGGCCCGCTTCGGCCGTTCCGTCGGCGCCCGCCGTGGCCGCCCGCTCGGCCTCCGCCCTCGCCTCGTCCTCGCGCTGCTTCCAGGCGGCCAGCAGGCCCGACTTGAGGTCCTTGGGCAGGACTTCGGCGAGGTAGTGCGCCGAGAAGTAGTCTCCTCGGTTGACCAGGGAGTCGTACGTCATGTCCGGTCTCTTCTCAGGGAATCTCAGGTCGGGAGGTCTGGCGGGCGACGGGGCGGCGGGCCGGGCCGTGGGCGGTGTGGGCTCAGGCCGTGGACGGCGGAGGAGCGGGCGCTTCCGGGTCGGGGACCAGGACGGCGAGGACCCGCATCAGGGGACGGCCGGTGGTCAGCAGCGAGTCCGCGAGCGAGGCGAGGGACTTCTTCGTCCGCTCACCGGCGAGGGTGGGCTGCTCCCAGTCGCCCAGGCGGGCCTTGTAGTCGTCGATCGGCTTGCGCAGCGGCTCGTCCCAGGCGTCGCGGTGCCGGTCGAGGAATTGCTCGGCGGCGGCCAGTGCGTCGGGAATGCCGGCCTCCAGCGCCGTCGCCGGTTCGCTGTGGCGCATCGGGTTGGCCATGGTCGGTCCGACCCCGGAGCGGTGCAGCAGGCCGACCATGTCGTCCTCGACCGCGCCGCCCCGCGTCACGCCCATCCACTTGACGACGGTCGGACGGCCCAGCGCGTTGGAGTAGACGCCCTGCACGAGGTACGTGGGCTCGGGCACGTCCGCCGTGATGATCAGCGCCTCCTGCCGGCCCAGGCGTACCAGGACCTTGTCCGTGAGCCACTCCACCACCGGATGCAGATCCGTGAGCAGGGAGATCTCCGGCCAGCTGGACGTGGACGACTCGCGGGCCCGCTTCAGGGAGTGCTCGGCGAGCCGGCGGTTGAAGGTCACCAACAGCCGCTCGCGCAGGCGCTGTTCGCGTACGTAGTCCAGCGGGAGCGCCTTGAGGCGGTGCACCAGGTCGGTGGGCGGGCGGAAGGACAGCAGGCCCGACTCGGTGTCCCGGTGCAGGTCCAGGCTGGTGGTCGCGTCGGGGAACACCTCGCTCAGCGCCTCGTCGAGGAACTCGGCGGTCGACGTGAACAGCCGGGGTACCGCCGCGTTGCCCAGTGCGGACGTGCCGGCACCCATTCCTTCGGTGTCCTGTGGATCGCCGTCCTCCGCGCCCGGTCCGGCGTCACCCACCGAACCGAAGAAGTCCGCCAGGAAGTCGTCCATGGCCGCGTCCGCCTCGGCCTCCGCCCGGTGCGCGTCCAGCGACTCGTCCACCGTACGGCCGCGCAGCAGATCCTGGATGAGGGACTTCTCCTCGGCCTCCGCCCGGTACAGGCCGGTCACCGCCTCGGCCGTGCCCAGTGCCCGGTGCGCCTGGTCCTCCCGGTCCAGCAGCCGCTCCGCAACCACCGTGTCGTCCTTCGCGCCCTCCACCTCACTGGTGAGGATCAGCGCGCGGAACTGCGGCTGGTGCGCCTGCCCGTACCGGTCGATACGGCCGTTGCGCTGCTCGATGCGGATGAGCGACCACGGCACGTCGTAGTGGATCAGCTGGTGGCACTGGCGGTGCAGGTTGACGCCCTCGGACGCCACATCGCCGGTCAGCAGGACGCGTACAGGCGCGTCCGCCAGGCCGAAGTCCTCCACGCACTGCATCTGCTGCTCGTCCGACAGGCCACCGTGCATCACCCGTGTCGACTCCTCGGCCGCCCGGCCCCGGAAACCGAGTGCCGCCGGGAGCGCTGTACGCAGCCACTCCAGGGTCTGCACCCGCTCGGAGAAGACCACCACCCGCACGTCCGACTTGGGGCCGACACCGATCGTCTTCAGCTGTTCGACCAGCGCAGCGAACTTCGCCGAGTCCGCCTCCGCCATCGGTGCCACCAGCTCCTGGAGCGTGCGCAGCGCGGCGAGTTCGGCGCGGGTCGCCGTCGGTTCGTCCTTCTTCTCCAGCGTCTTGATACGTGCGCTGACGGTCGCCTTCAGGGCGGCGTGCGAGGACAGGAACGACTTGAGCAGCGTGTACGGGAAGAGGGGGACGCCGCTCACCGAGGTGCCGTTCTCCCCGGGCAGCCAGACGGCCGCCAGCTCCTCGAAGATCTTCTCCTCGGCGGGTGTCGCCGCACACCGTACCGACTGCGAGGGGCCCCGGTCCGCCCACTGGCCCTTCATCTGCTCGCGGACCTCGGGGCTGATCTTCGTACGGCGGATGAAGAGGTGCTCGATGTCCTCGGCGCGATAGTGCTCCGGATCACGGATCGCCGCCGGGTCGAGGAGGCCGATCAGCTCCGCGAACGACTTCGCGTCACCGTTGTGCGGGGTCGCCGAGGCCAGGATCAGGGCGTCCGTGCGCGGGGCGAGGATCTGCGCGAGCTGGTTGCGCAGGGAGCCGCGGTTGATCAGGTTGTGCGACTCGTCGATGACGACCGCGTCCCAGTTGATCCGCTCCAGATGATGCTTGTACTGGTCGGTGTTCTTCAGGGTATCGATCGAGACGATGACCCGCTTGAAGTACGTGAACGGGTTACGGCCCGCCGGGATCTCCCGCTGGATCCGCTCGATGCCGACCGAGTCCAGCCGTACGAGAGGAATCGCGAACCGGGTCCACAGCTCGTGCTGGAACTGCTCCAGGACGTGCTGCGGGGTGACCACCAAGATCCGCTCGCCACGCCCCCGCCGGATCAGCTCGGCCAGCGTCAGACCGATCTCCAGGGTCTTGCCGAGCCCCACCACGTCGGCGATCAGCAGCCGCGGGCGCAGGTTGCGGCCCGACAGGGCCAGCTCGGCGGGGCGGCGCTGGTAGGGGAGGGAGTCGAGGAGGAACGAGTCGGCGAGGGCCAGCCGGCGCTCGGACTGCGGCAACGCGGTCTTTCGCAGGACCGCCTCCAGGAAGAGACGGGAACGGCGGAAGTTCGACGACTCGTCTCGGACCAGCTTCGTCCGGCGGGGGTCGATCAGCTCGATCGTGTCCAGGCCGGTGAAGAACACGGCCTCCTGGTCCCGTACGAAGTCGGACACGCCCACGACGTCGACCTTCGCGCCGTCGTGCTCGGTGCGCACGGAGTTCCGCACGAGCCACACCTCGTCGCGCACGAAGACCTGCGCGCCTGCCGGAAACTGGTCCTCCCCGTCGGGGCGAGGGCCGACCGGTGCGGTGCTGCTCTGCTGGGCGGTCACCCGCTGCCTCCCGTGTCCGTCGTGCTGTGCTGTTGTTGCGGCCGACGCCCGGCTGGGGCAGACCTGCCGCTCACGCTGTTGTACCGCTCCACTGTGCCGTATGGGCGGCAAAGCGCGTGAACCACCTTCACCGGGGCAGACCCGCAGGTCAATGGTGCGCGGTGGGGGGCGTGCCGGGGGAGGCACCTGGAGCGGTGCGCGGGATGTGGTCAGAACGCGGCGCGCGCTGCGTACGTCTCGCGCAACTGCTGGGCGGTGCGGCGGGCCTGGGCGGAATGGCGCAGGGAACGAGCCGGGGTCCGACCGGTGGGGCTTGGCCGCCGTGGCACGTCCTCGTCCGGAGCGCTCTGCTGGTGCTCCGCGTTCGGAGGCACCGGGGCCGTGGGCACCGGTTGAGCGGGTTGCTCGGCCTGTGCCGTCTGCTGTGGCGCGGCGAGATGCATGGTGGGCTGGGCATCCGAAGCGGGCCCGTCCACGACCACGGGTGGGGTCGGCGGTTCGTCATGACGCGGCTCGGCTGCCGGGTCGGCCATAGCGGGGGCGGCAGCAGGAGGTGAGTCTTCCGGCGCCGGCGCCGACAGCAGCGTCGGGAAATCCTGGGGCGGCGCGGCCGTGTAGGTGGTGAGACGCCGGCGCGCCTGGGCGAGCTTCAGCCCCTGCGCCTCTACCAGGCCACGGCACTGCTGGACGACCTCGGTGATCGTGGGCCGGTCCTGAGCGTGGTGGGACAGCATGGCCGTCAGGAGGGGGACCAGCTCGGGTGGCGCCCCCGTCAGATCGGGGGCGGTCGTCGGATCAGTCACCATGTGGAACAGCACGTGGATGTTGTTCGCGTGGTACGGCAGGTGGCCCGTCGCGGCGAACAGCAGAACCGTACCCAGTGCGTACACGTCGACGGCGCTTGTCAGCGGCTTCACACCGTTGGCCTGCTCGGGCGGCATGCAGGACGGGGTGCCGACGACCGTGTTGGCTGCGGTGAGGGAAGCGCTCGACTCGGCGAAAACCGCGAGGCCGAAGTCGATGATCTTGGGGCCGTTCGGGCCCAGCAGGATGTTCGCGGGCTTCAGGTCCCGGTGCAGCAGTCCCTGCTTGTGCACATAACCCAGGCCTTCGGCAAGGGTAGCGCCGAGGGACAGGACGAGGAGCGCGGGCAGCGGACCGTGGGTCACCACATGCTTGCCGAGGTCCGGACCCTCCACGTACTCCGTGGCCAGCCAGGGCTGTTCCGCCTCCGCGTCCGCGTCGAGGAGCTGCGCGATCCGCGCGCCCCAGACCGTCTTCAGGATGTCGATCTCCTGCGCGAAGCGCAGCCGGGCGGTCGAATCGACGACCGACGGCTTGATGATCTTCACAGCGGCCGGCTCACCGCCCGGAGACTCGCCCAGGTACACCTGTCCCATGCCGCCCTGGCCGATCCGGCCCAGCAGCTCGAAGCCGCCGATCTGTGCCGGATCCTCGGGGCTGAGCGGCGTGGTCTGCACGTCTGTGTCTGTCCTTCGGTCGGGAGCTGTCGAAGCGGCTCCGAAACAAGCTAGCCGATCCGGCCGACAACCTGAGCACATCGAGCGGACCGTCTGAAGCCCCGATGGCGATGAAGCCTCCCGGCCCGGAATGCTTGGGAACGAGGGCGGCTGGTCCTGCCGATCTGCAGCAGGCGTGGAGGTCCGCGACCCCTGCACGAAGGCTGATTCCGTAAACGGGGAACCGTGCCGCGTCCTGCCCCGTCCTCGCGACTTCCGATGAGGGGGCCAGCTTGCGTAGCCGTCAGAGTAGCCGTGGGCGCGGTCAATTGGAATGTTTTCGCAGGTCATAGCGCTGCGACGACTCTCCCCGGCGTACAGCCCGACTCGTCTGCCGCTTAGGGCTTCTGATCAGTGGCAACGGAGATCAGAGGCCTTCCCTCTGTATGGGTGGTCTCGCCGGGACCCTGGTCCGCACCGGTTCAAACGGGATCGTGCGTCGACGTACGTAGCCCCGCCTACGATGGGCCTCCACCCGTATCCTGCGCGAGAGGCGGGCGGCATGGATGTCCTGGGGATCGATGCCTGTGGCAAGCAGGGGTGGGTGGGGATCAGGCTCAGGGACGGCGTGTACACGGGCAGCCTGGTCGACGTCCGGCTCGATGTCCTGATCGAGCGTGCCGGCGGGGTGGCGGCGATCGCGGTGGACATGCCGCTCGGGCTGGTCGAGAAGGGCTGGCGGGCCGCGGATCTCAAGGCGCGGGCGCTGTTGGGAGTGCGGCGCAGCAGTGTTTTCCTCGTGGCGCCTCGGTCGGCCTGGCTGGAGTCGGACTACGTGGCGGCCGGAGATCGATGCCATGAGATCACCGGACGTCGGCTGAGCCGGCAGGCGTGGGCGCTGGCTCCGAAGCTGCTGGAGGCTCGGGCGTGTTGGCTGGCCGATGAACGGATCCACGAAGTGCACCCCGAGGTGTGTTTCCGCGAACTCGCCGGTGGCGTGCCGTCGGCCTACCCCAAGAAGAGCTGGCGCGGCCAGAACGCGCGTCGTCGGCTTCTGGCCGAAGCCGGACTCGTGCTGCCGGACGAACTCGGCGAGGCGGACCGCGTTCCCGTGGACGACGTTCTCGACGCCGCCGCCGCGGCCTGGTCGGCGCACCGGATCGCGCTGGGCATAGCGGGCCGGATTCCAGCGGCCCCCGAGGTGGACGTGGACGTGGAAGGGCGCGTCATCGAGATCCGGTACTGACGATCTGTCCCGGTGTCACCGACGCCGCGGACCACGGGACCGTAGGGTCTCCCCATGGCAACTGCGACCGTCCGTGAATGGCACGACGAAGAAGGGTGGGGCGTGCTCGACTGCCCCGAGACGCCAGGTGGGTGCTGGGGGCACTACTCCGACATCCAGAAGGGCGGGTTCCGGACGCTGTCGGCCGGACAGAAGGTCGAGCTTGTGTGGGAGGCTCCCGGCTTCAAGCAGGACGGGTACGACTACCGCGCGGTGAGCATCGTGCCCCGGACCGCCTGACATCCAACCTCAACATCAGCATCAACACCTGACGTCGTGCCCGGGGTGCCGCGGCCACCCGCCATCAGAGCGCGTCCACCGCGCTCACCTTCCACCCCTCGTCCGTGCGCGTCATCGTCATCCGCACCCGGTTCAGGTCCAGCCGCGAGCCCGACACCTGTGTGCTCTCCGTGACCTGGTTGACGAAGAGCAGGACCACGACCTTGTCAGGGGAGGCCGAGACGACCGAGGCTGCCGGGGTTCCGCCGGAGGCGGGAGCGGCGATCGCTGCCTTCACCACGCCGTGGTACCTCGTGGCCGTCGGGCCGACCACCGTCTTCGTCGTCTTGCCGTACTCCTCGCGGAAGCCGCCCGTCAGGTGGGCCCGGGCCTTCGCGAAGTCCCGGTCCAGGTGGCGGTAGTCGTACGACAGGACGACCGGTGCCGCCTTCTGCGCCGCGGCCAGCGCCTCGCTGCGGGCGGTTTCCGTTCGGTGGGCGTCCCTGGACTGCCACCCCAGTACGGCAGCTGCCGCTGCACCCGCCATGAGCAGTACGGCGAGCAGGGCCGTGAGCAGCCTTCGGTGGCGGGCGGGCGTGGCTGGCTTCTCCGGTGCTTCGTCCTCCTCGAACATCTCCGGTGTCGGCTCCGGGGGGTCCTGCCAGCCGTCCTTCGGGGCATCGATGAGGACCGTGCGACCCGTGGGCGAGCGCTCGGCACGGGCTTCGGCGTCCTCGTCGGTGGCCGTCGCCGGGCCGGCCTCGCGGTGGCCGCGCTCCGCGCGCTTGGCTGCCGCGCGGGCCGCTGCCGTCATCGTGCGGCGGGCGGTGGGGCCGGAGGTGCGCGCGGTGGTGGTCTTCGGCATCGTCGTACTCCTCAATCGTGCTGTCAGCCGACGAACTCGACGTCCGACGTCAGCCAGTGGCCGTCCTCGCGGACCAGGTCGAGCTGAAGGCGGTACGTCCGCGCCTCCCCCTGCGGCACCGCCGTGTTCGTCACCCTGCTGTCGGCCACCACCAGGACTCGGGCCGAGTCGGCGTCGGAGCGGACGATGCCCGCCTCCAGGACCTGGCCCTCCGAGACCGACTTGTTCCGGGCCACCAACTCCGTCAGCTGCTTCGTCTGTGCGGCGAACTGCTTCTTGAAGTCTCCGGTCGCGGAGGACAGGACGTTCGCGCTGTCGCGGGCGTAGTGGCGGTAGTCGAGGGACGTGAAGTTCAGCGCCGACTGGCGGGCCGCGGACAGGACGTCCTGGCGGCGCTCATCCGCCTCGCGCTGGGCGAGCAGGCCCAGGGTCAGCCAGATCGTCAGCGCTGTGGTGAGGATCGTCGCCGCGATCAGTCCTGCCGTCATCGCCCTGCCGCTCAGCATGCGCCTCATGCCATCGGGCCAACTAGCAGCCATTGCCACGACTCCTTTCCGAACACGGCCCGCTGGCCGCCCGTCGAGCCGATCTCGACGTTCCTGCCGTCCGGAGCGACGGTCGTGCCGGTCTCCGGGTCGTATGGGGTGACGTACGGCGAGGCGTACGCCGCATGGTCCGCGCCGCTGCCGTACGCGCGCGACGCACCTGGCGCGTTCTGCGCGCCCCGCACCGACGACTCACTCCCGCGCGGCAGCGTGCAGCGGGCCCGCGTGTTCGCCTCGCGTGTGCTCGTGTCCGCCGGGTCGCGGCGCGTCGTGCCGTAGCCCTGGGTGCAGGCGGGCGGGTCATCGGCGTTCACCACCAGGCCGAAGTGGGTCGTGCCGTCGCCGGGGACGACCGTGTAGCTGCCCGCCACCATCGCCGGGAAAGTGACCAGGGCCTGCTCGACGCCGGGCAATCTCGCCAGCGTCACCCGGCCGCCGCTGATCAGGTTCGCCAGCAGGACCGACAGCTCCGGGCCTGTCGACTTCAGGAGTGAGTTCACCTCCTGCGCCGCCGGGCGGGCATTGCCGATCAGCTTGCGCAGGTCGCCGTCGCTCTCCTTCAACTGGGCCGACAGCAGGGCCAGATCACGTGCGAACGATCTGATCGACGAGCCCTGGTCCGCCTGTGTCTTCAGGACCTTCCTCGAGTCCTCGATCAGCGCGATCGTCTCGGGCAGCGCGTCGGACGCCGACTCGACCAACTCGTTACCCGAGTCCACCAGGCGGCTCAGGTTCGGGCCGGTTCCGGCGAAGGCCTCGCCCAACTCGTCGATCGTCACCCGCAGGTCCTTCCTGCCGACCGAGTTGACCAGGCGGTCGAGGCTGAGAACCAGGTCTGTCGTGGGCAGCGGTACGCGGGTGTTCCGGCGCGGGATGTCGCTGCCGTCCAGCAGGTACGGGCCGTGGGACGTGCGCGGCTGCAGGTCCACGTACTGCTCGCCCACCGCCGAGCGGTTCGCCACGACGGCGAGCGTGTCCGCGGGGATGCGAGGCGCTCCGTCCTCGATGTCCAGGGACACCGAGACACCGTCGCCGCCCGTCAGGTGCAGCGCGCCGACCTTGCCCACCGGCACCCCGCGATACGTCACCTCCGCGCCGGGGAACACGCCCCCGGAGTCCGGGAGGTCCGCGCGGACCGTGTAGCCGCGGTCCAGGACCTCGTCCACCAGCCCCGTGTACTCGGCGCCGACGTACGACACCCCCACCGCTGTGATCGTGGCGAAGGCCAGCAGCTGGATCTTGACCGTACGGGTGATCACGGCTGGACCCCCTTCAGCATCAGCTCGGCGAGTTCGAGATTGATCCCCTCGAGGTTGATCCCCTCGGGCCAGCCGGCCCCCGACGCGTAGCCGGCCGTGCACACCGGCGGACACAGCAGGTCGCCGTCGCCCCCGCCCCCGGAGGGTGAGGACGGCACACTCGGCGTGCTGCTCGGCAGCGCCGTGGGCGTCGGCACGCCCGGCACGTCCGGGAGATCCGGTACGTCGGGGAGGCCGGGGGTCTCGGGGAGCTCGGGGCCCGGAGTGTCCCCGTCGTCTGCGTCCCCGTCTTCGTCACCCGGCTTCTTCGTCAAGTTGTCGTAGATCCCCGCCAGATCCAGGTCCGCCGTGATGTGCAGGTTGACGTAGTCGCCCTTGATCGCGTCCACCACGTTCCGCGGGAAAGGGTAAGTCGTCAGCAGTTCGAGTGAGTTGGGCAGGTTGGCCCCCGCCTTGTTGAGCTGTTGCAGGATCGGGCGGAGCTGCCTCAGGTTGGCGACCGTGTCCTCGTGCGAGGCGTTCACCACCCTGGTGCCCGTCCGGCCGAGCTTCGACAGGGCCGTCAGCATCCTCGTCAGGTCGCGTCGCTGGTCCGCCAGGACCTCGAGCGCCGGTGGCATCTCCTCGACCGCGTCCGCGATGGTCTCCTTCTCCTTGCCCAGCCGCTTGGCCAGCCGGTCCACCGCCTTCAGGGCCCGGACGATGTCCTCCTTCTGCTTGTCCAGGCTGCCCAGGAAGACATCCAGTTCCTTCAGCAGCGACTTGACCCTGTTCTCCCGGCCCTCCAGCGCCTTGTTCAGCTCCACGGTGATCGTCTTGAGCTGGGCCACTCCGCCGCCGTTGAGCAGCGCGGACAGCGCTGACAGCACCTCCTCGGTCTCCGGGTTGCGGCCGCTGCGGGACAGCGGGATCACGTCGCCTTCGCCGAGGCGGCCCACCGGCGCCGTGCCCGCCGGCTTCGACAGCGCCACGTACTTCTCGCCGAGCATGCTGGTCTGCCGTAGTTCGGCGATCGCGTTCGCCGGCAGCTTCACCGAGTCGGCGACGCGCAGGTGCACGCGCGCGTGCCAGCCGTCCAGCTCGACCTTCTCGACCGCGCCCACCGTCACGTTGTTGACCTTCACGGCCGACTGCGGGACCAGGTCCAGTACGTCCCGGAACTCGACGGTGACGTGGTACGCGTTGCCGTCCGAGGCGGCACCGCCGGGCAGCTGGACGTCGTACCAGCCGTTGAACTCGCAGCCGGTGAGGAGCAGCGAGCCGACTGCCGCCCACGCCGCCACCCCGCCCTTGCCCAGCCCCAGCGCACCCCTTCGCAGCAAGCCCCTCCGGAGCAGGCTCTCGTCGCTCATGCCCTCGCCCCCAGGATTCCGCCGAGCGTGCGATCGACCGTGCCCGTGACCGCCGCGCCGCCCTGCGGCAGCTCCGGCAGGGAGTCGAACAGCTTCCTCAGCTCCGCGCAGTCGGGGTTCTTGCCGCCCTCGTCACCCGTCGTCTTCAGTACGGAGCACAGCAGTGACGCCGGGTCCTGCGCCTGGTCGGCGTTGTTGCGGGTGTCGAGGGTGCCGGCCGCCGGGTTGTAGGCGTTGTTGAGGTTGGACATGCCGGTCGGTGCCACCTCCAACAGCTCCTCCAGTGCCGCCCGTTGGGTGACGAGGACCTTGGTCACCTTGCTGAGACCCTCCACGTTCGACGTCAGCGACTTCTTGTTGTTCTTCACGAAGGCCGACACGTCACCGAGGGCCGTGCCGAGGTTCTTGAGCGCCGCCGCCAAGTCCTTGCGCTCGCCCGCGAGTTGCTCGGCGACCTTCGCCAGGCTGCTGTTGAACGACCGCACGCTCTTGTCGTCGGCCGCCAGCGCCGCCGTGAAGACCTGGAGGTTGCGGACCGTGCCGAACAGGTCCGTGCGGCCGTCGGACAGCGTCGTGACCGCCGCCGACAGGTCCTCGACCGTCCGGTGCAGGTTCTTGCCCTGGCCGTCCAGGTTGTCCGCGCTCACCCCGAGCAGCCGGGACAGGGCCCCGTCCTTGTTGGCGCCGTCCGGGCCGAGTGCCTCGGCCGTGGTGTGGAGGCTGTCGAAGACACGGTCCAGTTCGACCGGTACGGCCGTGCGCGACTCGGGGATCTCGGCCCCGGTCCGCAGCACCGGGCCGCTCCGGTACACCGGCAGCAGCTGCACGTAACGGTCGCTGACCACCGAGGAGTTGATGATGGCGGCCTGTGCGTCCGCCGGGATCTTGCGGCCCGCGTCGTACTCCAGCTCCACCCGCACCCGGCCGCCCTCCGGCGTGATCTCCCTGACCTCGCCGATCCGGACTCCGAGGACGCGGACGTCCGAGCCCGGGTAGATACCGACGGTGCGCGGGAAGTACGCCGTCACGCGGACCGGCTCCGGGCGCGGCCACAGCACGTAGGTGAGCCCGGCGACCAGGACCAGGACGGTCAGCAGCGCCGCGCGCTTCCTCCAGCGGGCGCCCACCGCGCCCCAACGGCCGCTCACCGCGCCCCTCCCGTCCGCGGCTGCGGCACCACGGGAGCCGCGACCAGGTTCTGGACGTAGGAGTCGAACCAGCGGCCGTTGCCGAGGGTGTTCGTGAAGAGCCGCACGTAGGGAGCGAGAAGCTTGATGCTCCTGTCCAGGCTGGACTGGTTCCGTTCGAGCATCTCCACCACACGGTTCAGGCCCTTGAGCGCGGGCCCGATCTCCTTGCGGTTGTCCTGGACCAGGCCGGAGAGCTGGATGCCGAGCGCGGCGGAGCTCTTCAGCAGCTTGTGGATCGCCTCGCGCCGCTTGCTGATCTCCTTGAACAACTTGTCGCCGTCCTTGACCAGGGTGGTGAAGTCCGAGGACCGGTCGGCCAGGACGTCGGTGACACTGTTCGCGTGGTCGAGCAGTCGGCGCAGCGCCTTGTCGCGGGAGGCCACCGTCCGGGAGATCTGCGACAGGCCCTTGAGTGACGCCCGTACCTCCTCGGGGGAGTCCTCGAAGGTGGCGGAGATCGTGTCCAGGGCCTTCGCCACGCGGTCGGTGTCGACCTCCTCCGTGGTGGTGGTGAGGTCGCTGAAGGCCTGTACGACGTCGTAGGCGGGGACGGTGCGCCGGAGCGGGATCTCGCTGCCGGGCGCCAACTGGCCGTGACCCTTGGGGTGCAGCGCCAGGTACTTCGCGCCCAGGATCGTCTTGACCCGGATCGACGCCCCGGTGTCGGTGCCGAAGGCCGGCTCGCCCTTGATCTTGAAGGTGACCTTGACGTGGTCGCCGTCCAGGTCGACCTCCTGCACCTTGCCGACCTTGACCCCGGCGATCCGCACCTCGTCGCCCGGTTTGAGACCGCCCGCCTCCGCGAACGCCGCGCTGTACGTCTCGCCGTCGCCGATGACCGGCAGCCGGTCGGCGTTGAAGGCGGCCACCGTCAGCAGTGCGAGGACGGTGAGGCCGATCGCGCCGATGACGACGGGGTTGCGCTCGCGGAAGGGGGACAGGTGCGGGCGGCGGATGCGGGGGAGGCGTAGGCGAGGCGGTGCGACGCGCACCTTGACCAGCGGTTGCCGGCGGGGTGTGCGGCGCGGCAGCAGGCGGACGCGCGGCAACCGCGGCTTCGGCAGCCTCGGTGGCTCCACCCGCACCGTGAACAGCGGCTCCGGACGATGCTTACGGCTCATGCCCCGCACCTCGCCCTCGCCACGTGCAGGTCGGGCGTGAGCACCTGCTGGGGGGCCGACTCCGTCTTCGGCAGGACGATCCGGCCGTCGAAGTCGCACAGGTAGAAGTTGAACCACGAGCCGTAGGACGCCGTCCCGGTCAGCTCGCCCAGCTTGTTCGGCAGCCGCTTCAGCACGCCCTCCACGGTCTTCTCGTTGTCGTTCAGCGTTCCGGTGAGCTCGGTCAGCTCGGCGATGTCGTCCTTCAGTGGTGGCCGCGCGTCCTTCAGCAGGCCCGAGGTGGCCTCCGTCAGGTCGCCGATGCCCACCAGGGACTGCCCGATGGGCCCCCGGTCGGCGGACAGGCCCGAGACGACCCGGCGCAGCTGCTTGAGCAGGCCGGAGAAGCGGGCGCCGCGCTTGTCGAGCGTTCCCAGCACGGTGTTGAGGTTGTCGATGACCGAGCCGATCAGCTTGTCGCGGCCGGCCAGCGTCGAGGTGAGGGACGCCGTGTGCACAAGGAGGCTGTTGACCGTGCCGCCCTCGCCCTGGAGCGTACGGATGATCTCCGTGGCGAGCTGGTTGACGTCCTTCGGGCTGAGCGCGGCGAACAGCGGTTTGAAGCCGTTCAGCAGGGCGTTGAGGTCCAGCGCCGGTTGTGTGCGCGACAGCGGGATCGTCGCGCCGGGGCGCAGTCGGGTGCCGTCGCCCGTGCCCTCGGTGAGCGCGACGTAGCGCTGGCCGACGAGGTTGCGGTAGCGGATGACCGCGCCCGTGCCGAGGAGCAGCGGCCGGTCCCGGCTGACCGTGAAGGTGACCTCGGCCAGCGTCCGGTCCTTGATCCGGATGCCCTCGACCTCGCCGACCCGCACGCCGGCCACCCGGATGTCGTCGCCCTTCTCCAGGCCGGTGACATCGCTGAAGACCGCGCGGTAGGTGTCCTTCGGGCTGAAGGAGATGTTCACGATGGTGGCCGCGAGCAGGGCCGTCGCCAGGATCGTCACCAGCGCGAAGAGGCTGAACTTGATCAGCGGGGCGGCGGTCTGCCGGGCGCCCTTGGCTGTCGTACGGCTCATGCCACACTCACCGCCGTCCCGCGCGCCAGCGGCCCGAACAGCAGCGTCGTCACCGGCGGCACCTCGTCGGCGGGCACGCCCAGGGCCGGCGCCACGAGTGAGCCGACCGCCCGCTGCTCGGCCCGGGTGGCGGAGACGCCGAGCGGGCCGCCCGCGGAGGAACTCCCGGGCTTCGAGCCGTCGTTGAGGTGTGTCCCGGGCGCCGGTACCGGGGGACCGGGAAGATCACGGCAGTTGGGCCCCGACCGCTCGCCGTAGCGCGGCTCCTCGCCCGGTTCGTACGCCCCCTGCGGCCGTACGACCTCCAGCGTGATGTGCATCTTCCCGCCCCGGAACGCCTCCTCCGAGGCCTTCTCCTGCCGGACCAGTCCGGCCAGCAGACACGGGTACTCGGGGGAGTAGCGGGCGAACAGCTCCAGGGTCGGGCGGGAGACCTGGCCGAGGGTGATCAGCCGGTCGCCGTTCACGGAGAGGAAGTCCTCCGCCGTACCCGAGACGGTGGCCGTGGTCTTCAGCGCCGCCGCCAACCGGTCCTTCTGGTCGACGATCGTGCGGCTTGTGGTGACCGTGTTGCGCAGGATGTCCATGAGGTCGGGCGCCGCGTCACCGTACACCTCCGCCACTTCGGCGAAGCTTGCGATGTCCTCGGTGAGGGACGGCAGATGGGGGTTGAGGCGGCGCAGATAGGCCTCCACGCGGGTGAGGTTGTCGCCGATGCGGTCGCCGCGGCCGTCGAGGGCGGTGGCGAACGCGGAGAGGGTGGCGTTGAGCTTGCCGGGCTGGACGGTTCGGAGCAGGGGCATCAGGTCGTTCAGCAGTTGCTGCACCTCGATGCCGACGCGGGTGCGGTCCTGGGTGATGACGTCCCCGGCGCGGATCGGGCGGGCGGACGAGGACCCGGCGCCGGTGGGCGGGACCAGGTCGACGTACTTCTCGCCGAACAGCGTCTTCGGCAGCAGCCGCGCGTGCACGTCGGACGGGATGTACGCCACGTGCTCCGGCTTGAGCGCGATGTCGAGCCGCGCCTTCGTCCCGTCGGCGTGCACCTCGCGCACCTCGCCGACCAGCAGCCCGCGCAGCTTGACGTCGGCCCGTGGATCGAGCTGGTTGCCGAGGCTGTCGGCCTCCAGCGTGATCCGCACGACCGGCGTGAACGCCTGCTGGTAGACCGCGACCGACAGGCCCAGCAGCAGGGCGAGTACGGCGATGAAGACGACGCCGTACAACCGCAGTCTCAGTACCCTCGGCACCCGCATAGGGCGGCTCACCCCGCTATCCGTACGGTCGTGTTGGCGCCCCAGATCGCCAGCGAAAGGAAGAAGTCCAGGACGTTGATCGCCACGATCGACGTCCGCACCGCACGGCCGACCGCCACGCCGACGCCCGCTGGGCCGCCGCTCGCGTAGTAGCCGTGGAAGCAGTGCACCAGGATGATCACGACGGCGAAGACGAGCACCTTGCCGAAGGACCAGAGCACGTCGACGGGGGGCAGGTACTGCTGGAAGTAGTGGTCGTACGTGCCGGCCGACTGGCCGTAGTAGCCGGTGGTGATCGTGCGGGCGGCGAGGTACGACGACAGCAGGCCGATCACGTACAGCGGGATCACGGCCACGAACCCGGCGATCATCCGTGTCGTCACCAGGAACGGCAGCGAGGGCACGCCCATGACCTCCAGCGCGTCGGTCTCCTCGCTGATCCGCATGGCGCCGAGTTGGGCGGTGAAGCCGGCGCCGACCGTCGCGGACAGGGCCAGCCCGGCCACCAGCGGGGCGATCTCACGGGTGTTGAAGTACGCCGAGAGGAAGGCGACGAAATTGGAGGTGCCGAGCTGGTTCAGGGCCGCGTAGCCCTGGAGGCCGACCTCGGTGCCGGTGAAGAAGGACAGGAAGGCGATCACGCCGACCGTGCCGCCCACCACCGCCAGCGCGCCCCGGCCGAAGCTCACCTCGGCGAGCAGGCGCAGGGTCTCCTTCTTGTAGCGGCGCAGGGTGCGGCCGGTCCAGGCCAGCGAGCGGCCGTAGAAGGAGAGTTGGACGCCGAGTGCTTCGAGGGAGTGCAGCGGGCGGGCGAGGAGTCGGGGAAATTTCATCGTCGGTTCTCTCAGCCCCTCTGCGGGACGACCTGGAAGTACACCGCGGTCATCACGAAGTTGGTCACGAACAGCAACATGAAGGTGATCACCACCGATTGGTTCACCGCGTCGCCCACACCCTTCGGGCCGCCCTTCGCGGTGAGTCCCTTGTACGAGGCGACGATCCCGGAGATCGCCCCGAAGACCAGCGCCTTCACCTCGGCCGCCCACAGGTCGGAGAGCTGGGCGAGGGTGGTGAAGGAGGCCAGGTAGGCGCCCGGAGTGCCGTTCTGCAGGACGACGTTGAAGAAGTAGCCGCCCGCGACGCCGACCACCGACACCAGGCCGTTGAGCAGCACCGCCACCACCATCGACGCCAGGACGCGCGGTACGACCAGGCGGTGGATGGGATCGATGCCGAGCACCTGCATCGCGTCGATCTCCTCGCGGATCTTCCGCGCCCCGAGGTCGGCGCAGATCGCGGTGCCGCCGGCGCCCGCGATCAGCAGCGCGGTGACGATCGGTGAGGCCTCGCGCAGCACGGCGAGCACGGAGGCGGCTCCGGAGAAGGACTGGGCGCCGAGCTGCCGGGTCAGGCTGCCGATCTGCAGCGCGATGACCGCGCCGAAGGGGATGGAGACGAGGGCCGTCGGCAGGATCGTCACGCTCGCGACGAACCACGCCTGCTGGATGAACTCCCTTGCCTGGAAGGGCCGTCGGGGAACCGTCCGGATGACGTCGAGCGCCATCGCGAAAAGGCTCCCGGAGTGCCGCAGCGCTCCGATCGGTGACAGGCTCATGCGCCGGCCCCGGCTTTCTGCCGCAGCGCTTCCTCACGCCGGGCGATCGCCTCCCAGCGCGGTGGGCGCGGGATGCCCGGTCCGGGCAGCAGGCGGGGAGTCATGGCCTGACTTCCGGGAGACGGTGTGCCCTTGCCGTCGGCGTCGAGGGCGGCGAGCTCCTGCTCGACCTGTGCGGCGTCCTTCTCCTCCGCCATGCCGATCGGGCCCTGCATCCGGCCGTGCAGGAACTGCCGTACGACCGGCTCGTCGCTGGTCAGCAGCTCCTCGCGCGGTCCGAACATCACCAGCTCGCGGCGGAACAGCAGCCCGATGTTGTCCGGGACCTGGCGGGCGGAGGCGATGTCGTGGGTGACGATCAGGAAGGTCGCGTCGATCTGGGCGTTGAGGTCGACGATCAGCTGGTTGAGGTAGGCGACGCGGACCGGGTCGAGGCCCGAGTCCGGTTCGTCGAAGAGGATGATCTCCGGGTCGAGCACGAGCGCCCGGGCGAGTCCCGCCCGCTTGCGCATCCCGCCGGAGATCTCGCCGGGCAGCTTCCCCTCCGCGCCGATCAGCCCGACCATGTCCATCTTCTCCAGGACGATGCGCCGGATCTCGCTCTCGGACTTACGGGTGTGCTCACGCAGCGGGAAGGCGATGTTGTCGTACAGGTTCATCGAGCCGAACAGCGCGCCGTCCTGGAACAGCACGCCGAAGAGCTTGCGCACCTCGTACAGGTCGTGCTCGCGGAGCTTGGTGATGTCCCGGCCGGCGACCTTCACCGACCCCCGCTCCGGCTTCAGCAGTCCGACGAGCGTCTTGAGGAACACCGACTTCCCCGTGCCCGAGGGGCCGAGCATGACCGAGACCTCCCCGGCGGGCAGCGTCAGCGAGACGTCCTGCCAGATGACCTGGTGACCGAAGGCCTTGGTCAGCCCTTCGACACAGATCTCGACACCCATCCGGTCCACCCTTCAGCCCGTGGAGCAGCTCTGACATCTGCTCTACGGGGAGGGGGTGGGCGTCCGTCGTTTCCGTGGTGGATTTTTTTCGCGCGGGTTTCGGAGCGGGTGGTTCGCGTGGATTTACGGCAATGGTGTCGGGGTCGGCGTCGGGACGGAGAGCGAGGAGGGGGGCGTGCCCGGCAGGTCGGGGGCTTCGGGCAGCTCCGGAGCGTCGGGCACGTCAGGCACCCCGGACACCTCGGGCACCCGCGGGACCGCGACCTCCGGCGCGGACAGCACCGGCAGCGGCGACACGGGGACCTCGGGAACCGACGGCTCCGGCAGCGGCGGCACGGACAGCGGGAGGATGGAGGCGCCGGACCGCGACTCCACCGCCTTCGGTTCGACCGTCTTCCGTTCCGCCGCCGTGGCCGCCGGGTCGTTCCCCTGAGGCGTACGGCCCTCACCGGCCCCCTCCGGCCGCAGCGTCTCCGGGCCCGGTGTGGCGACGGCCGACCGAGGCGCCGTACCGCCTCCGTCGCCGCCCCCGTCGGGCGAGTACGGCAGCACGAACCCCGCCACCGCCAGGGTCGCCGCCGTCGAGGCCACCGCCGCGGCCTGCACCTTGCCGCCGCCGCGCGGCCGCCCCCATCCGATCAGGAACAGGGCGGACCCGAGCGTCGCGGCCAGCGACTGCCGCAGCGTCCGCCGCGCCCGGGCCAGCAACGACTCGACGGTCCGGTAACTGAGCCCCATTCGCACAGCGACCTGCCCGACGTCGAGGTCCTGCGACTTCAGCCGCAGCGCCTCGGCCTGCCGCGCGGGCAGCTCGCCGCTGCGCACCGCCAGCCACTTCGCCTCGGCCCGGTCGCACACCGCCTCCTCGACGGGCACGGGGCCGGGGGCGACGAGAGTCGGGCTGATGCGCACCTCGGCCTCCCGGTTGACCTGCCGGTAGCGGTCGACACACAGCCGCATCGTGACCGTCGTCAGCCAGGCGGCGAGCCGCTCGTCGTCCAGGTCGGGGCGCTCGGCGGCACGCAGCATCGCCTCGTGCACCGCGTCCTCGGCGTCCTCCGCACTCATCGACCTGCGGCGGGCCACCTTGAGCAGCTGCTCGCGGTGGCTCCACATGCGCTGCCAACGGTTGTGGGCGGTTTCCGTCTCCGCAGGCAGGTTTGTCGCCATGAGGGCCCCTTCGCGCTCACACCGGTGTCGTTCCGACCGGCGGGGCGCGACATTACCGCCGAGTATCGGCGGTTGTGGAGGGGGCGGCGGGCATCGAGTCCGCGCTGTTACTGGTCAGCGGGGCGTCGCTGGACAGCAGGTCTTCGCCGGGGACCGCGATGTCCGGCACGGCAAGGGGGAGTTGGGGCTCCTTCGTCTCGTCGGGTTCGCCGGCCGGCCGGGATGTGGTCGGAGCCGGGGTGGCACCGGGGGGCGACGGAGTACGGGACGGGGTTGCGGTCGCGCGGGACGAGGACGTGGTGGGTGAGGCATCCTTCGGCTTCGCGGGGGCGGTCGACGACCGCTCGGGGCGGCCGTCCGGGGAGCCGGCGGAGCTGTCCGGCACCACCCGGTGCCCTTCCAGGAAGTACGCGTACCAGGCCCGCACCGTGCGCAGATAGACCGCCGAGTGGTTGTAGCCGAGGATCGCCCGGTCCAGCTCGGCCGGGACGGACAGATCCCGCCCGCCCGCGCACAGGTAGCGCCCGGCGGCGAGCGCCGCGTCGAAGACGTTGTTCGGATCCGTGCGCCCGTCGCCGTTGCCGTCCGCGCCCCAGCGGGCCCACGTCGACGGGATGAACTGCATCGGCCCGACCGCCCGGTCGTACACCGCGTCCCCGTCGTGCGCGCCGCCGTCGGTGTCCCGGATCAGCGCGTACGCCACGCCGTCCAGCCGCGGTCCGAGGATCGGCGTCACCGTCGTACCTTCGCCGTTCACCCGGCCGCTCCCCGCCTGCCCGGACTCCACCTGTCCGATCGCCGCCAGCAGCTGCCACCGCAGCCGGCAGCCGGGCGCCTCGCGCGCCAGCCGCTCCTCCGCTCGCCGGTAGGCGTCGAACACGCTCGCCGGCAGCGTGGCGGTCGGCTGCCCGGGTGCCTGTGCGCTGTCGCCGTCGGGCTGTCCGGTCCGCAGTGGCGGCAGCTCGGTGCGGTACGGGGTGTCGCCGGACACGCTCGGGCGGTGACCGGCCGGCGGCTGCCCCGATGCCGGCGCCGAGGCCCGTGCCGGGACCGCGCCCGGCGCCTGTGATCCGGTCAGCGCCACCAGCGCCGCGATCGTGGCCGCCGTACCTCTGGCCGTTCTGACTCCCTGTCCTGCCACGTTCTGGGTCCCCTCCCCGCAGACGTGTGTCTGTCGTCTGCTCTACGGGGCGGGGCGGGGCGTCCGTCGCGCGGGTTCACGGCGGATGCCGGTACATCACCGTTGCGGGCTATCCCTGGAGGCGGGACTTCCGGGCTTGCTCTAACCAGGAGAAGTGGACCCCGCTATGTGGAGGCGTGCCGTGGACGACAACCGCAGACTGCCCATCGTCTACGTCCGAGGCTTCGCCGGCGGCACCCGAGGCATCGACAAAGCCGTCGACGACCCCTTCTACGGCTTCAACGAGGGCTCCGTACACATCCGCGTCGGGGCGAACAACCAGCCCCACTTCCACCAGTTCGAGAGCCCGCTGCTGCGCCTCCTGCGCGAGGAGGGCTACGAGCTGCTGGTGAAGGGGGACCAGGCGGCCTACCTGGACCAGCACGACGACATCCCGGCGAACACCATCTGGATCCACCGCTTCTACGACCGCTCGGCCACCACCTGGGGCGGCAGTCCCCAGGAGTACCGGCTGGAGACGGCGGCCGCCGACCTGCTCCAGCTGATCGATCTGATCCTCGACCGGACGGGCGCGCCGGCCGTCATCCTCGTCGCCCACTCCATGGGCGGGCTGATCTGCCGGTGTCTGCTGCAGAAGGTGCTGCCGGACCGGGGGCGGGACGCCGTCGGGTGCGTGGCGAAGTTCTTCACCTACGGCACCCCGCACGGAGGCATCACCTTCGACCTCGGCGGCGGACTGCTGGAGCGGCTTCGGGACATGACCGGCGTCCAGGGCGCGGACATCTTCGGGCCCCGGCGGATGTACGAGTACCTCACCCCGCAGGCCGACTTCGACCCCGAGGGGCCGCCCGAGGGATGGGACGCCCGTCGGATGCCGACCGGGCCGGGGGCGTTGCCCGTCGAGCGGGTCTTCTGCCTGGTCGGCACCGATCCGGCCGACTACGACGTGGCCTTCGGGCTGTCCTCCGCCGCCGTGGGGCCGCACAGCGACGGGCTCGTGCAGATCGAGCGGGCGTATGTGCCGGGGGCGCAACGGGCGTTCGTGCACCGGAGCCACAGCGGGCGCTACGGGATGGTCAACTCCGAGGAGGGGTACCAGAACCTGCGGCGGTTCCTGTTCGGGGACACCCGGATCGAGGCCTCGCTCGTCGACTACCGGCTGCGCCGCGAGGGCGGGCTCGTGTGGCAGGGCGAGACGCGGCTGTCGGTGCGCGGGCTGCCCGTCGTGATGCATCAGCGGCTCGCGGCCCACTGGTGTCCCATCCAGCTCGACGTGGCCCCGGACGGGCCGGACGCGTCGGCATCCGCGCCGGCCGCGGTGTCGCTCGCGACGACGTTTCTCAACAGTGCGCTCAGACAGTCCGAAGGCGTACCCATGCGGTTCATCCTCGGTCTGCGGATCATCTCCCTGCGCGAGCGGCACGGCATCCTCGACCTCGGCGACCACCTGGAGCAGACCGCCGACTTCTCCGACACCCTCGTCATCGACGTGGGCACACCGGAGGCCGGTCCCGGAATCTGGGCCGCCTGGAACTCGGACATCGAGGGCGCCATCCGGGACCACAGCGTCGCCGGGGAGCCGCGTGTCGACGAGGACCCCACCCCGGATCGCTGGGTCGCCCACATCCCCCTGCCCACCACCGCGGCACCTCTCCTCGGTCCCGACGCGCGGATCCGGCTCGTCGCCACGCCCTGGACGTGAGGGGGCAGCCGGGGGCGCGCTTACTCGCCTCAGGCAACCCGCGCGTAAAGTGACCGTATGCCGAAGCCGCCGTCGACCGACGCGGTAGCGGAGGTCCTCCTCGTCGTCGGCGACCCCCGTACGTCCGATCCGCTCTCCACGATGCTGGAGCTCGCCGGATACCGGACCGTCGTGGTCGACCGTGCCACCGAGGCCACCGACCTGCTCACCGAGCGCCGGTTCGATCTGGTCATCCTCGATGTGACGCTGCCGGACACCGAGGCGCTGCGGCACAGTCGCCGTCTCCTCGCCCCCGACCGCCCGGCCGTCCTGCTCCTCACGGGCGAGGGCGAGTTCCTGGGCAGCCTTCCGGGCGGTGGCCCCGACGGTGCGGACGGTGTGGGCGGCCCGGTGGGCGGGGCCTCCGGCCGGGTCGCCGAAGTGCTCTCCCGCGCACGGCAGTTGGTGCGCGGTGGGGAGCCCGGCGGATGGGACGGGGCCCTGCGCCACGGCGACCTCGTGCTGGACCACTCCACCCGGCGCGCCCGGCGCGGCGAGCGCACCATCGAGCTCACGCCCGCCGAGTACCGGCTGCTGCGCTGTCTGCTCGTCAACGCCGAGCGCGTGCTGTCCAAGGAGCAGATCGGGCGGCACGTCTGGGACGACCCGCCGACCGACGGCGCGATCGAGCGGCTCGTCTCGCGGCTGCGGCTCAAGGTGAACGGGGAGCAGAGCGCGCTGATCCACACCCGGCGGGGGTTCGGCTACTGGCTGGGGCAGGCCACAGGGCCGTGAGCACCTGGTCGGCGTCCTGTGGCCTTGAGCACATCGATCAAGTGTCCGGGATATGTCCGGGAGCTGTCAGCCCGGTTCGCTTGACTGGCGCTCACTTCCCCTGACCCGGCCCTCCCGCGGCCGGCCCCACGACCAGGAGAGCACCCCATGCCCGAGCCCCGGCACCTGGAGTTCGACCTCGAAGCCCTGCGCGCCAAGTACCGCGCCGAACGCGAGCGGCGTGTCCGGCCCGACGGCTCCGCGCAGTACCAGCAGCCCGTCGGTGAGTTCGGGGCGTTCGACCAGGACCCCCACGCCGACCCGGAGTTCACCCGCGAACCCCTGCGGGACCGGGTCGAGGCCGTGGTCGTCGGCGGCGGGTTCGGCGGGCTGCTCGCGGGCGCGCGGCTGCGGCAGGCCGGCGTCCAGGAGATCCGGGTCGTCGAGAAGGGCGCGGACTTCGGTGGCACCTGGTACTGGAACCGCTACCCCGGCATCCACTGCGACATCGAGTCGTACATCTATCTCCCGCTGCTCGAAGAGCTCGGCTACGTCCCGAAGTGGAAGTACTCGCCGGGCGAGGAGATCCGCCAACACGCGCGGGCCATCGCCCACCACTTCGGCCTCTACGACCACGCCTGCTTCCAGACCCAGGTCACCGAACTGCGGTGGGAGGAAGAGGACTCGGAGTGGATCGTGCGCACCGATCGCGGTGACGAGGTGCGGGCGCGCTACGTCGTCGTCTCCAGCGGCACCCTCAGCCAGCCCAAACTCCCCGGCATCCCCGGCATCGAGACCTTCCGCGGGCACACCTTCCACACCAGCCGCTGGGACTACGACTACACCGGTGGCGACGCGAGCGGCGGTCTGACCGGGCTCGCCGACAAGCGCGTCGCCGTCATCGGCACCGGCGCCACCGCCATCCAGGTCGTACCGCACCTCGGGGCCGACGCGGCGCGGGTGTACGTCTTCCAGCGGACCCCGTCCTCCGTGGACGTACGCGGCAACCGGCCCACCGATCCGGAGTGGGCGAAATCGCTCAAGCCCGGGTGGCAGCGGCGCCGCATGGAGAACTTCCTCAAGGTCGTCACCGGCGTCCGCCAGGACGAGGACCTGGTGAACGACGCCTGGACGTCCAGCGCGCGGCTCCAGGAGAAGCTCATCCCGACCAACGCCTACGCGGACGTCCCGGCCGAGGAGCGTGAACTCGCCTACGAGATCGCCGACTTCCAGAAGATGAACGAACTGCGCGCCAGGGTGGAGGACATCGTCGAGGACCCGGCGACGGCCGAAGCCCTCAAGCCCTGGTACCGCTACATGTGCAAGCGGCCCACCTTCAGCGACCACTACCTCCAGACCTTCAACCGGCCGGGCGTCACCCTCGTCGACACGGCCGACACCCACGGCGTCGAGCGGATCACCGAGAACGCCGTCGTGGTGGGCGGCCAGGAGTACGAGGTCGACTGCATCGTCTTCGCCACCGGGTTCGACGTCGGCCGGTCGGGCGTGCTCTCCGGCAGGCTCCCGGTGTACGGGCGCGGCGGCGCCGGGCTGCTGGAGACCTGGATGAGCGAGGGGCTGAAGACGCTGCACGGGTTCACCACCCGCGGCTTCCCCAACCTCTTCCTGCTCGGCTCGACGCAGAACGCCGCCTCCGTCAATTTCGTCCACATCCTCGACGAACAGGCCACCCATGTCGCCGAGGTCGTCGCGGAGGCACGCGAACGGCAGGCCCGGTACGTCGAGCCGACCGGTGCGGCGCAGGACGCCTGGGTGGCGACGATCCGGGAGAAGGCCGCCGACCTGTACAGGTTCCAGGCCGAGTGCACGCCCGGGTACTACAACAACGAGGGGCGGCCACGAGAGCGCAGCGAGTCGTACGGCGACGGGCCCGTCGCCTTCCACGAACTGCTGCGGCGCTGGCGGTCGGAGGGCGGCATGCGCGAGGTGCTGGTGGAGGGGGAGGCATGAGCGGCGTCCGCGAGTCGAGCAGGGGGCCGAGCGGTCAGCCGAGCAGGTACGGCGCGACGGGCGGGCGCGGCGGTGCCGCCAGTGCCCGGTGGGCGGTCGAGCGGCTCAACCCGCCCAACCGGCTGTGGGGTTCCAACGGCGTCGCCTTCGGCCCCGACGGGCGGCTGTACGTCGCCCAGTTCCTCGCCGGGCAGATCAGCGCCGTCGACCCGGCCACGGGGGACGTCGAGGTGGTCGTACCGATGGACAGCCCCGTCCAGTCGCCGGACGACCTCGCCTTCGGCGCGGACGGCTCGATGTACATCGCCGACCTGGTGCCGGGGCGGGTGTGGCGGCGCCGCCCGCAGGGGGAGTACACGCTCGTCTCCGAGGACGTGGCCAACCCCAACGGCATCACCTGCCTCGGCGACCGGCTCTTCGTGAACGAGATGAGGCCGGACGGACGGCTGCTGGAGCTCTTCCCCGACGGCGACCGCGAACCGGTCGTCCTCACCGGCGGGCTCGCCCTCGGCAACGCCATGCAGGTCGGCCCGGACGGGCACCTCTACTACCCGCACATGATGAGCGGGCCGAATCCTCTGCTCACCGGTCAGGTCTGGCGGATCCCGCCGGACGGGGGCGCGCCCGAGGTCGTCGCGGACGACGTGCACCAGCCGGTCGCCGTCCGGTTCGACCAGGGCGGGGTGCTGCATGTGCTGTCCCGTGGCCCCGAGGGCATCGTCACCCGGGTCGACCTGCACGGCGGCGGCTCGCGGACCCTGGTCACCAGCGGCGTCGTCGGGCTGGACAACGCGGCCTTCGACGCCGAGAACCGCATGTTCGTCTCCAGCTACGCCAGCGGCGGCGTCACCGAGATGCACCCCGACGGGCGCACCCGCGAGATCGTGCCGCGCGGACTCGACGGGCCGTACGGCGTGACGATCGACCTCGGCGGCACGGTGTACGCCGCCGACCACTACCGGGTGGCCGGGCCGTCGCCGACCGGCGTCACCACCCACTCCCTGCTGCACTTCGCGCACGGCATCGTCGCCGACGGCGAACTCCTGCACCTCACCTCGCAGTTCGGGCAGGTCCAGACGTACGACCCCGGGAGCGGGGCCGTACGGGAGCGGGCGGGCGGGCTGCGGCGGCCGCTCGGCATCACGGTCGCCCCGGACGGCTCGCTCGTGGTCGCCGAGTCGGGCGCGGGGCGAATCGTGGCCGTCGACGAGCAGGACGCCCTCACCGTCCTCGCCGACGGGTTGGAGCAGCCCGTGGACGTGGCGTTCGACGCCGAGGGACGGTGCTACGTCAGCGATGAGCGGCTCGGTGCGGTGCTGCGGGTCGAGGCGGAGGGGGCGCCGGTGGTCGTCGTGGACGGGCTCGACGCGCCGCAGGGCCTCGCGGTCCTGGGCGACGAGGTGTTCACGGTGGAGACCGGTCGGCGCCGGCTGCGGGCCGTGGCGCTGACGACGGGGGAGAGCCGTGTCGACGCGGAGGACCTGCCGGTCGGGGTGCCGCCGGGGGTGGTCCCGCGAGCGGAACCTGCTCTCTTTGCCCACGGGATGCCGGGCATGGCCCGCCGGTTCGCCGGGTTGGCGGCAGGGCCGGATGGGGTTCTCTTGCTGTCGGGGAATGGAGAGGGGACGGTGTTGCGGTTGATGCCGAACGCCCGATGACAGCGCTGCGACAGGTCGTAGGGCGACTGCGGTGCGTCGTGGCTGGTCGCGCAGTTCCCCGCGCCCCTCAGGGCGCTGCCGAACCGTCGTTCGGCCGGCCGGGCCCCTACTCCCCGAACAACGACTCCTGTCCCTCGAACCCGGCCGCCCCCTCCTCCTTCTCCGGCTTGTCCAGCCTCCTGTTCCGCGCCCCCACCACCAGCGCCGTCACCGCCGCCGTCGCTCCGAGGGCCGTCGGTACCATCCAGCCCCGGTCGAAGATGTGGCCGAGGGCGTGGTCGAGGGAGAGGCGGCCGGGGCCCGCGATGGCGAGGCCGGTCGCGGCGAGGGCGAGGGTGGCGGCGTACTCGTAGCCGCCCTCCTGGTTGAAGAAGCCGTTCGGGGCGTGCACGGTGGCCGCGCCCGCCATGCCGCCGGCGGCCGCCGCACCCGCCGCCGGGGTCGCCAGGCCCAGCGCCAGCAGGGTGCCGCCGCCGGCCTCCGCGAGGCCCGCCGCCGTCGCGCTCGCCTTGCCCGGCTTGTAGCCGACCGACTCCATGAACTGGCCGGTCCCCTCGATGCCGTGCCCGCCGAACCAGCCGAACAACTTCTGCGTGCCGTGCGCGGCCAGCACCCCGCCGGCCCCCAGCCGGAGCAGCAGCAGGCCCAGATCACGTCGGTCGTAAGCACTCACGGTGACTCCTGGAACAGACAGCGCGGGCGGATGACACGGGCAGGACGACCTCCCGTGTATCCACCGTCGCACCGCCCACACCCACCCGGCCCGCGCTCGCCGCCGTTCGGGTGGCGGGCCTGCGGAGGCGATGTGACGCTGACCGGTATGACGATTCAGACGTCCAAACTCAGCGACCCCGCCGTCCGCGCCTTCGTCACCGCCGTCAACGCCCATGACCGCGAGGGCTTCCTGAGCATCCTCGCGCCCGGCGCGACCATGGCGGACGACGGCACCGACCGCGACCTCGCCGACTGGATCGAGCGGGAGATCTTCGCCTCCAACGGCCACATGGAAGTCGACAACGAGTCGAACCGCGGCCGGGACCTCCTCACCCACTACCGCAACGACACCTGGGGCGAGATGCGCACCCGCTGGCACTTCGAGGTCGAGGACGACGGCAGGATCTCCCGCTTCGAGACCGGCCAGGCCTGACCGACCGCCCGGAAAAGCCCTCACAAGCGCTTGCCCTCGTGTGCACTCCAACTCCTAACGTCCTCTCTCATGGAGACCATGGAGACCAAGAGGACTTTGGGCCGGACGGGCATCGAAGTCAGCGCCCTCGGCTTCGGATGCTGGGCCATCGGCGGTGAGTGGCAGTCGGCCGACGGGCAGCCGCTCGGCTGGGGCAAAGTCGACGACGAGGAGTCCGTACGGGCTGTCCGGCGCGCCCTCGATCTGGGCGTCACCTTCTTCGACACCGCCGACACCTACGGCGCCGGCCACAGCGAACGCGTCCTCGGCCGCGCCCTCGGCAAGCGCCGCGCCGACGTCGTCGTCGCCACTAAGTGGGGCAACGTCTTCGACGAGGAGACCCGCACCCTCACCGGAGCCGACGACAGCGTGGCGTACGCCCGCCGGGCGCTGACCGCCTCGCTGAAGCGCCTGGACACCGACTACGTCGACCTCTACCAGCTGCACCTCTCCGACGCCGACCCGGAGCGCGCCGCCGAGCTGCGTGACGCCTGCGAGGAGTTCGTGCGGGAGGGGTTGATCCGCGCCTACGCGTGGAGCACCGACGACCCGGCCCGTGCCGCCGTGTTCGCGCGTGGGGAACACTGCGCGGCCGTACAGCACATGGCGAACGTGCTCCAGGACGCGCCGGAGATGTTCGCGCTGTGCGAGGAGCTGGAGCTGGCCAGCATCAACCGCAGCCCGCTGGCGATGGGTCTGCTGACCGGCAAGCGCAGGACCGGGCAGGCGTTGGAGGCCGGGGACATCCGCAGCCGGCCGCCTCAGTGGCTGAAGGGTTTCGAGGACGGTTCCGGCGCCGACCCGGACTGGCTGGCCCGCGTCGACGCGCTGAAGGACGTCCTCACCAGCGGCGGTCGTACGCTCGGCCAGGGCGCCCTGGCCTGGCTGTGGGCCCGCAGCCTGCGCACGGTGCCGATCCCGGGGTTCCGTTCCGTCGAGCAGGCCGAGCAGAACGCCGGCGCGCTGGCGAAGGGGCCGCTGACGGCCGAGCAGGTGGCGGAGGTCGACAGGATCCTCGGGCGCTGAGTGCCGCCGGAGGAGGTAGGCATACGGCAGCCGTTCCACGTACCGGTGCGTACCTCGCGGTCCCACGCGAGGTCCACCCCCACCCGGTCCATGGAACGGCTGCCGTTCCCCCCTCGGTTCGGCCTATCGAAGCCCCTACTCCAAATGTGAAGCTCTGGTGTAGGTGAAGTTGAGCATAAGTCGTCTACCGGCCCCGACGCAGCGGAATTTCTGACTCCGCTTGTGCAAGTTGTGAAAGCCGCGACGGTTCAGCCGCGTCCCACGTACGGCATCGCCGTCGCCAGCACCGTCGCGAACTGCACGTTCGCCTCCAGCGGCAGCTCCGCCATGTGCCGCACGGTCCGTGCCACGTCGGCCACGTCCATCACCGGCTCGGGCACCACCGAACCGTCGGCCTGAAGAGCGCCCGTCTGCATCCGCGCGGTCATGTCGGTCGCCGCGTTGCCGATGTCGATCTGGCCGACGGCGATGTTGTGGCGGCGGCCGTCCAGGGACAGGGACTTGGTCAGGCCCGTCAGGGCGTGCTTGGTCGCCGTGTAGGCGACGGAGTGCGGGCGGGGCGTGTGCGCGGAGATCGAGCCGTTGTTGATGATCCGGCCGCCCTGCGGGTCCTGCTCCTTCATCTGCCGGTACGCCGCCTGTGCGCACAGGAACGCCCCGTTGAGGTTGGTGTCCACCACGTGCCGCCAGGCGTCGTACGCCAGCTCCTCGACCGGCACCCCGCCCGGCCCGAACGTCCCCGCGTTGTTGAACAGCAGGTCGACCCGCCCGAACCGCTCCACGGTGGCGGCGAACAGCGCGGCCACGTCCTCCTGCCGTGAGACGTCCGTCCGTACGGCGAGCGCAACCCCGTCCGGCACCAGCGCCGCCGTCTCCTCCAGCGTCCCGACGCGCCGCCCGGCCAGCGCCACCGACCAGCCCGCGCGCAGCAGCTCCGCCGCGACCGCGCGGCCGATGCCGGAGCCCGCTCCGGTCACCACGGCGATCCCCGCGTCCGTCCCCGTCCCCGTCTCCGTCTGCCTGGCCATCATGTGGATCCGCCTCGCGATGTTCGCGCCGGTCACGCCGACCGACCTGCTCTTCTGCTGGAGGTCCGGGGGCCGCGCGGCGGTAGCCGCAGCACATCCGGCACAGCCCCCGGGTCATGCAGCTTGGGGCCGCAGGCTACGCGAGGGTCCGCCATTCGGAACTCATCCATCCGCCATCCGGGTGTTGTGTACGCGCCAAGCGAGTGTCGTTCCCGGCCACTCCAATACCTCGTGCATCCATCAGTCAGGGGAGGACCGGATGACACTCGCAGCACACCCCCAGCCCCAGCACGCCCCCGAACTGCGTGCGGCCGCCCGCCACATCGGCCGCCGCCGCTTCCTGACCGTCACCGGCGCGGCCGCCGCGCTCGCCTTCGCCGTGAACCTGCCGGCGGCCGGCGCGGCCAGTGCCGCCGAGCTCGACGCCCGCAGGATCGACACCGACCCCTTCACCCTCGGCGTCGCCTCCGGCGACCCGCTGCCCGACTCGGTCCTGCTGTGGACCCGGCTCGCGCCCGCCCCCTACCAGCCCGACGGCGGCCTGCCCGACCGGCGCGTCACCGTGCACTGGGAGTTGGCGCACGACGAGAAGTTCACCCAGATCGCCAGACGTGGCGCCGCCATCGCCTACCCGGAGTTCCACCACACGGTCCACGTCGAGGTCGGCGCGCTCGATCCGGACCGCGTCTACCACTACCGCTTCCGCGCGGGCACCTGGATCAGCGAGACGGGCCGCACCCGCACCGCGCCCGCGCCGACCGGCGCGGCGAGCTCACTGACGCTCGCGGCCGTCTCCTGCCAGGCGTACACCGACGGCTACTACACCGCGTACCGCCATCTCGCGCAGGACGACGTGGACGTCGTCCTCCACCTCGGCGACTACCTGTACGAGTACGCCGTCAACTCCGTCGGCGGCTACCGCAACTACACCGACCGCACCCTGCCCGCCCTCTACAACCGTGAGACGGTGACCCTGGAGGACTACCGGCTGCGCTACGCCCTCTTCAAGTCCGACCCCGACCTGAGGGCCGCGCACGCCGCACACCCCTTCGTCGTCACCTGGGACGACCACGAGACCGAGAACAACTACGCCGACGACACCCCGGAGAACAGCGTCCCGCCGGAGGAGTTCCTGCTGCGCCGGGCCTCCGCCTACCGGGCCTACTGGGAGAACCAGCCGCTGCGCCGCCCGCAGCGGCCCGCCGGCCCGGACATGCAGCTCTACCGCCGTCTGACGTGGGGCCGGCTCGCCCAGTTCGACGTGCTGGACACCCGGCAGTACCGCACCAACCAGGCCTACGGCGACGGCTCCCAGATCCCAGGACCGGACGTCGACGACCCGGCCCGCACGATGACCGGCGCGACCCAGGAGCGGTGGCTGCTCGACGGCTGGCGCGACTCGGCGGCGCTGTGGAACGTCGTCCCGCAGCAGGTCACCTTCTCCCAGCGGAAGTTCGACCTGGCCACGCCCTCCCGGCTGTCCATGGACGCCTGGGACGGCTACCGCGCCTCCCGGCGCCGCGTGCTGGACGGCGCCCGGAACGCCGGGATCGAGAACCTGATGGTCCTCACCGGCGACGTCCACGTCGGCTACGGCTTCGACATCAAGGACGACTTCGACGACCCCGACTCCGCCACGCTCGGCACCGAGATCGTGGCCACGTCGATCGCCAGCGGCCGCGACGGCACCGACAAACCCGCCAACTGGGACACGTACATGCGGGCCAACCCGCACATGCGGTTCTACAACGGGCGGCGCGGCTATGTGACCGTCGCGCTCGGGCAGCAGTCGGCGCGGACCGACTTCAAGACGGTGCCGTACGTGACCGCGCCCGGAGCACCGGTCACGACGGCCGCGTCCTTCGTCACGGAGGTGGGGGAGCCGGGGCTCACGCCGGCGTGAGCACGGGCGCGAGGTCCTCGCCGGAACCCTCCTCGGGGGCCTCGCCCGGGTAGCGGACGCCGACCCGGTCCCGGATCGCGTCGAGCGTCCGCATCACGGCGAGCGTGCCCTCCAGCGGGACCAGCGGCGACTCCGTCTCACCGGCCCGCAGCGCCCGCATCACCTCGGCGGCCTCGTGCCGCAGGCTGTTGCGGGGCCCGTCCGCCGGGTCGGCCGTGAACTCCTCGGGTTCACGGCCGTCGCGGTGCAGCACGAAACGGTCCGGGAAGAAGAAGCCGTTCGGCACGTCGATACGGCCGCCCGAGCCGGTCACCGAGGCGGAGGTCGCCGTACCGCCCACGACGGAGCAGTGCAGCGAGGCCAGCGCCCCGCCGTCCCAGGAGAGCAGGGCGCCCGTCTGCAGGTCGACGCCCTCGGGCGACAGCATCGCGCGCGCCGTCACGTCCGACGGCTCGCCGAGCAGCAACTGGGCGAAGGAGACCGGGTACACGCCGAGGTCCAGCAGTGCGCCGCCGCCCTGCGCCGGATCGCGCAGCCGGTGCGAGGGCGGGAAGGGACCGGCCAGCCCGAAGTCGGCCTGGACGTGCCGCACCTCGCCGACCGCTCCGTCGTCCACCAGCGCCTTGAGCCGCCGGACCAGGGGATTGCAGTACATCCACATGGCTTCCATCAGGAAGCTGCCGCGCGCCCGCGCCAGGGCGACCAGTTCCCCGGCCTCCCGCGCGTTCAGCGTGAACGCCTTCTCGCACAGCACGTTCCGTCCGGCCTCCAGGCACATCCCGGCGGCGGCGCGGTGTGCCGCGTGCGGGGTGGCGACGTACACGACATCGATGTCGCCGTCCTCGGCCAGCGACCGCCAGTCCCCGTACGCCCGGGAAATCCCGAACCGCTCGGCGAAGGCGTCGGCCGACGCCTGGGACCGCGAGGCCACCGCCACCACCTCGGCGTCCGGCAGATCGACAAGATCAGCGGTGAACGCGGCCGCGATCCCTCCGGTCGCCAGAACTCCCCACCGCACGCTTCGCTCCGCCACTGCGGCCCCGCCCCTCGCTCATGTGACCCTCGGCACTCTGTACGAGCTGAGAGCATAGAGGGCGGATCAGTCGAAGTGGGAGGGGCGCATGGGCGAGCGTGGGGGGCCGATACAGGACGTGCCGCAGACGGCGGCACCGACGGCCGAACGACCATCCACCCGTTCCCTGCGCCGCACCGGCCTCCTCGTCACCCTCATCCTCGGCGGGCTGACCGCCACGCCCCCGCTGGCGATGGACATGTACCTCCCCGCCCTCCCGGAGGTCACCCGCTCCCTGCACGCGCCCGCCGCGACCGTCCAGCTCACCCTCACCGCCTGCCTGGCCGGCATGGCGCTCGGGCAGCTGGTGGTCGGCCCGATGAGCGACCGCTGGGGCCGCCGCCGCCCGCTGCTGGCAGGGCTCGCCGTCTACGTCGTCGCCACCGCGCTCTGCGCCCTCGCGCCCACCGTCGAGTTCCTGGTCGCCTTCCGGCTGGCGCAGGGCCTCGCGGGCGCGGCGGCCATCGTCATCGCGCGGGCGGTCGTACGCGACCTCTACGACGGCGTCGCCATGGCCCGCTTCTTCTCCACCCTCATGCTGATCTCCGGGGTCGCCCCGATCGTGGCGCCGCTCATCGGCGGGCAGGTGCTGCGGCTGACGGACTGGCGGGGCGTGTTCGTCGTCCTCACGGTGGTGGGAACGCTCCTCGCCGCCCTCGTCTGGCGGAAGCTCCCCGAGACCCTCGCGCCCGAGGACCGGCACGGCGGCGGCGTCGGCGAGGCGCTGCGCGCCATGCGCGGACTGCTCGCCGACCGCGCCTTCACCGGCTACACCCTGGCGGGCGGGTTCGCCTTCGCCGCCCTCTTCGCGTACATAGCGGCGTCCCCGTTCGTGATCCAGGAGATCTACGGCGCCTCGCCGCAGACCTTCAGCCTGCTGTTCGGGCTCAACTCGGTCGGCCTCGTGGTCGTCGGCCAGATCAACGGCAAGGTGCTGGTGGGGCGGGTCAGCCTGGACCGGGTGCTGGGCACGGGCCTGGCGGTCGTCATCCTCGCCGCGACCGCGCTGCTGCTGATGTCCCTGGACGTGTTCGGCGAGGCCGGGCTGGTCCCGGTGGCCGCCGCCCTCTTCGTCCTGATGTCGGCGATGGGCGTCACCCTCCCCAACACCCAGGCCCTCGCCCTGCTGCGCACCAAGCACGCCGCCGGGTCCGCCTCCGCGCTCCTCGGCACGTCCTCCTTCCTCATCGGCGCCGTCGCCTCGCCCCTCGTGGGCATCGCCGGCGAGGACACCGCCGTCCCGATGGCCGTCGTCCAACTGGCCGCAGCACTGGTGGCGCTGGCCTGCTTCATGGGAATGTGCCGTCCCTGGAACAGACGTACGGATGCCGAGGGAGCAGAGAGCTGAGCGCGCCGAGACTGCGCGGGGACACTCCGGAAAGGGCCGGACTCGACCCCGAGGAGATCCGTCACCTCGTCCAGGAGGTCCACGACCTCACCACCGGCCCACGCCCCTGGGCGGCCGGGACCGTGCTGGTCGTCGGGCGGGGGCCGTACGTCGCCGTCGAGGAGGCGGCGGGCTGGGCGGTGCGGTACGCCGCCTACGACGAGGCGCAGGACACCGGAGTCGAACTGCCGTCCCGGGCACGCGTCCCGATGACCACGGACACCCCCTTCGACCTGGCCTCCCTCACTAAGCTCTTCACCTCGGTCGCCGCCGTGCAGCAGATCGAACGCGGCACCCTGGGCATCGACGCACGGGTCGGCGCCTACCTGCCGGACTTCCACGCCGCCGCCCGGCACGACGTCACGGTGCGCCAACTCCTCACCCACACCTCCGGACTGCGCCCCGAACTCCCCCTGTACGACTGCGCCGACGACGCCGAGCGCCTGGAGACGCTGCGGGCCGAGCCACCCGTCGGCGTACCCGGCACCTACTGCTACTCCGACCTGAACCTCCTGCTGCTCCAGCACGTCCTGGAACGCCTCACGAGCCGCACCCTCGACGTCCTCGTCCACGACGGCATCACCCGCCCCCTCGGCATGACCGCGACCCGCTTCGGCCCCTGCCCCGAGGCCGCGGCGACCGAGGACCAGCGACGGCCCTGGGCCAAGGCCGACCGGGGCATGCTGCGGGGCGTCGTCCACGACGAGAACGCCTGGGCGCTCGGCGGGGTCGCCGGGCACGCGGGTCTCTTCTCCACCGGCCGCGACCTCGCCGTCTTCTGCCGGGCACTCCTCTCCGGCGGCTCCTACGGCCCCGCCCGCATCCTGGGCCCCGACTTCGTGGAACTGCTCCTGACCCCACCCGGACTGGGCTTCGGCGTCGACCAGCCGTGGTTCATGGGGGAACTTGCGGGGCGGGGCGCCGCGGGCCACACGGGATTCACGGGGACCTCCCTGGTCCTGGACCCGGTGACCGACACGTTCCTGGTCCTGCTGGCCAACACCGTGCACCCGCGCCGCAGGACACCGCCGGACAGCCGGCCGCGGGCGGCGGCCGGGACGCGGGTGGCGCGGGCGGTCCGGGGAGCGTGAGCGGTCCGGTGGCCGACGGGGTCCGGAGGCGTCCGGCGCCCATGGTCCCGTGCCGCGCTCCCGGATGTTCCGGCGCGAGCGGCACGGCCTGTCCTAAAGTTCACTTCAGCGGCTCTGCCCGGCGTATCGGGTTGCGGGGCACGGTAGTTGGGGGTGGGGCATGGCTCGGGTGGTGGTCGTCCACGGGGTCGGACAGGAGTTCCTCGGTCCGGAACTGATGGCACAACAGGTCGGTCCGGCGCTGCGCGACGGCGTACGGCTCGCGTCCGGACCACGACTCGACCCCTCGGACGTCGCCTGCGCCTTCTACGGCGACATCTACTTCGAACCCGGCATGCGCGGCACCGACCTGCCGCCCTGGGACGAGCACGACGTCGAGGAAGGGCTGGAGGCCGAACTGCTGGCCGCCTGGTGGGAGGCCGCGGCCCGCACCGACCCGGCGGTCCCGCCCCCGGACGACAGCGACACCCGCGGCCTGATCGGGTTCGCGGGGTCCCGGGCCCTGCTCTCCGACCGGGTACGGGAGGCGCTCGTCGCGCTGGCCGCTTCGCGGTTCTTCGCCAAGGTCTCCGACCGGCTGCTGATCTTCGCGTTGAAGCAGGTCCGGCGCTATCTGAGCGAGCCGGACATCAGACGGTCGGCGCAGCAGCGCATCGCCGCCGAGATCACCGACGACACCCGCGTCCTGGTGGCGCACTCCCTCGGTTCGGTCATCGCCTACGAGGCCCTGTGCGCACACCCGGACTGGCCGGTCACCGACCTCGTCACCGTCGGTTCCCCGCTCGGCCTGCCGATCGTTTTCGACCGCCTGCACCCCGCCCCCGCCGACGGGACCGGCGCCTGGCCGGGCACGGTGGACCGATGGACGAACATCGCCGACCCCGGCGACATCGTCGCCCTGGTCCACACCCTGGCCCCCCGCTTCGGCGACCGGGTGACCGACCGTCGGATCCACAACGGAACGGCCATGCACGACCTCCTGCGCTATCTCACCGCCAGGACCACCGGCGCCGCCGTCGCCGCCGGGCTCGACGGCCCCGCCGCCACGGACTCCGGGAGCGGAGAGCGGGCTTCGTGAGCGGCCGGCACGACGACGGAACGACCACGGCCCCCGGACGGCGCTTCCTCATCGCCGTGGGCGTCTCCACGTACCGCGACCCGGGCATCGGCGACCTGCCCGGCGTACCGCACGACGTGGAGCGGATCTGCGCGCTGCTGGAGCCGATGGGCTACACCCGGATCCTGCCCGAGCTGTCCGTGGACCCGGGCGGCGCCGAACTGGCCCAGGGCATCGAACGCTGGGCGGCCGGCGCCGACCTGGGCGCGCGGGACGTCGTGGTGGTGTACTTCGCCGGCCACGGCGAACGCCCGGACGACCGCCACTACCTGCTGTGCTCCACCACCGAGAAGGGCCTGTGGAGCACCGCGCTGCCCAGCGAGGACCTCGCCCGCTCCCTGGTCCGCAGCCCGGTCGGCCACCTCCTCGTCATCCTCGACACCTGCTACGCCGCCGCCGGCACCGGTGACATCGCCGTCCTCGCCAACGAACTCGCCCTCACCCAGCGCGGCGGTGCCGGGCGCTGGCTCCTCGCGGCGGCCCGCGGCAAGGAGAAGGCCAAGGAGAACGCGTTCGTGGACGCCCTCGCCGACGTGCTCGGCCAGCCACGGGCCGGCGCCTACCAGGAGTTCCTGGGGGTGCGCGAGGTCACCGAGCGGGTCAACGCCCACTTCCGCGGCCACCACCCCCACCAGCACGCCCGCCACTCCACGGTCGACAGCGACGGACAGGACCCGTTCTTCCGCAACCCCGCCCACGTCCCCGACCTCCCCGCCGACGACCTCGACGTCGCGACCCTGACCCGGCTGCGCAGACAGCACGCCGGCCACTTCGACCCGCGCGGCCGCGGCGTCGAGCACGCGGGCGAGAAGGGCGACTACTTCACCGGCCGCACCGCCGCCTTCACCGAACTGTCCGGCTGGCTGCGCGCCGACCGCCACGACCGCAAGGCCCGTGTCGTCACCGGCGACCCCGGCTCCGGAAAGTCCGCCCTGCTCGGCCGCTTCCTCGCCCTGACCGACCCCGACCACCCCTCCCGCGGCCCCGCCGCCGGAACCGCCGCCGACGCGCTGCCACCGGCAGGGCTGACGGTCGTGCCGCTGCACGCCCGCCGGGCCAGCGCCGAGGAACTCGCCGCCGACCTCGCCGAGGCCCTGCACCTGCCGGGCGCCGACCGCGACGAGCTCCTCCAGGCGCTCGGGCAGCGCACCGAACCCGTCACCGTCCTGGTCGACGCCCTCGACGAGGCCGGCACCGTCGGCGACGCCACCGAGGGATTCCGGATCGCACGCGAACTGCTGCAACCGCTCACCGCCCTGCCCGCCGTACGCCTGATCGTCGGCACCCGCCGTCCCCTGATCACCGCGCTCGGCCGGGCCGTCGAGGTCATCGACCTCGACCAGCCCCGCTACATCCGCCCCGGCGACGTCGCGGACTACGCGCGCGACCTCCTGCTCGACGCGCACGACCCCGACAGCCTGTCCCCGTACCGGGACAAGCGGGCGCTGGCGGAGGTCGTCGCCACGGGGATAGCCGGCCGGGCGGGAACCTCGTTCCTCGTTGCGCGCATGACGGCTCGCGCGCTGGTCCACGGACAGGTCACCATCGACCCCGACCGCCCCGGCTGGCAGCAGACCCTGCCCAGTGACGCCGGGCAGGCCTTCGCCGCCTACCTCGCCCGCTTCGGCGCCCACCGCCCCAAGGTCGAACGCCTCATGCGCCCCCTGGCCTACGCCCAGGGCGCCGGCCTGCCCTGGTCCACGCTCTGGGCGCCGCTCGTCGAGGCCCTGTCCGGTGTGCCGTGCTCCCAGGACGACCTGCAGTGGCTCCACGAACACGCCGGCGCCTACATCGTCGAGGCCGCCACTCCCGCCGGCTCCGCCTACCGGCTCTTCCACGAGACCATGGCCGAGCACCTGCGCACCCCCGGCCACGACGTCGACCGGCACCGGGCCGTGACGGACGCCCTGCTCGCGCTGGTGCCCCGCGACCCGAGCACCAGCAGCCGGGACTGGCCGGCCGCCCACCCGTACATCCGCGACCACCTCGCCACGCACGCGGCCGCGGCGCTCGCCCTCGACGCCCTCCTGCAGGACACCGACTACCTCGTCCACGCGACGCCCCTGCCGCTGTCCCGGGCCATGCGCTCCGCCCGGAGTCCCGAAGCCCGGACGGTGTGCGCGATCTACCGCACCTCGGCGGACACCCACGCCTTGGCCCCACCCTCCGCGAGACGCGACATCCTCGCCATCGACGCCGCCCGCTACAACCAGCCCCACCTCGTCGCCGAGCTCACGCGCCTACGGTCCTGGCAGCCGCGCTGGGCGACCGGGGCGCTGGTGCATCCCTCGCTGCGCAACACCTTGACCGGGCACAGCAGCGGTGTGCGGGCGGTGGCCGTCGCGACCGTCGAGAGTCGTCCGCATGCCGTGACCGGCGGTCAGGACGGGACCGTGCGGGTGTGGGACCTGGTCGACGGCACGACGCTCGCCGCGCTGGACGATCCCACCGACGAGGTGGAAGCCGTCGCCGTGGCGATGGTCGACGGCCGTCCGCATGCGGTGACCGGTGGGGACGACGGTGTCGTGCGGGTACGGGACCTGACCGACGGGGGTCACCGCGCCACCCTGGAAGGGCACACGGACGTCGTACGGGCCGTGGCCGTGGCGATGGTCGACGGTCGTCCGCATGCGGTGACCGGTGGTGACGACGGCACGGTGCGGGTGTGGGACCTGCTCGACGGTTCCGAGCGTGCCATTCTCGAAGGTCACAACGGCAGCGTCAGGGCGGTCGCGGTGGCCGACCTCGACGGCCGCCCCCACGCCGTGGCCGCCGGTCAGGGCGGTTCCGTACAGGTGTGGGATCTGCTCGACGGTTCCGAGCGCGCCACCCTGGAAGGCCATGGCAGCGGAGTGTCCGCCGTGGCCCTGGCCGTGATCGAGGGCCGTCCGCATGCCGTGACCGGTGGTGACGACGGCACGGTGCGGGTGTGGGACCTGCTCGACGCTTCCGAGCGCGCCACTCTGGACGGGCACTCCGACGGGGTGAACACCGTGGCCGTGGCGACGATCGACGGTCGTCCCCACGCCGTCACCGGCGGCGACGACACCACCGTGCGGGTGTGGGACCTGACCGCCGGTACACCCAGCGCCACCCTCAGGGGCCACACCCTCACGGTGAACGTGGTGACCGTGGCGATGATCGACGACCGACCGCACGCCGTGACCGGCAGCCAGGACCAGACCGTCCGGGTGTGGGACCTGACCGAGGGCGCTCACCGCGCCACCCTGGACGGTCACGCGGACTGGGTGCGTGCGGTGGCCGTGACGACGGTCGACGGCCGTCCCCGAGTCGTCACCGGCAGCGACGACCAGACGGTGCGGATGTGGGATCTTGCCGACGGCACCCTTCACTCCACCTTGGGCGACCACAGATTCTGGGTGCGTGCGGTGGCCGTGGCCACCCTGGACGGCCGCCCCTGCGCCGTCACCGGCAGCTACGTGACCGGGCGTCCGACGGTGTGGGACCTGGCCGACGGCACTCTCCGCGCCACCTTGACGTCGGGCCCTTATACCGACGGGATCCGCGCGATGACCGTGGCCACCGTCGATGACCGTCCGCACGCGGTCATCTCCTGCTACACGCCCGAAGTACCGCAGGTGTGGGATCTGACGGACGGCACGTTCCGCGCCGGACTGGTGGGCCACGACGGCGGGGTGCGTGCGGTGACCGCGGTGACGGTCGACGGCACACCCTGCGCCGTCACGGGCGGCGTCGACCACACGGTGCGCGTGTGGGACCTGACCGACCACACCCTCAGAAGCACACTCGAGGGCCACGAGACCCCGGTGGGCGCCGTGGCGACGGTGACCATCGACGGCCGCCCCCACGCGGTGACCGGCGGCGACGACCACACCGTCCGGGTCTGGGACCTGACCGACGACACCCACCGGGCCACGCTGACGGGTCACACCGACGCCGTGAACGTCGTCGCCCCCATGACCATCGACGGCCGGCCCCACGCCGTGACCGGCAGCGACGACAAGACCGTACGGATCTGGGATCTGGCCGTGAACAGGCTCGTCGAGACGATCGCGATGCCGCTCGTGGTGGACGGTCTGGCCACCTTCGGCTCCGACGTGGTGCTCGGCCTCAGGCACGAGGTCCTCGTCCTCACTCTGACCGGCTCGGCGGGCTCGCCCCGGACTCGTAGAATCGCCGGGTGAACGCCCCCGCACTCCCGGCCGCCGAAACCCTGCGCAGCGCCCTCGCCACCCTCCTGGACGGTCTCCCGCCCCGGCAGGCCGCGCAGGCCGTCGACCGGCTGATCGCCAGCTACCGCGGGGCGACCCCCACCGACGCCCCGATCCTGCGCGACCGGGCCGACGTGGCCGCGTACGCCGCGTACCGCATGCCCGCCACGTTCGAGGCGGTGCACGCGGCGCTGGAGGCGTTCGCCGAGGCCGTGCCGGACTGGGTGCCCGGCAGTCATGCCGACGTCGGCGGCGGGACCGGCGCCGCGACCTGGGCAGTCAGCGCGACCTGGCCGGGCGAGCGCGGCGTCACCGTGCTGGACTGGGCGGAGCCCGCCCTCGCGGCCGGCAGGGAGATCGCCGCCGCCAACCCGGCGCTGCGGGAGGTCCGCTGGCAGCGGGCCCGTATCGGCCCGTCCCTCGCCCTGGACCCCACCGACCTCGTCACGGTCTCCTACGTCCTCAACGAGCTCACCGCGGCCGACCGCACCGCCCTCCTCGACACGGTCGCCTCCGCCGCCCAGGCCGTCGTCATCGTCGAGCCCGGCACCCCCGACGGCTACGCCCGCGTCATCGAGGCCCGCGACCGCCTCGTCGCCGCCGGCTTCCACATCGCCGCCCCCTGCCCGCACAGCGCCGCCTGCCCCATCGTCCCCGGCACGGACTGGTGCCACTTCGCGGCCCGGGTCAGCCGTTCCTCGCTCCACCGTCAGATCAAGGGCGGCTCCCTGCCTTACGAGGACGAGAAGTTCAGCTACGTCGCCGCCACCCGCCTTCCGGTCGCCCCGGCCCCCGCCCGCGTCGTCCGCAAACCCCAGATCCGCAAGGGCCAGGTCCTCCTCGACCTGTGCGAGACCGAACCCGCCCTACGCCGCACGACGGTCACCAAACGGCACGGCGCCCTCTACCGGGCGGCCCGCGACACGGACTGGGGAGCCGCCTGGCCCCCGGCCGACGACCGGGAGCCAGAGGTACCGGAGGTATAGGGGCCCGGGCGTCGGCCCACCTGGCGGCGGACCGGTCACGCGGACTCTTCCGCCGTGCCGTCGCCTCCCTGTCGTTTCTCCTGCAGCTTGCGCAGCAGTTCCTTCTTCTGGGCCTGGGGGTCGGCCCCGCCGCCGATCCGGCCGTTGCGGCCGCCGCCGCGCAGGGCCTTGCGGCCGAGGTTCCGGCGGGTGCCGCCGACTCCGAGCATGTTTCCGCCGCTTCGGGCCACGGTGGGCTCCTCTCGCTATTCCGCATTGACGAGACGTATCGTCTCGATACGTCGACCTCCCCAGGGTCCGGCGAGACGCTCCGTCTTGTCAACCTGATAAATTCGAGCCATGGCAGCTCAAAAGTCCGCCCAGCAGCCCGCACCCAACTCCACCCGCCGGAGCGAGAGGTCCCGCCGGGCCATCTACGACGCCGCCCTCGCCCTCGTCGGGGAGGTCGGCTACCCCAGGACCACGATCGAGGGCATCGCCGCCCGGGCCGGCGTCGGCAAGCAGACGATCTACCGCTGGTGGTCGTCGAAGGCGGACGTCCTGCTCGAGGCCTTCCTCGACCTCAGTGAGCAGGCGTCCAGGGAAGCCGGGCCGGAGTACGAGTTCGCCATCCCGGACACCGGTGACCTCGCCGCCGACCTCAAGGCCGTGCTGCGCCTCACCGTCGACCAGCTCAAGGACCCCCGCTTCGAGGTCCCGGCCCGCGCCCTGGCCGCCGAGGGCGTGGTCAACGAGGAACTCGGCCGGGTCTGCATGACCAAGCTGCTCGAACCCTCGCTCCTGCTGTACGTCGACCGGGTGCGTGCCGCCCAGGAGGCCGGCCAGGTCCGCCAGGAGGTCGACCCGCGCATCGCCCTCGAACTCTGGGTCTCGCCCCTCGCCCAGCGCTGGCTGCAGTACACCGGCCCTATCTCGTACGAGTACACCGACACCCTCGTCGACTACGCCCTGCACGGCATCGCCCCGCACGCGCGGTAACGGAGTAAATCCCGCCAAAGGATCCCATTACCGCCGATCCAGGTGCTGTGTACACCTCGCCCCACCTGGCCCGGTTGTCCGCTAAGGCCCCCCGAAGCGCACGATGGTGGGACCATAGGGCATGCTGTTCCGCACGACAGCGAGGCGAGGGGATAGATGAGCGCGGAGTTGGGCGGCCGGACCGGCCTGCAGGGCAAGCTCTCCCAGTGGCTGCGCGGACGCCGCCCCAAGGACGCCACCGGCGACGGTGGCCGGGAGGACCTGCTGCTCGCCGCCGCGGCGGCGGGACTGCCCCTCGCGCCCGCCGCACACCCGGCCGGCTACCGGTGTTCCTGCGACCGCGTCGGCTGTCCCACCCCGGCCCGGCACCCGGTGTCCTTCGCCTGGCAGACGCAGTCCACCACCGACCGCGCCCAGATCGAGCGCTGGGCCCGCCATCAGCCGCAGGCCAACTTCATCACCGCCACCGGCATGGTGCACGACGTCCTGGACGTCCCGCTCGAGGCCGGGCTCGAGGCAATGGAGCGACTGCTCGGCGCGGGCATCGAGGTCGGCCCGGTCGCCGAGAGCGACGACGGCCGCCTGCTGTTCTTCACCCTCACCCGCGGCACCCCCGAGGAAGAGGACGAGTGGTGGCCCTGCGAGCTGGACTGCCACCCCGAGACCATGGACGAGCACCCGGGACTGCGCTGGCACTGCCGCGGGTCCTACGTCCTCGTACCGCCCGCGCAGCTGACCGGCGAGGGCCAGACCGTGCACTGGGTACGTGGCCTCGAACACCCGCTGCCCGACCCGCTCAGCCTCCTCGAGACCCTCACCGACGCCTGCGCCCGCCATGTCGGCGAGGAGCCCGACCACGTCTCCGCGGCCTGGCCCCTGCGCCGCCACTGAGCTCCCGGTGACGGCGAGCCACCGTACGAACGGTGACTACTCGCCCTTCGCCGACGTCATGCCCTGGGTCCGGCCGATGATCTTCACCTTGCCGGAGCCCTTCGGGTCCAGCGCCGCCCCGTTGGAGACGATCTCCACCGTCAGCGACTGCTTGATCTCACCGGTGGTCAGCGCCAGCACGGCCTTGTCCGGGGTAGGGACGGCGGCACCGGAGTGGGCCGTCTCCTTCTCGTAGTGGCGGGTGGTGAAGAACACCAGCGCCCCGCCGTCCTTGGTGCGCAGCGCCAGCGGCATGTAGTCACCACCCGTCAGCGGCTCGTCGATGTACTGCCGGACCAGGCCCGGCCGTTCGGCCTCCTTGGCCCGACTGGCACGCCATCCGCTGGTGTGGCGGCCGTCCGCGAAGGTGTTCCCGCCGTCCTTGAGGTACGCCGCGTAGTCCTTGCTCAAGTCCTCCGGCGCCACGGCCAGTTCGGTCGAGTTCGCGGGGACCGCCTCGGCCCAGCCGTCCTTGTCCGTCTTGAACCGCGGCACGTCGGAGGGGGCCATCAGCGTCAGATACGACGCCTCCCACGGCTCGGCCAGGCTGTTGCGGCTGAACACGAAGACCCAGCGGGCGGTGGCGCCCTTGTTGGCGGCCGCGTCGGCCACGAACCAGCGAGGCCAGCCCGCCTTCTTCGGGATCGTGAACTTGGTGTCCGACAGCTCCAGCGGGGTGTGCGCCGGGTTGCCGTCGGGGCTGAGCGCCTTGCCCGCCTTCAGCCGCGCCGCGTCGATGTCACCGAGGGCGCCGCTGACATGGTCGGCGTCCAGCGAACTGTCGTAGGCCTTGTCGGCCTCGTTGTACGCGGTGGTGAACTGCTGGAGGGCCTTGGCGGCCTCCGCCTTGGTGGCCGACGGGAGGACTTCCCTCTCCCCGTGGACCACCACGCATCCGCTTGCCGTCAACGACAAAGCGGTCAGCGATGCCGCTATCAGTGCGCTCCGGTCAAGCCTGCGGAGCTTTCGAGGGCCGCGATCCCTGCTCATCAGGTTCCTTCACCTTCCCCTTCCCGGAGGCGAACCCTACCGGGGCGAGGAAGAGCGCGAGCGTCGGGACCAGGTACAGCAGCCACACCGTGACCTGGAGGACGGTCGGGTCGGGCTGGAAGTTGAAGACGCCCTTCAGCAGAGTGCCGTACCAGCTCGCCGGATCGACGGTGTCGCTGATGTCGAACGCCTTGTCGCTCAAGCCCGGCAGCCAGCGCGCCTCCTGCAGGTCGTGGAAGCCGTACGCGAGTACGCCCGCGGCCACGACGACCAGCATGCCGCCGGTCCAGGTGAAGAACTTGGCGAGGTTGATGCGCAGGGCGCCGCGGTAGAACAGCCAGCCCAGGACGATCGCCGTGACGATGCCGAGGGCGGCGCCGACCAGCGGGCGCGGGCTGCCGTCGCCGGCCGCGCGCACCGACGCCCACACGAACAGGGCCGTCTCCAGGCCCTCTCGGCCCACGGCGAGGAAGGCGGTGGCGACCAGCGCGCCCGTGCCCATCCGCAGGGCCGCGTCCAGCTTGCCGTGCAGTTCGGCCTTCAGATGCCGGGCGGTGCGCCGCATCCAGAACACCATCCACGTCACCAGGCCGACCGCGAGCAGCGACAGGGAGCCGCCGAGCGCCTCCTGGGCCTCGAACGTCAGCTCCTGCGAGCCGAATTCGAGCGCGCAGCCGAAGCCGAGCGCCAGGGCGACCGCGACGCCGATGCCGATCCCGATGGGGCGCAGCGCGTCCCGGCGGTCCGTCTTGACCAGGTAGGCGATGAGGATGCAGACGACGAGCGACGCCTCCAGGCCCTCGCGCAGTCCGATCAGGTAGTTGGAGAACACGCCTACGCCTCCTTGCCGAACAGCGTCCGGCCCCACCAGTCGTCCTTGTCACGGACGCCGGGCGGGACCGCGAAGAGCGCCGAACCCACGTGCTGGATGTACTCGTTGAGCGCGTCCGTGGCCAGGTTGCGCTGGATGCGGACGAACCCGGTGCGCGGGTCGCGCTGGTAGGCGAGGAAGAACAGGCCCGCGTCCAGGCGGCCGAGGCCGTCGGTGCCGTCGGTGAAGGAGTAGCCGCGGCGCAGGATCGTCGCCCCGTCGTTGGAGGCGGGGTGCGCGAGCCGGACGTGCGCGTCGGGCAGCATCGCCTTCAGGAACGGCTCGTCACGCTCCTTGGCCTTGCCGACCGGGGCGCCCTCGCCCTTGTCCCGGCCGAAGATGTCCTCCTGCTCCTGGAGCGAGGTGCGGTCCCAGGTCTCGATGTGCATACGGATGCGGCGGGCGACGAGGTAGGAGCCGCCGGCCATCCAGCGCGGGCCGTCCTCCTCGCCCACCCACACGAACTTCTCCAGCCGGTCCGTCTCCGTCCCCGCGATGTTGCGGGTGCCGTCCTTGAACCCCATGAGGTTGCGCGGGGTCTGCTCCTCGGGAGTGGTCGACGAGGTCTTCCCGAAGCCGAGCTGGGACCAGCGGATGACGACCTTGCCCATGCCGATGCGGGCCAGGTTGCGGATGGCGTGCACGGCGACCTGCGGGTCGTCCGCGCAGGCCTGGATGCACAGGTCACCGCCGCTGCGGTTCCTGTCGAGGTTGTCGCCGGCGAACTTCGGCAGCTCTTCGAGGGCTTCGGGGCGGGCGTCCGCGATGCCGAACGCCTCGCCGTACTTCTCGAAGAGCGACGGCCCGAAGCCGATCGTCAGCGTCAGCCGCGACGGCTTCAGCCCCAGCGCCTCGCCGGTGTCGTCCGGCGGCGCCTCGGCCAGACCGCCGTAGGCGCCCTCGCCGACCGCCTGCCCGGCGGTCATCCGGCGTGCGGCCGCCGTCCAGTCCTTCAGCATCCGCACGAACTCGGCGCGGTCGTCGGTCTTCACGTCGAACGCGGCGAAGTGCAGCCGGTCCTGCACGGGGGTGGCGATGCCGGCCTGCCGGGCGCCGTGGAAGCCGATCGCGGCGCCCGCGTCGGCGCCCACCGGGTCCACGTCGTCGCCCGTACGGGCCATCGCCACGGCACCGCCGGCCGCCGCGGCGCCGAGCGCGAGCCCGGCACCGCCCCAGCCGATCAGCGCACGCCGGGACGGGGACTGCGAGGTCTCTGTCATCGGGGTGCCCCCTACTTCACGACGACGGCGGCGGCAAGCTTGGACAGCGGCTCCGCGAGCGCGTTGACGCCGTCCGACAGCTCCTTCTGGTCGGCGTCGCCGACCTTGTCGTACGAGGTGAAGTCGTACGACGACTTGTCCGCCCGGTACTTGTCGAGCAGCGTGTTCAGCGCGGCGAACTGCTTGTCGAGCTCGGTGACCAGCGCCTGGTCGTTCTCCTTGGCGACCGGCTTCAGCAGCTCGTAGGCCTTCTCGGCGCCCTCGACGTTGGCCTTGAAGTCGACCAGGTCGGTGTGCGAGTAGCGCTCCTCCTCGCCGGTGACCTTGCCGGTGGCGACCTCGTCGAGAAGTTCCTTGGCGCCGTTGGCCATGGAGGTCGGGGTGATGTCGGCCTTGCCGACCCGCTTCTGCCAGTCCTTCAGGTCCGTGATGAGCTGGTCGGCGAGCTGCTTCTCCCGGTCGCCGATCTTCTTGTCCTGCCAGAGCGCCTTCTCCAGGCGGTGCCAGCCGGTCCAGTCCGTCGCCGGGTCCTGGCCGTCCTCCAGGCCGTCCTCGCGGACGTCGACCTTGGGGTCGATGTCGCCGAAGGACTCGGCGACCGGCTCGGTGCGCTCCCAGCCGATGCGGGAGGGGGCGTAGGCCTTCTTCGCGGCCTCGATGTCGCCGTCCTTGACGGCCTTGGCGAACGCCTCCGCCTTCGGCAGTGTCTCGTCGGCCTGCGTCTGCACGTACTCGCGGTAGGCGGCGACGGCCTTGTCCAGCCGCGGGTCCCGCTCGGCGGACGCGCCCTTGCCGGTGGCCTTGACGGTCTGCCGGATGCCATCGCCCTTCATACCGGGCTTGCAGGCGATGGTGTAGTCGCCGGCCTTCACCTCGGCGGTGACGGTCTGCTTGGTGCCGGGGCCGATGTTCTCCCGCTCGGTGACGATGCGGTCGTCGGGGAAGAGGATGTAGACCTCGGTGACCTTGGAACCCTTGTTCTCGATGGCGAGTTCCACGTGGCCGGCCGGGAACTCCTTCTTCGACACCTCGCACTTGTCGTCCGTGGACGTCACGTTGACGACCCGGTCGCCACCCGTCGAGCTGCCCTTCTCGGTGCACCCCGTGACGGCGGTCAGAGCCGCCACGGTGGCGGCTGCGGCGACGGCGGAGAGTCTGGCGGGTCGCATGAAGGCTCCAGGGTATGGCCGGAAAGTGTGCGTGACGCGCCTCACATGACAGGAAGGTGAGGCTCACCTAACGCACCTAAGGATTACCTAAGTGGCCAAAAACAACCCCATAGAGGGGTCAAAGGAAGGTCAAAGGTTGCGTCGCGGGGTCACCAGGAGGGCTCCTGTTCGGGGAGGCGACAGCACGTCGACGGGCGTCCCGCGTCTCCCCGCGACTTCGGTTTCCGGATGGGTGCTTCAATGCCCCCGTGACTGACTACGACGTCCTCCGCGTCTTCTGCGGACCGACCGGCGGCTACGGCAACGAACTCGGCGTCGTCCGTGAGGGCTCCGTGATCCCCGAGCGGAGCGACCGGCAGGCGTTCGCCGCGAAACTCGGGTTCAGCGAGACCGTGTTCGTGGACGACCCCGAGCGCGGAGTCGTCGACATCTACACCCCGACCCTGCGCCTGCCCTTCGCCGGGCACCCGTGCGTAGGGACGGCCTGGCTGCTCGACGTGCCCGAGCTGGTCACCCCGGCCGGCGTGGTGGGCGCGCGGCAGGACGGGGAGTTCTGCTGGATCGAGGCGCGGGCGGAGTGGGCGCCGCCGAGGACGCTCCGCCGGTACACGACGGCCGCCGAGGTCGACGATCTGGCCGTACCGTCGCCAGGGGAGTGGATCTACGCGTGGGCGTGGGAGGACGAGGCTGCCGGACGGGTGCGTGCCCGGGGCTTCCCCGGGCGGGACGACGGCATCGAGGAGGACGAGGCCACGGGAGCGGCGGCGCTGCTCCTGACCGACCAGCTGGGCCGCGCCCTGAACATCACCCAGGGCGCGGGCTCCCAGATCCTCACGGCGCCGCAGCCGGGAGGCTGGGTGGAGGTCGGCGGCCGGGTGTTCCTCGAACGCTAGCGGCAGCCGCTCACGCCGACAGCGGGAACTCCTCGCCCAGCGCCCTGAACACCGCGGTGTTCAGGGCGAACGCCCTCTTGCACTCCGCCACGATCCGCTGCTTCTCCAGGTCGTCCGCGCGGACCCCGTCCAGCAGCTCGCGGTAATCCCGCTTGAACGCGGCCGGGTTGGGGATCTTCTCGAAGACGTAGAAGCGGACCCCGTCGCCCTTGCGCGCGAAGCCCCAGGTCTTCTCCGCCTTGTCCCGGATGATCTGGCCGCCGGAGAGGTCGCCGAGGTAGCGGGTGTAGTGGTGCGCGACGTAGCCGGCCGGCCAGCCCTCGGCGCACTCCCGCACCCGGTCCGCGTAGGCCCGCGTGGCGGGCAGCGCCGACAGCCCCGTCCGCCACAGCGGACCCCGCAGATGCGCCAGGTCCCGCTCCAGCGACGCCAGCCGGAGCAGCTCGGGCCGGATGAAGGGGCCGGCCACCGGGTCCGAGGCCAGCCGCTCGGCATCGGCCTCCAGCGCCTCGTACACGAACCACAGCTGCTCGGTGTACCGCGCGTACGCGTCCACGCCCAGCCGGCCGCCGAGCAGGTCGCTCATGAACGTCGAGGTCTCCGCCTCCATGTGCTGCTCGTGGGACGCGGTGCGGATGACTGTCGCGAAGGAGTCCATGGGCACCCATCTTCTGAGGTTAGGCTTACCTAAGTCAATAGGTTTGCCGACGCCGTGTCGGTAAAAGCGTACAAAGAAAACCCGCCCTCCGCAGGGGGCGGGTTCTCTCGGCGACCGCCCGGTCAGGGGAGGGTGAGGATCTCCGCCCCCGTCTCCGTCACCACCAGCGTGTGCTCGAACTGCGCGGTGCGCTTGCGGTCCTTGGTGACGACCGTCCAGCCGTCGTCCCACATGTCGTACTCGTGCGTCCCCAGCGTCAGCATCGGCTCGATCGTGAAGGTCATCCCGGGCTGGATCACCGTCGTCGCGTGCGGGCTGTCGTAGTGCGGGATGATCAGACCCGAGTGGAACGACGAGTTGATGCCGTGGCCCGTGAAGTCGCGGACCACTCCGTAGCCGAAGCGCTTGGCGTACGACTCGATGACCCGGCCGATGATGTTGATCTGACGACCCGGCTTGACCGCCTTGATCGCGCGGTTCAGGGACTCCCGGGTCCGCTCGACCAGCAGCCGGCTCTCCTCGTCCACGTCACCGACCAGGTACGTGGCGTTGTTGTCGCCGTGCACCCCGCCGATGTACGCCGTCACGTCGAGGTTGACGATGTCGCCGTCGCGCAGAACCGTGGAGTCCGGGATGCCGTGGCAGATGACCTCGTTGACGCTGGTGCACAACGACTTGGGGAAGCCGCGGTAGCCGAGCGTGGACGGGTAGGCGCCGTGGTCGCACATGTAGTCGTGCGCCACCCGGTCCAGCTCGTCCGTCGTGACGCCGGGCGCGATCAGCTTCGCCGCCTCGGCCATCGCCCGCGCGGCGATACGGCCGGCGACGCGCATCGCCTCGACGGTCTCCGGGGTCTGCACCTCCGGACCCTTGTACGGCGTCGGCGCGGGCTTGCCGACGTACTCGGGGCGGCGGATGTTTCCGGGCACGGAACGGGTGGGGGACAGCTCCCCTGGGACGAGCAGTGACTGGCCAGACATGCCAGCGAGTCTAACCAGCGGGCATGGGGGAACATGTCGGTGGCGAGAGGAGCCGGACATGGCCTTGTTCAAGAAGCGCACGGTCGGCAAGCCGGGGGAGTGGTACTACTGCCTCGTCCACAAGAAGGTCGAGGAGGGGCCGGAGTGCCCCGCCAAGGACCGCTTCGGGCCGTACACCAGCCGGCAGGAGGCCCAGCAGGCGATGGACCTAGCGCGCGAGCGCAACCTGGAGTGGGAGAACGACCCCCGCTGGCACGACGCCCCGGCCGGCCCGTCGGACGACGCCTGATCACCCCTCGGCCGGTGCCGGTGCCGGTGCCGTGGTCGCCGCTGCCGCCGCCCGCTGCCGGCGCAGCCGTACCGCGTGCTCGTTCGTCCGCGCGTCGTACGTCATGAGCTTCGGCAGGCACAGCGCCAGCAGCCCCACCGCGCCCACGCACAGCAGCCCGCCCGACCACACGGACGTCCGTACGCCGCGCCAGGCCGCGACGCCGCCCACATAGGTCTGGCCGAGCTGCGGGCCCACCGAGTACGACAGCAGTTCGATCCCGGCGAGCCGGCCGCGCAGCTCGTCCGGGATCGTCTGGTTCCACATCACCCCGCGGAAGATCCCGCTGACCATGTCGGCCGCGCCGCCGACGGTCAGGAACAGCAGCACCAGCCACACGTTCCCGGAGACACCGGCCGCCGCGATGGCCACGCCCCACAGCGCGGCCGACACGACGACGGCCCGCCCGTGCCGGTGCACCCGCGAGGTCCAGCCGCTGGTCAGGCTCACCAGCATCGCGCCGGCCGGCACGGCGGCGTACATCAGGCCCAGCGCCCAGGGCGCGTTCAACTCGTCCGCGAGGAAGGGCAGTACGGCCAGCGGCATCGCGAAGAGCATCGCCGCGATGTCGATCACGTACGTGCCGAGGAGCTCCTTGCGTCTCCAGGCGTAGCGGGCGCCCTCGGCGATGGCCTTGAGCGACGGCTTGGCGGCCTCGTGGGAAGCGGGGGAGGGGGCGAGGCCGACGACGAACAGGACGGACACGACGAAGGTCAGCAGGTCCGCGCCGTACGCCCAGCCGAGCCCCGCGTACGCGACCACCACACCCGCCAGGGCCGGGCCCGCGACCCCGCCGACCTGCCAGCGCAGCGCGTTGAGCGAGGCGGCGGCCGGGAGGTGGTCGTGGGCCACGATCCGGGGCAGCAGGGCGTCCAGGGCTGGGCGTTGGACCGAGACCAGCGCGGAGGACAGGGCGGCGACGACGTACAGCGGCCAGATCGCGGGGGTCGGCAGCAGCGCGTTGACCAGCAGGGCCGCGCTCAGCACCGCCTGCCCGGCCTCCGTCCACACGATCAGCTTCCGCTTGTCCAGCGCGTCGGCGAGGGCGCCGCCGTACAGCCCGAACGCGATCAACGGCACCAACTCCACGGCCCCGATCGCCCCGACCGCCGCCGCCGACCCGGTGAGCTCCTTGATCTGCACGGGCAGCGCGACGAACGTCAGGAAGCTGCCGAAGGACGACACGAGCCCCGCCAGCCACAACTTCCGGAAGTCGACGGAGGCCCGCCAGGGGGTGAGATCGGGGAGCACGGCACGGAGGTTCACGAGGGGTCATGGTCGGGCGGGTAGGTGGCGAAGGCAACCGGATTTCACCACCGCGGCGGTGGCGGCGCCGTCAAAGACTCCGCCAGCCTGGACAGACGGTCCCGGAACCATCCCCGCCCCCGCCCGGAGGGCACCCCGTTCTCGCCCGCCCCCGCGCTCACCAGATGCTGCACGGTGTCCAGATCCAGCTCCCCGCCCTCCGGCACGGCCAGCGTCTCGTGGGCCATGGCCGTCAGCTCGCCCTCGCCGGGGCCGAGGGCCAACACCCTCGCGCCGGCCCGCCGGACGTCGTGCACCCGCTCCAGCAGCGGCGCCCCGGGCTCGTCCGGCGACACCACCAGCAGGGTCTCCCCGCGCCGGGCCGCCGCCAACCGGCCCAGGCCGACGGCCAGATGAGCCGGGTCCGAGGCGCGCGCGGCATGCCGTACGAGGGTCGGGGCCAGCTCCGGCGTCCCCGACCACGCGGCCTCGTCCACCAGATGGGCCGCGAGATGCCACGGCTCGTACTCCGGCGTGCCGACCAGCAGCAGCCCGCCCCCGTGCGCCACGGCGGACGCCCGCAGCGCCCCCGCGAACCGCCGCGTGGCCCCCAACCACTCGGTCCCGGCGAGTACTTCGCGCAACAGCGCCACCCGTACCGCATCCATGCGACCGCATCCTGCCGTAACCCACCACTCGTGACCCGGAGTTCACCCCGAATTCGCCCGGCCTGGGGAAGCAGTGGGCTCCGGCGGCCATGGCGAGGAGTCCGACGATGACCGAGACCACTGTTCCCTTCCGCGCGGGTCAGGAGGGGTACGCCTCCTTCCGTATCCCGGCCGTCGTGGTCAGCGGAGCCGGCACGGTGCTCGCCTTCTGCGAGGGGCGGGTCGAGTCCGCCGCCGACCACGGGCACATCGACATCGTGCTGAAGCGGTCCACGGACGGCGGGCGCACCTGGGGCCCGCTCAGAGTGGTCGCCGACAACAACTGGCACCTCGCCGGCAACCCCGCCCCCGTCGTCCTCGACACCGGCCGCATCCTGCTCGTCTACATCCGCAACCACGCCACCGCCACCGAAGCCGCCATCCTGCGCGGCGAGGTGAGCGACGCCGACGGCCGCCGGATCTGGGTGCGGTACAGCGACGACGACGGCGTCACCTGGTCGAGCTCGAGGGAGATCACCGCGCAGGTGAAGCGCCCGGGCTGGCGCTGGTACGCCACCACCCCCGGTCACGCGATCCAGCTGAGCACCGGCCGGGTCGTCGTCCCCGCCAACCACACGGTCCCGCCCACCGGCGACGACGTCGGCAACGAGGCCCGGTACAACAGCGGGCACTGTCTCCTCAGCGACGACCGGGGCGCCACCTGGCGCATCGGCTACGTCGACGAGAACACCGACGGCTACGTCAACGTCAACGAGACCACCGCCGCCGAACTCCCCGACGGCCGCGTCTACTTCAACACGCGCAACGACTCCCCGTCCCCCGGCAACCGCGCCGACGCCCACTCCACCGACGGCGGCGAGACCCTGGTCAAGCCCTTCCGCCCGCAGGCCGGCCTGCCCGCGCCCATCTGCGAGGGCAGCGTCCTCCAGCTCCGTGACCCCGACGTCCTGCTCTTCTCCGGCCCCGCCGACCCCGCCGCCCGCGCCCTGATGACCATCCGCGCCTCCACCGACGGCGGCCTCACCTGGCGGCCCGCACACACGGTGGACGGGCTGCCCGCCGCGTACTCCGACCTCGCACGGGTCGACGACGCGACGGTCGGACTCCTCTACGAGACCGGCGACTTCGGCCCGTACGAGACCATCACCTTCCGGCGGGTGCCCGTGACGCAGCTCACCTGAGAGGTAGGGGTGCGCGGCGCGGACGTAAAGTCGGCCCATGACCTCTACCGACAGTGCACAGCAGCCCGCCGGGGCCCCCGCGAAGGCTCCGGCCAAGGACCCCTGGGACCTCCCCGACGTCTCCGGGCTGGTCGTCGGCGTACTCGGCGGTACCGGGCCGCAGGGCAAGGGCCTCGCCTACCGGCTCGCCAAGGCCGGACAGAAGGTGATCATCGGTTCGCGGGCGGCCGACCGTGCCCGGGCCGCCGCCGAGGAGCTCGGGTACGGCGTCGAGGGCGCCGACAACGCCGAGTGCGCGCGGCGCAGCGACATCGTGATCGTCGCCGTGCCGTGGGAGGGGCACGGCAAGACCCTTCAGTCCCTGCGCGAGGAGCTGGCCGGCAAGCTGGTCGTCGACTGCGTCAACCCGCTCGGCTTCGACAAGAAGGGCGCCTACGCGCTCAAGCCGGAGGAGGGCAGCGCCGCCGAGCAGGCCGCCGCCCTGCTACCGGACTCCCGCGTGACGGCCGCCTTCCACCACCTGTCGGCCGTCCTGCTCCAGGACCCGGAGATCGACGAGATCGACACCGACGTGATGGTGCTCGGGGAGGAGCGGGCGGACGTGGAGATCGTCCAGGCCCTGGCCGGCCGTATCCCCGGCATGCGCGGCGTCTTCTCCGGACGGTTGCGCAACGCCCACCAGGTGGAGTCGCTGGTGGCGAACCTGATCTCGGTGAACCGTCGCTACAAGGCACACGCCGGGCTGCGCGTCACGGACGTGTGAGGGCTCGCGGACAGGACCTTCGGAAGATGGGGGACACTGGTCGCCGTAGCAGTGTCCCCCGAAGGAGCCGACCGAAATGCCCCGCCTCGCCATCTACACCCTGATCGTCTGTCTTCTCGCCGTGGCCGCGGCGGTCGTGTCCTTCGCGCAGGGCAGCTTTCTGGGGATCATCTGGGTGCTGCTGGCCGGGCTGTCGTCGAACATGACCTGGTACTACGTCAAGCGCGCCAAGGACGAGCGGCGGGGCTCGGTCACGGGCTGACCTGGCAGTACTCGCTGGTGCCCTGCCAGAAGCGGTAGAGGCTCTCCCCGCAGTAGCGATCGAGGCCGTGGACGCCCAGGCTGTCCATCACCGTGTAGATCAGCTGGAAGAACTCCCGGTTCACCGGGGGAAGCATGAGCAGCGCGAACACCAGCAGCAGACCGAACGGGGCGAACGGCTCCACCTGGCGCTTGATCCGGTACGACAGCCAGGGCTCGAGCACGCCGTAGCCGTCCAGGCCCGGGACCGGCAGGAAGTTCAGGATCGCCGCCGTGACCTGGAGCAGCGCGAGGAAGGCGAGCGCGAACCGGAAGTCCGGGGGGACGCCGTCCAGGGCGTCCAGCCAGAACGGGGCGGTGCACACGACGGCGAAGAGCACGTTGGTCAGCGGACCGGCCGCCGAGATCAGACTGTGCCGCCAGCGCCCCCGGATCCGCCCGTGCTCGATGAAGACGGCACCGCCCGGCAGACCGATGCCGCCCATGATCACGAAGATGACCGGGAGCACGATGCTGAGCAGCGCGTGCGTGTACTTCAGCGGGTTGAGGGTGAGATAGCCCTTCGCGCCGACCGTGATGTCGCCGCTGTGCAGGGCGGTACGCGCGTGTGCGTACTCGTGCAGACACAGGGACACGATCCAGGCGGCGGTCACGAACAGGAAGACGGCCAGTCCGGCCTGCTCGGCGAACCCGGACCAGGTCGCCCAGCCCGTCACCGCCGTGACGGCCAGGATGCCCACGAAGACGGGGCTGATCCGCCGGTCGCTGCGGCGGCTGAGAGCGGTGGTCATGGGGAGGGGCTCCTGGGGGGACGTGACGTGACGGGACGGGAGAACGGGGCGGTGGACCTGCCCGACCGTACCGGGCGTACGGGGAAAACGTCTCGCGGTGGGCCGGTGGTTCCAGGGAGGGTGGGGGTGCCCTCGGCCGACCCGCCTCACACCCCAACCCTGTGACCCTCGCCGAACCGACCGGAGACAATGGACCCCGTGCGCTATCGCATCCTCGGCACCGCCCAGGCACTCCGCCCCGACGGCAGCCCCGTTCCGCTGGGCGGAGCCCGGCTGCGTGCCCTGCTGACCGTGCTCGCGCTGCGGGGCGGCCGGACCGTGCCGGCGGGCATGCTGGTCGACGAGGTGTGGGAGGGCGATCCGCCCGCCGACGCCACGGGCGCGTTGCAGGCACTCGTCGGGCGGCTGCGGCGGGCCCTCGGCGCGGACGCGGTGGTCTCGGCGGAGGGCGGCTACCGCCTCGCCGCCGCGCCCGACGACATCGACCTGCACCGCTTCGAACGGCTCGTCGGCGAGGGCACGCGCGCGTTGGCCGACGGCGACCCCGCCAAGGCCGCCGAGGCCCTCGACGACGCCCTCGCCCTGTGGCGCGGCCCCGCCGTCGCCGACCTCCCCGACCGCACCGCCGAGTCGGCCCGCCAGGACGCCCGCCGCCTGGACGCCCTGCGCGCCCGCCACACCGCCGCCCTCGCCCTGGGCCACGCCGAACAGTCCCTGCCCGAACTCACCGCCCTGTGCGACACCCACCCCCTCGACGAGCCGTTGCAGGCCCTCCGCCTGCGCGCCCTGCGCGACGCGGGCCGCACGGCCCAGGCACTGGCCGCCTACGAGGACGTACGCCACCTCCTGGCGGACCGGCTCGGCTCGGACCCCGGCCCTGAACTGCGCTCACTGCACGGGGAGTTGCTGCGGCCGGAGCCCGCCACGCCGGTCCTGCCGGCCGGTGCGGGTACGAGAGCGGGTAAGGGGACGGGCACAGGGACGGGGGCGTCCGGCACGTCCGGAACGAGCCCCGACGTCCTCCCCGCTCCCGCCCTCACCCCCACCACCCCTCCCGCCGGCAACCTCCGCGCCCGTCTCACCTCCTTCGTCGGACGCGAGGCCGACATCGAGGCCATCCGCGGTGATCTCACCACCACCCGGCTCGTCACCCTGCTCGGCCCCGGAGGCGCCGGGAAGACGCGGCTGTCGCAGGAGGCCGCCGAGAGCGTGCGGGACGGGGCGCCGGACGGGGTGTGGCTGGCCGAGCTCGCGCCGGTCGACGTCCCCGACGGGGTGCCGGAGGCCGTCCTCACCGCCGTCGGGGCCCGCGAGACCGTGCTGTACGGCGCCGGAGCCGAGGCCATGCGCGCCGGATCGGAGCGGCACGACGACCCCGTGGAGCGGCTCGCCGAGCACTTCGGCAAGCGGCGGATCCTGCTGATCCTCGACAACTGCGAGCATGTCGTCGAGGCCGCCGCCCGTCTGGTGGCGGAGCTGCTGGAGCGCTGCCCGGAGCTGACGGTGCTGGCCACCAGCCGGGAACCCCTCGGCGTACCGGGAGAGCTCCTGCGGCCCGTGGAGCCGTTGCCGGAGCCCGTCGCGCTGCGGCTGCTCGCCGACCGGGGCGCGGCCGCCCGGCCCGGCTTCCGCGTCGACGCCGACGACGAGACCGCCGCGGCCTGCGTGGAGATCTGCCGGCGTCTCGACGGCCTCCCGCTCGCCATCGAGCTCGCCGCCGCCCGGCTGCGGATGCTGACGGCACGCCAGATCGCCGACCGGCTCGACGACCGCTTCCGCCTCCTCACCTCCGGCAGCCGTACCGTCCGGCCCCGCCAGCAGACCCTCCGGGCGGTCGTCGACTGGTCCTGGGAGCTGCTGAACGAGGACGAACGGGAGGTGCTGCGGCGGCTGTCCGTCTTCGCGGGCGGCTGCGACCTCACGGCCGCCGAGGCGGTCTGTGGGCCCGCCGCCCTCGACACCCTCGGCTCGCTCGTCGACAAGTCCCTGGTGGTGGCCGCCCCTTCGGCGGACGGCGCGATGCGCTACCGGCTCCTGGAGACCGTCGCCGAGTACGCGGGCGATCGCCTCGACGAGACGGGACGGCGCCCGGAGGCCGAGCGCGCCCATCTGACGTACTACCGCGAACTCGCCCGCACCACAGACCCGTTGCTGCGCGGCCCAGGCCAGCTCGCCGCCATCAGGCGGCTGGAGCGCGAGTACGAGAACCTGCGGATCGCCCTGCGCCACGCCGTCGCCGACCGCGACGAGCAGGAGGGGCTGTGCCTCATCCTGTCCCTTTCCTGGTACTGGCAGATGCGCGATCTGCGGATCGAGGCGCGCAACTGGTCCCGTGAGGTGCACACCCTCGGCCCGGACCCGTTCGCCGAGCCGGTCCGTCGCGCGCGGCCCGTGCGGGAGCGGTGCACGGACACCCCGCCGCCGTGGACGGGGGAGATGCTCGACGAGGCCCGGCGCGGAGCCCATCTCGTCCATCTCGCCTGTATGGACACCGAACTGGACTCCTGGCAGACCCCCGAGGCGCAGGCCAAACTGCGTGCCATCGCCGCCACCTACGAGCCGGGCATGCCGCAGACCTGCCGCCTGCCCGGCTCCCTGTGGTTCTTCGCCGTCATGCTCACCGGGGACATGGAGCGGCTGCGGGAGGTCGTCGACGCCACCGTCCGCACCTCCCGTGAGACGCCCGGATACGACTGGGAGCTCGCCGCGAGCCTGTACGCACGTGCCAACCTGCTCGCCAACCGAAGCGACTGGGCGGGCGACGCCACCCGTGACGCCGACGAGGCGCTGGAGATCTACGAGCGCCTCGGCGACCTGTGGGGCACCGCCGAAGCCCTCTCCGCGCGCGCCGAGGCAGGCGAACGCAAGGGCGAGTGGGAGTCCGCCGCCACCGACTACGAGGCGGCCATCGAGCGCGCCGAACGGCTCGGCGCCCGCGCCCAGATCTCCGTCCTCAACGCCCGCCTCGGCAGCGCGCTGATCGAGGCCGGCGAGCCCGAGCGCGGCGAACGCCTGCTGCACGAGGTGATCGCCCACCGGGACGGCGCGCGCAACGAGGCGATGCCGGCCGCCCGGATGTTCCTGGCAGGCCACCTCGGCATGACCGACCGCATCGCCGAGGCGCGGGAGCAGTTGCGGCTGCTGCGCCAGGAGTTCTCCGTCGCCAGCTTCGTCATCTTCGACGCCGTCATCCTCGGCTCGGAGGCCTGGCTGGAGGCCGTCGACGGGCGCCCCGAGGAGTGCCTGGTCAAGGTCCGCCAGGCCCTGGAGCAGGCAGCGGACCCGCTGTCCCTGGCCATCGCGCCCAGCATGCGCACCCTGCTCCTGCACATCGCCGGCCACGCCCTCGCCACCGCGGGCGACGGCGGGCGCGCCCACGACGGCGCTCTCTGCGTCGGCGCAGGCGACGCGCTGCTGCCGCCCGGCCACGTCCCGACGCGCATCGAACGCGAGACCCGCGCGCGGGCCACGCGCACCCTGCGCGCGGCACTGGGGGACGAGGCCTACGAGTCGGCGTACGCGCAGGGCGGCGGCCTCTCCCCCGAGGAGGCCGCCGCCCTCGTCTGACGCGCACCCACCCCCCGGTCGCGTCAGCTCTTCGTACGGAACTTGTGGATGGCGACCGGCGCCATGATCGCCGTGATGGCGACCGACCAGCCCAGCGTCACCCACAGGTCGTGCGCGACCGGGCCGCCCACCATCAGGCCGCGCGCGGCGTCCGCGAGCGTGGACAGCGGGTTGTAGTCGGTGAAGGCCTGGAGCCAGCCCGGCATCGAGGTCGTCGGCGCGAAGATCGACGAGCCGAACTGGAGCGGGAACAGCACCAGGAAGCCCATGGCCTGCACGGACTGCGCGTTCTTCATGATCACGCCGAGGGTGAGGAACACCCACATGATCGACGAGGCGAACGCCGTGGACAGGGCCACCGTCGCGAACAGACCGGGCCAGTTGGTGATGTCGAACCCGACCGCCACGGAGACGATCATCAGCACGGTGGTCGCGAACAGCATCCGCAGCAGTTCCACCGAGATCTTCGCGAACAGCACCGAACCGCGTCCGATCGGCAGGGACCGGAAGCGGTCCATGACACCGGAGTTGAAGTCCTGGCTGAACCCGGTGCCGACGCCCTGCGACAGCGTCATGCTCATCATGGCGATCATGCCGGGGATGACGTACTGCACGTACTGGTCCTGCCCGCCGCCGAGCGCCTGCCCGATCGAGCCGCCGAACACGAACACGAACAGCAGGGTGAAGATGACCGGCATCAGCAGTGCGTCGGCCATCGACTCCGGGTCCTGCCGGATCCACAGCAGATTGCGGCGGACGAGGGCACCGGTGTGCCGCAGGTGCGCGCGCAGGGTGATGCGGGCGTCGTCGGTGCCGGTGGCGGTCACCGGGGCCGGGGAAACGGTGGTGGCGCTCATACGGCGACCTCCTCGCGGGCGTCGGCGGGCGTGGCGTCCTGCGGGGCACTGGCGCGGTGGCCGGTGAGGGACAGGAACACCTCGTCCAGGCTGGGCAGTTCGGTGGTGATGGAGGCGAGCGTGATGCCCTGCGCGGTGACCGCGCCGACGATGGCGGTGAGCTGCTCGTCGCTGAGCACGGGGACGAGCAGGGTGCCGGCCTCGGTGTCCACGGTGGTGGTCGCCAGGCCGGTGATGCCGAGGTCGTCGAGGTAGGCGGCGAGGGGCCGCAGCTGGCGGGCGTCGGCCGGCCGGATCCGCAGGGTGCGCCCGCCGACCTTGGCCTTCAGCTCCTCGATGCCGCCGCCCGCGATGACCTTGCCCCGGTCGACGACGGTCAGCTCGGAGGCGAGCTGCTCGGCCTCCTCCATGTACTGGGTGGTCAGCAGCACGGTCACACCGTCCCCCACCATGGCCTTGACCTCGTCCCACACCTCGTTGCGGGTGCGCGGGTCAAGGCCGGTGGTCGGCTCGTCCAGGAAGAGCACGTCGGGCCGCCCGATCATGGAGGCGGCCAGGTCGAGCCGCCGCCGCATGCCACCGGAGTACGTACTGGCCGGCCGCTTGGCGGCGTCGGTCAGCGAGAACCGCTCCAGCAGCTCGTCGGCACGCGCGCGTGCGGCCTTCCGCGGCAGATCGAGCAGCCGCCCGATCAGATACAGGTTCTCCCACCCGGGAAGCTTCTCGTCCACGGAGGCGTACTGCCCGGTCAGCCCGATCACCCGCCGCAACTGCCGGGGTTGCCGTACGACGTCGTACCCGGCGACGACGGCCTTCCCGGCGTCCGGCGCCAGCAGCGTGGACAGGATCCGGACCAGGGTGGTCTTCCCGGCCCCGTTCGGTCCGAGCACCCCCATCACGGTGCCCTCACGCACCTCCAGATCCACCCCGTCCAGCGCCTTGGTCTCGCCGTAGTGCTTGACCAGCCCCCGCACCGAGACGGCCACACCAGCGCCGCCCGGGTCCTTCTCGATTCGCGTCATGCCACCGACAATCCCAGCCCCTACCGACAAACCACCGACAGCTCACCGACACGGCTGACAAGGGACCTGGCAGCAGCGTCCCAAGGGGCCCGAAGGGCCCTCAAGGGGCGCGGGGAACCGCGCGACCGGCCACGACGGCGCGGCAGCCGACAGACCACACACCGCGGCACATCCGTAGTCGAGCCGCGCCGCCAAAACGTCAGTGCCGAACCGCCTCGACCCGCTCCGGAACACGCCCCGCGACGACCCGCTCCCGCGCCCCCAGCGGAGCGGCACGACGCCGGTCCACGGCATACGCGACGGAAGCGACCCCGAGCCCGAGCACGGCCAACGCGGAGCCCACCAGCGCCGGAGACGTCACACCGAACCCGGCCGCGAGGGCGAGCCCACCGACCCACGCACCACCGGCGTTCGCGAGGTTGAAGGCCGCCTGGTTGGCGGAGGAGGCCAGCGACGGGGCAGACGACGCCTTCTCCATCACCATCAGGTTGAGCGGGGACCCGGTCACGAACGCCGCCATACCGAGCAGCGCCACCGCCAGGGCCGCACTCCACGCCGTGGACATCAGCAGCGGGAACATCGCCAGCACCGCGACCAGCGACAGCAGACCCCCGAACAGCGTCCTGCGCATCGAGTGGTCCGCGAGGCGCCCGCCCAGCAGGTTGCCGACGGTCGCGCCCACCCCGAACAGCGCCAGCAGCAGCGTCACACTGGCGTCGGCGTACCCGGCGGCGTCGGTCAGCATCGGCGTGATGTAGCTGTACGCGGCGAACAGCGCGCCGAACCCCGCGACCGTGGTGCCGAGCGCCAGCCACACCGGCAGGGAGCGCAGGGCGGCCAGCTCGCCGCGCAGGCCGGCCGGCGGGGCGGCGTGTGCCTCGCCGCGCGGGATGAGCAGCGCCAGCGCGGCCATCGCGGCCAGACCGATGGTGCTCACGCCGAGGAAGGTCGCCCGCCAGCCCAGGTGCTGCCCCGTCAGCGTGGCCACCGGGACGCCGGCGACGTTGGCCATCGTCAGGCCCAGGAACATCAGCGACACGGAGCGGGCCTTGCGCTCGGGCGCGACCATGCCGGTCGCCACGACCGCGCCGACGCCGAAGAAGGCGCCGTGCGGCAGACCGCTCAGGAAGCGGGCGGCCATCAGCCAGTCGTAGGTCGGGGCGAACGCCGACAGGGCGTTGCCCGTGACGAACAGGGCCATGAGGCCGATCAGGACGGTGCGGCGCGGCATCCGGGCCGTGACCGCCGCCAGCAGCGGGGCGCCGATGACGACGCCGAGCGCGTACGCCGAGACCAGGTGCCCGGCGGTGGGGATCGAGATGTCCAGGTCGTTCGCGACTTCGGGCAGGAGGCCCATCATCACGAACTCGGTCGTACCTATGCCGAAGGCGCCGACGGCCAGGGCGAGCAGGGCCAGGGGCATGAAAAGAGCCTGTGCCTTTCAGGGGGTCGAGAGCAGCGTTCCGAACTTTGTATGTTCAGTTACGGAACAAAGCCTCTCAGGCCCAGTATTCCGGCAGCTGACGATCAGGTTGCCGAGACCCGTCCGCACCCGGCCGGTCATGCGCACACCACGGGCTGACCAGGAGTTTTCCCGAGCGCTTCAGGAAGCGGATGTGTCGACCTTCACACGCGCCGCCACCGGCAGATGATCGCTCCCGGTCGCCGGCAGCGTCCACGAGCTCATCGGCTCGACGCCCCGCACCATGATCTGGTCGATCCGCGCCATCGGGAACGACGCCGGCCAGCTGAACCCCATCCCGCTGCCCGAGGCGCCCTGCGTGGAACGCATCTGGGCGGTGACGGCGCGCAGCGCGCGGTCGTTCATCGTGCCGTTCAGGTCACCGAGCAGGACGACCTTGCGCACCGGCTCGTCGGCGATGGCCTCACCCAGCGCGTTCGCGCTCTTGTCGCGCTGCCGGGCGGTGAACCCGGCCTCCACCTTCACCCGCACCGACGGCAGGTGGGCGACGTACACCGCGACCTGCCCGGCCGGCGTGGCCACCGCGGCCCGCATCGCGCGCGTCCAGCCCAGCTTGATGTCGACCGGCTCGACGCCGCTCAGCGGGTACTTGCTCCACAGCCCGACGGTGCCCTGCACCGTGTGGTACCTGTACGTCGCCGCCAGCGCCTTCTCGTACGTCGGGACCGCGGCCGTCGTCAGCTCCTCCAGCGCGACGACGTCCGCGCCGGACGCCGCCACGTCCCGGGCGGTGCCGGCCGGATCGGCGTTGTCCGCGTTGACGTTGTGCGTGGCCACCGTCAGGTCGCCGCCGGTGCCGGTCTTGTCGCTGAGCTGGCCGCCGAAGAGGTTCAGCCAGACGATCGCCGGGAGCAGCACGGCGATCAGCGCGGTCGCGGATTTGCGCACCAGGGCCAGCAGGACCAGCACCGGGACGCACAGGCCCAGCCAGGGCAGAAACGTCTCGGTGAGGCTGCCGAGGTTGCCGATCGCGTTCGGGATCTTCGCGTGCAGCCCCATCACCAGGGCGAGCACCGCCGCGAGCGCGGCCAGTACGATCCCGCGACGCCAGATCCGCGGATCGCCGCGCCAGCCCGCGGCCAGGCCCTTCAGGCGGTTCGTCAGGCGCCGAAGCCCAGATTCCCGGCGCTCGGGACCCGAGCCGCCGTTGTCCGTCTCCGTCACGTACGCCTGCTGCGCCATACCGTCGCCTCACTACCTGCCGTGCACACCGTCGTCCCCCCGCGCCCACAGAAACCCTAGGGGATGATCGGCTCCGTTCATGCCGTACTCATGACGGCCGTACGGGGGCGAGGACGTACAAGTCGGCTTCGGAAGTTCCGGTTGCCGTGGAGGAAAGCGCGCTCTGTGACGAAACGCGCACATGCGGGCTACGGAGCGGGCGAACTGACGGGCCGTAGACCTTCGAGCACGGCGTCGACCATCTGCGCCGCGAGCCCTTCCGGAAGGTCGGCGTCCGGTCGCATGACGGCACGCACCAGCATCGGGCCGAAGATCATGTCGTTCAGCACGTCCACGTCGAGGTCCGTGCGCAACTCGCCGTTGGCCTGCCCGCGGCGCAGGATCGCGTGCTGCTTGCGACGGCGCGGCTCGACGACGATCGCGTGGTAGGCGTCCCAGATCTTCGGCGCGCTCTTCATCTGGGCGATGACGTTGTGCAGGAGCACCGACGAACGGGTCATCAGACCGCGCTGGCGCAACTGCTCCAGCAGCGCCACGAGGTCGTCGCGCATGGACGTGCCGGGCAGTTCGGGGTCCGGAGGCTCGGCGGCGCGCACGACGTCGACGAAGAGCTCCTCCTTGCCGCTCCAGCGACGGTAGATGGTGGCCTTGCCGACGCCCGCGGTCCGGGCGATGCGCTCGATGGAGAGCTCCGCGAGCGGCACGCCGTCCTCCAGCAGCTTCAGGATGCCCTCCATGATGGCCCGTTCCACGGCCTCGCTGCGGGGACGGCCCCTGACGGGGCCGTCGTGCCGGGGGTGGCTGTCGGCGAGGCTCACGTGGTTCGGTCCTTTCGCTGGGCTGTGCTGATTCTCCCCCCGGTTCTCCCCGGTTCTCCCCCGGTCCTCCTCCTGGTACGACAGGTCCCGCACCCGGCGCCGGCCGACGGCCCCGCCCGTCACTGCTCGGTGGACACCAACTCCCGCTCGCCCTCGCCCTCCTGAGACGCCGCCGGCCGCCCCGGCAGGAACAGCGCCACGACCACCGCGCCGAGCACCGCGACGCCCGCGCCCCACAGCGCCGTGACGTGCATGGAGTGCAGGAAGGCGGCGTGGGCCGCCTCGACGAGCAACTCGCCCTTCGGGCCGAGCCGGTCCGCGAAGCCGAGGGTGGCCTCGATGGACTCGCCCGCGGTGTGCCGCACGCCCTCCGGCAGCACCGTGAGCCGGTCCTCGATGCCGCTGCGGTACGCCGTCGACATGACGGAGCCGAGGACGGCGATGCCGAGCGCGCCGCCGACCTGGCGGAAGGTGTTGCTCAGGGCGGAGGCGGAACCGGCCTTCTCGCGGGGCAGCGCCTGCATGATGACGACGCTGACCGGGGTCATGATGTGCGCCATCGCGGCGCCCATCAGGAAGAAGACGACCTCCAGGAGCCAGATGGGCGTGTCCGCCTCGAACGTGGCGAACGCCGCCAGCGTGAGCGCGATCAGCAGCATGGCGCCGGTGGTCGTGGCCCGGTTGCCGAACCGGTCGACGACCAGCCGGGCACGCGGCGCGAAGATCATCTGCGCGGCGGCGAGCGGCAGCATCAGCAGACCGGTCTCCAGCGGCGAGTAGCCGCGCACGCTCTGGGTGTAGAAGACCGAGAAGAAGGTCACGCCCATCAGGGCGAAGAAGACCAGCGCGATGACGCCGATCGCGGCCGAGAAGACCTTGTTGCGGAAGTACGTGACGTCGATGGACGGATGGTCGCTGCGCTTCTCGAACACCACGAAGGCGGCGAGGACGGCGAGCCCGGCGGCGATGGTCACCAGCACCGTCACGTCCGTGAAGTCGGCGAGCTGGCCGCCCTTGATGATGCCGTAGACGAGCAGGACCAGCCCGACGACGGAGAGGACGACGCCGATCGGGTCGATGCGGCCGGGGTTCGGATCACGCGAGTCCGGAACCAGCCACAGCATCAGTGCGAGGGCGAGCAGCACGATCGGCACGTTGATGAGGAAGACCGAGCCCCACCAGAAGTGGTCGAGCAGGACGCCGCCGGTGATCGGCCCGACGGCGATGGCGAGGCCGACGCCGCCGGCCCAGATGCCGATGGCCTTGGGCTGCTCGTCGCGCTCGAAGACGTTCATGAGGACGGCCAGGGTGGCCGGCATGACGAAGGCGGCACCGAGGCCCATCACCGCGCGGAAGGCGATCAGCTCACCGGGCGAGCCGGAGAACGCGGCGAGGGCGGAGCCGATGCCGAACACCGCGAGCCCGCCCAGCAGGACCTTCTTGCGGCCGAGCCGGTCACCGAGGATGCCCGCGCTGAACAGCAGTCCGGCGAAGACGAGGGTGTAGGCGTTGATCGCCCACTCCAGCTCGCTCTGGGTGGCGCCCAGGCCGGTCGGGGCGGGGGTCGAGATGGTCTTGATGGCGACGTTCAGGATCGAGTTGTCGAGTACGACGATCAGCAGGCTCAGCATCAGCACGCCGAGGATCGCCCAGCGGCGCCGGTGCACGGCTTCCGGTATGCGGGGGGCTGTGGCGGCGGGAGAAGTCATGCTCTCGAACGTACCGAATTTACGATACGGAACCGTCTCGTATCTTAAATTCTTACCGAGAACTTACGTGACCCTCGCTGGGTGGTGGAACGCACGCGGCATGGCCTAGCCCTCCCTGGCACGAGGTGCCACCATGGAGGGGAGTCCGGGGACGCCGTCAGGGCGCCTCGAGATGACATGAAGGAGCCGTTGCAATGACGCAGCTTTCGGCTGCCCAGACGCCACAGGCGAAGACCTCCGACGGCAGCAAGGCGCTGTACGGGGGGAAGGGCACCCGCCGCATCACCGTCCGGGACATCGCGCTCGCCAAGGATCGGGGCGAGAAGTGGCCCATGCTCACCGCCTACGACGCGATGACCGCGTCCGTCTTCGACGAGGCCGGCATCCCCGTCATGCTCGTCGGTGACTCGGCGGGCAACTGTCACCTCGGCTACGACACCACCGTGCCCGTCACGCTCGACGAGATGACCATGCTGTCGGCCGCCGTCGTACGGGGCACCTCGCGCGCCCTGATCGTCGGCGACCTGCCCTTCGGTTCCTACCAGGAGGGCCCGGTGCAGGCGCTGCGCTCGGCGACCCGGCTGGTCAAGGAGGCCGGGGTCGGCGCGGTCAAGCTGGAGGGCGGCGAGCGCTCCCACGAGCAGATCCGCCTGCTGGTCGAGTCCGGCATCCCGGTCATGGCCCACATCGGCCTGACCCCGCAGTCCGTCAACGCCATGGGCTACCGCGTCCAGGGCCGCGGCGAGGAGGCGGCTCAGCAGCTGCTGCGCGACGCCAAGGCCGTCCAGGACGCGGGTGCCTTCGCGGTCGTCCTGGAGCTGGTCCCGGCGGAACTCGCGGCCGAGGTCACGCGCGTGCTGCACATCCCGACGGTCGGCATCGGCGCCGGCCCGGAGACGGACGCGCAGGTCCTGGTCTGGACGGACATGCTGGGCCTGACCGGCGGCCGGGTCCCCAAGTTCGTCAAGCAGTACGCCGACCTCCGCGAGGTCATGGGCAACGCGGCGAAGGCGTTCGCGGAGGACGTCGTCGGCGGAACGTTCCCCCTGGAGGAGCACTCCGTCCACTGAGCCCCCGGGCTCCGGCCCCACTGAACCACTGCGGCACCAAAGCGCCCCGCCGATCTTCCCCCGTCGGCGGGGCGCCTCTTTGTGCGACCTGCTGTCCGGCCGAGCCGGTCGTCAGCGGCGGCGGTACGACTCCACGTAACCGCTCGCAGGCGTACCCACGCCCGTCACGTCGTCGTAGCCCTTCACGGCCTGCAGTGAGCTGTCCTTGCCCAGGCTGCGCACCGAGGTGCTCAGACCGCCCGTCGCGTCATAGCCGTTGACGAAGTCGACGCGCGCCACGGCGAGCCCCGACCCCGTCGGGTTGTCCGTGACGTCGTGGTACGCCTTGGACCCGTACCGCGCGTAGATCGACGGATTGGCGAAACCGATCGGCTTCCCGCCCCCGGCCTCCTGCGCGAGGGCCTGGACGGCCGCGATGACCGGCGCGGCCAGCGAGGTGCCGCCGATCCGGTACTCGTCGTAGGCCTGCGTCCGCCCGTCCGGCATGGTCTGCGTCTGACCCACCAGGAACCCGGTGTTGGGGTCGGCGATGGCCGCGATGTCCGGGACGACCCGGTTGCCGTCGGCGCTGTTGGCCTTGGCCAGCGCGTCCGGCACGACGCCCTGCTGCCAGTACGGCTCGGCGACCGTCCTGCTGGTGCCGCCGCCCGCGCCCGAGGTGAACGCGCCGGGGAAGTCGGTCCAGCTCTTGCCGTCGGCCGACAGGACCGCCTTCTGCGTGCCCCAGCCGGTCTCCCACAGGTACTTGTCGCCCTTGCCGACCGCCAGCGAGGTACCGCCGACCGCCGTCACCCACGCCGAACTCGCCGGGATGTCGACCTGCTTGGTGCCGCTGCTCGCGACCTCGTCGCCGTCGTCGCCGGAGGAGTAGTAGAAGCCGATGCCCTCCACCGCGCCGAACTGGAAGACCTGGTCGTAGGCGGCCGCGAGGTCGGGCGTCTGGGCGGCCTCCACCTCGCCCCAGGAGTTGGAGACGATGTCGGCCAGGTGGTTGTCGACGATCTTGCCGAGCGAGTCGAGCAGGTCCTCGTCGTAGCAGGAGGCGGCGCCCACGTACGTGACCTGCGCGCCGGGCGCGACCGCGTGCACGGCCTCGACGTCGAGGGTCTCCTCGCCGTACCAGCCGGCCGCACCGCACTCCTCGGTCCGGGTGTACTTCGCCGGCAGGACCTGACGCAGCTGGCCGGTGGTCCAGGCCGCGTCGCCGTTCCGCTTCGCGTAGGTGGCCGCGTCGTAGGCGATGGTCGGGGAGGCGTACGCGTCGGTGATGGCGATGCGCACGCCCTTGCCGGTGTGCTTGCCCGCGCCGTACGCGGCGCGCAGCTGCTTGCCCGTGTAGCCCTTCACGGCGTACGGGATCTTCGTGCCGTACGCGTCCGGCAGCGTGCTCGCCACGTTCGAGCCGTGGTACGCCGAGAACGGCCCGGCGTTGCGGAACACCGTCTCCGGCGGCGGGAGTTGGTCCTTGTGGCGGGCCAGGTGCGGGGCGTTGTCCAGGCCGGTGACGGTCAGGACGGCGTCCCTCAGCGTGTCCGGCACCGAGACGGCCGCCATGGGAGCGCGGTAAGTCCTCGCGCCCTTGGCGTAGTTGTGCAGCTGCGTGCCGAACGCCTTCTCCGCGGCGGCCACGTCACCGGAGACGGCGACATAGTGCTGCGTGACGCCCGTGACCTTGAGGCCGGCGGAGGTCAGCCACTTCTTGACGGCGGCGACCTGGGCCTTGGTCGCGCCGAAGCGGGCCCGCGCCCGGTCGGCCGACAGGTACTTGCCGTACGAGGCCGAGCGCGGGTCCGACACGGCCCTGGCGTAGGCGGCGAGGCCGGTCGCGTCCCGGCCCGCGAGGTAGACGCGCACGGCGACCGGGGCGCCGTCCGAGGTCGCGCCCTTGTCCGCCTTGGCCGTGGCCCACGCGGGCTTGGTCCCGGCGAGCCGGTCACGCCCCGGGTTGTCCGCGGCGTGCGCCACCGGTATGCCGAGCGCCAGCGCGCCGGTGAGCAGAGGCAGTGTCGCCGCCAGACTCACGGAGGTGCGCAGCGCGGCACGTCGAGATCTCATGGAACCCCCTGTGCGATTCGTGTGCGAGTGGATCACCCGACGGGGGCCACTCAACCGCCGAACCGTTCACGCGAGGGGAATGCCAGGACCAAGAAGATCCCAACTAACCTAATGACAAAGCCATTCCACAGCCGTACGGACCACCCCCGTACGTACTACGCGTCCGGCTTCGCGCCCCGCTTCTTCAGCAGGTCCGTCATCAGGTCGATCTCCGACTGCTGCGCGTCCACCATGCCCTGGGCGAGCCGCTTCTCCACCTCGACGCCGCACCTGTCGACACAGCCCTCGGCCATGTGGATGCCGCCCTTGTGATGGGCCGTCATCAACTGGAGGTAGAAGACCTCGGCCTGCCTGCCGCTGAGACCCTGGAGCTTCTTCAGCTGGGCGTCGGTCGCCATGCCCGGCATCAGCGAGCCGTCCCCGGCGGAGGGCATGTCACCCATGCCCATCCAGGTCATCGGCGGCTGCGCCGACACCTTCGGCAGCCCCCACAGATCCAGCCAGCCCAGCAGCATGCCGCGTTGGTTGGCCTGCGTCTGCGCGATGTCGTACGCGAGCAGCCGCACCTCCTTGTCGTCCGTGCGGTCCCGCACGATGTACGACATCTCCACGGCCTGCTGATGGTGCACCGCCATGTCCCGTGCGAACCCGGCGTCCGCCGAGTCGGCGGACGGCGTCCGGCTCGCACCGCCGTCCTCGGCGACGGCGTAGGTGAGCGCGCCGACCGCGACGAGCACGGCCGCCGCGGTCCCGGCGATCCAGCCGACGTGCCTCTTCACTCCGACAGACCACCCGTGCACGCCGCGCCCGGCTCGGGCGTCTGCTTGCCCTGGACGTACGTCTCGAAGAACTTGCCGACGTTCGGGTCGTCCGCGCCCGTCACACTGCGCTGGTGCCCCCACGCGGTCAGCATGATCGGGTCCTTCTGCTTCTCGTCCGGGCTCATCAGCGTGTACGGCGTCTGCTTCACCTTCGCCGCCAGCGCCTCGACGTCGCTCTTGGCCGCCTTGGACGTGTACGTCACCCACACGGCGCCGTGCTCCAGCGAGTGCACGGCGTGCTCGTTCTTGAGCTCCTTGGTGTAGACGTCGCCGTTGCAGTTCATCCACACCTGGTTGTGGTCACCGCCGACCGGGGGCTCCGAGGAGTACTTCACGCTCTTGGCGACATGGGTGCGCCCGAGCTTCCCCTCCCACGTCCGCACGCCGTCCTTGCCGGTGACGAACTTGCCGGGGGTACTCGAGTCGACGGCTTCGGCGCCGTCGTCGGACTGCGACCGGATGAGCACGACACCGCCGACGACGAGACCGGCGACGACCACCGTGCTGGCCACGATCGTGAGGATGCGGTTGCGACGCTCACGAGCACGCTCGGCACGCCGCATCTCTTCTATCCGCGCTTGGCGCGAAGTCCTGCTCTTGTTCTTGGCGGAGCCCATGAGGCGTTGTCCTTCTGGCGAAAGGGACGGTCGGGTCCGCTGATCGTAAGGGGGAAGGTGGGACGTCTCGTAGGGCGGGCGCGGGAAAGGCCGGTGGAACGGCTGGATCGTTCCGATCCGGCCAATATTTTGAATCGCGGATGCGCATTATCTACGCTGCGCAACATGCGGCTGTTGCGCTCCACCGACCTGGCACTGCGCCTTCTGATGCGGCTCGCGGTGCTGGGGGACGCCACCCCGACGACCCGCGAGGTCGCCGCCGACATGGAGGTGCCGTACACGCACGCCGCCAAGGTGGTCGCCGAGTTGCAGCACATGGGCCTGGTGGACGCCCGCCGGGGGCGCGGCGGCGGGCTCTCGCTCAGCGACCGGGGCCGTACCGCGTCGGTCGGCGCGATCGTGCGGGCCTTCGAGGGCGACGGCGACGTCGTCGAGTGCGAGGGCGAAAACCCCTGCCCCCTGCACTCCGGCTGCCGGCTGCGCGGCGCGCTGCGGCGGGCCCAGGAGGCCTTCTACGCCTCGCTGGACCCCCTGACGGTGACCGACGTGACCGCGGATCCCACCGGGCCGCTGCTGCTGCGGATCGGCCGGACGCCCTGAGCCCCGGCTCCTCGGCTCAGCCCGCCTGCGCCAGCCAGAGGTCGGGCCCGAACACCTCGTAGTGGATGTCCGCGGGCGCCACCCCCTTCTCGATCAACTGCGCCCGCACCGCCCGCATGAAGGGCAGCGGCCCGCACAGGTACGCGCGCGTGCCCTGCGGTACGGCGACGTCGGCGAGGTCGACCAGGCCGGTGCGGTGGGACGCCTCGGTGTCGTCGGCGCCCGCCTCGTAGAAGAAGTGGACGGACGCGTCCGCCAGCTTCTCCGCGTACGCCTCGTGGTCGGCGCGCAGGGCGTGCCCGGCGGGGGAGCGGTCGCCGTGCACGACGACCACCGGGCCCTGGTGTCCGGTGTCCACGAGGTGCCCCAGCATCGCGACGACCGGCGTCACGCCGATGCCGGCGGAGGCGAGGAGCAGCGGGGCGGCGTCCGTGTCGCCGAGCACGAGATCGCCGGACGGCGCCGACAGGCTCAGCCGGTCGCCGACCCGCACGCGCGCGTGCAGGTGGTTCGAGACCTCGCCGTCGGGAGCCGCCTCCCCCAGGACCCGCTTCACACTGATCTGGCGTACGGGTGAGCCCGGGGCGGCGGAGAGGCTGTACTGCCGTATCTGCCGGGCCCCGTCCGGCAGCCCGACCTGGACGGAGACGTACTGCCCCGCCCGGAAGTCCGGCGCCGGGCGCCCGTCGGCCGGCCGCAGCCGGAAGGTGGCGACATCGGCGGTCTCCTCGACCCGCCCGACGACCTCCCACTCCCGCCACTCGTTGCCGCCCCGCTCCTCGTAGAGCCGCTTCTCGATCGCGACCAGCGCGTTCGCCATCAGCCAGTAGACCTCGTCCCAGGCGGCCGCGACCTCGGGCGTGACGGCCTCGCCGAGCACCTCGACGAGGGCGGCGAACAGGTGCTCGTGGACCAGCGCGTACTGCTCCGCCGTGACGCCCAGGGAGGCGTGCTTGTGGGCGATGCGCCCCAGCATCGCGTCGGGCCGCTGATCGGGGTGGTCCACGAGGTGCGTCGCGAACGCGGCGATCGACCCCGCGAGGGCCTGCCGCTGGGTGCCGGCCGCCTGGTTGCCGCGGTTGAAGAGGTCCCTCGACAGCTCGGGGCGGGCGCCGAACAGACCGGCGTAGAAGCGCTCGGTGATCTCACCGATGGCCCCGCCGACGACGGGAAGGGTGGCACGCACGGTGGCGGCGGACTGCTCGGACAGCATCGGGTCTCCTCAGGCTCGATCGGGCCGATCCGGTGCCATCATTAAAACTTGCATCCAAGATGCAAATTAAAGCGGGGTGGGTCCTGTGGGGCCGGGCATTACGGATGTCGGTCCGAGCAGGCAAGATGGGCGGCAGAGCAGTACACCGGGCACCACGGAGGGACACCCGCCGTATGCCGGGCGTTCGCCCCTCAGTCGCTTCGGCGATCAAGGTGCGCAACGCGCCTGAAACGGTGTTGTGGTGTGATGCTCAGGTGCCCGACCGCCTCCCGCTGCACCGGGGACAGGCGGCCTGACCAGCAAGGATGGGGAAGCGGAAGATGGACAAGCAGCAGGAGTTCGTGCTCCGGACGTTGGAGGAGCGCGACATCCGGTTCGTACGCCTGTGGTTCACGGACGTGCTGGGCTTCCTCAAGTCGGTCGCCGTGGCCCCCGCCGAGCTGGAGCAGGCCTTCGACGAGGGCATCGGCTTCGACGGCTCGGCGATCGAGGGCTTCGCCCGGGTCTACGAGTCCGACATGATCGCCAAGCCCGACCCGTCGACCTTCCAGATCCTGCCCTGGCGCGCCGAGGCCCCCGGCACCGCCCGGATGTTCTGCGACATCCTCATGCCGGACGGCTCCCCGTCCTTCGCGGACCCGCGCTACGTCCTCAAGCGCGCCCTGGCCCGCGCCTCCGACCTGGGCTTCACCTTCTACACCCACCCCGAGATCGAGTTCTTCCTCCTGAAGGACCGGCCCCTGGACGGCTCACGCCCGCAGCCGGCCGACAACTCGGGCTACTTCGACCACACCCCGACCAACGTCGGCATGGACTTCCGCCGCCAGGCGATCACCATGCTGGAGTCCATGGGCATCTCGGTCGAGTTCTCCCACCACGAGGGCGCCCCCGGCCAGCAGGAGATCGACCTCCGCTACGCCGACGCGCTGTCCACGGCGGACAACATCATGACGTTCCGCCTGGTCATGAAGCAGGTGGCACTGGAGCAGGGCGTCCACGCGACGTTCATGCCGAAGCCGTTCTCCGAACACCCCGGCAGCGGCATGCACACCCACCTGTCCCTCTTCGAAGGCGACCGCAACGCGTTCTACGAGTCCGGCTCCGAGTACCAGCTCTCCAAGGTCGGCCGCTCCTTCATCGCGGGCCTCCTCCGCCACGCGGCGGAGATCTCCGCGGTCACCAACCAGTGGGTCAACTCCTACAAGCGCATCTGGGGCGGCTCCGAGCGCACCGCGGGCGCCGGCGGCGAGGCCCCCTCCTACATCTGCTGGGGCCACAACAACCGCTCGGCCCTCGTCCGCGTCCCGATGTACAAGCCCGGCAAGACGGGCTCCGCCCGAGTCGAGGTCCGCTCCCTGGACTCCGGCGCCAACCCCTACCTGGCCTACGCCCTCCTCCTCGCCGCCGGCCTCAAGGGCATCGAAGAGGGCTACGAGCTCCCTCCGGGCGCCGAGGACGACGTCTGGGCCCTCTCCGACGCCGAACGCCGCGCCATGGGCATCGAACCCCTGCCCCAGAACCTCGGCGAGGGCCTGACCCTGATGGAGCGCAGCGACCTCGTCGCCGAGACGCTGGGGGAGCACGTCTTCGACTTCTTCTTGCGCAACAAGCGGCAGGAGTGGGAGGAGTACCGCTCCGAGGTGACGGCGTTCGAGCTGCGCAAGAACCTGCCGGTTCTGTAGCGCCCCATCGCCGTGGGGCGCGGGAATGGTCGCGACCGCGGCCCGTCGTGGGCTGGTCGCGCCCACGCGGCGGAGCCGCATGTCGACACAGCCCCGCGCCCCTGGGTGGGCTACTGCTCCGCCAGTTTCGACAGGACCTGATGCAGGGGTTCGGTGGCCCTACGGCGGTACTCCTGGATGGACCAGCCGTTGCCGTCCGGGTCCTTGAAGTACATGAAGGTGGCGCCGTCGTCGGGGGAGTACTGGACGGGCTCCGAGATCTCCAGACCCCGTTCCACCAGTTCCGCGTGGGCCGCATTGATGTCGGCGACGCAGAGCTGGAGGCCCTGGTAGGAGCCGGGCTCGGGGACGGTCTCGCCCTTGGTGAGGTCCCAGATGCTGTCGCCGAGGGCGATCGAACAGCCGGAGCCCGGCGGGGTCAGCTGGACGATACGCATGCCCGGCATGACCTCCTGGTCGATGTCGACGTGGAAGCCGACCTTGTCCCGGTAGAAGTCACGGGCCCGGTCGATGTCGCTCACGGGCAGCGGGATCACTTCGAGGGTGAAGTCCATTACCGGTCCTCCATTGAGAATCACCAGCGGGTCTGACTGAACGGCTCACCCCCACCGAAGCGGAAAACGATGCTCTGCGCCACGTGAGGATCAGGTTCCGTATTTTCAAGGGCACCGGCGTCGATGCGGGCCCTGCTGGGGGCTGCGCCCCCAGACCCCGCTGTCGGCCCTGCGGCCTCGTCCTCAAACGCCGGACGGGCTGAGAGTGCCCGGGCCGGCGTCGAGAGTCGCCGTTCCCTGGCTGGCGTACCTCCACCGAGCCCGCGGTCGCCTACGGCGGCCAGGGGACGTGTCGGGGGGTGTCCGCCCGCAGAGTCCGGTGTCAAGACACGGCACCTCTCGCGCAACGCTCACCACCGGACCGAGGACGGACACCCCCCGACACGGCCCCGACCCACACCCCACCGAACCGCGCGACAC
>NZ_JBIBIA010000011.1:181492-229168 GCF_042957325.1 Streptomyces sp. NPDC008086
TTGGGGGGGGGGGGGGGGGGGGGGGGGGGGGGCCCCCCCCCGCGGCCGGGCCCCCCCCCCCCCCCCCCCCCCCCCCCCCCCCCCCCCCCCCCCCCCCCCCCCCCCCCCCCCCCCCACGGCCCCGACCCACACCCCACCGAACCGCGCTACACGCACCCCCACCCACCGCAACGGGCCGCCGCAGGCACCCCAGGGGCGCAAGGCTGTATCGATATGCGGTTCCGCCGCGTGGGCGCGACCAGCCCCCACCCACCGCAACGGGCCGCCGCAGGCACCCCGCCCAAGCCGGCGCAGCGACTACGCTCGATCGCGTACGACCTTGATCGGGCGCGCACGACCCCGATCGGACGGGAGGGCGAGCATGACGGCGCCGGGGCGCAGAAGCAGCACCTTCACCAGGCTGCTGCGGCACGGATTCACCGACCCGTCGGCCGCCGACCGGCTGCTGGACAGCCCGGAGCTAGCGCCGATCAAGAACGACCCGGTCCTGCTGGAGGCCCTGGGCGCCACCGCCGACCCCGACCTCGCCCTGCACGGCCTCGTCCGCCTGCTCGAAGCACAGCCCGGCCACGCCGCCCAGCGCGAACTGCTCGACACGGTGATAGCGGCCAAACCCCTGCGCGACCGCCTGCTCGGCGTCCTCGGCGCCTCCGCCGCCCTCGCCGACCACCTCGCCAAGCACGCCGGCGACTGGCAGGCCCTGGTCATGTACGAGCCCCGGGACCTGCACCCCGAGGTGGAGGAGTTCGAGCAGGGCCTCGCCGAGGCCACCGACCCGGTCTCCCTGCGAGTCGCCTACCGGCGCTGCCTGCTGTCCATCGCCGCCCGCGACGTGTGCGGCACCACCGACGTCGCCCAGACCGCCGCCGAACTCGCCGACCTCGCCACCGCCACCCTGCGCGCCGCCCTCGCCCTCGCCCGCGCCGCCGCACCGGAGGACGCCGCACAGTGCCGGCTCTCGGTGATCGCGATGGGCAAGTGCGGAGGCCACGAGCTCAACTACGTCTCCGACGTCGACGTCATCTTCGTCGGCGAGACCGCCGACGGCGCGGACGAGGGAAAGGCTTTGCGGTCGGCCACCAAGCTCGCCTCGCACATGATGCGGATCTGCTCCGAGACGACCGTCGAGGGCTCGATCTGGCCGGTGGACGCCAATCTTCGGCCCGAGGGCAGGAACGGCCCCCTGGTCCGCACCCTCAGCAGCCACCTCGCCTACTACCAGCGCTGGGCCAAGACCTGGGAGTTCCAGGCCCTGCTCAAGGCCCGCCCGGTCGCCGGCGACATCGAGCTGGGCGAGGAGTACGTCGCCGCGCTGGAACCCCTGGTCTGGAAGGCCGCCGAACGGGACAACTTCGTCGCCGACGTGCAGAAGATGCGCCGCCGGGTCGTCGAGAACATCCCGGTGGGCGAGCTGGACCGGCAGCTCAAACTCGGCCCCGGCGGACTGCGGGACGTCGAGTTCGCCGTCCAGCTGCTCCAGCTGGTGCACGGCAGGGACGACGCGTCGCTGCGCAGCGGCACCACCCTGGACGCCCTCCAGGCACTCGCCGCCGGCGGCTATGTCGGCCGCGCCGACGCCGCGCAGCTCGACGACGCCTACCGCTTCCTGCGCTCCATGGAGCACCGCATCCAGCTCTACCGGCTGCGCCGCACCCACCTGGTCCCCGAGGACGACGCCGACCTGCGGCGCATCGGCCGCTCCCTCGGCCTGCGCGTCGATCCGGTCGCCGAGCTGAACCGCGAATGGAAACGGCACGCCGGTGTCGTACGGCGGCTGCACGAGAAGCTCTTCTACCGGCCACTGCTCGACGCCGTCGCCCAACTCGCCCCGGGAGAGGCCCGGTTGAGCGCCGGAGCGGCCCGCGAGCGGCTGGTCGCGCTCGGGTACGCCGACCCGGCCGCCGCGCTGCGGCACCTGGAGGCGCTGGCCTCCGGGGTGTCGCGGAAGGCGGCGATCCAACGCACCCTGCTGCCCGTGCTGTTGGGCTGGTTCGCGGACTCCGCCGATCCGGACGCCGGTCTGCTGAACTTCCGCAAGGTGTCGGACGCGCTCGGCAAGACACCCTGGTATCTGCGGCTGTTGCGGGACGAGGGCGCCGCCGCCGAGAACCTCGCCCGGGTGCTGTCGGCCGGCCGGCTCGCGCCCGATCTGCTGATGCGGGCCCCGGAGGCCGTGGCCCTGCTCGGGGACGGCGACGGCGGCAGCGGTCTCGAGCCGAGGTCGCGGGGCCACCTGGAGCAGGAGATCCTCGCCGCGGTGCGCCGCGCGGACGGTGCCGCGCAGGCCGTCACGGCGGCCCGTGGGGTGCGGCGGCGCGAGCTGTTCCGTACGGCCGCCGCCGATATCGTCGACTCCTACGGCACCGAGACCAAGCCGGCCGAGGCCGACCAGGGGGCCGTGGTGGACCGGGTCGGGACCGCGGTGTCCGACCTGACGGCGGCCACGTTGGCGGGGACGCTGCGGGCGGTCGTGCGGGAAGGGTGGGGCGACACGCTGCCGACCCGGTTCGCGATCATCGGCATGGGGCGGTTCGGCGGGCAGGAGCTGGGTTACGGCAGTGACGCGGATGTGCTGTTCGTGCACGATCCGCGGGACGGGGCCGACGAGCACGAGGCCGCGGTGGCGGCGAACCGGGTCGTGGAGGAGATGCGGCGGCTGCTGCAGCTCCCGAGTGCGGATCCGCCGCTGTTGATCGACGCCGATCTGCGGCCGGAGGGGAAGTCGGGGCCGCTCGTCCGCACGCTGAAGTCGTATGCCGCCTACTACCGGCGGTGGTCGCTGGTGTGGGAGTCGCAGGCGTTGCTGCGGGCCGTGCCGGTCGCGGGGGACGCCGAGCTGGGGTCCCGGTTCGTCGAGTTGATCGATCCGCTGCGGTACCCGGCGGAGGGGCTCGGGGACGAGGCCGTGCGGGAGATCCGGCGGCTGAAGGCCCGTATGGAGTCCGAGCGGCTGCCTCGTGGGGCCGATCCGAAGCTGCACACCAAGCTCGGGCCCGGGGGGCTGTCCGATGTGGAGTGGACCGTGCAGTTGTTGCAGTTGCAGCACGGGTGGGACCAGCCGGGGCTGCGGACCACCCGGACGCGGGAAGCACTCGCCGCCGCGTGTGCGGCCGGGCTCATTCCGGAGGAGGAGGCGGGGATCCTGGACGAGGCGTGGGTGCTGGCCACTCGGGTGCGCAATGCTGTGATGCTGGTGCGGGGGCGGGCCGGGGACACGTTTCCCTCGGACAGTCGTGAGCTGGCCGCGGTGGGGCGGTATCTGGGGTACGAGCCCGGGCATGTGGGGGACATGCTCGATGCGTATCGGCGTACTGCGCGGCGGGCTCGGGGGGTCGTGGAGGAGCTGTTTTACGGGGGGTGACGGGTTCCTCCGGCGGTTGAGCGGGGGTGCCTGCGGCGGCCCGTCCCGGGTGGGTGGGGGTGCGCGTAGCGCCTAAGCGTGGGGTGTGGTGCGGGGCCGCGCCGGGGGGTGTCCGTCCTCGGTCGGGCGGCTCGGTTCCTCCGCAGAGTGCTCGGCGTTGACGCCCGCCGCTGCGGGCGGACACCCCCCGGCACGTCCCCTCTCCGCCGTGGGCGACTGCGGGTGGGTGGGGGGTACTCGCCTCGGCAGTGCGTGCGGCAGCTTTCCGTACCAGAGGCGGGCCACCGTGTAGCCGAAGGCCAGGCAGATCAGGCCGCCTACCGCGTCCAGCCAGAAGTGGTTGGCCGTGGCCACGATCACCAGGAGGGTGGCCGTGGGGTAGAGGAGGCCGAGGACCCGGACCCAGGGGATTCTGGCGAGGGCGAAGATCGTCAGGCCCGACCAGACGGACCAGCCGATGTGCATGGAGGGCATCGCGGCGTACTGGTTCGACATGTTCTTCAGGTCGCCCGAGGCCATCGAACCCCAGGTGTCGTGGACCAGGACCGTGTCGATGAAGCCGGTGTTGGTCATCAGCCGTGGGGGAGCGAGCGGATACAGGTAGTAACCGATCAGGGCCACGCCGGTGGTGGCGAAGAGGACCAGCCTCGTTGCCGCGTAGCGGCCGGGGTGGCTGCGGTAGAGCCAGACCAGGACGGCCAGGGTGATGACGAAGTGCAGCGTCGCGTAGTAGTAGTTCATGCCGACGATGAGCCAAGTCACCGAGTTCACGGCGTGGTTCACGGACTGCTCGACGGCGATGCCGAGGTGGTGTTCCAGGTTCCAGAGCCAGTCGGCGTTGCGGAGCGCTTCTGCCTTCTGTTCCGGGACCGCGTTGCGGATGAGTGAGTACGTCCAGTAACTCACCGCGATCAGCAGGATCTCGAACCAGAGGCGGGGGCGGCGGGGGGTGCGCAGACGGCGCAGGGGGCCCCGCCCCGTCTCGTCCGCGACGGGGGGAAGAACGGCCGCTTCCCGGCCTTCCAGTGTCGTCACGGTCGTGTCACCCATGGGCACAGAGTCTGCCAGAAAAGACTTCCCCGACCGATCATCCTCCGGTCGGGGTCAGGACGCACGTTCTACGGCGGGCGTAGACCCCCGTTCTCCTACCAACGGTGGGGTGGCCCCGTGGATTCCCCGCCCTAGGAATGGTTTCTGTTCCCCGGTGCCGAAGCCGTGGAACCGCGCACCACCAGCTCCGGCATGAACACGAACTCGCTGTGGGGGGCGGGGGTCCCGCCGATCTCCTCCAGGAGCGTGCGTACCGCGGCCTGGCCCATCGCCGGGACCGGCTTGCGGACGGTGGTGAGGGGCGGGTCGGTGAAGGCGATCAGGGGGGAGTCGTCGAAGCCGACGACCGAGATGTCCCGGGGGACCTCCAGGCCGTGCTGCCGGGCCGCGCGTATCGCGCCCAGCGCCATCATGTCGCTGGCGCAGACGATCGCGGTGCAGCCGCGGTCGATCAGGGCCGTGGCGGCCGCCTGACCGCCCTCCAGCGTGTAGAGGGAGTGCTGGATCAGGTCCGCCTCGATCGTGTCCGGCGGCAGGTTCAGCTGGTCCTGCATGGTGCGGACGAAGCCCTCGATCTTGCGCTGGACCGGCACGAACCGCTTGGGGCCGAGCGCGAGACCGATGCGGGTGTGGCCGAGCGAGGCGAGGTGCGTGACCGACAGGCTCATCGCGGCGCGGTCGTCCGGCGAGATGAAGGGCGCCTGGACCTTGGGGGAGAAGCCGTCGACCAGGACGAAGGGGACGCCCTGGGCGCGCAGCCGCTCGTAGCGCTGCATGTCGGCCGTGGTGTCGGCGTGGAGGCCGGAGACATAGATGATGCCGGCCACTCCGCGGTCGACGAGCATCTCCGTGAGCTCGTCCTCGGTGGAGCCGCCCGGCGTCTGCGTGGCCAGCACCGGGGTGTAGCCCTGCCTGGTCAGTGCCTGGCCGATGACCTGGGCAAGAGCCGGGAATATCGGGTTCTCCAGCTCCGGGGTGATCAGGCCCACCAGGCCCTCGCTCCGTTGCCGCAGCCGCACCGGGCGCTCGTAGCCGAGCACGTCGAGTGCGGCCAGTACGGACTGGCGGGTGGTGGCGGCGACGCCCGGCTTCCCGTTGAGGACGCGGCTGACGGTCGCTTCGCTCACCCCCGCCTGAGCAGCGATGTCTGCAAGCCGTGTGGTCACGCCACTGGACTGTACCGGCCGCATGTCGCCTTGCACACCAATCGGACGCCTGGGGCGACCGGTTGGCCGGCCCGGTCCGGGTTGCTGCGTCATCGCGCTCCCTCGTGAAAGTGGTAGCAAGAGCTTGCAGAGTCTTGCACAAGTGGCCCGCGTGGTGTTCCACCCTTGGAAAGAAGCGTCTCATGACGGTCGCCGACCGGTCACGTGCGGATAACTTCGGAGATCTCTTGCACTTTTTTTCTGCAAGGTCTTTCGTCGATCTTTCAACGCTGTTACGTTCACGTCGCCCGGCGGCCGCAACGGCGCAGTCGGCAAGACAGCAGAGGCAGGCAGACGGGGCCGCCTCCGCATCACACGGGCTTTCACCCTCAAGGAGAACTCATGCGGCGTGGCATAGCGGCCACCGCGCTGGTGGCGTCCCTCGCTCTCGCGGCGACGGCGTGCGGCGGGGACGACAGTGGCAGCGACTCGAGCGGGCCGGTCACCATCACCTGGTGGGACACCTCCAACGCCACCAATGAGGCGCCGACGTACCAGGCCCTGGTCAAGGAGTTCGAGGCCGCCAACAAGGACATCAAGGTCAAGTACGTCAACGTCCCCTTCGACCAGGCGCAGAACAAGTTCGACACCGCCGCCGGTTCCAAGGGTGCCCCGGACGTCCTGCGCTCCGAGGTCGGCTGGACCCCCGCCTTCGCCAAGAAGGGCTTCTTCGCGCCGCTGGACGGCACGGAGGCCCTCACCGACGAGGCCAAGTTCCAGCCCAGCCTGATCGAGCAGGCCAAGTACGAGGGCAAGACGTACGGCGTCCCGTTCACCACGGACACCCTCGCCTTCGTCTACAACAAGGCCCTGTTCAAGAAGGCCGGCGTCGAGGCCCCCAAGACCTGGGACGACCTGAAGAAGGCCGCCGCCACGATCAAGGACAAGACCGGCGTCGACGGCTACTGGGGCTCCACCCAGGCCTACTACGCCCAGACGTTCCTCTACGGCGAGGGCACCGACACCGTCGATGCCGACGCCAAGAAGATCACCGTCGCCTCCGCCGAGGCCAAGAAGGGCTACGGCACCTGGCTGAGCCTCTTCGACGGCAAGGGCCTGCACAAGGCCGACACCACCGCCGACGCCTACGCCCACATCCAGGAGGCGTTCGTCAACGGCAAGGTCGCCGCGATCATGCAGGGCCCCTGGGAGATCACCAACTTCTACAAGGGCTCGGCGTTCAAGGACAAGGCCAACCTCGGTATCGCCACCGTCCCGGCCGGTTCCAGCGGCAAGGCGGGCGCCCCGACCGGCGGCCACAACCTCTCCGTCTACGCCGGCTCCGACGAGGCGCACCAGAAGGCCGCGCTGAAGTTCGTGAACTTCATGACCTCGGTGAAGGCCCAGGAGACCATCGCGCTGAAGAACTCCACGCTGCCCACGCGTGACGACGCCTACACGGACAAGGTCAAGGCCGACCCGGGCATCGCCGGCTACCAGACCGTCCTCGCCGCCGCCCAGCCGCGCCCGGCCCTGCCCGAGTACAGCTCGCTGTGGGTCCCGCTCGACACCGAGCTGCTCAAGATCGCCGGCGGCAAGGAGTCCCTGGACAAGGGCCTGAGCACCGCCGAGACCGAGATCACCAAGCTGGTCCCGGACTTCAGCAAGTGACCCCGAGTGGCCGTCGGATCCTCCTGATCATGGGGGGAAGGATCCGGCGGCCACCGGCTGTGCGCCGTACACCCTGATCTGTCGATCCTCATGAAGGTTGTCGAACCATGACAGTCGCCATCGACCGCGCGACCGGGAAGACCCGAGGCGAACGCGGGCCACGCCGTGGGCTCGGCCAGCGCCTGAAGCACGGCTACCAGAAGCACTGGTACGCCTACGCGATGATCGCCCCCGTGGTGATCGTCCTCGGCGTGCTCGTCGTCTACCCCCTGGTGTACGGCTTCTACCTCACCCTCACCGACGCCACCAGCCTCAACAGCGCCCGCACCATCGGCGTCAACGAGATCGAGGCCACCTACAAGTTCATCGGCTTCGACAACTACGCCGACATCCTGTGGGGCGAGACGGCGTACGACCGCTTCTGGTCGCACTTCATCTGGACGGTCGTGTGGACGGCGGCCTGTGTCACCCTCCACTACACGATCGGCCTCGGCCTCGCCCTGCTGCTCAACCAGAAGCTGCGCGGGCGCACCCTGTACCGGCTGATCCTCATCCTGCCGTGGGCCGTGCCGACCTTCGTCACCGTCTTCGGCTGGCGGATCATGCTCGCCGACGGCGGCGTCGTGAACTCCTTCCTGGAGACACTGCACCTGCCGACCCCGCTGTGGCTGGAGGACACCTTCTGGCAGCGGTTCGCCGCGGTCATGGTCAACACCTGGTGCGGTGTGCCCTTCATGATGCTGTCGCTGCTCGGCGGGCTGCAGTCCATCGACTCCTCGCTCTACGAGGCCGCCGAGATGGACGGCGCGAGCAAGTGGCAGCAGTTCCGGTACGTCACCCTGCCGGGCCTGCGGTCCGTGAGCTCCACCGTCGTACTGCTCGGCATCATCTGGACCTTCAACCAGTTCGCGATCATCTTCCTGCTGTTCGGCAAGACCGCCCCGGACGCCGACATCCTCGTCACCTGGGCCTACCGCCTCGGTTTCGGACAGCAGCCACGTGACTTCGCGCAGTCGGCCGCCTACGGCATGCTGCTGCTGGCCATCCTGATCGTCTTCACCTCCTTCTACCGCCGCTGGCTGAACCGCAACGACCAGCAGCTCGCGATCTGAGGCAGGAGTCCCCCATGACCACCACTGTCGAGACCCCGGTGAACAAGCAGGACTCCGTGCCTACTGCAACCCCGCGCAAGGTCCGCCGCCACGGCACCTCCCTCGTCTCCCACGGCATCCTCAGCGTGGCGAGCCTGATCGCGCTCTTCCCCGTCGTCTGGCTGCTCTTCCTGTCCCTCGGCCCGGACAAGGACGACTACCTCCACCCCGGCGGCATTTGGGGAAAGATGACGCTGGACAACTACACGTACGTCCTGACGGAGACGAAGTTCCTCGACTGGCTGACGAGCACCCTCGTCGTCACGCTGGGCACCACGCTCATCGGCGTCGTCATCGCCGCCACCACCGGCTACGCGGTCTCGCGCATGCGCTTTCCGGGCTACAAGAAGTTCATGTGGGTACTGCTTGTGACCCAGATGTTCCCGGTCGCCGTCCTCATGGTTCCGATGTACCAGATCCTGTCCGAGCTCCAGCTCATCGACAGCTACCTTGGCCTCGTCCTCGTGTACTGCACGACAACCGTGCCGTACTGTGCCTGGCTGATGAAGGGGTACTTCGACACGATCCCGTTCGAGATCGACGAGGCAGGACGCGTCGACGGGCTGACCCCCTTCGGCACGTTCGCGCGACTGATCCTGCCGCTCGCCAAGCCGGGCCTGGCGGTCGCCGCGTTCTACAGCTTCCTCACGGCCTTCGGTGAGGTGGCGTTCGCGTCCACGTTCATGCTGTCCGACATGAAGTACACGTTCGCGGTCGGGCTGCAGACCTTCATCAGTGAGCATGATGCGCAGCGCAACCTGATGGCTGCCACTGCCGTGCTGGTCGCCATACCGGTTTCCGCGTTCTTCTACTTCGTGCAGAAGAACCTGGTGACCGGGCTTACCGCCGGCGGCACGAAGGGCTGAGCCCCGGTTTCACCACGACTCCCGTGCGCCTCGTCGCGCGGGTGGCGGCCGCGGTGCCCATCCGACCCCGCTGTCACCGCGGCCGCCTCACATTCGTGTGCCGTAGAAGACCGAGAATTCCGTAAACCGGCGAAAACCTTTAAGTCGCACAATTCATCCGTGACTCGAACCCCGTTACGTACCAAGGACGCCATGAGCCAGCACTCCGCAGCCCCGGCCTCGACCTCCACCTCCGCAGCGGCCGTCGCCACCGTCGCCAAACGACGCGACTGGTGGCGGGACGCGGTGATCTACCAGGTCTACCCGCGCAGCTTCGCCGACAGCAACGGCGACGGCATGGGCGACCTGGAGGGCATCCGCTCCCGACTGCCGTACCTGCGCGACCTCGGCGTCGACGCCGTGTGGCTCAGCCCCTTCTACGCCTCCCCGCAGGCCGACGCCGGCTACGACGTCGCCGACTACCGGGCCGTCGACCCGATGTTCGGCAACCTGCTGGACGCGGACGCGCTGATCCGGGACGCGCACGAACTGGGCCTCAGGATCATCGTCGACCTGGTCCCGAACCACTCCTCCGACCAGCACGAGTGGTTCAAGCGGGCGGTCGCGGAAGGGCCCGGATCCCCGCTCAGGGAGCGCTACCACTTCCGCCCCGGCAAGGGCGAGAACGGCGAACTCCCGCCCAACGACTGGGAGTCGATCTTCGGCGGCCCGGCGTGGACGCGGGTCGAGGACGGAGAGTGGTACCTCCACCTCTTCGCCCCCGAACAGCCCGACTTCAACTGGGAGCACCCGGCGGTGGGGGACGAGTTCCGCTCGATCCTGCGCTTCTGGCTCGACATGGGCGTCGACGGCTTCCGGATCGACGTCGCCCATGGCCTGGTGAAGGCGGACGGGCTGCCGGACCTCGGATCCCACGACCAGCTCAAGCTGCTGGGCAACGATGTCATGCCGTTCTTCGACCAGGACGGCGTGCACGCCATCTACCGGCAGTGGCGCACGATCCTCGACGAGTACGCCGGTGAGCGGATCTTCGTCGCGGAGGCCTGGACGCCGACGGTCGAGCGCACCGCGAACTACGTCCGTCCCGACGAGCTGCACCAGGCCTTCAACTTCCAGTACCTGGGCACGGAGTGGGAGGCCGAGGAACTGCGCAAGGTCATCGACCGCACACTGGAGGCGATGCGCCCGGTCGGCGCCCCGGCCACCTGGGTGCTGTCCAACCACGACGTCACTCGCCACGCCACCCGCTTCGCCAACCCGCCCGGCCTCGGCACCCAGATCCGCACGGCCGGAGACCGCGAGCTGGGCCTGCGCCGCGCCCGCGCCGCCACGCTCCTCATGCTCGCGCTGCCCGGTTCGGCGTACGTCTACCAGGGCGAGGAGCTGGGCCTGCCGGACGTCGTCGACCTGCCCGACGAGGTCCGCCAGGACCCCGCGTACTTCCGGGGCGAGGGCCAGGACGGCTTCCGCGACGGCTGCCGGGTGCCGATCCCCTGGACGCGCGAGGGCTCGTCGTACGGCTTCGGTACGGGCGGCAGTTGGCTGCCGCAGCCGGCGGGCTGGGGACAACTGAGCGTCGAGGCGCAGACGGGTGACCCCGGGTCCACCCTGGAGCTGTACCGCGCCGCGCTGGCGGCCCGCCGGGAGCAGCCCGACCTGGGCGCCGGCGAGTCCGTGGAATGGCTGAAGGCCCCCGAGGGCGTCCTCGCCTTCCGTCGGGGCGAGTTCGTCTGCGTCGCGAACACCGGCGGCGAGTCGGTGACGACCCCGGCATACGGCCGTCTCCTGCTCGCCAGCGGCGAGATCAGCGAGACGGACGGCGAGGCGAAGCTCCCCGGCGACACGACGGTCTGGTGGACGACGGCCTGACCGCGCGCTGAAAGCACCGGTCGGCGAACCCCGCCGCCCCTCCGGCCCGTTGTCCACTTCGGACGACGGGCCGGAGGCGTGAGCGGAAGAGGCTCCCTGCGGCGCGGGTCTCTCGGGCCGTGGACGGGACTCGACGACGGTTTGAGAGTGCGGCAGTTGAGAGAGCCACGTCAAGATTGCGGATGAAAGGGCTTGCTATGTCTTTCAACTCTCTTGCTGTAAACCTTTCGTTGGCGGTACGTTCGCGCCGACGCCCGGCAACGACGCCGCGCCGCGGCGCAGGGGGGAACCAACTGAGCCGCACTCGCAAGGAGTTCAGCCTGTGATACCGACACACTCGGCGCCCCCGAAGCGCCACAGGAAGCACCGCCGCACCGCCCCCGCGGCCGCCCTCACCGCGCTCGCCGCGGCCGGGGCCGCCGCCCTCGTCTTCCCCGGCGGCACCGCGTCCGCCTCCCCACCCGGCACCAAGGACGTCACCGCGGTGATGTTCGAGTGGAACTTCGCCTCGGTCGCCAAGGAGTGCACCACCACCCTCGGCCCGGCCGGCTACGGCTACGTCCAGGTCTCCCCGCCCCAGGAGCACATCCAGGGCTCGCAGTGGTGGACCTCGTACCAGCCCGTCAGCTACAAGATCGCCGGTCGCCTCGGTGACGCCACCGCGTTCCGGAACATGGTGAACACCTGTCACAACGCGGGTGTGAAGGTCGTCGTCGACACCGTCATCAACCACATGTCCGCGGGCAGCGGCACCGGCACCGGCGGCTCGTCGTACACGAAGTACGACTATCCCGGCCTGTACTCCGCGGCCGACATGAACGACTGCACGGCCGCGATCAGCGACTACACCAACCGCACCAACGTCCAGAACTGCGAACTCGTCGGCCTCGCCGACCTGGACACCGGCGAGGAGTACGTCCGCGCCACCCTCGCCGGCTACCTGAACACCCTGCTCGGCTACGGCGTCGACGGATTCCGCATCGACGCGGCCAAGCACATGCCCGCCGCCGACCTCGCCAACATCAAGTCGCGTCTGAGCAACCCGTCGGTGTACTGGAAGCAGGAGGTCATCTACGGCAGCGGCGAGGCCGTCCAGCCCACCGAGTACACCGGTAACGGCGACGTCCAGGAGTTCCGCTACGCCTACGACCTCAAGCGGGTCTTCAACAACGAGAACCTCGCCTATCTGAAGAACTATGGCGAGGGCTGGGGCTACATGAGCAGCGGCGTCTCCGGTGTCTTCGTCGACAACCACGACACCGAGCGCAACGGCAGCACCCTGAACTACAAGGACGGGGCGAACTACACCCTCGCCAACGTCTTCATGCTCGCCCACCCCTACGGCGCCCCGGACATCAACTCCGGCTACGAGTGGTCCAGCACGGACGCCGGACCGCCCAACAACGGCTCCGTGACCGCCTGCTGGCAGGATGGCTGGAAGTGCCAGCACGCCTGGCCGGAGATCATCCGCATGGTCGCCTTCCGCAACGCCACCCGCGGCGAGTCGGTCACCAACTGGTGGGACAACGGCGGCGACGCCATCGCGTTCGGGCGGGGCAGCAAGGGCTACGTCGCCATCAACCACGAGTCGAGCAGCCTGACCCGCACCTACCAGACGTCACTGGCGGCGGGCACGTACTGCAACGTGCAGAACAACACGACGGTGACGGTGAACTCGAGCGGCCAGTTCACGGCCACCCTGGGTTCCAACACCGCCCTCGCGATCTACTCCGGCAAGTCGAGCTGCTGAGTTCGCCGCGCACTCGAGGCGGCCACCCCGGTCACGGCTGACCACGCCGGGGCAGGGGCGGCCGTCCGAGTATCTCGATGTACATGATCCGGCCGTTCACGACGTCGAGGATCAGATCGCCCGACGAGGGCAGCAGCGGCACACAGCGATGGCCGGGACCGTACGGCTCTCCCGGCGGTCGATCCGTCGTCCGGATGCTCTGGCAGAAGTCGTCGCGGCAGCCGCACTCCCCGACCAGGCGGACATCCCGCACGCAGACGGCCAGCCAGTGTTCCCCCTCCTCCTCCAGGAGGGTGGCCAGTTCGTCGACGAGCTCCGGGAAGACGTCGCGAACGAGCGGTGGTTCCTGCTCCATGCGAGGACGGTAGCCAGGGGTGGTCGCGGGAGGCGACCGGTTATCCGCGGCACGGGCGGGGTTGACGTGTTCAGAACATCGTCCTACGTTCCGCCCTGTGAAATGGGAGCGCTCCCACGATTGGCGGATCATGACACGCAGACTCAGGAAATGGACGCTGACCTCGCTGTCGGTGCTGCTGACAGCGGCCGGCTTCACGGCGGCGGGCACACCGAACGCCCACGCGGCGACGACGGCCACCATCAACGCCTCGACCGCCCACCAGCCCATCGACGGCTTCGGCTTCTCCGAGCACTTCGGACGGGCCGACATCATGCGCGGCTCGCAGGGCTTACCGGCCCAGAAACAGCGCGAGATCCTCGACCTGCTGCTGAACCGCACCACCGGTGCCGGTCTCAGCATCCTGCGCCTCGGCATCGACTCGGGCATCCAGCCCACCGACCCCGGCGGCCCGAACGCCACGCCCAAGTACGTCTGGGACCGCCAGGACAAGGGGCAGGTGTGGCTCGCCCAGCAGGCCAAGGCGTACGGCGTCACCCGCTTCTTCGCCGACGCGTGGACCGCGCCCGGCTATATGAAGACCAACGGGACGGATGCCAACGGCGGCACCCTGTGCGGACTCTCCGGTGCCACCTGCGCGAGCGGCGACTGGCGCCGGGCGTACGCGAACTTCCTCGTCCAGTACGCCAGGTTCTACGGCCAGGAGGGCATCGGGATCACCGACCTCGGCTTCACCAACGAGCCCGACTGGACGGCGACGTACGACTCCATGCGGCTCACCCCCGCCCAGGCAGTCGAGTTCACCAAGGTCTTCGGGCCGGTCGCGACGGCGGCCGGGTACAAGGTGGCCTGCTGCGATTCCTTCGGCTGGAACCAGCAGAAGGCGTACACAAGTGCGATCGAGGCCGACGCCACGGCCCGGAACCACGTCACCACCCACACCGGTCACGCCTACGCGAGCCCGGTCGACGCTCCGCTCCCGACCCGGAAGCGCACCTGGATGTCGGAGTGGTCGCCCAACGGCACCACCTGGAACGAGAACTGGGACGACGGCAGCGGCTACGACGGGTTCACGGTCGCCTCCGCCGTCCACGACGCCCTCACCAAGGGCAACACCAGCGGATACGTCTACTGGTACGGCGCCTCGGTCGGTGCCACGCGCGGCCTGATCCAGATGGACGGGGCGAACTATCACGTGTCCAAGCGGCTGTGGGCGATCGCCAACTACAGCCGCTTCATCCGGCCGGGGGCGACCCGTATCGGCGCGACGACCCCGGACGCCGACCTCAGGCTGTCGGCCTTCCGCGACACCGACGGGACGGTGACCGTCGTGGCGCTCAACGCGGCCGCCGGCGCCCAGCAGGTGTCGTACACGCTGCGGAACACCGGCATCACGACCGGGACCGCGACGCCGTACCTCACCAACGGTTCCAGCAGCATGGCCCGGCAGGCGGCCGTCCCCGTGAGTAGGGGAGCGCTCACCGCGACGATTCCGGCCCGTTCCCTAGTCACCTACACCATCAAGCGATAGGAGTCGCCCTGCGTGTGGTCAGAACGCTCGGGGTGCTGATCGCCCCGAAGTCCGACGCGGCCCACCGGCTCAGTGCGATCAAGGACCCGTCGGTCGTGTACCACGAGGGCCGGTGGCACGTGTTCGCCGGCACCGCGTCCACCAACGGCAGCTACAGCATGGTGTTGAGCTACGCGAACGGCATGCCAACGACCAGTCCCTCGCCGTCAACCCGTGCCGACTCCCGTTCCTCCACCAGGGCATGGACCCCTCGGCGAGCGGCCCCTACAACCCCCTGCCCTGGCGCCTGGGCCTGCTGAGGCGGACGAACTCCCCCGGCTGAAACTTCTTTCCAGTGGTTTCAGAAGTCTTGCTGTAAACCTTTCGACGGCGATACGGTCACGCGGGGTCGGACCCAAGAGAGCCGCAATCGCAAGGAGTCCATCTGTGATATCGAGATGGCCGACGCCGTCGAGGCGCCGAACCGCCCACGTCGGACGGGTCGCTGCGGTCGCCGTGACCGCGTTGGCCGCAGCACTCGTCCAGCCTCTCGCGGCGCGGGCGGACACTCCGCCTCCGCCGCCCTCCGACGCCGAACTCGCCGCCGAGCCGGCCCGGCACGACGCCACCCGGGAGCAGTTCTACTTCGTCCTGCCGGACCGTTTCGCCAACGGCGACACGGCCAACGACAAGGGCGGCCTCACGGGCTCCCGCCTCTCCACCGGCTACGACCCCACCGACAAGGGCTTCTACCAGGGCGGCGACCTCAAGGGCCTGACTAAGAAGCTCGACTACATCAAGGGTCTCGGCACCACCTCCATCTGGATGGCGCCGATCTTCAAGAACCAGCCCGTGCAGGGGACGGGGAGCAACGCCTCCGCCGGCTATCACGGTTACTGGATAACGGACTTCACCCAGGTCGACCCGCACTTCGGGACGAACAAGGACCTCCAGACCCTCATCTCCAAGGCCCACGCCAAGGGCATGAAGGTCTTCTTCGACGTCATCACCAACCACACCGCCGACGTCGTCGACTACGAGGGCAAGTCCTACGACTACCTCTCCAAGGGCGCCTTCCCGTACCTCACCAAGGACGGCAGGCCCTTCGACGACGCCGACTACGCGGACGGGAAGTCCCGGTTCCCCGCCGTCGACGCCGACTCCTTCCCGCGCACCCCGACCGTCCCGGCCGCGAAGAAGAACGTCAAGGTCCCGTCGTGGCTCAACGACCCGACGATGTACCACAACCGCGGCGACTCCACCTTCGCCGGTGAGAGCTCCACCCACGGAGACTTCGGCGGCCTCGACGACCTGTGGACCGAGCGTCCCGAGGTCGTCAGAGGCATGGAGAAGATCTACCAGCGCTGGGTCAGGGACTTCGACATCGACGGCTTCCGCATCGACACCGTGAAGCACGTCAACCCGGAGTTCTGGACCCAGTGGGCCACCGCCCTCGACTCCTACGCGGCCAAGAAGGGACGCGACGACTTCTTCATGTTCGGCGAGGTCTACTCCGCCGACACGAACGTCACCGCCCCGTACGTCACCCAGGGCCGCCTCGACGCCACCCTCGACTTCCCCTTCCAGGAGGCGGCACGCCAGTACGCCTCCCAGGGCGGCAGCGCGCGGAAGCTGGCCTCGGTCTTCGGTGACGACTACAAGTACACGAGCGACAAGGCCAACGCCTACGAGCAGGTCACCTTCCTCGGCAACCACGACATGGGCCGCATCGGCTATTTCCTGAACCAGGACAACCCGAAGGCCACCGACGCCGAACTGCTCAAGAAGGACAAGCTCGCCAACGAGCTGATGTTCCTCAGCCGAGGCAACCCGGTCGTGTACTACGGCGACGAACAGGGCTTCACCGGCGCCGGCGGCGACAAGGACGCCCGCCAGACCCTCTTCGCCTCGAAGACCGCCGACTACCTCGACGACGACCAGCTCGGCACCGACCGCACCCACGCGAGCGACGCCTACGACACCGGCGCCCCGCTCTACCGGCAGATCAGCGCCCTCGCCAAGCTCCGCAAGGCCAACCCCGCCCTCGCCGACGGCATCCAGACCGAGCGCCACGCCGCCGACGGCCCCGGCGTCTACGCCTTCTCCCGCACCGACGCCCGGACCGGCACCGAGTACGTCGTCGCCTTCAACAACGCGGGCGACGCGAAGTCGGCGACCTTCGCGACCGGTGCGGCCGAGATGACGTACAAGGGCCTCTACGGCACGGACGGTTCGGTCACCAGCGGGGGCGACAAGAAGCTCACCGTCACGGTCCCGGCCGGCTCGGCGATCGTCCTCAAGGCGGCCGGCAGGCCCGCCAAGCCGGCCACCGGGCCGACGATCACCCTCAAGGCCCCGGCCGCCGGCGCCACCGGCACCGTGGAGATCGGCGCCGACGTCGACGGCGGCGGGCTCAACCGCGTCGTCTTCGCCGCGCAGGTGGGCAACGGCAAGTGGCGGACCCTGGGTTCCGCCGACCACGCCCCGTACAAGGTCACGCAGGCCATCGGGAAGGACGTACCGGCCGGAACCGCCCTGCGCTACAAGGCGGTCGTGATCGACTCCGCGGGCCGCAGGGCGAGCGCGACGGCGGCGAGCACCACCGGCACCCCGCCCGCCCCCGAGACCCCCTCCGCCTCCTCCCGCGACTACGCGGTCGTCCACTACAAGCGCACCGACGGCGACTACGCGAACTGGGGCCTGTACGCCTGGGGCGACCTCGCCGACGGCGAGGCCACGAACTGGCCCGAGAGCCACCCCTTCGTCGGCCGTGACACCTACGGCGCCTTCGCCTACGTCAAGCTGAAGCCGGGCGCCTCCAGCGTCGGCTTCCTCGTCATCGACAAGGACGGCGACAAGGACGTCTCCGCCGACCGCACGATCGACGTCACCAAGACCGGCGAGATCTGGATCGAGCAGGGCAAGGAGACCGTCCGCACCGAGAAGCCGGCGGCCGACTACCCGGCCCCGGACAAGACCAAGGCCGTCCTGCACTACCAGCGCGCCGACGGGAACTACGACGGCTGGGGCCTGCACGTCTGGACGGGTGCCGCCAGCCCCACCGACTGGTCGAACCCCCTCAAGCCGGTCAAGACTGACAGCTATGGCGCAGTCTTCGAGGTACCGCTCACCGACGGTGCCACCAGCCTCAGCTACATCCTCCACAAGGGCGACGAGAAGGACCTGCCCACCGACCAGTCGCTCGACCTCACGGCGAACGGCCACGAGGTGTGGCTGTTGAGCGGCCAGGAGAAGTACCTGCTCCCGCAGCCCGCGGGCTCCGCCGCCGCGCTCGACCTGACCACCTCCAAGGCGATCTGGATCGACCGGGACACGGTGGCCTGGAACGGTGCCGAGACGGCCGCCTCCACCCAGCTGCTGTACTCCCGCGACGGCTCGATCGAGGTCAAGGACGGCGCCCTGACCAGCGACGACGAGCGCTGGCTCCGGCTGTCCAGGGCCACGCTCACCGACGCCCAGAAGGCGAGGTTCCCGCACCTGAGGAACTATGCCGCCTGGACCGTCGACCCGCGCGACCGCGACCGGGTCCGCGAGGCCCTGCGCGGCCAGCTCGTCGCCTCCCAGCGCGCCGCGGGCGGTGCCGTGCAGGCCGCGACCGGCGTGCAGGTCGCAGGCGTGCTCGACGACCTCTACTCCTCCGCCGCGACGAAGGCCGACCTCGGTCCGACCTTCGCCAAGGGCCGTCCCACGCTCGCCGTCTGGGCGCCCACGGCCCAGTCGGTGAAGCTGGAGATCGGCGGCTCCACCGTGTCCACCGTCGCCATGAAGCGGAACGACACCACCGGCGTCTGGTCCGTCACCGGCCCGGCGTCCTGGAAGAACAAGCCGTACCGGTACGTGGTGAAGGTCTGGGCGCCCAGCGTCCGCAAGGTCGTCACCAACAAGGTCACCGACCCGTACGCCGTCGCGCTCACCGCGAACTCCGAGCGCAGCCTGGTCGTCGACCTCGCCGACCGGTCCCTGGCGCCGAAGGGCTGGTCCACGTACACCAAGCCCACCGCCGTACCGCTGAAGGACGCCCAGATCCAGGAGCTGCACATCCGCGACTTCTCGGTGGCGGACAAGACGGTGCCGGCGAAGGACCGGGGCACCTACCGCGCCTTCACCGACAAGCTCAGCGACGGCTCCAGGCACCTGAAGCGGCTGGCCGGGGCGGGCACCTCGTACGTCCACCTCCTGCCCGCCTTCGACATCGCCACCATCCCCGAGAAGAGGTCCGAGCAGGCGACCACCGACTGCGACCTGGCCTCCTTCCCGGCCGACTCCGACAAGCAGCAGGAGTGCGTGGCGAAGATCGCCGCGAAGGACGCCTTCAACTGGGGCTACGACCCGTACCACTACACGGTCCCGGAGGGCTCGTACGCCTCCGACCCGGACGGCACACGGCGCACGGTCGAGTTCCGCGAGATGGTCAAGGCGCTGAACGAGGACGGCCTCAGGGTCGTCATGGACGTCGTCTACAACCACACGGCGGCCAGCGGCCAGGCGGACACCTCCGTCCTCGACAAGGTCGTCCCCGGCTATTACCAGCGGCTCCTCGCGGACGGCTCGGTCGCCAACAGCACCTGTTGCTCCAACACGGCCACCGAGAACGCCATGATGGGCAAGCTGGTCGTCGACTCGATCGTCACCTGGGCCAAGGAGTACAAGGTCGACGGCTTCCGCTTCGACCTCATGGGCCACCACCCGAAGGCCAACATCCTCGCGGTCCGCAAGGCCCTGGACGAGCTGACCCTCGCCAAGGACGGCGTCGACGGCAAGAAGATCATCCTGTACGGCGAGGGCTGGAACTTCGGCGAGATCGCCGACGACGCCCGCTTCGTCCAGGCCACCCAGAAGAACATGGCCGCCACGGGTGTCGCCACCTTCTCCGACCGGGCCCGTGACGCGGTGCGCGGCGGCGGCCCCTTCGACGAGGACCCCGGCGTCCAGGGCTTCGCGTCCGGCCTGTACACCGACCCCAACTCCTCGAAGAACAACGGCACTTCGGCCGAGCAGAAGGCCCGCCTGCTGCACTACCAGGACCTGATCAAGGTCGGCCTGTCCGGCAACCTCGCCGACTACCGCTTCACCGACACCGACGGCAAGGAGGTCAAGGGCTCCGAGGTCGACTACAACGGCGCACCCGCCGGCTACGCGGCCGCCCCCGGCGACGCCCTCGCCTACGCGGACGCGCACGACAACGAGTCGCTGTTCGACGCCCTAGCCTTCAAGCTGCCCACGACGGTGAGCGCCGCCGACCGCGCCCGGATGCAGGTCCTCGCCATGGCCACGGCCACCCTGTCGCAGGGCCCCGCCCTGTCCCAGGCCGGCACCGACCTGCTGCGCTCCAAGTCCCTGGACCGCAACTCCTACGACAGCGGCGACTGGTTCAACGCCATCCACTGGAACTGCGCCGACGGCAACGGCTTCGGACGGGGGTTGCCGCCGGCGGCCGACAACGCGTCCAAGTGGCCGTACGCCAAGCCCCTGCTCGGCACCGTCAAGGTCGGCTGCGCGCAGATCGAGGGCAGCTCGGCGGCGTACCAGGACCTGCTGCGGATCCGTACGACGGAGAGCGCCTTCTCCCTCGGCACGGCCGGTCAGGTGCAGTCGAAGCTCTCCTTCCCGCTGTCCGGGAAGGACGAGACGCCCGGCGTGATCACCATGCGCCTCGGCGACCTCGTCGTCGTCTTCAACGCGACGCCCGAGCAGCAGGAGCAGCGGATCGCCTCGCTGGCCGGCGAGGGCTACCGGCTGCATCCGGTGCAGGCCTCGGGTGCGGACCCTATCGTCAAGTCCTCGTCCTTCGAGAAGGAATCGGGCACGTTCGCCGTTCCGGGGCGTACTGTCGCGGTCTTCTCCCGGACGCCCTGATCCCGCACTAACTTGAGTGGGGCGGTCCCGGTGCAGCGGGGCCGCCCCATTCGCGCGTCTCAAGGGCTCCCGACGATGGACGGATTCGGCAAGCAGTCGGGTACGACCGTGATGGTCGTCGACGACGTCTCGACCAGCCGCTTCGCCATGGGCGCCGTGCTGCGCCGGGCCGGCCACGACGTCGTCCCCGTCGCGAGCGCGGGCGAGGCACTGACCGAACTGGACCTGCGGCTGCGCGCGGGCGCCCTGCCCGACCTGGCCCTCGTCGACGTCGGGCTGCCCGACATGAGCGGCTTCGAACTGTGCCGCGTGGTCAAGGCCCGGCCGTCCACGGCCGCGCTGCCCGTCGTCCACTTCTCCGCCATGGCGGTGGACTCGGGGTACCGGTGGCGGGGCCTCGACGCGGGCGCCGACGCCTACCTCACCGTGCCGGCCGAGCCGAGCGAGATCGAGGCGGTGGTGCGGGCCGCCGTCCGCGGGGCACGCCGACGCGGCGCCGCCGAGGTGCTCGCCCACCGGCTGACGCTGCTGTCCGAGGCCGTATTCACCGTGCAGACCGCGCGTTGCCTGGGGGAACTGGCCGACGCGGCCGCCGCGGGGGCGGCCCGCCTCACCGACACCCCCGCCGTCGTCTTCGTCATCGGCCCGGACGGCGAGTCCCACTGGGGCAGCTCCCTGAACCGCCCCCGCTACCACGGCTTCGCCCGCCCTGCGGACGCCCCCACCGCCGTACCGGACACCGCCCCCCACGTGGCGGCGGCCCGCCTGATCATCCGCCTCGCGGAAGGCCGCACCCACCCCGCCGAAGTCCACAGCACCACCGTGCCCGCGACCCTCTGGCCCGCAGGCTTCTTCCGCCCCGGCGTCCGGGAGGACGCCCACCTGGTACTGGCGTCGGGCCAGGAGGGCCGAGCCTGCGTATGCATCGCGACACCGGCGTGTCAGACGCCGGCGCCTGCCACGTCCTCAAGGGGCGCGGGGCTGTATCGATATGCGGCTCCGCCGCGGGGCGCGACCAGCCACGGCGAACCCGCACCCGCCCGACTGCACAACCCGGCACCACCTACGGCGGCGCACCCCACGGAGCGCCTCGCTCAAGCCACCGCCCTGGCCGCCGAACCCCTCCTCCGGTACCAAGCGGAGCGCCACGTCGCGCTCACCCTCCAGCACAGTTTCCTCCCCCAGCCCCACCGCCTGCCCTCCCTCCCCGGCGTGGAGGTCGTCGTCCGCTACGTCCCCGCCTCCCGGCAGGCCGAGATCGGCGGCGACTTCTACGCCGCCCTGCGCACCCCGGCCGGGGTGCTCACCGCGGTCGGCGACGTCGTCGGCCACTCCCTGGACGCGGCGACCGTGATGGTCGAGATCCGGCACGCTCTGCGCGCCTACTGCGTCGAGGAGAGCGACCCGGGCACGCTGGCCGAACGCCTCGACCGGATGTTGCTGCACTACCACCCCGACGTCACCGCCACGGTCTGCCTGGCCCTGGTCGACCCCGGCACCGGCCGCACCCGGATCGCCAACGCCGGCCACATCCCGCCGCTGATCGTGCGGTCCGAGGGCGACACCGCCTACGTCCCCGTGGACGGCCCGCTGCTCGGCCTGGGCCTGGACCGGCCGGCGCCCACCGAGCTGGTGCTGACCCCGCAGGACTGCCTGCTGATGGTCACCGACGGTCTGGTCGAGAGCCGCGGCACCGACCTCTCCGTCTCCCTGGAGCAGCTCCGCAAGGCCGCCGCCGACGCGCCGACCGGCGGGGACGAGCTGTGCGACACGCTGCTCGAGTGCTTCGGACGGGACCAGGAGGACGACATCGCGATGCTGGCCCTGCGGTTAGGGTGAGCCCAGATGCCGCTGTAGAACAGGAGTGCCCATGCCGCAGATCACCGTCGACTATTCCGGCGTACTGGCCGACGCCTTCGACCGGGAGGGTTTCGCGCGGGCGCTGCACACCGCCACGGTCGAGATCGCGGCGGCGAAGCCGGAGGCGTGCAAGACGCAGTTCCGGCAGAGCCAGTACACGGCGTTCGGCTACGAGGACCCCGAGGCGCAGGGGCACGCGATCGTGCACGTCACGCTGGGCCTGCTCGCCGGCCGCACCGACGAGACGAAGGCCAGGCTGACCGAGGCCGTCCTGGAACTGCTGCGCAAGCACGTGGAGGACGGCGGCGTCGTCCTGCACGCCTCCGCCGAGGTACGCGACCTCGACCCGTCGTACCGCAAGTTCGAACGCTAGGCCGTGTCCGCCTCCTGGGCCGCTCGCCCTAGGACGCCAGCGAGATCAGCCGGCCGACCAGCTCGCTGAACGGGCCGTCGGCCGGCTCGTCCTTGAGCATGCGGCGTAGCAGTGCGCCCATCTCCTCGTTGCCGGCGGCGCTGACCGCGGCCAGCGCGGCGAAGTCGTGCACGAGCTGCACCTCCAGCTCGGCGCGCGGGATGCGCCGGCCGTCGAGCCAGATCAGGGCCGTGGACTCGGCGAGCGAGATCCAGGACCGGACGACCAGCTCCAGACGCGCGGGCGGGTTCTCCACGTTCAGATGCGAAAGGATTTGGACATACGCGGCCTGCCGTACGGAGTCGATGAGCGCGTTCGTCGCCGTGGAGCCGACGGCCGGGCCGCCCCGCATCAGCGCGGAGAAACCGGGGCCGTGCTCGTCCACGAAGTCGAAGAACCGCCGCATCACCCGCAGCAGCCGCGCCCCCAGCGGCCCCTCGCGCGGCTCGACGAAGCGGCCCGCCAGGTCGTCCGAGGCCCGCTTCAACGCGGCTTCGTACAGGCTGAGTTTGCCGGGGAAGTAGTGGTAGACCAGCGGGCGTGAGATGCCCGCGGCCGACGCTATCTCGTCGATGGAGACGTCGTCGGGCGAGCGCTGGCTGAACAGTTCGAGGGCGACGCCGATCAACTGCTGCCGTCGCTCCTCGACTCCCATTCTTCGGCGTACCCCGGTAGTCATGCGAACACCTTACCGATCGATTCCGGCCCTGAACGGACCGGACCGATCACGGACGTTCACCTGCCCCCGCCCGCCTCCCCTCACATGTCCAACACCAGACGATCACTCCGCGCCCGCGACACACAGATCAGCATCGAGTCGGCCCGCTCCCCGTCGGTCAGCAGCTCGTCCCGGTGCTCCACCTCACCCTCCAGCACCCGCTGTTGGCAGGTCCCGCAGAAGCCCTGCTCGCAGGAGTAGGCGGTGTCGGGCACCTGCGCGCGAACGGCGGCCAATACGGTGGAATCGGCGGGGACCGTCAACGTCCGCCCGCTGCGCCGCAGTTCGACCTCGAAGGCACCGCCCGTCGAGGCACGCGCCGCGAACCGCTCCAGCTGGACGTGCGGGAACCGCTCCTCGACGGCGGCCATCAGCCCTTCCGGGCCACAGCAGTAGACGGCGGCACCCTCGGGCACGTCCGCCAGGAGCCCGTCGAGGTCGGGCACCCCCTCCACGACGCTCACCCGGTCCCCGCCCAGCTTCTCGACCTCCTCCAGGAACGGCATCGAGGCGCGGTCCCGCCCGCAGTACAGCAGCCGCCACTCCACTCCCTCGCCCAGCGCCCGCAGCATCGGCAGCACGGGCGTGATGCCGATGCCGCCCGCCACGAACACGTACGACGGGGCCTCCACCAGCGGGAAACGGTTCCGCGGCCCCCGCACCTCCAGCTCCGTCCCCTCCCGCACCTGCTCGTGCACCTCGCGCGAGCCGCCCCGCCCGTCCGCGACCAGCCTGGTCGCCACCGTGTACGACGAGCCGTCCTCCGGGTCCCCGCACAGCGAGTACTGCCGCACAAGGCCCGACGGCAGCACGAGGTCGAGATGCGCACCGGGCTCCCAGCCCGGCAGGTCCCGCCCCTCCAGCCGCAGTTGGACGACCCCCTGCGCGACCTCCTCCCGCGAGGCCACCAGTACGCGCAGCGCCCGCGACCGGGGCCGCCCGGAGACCGGCTCCTCCAGGGCGGGCATCGGCCACAGCGGGGAGGTCCGGATCCGGCGTCGCATCGCCCGCCGGGCGAGCAGGGCGGTCCCGGCGAGGACGGCGACCGTACGCAGCTTCGGCATCAGGCGGCACCCTTCTCGGCGGCCAGGGCGGCGGGGGAGGAGGCCAGATAGGCGACGGCCTGCTCGGTGGAGCCCTCCTGCGAGGGGTGGTACGCACGGCTCAGGTACCGGGGGATGGACCTGAGCATGTCCCCGGTCGCCGGCAACGTGCCCCGCCTGCCCCGGACGTAGAAGTCCTTGAAGGTCGCCCGGCCGTCCACGAGCGTCGGGTCGTTCTCCATGAAGAAGCGCGCCCCGCGCTGCCACAGGAACACCAGGGCGGCGAACGCGGTCGCCCAGGTCCGCACTCGGCGCCGGTAGTCACCGTCGACATGCATGAACAGGTCGAACGCCACCGACCGGTGCTCGACCTCCTCGGCGCCGTGCCAGCGCAGCAGGTCCAGCATGGTCGGGTCGGCGCCGCGCCGGTCCAGCTCCTCGGCGCCCAGCACCCAGTCGCCGAGGAACGCGGTGTAGTGCTCGATGGCCGCGATGATCGCCACCCGCTCCATCAGCCACCACCGGCGCGCCCGGCCCGGCGGCAGCGTGCGGTCGCCGAGCAGCTTCTCGAAGAGCCAGTCGACCTGGGCGGTGTACGGCGTCGGGTCGAGACCCTGCTCCCGCAGATGCGGCAGCACCTCGTCATGGGCCTGCGAGTGCATCGCCTCCTGCCCGATGAACCCGATGACGTCCTCGCGGAGCCGCTCGTCCCGGATGTACGGCAGCACCTGCTTGTAGACATGCACGAACCACCGCTCACCGGCGGGCAGCAGCAGATGCAGCACGTTGATGGTGTGCGTGGTGAAGGGATCGCCGGGGACCCAGTGCAACGGGGTGTCGTCCCAGGAGAAGGACACCTTGCGGGCCTTGAGGGGTATCCGGTCCTGCGTATTAGACATGGCGTCAATGTACTGACGAGTAGTCCCCGGGTGAACCCTTGTGCGGGGTCTTGTTTACGGCACCGTCAGCAAGTCACTTGAGGCCGTCGATCGAGCGCCCGCTCGCCAACGTGCCCTGCAGCTCGGCCCGCGCCCCCTGCTTGGCCCGCACGGCCAGCAGACTGCCCTCGGAGCCGCCGCGCACCCCGCCCGTGGCCCGGATCGACTCCGTGTCCCCGGCACCCGCCGCCAGCAGATACCAGCTGCCCGCCTGCGCCTTCCACAACACCCCGGCCAGCACATGCGGATCACGCGCCCCGCACGCCGACACGTTCTGCGCCTTCGCCGCCACCGCCGCGTGCGTCGCGCCCGGCGTCCGGAACTGGGCCAGCACCCGCTCGCCACCACCCCGCCAGGTCTCCGCGCGCGAACACACCCAGTCCGCGGCGCCGGTCCCGTCGGGCAGCGCCTGCCGGGCGTACGCCCAGGCGTTGACCGTGCGCACCCCGGCCGAGCGCATCGCGCCCAGCCAGCAGGAGTACGGCGCCCAGGCGTGCAGTGCCCGTGTGCCGGACACGTCCTTGGTCTGGCCGGGGCGGCCGGTGGTGAGGCGGGCCGGGACCAGTTCGGCGAGGTCGGTCAGCAGCCGGGTGCCGGTGCTGTCGGTCACCTGGAGGGCGTTCCACGACGAGCACGCGCCGGTCTGCTGGGCGGCGGGGCTCGCCATCGGCGAGGTCACACCGTCGGTCACCGTGAGGTCCATCGCGCCGGCGTTCGGCTTCAGCAGATCCCGCTCGGCCGCCATCTTCACCCAGGGCGCCATCAGATAGCGGACATTGCCGTCGGCCCGGCTCAGCACCACCGCGCTCGCCTCCGCCCTGGTCGCGTTGTCGACCCGGGAGAAGTCCAGGGCGGCACCGTCCGTGCCGTCCAGCGGCTCGGCGTAACGGGCGATGCGCAGACCGTCGTAGAGGATCACCACGCGCGCGTTGTCGACGTCCCCCGCGTACAGCAGCTGCGGCGCGCCGGACGGGCCGCCCGCCGGGGTGCCGGGGGTCGCCGACACGGTGACCTTCTCGCCGGGGCGCGCCCACACCGCGAGCGCGCGCCGCAGCAGCGCCGAGTCGTCGGCGAGGTCGCCGCGCGCGGGCCACACGGAGAAGTCCGTACGGGCCGAGGACTGCCAGGCCAGCGCCGGGACCTTCGTCAACTGGGCCGGGTCCAGGGCCGCCTCGGCCGCCGGGTTCTGCGCGTACGGGGGCGCGGCGGGACCGTCGGGGCCCCAGCCCGCACCGGGCAGACCGAGCAGCGCCCCGCACACCAGCAGGGCGGCCCCGGCGGCCAGCGCGGCCTTCGTGTGCTGCCTGCGCCGCATCAGGTCGGTGGGCCGGGCCTGGAGCGAGCACGGGTCGAACTCGGGGGAGTCGAGCAGCGCGTACTGCGCCGGGACGTCGTCGGCCTCCTCCAGCACGTCGTCCACGTCCTCGACACCGGCCGCCGTCAGTACGTCGCGCACCTCGCCGTCCGGGAGCTTCTCCAGCCCGCGCAGGACGTAGGCCGCCCGCGCCGGGCCGGACAGCGCCGACAGCCGCTGGTCCAGAGCGAGCTCGTCGGCGCCGCCCGACCGGGGGAAGAGGCGCAGCCCCCAGATCTGGGGCAACAGGGGTGGCAGTTGGGACCGCTTGGGCCAGGCCGGGCGGCGCAACGGCAGGCCCGCCTCCAGCGCCGTGGTCAGCACCCGGAGCCGCAGGAAGGCATACCCCGGGTCACCCTCGCGTCCCGTCGACTGCGCCGGGATCGCGGGCGCCGACGCCGCCCGGCCCCTGGGCAGCGCACGCTGGGTGAGGGAGTGCGCGGTCACCACCCGCCGGTTGCGACCGAGACTCGGCGGCAACACCAGATACGCGAGCCGCACAAGCCGCGGATAGTGCTCGACGAGCGCGGCCTCGGCCCGCTCGACATCGACGACCGCATCGGCGGCTTCGGGCGCGGGGCGCGGGGCGACATCCTGTGACTGCACGTTCAGCAGAACGAGCGAATGGTCAGTAGGTCACCGTGGCGCGGAAGGCGTGGGTCGCGGCAAAGCCACAGGGGCGCGACAGCGCCTCAGGGGTGCGAGGAACTGCGCGACCAGCCGCATCCCACCCGCAGGCGCCGAACAACAAATCCCGGCACCCCCTACGGCGTATCGACGACCAACGCCCGCGCATAATTCGCCATCGACCTCTGATACCGCGGCAAATGAGACGCCAGCGCCCCCAACACCAGCGCCAACCCCTCCCGATCCCGCCCCAGACTCGACAGACACAGCGCCAACGTCGCCCGCACCGCGTCGTCCAGCTCGTCGGACGGAGCGTCCAGCTCGGGCGTCAACAGCGCGACCCCCTCCTCCGCCAGCCCGACGTTCCGCAGCGAACTGGACAGCTGGATCCTGGCACGCCGCCCCTTGTAGCCGTTCAGCCCGCGCGCCAGCGCCTCCCGGTACAGCGGTACCGCCTGGTCCGAGTGCCCGGTCGAGTCCCAGGCGCAGGCCCGCTCGAAGGGGCCCAGCGGGCTGTCGTCCGGCAGCTCGGCGACGAGGGTGTCGATGACGGCGCGGAACTCGGCCGCGTCCGTCTCGGGGTTGGCGTCGAAGGCAGCCCATGCGCCGGCCACGCGGTCTTCCCAGTTCTGGTTCACGGCGTCACTCTCGCACGGGCGGGCGAACACCGGCAGCCGTATTTTGAGCGCTCCGCGCACGGGAGCCGTATCCACCGGGAGGCCCCTGAGGGAGGAAGACATGAAGGTGACCCGACCGATGCTCGCGGCAGTCGGCGCCGTGGCGGTGCTCACGCTGGCCGGCTGTGGCGCCGGCGGCGAGAAGGAGGCCGAGGCGCCGAAGACGGCGACCGGCAGTCTGGAGCATCTGGCCGCCATGGCGAAGTGCGACCCGAACATGCAGACCGACGCCGACGAACTCCGCCAGGCCATCTGCAAGACCGGCAAGGACAAGTACATCCTCGCCACCTTCGCCACCGACCGTGGCCAGGCCGAGTGGCTGAACGGTGCGAAGGACTACGGCGGCTATTACCTCGTCGGCCGCAAATGGGTCGCCGTCGGCCAGCAGAAGACGGTCACCACGCTGCAGAGCAAGCTGGGCGGAACCATGGAGGAAGGCTCCGAGCACATGAATCCCGGAGGCAGCCACAACAGCGGCGGCCACCACGGCTGAGCACGCGACCGGAGGCAGACGAAAAGCCGGCGGTGGGAATCCCACCGCCGGCTTTTCCGTGGTGCAGGGCTACTGGACTACTGGCAGTCCTGCCCGCTGTTGATGCACTGGACCATCTGGTTCATCGTGTTCTCGTCGAAGAAGTTGATGAAGTCGTTGTGGTCGGTGATCGCCTTGTGCAGCTGGTCCGGGAAGGAGTCGACCGCGAAGGCGTTCTGCACCTGTCCGTTCTGGATCTGCGGGGCCTGGACGTCGTAGACCAGACGGACCTGGAGCTGCGGGATCGCCTGGAAACCGTTGGCGCAGGTGCCGTCGCCCTGGACGAACGCCACGTGCGTGCGGTGGTTGGCGCTGTCGATGTTCTGACCGTCCCAGCAGCTCTGGAAGTTCGACGTCCGCACCACGGAGCTGCCCTCGGGGCAGATCGGGAGCTTGTCGTGCAGCTGGACCTTGTCCTCGAAGCCGGTGCAGCTCCAGTTCGCGTTGGCGTTGTTGTTGCCGTTCACGAAGGACTTGGCGTCACCGGTGATGATGCGCAGGGCCTGCGGCATCGCGACGACGTCGCTCGTCTTGTTGCCGACGAACTTCAGCTGCGCCTCGCTGGGCTGGATGATCGTGCCGACGTTGCCGTCCTGACCGCCACCGGGGGCGTTCGCGTCGATGTCGTTCTGACCGTCCTGCACCCGCAGCACCGGCCAGAAGTACGACGACCTGTCACCCTGGTTCTGGCAGGTGGTGTCGCCGTTCGCCAGGTCCTGGTCGCTCGCGAAGGCGTTGTTGGCCTGGTTGCCGACGTAGTCGTGCTGGTGCTGCGCACCGTTGCTGACACCGGGGGCGACGATCACGTTGTCCGAGTTGCGGTTCTCGTTCTCGTTGGTGCCGCAGTTCGTGGTGAAGCTGCCGGTCGAACCGCTGTCCCCGTTCGCGGGGAGGCCGTTCGCGCCGACGCCCAGCTGGGCGCTGCCCTGGACCTGCGTGATGTCGACGAAGTCGTCCGCGTTCGGACCGTTGCCGGCCTGACCGCCGTTGCCGCCGCCCTGGTCCTGCCCGCCGCCGTCCTGTCCGCCCTGGTCCTGACCGCCGTCGTTCTGGCCGTCGTTGTTCTGGCCGTCGTTGTTCTGGTCCTGACCGTCCTGGTTCTGGTCCCCGCCCTGCTGGCCGTCGTTGGTCTCGGGCTGCTCGGCCGGGACGCCCTGGCACTGGGCGAGCTGGTCCAGGTTCTGCGGCCGCTGCCCGCCGGCCCGGTTGATGTTGATGCCGATCCGGTCGAGCGTGGCCACGCGCTTGGACTTCAGCGGGCCGAGGATGGCGTTGTTGACGAAGTTGGCGTCCCCCGCCTGGGCCTGCCGCGTCTCGGCGAGACGCTTGTAGGCATCCGTGACCTGCCTGTCCAGCAGCGCCAGCTCCTTGGCGACGCCCTTGCGCGCGCTCTTCGGCACCTTCGTCAGCTGCTGGCCGACATCAGGGCAGTTGATCGTCGCGACCTGGGCGTTCGTGGACTTCGTCTGGTTCCACCCAGAGTTGTCCTCGTGCGCCGAAGCATAGAAGTTGGCCCATACAAGCCCGCCCCCACCGAGCGCTAGGGCCGCCGATGCGGCTATGGCCTTGGTGGCCAGCGGCGTACGGCGTTTTCGAATGTTGCGTCCCATGGAACTCCTCTGACTTCCTTTTTCGGGGCATCGAGGCGCCCGACAGGAGTGAAGCGGCGCCCATTCATACGCAGGGCGCCCCAGAGGCGTTCAGCCGTACCGGAAATTGTTGAGAGATTCGTGAGAACGCTGTGTGCTCAACAGTCCCGAAAACACCGGGAGTTGTTGATCCCGCACGACGGGTGCGCGGCCGGTCCGATTTCACCGGCCATGGTCGAGATACGCGAGAACCGCCAGCACGCGACGGTTGTCGTCGTCCGACACCTCCAGGCCCAGTTTGGCGAAGATATTGGCGGTGTGTTTCGCGATGGCCCGTTCCGTGACGACGAGCCGGTCGGCGATCGCCGCGTTCGTGCGCCCCTGCGCCATCAGCTCCAGCACCTCCGTCTCCCGGGGGGTGAGCCGGGCCAGCGGCCGGTCGTCGGCCGCGCGCCGGGTCAGCAACTGCTGGATCACCTGCGGATCCATCGCGGTGCCGCCCGCCGCGACCCGCCGTACCGCGTCCACGAACTGGTCCGCGTCGAACACCCGGTCCTTCAGCAGGTACCCCACCCCGCCGCTGCCGTCGGCCAGCAACTCCCGCGCGTACAGCTGCTCCACGTGCTGCGACAGCACCAGCACCGGCAGCCCGGGCTTGTTCCGCCGGGCCTCCAGCGCGCACTGCAGCCCCTCGTCGGTGTGGGTCGGCGGCAGGCGTACGTCGACCACGGCGACGTCCGGCTCCAGCTCGGCCAGCGCGCGGGACAGCTCGGGGCCGCTCTCGACGGCCGCCGCGATCTCGAAGTCGTAGGCCTGAAGGAGCCGGACGAGTCCGTCGCGCAGCAGGAACAGGTCTTCGGCTAGGACAACGCGCAAGGAATCTCCATGGTGACCATGGTGGGACCGCCCGCGGGGGAGCTGACGGCCAGGACGCCGTCGAATGTACCCAGTCGCCGCTCGACCCCGGCGAGCCCCGAGCCGGCCCCGATCGCCGCGCCGCCCCTGCCGTTGTCGGTGACGCCGATGCGCAGCATCCCGTCGGTGTGGTGCACGTCGATCCAGATCCGGTCGGCGCCCGCGTGCTTGACGGCGTTGGTGAGCACCTCGCTGACCGCGAAGTACGCCGCCGACTCCACCGGCGCCTGCGCCCGCCCCGTCAGCTCGACGTTCACCTCGGTCGGGATCGGCAGCCGTAGCGCCAACGCCCGTACGGCGTCACCCAGCCCGCGCTCGGCGAGCACCGGCGGATGGATGCCGCGCACCAGGTCGCGCAGCTCGGCGAGGGCGTCGGCGGAGGACTGACGGGCCTGCGCGACGAGCTGCTTGGCCTTCGCGGGGTCCTTCTCCAGCAGCATCTCGATCGTGCCGAGATCCATGCCCACCGCGACCAGCCGCGCCTGCGCCCCGTCGTGCAGATCCCGTTCGATACGGCGCAGTTCGGCGGCGGAGGTGTCGACGGCGTCCCGTCGGGTTTCCGTCAACACCCGTACCCTTTCGGCCAGTTCACCCTGGCTGGGTGCGAGGACGGCCCGGGTGAGCCGGAAGTGGGCCTGGAGCAGACGCGCGGTGAGGAAGTGGGCGAAGAAGAGGAGGACGAGCCCCAGCGCACCGGCGGCGAGCGCGGACGCCTGTCCGGTGACCGGCACGAAGCCGTACCAGTACGTCCCGCCACCCGCGTCCGTGAAGACCCGCCACAGCCCGGCGGCCACCGCGAACCCCTCCAACGGATAGATCAGCAGCACCGCCGGCAGCAGCGCGGTGACGAACCCGGCCGTCATGTCGACCGGCAGCCACAGCAGGTCACGCCAGGTCGCCGGGTCGCCCAGCATCCCGAAGGTGCGGCTCCACGGATTGGCGTCCTCGGGCAACGGCCGGTACGCCGGCGGGATCCGCACCCCGCCCCACTCGGCCGCCAGGACCCGCCGCCAGTCGGCGTACGCCCGCACCCCCGTCAGCACCCACGGCGTCGTCACCAGGCCGACGCCGACGGGGATGAGCGCGATGGACACGAGGGACAGGACGAAGCAGAGAACGGATCCCGGCAGCGCGACGAGGGCCAACGCCAGCCCCCGCAGCGCCGCGACCCCCATGCCGCGCGCCCTCGAACTCCGGCCGCTTTCCGTGTCATTGGTCATGGCGTCAGTCTTGCCGAGGGCCGCGGCCCCGGTCACTGGGGCGGGACCCCCGATCAGGAGGTGGTGTCAGATACACCCTCCAGCCCCGCCAGCACCTTCGCCTCCACCTCCGGATCGAGCCCCTTGAAGGTCCGGTCCGGCCGCATGGGCGCGGTCCCCCCGATGTCCTGGAGCCACCGCCAGGTGTCCGCGACGGTCTCGGACACGGGACGGCAGCGCAGCCCCGTGGCGACGGCCCGGGACACGTCGGCGGTGTGCAGGGCGTCATGCATGTCGCTGCCCGGCGGCACCCACACCGGCAGCTGGGTCCACGGCTCGATGCCCGCCTCCAGGATCACCTCCGGCTCGGTCCAGCGCAGCTCGGCGTCCCCGCCGACCGTGGCCACGCAGGCGTCGAGCAACTCGCCCATGGTGGCGTGCCCTTGCGGGCTCGTGAGGTGGTACGGCCCGCTCAGCTCCTGCTCCACGGCGCCGAGGATCCACTCCGCGTGGTCGCGGACGTCGACGTACTGGAGGGTCAGGTCGCGCGGTCCCGGCGCCAGCACCGGGCCGCCGCGCGCGATCCGCCTCAGCCACCAGGGCAGCCGCCCGACGTTCTCGTACGGCCCGAGCAGCAGCCCGGTCCGTACCAGCACCGAGCGGTCCGCCCCGAACTCCTCGACCGCGCCCAGCTCGCCGCCCCGTTTGTCCCGCGCGTAGTCGGTCTGCTCCGCACCGGCCTCGGCGCCCTGGACGAGGGGCGCCTCCTCGCCGTATCCGGCGGGCGGAGCCCACTCGTACACCGAGCGGCTCGACACGTACACATACCGCTGGGCGCGGCCCCGCAGCAGCCGTGCCGTGTCCCGCACGGCGCGGGGCGCCGCCGACCAGGTGTCGACCACGGCGTCCCACTCGCCCTCCGCGAGGGCGGCGAGCCCGTCGGCCGCGGTGCGGTCACCGTGCAGTGACCGCACCCCCGCCACCGGCTCGTGCCGCCCCCGGTGGAAGACGGTCACCTCCCAGCCGCGCCCGAGGGCCGCCTCCACGACGGCCCGCCCCGCGAACTCCGTACCACCCAGCATCAGAAGCCTCATACAGCCGACTCTGCACGCCGCGCGGCCCGGACGGAACAGGACTCTGCCGTCAGCAGAGGACCGGATCAGCGGCCGACCGGCGGGGTGTACTTGTAGCCGACGCGCCGCACGGTCCGGATCGCGTCGCGGTGCTCGGCGCCCAGCTTGCGGCGCAGCCGGGCGATGTGGACGTCGACGGTACGGCCGTCGCCCACATGCCCGTATCCCCACACCGTGGTGACCAGCTGGTCGCGGGTGTGCACGCGGTGCGGGTTGGCCACGAGGTGGGCGAGCAGCTCGAACTCCAGGTAGGTGAGGTCGAGTTCGCGCCCGTCGACCGCCGCGCTGCGCCGTACGGTGTCGACGGTGACGAGCGGGTCGCCCGCCGCCCCGCCGGGTGCCGCGACCGGCGGCTGCTGGTCGGCCGGGACGAGCACCAGGTAGCCGATCATCGGCGGCTGGCCGGGCAGCGTGGGCAGGGAGTGCTGGGGAGCGGGCAGCCAGGTGGCACCCGGCGGCAGAAGGTCCGCCACGTCGATCACCTCGTCCCGGTCCACGGCGCGCAGATGATGCCGGGCACCGGTCGGGGAGGTCGGCGTGGGGGCGGTGGAGAGCGTACGAGTGGTCGCCATGAGAGGTCAGCTCTTTTCGCGCGAGAGGTCCGTGGGAGACGTACGTCGTTGCGCGCTGGCCGAAGGCCGGGGAGTCACGGCTTTACAGGGCCCGCGCGTTCACGCGCGGCAACACACCCGGTCGAAGTCGTGGTGCTGACGGGAAGGCCAGAAGGGCTCGAGGTCATGGCGACCTGTCGCGGAGTACTTCTGGAAGCTGGCCATGCCCCCATTGAAGCAGACACCGCCCATCGAAAGGAGCCTCCTCTCACTGCTCGGACGCCGACCTGGTCGGCACACGGCGAAGGGGCGCCCACCACGGCGGTGGACGCCCCTCGCGCAAGCCTGGCGGATCAGACCTGGCCGGCCTTCTCCAGCGCGGAGCAGCACGTGTCGACGAGCAGACGCGTCACCACGTACGGGTCGACGTTGGCGTTCGGACGGCGGTCCTCGATGTAGCCCTTGCCGTCCTGCTCGACCTGCCACGGGATACGGACCGAGGCGCCGCGGTTGGAGACGCCGTAGGAGTACTCGTTCCACGGGGCGGTCTCGTGCAGACCGGTCAGGCGGTCGTCGATGCCGGCGCCGTAGTTCTTGACGTGGTCGAGCGGCTTGGAGCCCTCACCGAGCGACTCGCACGCGGTGATGATCGCGTCGTAGCCCTCGCGCATCGCCTTCGTCGAGAAGTTGGTGTGCGCGCCGGCGCCGTTCCAGTCGCCCTTCACCGGCTTGGGGTCCAGCGTCGCGGAGACACCGAAGTCCTCGGCGGTGCGGTAGAGCAGCCAGCGGGCGACCCACAGGTGGTCGGAGACCTCCAGCGGGGAGACCGGGCCGACCTGGAACTCCCACTGACCGGGCATGACCTCGGCGTTGATGCCGGAGATGGCCAGACCGGCCGCCAGGCAGTTCTCCAGGTGGGCCTCGACGACCTCACGGCCGAAGATCTCGTCGGCGCCGACACCGCAGTAGTAGCCGCCCTGCGGGGCCGGGAAGCCGCCCTTGGGGAAGCCGAGCGGGTAGCCGTCCTGGAAGAACGTGTACTCCTGCTCGATACCGAAGATCGGCTCCTGGGCGGCGAACTTCTCCGCCACCTCGACGAGCGCGGCACGGGTGTTGGACTCGTGCGGCGTCATGTCGATGTTGAGGACCTCGCACAGGACGAGGATGTCGTCGCCGCCGCGGACCGGGTCCGGGCAGGTGAAGACCGGCTTGAGGACACGGTCCGAGGAGTGGCCCTCGGCCTGGTTCGTGGAGGACCCGTCGAAGCCCCAGATCGGCAGCGCGTCCAGACCGACGGGCTCGCCCGTGATGATCTTCGTCTTGGAACGGAGCTTGGCGGTCGGCTGGGTGCCGTCGATCCAGATGTACTCAGCCTTGAAGGTCACGGGCCACTTCCTTCGGGGTGTGTCTGACGCACTTGCGGGTGCTGCGGCGCTGCGGCACTGGGGCACCGCACTTGATGCCCGCGAGCCTGTCAACAGGCGATTTCCCGATCATTGCCCGAATGTGAACCCCGTGTTACCGGCCGACGCTGTGGCGAGCTTCACGCCGCGCCCGCGACAAGAGGGGTCCCGCCACTCGTGGCCGCGAGCGGCGGGACCCCTGACACGTACGGTGTGGTTACCGAAGCCTCACCCCACCTTCTCGATCACCGCCCGCCGGATCAGGAACTTGCCGGCCTCCCGCACCTGCTCGAACGCCGCGTTGTTGAGCAGCACACAGCTGCCGGAGACCGAGGTGACCTCCACCGTCGTGGACTTGTTGTTGTCCAGGTTGGTGACCTTCAGCTTCGTACCGGCCGGGAACTGGTTGCTGGAAGCGGCCGGGGCCCCGCCCTCACCGGAGAGCGTGACGGTCGAGCCGTTGCAGACCTGCTGGCCCGAGGCCGCGGCACCGCCGCCGTTGCCCGCCGCGTTCCCGGCGTCCCCCGCGTTCCCGGCGTCCTCGGCGCCTCCCGCCTCCTCGGCGCCCGCCGCCGGAGCGCTCGGCGCCGCCGGCTGTGCGGCCTGGGAGTCCTGAGCCGACTCCCCGGCGGCGCACCCGGACGCCTCCTGCTGGACCTTGATCTGCGCGATCACGGCCTCGCGGTTGGCGATCCGCGCCTCGGACTGGGCGTCGGGATTGGCCCGTTGCCCCTCGATGAACCGCTCGTTGTTGCCGAGCGCGGTGGCGAGCCCCTGGCAGACGGTCGAGTCCGCGGCGGACTTGACCGTCGGCGCCTGCGAGGCGTTCGAGGTGCTCGCCATGACGAAGGCGCCGCCTCCCGCCACCGTCGCCGCACTCACCAACAGCGCGAGCTTCTTCTTTGCACTGACAGTTCTCCTACGCGACATGCGCGCCTCCTGAAGAGGTCGGGGAGCGTACGCCGCTATGTACGAGATACCGAACGAAGTTACTCATCGGTCATGCGAGCCGCTCAAGTAACCTGCGTCACACCCGCCCTGAGAGCCCCTCAGTCGCCCTCCCGCGACAGCGCGTCCCGCACGGCCTCCTCGCTGCGCCCCACCACGGCCGTACCGTCCTGCGCCGTGATGATCGGCCGCTGGATCAGCTTCGGATGCTCGGCCAGCGCCCGCACCCACCGATCCCGCGAACCCGCGTCCCGCGCCCACTCCTTGACCCCGAGCTCCTTGGCCTCGGCCTCCTGGGTCCGGGTGATGTCCCACGGCTCCAGCCCCAGCCGGTCGAGCACCTCCCGGATCTCGTCCTCGCTCGGCACGTCCTCCAGATAACGGCGGACGGTGTACTCGGCCCCTTCGGCGTCGAGCAGCGTCAGGGCGCTACGGCACTTCGAACAGGCCGGATTGATCCAGATCTCCATGCCGCTCACGGTATCCCGAGCCGCCCGAACCGCCCCCCGGGACGGCCCGTCGCCACCCTCCCGAGCCAGCCGGTGTTCGAATTTATCGCCATCTCAACCACACCTCGCGACCCGGCCGTGACAGAGCCACAACTTCGTTGCTGACCAGGGCATTTCAGCGAGCGCTCACACCCCCCGATTGTCAGTGCCGGGCAGTAAACTGTAAGCAGTGTTCGAGAGCGTCGCCGGGCCAGCCGGCTGGCGCTCCACCGCGACAGGAGGATGCCCGTGCCCGCTGCCGCACTGAAGCAGAAGCCGGCCCGCAAGCCGCTGCCCACCCAGTCCACCGCGCAGCACCCGGTGCTGCTCGACCTGCCGTACGCGCCCGTGGAGAAGCGGCCGCTGCCGCCGGGCCGCCCGCGCGAGTGGTACATCACCCACAACCGCCGACTCAAGGCCCTGCGCCTCGCGATAGCCCTCCTCGACACGGGCGTCTACATGCCCAACCAGGCCCGTAACGAGACGATCCGCAGCACCGCCGAGACGATCGGCGTCCACCCGCCGTCGGACACCACGTGCCACATGGTGCGGGCGCTCATGAGGTACTCGAGGTAAGCGCGCCGCCGGGTGCCCCTCTGGACCGAGGGCACCCGGCATCGGGCCGCCGGCCCGCGGCTACGCCGACAACTCCCGCTCCAACGGCGTCCGGAACCGAGGCGTCACCCGAGCCGCCCCCACCCAACCCCGCAGCCGCTCGGCCTCCACCGCGACCGCGGCCTCCACGGCCCGCCGCTCCACGCCCCCCAGATTCTCCAGCAGTCGCCAGACGACCTCCCCGTCCCCCCGCTGGGCCCACCCGCCCACCACCCGGCCGTCCCACCACACCGTCGGCCCCACGTTGCCGCTCCGGTCGAACAGCGACGGCCACAGCTCCGGCGCCAGATACCACTCCCGCCGCTGCCACCCCATCGCCGTGGGGTCGAGCGCGGGCAGCAGCGCCGCCCACGGCTCCGCGGGCCCCGCCACCGGATCGACGTCGCCGTCGACGACGTACCCCGTCCCCTCGTCGAGGGCCACGGCCCGCGCCCCCGTCGCCGCCAGCGCCCGACGCACCTCGGTGACCCGCCACCCCGTCCACCACTTGAGGTCGGCCTCGGTCGCCGGCCCGCACACCGCGAGCCAGTTCCGCAGCAGCTCCGCCTGCGCCGCGGCGACGTCCAGCTCGGGATGGGCGGGCGCCGGGGCCCACCGGAACTGCGAGGACGTCCAGGAACCCAGCGGCCGCCCCCGCACCACCTTCCCCTCGACGCCCAGCACCCGCAGCAGCCGCGTCGAGACGGTGTGCACGCCCTCGTAGCTCTTCCCGGCCGCGTACACGAACCGCTCGCGCAACCGCGGCTCGTCCTCGGCGAGTTCGGCCGCCGTCGCCTGTCCGCGCCGTGCGAGCGCCGCCAGCGTCGACTCCTCGACCTCCGCCAGCCAGGCCGCGTCCGGCGCCCCCGCCGCCGCCATGGCCTTGACCAGCGAGGCCCGCTCCCGGCCGGCGACCGCGAGGCCCGTCGAGGCGTGCACCACGGCCGTCAGCCGGGTGGGGAAGACGAACACGGTGTGCCGCATGCCGTGCATCCGGACCAGCGCCCGCTCCTCGTACAACGCCCGCTCGGTCTCCGCCACGGTCTTCGCGGGCTCGGCCAGCCGCGCCCCCACGGCCAGGTACACGGTCGCCGGATCGGTGCCGTGCAGCGCGACGAGCGAGTCCGCGACCTCCTGCGGGCTCCCGGCCCGCGCCGCCCCGGCCAGCCGATGCCGCACCCCCAGCCGGGCCCGCCGCTCCGCCACCCCGATGTACCGCAGTCCGTCACGCCCCATCCCGGCCTCCACCCGTCACGTACCAGTGACCGCATCCTCCCCGACGCCACTGACAACGGCCCCCGCGCGCCCGACGGCCCCGTCACCCGATTGCCGTACCCGGCATGCGTCCACCCCCGGCCCCGCCTTCACTGCGATCAGGAGGTGACGGACCTCGCCCCGAGCGGGCGTGGCGGAGGGAGGTGCGATGGGCAGGCACGGCATACCAAGGCCGGTCGACGGGGCGGCCGCACCCGTACCGGCGCACAGGGCGGCCGCACTCGTACCGGCGCACGGGGCAGCCGTGCACAGAACCGACTCCCCATGACGACCCCCGCCGGCCCCGCCGACCGGGCGCTTCGCGGCAAGACCGCCCGCAAGCTGGTCAGCCGCTCCGCGCACGCCGCCTGGACCCCCTCCGTGGACCGCCCCGACCCCGTCGCCGTGCTGGAACGCCAGGGCCGCGACCGGCTGCCGGAGCTGCTGCCGATCAGGTACGGCAGGATGGCGGCGTCCCCCTTCGCGTTCCTGCGCGGCGCCGCCGCCGTGATGGCCGCCGACCTCGCCGCCGCCCCGCACACCGGCCTCACCGTGCAGCTCTGCGGCGACGCCCATCTGCTCAACTTCGGCCTGTACGCCTCCCCGGAACGCACCCTGCTCTTCGACCTGAACGACTTCGACGAGACGTTCTGCGGGCCGTTCGAATGGGACGTCAAACGGCTCGCCACCTCGGTCGCCGTGGCCGCCCGCGAGATCGGCCACCCGGACGCCAAGGCCGGCCGAGCCGCCCTCGCAGCCGTGACGGCGTACCGCACCACCATGCGGCGGCTGGCCCGGCGCGGCGAACTCGACGTCTGGTACACGAGCATCGACGCCGATCAGCTGCTGCCCCTGGTCCGCTCCACCCGCGACCGCCGCCGCGGCGAGGCCAGCCTCGGACGCGCCCGGCGCCGCACCAGCCTGCGGGCCTTCGACCGGCTGACCGAGGTCGTCGACGGCCGCCGCCGCATCATCCACGACCCGCCGCTCCTCGAACCCGCCGGCATGTCCGACATGGCCTCGCTGCGCAAGACCTTCAGCGACTACCGCTCGACCCTCACCGAGGAACGCCGGCTGCTCCTCGACCGCTACCGCTTCGTCGACGCCGCCCGCAAGGTCGTCGGCGTCGGCAGCGTCGGCCTGCGCTGCTTCCTCGTGCTGCTCGCCGGGCGGGACACCGACGACCCGCTGTTCCTCCAGATCAAGGAGGCCCGGCCGTCCGTGCTGGAGGAGCATCTGCCGAGCGGGCCGTACGTCCACCCCGGCCATCGCGTCGTCGCGGGGCAACGGCTGCTGCAGGCGTCCGGCGACATCTTCCTCGGCTGGATGTCCGGGCCGCAGGGCCGCGCCTTCTACTGGCGTCAGCTGCGCGACATGAAGGGCTCCGCCGACGTCGCCGGGATGAGCCCGGACGACCTCCTCGCCTACGCCCGGCTGTGCGGCACCGCCCTCGCCCGGGCGCACGCCCGCTCCGGCGACCGTATCGCCATCGCCGGCTACCTCGGCGGCGCCGACACCTTCGACCGCGCGGTCACCGAATTCGCCCTCGCCTACGCCGACCAGACCGTCACCGACCACACGACCCTGGGCGCGGCCGTCGGTGCCGGGGTGATCACCGCGGCACCCGGCGTCTGACCACCTCAGACCCGCGCGGCACCCCGGTCACGGGAAAAGGGGATGCACGCCCGGTGACCGGATCCCTACGCTGGACACGCGTAACGGAGCAGCTCACGCCGCTTCGCGCAGGGCAGGCGCCACCCTGCGGACTCGACGCTAGTCTCTACGCACCGGCGGACGGTCGCCCTCCCCCAGCGCCCCGCCGGACCTCGTTCACCGTTCACGTTCACCGCTCGAGAACCAGAATCGATCCACGCTCACGGAGGCCCGTGATGGGCACCATCGTCATGTCCGGGACCGTCGTCCTGGTGATCCTAGGGTTCGACAACCACCTCTACTGGCTGGCCGCCGTCGCGGTGCTCTTCCTCTACCTGCAGTACGGCCGGAGCTCCTCCGCGCCGAGCGGCGGGGCCGGGGGAGGGGCCTCGTCGGGAGGCTCCATGCCCGCGGACTACCGCTCCTACCGCGACCGCCGTGACATGCAGGCCAAGTGGGAGCGGCGCTACCGCCGCGAGCGCCCCCTCGAAGCCCGTCGGCAGGAGCGCGAGAAGAGCAAGTGAGACCAGTTCCGCTGGTAGCGCGCCCGCAGTTCGAGGCGCCCTCGGTCACAGGCCGGGGGCGCCCCACAGCGGGAACCAGCGGCCCAGGTCCTGCTCGATCCGCAGATCGTTCGTGAGGGCCGCCTTCACCCGCAGCTCCAAGGCGTTGTCGCGCCGCTCCGCAGGGCCGGACAGCGGCGCGAACGGGTAGAAGGTGCCCCGCTTGTAGAGGTAGACGAGGGCGAGCCGCCTGCCCGCGTCGTCCTCGAACCCGGCCAGCGAGCACAGCAGTTGCGGCCCGAACCCGTTGACCTCCATCGCGCTGTTCACCGCGTGCAGATCGTTGACCAGCTCCGGCAGATCGTCTGGCCCCCGCGTGGAGACCAGCCACGAGTAGCCGTAGCCGTCCCGGGTCAGCCGCACCGGCCGCCCCTCGCGTTCGGCGTCCGCGTCCAGCAGCGCCTGCACCTCGCGGTGCGTCTGCTCGAATATGGCGCCCTCGACCGTCGCGAAGCACACCGCCCCGCTGCCCGTCGGCCGGAACCCGGCCGCCGCCTCCAGCGTCACCGCGGCCGACGGCAGCGCGAAGAGCTGGTCGAGATCGGGCGCGACCGGCTTCGTACGGCCGAACAGGATGTCCAGCAGCCCCATGCTCACACCCCTCCGGGAGCCGCGGCCTCGCCCAGCTCGGCGGAGATCCGCCCCAGCTGGTCGAGCCGCTGCTCCAGGCTCGGGTGGGTGGAGAAGATCCGCGCGACACCGGGCTCCCGGCCCAGCGCGGGCGTGAAGTAGAAGGCGTTGAACGCCTGCGCCGTCCGCAGGTCCTTGGTCGGGATCCGGGCGATGTCGCCGGAGACCTTGGTCAGCGCGGAGGCCAGCGCCGAGGGCCGCCCGGTGAGCAGCGCCGCGGCCCGGTCGGCGGCCAGCTCCCGGTACCGGGACAGGGCCCGGATCAGCAGGAAGCTGATCGCGTACACGGCGGCCGACACACCCATCACGGCGGCGAAGACGACGGCGGTGTTCTGATCCCGCCGCCCGCCACCGAACAGCTGGCTGTAGAACGCGAACCGCACGATCAGCCCGGCGATCACCCCGAGGAACGAGGCCACGGTGATCACGGCGACGTCCTTGTGCGCCACATGCGACAGCTCGTGCGCGAGCACACCCTCCAACTCGTCCGGCTCCAGCCGCCGCAGCAGCCCCCTGGTCACACAGACCACGGCGTGATCGGGGTTCCGCCCGGTCGCGAACGCGTTCGGCATGTCCATCTCCGACACGGCGACCACGGGCTTCGGCATGTCGGCGATGGCGCACAGCCGGTCCACGACCCCGTGCAGCTCTGGATACTCCTCCCGCTCCACGACCCGCCCCCGCATCGCGAACAGCGCGACCCGGTCGGAGAACCAGTACTGCGCCCCCAGCAGCCCCGCCGCCACGACCACGACGAGCACCCAGGACCTCAGCAGAAATATCAACGCGACCACGAACGCCACGTACAGCAACCCGAGCAGAAACAGAGTGATCCCCATCCGGACGGTCAACCGCCGATCACTCCGGAACCGGCTCTGCATCTCGCATCACCCCGCGCGCACACTCAGGCACTCGTCCCACTGCCCAGTGTGCACCCGGTGACCCCCATGAACGGGTCGTGATCGGACCTAGGACCAGCAAAGGCCGCAGGGAGCGCCCGCCTAGTAGCCCGCGCGGAAGTTGACGTAGCCCAACAGCACGATCACCCCGGCGACGCACCCGAGCACGATCGCCGTGGACACCCAGCCCGACCGCCGCTGCCGCCGCGCCACATAGTCGGGCTCGCCCCGGAACGGCACCGGCCCGGGCGGGTTCTCCTTCCACCGCGCGGCCAGCATCCGAGCCCGAGCCGAAGGCTCCTTGTGCTCGGCACTGTCCGCCCACCGCAGGTCGAACTCCCGCTCCTGATCGTCCTGCCCGTCCCGCTCCGGCATTCCGTCCACCCCCGTGTCGTACCAGCGACAGAAGAATAGAACATACGCCCGCGCCCCCGCCGTCGGTACGACAGCGGGGGCGCGGGCGTGATGCCTGGGTGCCTGAGTCAGGCGTCGACGGTGCCGATCACACGTCGAAGTAGAGCTCGAACTCGTGCGGGTGCGGGCGCAGCTGCAGCGGCGCGATCTCGTTCGTGCGCTTGTAGTCGATCCACGTCTCGATCAGGTCCGGCGTGAAGACGTCGCCCTGGAGGAGGAACTCGTGGTCGGCCTCGAGGGAGTCGAGGACGGCCGGGAGGGAGGTCGGGACCTGGGCGACGCCCGCGTGCTCCTCGGGAGCCAGCTCGTAGAGGTCCTTGTCGATCGGCTCGGCCGGCTCGATCTTGTTCTTGATGCCGTCAAGACCCGCGAGGAGCAGGGCGGAGAAGGCGAGGTACGGGTTGCCGGAGGAGTCGGGCGCGCGGAACTCGACGCGCTTGGCCTTCGGGTTGGAGCCCGTGATCGGGATACGCATCGCGGCGGAGCGGTTGCGCTGCGAGTAGACCAGGTTGATCGGGGCCTCGAAGCCGGGGACCAGACGGTGGTAGGAGTTCACCGTCGGGTTGGTGAAGGCCAGCAGCGACGGGGCGTGCTTGAGGATGCCGCCGATGTAGTAGCGGGCGGTGTCCGACAGACCCGCGTAGCCCGCCTCGTCGTAGAACAGCGGCTGGCCGCCGGTCCACAGCGACTGGTGGACGTGCATGCCCGAACCGTTGTCACCGAAGATCGGCTTCGGCATGAAGGTCGCGGTCTTGCCGTTGCGCCAGGCGACGTTCTTCACGATGTACTTGAAGAGCATCAGGTCGTCGGCCGCGGCGAGCAGCGTGTTGAACTTGTAGTTGATCTCGGCCTGGCCGGCGGTGCCCACCTCGTGGTGCTGGCGCTCGACCTTCAGACCCTGCTTGTCCAGCTCCAGGGAGATCTCGGCACGCAGGTCGGCGAAGTGGTCGACCGGCGGGACCGGGAAGTAGCCGCCCTTGTAGCGGACCTTGTAACCACGGTTGTCCTCGAGGGCGCCGGTGTTCCAGGCGCCCGCCTCGGAGTCGATGTGGTAGAAGGACTCGTTCGCGCCGGTGGCGAAACGCACGCTGTCGAAGACGTAGAACTCGGCCTCGGGACCGAAGTACGCGGTGTCCGCGATCCCGGTGGAGGCGAGGTAGGCCTCGGCCTTCTTCGCCACGTTGCGCGGGTCACGGGAGTACTGCTCGCCCGTGATCGGGTCGTGGATGAAGAAGTTGATGTTGAGGGTCTTGTCACGGCGGAACGGGTCGACCCGGGCGGTCGACAGGTCCGCGCGCAGCGCCATGTCGGACTCGTGGATCGCCTGGAAACCACGGATCGACGATCCGTCGAAGGCGAGCTCCTCGTCCGGGTCGAACGCCTCGACGGGCACCGTGAAGTGCTGCATGACGCCCGGCAGGTCGCAGAAGCGGACGTCGACGAACTTGACGTCCTCGTCCGCGATGAACTTCTTGGCCTCGTCGGCGTTCTGGAACATCCAGCTCCTCCTACTCCCGACCGTCCGACCGGGGTGGTAGTTCGTTCGTGCGGCCAGTGCGGTGGCACACGCTGTCCTCGACCCTAGGGACGGGTGATTTCTCGGGCGTGACCCATTTGTTTCGCACACGTTAACCGGACATCCCGTACCTCACCCCACCTGTCCACATCGCAAAACGGGCACAGTACGGTGGTCGGGTGGACAAGAGGCAAGCAATCGGATCCTGGCTCTCGGGCCCCCGCGCGGCCGCCGAGGAAGCGGGTGTCGACTTCGGATACCGGGGTCAGCAGCTCGGCCTTCCGGAGGACGGGCCGGGCTCCATCGCCCGCCCGGGACGACGGCTCGGAGCACTGGCCGTCGACTGGGGCATCAGCCTGTTGATCGCATACGGTCTCATCACCGACGGCTACGGCCAGGCGACCAGCAACTGGGCGCTGCTCCTCTTCTTCCTGATGAGCGTCCTGACCGTCGGCACCGTCGGCTACACCCCGGGCAAGCGCCTCTTCGGCCTGCGCGTGGTCACCCTGGAGACCGGCACGGTCAACCCGCTGCGCGCCCTGCTCCGCACCGCCCTGCTGTGCGTCGCGATCCCGGCCCTGATCTGGGACCGCGACGGGCGGGGGCTGCATGACCGGCTGGCGGGCACGGTCGAGGTCCGGATCTGAGACCGACTCGTACGACGAAGGGGGCGCCCGGAGTGATCCGGGCGCCCCCTTTCTCGTTCTCGTACGGGCCGTCTCCCGCGAGGGAGATCAACGGGCCTTCGGTCCGCCCTTCGGCAGCTTCATGCCCTTGGGCATCGGGCCCTTCGGCAGCGGCATGTTGCTCATCAGGTCGCCCATGGCCTTCAGCCGGTCGTTGGTGGCGGTCACCTGGGGGCCGGTCAGCACACGGGGCAGCTTCAGCATGGTGGTGCGCAGCTTCTTCAGCGGGACCTGGCCCTCGCCGACACCGACGATCAGATCGTGCACCGGCACGTCCGCGACGATGCGGTTCATCTTCTTCTTCTCGGCGGCCAGCAGGCTCTTCACCCGGTTCGGGTTGCCCTCGGCGACCAGCACGATGCCGGCCTTGCCGACGGCCCGGTGCACCACGTCCTGGCTGCGGTTCATCGCCACCGCCGGTGTGGTCGTCCAGCCTCGGCCGACGTTGTCCAGGACGGCGGCAGCCGCGCCCGGCTGGCCCTCCATCTGCCCGAAGGCCGCCCGCTCGGCCCGGCGCCCGAACACGATCGCCGACGCGAGGAAGGCGAGCAGCAGGCCCAGGATGCCGAGATAGATGGGGTGACCGATCAAGAAACCGATCGCGAGGAAGACACCGAAGGTGACGATTCCGACAGCCGCGAGTACAAGACCGATCTTCTTGTCGGCCCTGCGGGTCATCTTGTAGGTCAGAGCGATCTGCTTGAGTCGCCCGGGGTTCGCAGCGTCCGCTGCCGTGTCCTTCCTCGCCATGCCACGAAGTCTACGTGGCCCCGGGAGCACCGACGACGGCAGTGCCCTGACGGACGGGGAAGGGCTCAGGAGCGGACGACGGTGACCTGGTCCAGGACGCGCTGTGCCTCGACCCGGTCCTTGGCGCGACGGCGGTCCTCCAGCACGGACGTCCAGGCGTTGCGACGGGCGGTGCGCTGGCCGCTGCTCATGAGCAACGACTCGACGGCACGCAGTGCAGTGGTGAACGACGGGATGGCGGTGGCGCGAACGGGCGCGGCCTGCATGGTGGAGGTCCCCCCTCGGGAATGGCGGCTTTGGTGAGTGGTGCACGGGGTGTACAACCAGCGTCACTGATTGGTGTTACCAGGGCGTGACCGACCGGTCAAACACCAATGAAGCCTTGATGCGCGGCCCGAAATGCTTGACGCGGCCCTGATGGGCCCCCTATCTGCGGGGACGTCCAGGACCGCGTCAATCGGCCGCTGCCGAGGGGCAGTTGCTTGTGCGCAGGTTCACATGGCAGTGGTGGCACTCCGTGCCATCAGACGGCCTGCGAGGCGACGTAGGAACCGCCCCGCTGCGGAGCAGCTGATCGACGCTGCTCGATCGCCATCTGGTAGAGCCGTCCGGCGCGGTACGAGGAGCGCACCAGGGGTCCGGACATGACGCCCGAGAAGCCGATCTCGTCGGCCTCCTGCTTCAGCTCCACGAACTCCTGCGGCTTGACCCAGCGCTCCACGGGGTGGTGGCGGACGGACGGGCGCAGGTACTGCGTGATGGTCACCAGCTCGCAGCCGGCGTCGTGCAGCTGCTGGAGCGCCTCGCTGATCTCCTCGCGGGTCTCGCCCATGCCGAGGATCAGGTTGGACTTGGTGACCAGGCCGTAGTCACGGGCCTCGGTGATGACCTTCAGGGAGCGCTCGTAGCGGAAGCCGGGGCGGATGCGCTTGAAGATCCGGGGGACCGTCTCGACGTTGTGCGCGAAGACCTCGGGGCGGGAGGCGAAGACCTCCTCCAGGAGCTCCGGTACGGCGTTGAAGTCCGGGGCGAGGAGCTCGACCTTGGTGCGGCCGGCCTCGCGCTCGGCCGTCTGCTGGTGGATCTGGCGGACCGTCTCCGCGTACAGCCAGGCGCCGCCGTCGGGGAGGTCGTCGCGGGCGACGCCGGTGATGGTGGCGTAGTTCAGGTCCATGGTGACCACGGACTCGCCGACGCGGCGGGGTTCGTCGCGGTCGAGGGCCTCGGGCTTGCCCGTGTCGATCTGGCAGAAGTCGCAGCGGCGGGTGCACTGGTCGCCGCCGATGAGGAAGGTCGCCTCGCGGTCCTCCCAGCACTCGTAGATGTTCGGGCAGCCGGCTTCCTGGCAGACCGTGTGCAGGCCTTCGCTCTTCACGAGGTTCTGCATCTTCGTGTACTCGGGACCCATTTTCGCCCGGGTCTTGATCCACTCGGGCTTGCGCTCGATGGGGGTCTGGCTGTTGCGGACCTCCAGGCGCAGCATCTTGCGTCCGTCGGGTGAGACTGCGGACACGTCGGCTCCCTGTAGCTTCGATTCTTCGGCGTACACCAGGGTACGCCCGTGCGTTTTGCCTCTCCGGGCTGGGCAACCTTGCGGAACGTCGGCGCATTCCTGCACGACCCGCGAGATCCTCGCCCCCGCCGCCCCTACCCGTCCCATCCCCAGGGGCTCCGCCCCTTCGACCCCGGTCGGTCGTCCTTCGGGTGCGGGTGGGTGGGGGCTGG
>NZ_JBIBIA010000012.1:0-63517 GCF_042957325.1 Streptomyces sp. NPDC008086
GAGTTCCGGCGGGTGTTGGAGGGGGTGGAGTTCGGGGTTCCGCGTATTCCGGTCGTGTCGAATGTGACCGGTGTGGTGGCGGGGGTGGAGGAGTTTGGTTCGGCGGAGTACTGGGTGCGTCATGTGCGGGAGGCGGTGCGGTTCCACGACGGGGTGGTGCATCTGCGTGAGCAGGGTGTGACCCGGTTCGTGGAGCTGGGGCCTGATGGCACCCTCACCGCCCTGACGCAGCAGGCACTCGACGACGACCACGACGTATCGGTCCTGCCCACCCTGCGCCGCGACCAGCCGGAAGCCCACACCCTGGCCAAGGCCCTCGGCACGCTGCACACCTGGGGCCTGCGAGTCGACTGGCCCACCTGGTTCGCCGGCACGGGGGCCCGCCCCGTCACGCTGCCGACCTACGCCTTCCAGCGCGAGCGGTACTGGATGCGCGCCGACCACGGCGGTGCCGCCGGCGCGGCAGGGCCGAACGACACCGGGCACCCCCTCCTCGGCCATCGGACGGCCGCGGCACACACCGGCGACCTGCTCTTCACCGCCCGCATCCTGCCCGACACCCACGGCTGGACCGCCGACCACGCGATCCTCGAGGCCCCGGTGCTGCCCCCGTCCGCCCTGGTGGAGGCGCTGACCCGGATGGCCGACCACGGGGACGCCGGAACACTGCGTCACCTCACCGTGCACCGGCCCCTGGTCCTTCCCGGGGACGGAGCGGCACAACTGCAGATCGTCGTCCACGCCGAGGACGGCTCGGGCCGGCGCCCCTTGTCGGTCCATCTCCGCCCCGACGACGCGGAGTCCCCCTGGACCCTGCACGCCGAGGGAGAGCTCGGTCCCGACGACCGGCCCTCCGAAGTCGTCCGGGGCGACGAGCGGGGCGAAGTCCGGCTGCCCGACGACCTGTTGCCCGACGCCGCCCGGTACCAACTTCACCCGGCGCTCGTCGAAGAGGCTGTACGCGGCGCGCTCGGCCCGGCACCGGCGGGCAGCACCCGGTTCGCCGAGCGATGGCAGGACGTGTGCCTGCACGCCACGGGCGCCACGGCGGTGCGGGTCCTGACCGAACCCGGCGAAGGGGACTCGCTCTCGCTGCGGTTGGTCGACACCGCCGGGCAGCCGGTCCTCACGGTCGGCCGTCTCACCTACCGCGACCTACCCGACGACCGGTTCGCACCGGCGGACGGCCGGACCCTCCCGCTGTACGCCATGGCCTGGCAGCCCCTCACGCCTCCCCCGTCCGCGACCTCGCCCGAGGGCTGGGCCGTGCTCGGCCCGCAGGACGGACAGGACGCTGCGGGCACCGCAGGCCTCGACGCACCCCGGTTCCCGGACGTCCCCGCGCTCGCCGCCGCGGTGCGGGACGGGGCACCGGTCCGGCACCTGCTCGTGGAGTTCGCGGAGACCGGCTCCCCACGACGTCTCACCGGGCAGGCACTGACCCTCGTCCAGCAGTGGCTCGCCGAGCCGCTCCTGGCCGACACCCGCCTGGTCGTCCTCACCCGAGGCGCCGTCGCCGTCGACGCCGAGGGAGTCGACGACCCGGAGGCCGCCGCCCTCTGGGGGCTGCTGAGGTCCGCGCAGACGGAGGCTCCCGAGCGGATCGTGCTGCTCGACACCGACGGCGCTCCGGTGTCGGACACCGTGCTGGCCGGTCTGCCGGCCTCGGGCGAACCGCAGGCCGCGGTGCGCTCCGGCACGCTGCGCGTGCCCCGACTGGAGCGCGTCGAACAGGACGCCGAGGACGCCACCCCGAGTGAGTGGGGGCACGGCACCGTGCTCGTCACCGGCGCCGGGGGAGCCCTGGCCGACGTCCTCGCCCGGCACCTGGTCGCCGAACACGGCGTACGTCACCTCCTGCTCCTGGACGACCGGGCCGACGGCATTTGGCCCGGGCCCGAACTGCTGGCGGACCTGAGCGCGGCGGGGGCCGACGTCACCGCCCTCGCCTGCGACACCGCCGACCGCCCCAGCCTGCAGGCGGCGCTCACCGCGATACCCGAGCACCGTCCGCTCACCGCGGTGGTGCACACCGCCGCGGTGCCCGACCAGATCGGGCTGTCCGAGCTGACGCCCGGGCGTCTGCAGTCCATGCTGCGGTCCACCGCGGACACGGCATGGCAGCTGCACGAACTCACCCGTGAGCTGGACCTGTCGGCCTTCGTGCTGTGCACCTCCGCCGGGGGCGCGATCGGCGGGGCCGGCCGGGCAGGCGATTCGGCGGCGGCCGCGTACCTCGACGGCCTCGCACGCCACCGCACGGCCCTCGGCCTCCCGGCCACGGCGCTGGCCCTCGGGCCGTTCGACCAGGCCTCGACGACCGGATCCCCCGTCACCCGCCTCCCGCTGCGTGAACTCACGGCCCAGGACGGGGCGGACGCCTTCGACGCCGCACTGCGCTCGGACCGGCCGGCGCTGGTCGCGGTACGCCTGGACGGTGCCGCACTGCGGGCCGGCGCCGGCCTCCCCGCCGTGCTGAGCTCCCTCGCCGGGACATCCGGGCGGGCTCGGGCGGCGGGTGCCGGGTCCGGCACGCCGGCGCTGAGTCTGGAGGGGCTGACCGCGCAGGAGCGGCAGCAGAGCGTCCTCGACCTGGTCAGGGCGGAATCGGCCGCCGTGCTCGGGCACGCGGACGTCGGCGCCGTCGCCGCCGACCGGGCCTTCCAGGAACTCGGCTTCGACTCCATGACCGTCGTCGAGCTGCGCAACCGCATCACCGCCCGCACCGGTATCGCCCTGTCGGCGACACTCGCCTTCGACCACCCCTCGCCGGCGGCGCTCACCGAGTACCTACTGGCCCAGCTCAGCTCGGAACACGAGGCCGCGCCCCTCTCACCCGTGGACGGTGAACTGCGGCGCCTGGAGGCGCTGTTGCTCCAGGCGCCCGAGGACGCGACGGAGCGGCACGACATCGTCGTACGTCTGCAGACCCTGCTGTCACGGCTGACCGAGGCCGACGACGAGCCTCAGTCGGCGGACCTGACCGGCCGTATCGAGACGGCCTCCGCCGAGGAGATCTTCGCCCTCATCGACGACCAACTGGGCGGATCCACCGACTGATCCGGTACGACCCCGCCCCTGAGTACACAGAGGAACAGAGGTTCCCCATGTCCACCATGTCCAACGAAGACAAACTGCTCGAGTACCTCAAGAAGGTCACCGCCGACCTGCAGAAGTCCCGCCGGCGCGTCGCCGAGCTCGAGTCGGGCCGCAACGAGCCCATCGCCATCGTCGGCATGGCCTGCCGCTTCCCCGGTGCCGACTCCCCGGCCGACCTGTGGCAGTTGGTCATGGACGAGACCGATGCCATCTCGGAGTTCCCGACGGACCGCGGCTGGGACCTGGACAACCTCTACGACCCGGACCCCGCCAAGCCCGGCCGCACCCATGTCCGGCACGGCGGATTCCTGAAGGACGCCACACGGTTCGACGCGGCCTTCTTCGGGATATCCCCCCGCGAGGCCCTGGCCATGGACCCGCAGCAGCGCCTGCTGCTGGAGACGGCATGGGAGGCGTTCGAGAGCGCGGGCATCGATCCGGTCGGCCTCAAGGGCACACGCACGGGTGTGTTCACCGGGCTCGTCGAGCAGAGCTACCTCGGTCTGCCGACGCCCACGGAGTTCGACGGCTACCTGATGACCAGCATGCTCAGCAGCATGGCATCGGGCCGCATCGCCTATGTCCTCGGTCTCGAAGGCCCGGCCGTGTCCGTCGACACCGCGTGCTCGTCGTCGCTGACCGCACTCCACCTCGCGGTGCAGTCACTGCGCGCCGGGGAATGCACGCTGGCCCTGGCCGGAGCGTCGTACGTCGCCGCGAACCCCGTCGGCCACATCGACTTCTCGCAGCAGCAGGGCCTCGCCGCCGACGGCCGGTGCAAGCCGTTCTCCGCCTCGGCCGACGGCATCGGCTGGTCGGAGGGTGTCGGCCTGTTGTTGGTGGAGCGGTTGTCGGATGCGCGTCGTAACGGGCACACGGTTCTTGCTGTGGTGCGGGGTTCGGCGGTGAATCAGGACGGTGCGAGCAATGGGTTGACGGCGCCGAACGGTCCGTCGCAGGAGCGGGTGATTCGTCAGGCGTTGGCGAATGCCCGGTTGGGTGCGGCGGATGTGGATGTGGTGGAGGCGCACGGGACGGGGACGACGCTGGGTGATCCGATCGAGGCGCAGGCGTTGTTGAACACCTATGGTCAGGAGCGGCCGGACGGTGAGCGTCCGTTGTGGCTGGGGTCGTTGAAGTCGAACATCGGGCATGCGCAGGCGGCGGCCGGTGTCGGCGGGATCATCAAGATGGTGCAGGCGATACGTCACGGCGTGCTGCCGAAGTCGCTGCATTCCGAGAAGCCGACGTCGGTGGTGGACTGGGACGCGGGCGCGGTGGAGTTGCTGAGCGAGGCCCGGCCCTGGCCCGAGACCGGGCGCCCCCGCCGCGCCGCCGTGTCGGCCTTCGGCGCCAGCGGCACCAATGCCCACGTCATCATCGAACAGGCACCCCCGGCCGACGAGACCGCCGAGACCGACGGACGCGACCGGACCGACGAGCCCGGCACACCCGTGTCGGCCACCGGCCCGATCACACCGCCCTGGACCCTGTCCGCCAGGTCCGCCCAGGCGCTACGGGACCAGGCCCGCAAGCTCCTGGACCACCTCCGGGACGAGCCCGGCCCACGGCCGTGGGACGTGGCCTACTCCCTGGCCACCGGCCGCTCCCACCTCAGCCACCGGGCCGCCGTCGTCGGCACCGGACCCGACGAGGTACTCGCGGGCCTGCGCGCGCTGAGTGACGGCGAGAACTCGCCGCACCTCGTCACCGGCCGGGTCGCCGAACCCGGCAAGACCGTCTTCGTCTTCCCCGGCCAGGGCGGCCAGTGGCCCGGCATGGCCGTGGAACTCCTCGACGACTCCGAGGTGTTCGCCGCGCAGATCCGCGCCTGCGCCAAGGCGCTCGCCCCGTACGTCGACTGGTCCCTCGAAGACGTGCTGCGCCAGGCCGACGGCGCCCCCTCGCTCGACCGGGTCGACGTCATCCAGCCCGCGTCCTTCGCGGTGGCGGTCTCGCTGGCCGCGCTGTGGCGGGCGCACGGAGTCGAGCCCGCGGCCGTCGTGGGCTCCTCCCAGGGGGAGGTCGCGGCGGCCTACGTCAGCGGCGGACTGACCCTGGAGGACGCCGCGCGCGTGGCCGCCATCCGCAGCCAGGTCACCAGCGCGCTCGAAGGCCGCGGCGGCATCGCCTCCGTGGCCCTGTCCCGCGACGAACTCGCCGCCCGTATCGAGGGATGGGGCGACCGGCTGTCGATCGCGGTCGTCAACGGTCCCGGCTCGACGGTCGTCTCCGGCGACCACGAGGCACTGGAGAAGTTCGTCGAGGAATGCAAGGCCGAAGGCATCCGTACCCGCCGCTTCCACGCCGACTACGCCTCCCACTCGGCCCAGGTCGAGGAGATCCGCGACCGGCTGCTGCACGACCTGGCGCCGATCCGGCCCCGGCCGGGCACCGTGCCCTTCTACTCCACGGTCACCGCGGGCCTGCTGGACACCACCGAGCTCGGCGCCGAGTACTGGTACCGGAACCTGCGCCACCCCGTGGAGTTCGAGGAGACCACCCGCACCCTGGTCGGCCACGGCCACCACACCTTCGTCGAGGTCGGCCCCCACCCCGTGCTGGCCCCCGTGCTGGAGGACAGCCTCGACAACCCCGTGGTCGTCGGCACCCTGCGACGCGAATCGGGCGGCCTGACACAGTTCCTCACCTCGCTGGCCAAGCTGCACACGGGCGGCGGCACCGTCGACTGGCACGCCCTCTTCGCCGGCCACGAGGCCCGTCGCGTGCCCCTGCCCACGTACGCCTTCCAGCGCGAGCGCCACTGGTACGAGGCATCCGCAGCCGGCACCGACGCCGGCCGGCTGGGCGTGGCCGCGGCCGAACACCCGTTGCTCGGCGCCGCCGTCACCGTGGCCTCCTCCGGGGAGACCCTCCTCACGGGCAGGCTCTCGGCACGCACCCACCCCTGGCTGGCCGAGCACACCGTCCACGACGCCGCCGTCCTGTCGCCCGCACTCCTCGCGGAACTGGCCGTACGGGCCGGCGACGAGCTGGCCCTGAACGCCGTCGACGAACTCACTGTCCACCAGCCCCTGGTGCTGCCCGACCGGCAGGGACTCCAGATCCAGCTCGCCGTGGCCGGTGACGACTCCGCCTCGGCACGCACCTTCACCGTGCACGCCAGGCCCGACGTCGGCGACGTCACCTGGCAGCGCGTCGCCTCCGGCCGGCTCGGTCGGCACGGCACCGGCGGCGCCGCCGACCTGACCCAGTGGCCGCCCGCCGACGCCGTGCCCCTGTCACCGCACGACATCGGCGAACGCCTCGGGGCGACCGCGACGGACGACGGCCCGCTGACCGGGGTGTGGAGCCGCGGCGACGAGCTGTACGCCGAGGTCCGCCTCCCCGACGAACTCCAGCGCCAAGCGACGGACTTCGGCCTCCACCCCGTACTCCTTCAGGCCGCCCTCCAGGTGCTGCCGCTCACCGTGGACCTGCCGGGTGCCCCGGGGGCGTGGCTCGCCTCCCGCTGGCAGGGCTTCCGACTGCACGCCACGGGAGCCGCCGGCCTGCGGGTCCGCATCCGCCCCCTGGGGTCCGACACCGTGTCCGTGACCGTCGCCGACCAGCAAGGACGGCCGCTGGCCACGATCGAGTCGCTCACCGCGCGCCCCGTCACCACCGACGAACTGGGCCGCAGCGCCGCCCGTGTGCAGGACGACCTGCTGCACGTCGGCTGGCGGCCCGTCCGGCTCAGCACCGAAACGGAACCCCTCGCCCTGCTGCAGCTGGACACCGACCACTTCGATACGGCACGGACCGCCGACCTGGCCGCCGTCGGGGCGGCCGCCGCCGGGCCGCGCCCCCCGGCCGCCGTGCTCTCCCGGCATGCGGCACCGACGGACGCCGACCCGGTCCGGGCCGTGTACGACGCCACCCACCGCGCCCTGGCCCTGGTCCGGGAGTGGCTCGCCGACGAACGGCTCGAATCCACCCCGCTCGTCCTGGTCACCCAGGGGGCCGTCGCGGTCGGCGACGAGGACGTCACCGACCTCGCGGCCGGCGCCGTATGGGGCCTGCTGCGCTCCGCGCAGGCGGAGTCGCCCGGCCGCTTCGTCCTCGTCGACACCGACGGTGACGAGGCATCCCTCGCGGCGCTGCCCGCGGTCGTTCGCTCCGGGCAGGCCCAGGTGGCGATCCGGGCCGGCCAGGCACTCGTCCCGCGCGTCGCACGCGTCGACGCCGCGACCGCCGGCACCGCGCCCAGCGGCACCTGGAACCCGGACGGCACCGTCCTGATCACCGGCGGCACGGGCACCCTCGGCGCCCTGTTCGCCCGGCACCTGGTCGTCGAGCACGGCGTACGACACCTGCTGCTGACCAGCCGCAGCGGCCCCGCCGCACCCGGCGCCGGCGAACTGCGCGCCGCGCTCACCGCCCTGGGCGCCCACGTCACCGTCGCCGCCTGCGACACCGCCGACCGCTCCGCCCTCGCCGAACTTCTCGCCGCCGTCCCCGGCGACCGGCCCCTGACCGGTGTGGTGCACGCGGCCGGTGTCCTCAGCGACGGCCTCATCACCGCGCTGACCCCCGAACGCCTCGACGCCGTACTGCGCCCCAAGGTCGACGCCGCCTGGCATCTGCACGACCTCACCCGCGACCTCGACCTGTCGGCGTTCGTGCTGTTCTCCTCCCTCGCCGGAGTGATCGGCGGCGCGGGTCAGTCCAACTACGCCGCGGCCAACTCCTTCCTCGACTCCCTCGCCCTGCACCGAAAGGCCCACGGGCTCCCCGCGACCTCCGTGGCCTGGGGCCTGTGGGAGCAGCTGAGCGCCATGGCGGCGAACCTCGACGAGGCGGATGTGGACCGCATCGTCCGCTCGGGCTTCGGGCTCGTGGCCTCCGACCGCGGACCCGCCGCCCTCGACCTCGCGCTGCGGCTGGGCCACGCCACCCTGGTCGGCGTGCCCGTCGACATGGCCACCCTGCGCGAACAGCCCACCCGGGCACCCCTGTTGTTCGCGGACCTGGCCCGCACACCGCTGCGCCGCAGCGCCCAGGACGGCGGCCTCGGCGCGGACTCGCTGGCCGCCCTCCTGGAGGGCCGCTCGGCCGAGGAGCGGTACGACATCGTGCTCGACCTGGTCCGCGCCGAGGTGGCCGCGGTCCTCGGCCACCCCGACCCCGGCGCCATCCGGTCGGACCACCGCTTCACCGAGCTGGGCTTCGACTCGCTCACCTCCGTCGAACTGCGCAACCGCCTGGGCGAGGCGGTGGGCAGCCGACTGCCGGCCAGCCTCGTCTTCGACCGGCCCACCCCGGGTGAGCTCGCCGCCCACCTGTGCGCCGAGGTGCTGCCGGGCGGGGACCAGACCTCGGCCCCGGCCGCGAAGACCGACTTCGCCGCGGAGATCACGCTCGACGAGGACATCCGGCCCGCCGAGGAGGTGGTGCGCGTCACCAGCAGCCCCCGCGAGGTGCTGCTGACCGGCGTCACCGGGTTCCTCGGTGCCTTCCTGCTGCGTGACCTCGTCACGTCGACCGAGGCCACGGTGCACTGCCTGGTCCGGGCCGCCGACGAGCACGAGGGGCTGCGGCGGATCAGGGCCAACCTGGAGTGGTACCGCATCCTGGACCAGATCGACCCGGACCGCATCCGTGTCGTCGTGGGCGACCTGGCCGCGCCCGGGCTCGGGCTCGACGAGGACCACTTCGACCGGCTCGCCCGGACCGTGGACGCCGTCTACCACGCGGGCGCGGCGGTCAACTGGATCCAGCCGTACCCCACGCTGAGCGCGGCCAACGTCGCCGGTACCCGGGAACTGCTGCGGCTCGCCGCCCGGCACCGCACCGTGCCCCTGCACCACGTCTCGACCACCGGCGTCTTCCCCGGGCCCGTGACCCGGGGCGTGCCGCTGGAGGTCACCGACCCGACCGGCCCCGGCGCGGCACTGCCCAACGGCTACACGCAGAGCAAGTGGGTGGCCGAGCAGATCATCGGCATCGCCCGCTCCCGGGGCCTTCCGGTGAACGTCTACCGCGTCGACCAGGTCGCCGGAGACCAGGTCAACGGCGCCTGCCAGACCCGCGACTTCGTCTGGCTGACCGTCAAGGGTGTCCTCCAGGCGGGCTCGGTACCCCGGGACCTGCCCGGCGTGTTCCGGCTGATGCCGGTGGACTACGCCAGCGCCGCCCTGGTCGCCCTGTCGCGCACCGAGGACGCCGCCGGAGGCACCTTCCACCTCTACAACGACACCCATGTGACGCTGGAACGGATCGTGACCCGGCTGCGCGCCGCCGGCCACCACGTTGCCGAGATCGCCCAGGGCGACTGGTTCGACCTGGTCAGGGCCGACCCGGACAACGCCGTCGCGCCCCTGCTGGACGCTGTCGAACTGCTCATCGAGGACAGTGAGTCCTTCTACCCGGCGATCTCCACCACCCAGACAGCCGCAGCCCTCGAAGGCACCGGCATCAGCTGCCCGCCGGTCTCGGACGAACTCCTCGACAGGTACATCGGGTTCTTCGCGGAGAACGGCTATCTTCCCGCTCGTGAGCAGGGCTGACGCACCGTCCTGAAATCCCTGGCACGCGAAGAGGGAGCCGGCCCGTGAAGGCCGGCTCCCTCTTCGTAGGTCGTCGGTCAGTCCGAGTCCGACACGGTGACCGCCGCGCCCGGGCAGCAGGCGGCCACGTCCTCGGCGGACTCGATGTCGTCGGCATCGGTGAGATCGCCCCGCACCGGCTCGCCCCGGCCCTCCTCCGTGAGCCGGAAGAGAGCCGGATGCATGGCGGCGCACAGCCCGGAGGCCACACACGCTTCCTGGTCGACCCGAAGCCTCGCCATGAGGTCGCCCTCCCGGCGGTGGGCGTTCACCGCTTTCCTTCGCCGTGCAGATGGACCGGGAACGACTTGATGCTGCGCACCAGCCACATCTCGTCGTAGCGCAGCTCCTCGGCGGGCACCGCGAGGCTCATGTCGGGAAAACGCCGCATGATCGCGGGAATGGCGATCCCCGCCTCCAGCCGGGCGAGCGCCGCCCCCATGCAGTTGTGCAGGCCGTGCCCCAGCCCCACATGGCGCGGGCCGGTACGGGTGATGTCGAGCTTGTCGGCGTCCGGCCAGCGGCGCGGATCCCGGTTGGCCGATCCGACCGCGGGTATCACCGGCGCACCCGCGGGCAGTGTGGCCCCCGCGAACTCCAGGTCCTCCTTGGCGAACCGGAAGAAGCCGACCGCCACACCGCCGTTGAAGCGCAGGAACTCCTCAACGGCCGTGTCCTTGAGCTCGGGCCGCTCCAGGAGCAGTCTGCGCTGGTCGGGCCGCTCCAGCAGGGACAGGATGGACGTCCCGATCAGGTTCCGGGTGGTGTCGAGGCCGGCCATGATCAATACGGCGATCATGGCCACGAGCTCGGTCTCGTCGAGCCGGTCCTCGCCGTCCCGGGCCTCGATCAGTGCGGACGCCAGATCGTCCGCGGGGTTGCGACGCTTGTGGGCGATAAGTCCGCGACCGTACTCCGCGATCTCCTCGAACGCCCGCTGGTTGGCGCCCTCGTCCTCCGGATCGGTGTGGAAGGCGCGCTCGATGGCGTGGATCATCTCGTTGAAGCGATCGAGCGGGAAGCCGAGGACGTTGCCCATGAGCGCCGCCGGGATCGCACCCGCGTAGTCCATGACATCGGGCCGGTCCTGCTTCTCCAGCCGATCGAGCTCCGCCTCGACGACCGCGTGGGTCGGCTCCTCCCATTCCGCGACGCGCCGCGGCGTGAAGGTGCTCATCGCCAGTCGGCGCACCCGCGTGTGGTCCGGCGGATCGAGCATCGTGATGATCCGTTCGATCGCCGTGCCCCTGCCCACCGCCATCCCGCCGTCGACGAACTCCTTGCTCGCCCAGGACGGGTTGGTGCTGAAACGAGGATCGCCGAGGAGTTTCTGCACATCGTCGAAGCGGGTGGCTATCCACAGGGGTATGTCGCCGACGGGAAAGTGGAACTGGTGCATCGGGGAGTTCTCGCGCAGCCATTCCAGCGTCGGATACGGGTTCTGGTAGTAGTCGAACCCGAAGAGTTCGCTGGGCGGCGCTGATGTCGTCATGGAAGACCCTTTCAACTGGGTTGGAGACGAGGTGGTGGCTCACGGGGAACTGATGCGCGGCAACGCGGCACGCGTCGACCTGCCCAGTTCACGTGCCAGTGAGTGAAGGCGCACGGAGGCGTCCACGGCGGCGGGGTTCTCGGCGAGGACGAGGACCAGGCACTCCAGGACGAGCGCCGAGACCAGGGCCCGGTGACCGGCCGACAGCTCCGCCGGGCCGCCGCCGACGGCGAACAGCACCCTGCGGGCCTCTCGGGAGAGAGCGGCCCGCAGGGTGCTGTCACGTTGTTCCGCCGTGGTGAGGACGCGGGCGAGAGACGCCTCGAACGCGGTCAGCACGGCGGTGGGGAAGGGGGCGGCCGGCTCCGGACTCGGGCCGCGGCCGGCTGCGGAAACGTGTCCCGCGGAGGGACGGCCCGTGGGCGGCCGGCCGGCCGCGGTACGGCCGCGCTGTGCCGTCGCCCGTGCCAGGCCCTCGTTGAGCGCCTCGGTGAACCAGCGGCCCGCGGCGGCCGCGTCCACCACGCCGAGGCTGTCCTCTGCTTCGATGTCGGTGTGCATGGCTGCTCAGCCCCCCGGGCGGAAGGTCAGTGGATCTCAGTGACGGGGCGCGGTGTGCTGGAACCGGCCGCCGAAGAAGAGCAGACCGGCGTCGGCGGAGCCGCTGCGGGCGCCGACCACGTCCCCGATGAATATCGAGTGGTCGCCCGAGTCATGGGACTCGGACAGCTCACATTCCAGCCAGGCCAGCGCGCCCCGCAGCAGTGGCGCCCGGGTCAGCGGGCCCGGCTCCCAGTCCACCCCGTCGAACTGCTCGGCGCCCAGGGGCCGGTTCTTGTCGGCGAAGTGACGTGCCAGCCCTTCGTGTTCCGAGCTCAGGACCGACACGCCGAAGCGCCGCTCGGCCGTGATCGCCTTGTGCATCACCGCGCTGTGGGACACACAGCACAGCACGCTGGGCGGGGCGAGGGAGACGGAGCTGAAGGCGTTGGCGGTCATCGCGTGGATGTTGTCGCCGCCCACGCTGAGTACGACGACACCGGTCGCGAACCGCGACATCGCCTCGCGCAGTTCGTCCGGCGTCGCCCGCAGCGCCTCGGCGCCCTGCGCGGCGGTGGGGGAACTCATCCTGAAACCTCCGGAAGACTGGGGCGAGGAAACGTGATCGGGGGAGGCGTCGGGTCGCCGTCGGGCGGCTCAGCCGGCATACGAGTAGAAGCCGTGTGCCGTCTTCCGCCCGAGCATGCCGCCCTCCACCATGCGGACGAGCAGCGACGGCGGCGCGTACAGCGGTTCCTTGAACTCCTCGTACAGCGAGTCCGCGATCGAGGCGACGACGTCGAGTCCGATCAGATCCGCGAGCCGCAGCGGGCCCATGGGATGGGAGCAGCCCAGCTGCATGGCCCGGTCGATGACGTCGGGCGTGGCGAACCCCGACTCCACCATGCGCACCGCGGCCAACAGGTAGGGGATCAGCAGGGCGTTGACCACGAAGCCGGCCCGGTCCTCGGTCCGGACGACCTGCTTGCCGAGCACCTCCGTCACGAAGCGCTCGGTGCGGTCGCGGACGTCGTCGTCGGTCAGCAGCGACCCCGTCAGCTCCACCAACGGGAGCACGGGCACCGGGCTGAAGAAGTGGACCCCGACCACCCGCTGCGGGCTGCCGGTGGAACGTCCCAGCCGCATGATGGGGATGGAGGAGGTGTTGGAGGCCAGGATCGCCTCCGGGTCCTTGACGATGCCGTCGAGGCGGGCGAACAGCTCGACCTTGGTGCTCTCGTCCTCGCGTACGGACTCGACGACGAACTGCCGGTCGGCCAGCTCGTCGAGGTCCGACGTCAGGGTGATGGCGGCCAGGGCGGCGTCCCGCTCGTCCGCTGCCAGCTTCCCCTTGGCCACCGCACGATCGAGCGAGGCCTCTATACGGCGTCGGCCCGGCGCGATCGACTCCGGACGCGAGACCACCACGGTCACGTCCAGGCCCGCCTTCGCGCAGATCTCCGCGATCCCGGCGCCCATCTGGCCGCAGCCGACGATCCCCACCCGATGGATGTCCGGCGCGGTCGGCACAGTCGTGGTCATGCTGTCACTCCCCAGCGGATGAGTCCGGCGCCCATGGACATGCCGCCGCCGAAGCCCGCGAGCAGCACGATGTCGCCGTCGTTGAGATGGCCTTGCTGCACCGCCGCGTCGAGCGTGACGGCGACGGCGGCGTTTCCGGGATTTCCGTACCGGTGCAGGGTCCGGTGGGTCGTGGCGGTCTCCAGGCCGGACCGCTGAACGATCTGCGAGAGCATGACCCCGTTCGGCTGGTGCGGCACGAAGTGGTCGATCCGGTCGCGAGGCACCCCCGTACGCCGGCACAGCGTCTCCACCAGGCCGGGGAAGTTCTCCAGGACGAAGTCCCGTACGGCACGGCCCTCCATGCGGAAGAAGTGGGACCCCTCTCGCACGGTCCGCTCCGACGCCGGCAGCCGGCTGCCGCCCGCCTCGACCCGGATCAGCCGGTGGGCGTCACCCCGGCTGGCCAGCTCCACGCCGAGGAACCCACGAGCCTCCCCGACCTCGCCGACCACGGCGGCGCCCGCACCGTCCGCCATCAGCACGGCCGTACGCCGGTCCGTGAAGTCGAGGATCCGCGAGTACACATCGGCCCCCACGACCAGCGCACGTCCGCCCGGCCGCCCGGCCAGCAGCCGGCGCGCGACCTCCAGGGCGTACACGAAACCGGTGCAGACGACGTTGATGTCGAAGCAGACCGCGGCATGGGCGTCCAGACCACGCTGGACGTGATACGCCGTCGGCGGCTGCGGGGAGTCCGGCGTGGACGTGGACACGATGAGGTAGTCGATCTCCGACGCGGTCACCCCCGCCGCTTCCAGCGCGCGTTCGGCGGCCCGCACCGCCAGGTCCGAAGTCGCCTCGTGGGGCGCGGCGAATCGGCGGGCGGTGATGTGGGTGCGCTCCTCGATCCACTGCGGGGTGACTCCCACCCGGGCGGCGATCTCGGCGTTGCCGACCTCGTCCTTGGGCAGATAGGAGCCCGTGCCCAGGATCCCGACGGGCCGCTCGTCCATCACAGGCTCCGCAGCGGGTTGAGCGCATCGGCACCGATCTTCTCCCGCAGCTGCGGATCGGTGACCCCGAGGCCCTCGTGGGGCGCCTGGCACAGCACCGCCACCTTCCCCAGGTGCTGGTTCGTCTGCACGAGCCGGGCCGCCTCGCCCACCTCGTCCAGGCCGTACACCGACGACAGCACGGGGGAGATCTTCCCGAGCGCGACCAGTCGGTTCAGCTCCGCCTGCTCCTGGAGGTTCGCGGCGTGACTGCCCACGATCCGCTTGGAGTTCATCCAGAGGTAGCGGTTGTCGTAGACGTGCTGGTAGCCGGTGCTGGAGCCGCAGGTGACCACGGTCCCGCCGCGGCGTACGACGAACACCGAGACGCCGAACGTGGCGCGGCCGATGTAGTCGAACGCGACACTGGGATCCTCCCCGACCTCGCGGCGGATGATCCGCCCGAGGCGCTTGCCCTGCTCGATGGTCTCCTCGGGGGTCGTCGCCTCGCCCAGGCCGATCTCCGCCCGGTTGATGATCACCTCGCAGCCCAGGGCGCGCAGCGCCTTCGCCTTGTGCTCGGAACTGACCACACCGACCGGGATCCCCCCGGCCTGCTTGACCAGTTGCACCGCGAACGCCCCGAGGCCACCGGTCGCACCCCAGATCAGCACCACGTCGCCGAGCTTGATGCGGGCGCCCTTGTCGCTGATCAGCATGCGGTAGGAGGTGGCCGCGGTGAGCAGCACACCGGCCGACTCCTCCCAGGTCAGATGGCCCGGCTTGGGCAGCAGCTGGCTGGCCTTGACCACGGTGTACCGGGCGAGGCCGCCGAAGTTCGTCTCGTATCCCCAGATGCGCTGTTCCTCGCCCAGCATGGCGTCGGCGTGGGTGGCCGGCTCATGGTCGTCCACCTGGACGCAGGAGACGACGACATGGGCGCCCGGGCGCCAGCGCCGTACCGCGGCGCCGGCGCGGACCACGACACCGGAGGCGTCCGAGCCGATCACCTGGTACGGCAGGTCGTGCCGGGCGGCGTAACCGCCCTGGCGGCCGTAGCGCTCCAGGAACCGGAAGGTCGGCACCGGCTCGAAGGTGGCGGACCACACCGTGTTGTAGTTGATCGCGCCGGCCATGACCGCCACCAGCACCTCGTCCGGCGCCAGTTCCGGCATGGCCACCGGGCCGACCCGGATGGACCGGCGTACGTCCTTGTCCTGCGCTCCCTCGAACATGCCGACGTCCTCGGCGCGCAGATGGGCGGCGTCGAAGTGGTCCGGCAGCTTCTCGCGCTCAAGTACCTCCCCCGGAGCACCCGAAAGGAGAGCCTCGGTCAGAGAATCCATCGTGATCCGTTCTCGTGAGATGTGGGCCTGCGGGGGCGGCGGTCCTAGGCGTTCGGGGCGTGCATCACCGGACGGTCGATCGCCATGATCCACTTGCCGTTCGCGTCCCGTACGAGGACGTCCGTGCACCTGCCGTCGAGCTTCTCCGGGGTACCGTCCGCACCGACGGTCTCCACCGAGAAGTCCACGATCAGCAGCATCGTGTCCCCGGTCCGGTAGGTCCGCTGCACCTTGGCGGTCAGCTTCGGCTTGGTGGCGAGGAACTCGGTGATGGCCTGGGTGCGGGCGGGGCCGGTCAGGGGCCGGCCGGTGAGGTTGGAGATCGCGTCCGACCGGTACAGCTGGTCGAAGATGGCGCCCTCACCGGAGTTGAAGGCGTCGGTGAACACGTCGTTCTGCTGGTGCGGGTCGTCGGTGAGGGTGAGATCCAGGGCCTGGCTCATGGTCGGGATTCCTCGCTTCCAGGTGGGGTGGGGAACGTCAGATGTCCGTGCCGTACGGGTTGTCGACGGCGAAGCGCCACTGGCCGTCGGCGCCGCGCCGCAGCACGTCCACGCCGATGCCCTGCTGGCGCTCGGTGCCCTGCGCCGTGGGAATGTCGATCGTCCAGTCCACGGCGAGGAGCGCGGTGTCCGAGATGACGTAGGACTCGAGAACCTCGATCTGCATCACCGGCCGCTGCGCCAGGTATTCCGCGAGACCGGCCCTCCGCTCGGCGCCGCTCACCGGCTTTCCCTTTTCCCAGACGGAAACCGCGTCATCGGTGTAGAGCCGGTCGACGGCGGCCGCGTCGCCCGAGTTGAAGGCGCGGACATAGTTCTCGGCGTGGGCGAGGACTTCCTTGGTGAGTTCGTCGCTGATATCGGTCATGGCGATACCGCTCCCATTCTCTGTGTATTCGACTCGGCTGGCACGTCGGCACGGCTGAGTCACGGAACTCAGAAAGCTCCCTCACACGCTATGGGCGGCCGTCCCATCAGCCGGTCATCGGCTGGCATCGCAGGTTCCCTCCGCGTCGCTTGAGGCCGTCAGCTCGGTCAAGAGCCGGTGGTTACTGCGCCGTTACTGCCTTCTTGAAAGGCGCGTGTAGCTTCCTCAGGCGTCAGGCGTCAGGCGTCAGGCGTCAGGCGTCAGGCGTCAGGCGGCGGTGGCTCGAATTCCGCTGCCCATTCGGTCCCGGATCCCCCGCCTCTCGGCCGTGGAAGCGGTCCCGTATCCGCCGCTGCCGTGCGGCAGTGAAATGCACCGCGACCCCCGATCGGAGCATCACGATGATCAACGTGTTTCAGCCCACTTTGGGTGCTGAGGAACTCGAGGCCGTTTCAGAAGTGTTCGCCGCGAACTGGCTGGGACACGGCCCCCGGACCAAGGAGTTCGAGGCCCTGTTCGCCGAGCACCTGGGCGTCTCCCCGGACCACACGATCTTCATCAACGCCGCCACGGCCGGACTGTTCCTCGCCACCGAACTCCTCGGCCTCGGGCCCGGCGACGAGGTCGTGCTGCCCTCGGTGAGCTTCGTGGCCGCCGCCAACGCCGTGGCGGCCACCGGTGCCCGCCCGGTCTTCTGCGACGTCGACCCGCGCACCCTCAACCCGACGCCGGCGCACGTCGAGAGCGCGCTGACCCCCCGTACCAAGGCGGTGCTCCTGCTGCACTACGGCGGCCTGCCCGGCGAGGTGGCCGCCGTCGCCGAGCTGTGCCGCTCCCGCGGCGTCCCGCTGATCGAGGACGCCGCGTGCGCCGTCGCCTCCGGCGCCGACGGGACCAGCTGCGGCACCTTCGGCGACCTCGGGGTGTGGAGCTTCGACGCCATGAAGGTCCTGGTCACCGGGGACGGGGGCATGCTGTACGTGCGCGACGCCGAACTCGCCCGCAAGGCCCGCAGGCTGGCCTACCACGGCCTGGACAACAAGGCCACCGGCTTCGCCAAGGCCAAGGTGTCCGACCGCTGGTGGGACCTGGAGGTCAAGGAGTTCGGCCGCCGACTGATCGGGAACGACCTGACCGCGGCGATCGGCACCGTGCAACTGCGCCGTCTGCCCGCCTTCGTGGCACGGCGCCAGGAGATCTCCCGGCTCTACGACCAGCTGCTGGCCGGCATCGAGGGCGTCGTACTGCCGCCCGCCCTGCCCGACGGACACCACAGCACGCACTACTTCTACTGGGTGCAGATGGATCCGGCGATCCGTGACCAGGTGGCCGCCGACCTGCTGTCCCGCGGCATCTACACCACCTTCCGCTACCCGCCGCTGCACAAGGTGCCCGCCTACGCCTCCGCACCCCTGGACCTTCCCGGCGTCGAAGAGGCCTCCGAGACCACGCTGTTGCTCCCCCTGCACCAGGGCCTGGACGACTCCGAGGTGCGCACCGTGGCGGACGAACTGCGCAAGGCGGTCGAGCACCGCCTGGCCGCGACCGGCCGCTGACACCGCCCGCGAGAAGGAAGGCGGACCGGTCCGTGCGCATCTCCGAAACAGCGGTTCCCGGGGCGTACGTCATCACCCCCCACCACCTCGTCGACGAGCGCGGCGTGTTCTTCGAGCACTTCCGAGCCGAGCTGCTCGCCGAGACGCTGGGGCATCCCTTCGTCCCCCGGCAGATCAACTACTCCGTCTCCCGCCGCAACACCCTGCGCGGCATCCACAGCGTGGCCATCCCGCCGGGACAGGCCAAATACGTCACCTGTGTCCGCGGGGCACTGCGCGACATCGTCGTGGACCTGCGCGTGGGCTCACCGGCATTCGGCACCTACGAGACCACCCTCCTGGACGCGGAATCGGGACGCGGTCTCTACATTCCGGAAGGCGTGGGGCACGGATTCCTCGCCCTCACCGACGACACCTGTATCTGCTACGTCCTGTCCAGCGAGCATGTGCCCGGCACCCAGATCGACATCAACCCCCTCGACCCCGATCTCGACCTGCCCTGGGGTTTCGACGAGCCACCGGTGATGTCGGAGAAGGACGCGCGCGCCCCCGGCGTCGCGGAGGCCGAAGCGGCCGGGGTTCTCGCCAAGTGGCCGGCAGCGACACAAGGCACACAATCCATCGCCGTAAGGAATTCACTGACATGAAGGCTCTGGTGCTGTCGGGCGGGTCGGGTACACGCCTGCGCCCCTTCAGTTATTCGATGCCCAAACAACTCATTCCCGTCGCCAACAAGCCGGTCCTGGAGCACGTGCTGGAGAGCATCCGCGACCTCGGTGTCACCGACATCGGGATCATCGTCGGAGACCGGGCCGCCGATATCAGGCAGGTCCTCGGTGACGGCGTCCGCTTCGGCGCCCGCATCACCTACATCCGGCAGGACGAGCCACTGGGGCTCGCGCACTGCGTGCGCCTGGCGCGGTCGTTCCTCGGCGAGGACGACTTCGTCATGTACCTCGGCGACAACATGCTGCCCGAGGGCATCGAGGACATCGCCGCCGACTTCCACAAGCACGGCCCGGCCGCACAGGTCGTCGTGCGCAAGGTCTCCGACCCCCGGGCGTTCGGCGTCGCCGAACTCGGCCCGGACGGCACCGTGGTGCGCCTGGTGGAGAAGCCCGAACGGCCGGCGAGCGACCTCGCCCTGGTAGGCGTGTACTTCTTCACCTCCGCCATCCACGAGGCCGTCGAGGCCATCGAGCCCAGTGCGCGGGGCGAACTGGAGATCACCGACGCCATCCAGTGGCTGGTCACCCAGGGCGCCGACGTGCGCGCGGGGGAGTACGCCGGCTACTGGAAGGACACCGGCCGCGCCGAGGACGTACTGGAGTGCAACCGCTGGCTGCTGGCCCGGCTCGCCCCGCGCATCGTCGGGGATGTCGACGCCACCAGCGAGATCGTCGGCCCCGTCGTCGTCGAGGCCGGGGCCCGCGTCGTGCGCTCCCGCATCGTGGGACCGGCGATCATCGGCGCGCACACCGTCGTCGAGGACAGCCACATCGGGCCGGACAGCGCCATCGGCGAGCACTGCCTGCTGCGCGCCACCCGACTGGCCGACTCCATCGTCATGGCGGGCGCCACCATCACCCAGGTCCCCGGACTGGCCGGATCCCTGATCGGGCGGGCCGCCACCGTCGGGCCCAGCGCCCATGTCGACGCCCACCACCGGCTGGTCGTCGGCGACCACACGCGCGTGGAGGTGGCCGCATGAGAGTCCTGGTCACCGGCGGTGCCGGGTTCATCGGCTCGCACTACGTCCGCACCATGCTCGCGGGCGGCTACGAGGGATACGAGGACGCCCACGTCACCGTCCTGGACAAGCTCACCTACGCCGGCAACCGCGAGAACATCCCCCTCGGCCACCCGCTGCTCGACCTGGTGGTGGGCGACATCTGCGACCGCGACCTGCTGCACCAACTCCTGCCCGGCCACGACGCGGTCGTCCACTTCGCCGCCGAGTCCCACGTGGACCGCTCCCTGGCGTCCGCCGACGCCTTCATCCGCACCAACGTCCTGGGCACCCAGGTACTCCTGGAGGCCTGTCTGAGCACCGGCGTGCAACGAGTGGTGCACGTGTCCACCGACGAGGTCTACGGCACGATCGAGCACGGCTCATGGACCGAGGACTGGCCGTTGCTGCCCAACTCGCCCTACGCCGCGTCCAAGGCGGCCTCCGACCTGATCGCCCGGGCCTTCTGGCGCTCCCACGGCCTGGACCTGTCCATCACCCGCTGCTCCAACAACTACGGCCCGCACCAGCACCCCGAAAAGCTGATCCCGCTGTTCATCACCAACCTCCTGGAGGGCGAGCCGGTCCCGGTCTACGGCGACGGCCTCAACATCCGCGAGTGGCTGCACGTCGACGACCACTCCCGCGCCATCCAGCTGGTCCTCACCCGCGGCCGGGCCGGCGAGATCTACAACGTGGGCGGCGGCAACGAGCGGACGAACCTGGCCGTGACCGAGCAGCTGATCGAGCTGGTCGGCGTCGACGGTTCCTGGATCCGCTACGTCCCCGACCGCAAGGGACACGACCAGCGCTACTCGCTGGACGAGACCAAGATCCGCGAGGAACTGGGCTACGCACCCGGCGTCGACTTCGACCAGGGCCTGGCCGACACGGTCGCCTGGTACCGGGACAACGCTCACTGGTGGAAGGCGTCCAAGCACCGCAGCCACCGCCCATCGAACGGCGAGCGCGAGGAGCTTCCCGCGGCTGCGCGCTCCGAGGAGGGGACGCGATGACCACCGCGAGCCTCCTGCGCCCACGCGTCGACACCACCCTGACCGCCCGCTTCGCCCGGTCCGCGGCCGCCACCCGGGCCGGCGCCGCCATGCCCACCGAGGCCTTCGCCGGCTGGCTCGAACAGCGCGCCGCGGCACACCGGTTCCGCGTGGACCGCATCCCCTTCGCGGAGCTCGACGGCTGGTCGTTCCGCGACGACTTCGGGAAGCTCGGCCACCGCAGCGGCAGGTTCTTCACCGTCGAGGGGATCTCGGTCACCGTCGGCCCCGAGCCGGGCCTGCGCTGGCAACAGCCCATCATCAACCAGCCGGAGGTCGGGATCCTCGGCATCCTCGCCAAGGAATTCGACGGGGTACTGCACTTCCTGATGCAGGCCAAGATGGAGCCCGGCAACCCGAACCTGCTCCAGCTCTCGCCCACCGTCCAGGCCACCCGCAGCAACTACACCAAGGTCCACCGGGGCGCGGACGTGAAGTACATCGACCACTTCGTCCGGCCCGGTCGCGGCCGGGTCCTCGCCGATGTGCTGCAGTCCGAACACGGCGCCTGGTTCCTGCGCAAGTCCAACCGGAACATGATCGTCGAGACGGACGAGGACGTACCGGTCGACGAGGACTTCTGCTGGCTCACCCTCGGACAGATCGGCGAACTCCTGCACCGCGACAACGTGGTGAACATGGACGCGCGCACCGTACTGGCCTGCGCTCCCACGGAACCCGCCGAGGACGGCGCACTGAGTTCCGACACCGAGGTCAGATCCTGGTTCACGGCGGAGCGCTCCCGGCACGACGTACGCGTGGACAGCGTGCCCCTGACCCAGGTCACCGACTGGATACGCACACCCACCACCATCGAGCACGTCAGACAGCGGTACTTCAGCGTGGTCGCCGTCTCGGTGCAGGCGGACAACCGGGAGGTGACCAGCTGGACCCAGCCGCTGATCGAACCCTGCGCGCGCGGCGTGGTCGCCTTCGTGACGCGCCGGTTCGGGGGCGTCCCGCACGTCCTGGTCCATGCCCGGGTCGAGGGCGGCTTCCTCGACACGGTCGAACTGGCCCCCACCGTCCAGTACATCCCGGCCAACTACGCCCATCGCAGCGCCGACCAGCGTCCGCCCTTCCTCGACTTCGTGCTGTCCGCCGACCCGTCGCGCGTCCACTACGAGGCGGTGCACTCGGAGGAGGGCGGCCGCTTCCTCAACGCGGAGAGCCGCTATCTGTTCGTGGCGGCGGACGCGGACCAGGCCCCGGACGAACCGCCACCCGGCTACCGCTGGGTCACACCCGGGCAGCTCAACTCGCTGGTGAGACACGGACGTTACGTCAACGTCCAGGCGCGGACACTGCTCGCCGCACTCAACTGCGGGGCGGTGCGGATCTGACGCGGGGCTGATCGAGGACCGGTTGTCTGTCCCTTACGCGATTACCTCGCAGTGGACGGCGACTGAGTTCGCCTCCGTAACGTCGTCCGAGTCCCGATTCGAGGAACGAGGGTTGAGACATCACCATGCGCTACACCCATCTGGGCCGGACCGCCCTCAAAGTCAGCGAGATCTGCCTGGGCACCCTGAACCTGGGTGTCAGGGCGAGCGACGAGGAGAGCCACGCCATCCTCGACACCGCGCTGGAGCAGGGCGTGAACTTCCTCGACACCGCCAACCAGTACGGCTGGCAGAAACACAAGGGCTTCACCGAGGAGTTCCTCGGGTCCTGGTTCGCCCGCGGCGGCGGCCGGCGCGAGAAGGTCGTGCTCGGCACGAAGGTCGCCAATCCCATGAGTGACTGGCCCAACGACTCCGGGCTCTCGGCACGTCACATCATCGCCTCGTGCGAGGCGTCGCTACGGCGGCTGCGCACCGACTGGATCGACCTGTTCCAGATGCACCACATCGACCGGCATGCCCCCTGGGAGGAGGTGTGGCAGGCGATGGACACCCTCACCCAGCAGGGGAAGGTGCGCTACGTCGGCTCCTCCAACTTCGCCGGATGGCACATCGCCGAGGCCCAGGAGGCCGCCGCACGCCGCCATTTCCTCGGCATCGTCTCCGAGCAGAGCGTGTACAACCTCGTCACCCGCCACGTCGAACTGGAGGTGATCCCGGCCTGCCAACGCTACGGCGTGGCCGTCCTCGCGTGGTCACCCCTGCACGGCGGGCTGCTCGCCGGGGCACTGCGCAAACTGGCCGAGGGCAGCGCGATGAAGAGCGCCCAGGGCCGTGCCGCCGAGGCCCTGGAGGACCACCGCGAGGCGGTCACGGCGTACGAGAAGCTCTGCGCGGACCTCGGGGCGGACCCCGCCGAGGTGGGCCTCGCCTGGGTGATGTCCCGGCCAGGGGTCACGGCACCGGTGATCGGGCCACGCAGCGTGGAGCAGTTGGAGGGAGCCCTGCGGGCGACGCGGGTGAGTCTGAGCGACGACGTGCTGCGCACCCTAGACGAGCTCTTCCCGCCGGTGGGAAGGGGCGGCCCGGGGCCGGAGGCATGGGCGCGGTAGCGCATGCCGAAGCGCCGCCGCACCCTGGAAGGTCCGCGGCGGCGCTTCGCTGCCCGTCACGGGGCGAGTGTGATCGCCTGCTGTGCGGCACGCAGGCCGGACTCGATCGCGCCCTCGATGTAGGCGCCGTGCCAGCCCTGCGCGATGTCCGCGCCGGCGAACAGGATCCGGCCGTGCGGTTCCTCGATCTGCGGAAACAGGTTCAGCAACTGGTTCGGCCTGCGCAGCCCCCAGCCGCCGCGCGAGTACCGGTCCCTGCCCCAGTCCATCGTCCGGTACCGGATGAGCGAACTGCCCGGGAGGAACTGCCGGACGGCCTTCTGGACGGCCGCCGGGTCCCCGGCGTCGAGGGACGGTCCGCCGAAGGCGACCATCAGGCGCCCGTCCGACAGCTGCTGCTGCGGCAGCATCATGCTGATCGGGGAGCCCTCCGGCGTCTGGGCGAACAGTGCCTCGGTCCGGCCACGGACATGGATCCACAGCTTGTTCGAGTGCGGGACGCCGATCCCCTGCCTTGCCGCGGTCGCGTGCGCCGGGGGCAGGCCGGGATGGAAGGCGATGTCCTTCCAGACGTTCGTCGGGGTCGCGACGACCACCAGCGGGGCCGTGTACCGCTTCCCGCCCGAAACCTCCACGGCCACGAGTCCCTTCGACTCGGTGATCCTGGTGACCGCCGACTGCAGCCGTACCTCGGTGCCCGCTTCCTTCAGCATGGCCTTGAGCAGCGAGATCATGCCCCCGGCCGGCTTCTGGTTCATCGACAGGGAGCTCTCGTAGGTCCCGCCGGCGAGCTGGAACCACTGCGCCATCCCGGTCAGGGCGCCGATGGAACTCGGCCCGCCGGAGTACAGGGACGTCTCACTGTTCAGCCGTTGGAACTCCTTGGGCGCCAGGGAGAGCTGGCGGAGCCGGTCGGCGAGGGACAGGCCGTCCACCTTCTGGAGCAGGTCCTTGCGGTGGAGCGGCTCGTAGGGACGCTCGAAGTAGCTCTCTGAGCCCCGGTAGAACTCCGACCACAGCGGGCTCAGCGCCCCGACCGCCTCTTCCGGCGTCAGGCTCTCCAACTCCTTGTCGCCCGGCAACAGCATGCGCTCGGGGCCTATGTCCGGGGTCGTGGTGATGCCGTAGCGGGTGAGTTCCCGCTGCACGAGCTTTTGCTGCTCGCCCACCCAGCCGCCGCCTATCTCCACCTGCTCACCGGAGAAGGTGTCGGTCCATATTCGGCCGCCGGTGCGGTTCCTCGCTTCGAGGATGAGCGGTTTCAGCCCGCGCGCGGCCAGTTCGCGAGCCACCGTCACACCGGCGTAGCCCGCACCGATGATGAGGGCGTCCGCGGACTCGTCCGCCGCCGCGGAGGGTGACTTCGCCGCGTGGGCGGACCAGACGCCGCCTGCCGAGGCGGCGACTACGGCAGCTCCGGCTGCCTTGAGGAGAGGCCGCCGGGCGACACGGCGATGACGTGCGGGTTCGGTTCTGCGAGATTTCACTGAGTTTCCTTGTTGGTTGTTCTTCCGTCGCTGATCGGGCTCGGGGCACGAGCCACCCGCGCAGCCGCCCGAGCCGTCGGGCGGCTGCGCGGGGCCCGATCAGAGGTATTCGGTGCCGGGATCAGACCCGAGCAGTACCCGCCCCTGGGCCTCCAGTGAGCCGATCGGGGCGAGCAGACCATGCAGGGAGAGCGCCGTGACGTCCCGGTGGACGCGCTGCAGCACCGCGCTTCGCGCGATGGACGAGGCCGGGCTCAGCGTGAGCAGCGCGCCGACGGCGTCCTTCGTGGTCTGTGCCACGAAGGCGAGTTGGCCGCGCACCGTGGCCTTTTCCTCCAGCGTCATCCGCTCCCCGTGGTCCGCGCGTCGCTGCACGGTTTCCAGCAGGGCTCGCTGAAGCCCTGCGCAGGACGCGATCTTGTTGGCGGCCACGGCCACCTGGATCTGGATGTGCGGATGCTCCTTCTGCTCGGACCAGTTCGTGTAGGTGATGCCCTTTCCGGGCAGGCGGGCGATGAATTCATCGAGGGCCGCCTGGCCCAGTCCGATGAACACGGATGCCGTCGTGGCCAGGATGTAGCTGAGCAGGCCGTAGTTGCGGCCGGTGAGGTCCGCGTTCCAGCGGTCCGCCGTGGCGGCCTCGTACACCGACGCGTCGACCACGCGGTGCTCGGGGACGAAGACGTCCTTGGCGGTCGAGGTGACGCTGCCGGTGCCGGCGCCGCCGAAGACGTCCCAGTCGTCGCCGACGGTCAGCTCACCGGCGGGCACCAGCGGAAACAGCTCCTCGACCCGCCCGTCCTCGTGCTCGACCAGGGCGGTGCACACGTTCCAGTGGGCGCCCCGGACACCGGTGTTGAACCGCCAGGACCCGTTCAGGATGTATCCACCCTCGGTCGGGACGAGAGAACCGGAAGGGCTGAAGCCGCCGGAGATCCGTACGCTCCCGTCCGCGAAGACCTCCTCCTGGGCGGCGTCGGGGTACAGGGTGGCCATCCAGGCCGTCGTCACCCAGACCATGGAGACCCATCCGGTCGAGCCGCAGGCCCGCGCCGTCTCGGTGAGCAGGGCGGCCTGCTGCTCGGCCGGCAGATCGAGCCCACCGAATCGCTCGGGTACGGCGGCGCGGAACAGGCCGGCGTTTTCCAGCAGCTCGATGTTCGCCTCTGGTATCCAGTTCTCCTCCTCGGCGCGCACGCCGTTGCCCCGGAGGGTCGGAGCGATTTCCCGAATCGCTTCGAGCACCTTCACGAAATCCTTCTCCGTGGCGACCATTCAGCCCTCTCTCTGTTCAACGGTCCGTGGGTCAGGGGAAATTGCTTCTGCCTGGTTCGGAAGGACGGTATCGGGCCACCGTCAATGAGCCGGTAATTCCGGCTCAGGGCATCAGCGCCCCGGCTGATGAACCGCCGATGTACCCGTCCGAGGGCATTGGAAAGAACGCTCTACCTGGTAGCCTTGGCCTGTGAAGAAGAAGCCCGTGAGTGTCGAGAAGCGGTCGGAGGATGCCTCCGAGCCAGTCGTCGCCACCCGTGAACGCATCGTCCGGGCGGCCTCGCGGCTGATGCAACGCCAGGGATACGACGGCACGGGGATCAAACAGATCTCCGCCGAGGCCAGCGCGACTCTCGGCTCGGTCTATCACTTCTTTCCGGGCGGCAAACTGGAACTGGCCGTCGAGGCGATCCGGCGCGGCGATATGGAGTTCATCGACGCTTTGCGTGCCGTGTTCGACGAGGAGAAGGACCCGGCCGATGCGATCGTGCTCCTCACCCGCAGGCTCGCCGACGGACTGCGCGGGTCGGACTGGATGGACGGCTGTCCGATCACGACCACCGCGCTGGGCGCCTCGGGCCGCTTTCCCGACATTCAGGCGGCGGCCTCGGAGGCGTTCACGCGCTGGCACCTCCTGGTGTTCGACAAGCTGCGCGAGGCGGGGATCGACGAGGACGACGCCCGTGCGCTCGCCCACACGGTGATCGGCACCCTGGAGGGTGCCGAGCTGACGGCTCAGGTGACCAGGAGCAGTGCGCCGCTGGAGGCCGCGGGCCGGCACCTGGCCCGGTTGATCGCGAGCTTCCGCGGGGCCCCCGCCGAACGGGTCTGACGACACCGCCCCCACACACGCCAAGGGCGCGCGCACGCCCGTGGCGTGCGCGCGCCCTCGACGCGGTTCAGGCCGTGGGCTTCTTGAAGGTCTCGATCAGGCTGGTGAAGCTGTCGGCCGCGTATCCGGCGGTGATGCCCCGTCGGAAGATCTCCAGGACCGCGGCGGGCAGTGCGGCGTCGACGCCGGCGTCCTTGGCGGTCTGCACCACATGGTCGACGCTGGCCACGCCCATGGCCAGCCGGTCGACATCGCCCGGGTGCTCACCGGCGTCGATGCGGGGCGTGTAGAAGCCGAAGAAGTCGGGCATCGAGCCCACCGTGCCGGAGAGGTACGGCAGCATGTCCTGCGCGCTGATCCCGTGGGCGTCGGCCACCGCGAGCGCGTGCAGGTACGCGAGCGCGGTCGTCCAGAAGACATCCAGCTGCAGCTGGTAGTACAGCGCGGCCAGGCCCGGGTCCTCGCCCCGGTAGTCGGTCTTGGTGAGCACATCCAGTGTCTCCTTGGCCGCCTCGAAGACGGGCCGGGAGCCGCTGTAGAAGGTGAAGGACTCCGGCTGGCCGATACCGGTGGGGGAGGCCTGCACACCGCCCGTGAGGTACTCGGCGCCGTGGCGGGCCGCCCACCTGGCCGCCTCCCGGGCCTTCTCCGGGGTGTCCGAACTGAGGTTGACGAGTGTCCTGCCCGCCAACGCCTGCGTGGCGGGCTCCAGGATGGCGTACATCGCGTCGTAGTCGGTCAGGCTGAGGACCACCAACTCGCTGGCCGACAAGGCCTCCGCCGGGGTGGGGGCCAGGACGGCTCCCTTGGCCACAAGGTCGTCCGCCCTGCTCGCGGTCCGGTTCCACACGGTCACCTGGTGGCCGTTGTCGAGGAACGTGCTGGCCATGGCGTGCCCCATCGGGCCCAACCCGATGACGGTGACCGGCTGCTTCTGCATGAAGACCCCTAACTCGCTTCCTCATTGGATCGATCGTTCTAACCAGTGATCAGGCTAGCACGAGGCTAAAAAGAACGCTCTAGTTACTGAGTTCAGACCGCGACGCGGTACTCGGCCACCAGCCGTTCGAGAACCGGTACGACTTCGGCGGGGCTCGGGGAGGCGAGGAGATCCCGTCGCAGCGCCTGCGAGCCCTGACGGAAGGAGGGCTCTTCCAGAACCCTGGTGACCATCTTGCGGATGTCGTCCACCGAGCACTCCTCGTGCCTCAGCAAAAGCCCCACGCCCCGCTCGGTCAGATGCGCCGCGCTGATCGGCCCTTCCATGACCGCGTCGCCGTCCATCGCGACGATCTGCGGCACATCGGCCGCGGCGGCCGCGCACATGGTGCCGTAGCCGCCGTGATGGATCACCGCCGAGCAGGTCGGCAGCAGTTGGGAGAGCGGGAGGTAGTCGATCGTCCGCACGTTGTCGGGCACGCGGACCACACCCTCCAACTGCGAGGCGTCCAAAGTGGCCACCACGTCGACATCCATCTCACCCAGTGCTTCGAGGAGATTGGCGATCAGCGGCGTGCTGTCCTTGCTGAAGGCGCGCATCGACGCGCCGAGGGTGAGGGCCACACGTGGCCGGCCGGTGCGCTCGTGCAGCCACTCCGGCAGAACGCCGGAACCGGTGTACGGGATCCAGCTCATCGGGACGGTGTGCCGCTCCGTCGGCAGCCGCATCGCGGCGGGCATCGGATCCAGGCTCCACTGACCGTGCAGCAGTTCCTCATCGAACGCCAAGCCGTACCGTTCGGCCATCGCGTGCACCGCCGTCACCACGGGGTCCCCGTCGGACAGCTCCTCACCCAACTCCTCCTTGCGCCGGGCGTAGCGCTGCAGGGACCAGCCCACGTGGTCCAGTCCCCACAGCAGCCGCGCGTGCGCGGCTCCCACGGCTCGGGCCGCCACCGCGGAGGCCGGCATCGTGGGGTCCCAGAGCACCAGGTCCGGCTGCCAGCTCCGGCAGAACCGGACCAGCGCGTCCAGGACCGGCTGCGGGCGGTCGGGGCGGGCATCGGCCGGCTGGAGGTCGAGCAGTGCCGGGGCGACATAGTCGCGGTGGAGGCGCCAGATGTGCGTGGCCACCGGATCGTCGACGGGGTCGATCGCCATCGCCTCGGTGATGCGCGACCACGCCTGCCGGGACTCCTCGGAAGCCGGGTTGGCGGCACCGACCGAACGGGGCAGATCGCTCTCGTCGACGAGGGGGGCGGCGGCCAGCCCGGCGGCCTTGGTCGGGCCGGCCAGGGCCGGCCGGGAGGCCACACAGACCTCGTGTCCCGCTGCCTGCAGGGCCCAGGCGAGCGGCACACTCGGAAAGAGGTGTGCCGCCGCGGGCCAGACGGTGAACAAGACGCGCACAGGTGTCTCCGATTCTTGGCTTCATTCGCGGATGTATGCGGGGCCCTGCACGTCGGCCGTCCACTCCTCGGCCAGCACGGACCAAACCTCCAGGTCCAGGCGTCGGTCCTGGACGGGGAGGTAGCTGCGCATGACACCCTCGTAGGACATGCCGAGCCGCTTGGCCACGGCGATGCTGGGATGGTTGTCCGGCGCCACTCGCCACTGCACCCGGGACATGCCGCGCACGCGGACCGCCCAGTCGGTCATCAGGTGCGCCGCGGTGGTCGCAAGACCCCGGCCCCGCACCTCCGGTGCCAGCCAGACCCCGAGTTCGCACAGCCCGGTCGCCGGCTCGAACAGCGCGAAACAGGTGCCGCCGACCAGCTCGCCGCCGAGGTGGATGCCATAGATCCGGGCCCCGTCCTTGGCCTGGCTGTCCGCCAGGTCCTGCAGCCAGGACCGGGCGGGCCCGGTTTCCGTGACCTCGTGCACCCACGGCAGCCAGGGATCGAGATCCGCACGCACGCGGTCCATGAATGCCGCGAACTCGGCGGCCTGCCATGGCTCCGTCGGACGTAGTTCGACACCGTTGCCGAGGTCTGCACCGAGCATGCTGTCTCCTGTGGTGACGGGCCGTCATTCTCCGTCTCTTGTGCCGAGCCAGAGCCCCAGCAACGTATGACGCACGGTCAATGGCCTGGTCATCGACCGGTAATCACGAACCGCCCCAGGCGCCCGGGGCGCGCGCCTGTCAGACTCCCCCCATGACCAGTGATCTTTTAACGGGGAAAGTCGTCCTTGTCACCGGCGCGAGCAGTGGCATAGGCGAGGCCGCGGCACGGGTGTTCGCGCAGGAGGGCGCGACAGTGGTGGTCACCGCCCGGCGGGAGGACCGGCTGGCCGCTCTCGTCGGCGAGCTTCGCGACAAGGGGGCGACGGCGGCGTACGTGGTGGGTGACGTCCGGGTCGCCGAGGACGTGGCACGGGCGGTGGACTTCACCGTCGCCGAGTACGGGCGCCTCGACGCCGCGTTCAACAACGCGGGGATCGGCGGTGACCGCACCCCGCTGCATCTGATGACCGACGACGTCTACGACACCGTCATGGACACCAATGTCCGCGGTGTCTTCAACTGTCTGCGCCACGAGATCGCGGCCATGCTCGCGACCGGCGGCGGTTCGATCGTGAACAACAGCAGCGTCGGCGGTCTGGTGGCCATTCCGACCGCCGCCCCGTACATCGCGTCCAAGCACGCCGTCGTCGGACTGACCCGGGCCGCCGCCGACGAGTACGCCAAGCAGGGGGTCCGGGTGAACGCCATCGCGCCGGGGACCACGCGCAGTGAGATCACCCTCGACTGGTTCGGCCGCAACCCGGGGCTTCAGGACCTGGTCAACTCTCTGACACCACAGGGGCGTACGGCCGAACCGGAGGAGATCGCCCAGGCGGCCGCCTGGCTGCTGAGCGACCGCTGCCCCTTCCTCACCGGCACCGTGATGCCGGTGGACGGCGGCTTCGTCAATCAGTGACACAGGACCGGGGAGTGCGTCCGGTGCCCGGCGCCGGACACACTCCCCGGTCCGAGGCGTCAGCTCGCCGGTCGCGTGCCCATGCTGATGTCCGCGGTGAACGCCGGTGCGCCGGCCTGGGTGCCCGTGACGCGGACGGCGAACCGCCCCTGGCCCTGCGGACGCAGTACGCGTGCCTCGATGAAGCAGGGCAGGTCGAACTCGACGTAGCGCAGGTAGGTGATGGCGAATGACACGGGCAGGGAGACGCTCGGGGCGAAGAGGGCTCGGGCCGCCTGCTCAGCCGCCTCCCACAGCACCAGTCCGGGGACGTGATCGACCGGATGGTCGAAGAGCAGCGCATTGCCCGTGTCATTGCGCAACTGCCACCGGTGGGGGACTGCCGTCGGGGCGAGCACCACGTCCACGACGTGGTCACGGCCGACGAGTTCGGGTTCGACGGGGGCGGGCAGCGGCCAGCCACCCCAGTCGACGGTGAGATGGTCGCCGCGCACCCGTCGGTAGGCGGCCGGCGATATCCAGCAGAACTCGGTGTCGGCCCGGACGGCCGGCGCGGCGTCCGGGGCCGTGCGGATGTCCATGTGCATCGCATGGGCGGCGCGTCTGGCGCTCTTGCCCGGGGCGACGGTGAGGTCGACGAGCAGGGTCGCGGAGGTGGTGTCCGGCACCCGGAAGTCGGGCGAGACGGTGAGGTCGAGCCAGTTCAGCAGGGTCTGGTGCTCCAGCGGCACGCCGTACTCCGCGTGGGCGATGGCCAGGCCGCTCTGTCGGATCGTCTGAGTGAGAAGGCGCGGGTCGTAGGGCTGTCCGGGAGGGGCAGCCGGCCAGTGGAGACGCAGCGTGAACGAGTTCTCGCTCACCCGCTGCCAACTGTCTATGAGAACGGCGTCGTCGTGTTTGAGGTGGGTGTAGGCACCCAGAAGTAACCGCGACGGCGATTCACCCCGTGGCCGGGACGAGAAGCGAGGCACGACAGGGACTTCGGGCAAGATCTCCCCCTTGGATCTGGCCTGCAAGGCAGCTACATGAGTTGCGTTGCTAAAGTACCGGCCCCTCGTCCGGTTTTGGAGGTTGAGTAAGTGTGAGCTCAAGCACTAGTAAAGGAAAGGTCATGGTGATGTGAGTGGCCAGGCAGGAACGCGCGATCCGCACACGCAGAGCCATCCTCGAAGCCGCCTCTCAGATGTTCAACGAGCTGGGGTACGAGGCCAGCACGATCGGCATGCTCATCGAGCGGATCCAACTCACCCGGGGCGGCCTGTACTTCCACTTCACCTCCAAGGAGCAGCTGGCCCGTGCCGTGCTCGACGAGGCCGTGACCAGGGAAGGAGTCGTGCCCCAGGCCCTGAAGATGCAGGAATGGGTGGACCTGGCGCTCCTCCTTGCCTACCGCGTCCCCAGGGAGCCCGTGCTCAGCGCCTCGATACAGCTGTCGGTCGACCCCAAGGCGCGCTCGCTCTTCGGCACGCGCTGGCCGGACTGGATCACCGTGTCGACGGAGCTGCTCACGGAGGCCAAAGAACGGGGTGAACTGCACTTCCACATCGATCCGGCGCAGATCGCCCGGCTCGTGGTCGGGGCGTGGACCGGCGTCCAGTTGGTCACCGTGACGCAGCCCGAGCAGGATCTGTCGGAAGAGGTGTCGGCTCTGTTCGCCCTGCTGCTGCCCAGCATCGTGCCGGCCGAGGTACTGGCCAAGCTGGACATCTCCAGCTACCGGGCCGAACACCTGCTGGCGGCGGCCCGGTCGGCCGACGCTGGGCCCGTCCCCGTCGCGTCGTCCTGACGCGGCGGTCACGGCCCTGAAGGCGTCCGTGCCCCCCGCAACGGCTGAGGTCGGTCTTCGCGCAAAGAAACCGGACCGAGTGTCTGTTTGTGTAAGAGTGGACGAGCGGGTGCGCGCGTTACGCCGCACCTCGTCGATCGCATGACCGACGTCAACAGGGGGATCCGTGCGTCTGAGCCTGCTCAAACCCGTCTGCACACACCTGGATTCGTCCTGCGAATCCCAGCTGGAAGAACTCGGTGCTCAACTCTTCGGATCCCTGCAGCGCAGCGGTCAGCGACTCAAGGCCGAGCGCTATGTGCGCGGCCTGCTGACCGCACCGGGACGCAAGACGCTGCGCACCATCGCCGCCCAGTTCGAGGGCGGCGCGGCGCAGCAGAGCGTCCACCACTTCATCAGCGAGTCGCCCTGGGAATGGACGCCGGTGCGCCATGACCTGGCCCGGTACACGCAGCGGCACCTGGCTCCGGAGGCCTGGGTCGTCAGGTCCACGATGATCCCCAAGGTCGGCTCGCACTCGATCGGCGTCGACCAGCACTTCCTGCCGCACATGGGGCAGTCCGTCACCGGTCAGCAGGCCATCGGGGCGTGGCTGGTGTCCGGCCGCACCGCGGTTCCCGTCGACTGGCGGCTGCGGCTGTCCGGCCGCTGGCTCAGCAACCCCCTCCGGCAGCGGGCCGGCATCCCCGCCGGGGTCACGGCCGACACCCTCGACGAGTGCGTACGCGAGTCCGTGGACGCTGTCACGGGTATCGCCGGAGTCCAGCGCGGGCCGGTCGTGGTGGACGTCGACGGTATCGACGCGGTGGCCCTGGCCCGGCACCTCGCCTCCGCCGGCGTCCCCTTCGTCGTGCGGGTCGACCCTCAGGAACAGCTGCGCATCGACCGGTCGAAGCTGCCGAAGTACGGCGATCGGGTGCGTACGGCCGCGGAGTTGGCCTCCTCCCTCGTCAGCCTGCGGCAGCAGATCAACTCGGGGGAGCGCCCCACGACAGCCGTGGCGATACCCGTCACGGCCGCCGTGGCGACCGCCGGCGGCGGTGGCATGACCCTGGTGGGCGAGTGGCCTAAAGCAGTGGCCAGACCCGGGAAGCTGTGGCTGGTCGGCGGGGGCGTCCAGTCGCTGCCGATGGTCCTGCGGCTGACCGTGCTGCCGTTGGTCGTCGCGCGCGACTTCAACTCGATCGCGGACAAGGTGGGGATACGGGACTTCGCCGGGCGCTCCTTCCCCGGCTGGCACCGGCACGTCACCCTGGCCTCCGCCGCCCACCTGGCCGTCGCCCTGGAAAGTGCCCCGGTGCTCTCCGGCGCTCCTCTCGCGGCTCGAAAGTGACGTGCTCCACATGAACAGACCTACCGTCCGGTAATGTGACACTCTCGGTCCGCCACAGAAGACTCACAGCCCTCCACTCCTTACCGTCAAAGCTGTCTGGATCGACCAGCCAGGCACCGAAACCAGACGCCTGACGGCGGCGGAAGGAGCGTGTGACCAGTGCAGTTCCACCTCATCGGCCCTTTCCGGATCACGACCGATGAAGGCGACACGTTCGCTCCGAAGGCACCAAAGATCTGTCAGATGCTCGCGGTGCTGGCACTCCAGTCACGCGAAGCCGTCGCCACGGACACGCTGGTCCGTGAGCTCTGGGGAGAAGACCCGCCGAGCGGTGCACCACGCACCCTCCAGACGCACGTCTACCACGCCCGCCGGATGCTGCATGACGCACGAGTGGTCCGCGGAGAGAGAAGGCTGCTGCTCACTCAGGCCCCGGGCTATTTCCTCGACATCACCCGCGACGAAGTGGACGCCTGTGTCTTCGAAGAACTCGTGCGGGACGCCCAACAGGAACTCCACCAGGGCGCACCCGAAAAGGCCGCCGCCCATCTGGACCGGGCCCGCGCGCTGTGGCACGGCCCGATGCTCAGCAATGTGCCCATCGCCGGGGTGCTCACCGGCCGAATAGCCCATATGGAAGAACTCAGAATCCGGGCACTCGAACTGCGCGTGGAAACCGAATTCCAGCTGGGCCGCTACCGGGAGGTCCTCCCGGAGCTGCGCATCCTGGTCAACGACCACCCGCTGCACGAGTGGTTCCACGGTCGGCTCATCTCCGCACTCCACCGCGCCGGGCGCCGCGCGGAAGCCCTCCAGGCCTACCAGAACCTCTACTCCGTACTCAGGCGGGAACTGGGCCTGGAGCCCTCCGAGGAACTGCAGCGGCTGCAAGCAGAGATCCTCAACGCGAGCACCGACGACCACCTGGTACGGATGCCCCGCCCCAAGAACCCGTCCGCGACCACCGGCTACACCCCGCTGTGGGCCTCGGCCGTGGCCAGCTGACCGCGGATCGTACGCGGTCGGCCGAGGGATCACTCGCACACGATCTCGTCGCGCGGCGTGTAGTGCGTGCGGAACGGCTCCCGTCCGACCTCTCGGCCGTCGCTGACGAAGACGCGCTGGACGGTGACGTCGAAGCCCTCCAGCGGGGTCTGGGGGACGCACTGTTCGTCGGCGTTCACCTTCTTCTCGGGCTGTTTGACGTTGGTGCGCGGCCCGGTGACGGAGCCGATCTCGTCGTACTTCTTGGTGCCGAGGAACGTGATGGTCACGGAGGTGTCGGTGGACTCGGCCTGGATGTAGATCGCGTTGCCGGAGTCGTTGTTGAAGCGCAGGTCCAGGCTGCCCCAGGCGACCGTGGCCTCGCGGCCCTCCGGGTAGCGCTCGATGTAGAAGGAGTGGGCGCCGTACTCCACGGGCTTGACCCCGGCGAAGAACATCGCGTTGAACACGGTCGTGGCCACGGCGGAGACACCGCCGCCGGGGGCCTTGGTGAACTCGTCGTTGAGGATCATGATGCCGTCGACGAAGCCGTTGGCCTCGGTGCGTTCGCCCACGGTGCGGTTGAAGCTCCAGGTCTTGCCCGGCATGACGACCGAGCCGTTGATGAGCTCCACCGCCCGGCCGATGTTCCGGGTGCGGTACGGCGCCGCTTCGAAGTTGACCGTGAAGGACGACATCTTCTCCCGCAGCCCCAGCCGCGCGGCGTTGTCATCGGTCACCTGCGGCTGGAGCACCCGCGCGGCCACCTCGCCGGTGCGGGCGGCTCCCGACTTGGTCAGCAGGGGCATGACGGCCGCGCCCAGCGCGTCGTCCGTGATCCGTACGCCGGGCCTGGCGTCGTCGGCCGCCACGACCTGGTCGCCGACCAGACGCAACGTGGCGTTACGGGGCTCGGCGGGCAGGCCGAACAGGTTGCGGGCCACGACGGGCGAGGCGCGCAGGCCCTCGGCGTCGAGCTTCGGGGTGAGCCGGCCCTTGGCGTCCGGCCGCATCGTCAGGTACGCGCCGAGGTCGTCCGGGGAGAGCGTGAACCGCCGGTCGGCCGCCTCCAGCCTGATCGGACCCGACATCGCCGGCTCGGCGAAGTCGCGTACCGCCCGTCGTACCTCCGCCGCCGTGACCTCGGGTTTCGTCTCCCGCACGGGCAGGTCCGTGACGGCTCCCGCGTCGCCGCGCACGAAGGCGTCACGCAGCGGGGCCACGGCGGCGTCCGTGTCCAGCGCGTAGCCGTTGTGCGGGGCGATCCGGCGGACCTCGCCGTCCGCGAAGCCGACGGCGCCGTCGCGGACCTTCTGATCGAGTGACTTCGCCACCCTCTTCAGGGCGGCGTGCGCCTTGTCCTCGTCGACGCGTACGACGGGCTGGACGGGGCCGCCCGTGCGGAACAGCCCGCCGATCACGGTGAACGGATCGGCGGCGTGGGTCCGCGCCGCCCGGTCGACGGTCCCGGCGAAGTCGAAGGTGAGGCCGGCCTGCCGCGGATCGACCGCGCCCTCGCGGTCACCGACGGTCACCGTGAGGTCCCGCGCGCCGGCCGACCCCAGCCGCTCCTCCAGCTTCCGGATGGCCTCCGTACGGCTCAGCCCGCCGATGTCCACCCCGCGTACGGTCGTACCGGCGTCTATGTCCCCTCCCGCCAGCAGCAGCCCGGCCAGGTAGAGGCCGCCGACACCGACGGCCAGGGCGCCGCCGGCCAGGACGATCGACGGAATCGAGGCGATCCGGGGGGTGGAGGGGTCTCGCGGAGCGGAGGGTACGCGCAGACGCATGGGTCTCCCAGGCGGAGGAACGACAGGACAACGCGCCCGATGACGCGACGCTGTGCGCGAGGCAAGCACATCCAGCTAGCCATAATCGGGCGAAAACGCCTATGTCGCAGACCACGTCCACCGCAGATCACGCGCACGCCGCAGCCGAGCCCGTCCCGGGGGACCGGGCGGGGCACCCCTGGCACCCTCGGCACCCCGGCCGGCGTGAGCCGCTCGTCACGCCCCCGACCGCACCTCCCCCTTCTCCTCCTGCGGCTTCCCGTCCGCCTCCTGCGCCGCCAGCACCCTGTTGCGGCGGACGGAGGCCAGGAAGGACGCGGTGATCAGGACGACGCCGATCAGGCCGGTGATGATCTCGCTGATCTGGTGCTGGATGGTGACCAGGAGGATCGCGGCGAGGGCGCCGATGGCGTAGTGGGCGCCGTGTTCGAGGTAGACGTAGTCGTCGAGGGTGCCCTGGCGGACCAGGTAGACCGTCAGCGAACGGACGTACATCGCGCCGATGCCCAGGCCGAGCGCCATCCAGAAGATGTGGTTGGTGATGGCGAAGGCGCCGATCACGCCGTCGAAGGAGAAGGACGCGTCCAGGACCTCCAGGTAGAGGAAGAGGAAGAACGCGGCCTTGCCGGCGAGGGCGACCGACGAGACCGGCCTGCCTTCCGCCCTGGCCTTCTTCTCCGCCGCCTCCTCCTGCTCCTCCTCTTCCTCGATCCGTTCCTCGAAGTGCGACGAGAGGCCGCCGACGACGAGATACGTGATCAGGCCCGCCACCCCGGACAGCAGCACCGTGGCCGCCTTGTCCGCGTGCCCCGTGCTGACGTGGGCGTGGGTGGCGAAGGTCATCGCCGTCACCAGCAGGGCGACGAGGGCGACGCAGACCGACAGCATGTCGATCCTGCCGAGCTTGGCGAGCGGCCGTTCCAGCCAGGTCAGCCACTTGATGTCACGGTCCTCGAGGATGAAGTCGAGGAAGATCATCAACAGGAACATGCCACCGAAGGCGGCGATCGCCGGGTGGGCGTCGGTGACCAGGTCCTGGTAGCGGTCGGGGTCGTCGAGGGCGAGCTGGACCGCCTCCACGGGCCCCACCTTGGCGCTGATCGCGACGATCACCACCGGGAAGACCAGCCGCATCCCGAACACGGCGATCAGAATGCCGACCGTGAGGAAGATCTTCTGCCAGAAGGCGTTCATCTTCTTCAGGATCCCGGCGTTGACGACCGCGTTGTCGAAGGAGAGGGAGATCTCCAGGATCGAGAGGATCAGGACGATCCCGAAGGCCTCCCAGCCCCACTGCCACGCGGCGAAGGTCAGGCCGACCACCGTGATGGCGAACGACCAGCCGAAGGTTCGCAGCATCGTCGTCACCTCACCCCGCCGCCTTCACGGCGAGGACCGGACAGTCCACCCCTAGCAGGATCTGCTGGGCCGCGGACCCCATGATCAGTTTGCCGACGGCACTGCGCTTGCGCAGGCCGATCACCACCAGGGACGCGTCCGTCTGCTCCACCAGGTCGATGATCTCCGCCGCGGCGTCACGGGCGCCGAGGACCTGACGGATGTCGAAGTCGACGCCCAGGGCCGCGAGGTCCTCGCGCACATGAGTCAGATCGGGCTCCTGGGCGAAGCGCGGATCCACCAGGGCATCACCCCTGGTCGTGTTCACCACCAGCAGTTTCTCGCCGCGGCGGCGGGCCTCGTCGATCCCCGCCCGTAGGGCAGCCTCGCCCTCGGGGGAGGGGACGTAGCCGACCAGGATGGTCATCTCAGCACTCCAGACGTCTCAGGCGGCGGCGTTTCGCGCACGCAAGGGGCTTACCACGAAACGGCGAACCAGCGGCCACAGCAGGACCAGCACGATCACCGCGTAGACCGAGTACGACACCGGGCCGCCCACCAAACCCGACAACTCGCCGCCGGACAGCTGAAGGGAGCGCCGGCCCTGCAACTCCGCCCGCGGACCCAGGATCACCCCGACGATCAGCGGCAGCACCGGCAGCCCGAAACGCCGCATGGCGAAGCCGAGGAGGCCCAGGGTGAGGAGGAGAAACAGGTCGAGGGGCTGGGCGTTGACGGCGTACGCGCCCATCGACGCGAAGAACAGGATCCCCGCGTACAGGTACGGCCGCGGGATCTGCAGCAGCTTCGCCCACGCCGGGGCCAGCGGGAGGTTCAGCAGCAGCAGGAGCAGGTTGCCGATGAACAGGCTCGCGATCAGGACCCAGACCAGGCTCGCCTCGCGTTCGAAGAGCAGCGGGCCGGGCTGGATGCCGTACGACTGGAAGGCCGCGAGCATCACGGCCGCCGTGGCGTTCGTGGGCAGGCCGATCGCCAGCATGGGCACCAGGGTGCCCGCCGCCGACGCGTTGTTCGCGGCCTCGGGACCGGCCACGCCCTCGATCGCGCCCTTGCCGAACTCCTCGGGGTGCTTGGTGAGCCGCTTCTCCGTGGCGTACGACAGGAAGGTCGGGATCTCCGCGCCGCCGGCCGGCAGCGCGCCGAACGGGAAGCCGAAGGCCGTGCCGCGCAGCCAGGGCTTCCAGGACCGCTTCCAGTCCTTCCTGCCCATCCACGGGCGGCCCACCGGGATCACCTCGGCCGGCTTGCGCCGCAGATGCGCGGCCACCCACAGCGCCTCGCCGACCGCGAAGATGCCGACCGCGACCACGACGACGTCGATGCCGTCGGCCAGCTGCGGTATGCCGAGGGTCAGCCGCTGCTGGCCGGAGACCGAGTCGATGCCGACCAGGCCGATCGTCAGGCCCAGCAGCAGCGATATGAAGCCGCGGACACGGGACGAGCCCAGTACCGACGTCACGGCTATGAAGGCCAGCAGCATCAGCGCGAAGTAGTCGGGGGCGCCCAGGCTGACCGCGAAGTCGACCACGAACGGCGTGATCAGGACCAGCAACAGCGTGCCGATGGTGCCCGCCACGAACGAGCCGATCGCCGCCGTGGCCAGGGCCTGGGCAGCCCGGCCCGCCTTCGCCATCTTGTTGCCCTCGATGGCGGTGACCACGGACGAGGACTCGCCGGGGGTGTTCAGCAGGATCGAGGTCGTCGAGCCGCCGTACATGCCGCCGTAGAAGATGCCGGCGAACATGATGAACGCCTGCACCGGCTCCATGCCGTAGGTGACCGGCAGCAGCAGGGCCACCGTCATCGCCGGGCCGATGCCCGGCAGGACGCCCACCGCGGTGCCGATGACGACGCCGACCAGGGCGAGCAGCAGGTTCAGCGGATCCATGACGTCCGCGAAGCCCTGCATCAGGTTGTTCAGGTTGTCCGTCACGGGCCAGGCCTCACAGGATTCCTTGCAGGACACCGGCGGGGAGGTTCACGCCGAGGCCGATCGCGAACGCGTAGAACGTCGTCAGGGCGAGCGTCACCGCGATCAGCAGGTTGCGGAAGTAGTGGCGGTTGCCGAGCGCGAACGCCGTGCCCCAGAAGAGCAGCGCCCCGCTGATCACCCAGCCGAGCCGCTCGATGAGCAGCGCGTTCGCCACGAACACCGCGATCAGCAGCAGGACGGTCCGCCAGTCGCTGCCGCTCGTCAGGTCGACGTCCTCGCCGCCCTCCGGCTCACCGCGGCCGCCCCGCGCCACGTCCACGGCGTACAGCGCCGCGAGCAGCACCAGCAGGCCGCCGAGCAGCAGCGGGACCGCGCGCGGGCCGACCGGGTCGGTGCCGCTGGTGATGTGCGGGATGCCGAGGGCGTCCACGATCACGGCGGTGCCCAGCAGGGCGAGGAACACGCACACGCCGTACTGCGCGCGGTCCCCGCCCTCCCGCGGCGGAGGGGAGTCCTCCACGGTCCGTTCGTCCTTCACCTGGGAGCTCATGCGAGACCGAGCTCGGCCAGGATGTCGGCGACCGCCTTGTCCTGCTCGGCGAGATAGGTGCCGAACTCGTCGCCGGTGACGAAGGAGTCGACCCAGCCGTTCTTCTCCAGCTGCGCCTTCCACTCGTCGGAGTCGTGCATCTTCGTCAGCGAGTCGATCCAGGTCTTCTTCTGCTCGGCGGTGATGCCCGGAGGGGCCACGATGCCGCGCCAGTTGGTGAAGACCAGATCGATGCCCTGGTCCTTGAGCGTGGGGGCGTCCTTGAGCGCGTCGATCGGCTTCTCGCTGGTCACCGCGAGGACGCGCACCTGGCCGGCCTCGATCTGGTCCAGGAACTCACCGAACCCGCTCGCCCCGAAGGCGATCTTGTTGCCGAGGATGGCCGGCAGCAGCTCGCCGCCGCCGTCGTACGAGACGAAGTTGACGTCCTTCGGCTTGATGCCGACGGCCTTCGCCAGCTGCATCGGGAGGAGGTGGTCGGGCCCGCCCGCCGTCGAACCGCCGCCCACGGCGAGCTTCTTCGGGTTCTCCTTCCAGGCGGTGACGAGGTCGTCCATCGTCTTGTACGGCGAGTTCTTCGGCACGACGATCGCGCCGGCCTCCTCGATCAGCTTGGCGATCGGCGTGGTGTCCGTGAGGGTCGCCTCGGACTTGGAGGTGTACGAGGCTCCGACGACACCGAGGCCCATCTGCATGGCCATCTTGCCGTTGCCCTTCTCGTTCACCAGGCGCTGCAGGCCCACGGTGCCGCTGGCGCCGGGCAGGTTGAACACCTGGACGCCGGAGGCGACGTCGGTGTCCTGCATGACCTGGGTGACGGTGCGGGCGGTGAGGTCATAGCCGCTGCCCGGGGTGTTCGGGACCATGAGGCGCAGCCCCGTCACGGGCTTGCCGTCCCCGCCCCCACTGCCTTCCCCCTTGTCGGCGGTGGCGCCACAGGCGCTGACCGCGACCATCGACACGGCGGCAAGAGCTCCGACAACTGCGGCTCGTCGAGTTCTCATGGCTCATCTCTTTCGCTCGGCCCGATCCGGCGCCATGATTGTGCGATTCCTGAGACACCCCGTCTCGGTTCTGTGACCATTGAAGGTTGAGTTCATAGTGGTCATAACGGCACGGCACAAACGGAGCCAGACGCTCGCCGGTGAGCTGCTCGTATGGCAGCTCGCCATTGTCGTGATCGTGCTGGCCGCCGTGGCCGCGGTGTCCCTGGCACAGTCGAAGGCGACCTTCGACCGGGTCGAGGGACGCCGGGTGACCGCGCTCGCCGAGGAGCTGGCGGGCAACCCGCTGGTCCGCAACCAGCTGGTGCGGCCCGCCCCCGCCGAGATGCTCGCGCCGCTCCTGCAGTCCACCCTCACCCGGTCCGGCGTCACCTCCGCCACGGTCTCGAACGCCGGCGGCGAGATCGTCGCCTCGACCAACCCCACCCTCGTCGGCACCCGGATGCCGTCCGACGGCCCGCAGATCACCGAGGGCCGCGGCTGGTCCGGCGAGCTGCCGGTCAACGGCGTCACCGAGCTGGTGGCGCAGGCGCCGGTCCTCGGCTCGGAGGACCGCAACGCGGGGGACCACCTGGGCACCGTGATGATCGGCCGGGCCTCGCCGTCGGTCTGGCAGCGGCTCGTGGGCGCCTCGTCCTATCTGCTCGTCTACCTCGGCGTCGCCAGCGTCCTCGGGATCGCCGGCTCCTGGCTGCTGGCCCGGCGGATCAAACGCCAGACCTTCGGCATGGAGCCGCGCGAGATCGCCGGGCTCGCCGAACACCGCGAGGCGATGCTCTTCGGGATCGCCGAGGGCGTGGTCGCCCTCGACCCGCAGCAGCGCCTCACGCTCGTCAACGCCGTCGGCCGCGGACTGCTGGACCTGCCCGAGAACTGCGTCGGGATGAGCCTGGCCGACCTCGGCATCGAGGGACGGCTCTACGACGTCCTGGCCGGCCCCCCGCGCGAGGGCGAGCCCGGCGATCCCGCGCCCCGGGACGAGGTCGTCATACGCCGCGGCCGGGTCCTCGTGATGAACCGGATGGACGTCACCAAGGACGGCCGCCGCCTCGGCTCCGTCACCACCCTGCGGGACCGCACCGAACTTGCCCAGATGGAACGGGAGTTGGGCTCCTTCCGCAGCACCACGGAGCTGCTGCGCGCCCAGGCCCACGAGTTCTCCAACCAGCTGCACACCATCTCCGGGCTCATCCAGATCGGCGAGCACGACGAGGTCGTACGGTACGTCCGCGCCCTGCGCAAACACCGCGAGTCGCTGGACCTGAACCTCACCAGCCGGGTCCGCGACCGGGCCGTCGCCGCCCTGCTCATGGCCAAGTCGGCGCTGGCCGCCGAGCGCAAGGTACGGCTGAGGATCTCCGAGCGCACCGCACTGGACCGGCTGGAGCCGACGGACTCAGCGGACGTGGCGACCGTCCTCGGCAACCTCGTGGACAACGCGGTCGACGCGGCCGCGAGCGGCTCCCGGGCGGAGGACGGCGACCCCGAGGCCTGGGTGGAGGTGGAGCTGCGCCAGGACGCCTCCAGCGTGGAGATCGTCGTACGGGACTCGGGGCCGGGCGTGGCGCCCGAGCTGGCGCAGGAGGTGTTCCTGCACGGGTTCACCACCAAGGCCGCACAGGGCGGCGACCGGGGGATCGGCCTGGCCCTGACCCGGCTGGTGTGCAAACGCCGGGGCGGCGAGGTGTCGGTGGCCAACACGTCGGCGGGCGCCATGTTCACCGCCCGGATGTCCGTCGGCCGTCCGGCCGACCGAGCGATGGAGCAGGTCCGATGATCGATGTGCTGATCGTGGAGGACGACTTCATGGTGGCGCGGATCCACCGCGGATTCGTCGACGGCGTCGACGGGTTCCGGGTGATCGGCACGGCGAACTGCGGGGAGCAGGCGCTCACCTCCGTCGCCGAGCTGCAACCGGACCTGGTGCTGCTCGACCTCTACCTCCCCGACATGTTCGGGCTGGAGATCATCCCCCGGCTGCGCACCGCCGGGCACGACTGCGACGTCATGGTGATCAGCGCGGCACGCGAGTCCGAGGCGGTGCGCGGGGCCGTACGCCAGGGGGTCGTCGACTATCTGCTGAAGCCGTTCGACGCCGAGGACCTGCGGGCGCGTCTGGAGCGGTACGCGGCGCGGCGCAGCAACCTCTACGCGGCGGTCGTCAGCGGACAGTCCGACGTGGACCGAGCGCTGGCGCGGGGCGCGGCGCCGTCCGCCCCGGCGGCAGCCCTGCCCAAGGGCATGAGCGTGGAGACCGCCGAACTGATCGAACGCGAGCTGCGGGCGACCGACGGCAGTCTCTCCGCCGCGGAGTGCGCGGCACGGCTCGGGGTGTCACGGGTGAGCGCCCGGCGCTATCTGGAGCACTTCAGCGGCACGGGGCAGGCGGAGGTGTCCCTGCGGTACGGGCAGGCGGGCCGCCCGGAACGCCGGTACAGCTGGCTGGACAGACCCTGAGGGCTTCCGAGAGCCGCGAGGGCCCTACGGCCGCTCCCACGCCCGGCTGCCGCCCAGGTCGGCCGGGCCGGCCAGTTCCACGATGTCGTCGGAGGCGATGTCGTGCAGCCTGATCGCCAGGTCCTCCAGGGCGCGGCTGGCGGCGAGTTCGTCGCCGATCTCCGGGATGGGCCGGTCGATCGGGTTGCGGTGGGCCACGCCCCGGCCGGTGACGGGCGAGGGGTCCCCGGCCGCGTCCTCGGTGGTCAGCACGGCCTCGGCGCGGGTGTCGTCGCCGTCCTCGGTGATGCGGATCCGGACGGTCCAGTCCTTCTGCTTGTCTGCCATCGAGATCACTTCCGTACGGGTTGAGGGCCCTACAGAAGAGCGTGCGCCTGTTGCCGGGCCGGGTCCAGCGCAGGTCGGGGGCCCGCTCCCGGGGGCGGTCTCATCCGGGGGACGTAGCCGCGCGCCCATCCGCTCCTCCCACGGAGGCATGACAAGTGCCTCCGTGGGCACGATGTGCCGAAAGGTTGCGGAGAGAAGGCTGGTCGCAACGGACCCGAGATACGAGGAGGGCGCCATGAACCGCCAGACCCACGTTCGCGTTCGTGTCACCCGCCGGCCCGCCGCTCCCCGCGACACCAGGGGCGAGATCGACCGGCGCACGCCCTCGGGGCGGATCCTGCCGTACTAGCCCGCCTCAGTCGACAGGGTCCTGGTCCTCGTCCTGGTCCAGGTCCCGGGCCGGCTTCATGGCCTCGATCCTGCCCTCCAGCATGGTGCCGAGACCCTGTACGGCGCAGACGTCGGGGCGCTCGGCGATATGCACGGGCATGCTGGTGGCCTGCCGCAGCATCTCGTCGAAGCCGGGCAGCAGCGCGCTGCCGCCGACCATCATGATCCCGCGGTCGGCCAGGTCGGCGACCAGATCGGGCGGGCAGTCGCGCAGCACCTTGCCGATGCTGTCGAGCACGGCGGTGAGCGGGGTCTGGATGGCGTCCCGTACGGCGGCGGTGTCCACCTGGACGGAACGGGCGAGGCCGGTGCAGATGTCGCGGCCGTGGATCTCGGTCGAGGTCGGGCCCTGGGAGGTCAGCCCGTTGCCGGACAGGGCGAGCTGCAGCGGGCGTACGTTCTGGGCGGGCAGCATCAGCTCGTGCTGGTGCCGCAGATGCTGCACGATCGCGTGGTCCACGGCCTCGCCGCCGACGCGGATGCGTTCGGCGGTGACGATGGCGCCGAGGGAGAGCACCGCGATCTCGGTCGCGGCCGCCCCGCACACCATGATCATGCTGGCCTCGGGCTGCTCGACGGGCAGTCCGCACCCGACCGCGGCCGCGATGAGCGTGTCGACGAGTTCGACACGCCGGGCGCCCAGGCCGACCAGGGTCTCGATGGCGGCGCGCTGGGCGAGCGGATCGGCGTCGTGCGGGGTGCAGACGGCGGCCCGCAGGAAGGGCTTGCGGCGCAGGGCGCGGCGCATCTTGTCGCCGAGCAGATGCCGCAGCATGCGCTGGGCCATCTCGATGTCGACGACGGTGCCGCCGGAGACGGGCCGTACGACACGGATGTAGTCCGGGGTGCGGCCGGTCATCCGCTCCGCGAACTCACCGACCGCGATGAGGGCGCCGGTCCGGGTGTTGACGGCCGCGGCGGAGGGCTGGTCGACGACGAGTCCGGCGCCCCGCACATAGACGCGGGTCCTGGCGGCCCCCAGGTCGACGGCGAAGTGGCAGCGGCGGAGCTGCTCCAGCGTGGCGGTCATGGGGGGTCCTCCCGATAACGCAGACCATGGGTCCGCCGGGTGGGTGGCGGGCCTCGCTTGGGGTGGGTGGGACGTGTGGGGTCGTGATCACGGAGCCGCCGCGCGGCGGGTCTCCTTGACATCGATCGTGCGGTCTGCAGGTGGAGGGCGCCTTTTGGAGGGGGCCGGGTGGGGTGCGGCTGAATGGGGGGTGGTGTCCGCCATACCGCGGCGCATCGGCACTGTGCGGTCATCGGTACCGAGCGGCCGTCACCAGCAGACCGAGGCCGGATACGAGGAGCACGTCGCCGTCCTGCTCGCGCAGCCGCCTGCGGGTCTGTTCGTCGATGCAGACGCCGATGAAGGGCATGCCGACGGCGCGGGCGGCGAGCAGTTCAGCGACGGTGGAACCGACCAGCACGCAGGAGGCGGCGTCCACCTGGAGCTCGTCGAGGACCTGGTGGAGGGGGAACGGGTCCGGCATGAGGCGGGTGAGATCCGTGCCGCGGCCGTGCACACCGCCGGGCAGGTGGGAGAGGAGATGGTGCCTCTCCAGATACCTGACGGCCGCCTCCCGCGCCCGGTCGGTCACCACGGCCGGTTGGGCCCCTCCGGCGTGCAGAGCCGTGACCAACTGGCCGGCGGAGGGGACGGGCGGCGCTTGGTCGGCGGCCCGCACGTCGTGCAGGTCGACTCGGACGCGTATCTCCCGGGCCAGTTCGTGTCCCGCGAACGCCCGTAGCATGTCGAGGGAGTTGGCGTCCCGTTCCAGCGGCTGCAGCGGGTCCTCCCGCCCCGGCAGGGGGCGCCCGGAGAGGGCGTCCTCCAGATCGCGCTCCTCCGTGAGCAGCCGGGCGACGTCCCTGAGGACCTGGCTCTCGGTCTCCGCCGTGTACAGCCGGGCCAGCACTCCGTCGAAGCCGAGCAGCACCCGGTCGGCGCGCACGATCAGGTCCGGCGGATAGGGCCGGGCGGGGCGGGTCCAGTGCGCGAGCCTGCCGGCCGCGGCGGTCCGGAACACCGTCGGTAGGGACCAGCGCACGAGGTGGCCGGGCACGCGCTTGGTGCCCAGCACCTCCCTGAGCTCGTTGCCGTAGGCGCCCCGCGCACCGAGCAGGGTGGCGGTGAGCAGTCCGGGCACGTCCAGGACCGCGTCGGCGGCGGCCGCCACGGGGTCGCTGACGCGCCACCTCACCTCGACGCCGGGCACCTGCTCGGGCGCGAGGCGCCGCTCGGTCAGGTCGACCGCGAAGTACTGCCAGCCCGCCCGGACATGCGCGGGTGCCGAATGGACGAGGGCGAAGTCCGCGGGCACCAGCTCGCCGCCGCGCAGCCGGAGCACGATCCTGGCTTCATTCGGGTGAGGGGGGATCCGCCCGTCGCGCGGCATGGGGAAGGGGCCCGCCACCGTCCTTTCGGGCGTGGGTGCGGTTGCGGGCGGGCCGGTGAACGCCGGAGTGCGCAGCACGTCCGTCATGTCGACCAGTACGGCCGCAGCGGACGGGTCGGGCACCTCGGCGGGATGGACGGTGCGATACCAACCCGGGGCGAGTCTCAACCGCGTGAACCGTTCCGTGCCGATGGAATTGTCCGCGAACACCACGGAGTGCCAGAACTCCGAGACGGCGATGATCGCCTGCTGCCCGGACATGTTCAGCTCGGCCACGACCGCCTCGGTGGCCGGTCGGTCGCCGTGCTCCGCACTCTCGTCCTGCCCGAAACCCATGTTGGGCCCGAACTCCGCCTCCCAGAACACGACCCGTAGGCGGCGGCCCTCCAGACGGCCGAGGAGTTCCGCCAGCCCGGCCACAGTGATCCGCAAGAGGGGGGACGCGTCCCCGAACGGCCGCGTCAGCAGCGTGAAGCCCCGATCCGTGTCCCCGAGCACGTACTCCGCCGCGGCGAGCCCGCTCGCCTCCAGCAGAATCGTGACCAGGCGGTGCAGTTCGTCGCGCGCGTCCTCGGTCGGCGGGCCGTCCACGAACTCGAAGCAGGCGCAGTCACACCGGTCGGTCTCCGGCTCGTCGTCGGGCTCGAACTCCGGGGGCTCGTCGTACGCGTCCTCGACCTGCTCGGCCAGCAGAGTGTCTTCGACGGCGAACAGGCTGTCCGGTACGTGGTCCTGGGGGAGCGGAGTGTCCTCGGACAGCTCTTCCCGCAGCCTCGGGTGGTCGTCCTCCGCAGGGATGAAGCCCTCGGACAGTTCGTCGGGAGCCGTGACGAAGCCGTACGCGATATCGGTGTCCGTGGCCGTGCCGGAGAGCTCCTCGTCCCCGGGGCCGTCCGCCGAGCCGTCCGGAACGTCGCCGAACTCGTCACGCAGCTCCCGCCCCAGGACCAGCAGTTCGGGGTTCTGCCCACCGGACAGCTCGTACTCCTCGTACACCTCAAGGGCTTCCTCGACACGCCCCTGGCGCCGCAGGGCGGTGATGAAGAGGCGACGCAGGTCCTCTCGGGCCGGGTGGTCGTCGACGAGGCCGGCCAGGTCGACGGCCGCGCGCCCGAACTCGCCGACCTCCAGGTCGAGTTCGGCACGCGTCGCGCACAGGGAGAGGCGGAGCTGGAGGAGCCGCGTGCGGGCGGCGTCGGCGGCCGGGCCCGGGATGCCGTCCAGAGCGGTGCCTCGCCAGAGACTCAGCGCCTCCTGCGTGGCCTCGCGGGCGGACGCGATGTTCCCCGCCGAGCGTTCCGCCTTGGCGCGCTCCACCAGGCGCTGGCAGGCGATCACGTCCACGTAGACCGCGCCGGCCCGGAGGGCGTATCCGTCGGACTGTCTCACCAGTACGTCAGGGCCCAGCGCGTTGTGCAGTCGCGACGCGTACGACCCCACGAGAGCCGCCGCACGTGCGGGGTCGTCACGCCGGCCCCAGATGCCCTCGACGAGCTGGGCATGGCTCAGCGTGCCGCCGTTGTGCAGGAGCAGCATGGCCAGCATGGCCTGCTCCTGCGGGGACCCCTTGGCGAGGGGCCGGCCGTCGCGCGTGATGCGGAGCGGGCCGAGGAGGGAGAAGTCGGTGCGGTGGGCGGCCCCGAGCGCGGGCAGACGCAGGAGCCGCTCGACACCGTGCAGCTGGGTGTCGGCATCCTCGGAGGTGAGCTCCGCGACAGCCGAGTCCAGTTCCTCCGAGAGCCACGCGGGTACGGCCAAGTCGTCCAGGGGGAGCGGGAGTTGCTGACTGTCGGGACCGTCCGTACCCCGGTGCGCGGTGCGCACGATGTGCCCCAGGGCTCGTAGATCGTCCTGGCGGCTCCCGGTGCCGTAGGACATGGCATCGAGGCAGGAGAGGACCGGGCCGTGCGCGGTGATGATGACATGCGACGTGTCCAGCCCACCGTGTGGCCGGCCCTGGGTGTGCAGCGCGTCGACCGCTTCGACGAGCGGAGGGACGAGAGCGAGGAGTTCGTCACCGGGCAGGCCGTGGCGTGCGTGCCTGAGCCGATTGCGCAGGTTACGGCCGTCGATGAAGTCGCGTACCAGGTACGGGACGTCGTCCTCGATGCCGAAATCCCGGACCGCGCCGATACCGGGATGCCGGATCCGGCTGAGCCGCTCGGCGATGTCCGGGAAACTCGCGCGGAACCACTGAGGCGGACGCGGGTAGGTGCGCACCATGACCTGCTCGTCGCCCTCTCGGGTGTCCGACGCGAGCCAGTGCGTGCCCATCGCGTCCAGACGCCGGACCAGACGGTAACGCCCGGCGGCGATCAGGTCTCCGGGAAGCCGCCAGGTCTGCGAAGCGGTCGCCCCGGCCGGCCCGAACTCGTCGGACAGCCGCCGTACGCTCTCCGGGTCGACCGTGGCGAACACATCGCCGTCCGCGTCGGCCCGGGTGCCGGACGGTGCCGGGGCCAGGGCCCGGAACTCACCGGGCGCCAGTCCTGCCCGGGTGTCGATCAACGCGCCGAGATCGGCGAGCAGTTCGGTCGTCCGAACGCGCGCTGTCCGCGGCAGGCTGCGCAGCAGCAGCTCCCGCACCCCGTCCCGGAACGCGTAGGAACCGGGCGGACCGGGCACGCCGGTGAGCATGCCGCTGAGGATGACTTCGGCGAGGTGCTGGGGGCGGGGGCGCGGTTCGAGGGTGGCGTGGAGCAGGCGCATGACCGGTAGGTCCGGCCGCCCCAGCGCGAGATGGCCGGCCAGTCGGAACGCTTCCGGGGAGGCCGTGGCGCGAAAGCGCAGGACCAGCTCCTCCGGGGACAGGCCCATGAGGTCCGTACGGTCGGCCGAGTCGGCCGGCGGTGGCCCGCTCAGCCGGGCTGCCGCGCCGGGGAAGCCCCGGCCGCCCGTTGACGCGACCAGCGAGACCCAGTTCGCCAGCCAGTCCGGACCCGGCTCCAGGACGGGGACCGCGACCCGGGCCCCGGCCGCCTCCTCGGGCTCGTCGTAGGGCAGGAACGTGAGCGAGGCCGAAGGCGCCGCCGGATACGGCGCCGACAGCAGACCGGGGGCGGCGGGCAGGGCGGTGTCCCGCCACAGGTGTTCCGGCAGGGGCTGTACGACGGCCAGCGGCATTCGTCGCGCCCAGCGGCGCAGCACAGCGAACCAGCGGGTACCGACCGGGCCCTGGCGCCATTGCGGACCCATGCAGTCGCTCACGAGAAGGGTGACCGTCCGGCCGTCGGTGGGGGCCGGGGTGCCGGGGCGCACGGTGCTGTCGGGATCGGCGCGGTGCAGGGTGACCGTCCGGAAGACGCCCGACTGGGCGAGGACCGTGTGCAGTTCGCGGACCAGCGGGCGCCAGACCGCCATCGTAGGGCCGGCGTCGTACACCAGGGTCAGCCGCAGCCACCGCTCCCGCGCCGGGCGCAGCACCGGCAGCCACCACTCGGGGGCGGCGCCCAGCCTGGCGATGCGGTCGGCGGTGGCCCGCTCGTCCAGTTCGAGTCGGTCGGGCGCGTCGGTACGGCGCTTCAACGGGCGCAGGGAGCGCTGCAGGGCCAGCGGGTTGCGCAGCATCGGGGGCGCGGGGGCCAGAAGGGTGGCGTGCGGGACGGCGGACGCGGCCGAGGTCGGTCGGCCGTGCGGGGCGGGTAGATGGAGCGGGGCCCGTGGGGGCCGCGGGGGCCGCGGAGGCGTGGTCCGGGGCGGGGTGCGGGCGCGTGGCGGCCCGGGCGGATGCGACGGTGTCGTCGAGGGGGCGTCGGGGCGGGGGGCGGCAGGACGTACGTCCTCGGACGGGGGTTCCGGGGCCGGCTCCGTAGGCTCCGCGGGCTCCATGTGCCGGGCCAGCCAGAGGAGTTCGGCCAGTTCGAGCGGGGTCGGGCGGACACCGCCGCCCGCCTCGGCCAGGACATCGGCAAGGCGGACCAGCGGCGGGCGTCGGCCGGCGCGCTCAGAAGACATCGGTCGGGGACGCCTCGCTCAGATAGGGCATCAACTGCTCGGCCAACTCGTCCAGGGACTCCACGGCCAAGCCGGAGGAACGAGCCAGGTAGATCGCGTTGAGGAGCTGGTCGGTGGCCAGGTCGCCGCCGCCCATCCGGGACAGGAAGCGGCTGATCAGCGTCTGCGCGTAGGCGTCGGGCTCCTCGTCGAAGTGGGCGCGGACGATGTCGGCGAGATGACGGTCGTCCGGCTGCCGCAGGCGCAGCGTGACACAGCGGCGCAGGAACGCGGGCGGGAACTCGCGCTCACCGTTGCTGGTGAGGACGACGAAGGGGAAGGCCCGGCAGCGGACCCGGCCGTCCTTCACCGCCACCCGCTGGTCGGCGCCGTCGATCAGCACCTCGGCGGTGGGGTGGTCGCGCGCGGCGCGGATCAGCTCGGGGAGCTCGTACTGCCCCTCCTCCAGGACGTTCAGCAGGTCGTTGGGCAGGTCGAGGTCGCTCTTGTCGATCTCGTCGATGAGCAGGGCCCGCGGGCGGGCGTAGGGGAGGAGAGCGGTGCCGAGCGGGCCGAGACGGAGGTGGTCCTCGATGCCGATCCCCGCCGCGGGTGCGTTCCTGGCCGCGTACAGCCGGGACAGCGGGTCGTACTGGTAGAGGCCGTCGTGGAGCGTGCTGCGACTGGTGATGTTCCAGCGCAGGACCGGGCCGAGGCCCAGCTCGCGGGCGACCGCGTAGACCAAGGAGGACTTGCCGGTGCCGGGCGGGCCCGTCACCAGCAGCGGACGCCTCAAGTAGAGGGCCGCGTTGACCAGTTGGACCGTCTGTGCCGTGGCCTGGTACGTCTCGGCGCGGTGGGTGCGGTCCGGGGAGACGGCGTCGGCGTCGGTGGCCGGGTCCAGAGCGTCGAGCACCGGCTCGCCGTTGAAGGCCCGCCAGGGTGGGGGCGGCGGCAGCCGGGTGATGCCGTCGTGCGGCTCGTTGGTGCCGGTGTAGACGGGCCACAGGGGCATGGGTCTCTTCTCCGTTGAGGGCGGGGCCGGCTCAGGCGACCGGGGAGTGCAGGCCGGCGGCGGGTTCGGGGAAGCAGCGAGGGTCGTCCCACAGCAGCTGGACGTCGTTCGCCCAGTGCCGTTCCGGATCGTCGTCCGCGTCCGCGGTCTCCCGGAGCTCCCTGAGACGGCGGGGAAGCTCGGTGGGCCGTGTGCCGGCGACCGAGGCGGTGAGCGCGTCGAGGAACACGGCCCCGGAGCAGGGGCCCTCGTGCCCGGCGTCGGCGCAGCCTGAGCGCGGCCACAGCAGCACCGGTACCGGGGTGTTGAGGCCGACCTCGAAGTACGGGCGCGCGGCGCCGGGCGGGAAAGAGAAGCCGGCCAGGTCGGCGTCGGCGTCGCGCAGCCGCTTGCGCAGGCTCGGCGGGCGCTCCGCGGAGCCGCAGCGCACTTGGTGCAGCCGCGTCTCGGAGCCGGCGTCCAGCTTGAGCCACTTCTTGACGAGCTGATGGCGCAGCCGCCCGCTGCGGTGCCGGGACCGGTCCACCACGACGAGCGGATAGGCGCAGCCCAGTGGCGTGGAGTCCTCCGCGCCGCACTCCCAGCGCGCCACCGGCTCGTTCAGCCATTCACGAGGCAGTACGAAGGTGATCAGCTCCTCGGCGTCGGGCGCCAGCTGCGTGAACGCCTCGTCGATCTGCTCCTGGACGTATGCCCGAACGGCACCGCGCGCGAGCCGCCGCGCGCTCACGCGCCGACGATGCCCCTCGCGGTAGGCGGACACTTCGACGGTGACCTGGTCGGGACCGGCCCCGCTGTGCTCGATCTCGACCAGGATCGGCGACCACGACGGGGAGGCGGCAGCGGCAGACGTGGTGGCGGCAGCGGACTGCGGGCGCGCAGGGGCCAGCAGGCTTTGCAGCCGGTCGGCGAAACGGGTCACCGCCTCGGCGCCGGGCACCTCCCACTGCACATACCCGGCGGCCGCGCCCAGTGAGGCGAAGCCGCCCTCCGGCAGCAGCGGGCCGAACGGTCCGACGGCATCGACGTAAAGCCGGTTCGCGTCGCAGTCCAGCCCCTGCGCCACCGCCCGGCGTACCAGCGTGTACAGCCGTCGTACGGCGTCGGGGTCGTGGTCAGGGGTGGGCACCCGCTCGCCCAGCTCGGGCCAGTAGCGGGCGATGACCTGGGTGGGCAGCATCCGGCCGACCCGGATGTCCCGCGCGCCCGCCACGGCAGCCACCATGCCGACCACCCGGCCGTCCGCCAGCGTCACCGCCGCGCCGCTGAACCCTGCGGCCAGGGGCTGTCCGTGGGCCGTCACGGCCTCCAACTGGCGCCACTCGTCCGAGACCAGCGCGCCGGGCAGGGCCTGATACCGCGCGAGCATGCCTTCGTCGTAACCCCGGGGGAAGCCGTACGCCACCAGTGTGGGGGCCGGGTCGCCCAGTTCCGCGCCGGGCGGTGCGAACTCGACCGGCGCCAGCGGCACTTCGTGGTCGAGCTCCAGAACGGCCAGGTCACCGGGGTCGGCCGCACCACCCGACCAGCCGCCGTGGATGGCGACGGTGGCCGAAAGGGGGCTGAGCTCCCTGCTGTTGGGGAAGGACACCGTCACCGCCGACGTGTCGCTCCACCGCACGACGTGAGCGCAGGTGATCACGCGGCGCGGCGAGACCAGGAACCCCGCGCCGACCTCGTTCCCACAGGCGATCCGGGCGTGCCAAGCTGCCCCGCTCATGATTGAGGGGCGGCGTCCTGACCCCCTGCCGCCCGGTCGGGTGACCAGCTGAGCTTCACCACCAGGTGGCCTTCCGTCGAACCCTTGGCGATCACCGCCCCGGCCTCCGCCGTGAGCTTCACGCCGAACTCGAGTTCCACGGAGTCGGGTTTGAGCGAGCCGTCCCGGAAGACCCGCAACGCGGAGTCCGCCGCCGCGCGCACGCCGTCCAGGGCGTTCTCGAACGTGCGGGTCGCCCGGGCGGGGCCGTCACCGCGCGACACGAGTCGTGCCCCGGCCTCGTCGTCGATGCCCTCCACGACGACGCGCGCGCCGCCGTCGGTCTCGAACTCCATCAACCCGTCCATGGCGCCGCTCGCTCCCCCGTGGTGTGTGACCTCGTCGAACTCCATTGTTACGGACGGCGCTTGGTGATGTCGCCGGTTCAGGTAGGCAGGATCCGCCTGCGGGGTTCAGGACACGCTCCCGCTCGACGCGCCGACGACCCCCCGGATCACCCCCAGCTCCACCAGGTCCTGCGGCCGGATCCGCAACTGGTGCGCCGTCGCCTCCACCTCCCGCGGACCCCGCTTGAGGATCGCCGCCGCCAACTCCGGGGCGATGACGGAGAAGTAGCTGTCCGGCGTGGCCCAGGTGTTGCCGGGCGCCGCCAGGGCCAGCGCGCCGCCCGAGCCACCCTCGCCGATGACCAGGGTGGTGATCGGGACACGCGCCCCGGCCACCGCCCCGAACAGATCAGCGATCGCCGCGCCCACCCCCTGCCGCTCGGCCTCCGCGTCGTTGGCGGCCCCCGGCGTGTCCACCAGGGTGAGCACCGGGATCCCCAGCCGGTCCGCGAGCCGGATCAGCCGGGCCGCGGTCCGGTAGCCCGCCGGGCGGGTCGCCGTGCCGGTCTGCGCGGCGTACGCGACCGTACGGCCCTCGTGCGCACCGAACCCACAGAGCATGCCCTCCGGGTCGGCGCCACCGCAGCGGTCACCGCTGACCGTGACACGCTGCTCGAAATAGGCTGCCAGATATGCCTCCGCCCGCGGCCGCCGAGCAGCCCGAGCACCCTGAACCGCGTCCCAGCCGGTGACCGGGAGGCCCGTGGCGCCGAGGGGGGCCGGGGGCGGGGGTGCGGTCTCGTGGGGGGCGAGGTCGAGAGACGGCCTCTTCGCCGGGGCGGCCCCGGCGCGGGCCTCGGGCGCCGGGCGTCGAGCTGTCGGGCCGGGAGTACCCGCACCGGTCGGGTCGGCGGCGTCCTGAGCCGCCGTGTCGGCGGCGTCCTGAGCTCCTGTGCCGGCCGTGTCCTGGGCGGCCGTGCCGGCAGCCTCCTGAGCCCCTGAGCCGACCGTGCCCTGGGCCGCCGTGCCGGCAGCCTCCTGAGCCCCTGAGCCGACCGTGCCCTGAGCTGTCGTGTCGGCCGTGTCCTGGGCTGTCGTGTCGGCAGCGTCCTCAGTCGCCGCGTCGGCAGCCTGCGGGGCCGCCGTGCCGGGACCACCCTGAGCCGCCACTTGGGAATCGCCCCGAACCGCCGACCGGGGCGCGCCGCGCGCCCCCGCCCCGGCCAGCAACCCCAGCCACCGACCCAGCACCCCCCGCAACTCCTCCGCCCGGACCACCGCGTCCACCGCCCCCGCCGCCACCTGCGCCTCCGCCGTGTAGGCCGTCGGGTCCGCGTCGGGCGGGCGGACCCGGGAGCCGGCGAAGCCGATCTGGGCGCCGGGGAGGGCGAGGGTCACGTCCGCGCCGGCGCCGAGGGTGGCCCAGCCGCCGCCGGTGGTGGGGTCGCGGAGGACGGCGATCTGGGGGAGGCCCGCTTCTCGGGTGAGTATCGACTGGCGGGCCACGCGCTGGAGCTGGGTGAGGGCGAGCATGCCCTCCTGCATGCGGCTGCCGCCCGTGGCGACCAGCGGGACGACCGGGAGGCGGTGGGCGCGGGCGTGGGCGTACGCCGACTCCAGCCGGTCGCCGGTGCGTTCGCCGAGCGAGCCGCCCAGGAAACCGAACTCGAACGCGAGCAGCACGGCCCGCGTGCCCGCCACGGTCGCGGTGCCGCAGACGACCGACTCGGCCTCGCCGGTGCGCTCCCGGGCGCGCGCGTGGGAGGTGTCGTAGCCCTGCCAGGACAGCGGGCCGTCCGGCTGCCCGGAGCCGGACTCCCGCTCCGGGGCGGGGAGTTCGGTGAACGAACCCTCGTCGGCGACCAGTGCGACGACCTCGCGTGCCGACATGCGCCGCTCAGTCATGGGTCAGCGCCCGCTTCATGATCTTCCCCATGTCGTTGCGGGGGAGGGCGTCGAGGTAGTGGACCTTGCGGGGGCGCTTGTGGGGGGCCAGGCGGGCGGCGACGTGGGACGCCAACTCCTCGGCGCCGGGCGGAGATTGGGGGTCGACCGGGACGATCCACGCCACGATCCGCTCGCCCAGGTCCGCGTCCGGTTCGCCGGTGACCGCCGCCTCCCGCACCCCCGCGTGTTCGAGGAGCGCGTTCTCGATCTCGCCTGCCCCGATCTTGTAACCACCGCTCTTGATCAGGTCGGTGGCCTTACGTCCCACGATCCGGACGTATCCGTCGGGGTCCCGCACCGCCATGTCACCCGTGCGGAACCAGCCGTCCGCCGTGAAGGCCGCGGCCGTCGCGTCGGGGCGGTTCAGGTACTCGGTGAACAGGTTCGGGCCGCGCACCTGGATCTCGCCCACGGTCTCGCCGTCGTACGACGCGATCGGCGTCCCGTCCTCCTCCACCAGCCGCAGCTCCACCCCGGGCAGCGGGACGCCGACCGCGCCGGGCCGCGGTTCGCCGTCCGCGCGGACGCTCGTGTTCATCAGCGTCTCCGTCATCCCGTACCGCTCGACGACCCGCTGCCCGGTCGCGGCCGTGATCCGCTCGTGGTCGTGCACGGGCAGCGCCGCCGAGCCCGAGACCAGCAGACGTGCCTTGCCCAGCGCCCGCGCCAGCCCGGGGTCCTCGGGGAGGGCCTGGGCGATGCGGTGGTACATCGTCGGCACGCCGAACACCATGGTCGCGCCGTCGTTCAGCTCCCGCGCGACGCCCTCCGTGCCGAACCGGCCCAGATGCCGTACGGATCCGCCGCGGCGCAGCGGGCCGAGGATGCCGAGGACCAGGCCGTGGACGTGGAACAGGGGCAGCCCGTGGACCAGTACGTCCTCGCCGGTCCACTGCCAGGCGTCGGCGAGCGCGTCCAGGGTGTGGGACACGGCCCGGCGCGGGAGCACCGCGCCCTTGGGCGGGCCGGTGGTGCCGGAGGTGTAGACGATCAGTGCCGGGTCCTCGTCGGACGCCGGTGCGGCGGCGAGCGGGCCGGTCGCCCGCAAGTCGACATCTACATCTACATCTACATCGACTTCGACTTCGATGCGGTCCAAGTCGGCGAGGGAGGAGGGGAGTTCGTCTCCCGGCGCGGCCAGCACCACCGACGCCCCGCAGTCCGCCAGGATGTGCCCGAGCTCCTTCTCCCCGGACTTCGGGTTGAGCGGTACGGCCGCGACACCGGCCTCCAGCGCCGCCACCACCGCCACGGCCGTCTCCAGCGCCGGGGTCGCCCAGACGGCCACTCTGCCCGCCCCGGCGATCCGCGCCGCGAGGGCACCGGAGGCGGCGCCCAGCGCGCCGTACGTCAGGGAGCGGTCACCGAACCGCAGGGCGGCTCGGTCCGCCGGGGCGTCCGCCAGGGCCGGGAAGAGAGAGGACACGCGTCGTACTCCTTAAGTACTCGACTCAACTGCTCGACTGATCCGCACGGTTGCTTGTCGTCCCGGCCTACCCCCAGCCCGGCACGACCAGTGCCAGCCACACCACCGCGGGCACCGCCGCCACCACGATCCCTCCGTACACCATCAGCTGCCGGAAGAAACGCTCACGGTCCACGTCCGGCGCCGCGGCCAGCACCAGGGCGCCGTTCGTCGAGAAGGGGCTCACGTCGACCACGGTCGCCGACACCGCGAGCGCCGCCACCATGCCGACGGCCCCGATCTCGCCCTGCGCCAGGAACGGCACCGCGAGCGGGATGAGGGCGCCCATGATGCCGACGGACGAGGCGAACGCGGAGACGATCGCGCCGATGTAGCAGAGCAGTACGGCGGCCAGCAGCGGGACGCCGATGCCGCCGACGCCCTCGCCGGCCCAGGTGATGGTGCCCATCTCGTCCAGGACGCCGACGTAGGTCAGTACGCCGCAGATCAGCAGCACGGTGGGCCAGGCGATCTCGCCGACCGCCTTGCGGCTGTCGTTCGGCCAGAGGGCGCTGAGGAGGACGGCGAGGGTGATCGCGGTCAGGCCCGCGTCCAGGTCGAAGGCGAGGACGGCGATGACGAGGGCGATGAGGGAGAGGAGGGTGGCGATTCGGGGTGGGGTGAGGGGGAGGGTGGGGGCGGGGGTGGTTTCGCGGGTGTCGGTTGTGGTGGTTGTGGGGGAGGGGTGGGGGGCGGGTTCGGTTGTCGTCCCTGTGCTGGTCCGCTGTGGCTGGTCGCGCCCACGCGGCGGTAGCCGCACATCGGATGCAACCCCGTGCCCCTGAGGGGCGTCTCCCGCACCCTTGACGAGTGAGTCCTGTCGCCACAGCCGCAGACCCCCGCATACGACGAACACCACCCCGGCGATGACCAGGTTGGCGAAAAGCGAGGCCAGGAAAAGCGTGACCTCGTTGCCCGGGAGTTTCTCGCGTTCGACGATGCCGTTGACGATCGAGCCGTAGATGCTGATCGGGGAGAAGCCGCCGGCCTGGGCGCCGTGGACGACCATGGCGCCCATCAGCAGCGGGCTGATGCCGTACTGGGCGGCGAAGCTCAGCGCGATCGGGGCGACGATCGCCACGGCGGCCGGGCTGACGGCGCCGATGGCGGTGAGCGCGCCGGTGAGGGCGAACATCACCCAGGGGATGAGGGCGACGCGGCCCCGGACCAGCCGGATGGAGGCGTGCACCAGCCAGTCGGTGGTGCCGTTGGAGCGGGCGATGGCGAAGAGGTACGTGACGCCGACGAGGACGACGAACAGGTCGCCGGGGAAGCCGGCGAAGATGCCGTCCGCGTCCAGGTCGGCGACGAGGGTGCCGACTCCGAAGGCGGCGGCGAAGGCGAGCGCGCCCATGTTGATCGAGCGGGTGGTGGCGATGACGAACACCACGGCGAAGACGAGGATCGAGATGAGTTCGGGGGACATACGGGCTCCCGTCGTTGGGTCCCGGGGCGGTTGCGGGTTCACACCCCCTCAGTGGCTGAGTGGCTGAGCCACTTCGGACGACATCGGGGTGATGGCTGGATAGCGTGGGCGGCCGGGGACCGGACGTCAAGAGGTGGCGCAGAATTGGCTCAGCCACTTGACCACTCGACCGTCGGACCACTCGACCGCCCCGGTGCTACGCTCCCGGCGAGAGGGGGACCCCGTGACCGACGACGCCCTGCGCCCCATGACCAAGCAGCGCCTCTACGAGCAGGTGCTCGACCGGCTGCGCGCGTACGTCGCCGAGGGCGGCCTGGGCGCCGGGGACCGGCTTCCGACCGAGCGTGACCTCGCCCAGCGGCTGGGGGTCAGCCGGGCCTCCGTGAAGCAGGCGATCGTGGTCCTGGAGGTCCAGGGCCTGGTGGAGGTGCGGCACGGGGGTGGCACGTATCTCGTGCGGGACAGCCTCGACGTGGAGCCGGTGGAGCGGATGGTCGAGCGCCGCCGGCGTCTGCCCGACGTGCTGGAGGCGCGGGAGGCCCTGGAGACGAAGCTCGCCGAACTGGCCGCCGAGCGCCGGACGGAGGACGACCTCGCGGCGATGCGGTCGGCCCTCGCGCACATGGCGAAGGAGGTCGAGGACGACGGCCACGGTGTGGAGGGCGACCGGCTCTTCCACGCCGCGGTCACCGCCGCCGCGCACAGCAGCATCCTCGCCGAGTTCATGCGCTCCATCGCCGACCAGATCGCCGAGAGCCGCACCGAGTCCCTGCGCCAGCCCCACCGCCCGGCCCGCTCCCTCGCCCAGCACCAGGCCATCCTGGACGCCATCGCCGACCAGCGGCCCGGGCAGGCGGCGGCCGCCATGCGCCGCCATGTCCGTACGGTCGCCAAGGTGCGGCTGCTGGACTGGGAGCCGGAGGAGGAGCGGGAGGCGTAGGGCCGGCCGGCTACGGCGCGGGTCTGAGGACGACCCGGCGCCGTTGGAGGTTGACGTCGCCCACCTCGACGGCCATCTCGTCGCCGGTGCGGGGGACCGCCGAGCCGGCGAGCGTGTCGTGGTGCACCAGCCCCTCGACGCCCTCGCCGACGCGGACGAACACGCCGAACGGGGCCGCCTTGGTGACCGTGCCGCGGACGACCCGGCCGAGGAACTCGCGCGCGAACTCCGCCAGCGGGTCGGGGTTCAGCGCCGGGGGCACCCTGCGGCCGGGGGCCGGGCTCCGGCCTGTCCTGGCTTCGGAAGCGGTTGTTAACCTGCCGATCGCACATACGTCCCATCCGGAGGAGCCCGGCGTGCCCCGTATCGCCCTCGTCACCTGCCGCCCCGGCCCCGAGATCAGCGTCGACCGCGACCTGCCCGTCCTGGTGGGCGCGCTGCGCGAGGCGGGGGCCGAGGCCGACGCCGTGTACTGGGACGACGTGGCGGTCGATTGGGGCGGGTACGACCTCGCGGTGATCCGCTCGACCTGGGACTACAGCTGGCGTGCGGCGGAGTTCCTGGCGTGGGCGGAGCGGTGCGACAAGGTCACACGGCTCGCGAACCCGGCCGAGGTGGTGCGGTGGAACGCCGACAAGCGGTACCTCGGCGAGCTCGCCGCCGCCGGCGTACCCGTCGTGCCCACCCGCTACCTCGCCCCGGGCGACGGCGCCGACGGCCTCCCCGTGGACCACGAGTACGTCGTCAAGCCGACCTCGGGCGCGGGCGCCCGGTTCGCCGCCCGCTACACGGCCGACGAGCACGAGGCGGCCGTACGGCACCTCGCGCGGATGCACGCCGAGGGGTTCACCGCGATGGTGCAGCCGTATGTGAAGGGCATCGACGTCAGCGGCGAACGGGCGCTGCAGTTCTACGGCGGCCGGCTCCTGCACGCCAGCCGCAAGGGCGCCGTCCTCACCCCGGGGACGCCCTACGACGAGCACAAGGTCGCCCACCCCGGCCTGGAGCCCTGGACCCCGACCCCGGCCGAACTCGCCGTCGCCGAACGCGCCCTGGCCGCCGTACCGCAGGCTCCGGAGCTGCTGTACGCGCGTGTGGACCTCGTCGACGGGGAGGACGGGGCGCCGCGGGTGATGGAACTGGAGCTGGTCGAGCCGAATCTGTTCCTGTCGCTGCACACCGGGTCGGTGCCGCGGGTGGTGGACGCGATCGTGGCGGCCGCGGCCCGCTGAGGCGCGGTCACGGCCGGTCGGCCGGGCCGGGGCCGGGGGGCGGCTGTCCGGTCGGCGGCGCGGGGGGATCGGGGGCCGCGCCCGAACGCAGGCGTTCGAAGACGAGGTCGAAGGTGAAACCGGCGCTGAACCCGAGAGGCAGCGTGAAGAACAGGAGTCTGCGCACGTCGAGTTCGTCGAGCAACGACGGCACCGTGAGCAGCTGCGACGCCACGTACAGCAGGACGGAGACGATCCCGGCGCCCAGCCCCCGTACCGCGGACCTCGGCCACTGGTCGGGCGCCTCGAAGGAGCTGCGGATCACCGCGCCGGCCATGGCGGCCAGCAACGGAGTCACCACCAGGACCGCGAGCCGACGGCCGGTCGCCGGGCCGGGCTCACCGGCCAGCCCGAAGCCCAGCAGGGCGCACACCAGCAACAGCAGCGCCACCGTCAGGCCCAGGCCGGTGGAGAGCGAGGCCCGGCGTCCGGTGCGCTCGCGCTCCCGCAGCCACTGCGCGCGGCGCCGCCGCTGTCCGTCCAGGCACTCGACGAGCCGGCGGGCGGAGTCGGGCCGCCAGTCCTGCCCGAGGAGGGTGATGTCGTCGTCGGTCGTGTCGTTGCGGACCTTGTCCAGGTTGACCCACACCTGGCTCGCCCCGCCGCCGAACGCGGCGACCGGCAGCATCGGGATGCGCTGGGACAGCGCGATCACCCCGGCCACCCGGGTCGACTGGCCGCCGCCGACGAGCAGCAGCGCGTCGCAGGTGAGCAGCGTCCGGTAGAAGGACACCTCCCACTCCGGGCCGGTGTCCCGCACCGTGTGCACGACTGCCGGGCTGCCCTGCGGCAGGCCGAAGTCGGCGTCGCGGTGGCGCGGGACGTGCGCGAAGATCGCGCCGTCCTCCTGGGCGTACCCGTGGACGACGTCATGCTCGACGTACTTCGGCTTCGCGGAGAACACGGCCAGGTCGTAACCGGCCAGGGCGAGTTGACGGCCCAGCTCGCGGCAGGCGGCGGGGGCGGAACCGGGGTGCCTGAGCTCGGGCACGTAGGTCCGGCCGGGCTCGACGCTGCCGACGATCGCTACCACCGGGCGTGCGCTGTCGGGCGACACCATCCCCCGCTTCCCCGCCTTCTCACTCGACCCGCGATCCGCTGCCACCGTGAGGTTCCCCGGCCGCCGGGCGGGTCACACGTAAGGGGCTGGACATACGGTCCGTCAATTCATCGACATAAAGCCGAGTTGACCTATGTCCCTATCACCTGTCAACCTCTCCGTCCTACAGGGACGGCTGAGTCCCTACTGGGCACGTGCGGCAGGACGGTAAGTGGTCGATGGCGATCACCTTCATCAGTCATAGCTCGGCGAAGACCGAAGAGGACCAGGCGAACGCCGATTCGGTACGGACCGAACTCATGAAACGTTTGCCGGACTTCGGCTGGGAAGTCCGGGTGGACGACCACCTGACGCCCGGAATGGCCTGGCGGTCGGTCCTCTACACCTGGATGGCCGACTGCGACGCGGCGGTCGTCCTGGTGAACCGGGACGGGCTGGAGTCGTCCTGGCTGAAGCGCGAGGTCAACATCCTGCTGTGGCGTCAGTCGATGGGGTCACGTCTGGTCATCGTGCCCGTGCTGCTGAGCGGGCTCTCGCCGCGGGAGCTGCGCCGCTCGGAGATATCGCATCTCGCCGACCTCCAGTGCGTCGTGCAGGACGACATGACCGGCGAGGACGTGGTCGACCGGATCCTCCGGCGGCTTGGGCGGCTGGGCACCTGCGCGGACACCTCCGCGATGCGCTCCATGACGGCCAAGATCGAACACTGTCTGGACGGGGTGACCGACCGGTTCACGCTGCGGTCCATGGCGCACGAACTCGGCGCCGAGGGGGACTGGCGGTTCCCCACCGCGGAGGAGGAGCGCCGGCACATCGCCCACCAGTGTCTGGCGCCGGTGCCCGTCCTCAAGGTGCCGTCGGCGGTGAACGAGGTCGAGTTCTTCCTCGCGCTGGACCGGCTCGACAAGCTCATCAGCCTGCTCCTGCCCACCTGGATCGACCCCGTGGCCGTACGCCTGCTGCTCCCCGGTGACGGACAGGTCGTCGCCACGCTGGCCGGCCGGCGGACCGACACGGCCAAGCAGCACATCCAGCGCGCCTCCTGCGCCTCGGGCCGCTACCGGGCCGAGGCCGTCTCCCTCGTGGCGGGCGAGGCCCAGGAGGCGGAGCACATGGAGGCCTGCCGGGCAGCCGTACGGGCCCTGCTCTGGTCGGACGACGAGAACGACCTTCCCCTCGAGGGCCACGTGCTCTTCCTCGTCATCGACCCCTCCGGCACCGACCTCGGCGCCGTCGGAAAGCTGGTGCACGCCCTGCTCGAACGGTTCTCCTGGCTCAACATCGTCATCCTCACCGACCAGGCCGACCCCCTCTCCCTCGGCCCCCAGGCCGCCCGCACCCTCCACATCCCCCTCCAGCCCGGCGCGGAACGGCAGGCGGTACGAGCCGACAAGGCCCTGTCCGACATCCGCGCCCAGCACACCGGCCGCGGGAAGGGGCAG
>NZ_JBIBIA010000012.1:63615-205161 GCF_042957325.1 Streptomyces sp. NPDC008086
AGGCGTCGTGACGAGTGAGTCGCTTCGGCTGTGGCCGAGTGGTCGGGGTGTCTCTGTGCCGCGCCCTCGCGTGGAACGCGAAGCGGTGTGTGCCGACGGAGGCTTGGCCGACGCGATGCTTGGCACGTCGGCGGTCGGAGGGGGGCAGGCGTCGTGACGAGTGAGTCGCTTCGGCTGTGGCCGAGTGGTCGGGGTGTCTCTGTGCCGCGCCCTCGCGTGGAACGCGAAGCGGTGTGTGCCGATGGGGTGTCGGTCGACGCTCGGCACGTCGGGTGCCGGAAAGGGCAGGCGTCGTGACCGTCGAGTCGAATCCGCCGCGGCCCACCGTGCGCAACGCCCCCGACCGTCCCGACGGCCGCGCCTACGTCGTCCGAGGGGACCTCGATCTGGCCGTCGACGTCGCGCGGGCGACCGGGCGGCCGTTGTTGCTGCGCGGTGACCCGGGGTCCGGCAAGTCGTCGTTCGCCGCGCATGTGGCGTGGCAGAACGGGTGGGCGTATCACGAGCACGTGGTGACCTCGCGGACGCAGGCACCGGATCTGCTGTGGTCGTTCGACCATGTGCTGCGGCTGGCCGACGCGCAGGCGCAGCGGCTGAAGCCGATCGACGCGTATGTGGAGCCCGGTGTGCTGTGGAAGGCGTTCGCGCCCCGTTCCGCGAGGGCGCACGCGGTGCGGGCCCGCGCGCACCGCCGGCCCCGGATGCACGGACGGCGACCGGTCCGGACGGACACCGCCGAGCTGTGCGCCCAGTCCGTCGTACTGATCGACGAGATCGACAAGGCGGACCCCGAGCTCCCCAACGGGCTGCTCGTCCCACTGGGTTCGCGCCGCTTCACCCTCTCCCAGACCGGCCGGGACATCGACCCCGAGGACGACGCCAGGGCACTCGTGGTGATCACCACCAACGAGCAGCGCGAGCTGCCCGAGGCGTTCCTGCGGCGCTGCCTGGTCGTCAAGCTCGAACACCCCGAACCCGAGGAGCTGGTCGAGGTCGCCCGCGCCCACGTGGACGCCTACGACGGCCCCTTCACGGACGCCGACCTGCTGCTCGCCCGGGAACTGGCCGAGGTGGTGCAGGGCCTGCGCGACAACGCCGAGCGAAGAGCGCAACGCAAGCCCAGCACCGCCGAGTTCCTGGACGCCTTCCACGCCTGCCGGCAACTGGGCATCCGGGTCGCGGACAGCGACGAACGCTGGCGGACGCTGCGCCGGATGGCGCTGCTGAAGCAGGACAACGTGGCGTGACCGCACAGGTCCCGGAGATCTGGGTCGCCGATCTGGCCCTGGCCCTGCACGCGGTCGGCGACGACCCCGCCCGGCAGCACCGCGCCGCCCGGCTGCTCGGCTTCCGCGACGAGCCACCCCCGCCGGGCCCCCCGCCCGACCTCGCCGACGGCAGGCCCGCGCACGTCCCGCCCGCCGAGGAACCGCCCCTGTCCGCGCCCACCCGGCGCCCCGAGGACAGCTCCGCCCCGCACGAGCCGCTGCCGCCCGGTGCCGACCCGGGCCGCTCCGAGGGCCGGGCCCGCCCGGCCGGCCCGCCCGTGCTGGAACCGGTCGACTTCGACGCCCCCGACCCCACCGACTGGACGGGCGTCCCCTTCCTCGAAGAGGTGACCGACCGTCACCTCACCGCCCGGCCACCGCTGGAGCCGTTGCTCACCGAGCGGTCCTCCACCGCGATCCTCAACGCCGCCCTGACCACCCTGGTCCGCGACGACGGCGAACCGGACATCGACGCCCTGGTCGAGGCCTTCGCCCGCGGCATCCCGCTCACCCGGCTGCCACGAGCCCCCCGCCCCACGCTCCGCTTCGGCGTCCAGGTCCTGGTGGACCGCGGCGACGGCATGCAGCCGTACCGCCGCGACCAGCAGGAACTCGCCCGCCGGATCATCGGCCTGGTCGGCGCCGAACTCACCCAGATCCGCTACTTCGCCGACGCCCCGAACCGGGGCACCGGCCCGGGCTCCCCGTGGACCTGGCAGCCGTACCGGCCCCCCAGTCCGGGCACCCGCGTGCTGGTCGTCTCCGACCTCGGCGTCGGCGGGCCCGTCCTGCATCCGCGGCGCGCCTCCGTCGCCGAGTGGTCCCAGGTGTGCGACGAGATCGTCCGGGCCGGCTGTACGGTGCTGGCGCTGGTGCCCTACCCGGTCACCCGGGTGCCCGCGGAGCTGACCCCGCTGCTGGCCGCCCTCACCTGGGACCGAACCACGACGGTGAGCACGGTCGCCGCGCTGGTGGGACGCCGGCGGTGACCGCGCCACGCGACCGACAGGCCGTCGACGCGGTCGAGAAGCTGGCGACCGCGCTCAGCGTGGCGGTGCGCGTGGAGCCCGAACTGATCCGGGCGGTACGGCTGGAGCTGTTCCCGCGGCTCGGCGTGGAGACCGAGTCCGACCTGTGGTTCAGCGGACTCGTCCGGTCCCAGGGGCCCACGGGCCTGGTCTTCGACACCGCGGAACGCCACCGTCTGCAACGCCGGCTGGCCCGCTGGGTACGGCAGCGGCAGCACCCGGACGCCCCGGTGCACGCCCTGTGGCGCATCATCCAGCATGTGCACGCCGACCTGTCACCGGCGCTCCTGCTGGAGGAACAGGTCACCTGGCTCGCCGTGGCCGGGCGCAGCGGCGAGATCGACGCCGCCCTGGCCCCGGTCCTGAAGTCGATCACCCAGCAGAATCGTGACGGCATCGGGCAATGGCTCGCGACGGCCTGGGACCGGCTGCCGCAGGCGGTCCGGGACTCCTCCACCGGCTGGCAGCTCGCCCAGGCCGCCCGCCCCCGCTTCCCCGCCCGCCGCTTCCCGTACGGCGTGGAACGCGCCCCGCTGCCCGCCCGCCGCCTCGGCGACCTCACCCGCGTCCTCGACGACATCCTGATCACCGTCCGCCGGGACGGCGACGAGCTGGAGATCGACGGCCGGCCGGTCCACCCCGGCTCCGCCACCGAGCCGACGCCGGACAGCTACGCCCTCCCCGTGCCCGACACCGCCCCGCGCGTGCTGACCTTGCTGGCCGGCGGCCCGCGCGACCGCGAGGAGGACCTGTCGGTGCCGGTGGCCTGGCAGATCCGCGTCCACGTCGGCGCCGGACCGGTCCTGCTGCGCAGTGCCCGCGGCCAGGTGTACCGGCTCCCGGAACGGGTGGCGCCGGGGCGCGGCGCGAGCCCCGCCGGACGGTTCCTCGGGATCTCGGTGGCCCGCTACGACCACGAGGCGCTGCCCCCGCTCGACCACTCGCCCGACCTGTGCCGCGAGGTCGGCGCCGCGTTCGGCGACACCTACGCCAAGGAGTACCTGGCCGACCCGTCCCGCGCGGCCGTCACCGAACGGCTCGCCCGGCTGTCGGAGCGCGGGCACGACGGCCCGCTGGTGGTGTACGTCCGCGGATACGCCCTGCGCGGCCCCGGCGGTCCGCACCTCGCCTTCCGCGACAGCGACCCCGAGCGCCCGCAGACCCTGCTGACCGGCGAGGACCTCTTCCGCCTGGCCACGGCGTCGGGTGCCGACCAGGTCCTCGTCCTGCTCGACACCGTCCGGACCCCGGGCAGCGGCGACAAGTGGGGCTATCCGCCGCTGGCCATGGAGCTGAGTACGGCGAGCTGGACGGGCCAGATCTCCGTCCTCGTGCCCCACGACGCCGGCTGGGACAGGCTGTTCGGCTCCTGGCTGGTCCGGCTGCTGCGCAGCGGCCCGGACACCGGCCCGCAGGGCTGGGGCTGGTCGCCCCGGGACCGGTTCATCACCGGTGGTGAGCTCATGCGGGCCGTCGCCCTGGACTGGCCGGGCGAGTACCCGTCGACACCACGGAACTTCGCCACCGGCGTGCCGCGCGACCTGCTCCCCAACCCCCGCTACGCCCTGCGCGACTTCCCGGACGACCTGAACCCCGCCGACTTCGGGGAGGCCTACGCGCAGGAGGCCGCCGCGTTCCTCGGCGAGGTGATCAGGGACGGCGCCGGCGTGCCCGAGGACCGGGAGCGCGCCGTGTCCAACATGCTGCTGCTGGGCCCCGACCGGGGCGTGGAGGCCGCCGTCGCCCTGACCGACCTGGCGGAACGATTCACGGCGGCGCATCACCGTACCGACGCCGTCGCCGCGTACCAGGAGGCGATCGACCTGCTCCGGCCGCTCGCCGGACAGCGGCCCGACAGTGCCCGGCCGGCCCTGGGAGCCGCGCTCTACGGCCTGGCCGGGCTGCTCTGCGACGCCTACCGTTGGACGGAGGCACGGCCGTTCGCCGAGGAGGCGGTGGCCCTGCGCCGCCGGCTCGCCGCGACCCGGCCGGAGCAGCGGCCCCGGCTGGCCGAGAGCCTGCACCTGTGGTCCCTCGTGCTGCGCGGCACCGGCCTGCACCAGCCCGCGCTGGAGGCGGCCGTCGAGGCGGCCGACCTGTTCAGCCGGCTCACCGCCGACGACCCGGAGGCCCACCGCCCGGCACTGGCCGTCTGCCTCAGCAGCCTCGCCAACCGCTACGGCGAGGCCGGCCTGCCCGAACACGCCCTGACGGTCGCCGTGCAGGCGGAGGTCATCCGGCGGGCGCAGGCCGAGTCCGACCCGCAGGCCCGCGCCGACCTGGCCCGCAGCCTGCATGTGCGCTGGTACTGGGAGCGCTCGCTACGACACACGGCCACCGCGCACACCACGATCACCGAGTGCGTGGGCATCCGCCGGGAACTGGCCGCGCAGCACCCCGAGGTCCATCGCCCGAAGTACGCCGAGAGCCTCAACTGCCTCGCCGTCAGCCTCGCCGACCTGGGCCTCATCGACCGCGCGATGGTCCCCGCCCGCGAGGCCGTCTCGCTGTACCGGGAACTGGTCGCCGCCGGCGCCGTCGACCTCCGCCGGCCGCTCGCCCGCACCCAGCGCAACCTCGCCCTGTGGCTCGGCACCCTCGGCCGGCCCGCGGAGGCGGTGTCGGCGGCGGCCGAGGCGGTGAGCCACTACCGCGAGCTGGAGGCCGAGCAGAAGGGCCTGCACCGCGCCGACCTGGCGGACGCCCTGGAGATGTGGTCCTGGGCCCTGGACCTGCTGGGCGAGGGCAGACCGCGCGCGATCGACGCGGCCCGCCAGGCGGTCGCGCTCCACCGCGAACTGTTCGCCGCCGAACCGGAGAAGTACCGGCGAGTTCTCGCCCGCAGCGTCAACACCCTGTCCGTCCGCCTGGACGCGATCGGCCGCGCACAGGAGGCGGCACGGCTGCGCGCGGAGGTCCGCGACCTCGTCTCCGGCGCCCTGCCTCCGTTCTGACGGCCGCCGGTCACCGGACCGCCCCTACCGAACCGCCACCCGCTGCACCAACCCCCACGTGAACTCGGCCACCACCTCCCGCCGCACCCCCTCCCCGTCCGGCGCCGTGAACGCCAGCCCCCATCGCGTCGGCGCCGTCCCCTCCAGCGGCCGGGCGGGGGCGAAGGCGCGGGCCGCCTCGTCGACCGTGCAGGACCACGGGGTGAGGTCGGACAGGGTGCGCAGGGGCGGGCCCGCGGCGCCGGGGGCGCGGACGAGCCACTCGTTCCACACGGCGCCGTTCGGGGCGAGCAGCACCTCGAAACGCAGGTCGGGCCAGAGCGGGACCGGCCACAGCCAGGCCTCGCAGTCCAGGTCGCCCACCTTGCGGGTGACGACGGACTCGGGCGCGCCCAGCACCGAGCGGTACCGGGAGGCGGCCGCACGGGCCCGGGGCGAGCGGACCATGGCCTGCCAGCGCTTGTTCGCCTCGCGCATGTCGGCGAGGGAGACGCCCAGTGCGCGTCGGGCCTCCTCCACCAGGTCCGGGTTGTGGTCGGCCATGCGGCGCAGCAGCACCAGCTGGAAGTCGAGCGGGGTGAACGGGCTAGCGGGGTGCTTTCCGGAGGGCATGCGTTCCATCGTCGCCGACCGGGCGGCGGCCGTCGGGCAGAAAGAGGACGGAGTTGACGTAGCGCGGGCCCCGGAACGGCAGCACCCGGCGCAGCAGGCCCTGGGTGACGACGTACGAGGTCTCCGCCTGGTGGGCCTCCAGCGGGAAGCGGCTCAGGGGCACCCAGTCGCGGCCGGGCAGGACCCAGCCGTCGTAGCCGAGCAGCGACAGATACGTCACCACCGGGCCGATCGGCTGGATACGGGACTCCAGCTCGACGAAGAGCGCGGGCCGGTCGCGCGCCAGGATCCCGGTCGCGCCGCGCAGCACCGCGAGCTCGCTGCCGTCCACGTCGACCTTCACGAACCCGACGTCCTTGAGGCCGAGTTCGTCGAGGGTGACCAGGCTGACCGGGAGCGCCTGGGCGTGGATGTTCCGCCGGACCAGGGAGGACACCCCGCGATCGCCGGCGTCGTGCGCCGGCAGCCAGAGCCGGGCCGCGCCGGGGCGTTCGGCCGCGGCGGCCTGGACGACCCGCACGTTGGGCGGGGCCGTCGCCGCCAGCAGCCGCGCGAGATGCGGGACCGGTTCCACGGTCACCACACGGCGGGCCCGGCGCGACAGGCGGCGCGTCCACGGGCCGTACCACCCGCCGACGTCCACGGCCGTCCCGCACCCGGCCGGGCACAGCTCCGCCAGCCGGGCCAGCTCGGGTTCGAAACGCGGGTACACGGCCCGGGCGAGGGCGGCGACCAGACGGGTGGGCAGCAGCGGGGCGATGTGCGCGGCCAGGGTCATGGGGCCATCCGTTTGAGGAGTTCCTCGTGCTCGTCGTCGGAGACCTGCTCGCCGGAGGCCGGCAGCAGCTGGGGGATGCCGTCGACGATCGGGTAGCGGCGCTGCAGTCGTGGGTTGTACAGCGCGTCGTCCGGCTGGACCAGGTGCAGCGGGCCCTTGTCAAGGGGGCAGGCCAGTATCCGCAGGAGCGGGTCCTCGGGTTTCATGGTGGGGTCAACTCCTTGGCCGGTGTGGGGTGGTGGGGAGCCGGGGCGGCGGGCCGCCGGTCGTGTCGCGGCATCGACATCAGTACGGCCAGGGCGAGCGCCGTGCCCGCCACCCGCAGCGCCAGCCGCAGCGGGTCCTGGGGCAGCGCCTCGCCGAACGACAGCGTGCCGAGCACGGCCGTGTACACGCAGGTCACCGTCGTGCACACCGGCACGATCAGCGAGGCCCGGCAGCGTTGCAGCGCCGCCTGCGACATGACCAGACCGAACGCGCCGGTGAAGAGGAGGAGGTACGGGTACGGGGAGCGGAGCAGGTCGAGCAGTGCGCCGCCGATCCCGCTGGTCGTCAGGTGGCTCGACACCCCCTTGATCGCCAGCGAGCTGACCCCGTAGAGCAGGCCCACGGCCACGCCGTACTCGACGCCCGTCGTCGGCAGCCGGTGCCGGTGGCGGGTCCTGCGTTCGGCCGAGTTGTACAGCCATACGCCCGCCGCGAGCGACGGCACGCAGACGAGGAGGATGAGGGGGTAGGGCGCGGCCTGACTGACGGTCTCGGTGCCCTCCCGCAGCGACAGCACCACCATCAGCAGCGCGGCGAGGATCGCGCCGAGCGTGTACCGCTCCCGGCCGCTGGTCTCCTCGCCCAGCAGCCGCGCGGACAGGAGCACGAGGAGGACGAGCCCCGAGACGAAGATGCCCTGGGCGGCGGCGATCGGCAGGGTGCGGTAGACGACGAGCTGGGCGCCGAACCCGGCGGCCAGGGCGAGCGAGCCGCCGATCCACAGCGGGCTGCCGAGCACCAGCCGCAGCAGCCGCGCGGGTCGCCGGATGCTGACCTGCGGGAGGGCGGTCAGCGCCCGTTTCTCCAGGACGAAACCGAGGCTGTACAAGGTGTTCGCCAGCAGTGCCGCCGCCACTCCCCACCACATGGTCTACTTCCTCCTGGCGTGCAGCAGCAGGATCGACGCGAGCGACGGCCTGGCACAGGCCAGCCGGTCCAGGGGGCGCAGGGAGCGCGGCACGCCATGGAAGGGCGCGCCGCGCAGCCGTACGACGTCGAAGCCGGACGCGGCCACGAACTCCCGCAGCGCACGGGCGGTGTACAGCCGCAGATGCCCCACGACCTCCCGTCCCGGCCGCCCGTGGATGCCCCGCAGACTGACCTCGGAGAACACCGGCTGCACCCCGGCCAGCAGCAGAGCGCGGTTGTACCAGGCGGCCAGATTCGGGGTGGACAGCATCAGATGGCCGCCGGGGCGCAGCACCCGGCGGATCTCGTCCAGGGCGGCGTCCGGGTCGACGAGATGCTCGATCACCTCGCTGAACAGCACCGCGTCGGCGGCCCCGGTCCGCAGCGGCAGCCCGCCGTCGGTCAGTTCACCGCGCACCGCGTACGGGATCCGGGCGCGGGCCCGGCGCAGCGCGTCCTGGGACCAGTCGACGCCGACGATCCGGTGGCCGGTCAGGAAGGGGGCCGCCGTGGCCGCGGCGGTGCCGTCGCCGCAGCCGATGTCGAGGACGGTGCGGGGGTTGTCGGTTGCCGGTCCCAGGGCTTCGGCGAGCATGCGGGCCTGGCGGCGGCTGCGGGGGGTGCCGGAGGCCACGGGGACGGCGGGGTTCTCGTAGAAGTCGCGCAGCTCGCGCGGCTTCACGGAGGAGGTTGTCACGGGGTCACCTCCGTGGTGTGCAGATAGTGCTCGAAGAGGTCCCGCAGATGGGCGCCGTCCCCGTGGCTGAGCAGCGCGCGCGACCAGCGCAGGGCGAGGTGCAGACGGCCCGCGGTGGAGGCGGTGGTGACGGTCAGGCCGCGGGGCATCCGGGCCGGCGCCGAGAACCACACGGCGTGCGCACGGCCGGCGTCCTCGCCGAAGTCCAGCGGGTAGGGGATACGGCCGATGTTGCTGAGGAGCGTCGTGGAGGTCCAGGGCGCGGCGGCCCGGCGCAGCCCGCGGGTGAGGGCGGCGCGGACGGCGACCGGGGCCCAGGGGGCGGTGAGGAGGGAGGCGCCGTGGCCCAGTTGGGGCCGGGGCAGGGACTTGAGGGCGCGGGTGCGGGTGGCCGTGCGGTGCAGCAGGGCGGGCATGTCGGCCGGGTCGTGCGCCGCCAACTCCTCTGGTGAGAAGGGGACTTCGACCAGACGGGTGCCGTTGCCGATGGGCATGGAGGCGTCCCGGGGACGGTCGTCGACGGGCATGGTGATGCGCAGGGGGCGGGGGCGGGCGCCGTGCTCCCGGTTCCAGTGGGCGATGGTCAGGGCGGTGGTGACCATGAGCTGGTCGTTGACCGTGTAGGGGGAGCCCTTGGGCCGGTGGGGGAGGGGGAGCTCGGTGACGAGCATGCCGTTGCCGGGCGAGGGCTCGGGGCTGCCGGCTGCCACCCGCGCCGGGTGGGACCAGTTGGACGGGGTGTCCTCGGGCGGCGGCGGCGCCTCGGACGCCGCGCGTACGGGGGGTGCGGCGGGGGAGTTGTCCCTGCCGCCGTACAGCTCGGCGGCCGTGGCCAGGACGCGCAGGCAGGCGGGGCCGTCGAGGGCGGTGTGGTTGATGGTGAGGAAGAGAACGGTGCCCGGTGCGGTACGTGGCTCGGGGCCGCCGTCGGCTGCGCGCAGCCGCACTCCCACGGCGTCGGAGGCCTCGCTCCCCTCGACCGGCCCCGCCCCCGCTCCGTCCACCACCTCCAGCCGGATCGGCGGCGACAGCGACAGGGGCGGCGCCTGCGTCAGCGCCCTGGTCCGGGCGTCCCGCAACGCGTCCCGCCCCGGCGCCGCGAAGCCCACCACCTCCACGTCCGGCTCCGCCGTCAGCTCCCACTCGTACCGGCGCCGGTACCACCTCCCCGGCGCCTCACGCATCAGGATGCGCGGATGCCGCCGCAACGCCTCGGCGAAGGCGCCGCGCAGTCGCTCCGCGTCCAGCCGGCCCGGCAGATGCACCTCGATGTGCACCGTCTCCGGCTCCTCCTCCTGGAGACAGTGCCGGGCGACCTCGTCCACGACGGGGAAGGGGACGCGTACCGGAGGCCGCAGCGGACCGTCGGCGCGTGCGGGCTGCTGCAGTGCGGTCATGTGGCGTCGCCCTTCCGCGTGTCCGTGTCCCCGGTCCCCGGCGGGTCCGCGGGTGCCCTCGTGCCGTCGGGCTCCGGCGTGTCGTCGGGGCGGCTCGCCCGGAACCTCGGCTTGCCGAACCCGCCGATGCGCGCGGTCGGCGGATCCGGGTCCGGCCCACCGGGCCCGCGAGCGGAGACGGTCGGCCCGGATTCGGGCCGGGGTGCGGCTCCGGTCGGCCCGGGTTCGGGCCGGGGTGCGGATCTGGGCCCAGGCTCAGTTCCAAGTCCGGCCCCAGGACCAGGTCCAAGTCCGGGCCCAGGCCCAGTTCCAAGTCCGGCCCCAGGCCCGGTTCCGGAGGCAGGGTTCGCCGAACCAGGTGGCTCGGTCCCCAGCGGACTCCGCCCGCGTCGACGCCGCGGCAACGGCCTCGTGGGTGACTGCGGTACGGCGCCGCCCGGAAGGCTGGTCGCGGAGGTGCCGGGTCCGCCTGCGGATACGCCCGAACCGCCCGCCACCCCAGCGGACCCCAGCGGCTCCCGCACCGCCACGACCCCCGCGAACAACCCGATCAACGCCAGCAGCTGGGCCGCGGGCCCGAACGTGCCCTCCTGTGCCCCCACCGGCTCCCCCGCGCCGAGCGCCGCGGCGACCCCCGCCCCGGCGAGGGCGGCGAAGGCGATCGGTACGAGCAGCGCGTGCCTGCGCCAGGCCACCACCGCCAACGCCGGTACCAGCAGTGCGAACCACCCGGCGATGAACACGCCCACCACCGTCACGGCCACCGTCCCCAGCCACAGCCCCGGCAGCGGCGGGGCCATCTGCGGCTCATCCGGATTGGGAGCGCGGCGGCGCCACAGCACCAGGCCTACCAGTACCGCGAGGGCGACCGCGCTGCCGATCAGCCCGCCCTCGTACAGCACCGCGGGCTCGTACGACAGCTCGACCGTGCCGGCCGTCCCGGCGGGGATCCGCCAGCCCTGCTGCCAGCCGTCCAGACGGACCGGCGTCAGTTCCCTGCCGTTCAGGGTGGCGTGCCAGCCGTCGTTGAAGTTCTCGTACATCGTGAGGTAGCTCGCCGCGCCCGAGCCGACCGTCACCGCGCGCCGGTCGCCGAGCCAGTCCCGTATCTCCAGGTCGCGCGCGGCCGTCGAGGCCTCGGCGACCGTGCCGCGCGTCAGGGTCACGTCGGTCAGCGTCAGCGGACCGGCGTCCCCGGACTCGACCCGGTGGTCACCGGCCGGCAGGCGCACCTCGGCGTTGTCGCGGCCGCGCTGGCAGAGCGTCACCTCGACCTGCCGCCGTTCCATCAGGTCCCGTACCGTTCCGCGCACGCTCGTGCCGTACAACTCCCCGTCCACCGCGACGACCGGCCCCTGACCGCACGGCAGGGAGAACGGCCGGGTGCCCCTCGGCTGCGGGGTCCGGTACTGGTCGAGGGCCGGGACGTAGGCCTCGGTCAGGCCCACCGGGAGCCGCAGGTCCTCGCCCACCATCGGGTTGTAGAGGGTCAGCGGTGCCGTCCGCGTGATCGTGATGTCGAGGCGGTCGGTCGTGATGGCCGGGAAGCGGACCCAGCCGTTCTCGTCGACCCCGGCGATCACCGCACCGTCCGGCGAGCTGATGTGCACCTCGGTGGGACGTGTGGACAGGCCGCCCGCCGGTGCCAGCACGATCTCTCCCACCGCCTGCTTCCCGGGCCAGCGCAGGTGGAGCGTGGGCCGGTCGCCCGCGATCCACGCCGTGGTCAGGTCGCCGTCGGTGAGGTTGCGCGGCGACAGGCCCGCCCCGAGCCGTGCCGTGGAGTCGGCGGTGGCGACGATCCGGTTCCGCTGCTCCGGCGCCACCTTGTACAGCAGTTCGTCCAGCTTCTCGCCCGCCACCGGCACCGCGCTCGCCCGTACCTCGTACGTCCCGGCCGTGGACGTCGTGAAGCGCCGGTGCAGCCCGGCCTCCGTGCCCGTCGGCGACAGCCCGGTCGGGTCGGCCGCACGGGACAGGGAGACGATCTCGGCGGCGGCACCGGAGTCCTCGGCGTCGGCGGGGAGCCGCAGCAGCCGGGTCACCTGGACGTCCGGCAGGTCGATCTCGGAGAAGCCCGCCCCGGTCAGGCCGGCCCGCCGGGCCACGGAGTCCGTGATCGTCAGTTTCATCCAACTCGTCGCGCCCGCAGGCGCCTTGACCGTCTGCGTGGAACCGTCCGCCCGGAGGAAGGAGCTCACCGCCCCCTTCTCCGTCTCCACCCGCACCCGCGTCGCCGCCTCCCGCACGCCCTCCTGCGGCAGCGGCGTCACCTTGAACGACTTCGGCATGTCGTACGACCCGCCCGCGAACCCGATCCGCAGCCACTCACCCTCCGGCGACCCCTCGGACCCCTCGGTCCACGCCGTGTCCGGGTTGCCGTCGAAGGCGTTCACCGGGTCGAACTGCGGAAGGTGGAAGAGCCAGCTGCCGTACGACGACGCCGTCACCGACCGCGCGCCGCGCAGCTCGGCCACGGTCTGGTGGTCGACGCCGGTCGTCGGCAGGATCTGGTGCGGCTTCTCGCCCGCGTCCTGGGCGGCGTCGGGCGCGTTGCGCTCGTCGCGTGTGTACGTGTACGACGTGTTGGCGTTGATCAGCCCGAACCGGGTGTCCGCACGCCGCAGCCCGTCGCCGACCACCTGGACCCGCGGTGACCCGAGCCCGGGATGGTTGTCGCCGGTCAACACGCTCGCCCGGCCCCGCAGTTCGGACGCCAGCGGCAGCAGCGCCTCCGGCCCGCCGGACACCACGGCCGTGTCGGCGACCGGCTGCAGCCCGGCCTGGTGCGGACGCGGCACGTCCGCGCTCACCGGCTTGTAGATCTCCACCGCCCGCTGCCGTGGATACAGCCCCTCCACCTGCAGCGGGGTGCCCGGCGCGATCGTCCCGCCGGTCATGACCGGCCCGAGGCCCGTCACCCGCTCGTACCCGGACTGCTCCAGGGTCCGCTTCACCGTCGTGGTCGGCACCTGACCGATCTGGTCGGGGTCGAGATCGTTGCGGACGACGACGTAGTAGACGCCGGCCCGGCTCAGGAAGTCGGCCAGCCCCGGCACCTGACCCCCGCTGGTCAGCGCCTGCTCGACGGCGTCCATCGCGCGCCGGTTGCCGGGCGTGCCGAACGGGACGTAGTCGCGCTGGGCCCACCGGGAGTCGGCGAGGACGTCCAGCGGCTGGTCGATGGTGGAGCCCCAGGTGTAGATGCCGTGCGCGGTGGCCGGCACGACGAGGGCGCGGGCGTCGGGGGAGTACTTCTCCATCCAGTCGGCCGTGGCCTGCCAGTACTTGGGGATCTCCTTGAAGGAACCGGGGTTGAGGATCGACCCGTTGAGATACGGCCACATCAGCCCCGGCAGCACCAGCACGGCCGCGACCAGCGGCGCGAACCGCCGCCCCCGCACCGGCCGCGCCCCGCGCGCCTGGGCCGCCACGCCCACCAGATGGGCGAGGCCCAGCACCAGCGCCAGTGCCAGCCCGGGCTGGAACTTGTAGATGTTCCGGAAGGGCACGAGCCCGCCGTTCAGCCAGTCCTGCACGACCCCGTGGAACGGCGCCCCGAACGCCCCGCCGTACCCGGCGAGCAGGATCAGCGCGACCGTCACCACGGTCAGCACCAGCCACCGCCGCTCCGGCATGTCCCGCCGCGCCAGCCCCGCGAGCCCCAGCCCGGCCGCGAGCGCCGAGCACACGATCACGACGACGGACGCCGCGACGGTCCACCCGGCCGGCAGCCACGCCTCACCGAAGTGCAGATAGGCGACCCAGTTCCCACCGCCGCGCAACGCCTCCGTCGCCGACATCGTCTCGGTCGTGGTCTGCGAACTCTCCACGTAGGGAAGGAAGTTCTCCCCGTACGTCCCGAGCAGCAACAGCGGGATCACCCACCAGGCGGTCGCCAGCACGACCCCCGGCACCCACCACCCGATCAGCTTCCGCTGCCGGGGCCCCGGCGGCCTGGACAGCAGATACAGCCCGACGGGCAGCAGCGAGGCCAGCGTGGAGGCGGCGTTGACCCCGCCCATGAACGGGATGATCAGGGCCGAGCGCAGGGCGGCGACCCGTGCCGCGTACCGCTCATCGGTCAGCGGCAGCAGCACCCACGGCAGAAACGCACCCGGCAGCGCGGCGGCGGACGTGGACCCGACGACGATCGTGAAGACGGGCCACAAGGCATAGACGACGGCCCCGAGGAGCCGCGATCCCCCGCTCCCCACCCGCAGCCGTTCGGCCAGCCGCAGCGCACCCCAGAAGGCGACCGACACGATCAGCGACAGCCACAGCCGCTCCGCCAGCCACACCGGCAGCCGTACGACATCGGCCAGCCAGTAGAACGGCAGCATCGGCCACAGATAGCCCGAGTACTGGTTCTGGATTCCGCCGAAGCTGCCCTGGTCGGACCACAACTGCCCGAGATCGGCGAGGAACCGCCCCGGATCGACGGTCACGCCCAGCTTGGTGTCGAAGGTCTGCCGCCCCGGCCGCACCGCCAGCAACAGCACGAACACCACGGCCCAGAACCCCAGCAGCCAGCGCCGCGACCGCGGCCCCTCCGGCGGACCGGAGGCGGGCGCGGAGGTGGGCACGGCTGCCGGGGGAGGAGCCTGGACCGTGGTCGTCGTCATGGTGGACACCGCCTGAGGATGAGGAGGAGGTTCCAGGTGGCGAACTCGCGCAGTCCCGGCGCCTTCACGACGCCCTCCGCGAGAAACGGCCAGTAGCGGGAGCGCGCCGAGACGACCTCCACGTCGTCCCGCGCACGCACCTGCCGCAGGGTGGCGCCGATGTGCACGGCGAACAGGTTCTCGCCGAGGGTGTGCTTGGCGTCCCGCCCGGTACGCCGCCGATAGCGGGCCCGCGCCCGCTCTGCGCCGAGGTAGTGCCACGGCGCCCACTCGTGCCCGCCCCAAGGGGACAGCCAGTTGGTGAACGACACGTAGATCAGCCCACCGGGCCGGGTGACGCGCGCCAGCTCACTCAGAAACGTCTGCGGATCGGCCACGTGCTCCAGCACGTTCGAGGAGAACGTGACATCCGCGACCCCGTTCTGGAGGGGCAACAGATATCCGTCGGCGACCACGGCCCCCTCAGGCGGCTTCGTCCCGAGTTCGCGCAGGTCGGGCTCGAAGAGGTAGGCCTGCGCCCCTCGCCGCCGGAACTCCTCGGTGAAGTACCCGCTCCCCCCGCCGACATCCACCACGGTCCGCCCACCGACGTCCCCGTAGTAGGCCTCGACCTGATCGACGGAGTCCCGAGCGAGCAGCGAGTAGCAGCCTTCGGGATCGTCCTGCTCCCGCATGAACGCGCGAAAGAGGGCGAGTGAACGCCGAAACGAGGGGTCCTTGAAGGCGTCGCGTCCGGGCACGCCCCGATAGGGGCGCGGGGAACTGCGCGACCAGCCACGAACAGCCGGCACTCGCGAACCGGCCGAACCACTACGGCGTTTAGGCGTCACGGCGTACGGCCTCCGAGGCAACCGCGAGAAACTGCCGCACAGTCCGATCCCACCGATACCGCGCCGCCCGATCCCGAGCCGCCGTACCCATCAGCTCCCGCCGATGCCCCGACAACGCCAACGTGCACCAGGCAGCCGCGAACGAGGACTCACCCGCGGCGAGCACCCCGGTCTCCCCGTCCACGACAGAGTCCCGAAGCCCAGGCACATCAAAGGCAACCGTCGGCGTCTCCCGTGCCGCGGCCTCGGTGACGACCAGCCCCCACCCCTCCACGGCCGAGGGATGAAGCAACAACCACGCCGCACACAGCAGCCGATGCTTCTCCGCCTCGGAGACATGCCCGGCGAACTCGACGCCGGGCCCGGCGAGCCGCTCCAATCGTCCGCGCTCCGGCCCGTCCCCGACGATCACGAGCCGCCCCCCGGTCACGGGCCGCACCCGTTCCCAGAGCCGCAGCAGCAGATCGATCCGCTTGTACTCGACGAGCCGCCCGACAGCCACGAACAACGGCTCGGAAGACCGGTCACCGAGCGGCCCCGGCTCCTCGACCCCGTTGTGCACGACCCGGATCCGTTCCCGCTCGACCCCGATCCCGCGCAGGGCCTGCGCGGTGGACGGAGAGACGGCGACCATCAGACCCCGCTGCCGCGCCCCCGTCAGCGCCCAGTGCTCCAGTCTTCGCCCGAGACGGGCGGCCGGGGCCAGGACCCCACCGAACCGCATCGGCCACAGATCGGTGTGCACATGGTTCACCAGGCACAACGTCGGCCCGCGATGCCACAGTGGCGCGAAGTACGGCATCCCGTTGCAGACCTCGACCAGCAGGTCGCAGTCGCCGACCTGACGGGCGAAGGCGGATCTGGCGCGCAGGTAGTGGCCGTACGAGCCACCGGCCGACACGACCCGGTAGTCGCGGTAGGCGGCCGGGCCCCCGCACAGCAGGGTGACCTGGTGGCCGAGTCTCGTGAGGCCGTCGGCGAGTCGGTCGACCAGCAGCTCGGAGCCGCCGGCGGACCGGTTGCCCAGGTCTCGATGGGCGAGAAAAACGATTCGGCGCGGATGTGGGGGGAGCGCCGAAGAACGCTGCTGCGACGCCCAGGGGAGGGTGGCGCGATGGGGGTCCCCCCGCTCGAGCGAATTCGAGAGTGGGGGAGGGGAGGGCACGTGCTGGGGCATGAGCGCTCCAACTCGTCTCAGGGTGCGGAACTCAGCGTGGGGGTGGGGAGGGTTTGTGTTCCCGTGGGGGGATCGGAAGGTGCTGGACTGCTTACGGTCGTTGTGCGTGGGGTGTGGACAGGCTGTGTCCGGGTGGGGGTGGACAGTTTTCGCCCAGCGGTTCGCCACGGCTACTCACCGACGTGACAATTTCCGGCTTTATTAGAGCTGACGTCACGTCACATCGTGAGCGTGGGCTGGGGCATCTCGACCGTACCGGCGGATTCGGGCCGCTTCCGCCCGCGTGCCACCAAAACGCCACCCACCGCCGCAAGCACGAATCCCGCCCCAGCGGCCCCGATCGGCAGCGTCTCACCCACCATGCGCAGCTGACCGCTGTCCCGCTTCGCCTGCCGCACGGCCTCCTTCTGCGTGGCCGTCGTGAACGCGATCTTCTCGCTGTCCAGCAGCACCGCCGCGTCCTTGTCACCGCCGGGCGCCCGCAGGGTCCGGCGCGGACCGGTCTGCGCGTACACGACCCGGCCCGTGGCCTGATCCACCACGAGTTCGAAGCCGTGGTTGGAGTACCACTCCTCGGCCAGCACCTGCGGACGGCCCGGCTCGTCGACGAGGCTGCCGGGGACGAGCCGGGTGCCGACCTTGCGGGGCGCGACCGTGCCGGTGAACCGGTAGCCCGTGTACCCCTGGACCTTCTCCGTGCCGTCGTAGCGCATGGTGATCGTGGTGCCGCCGGTGTTGTCCCACCACTGGTAGGAGCGCTTCTGCACGTCGAACGGGAACTTCAGATAGGCCTCGCCCTCGATGTACGGCGACTCCTCGCAGCAGTGCACCGGCCGGGTCGTCCTCCGGTCCATCACCCAGCGGTGCGGGGTGAAGTCCAGCGCGTCGTGCGGGTCGGCGGCCGGCAGCGACTTGTCCGTGTCGACGGTGGTGATCACGTCCCAGACGGCGTTGCCGCTGCGCTCGCTTTCCGCCACATTGCCGCGCACCCGCTGGGTCACGGTGATTTTCTGGTCCGGCACGGTCTCGATCCTGTCCGTGTCGAAGACGCTGCCGGTGCCCTCGTACACGGCGGTGGTGTCGATGTCGATGGGGTTCACGGCGGCACGCGGGGTCACGTACCAGGCGAGCATCGGCGCCAGTACCAGCAGAAACGTGCCGAGGCCCAGCAGGATCAAGGAGAGAGGTGAGGCTGTACGGCGCATCCGGCACTCCTGGGGATTGACGCACGGTCGTTGCCTGGCCGTTCTTGGGCCGGGAACCGTAGGCGCCCCTTGACGGAGTGTCAATGTCTTGACGCCCTGACCCGGCTTGTCGAGACTGAGGGCGACAGGCAGGGGCCGGGAACAGGCTGACACCACCGGGGTGGGGACGACCTCCGGATGCAGAGAGGCTGACCCTGCGATGTCCAGACTGCTCGCCGCCGCGCTGACCGTCGCGCTCGCCGCCGTACTCGCGGTGGGCGCCGCGCTCGGCGTCGTCGCGCTGCTGGAAGCGACGCCCGACCAGCCGAACACACCATTGATCACCTACGAGCAAGCGGGCCAGGGGAGTTGACCGTGGCCGCGACCCCCGTCACCCCCGAGGTGACCTTTCCCGCCGCCACCCGCTCGGCCTGGCGGGACGTACCCCGCTTCCAGGTCCGCCGGTTCGCGGAGCTGGCGATGGCGGACGCCCCGGCCCTCGCCGAGGAGATCCTGCGCGAGATCCGCCGCGAGTACCCGCATCTGCCGCTGGTCCTCGACGAGTCGGGCGAACCGATGGCCCTGGTCGGCATCCGCCGCGCGATCGAGGTGTTCGTCCAGCACCTGGAGACCTCGGAGGGCCGCCCGACCGTCCCGCCCGGCGTCTTCCAGGAGTTCGGCCGCGGCGAGGGCCGGGGCGGCCGCTCCCTGGACTCCCTCCAGGCCATCTACCGGATGGGCGTACGGCTGGCCTGGCGCCGTTTCGCCGAGATCGGGCAGCGCGTCGACATACCGCCGCCCGCGATGTACGAGCTGGTGGACGCGGGCTACGAATACCTGGACGGCCTCGTCGACCAGTCCGTGCGCGGCTACGCCGAGGCGGCCGCCCGCCAGGCCGGCGAACGCTTACGCCTCCAACGCCGCCTGATGGAACTGCTGTTGGCCGAACACCACCGGGGCGACCCGGCGGACGCCCTGTCCGAGCGGGCGGCCCGCATCGGCTGGCCGCTGCCCGAGAAGGTCGCCGTGGGGGTCCTCCTGCGCCCGGCGCGGGAGGCGATGGCACCGGCCGTAGGACAGGGCGTGCTGCTCGACATGGAGTACGAGCAACCGCGTATGGTCGTCCCCGAACCCGACGCCGGCGGCCGCCCCGAACTCCTCCACCGGGCCCTGGCCGGCTGGTCCGGCGCGATCGGCCCGCCCGTCCCCCTGGCCGACGCCGCGAAGTCCATGCGCTGGGCCGAGGCGGCCGTACGCCTCATGGAACGGCGTCTGCTCCCCGCCGGAGACGTCCTGTACTGCACCGAGCACACCGAGGCGCTGGTGCTGCTCCAGCCGGAGGAACTGATCGACGACCTCGCGGTGCGCTGCCTGGCCCCGCTGCGGCACTGCGGACCCACCCACGGGCGGCGGCTCGCGGAGACGTTACTGGCCTGGCTGGAGACCAGGGGCGGGGCACCCGAGGTGGCGGCCCGCCTGGGGGTCCACCCCCAGACGGTCCGCTATCGGCTCCGGCAGATCCGGGAACTGTGGGGCGACGAGATGGACGACCCGGACCGGCGGTTCGAGCTGGAACTGGTGTTACGGGCGCAGCGGTTGAGAGGGGCGCTGGGAGAGAGCCCCCGCTAGCCGCGTTGTCCCCGGTGCTGTGCCTCTGTCCGGCTCACAGCCCGTAACGGCTCTTCAGATGACGCCAGAAGTCCCGGAACATCCACTTGTCGAACTCGGTGATCTGCGCGGCCGATCCGGCCTTCATCACGAAGCAGCACTGGCCGGTCGGGGACCAGTCGTAGAAGTCGTCGAGGCCGAAGGTGTGGCCGACCTCGTGCAGATAGATGTGGATGTTCTCCTGGCCGAGCGCGGAGGTGAAGTACTCCTGCCCGACCCGCTGCCCCCAGTCACCGCCGGCCCCGCCCTGGAAGCCCTTGGTCAGCCACAGCGACTGGTCGTAGTGGCGGGCGGCGCCGCCCGGGCACTTGGAGTAGTTACCGTCCTGGTGGAAGAACCGGCCGCAGTCGGGCGCACACTGCGGGGCGCCCCCGCTGTCCAGCTGGCCGGCGTAGATGTCGACGGAGTTGTCGCTCCACTGGAGGGTGGACCGGTTCTTGACGGCCCAGCCGACGATGTTCACAGGGACGCTGGTGTAGGGCCAGGCGTTGTGCCCGGCGCCGTTGCTCTCCACCATGGCGGCCATCCACTTGCCGAACTGCTTCTTCAGCGCGGCGTGGACCTGGTCGCGCAGGGCGGCGCTCACCGGGGCGTCGGACTCCCAGCGGACGCAGTAGTTGACGCTGCCCCGGTTGGCCATGACCTGGTCCCAGCCGTAGTTCCGGAAGCCGTAGAGGTCGGGGTAGGTCGACTCGACGTGGTTCCAGACCTCGCCCAGGGGCTGGACGAGGTTCGCGGGCGGATTCCACTGGTCGGCGGCCTGTGCGGGGGCCGCGGTGACGGCGGGCGCCGCGACCAGCGCGACGATCGCGGCGATCACGGCACCGAGCCGTGCGAGACGGGTGCGCATGGTGAACTCCCTTGGTGGGGGACGGGACTTCACCTGCTTGGTCGCCGCCGGGGCGTGGAGGGTTGCCTCGCCTCCTGCCGTCAGGCGTCCTGCCGGGCGGGCCGGCTGGGCTCGGGGCGGGCGGCCCGGGAGCGGGGGGCGGCCCCGGCGCGCAGACGGCGCCCGCGACGGGTCGGGCCCCAGGGCTTGAGAACCGAGATCACCGTCATGAACACATACGCGGACAGCGACACGATCGGCCCCATCATGAGCCCGGTGGCATCCGGCAGCGGCCCGCCCGCGGCGACGGCGGCCACGTTGGCCCCCAGGCCTGGCCGCAGGGCGAACGCCGTGGCCGCGGTCGTGGCGAGGGTCAGCCAGAACTTCACGTACACCCACCGGTACCGCGCCAGCCCCCACTGCGTCCCCAGGGCCAGCACCAGCCCGCTGACCAGCGTGAGAAACGCGACCGGCAGCAACAGCCAGTCCGCGAACAGCTTCATCGCCCGCACGGACGCCTCCACCGTCACCGCGGACCCGGTGGTGACCGCGGCGACCGCGAGCGCCAGCAGCCCGACCGTGAGCCCCAGCCACCCGGCGGAGGCGATGACATGCACGACGAGAGCGGCCCGGCGGAGGGGGCGGCTCAGTTTCGTGGCGGATGAGGGAGAGCTCGTGGAAGACATGGACAACACGATGCCGGGGGTGGGCGGTGGGCACGTCTGACCGGGGGAGTAACCCCCTGTACTCGCGAGGGCGTACCCGGCCGCGCTCCGGCCGCTCCCGTCGGGGCTCCCGCACGTCAGCCGTGGGTCGCCTCAAGGAGTGCCTGCCGCAGGTCGGCCGCGGTGTGGAAGCCGAACGCCGGTTCCTCCCGTAGTGCTTGGTCGATCACGTCGGCGAGGGCCCACGGCACCTCCGGGTCACGCTCGCGCACCGGTATCGCGGGGGATTCCAGGACGATCCGCCAGGGATCCTCGCCGGGCGGGAAGTCCCGGGGGTAGACCCCGGTCAGCATGTTGTACAGGCAGGCGGCGAGGGCCCACACATCCACTGCGGGCTTGGCGTCCTTGAAGTTGGTCACCTGCCGGGCCGGCATGAACCTTGGCTTGCCCATGGCGTCCCCGGTACGGGTCAGACCGCTGAGGCCGGCCCGGTCGAAGGCCTTGGCGAGACCGAAGTCGCTGATCTTCGCAGTCAGGGAGCCGTCCGGGGCCTTGTGCAGCAGGATGTTGGACGGGCTGAGGTCACGGTGGACCACGCCCTGGCCGTGCGCGGCCTCCAGCCCCCGCAGCGCCTGAACGGCGAAGCCGACGGCCTCGTCCACGGGCAGCCGCCCCCCGCTGCGCCGCAAGAGGGTGTCCAGGCCGCCGGCGGTGCAGTACTCGGTGGTGAAGAAGAAGACACCCTCGCAGTATCCGGCGCCCTCCAGCGCGGCGATGTTCGGATGCCGCAGCGCCCTGGTGAGCGCTGCTTCGCGCAGGAAGCGCTCCCGCGCCTCGGGACGCGTCGCCACCCTCGGCAGCATCACCTTCAGGGCCACCTCCCTTCCGGACGGCTCGTGGCGGGCCAGATGGACGACACCCATGCCGCCACGGCCGAGTTCCTGGAGCAGGGCGTATCCGGCGATGACGCCGAGTTCGCCGTGCCCGGGGTGCGCCAGATCGAGAAGCATCCTGAGGATCGCGCCCGGTCTGGCCTGGCAGGCGGCGCAGAGGTAGTCCCCCGGCAGGAAGCCCGCTTCGTCGCCGACGTCACGGCCGCACCTGGTGCACCGGGCCCGGCTGACGGTGTCCTCGGCGTGGATGTCCACGCGGAAGACCGTGTCGCCGATCCTGATCCGGTCACCATCGGTGAGGTCGTGTTCGGGGTAGGTCTGGCCGGCGGCTTCCTCGGGGGTCTCGTCCTTCGCCCGCTGGCCGATCTTGCGGCCGTTGAGGTAGGTGCCGTTGAGGCTGCCGAGGTCGCGGATGCGGATGGCGGGCGGGTTGACGTCCAGCAGGCAGTGGTGGCGGGAGACGTTGCGGTGGTGTTCGTCACTGGGCAGCCGTGGTGAACAGTCCCCGGAGCGGCCGACCACGGAGGTGCCGCGCTCCTCGAAGACGTAGGCGCCGCGGTCGAGGTGGCCGCTGACGAGGGTGAGGGTGACAGTGGGCGATAGGGACATGGGATGACGGCTCCTGCGCGGGGATGTCGGTGGGCGGCGCGTCAGTACTGCGCCTGCTGGCGTGCCTGGAACTGCTTCTCGAAGTCGGCGACGAACGTCGAAGGCGCGACCGAGGAGGACGAGTGCACCAGGAAGCCGTCGTCGGCGATGTAGAAGATCGCCCGACCGATGGCCATCTGGCCGCTCGGCACAGGCACATAGACCATCCATCCGATGCTGAACCTGTCGGCCACCAGGTCCGAGACCGCGTAGCCCGGGTTGTTCCCGGCGACGGCCAGGATGTACTCCCGCACCCGGGCGATGGCGTCCTCCTCGTGCATCTGCGTCGGCACCGTGACCACCTGGCCGGCGAGCGAGAGCTGGTAGAGGGCGCCGTCGATGTCGTGGCGGCCGTCGTCGCCGAAGACACTCACCAGCGTCTCGCGGGTCACATGTCCCTCCTCGGCGGCTGACACCAGCTCCGCCGCCGATGCCCGCCGTTCCGTGTCCGACGTTCGTGAGCCGGTGGCCAGCCCCGCGACGATGCCCGCGGCGGTGTCGGCCGTCCACAGACCCGGCACAGAGGTGCTCACCGCTTCCGCCGACGGTGAGTCGCCCCGGTACCAGCGCCCGGCGTCCCACCAGTAGCAGAACGAGAGCAGGCCGGTGGCGGCTCGCGGGTTGAGCACCTGGTTGGCGACCCAGTCGGGCGCGCCCGCGTAGAGGTCCGGCAGGTCGTCGCCGTCGTTGTAGGCGGCGTCCAGCCTGGGGTCGTCCCACACTCCCCCCGACAGCACCGCGCGCCCACCGGGCAGCCGGTACAGCGTGGAGCCGCCGCGGCGGGAGCTCTCGAACCAGCCCATGCCGGGCAGGACCCTCGGCCCCCAGTCGGATCGGGCGGCGACGAACGCCGCCGAGATCACCGCCCAGCGCGCCCACATCTGCGGGAAGTACGGGAAGTCGTTCTCGCTGAGGGTCGGCCACACCTTGTTCCTGCGGTCGGCGCGGACCTGGGTGGCCGCCTGTTGCGGGGTGCGCTCCTGCCGGGCGTCGTGGGAGACGTGCGCCGCCAGCCACACCGGCAGGTCGCTTCGCGGATACGCGTCGAGATCCATCCGGTACTCCTCGGGCTCGAACAACTGATCGTCGGGGAAGGGGACGCTGCCGTAGTCGTAGCCGACGGAGAGCTCACCGGTGTCGTCGAGGTTCAGCGTCAGCCGCCACCAGGGGCCCGCGCCGAGCTCGGCCGAGATCTCGCGCTGCTTGCGCACAAGCCCGAGAACGGAGCGCGGCGGCTCGATCGTCGTCCAGGTGTGGTCGAACACGGAGACCTTCGCGAACTCGGCCCCGACCGTGAGTGCGAACTCGGCTTTCAGGTACTCCCACTCGGGCGGTCCGACGCGGATGAGAGCCACGGCGACGCGGAGCGCCAACTCCTCGGCCCGCGCCCGGACTCCGAGTCCGGTCGGTATCGGCGCGTCCGGGTCCTTGCTCGTGGCCCACACATCGGGCCGCCCGACGTCCACCCGGAAATCCTTCAGGAACTCCCCCATGAACATTCCTCCGTGTCCTTGCTGCCAGTGGTTGCCCGTGTCCGTGTTGCTCGTGGTCGGTCATGGTGTGAGCCGTGCCCGCACTCCCTCGGGCCGCAGCCAGCCGTAGCCCGCGTCCTGGAGCCGCCGCAGCAGGCCGTCGAAGTCGTGCGGTGTCCACCGGGCACCGAACCGGCGCCGGAACACCTCCAGGTGCGGCAGCGCGCCGTCGTCCCAGTCGGCCGGTTCACGGGTGTGCCACTCCCAGTCGAGCGCCCAGGACCGGAGGTCGCCGTCGCCGTCCGCCGAGAGCACCGCCCGCCCGTCGGGTGTCGTCGCCAGGCAGGCCGGCGCCTTGTCGAGCCCGTCGAGCGTGCGCACACAGCGGCCGCTGGAGACCTCCCAGACCGCCACGCTCGCGCCGGCGGACATCGCGTAGCGGCCGTCCGCGGTGACCCGAAGCCCGCCGGAGGCCGAACCCTCGTCGAAGGACCGCACCTCGGCCCCGGTGGCGACGTCCCACACGCGGACGGTCCGGTCGTATCCGCTCGCGGCGGACAGGACGAACGTGCCGTCGGCGGCGACGCACAGCGCCGTCACGCCGCTCTTGTGCCCCTCGAGGACATGGACGCACCGGCTCTGCTCCAGATCCCACAGCCGTACGGTCCCGTCGGACCCGCCCGACGCGAGAAGGCGGCCGTCCGCGCCGGCCCAGAGGCAGTTGACCGGCCCCTCGTGGCCGGTCAGCGTCCCGGTGAGGTCGCCGGTCTCCACATCCCAGAGCCTGATCGCGCCGTCACCGCCGCCGACGACGGCCCCTCGACCGTCCGTGGTGAACCGCACGGGTACCGGCGGCGCGGGCCGGAACCTGTTCGTCCGCAGGAGGCGCCGGCACGTTCCGGTACCGACATCCCACAGCCGTACGGTGCCGTCCTGGCCGCCGGACAGGACCCGGCGCCCGTCCTCGCTCAGGCAGACCGACCTGACCGGGCTCTGGTGGCCCGCCAGTTCGCGCAGACAGGTGCCGTTGCGCAGGTCCCAGAGCCGTACGGTCCAGTCGGCGCCGGCGGACACCGCCAGCCGTGCGTCGGCGGTCAGGTCGACCGCGTACACGTGCTCGTCCGACGCGTCCAGGGTCCGGGCGGGCCAGGCCGTGCGCAGCCCTGCCCGCACCGCGTGCCGGCCCAGCTCCCACCAGGCGGACATCACGCGCGGAGCGCGTTCGTGGCCGGCGACCTCGCGGGCCTGGTGGAGCAGGTCGTGCGCCGTGGCGTAGCGGCCCGCGGCCATGGCCTGCTCGGCCTCGGCGACCTTCGCGCTCGCCCGGTTCTCCAACTCACGCAGTTCCGCGAGCGGGAGGGGACGGCTCAGCTGCGGCGGGGCGGGGTGGCCCTCCGGCAGATCCAGCGGCCAGGTCCGTACGCCCTCGCGGTTCTCGGCACAGACGGCGTGTCCGATCCCCGGCCTGGTGGCGTCCAGCAGGAGGGCGTTGATCCGCAGGTCCTGGTAGGTGCGCAGACACTGGCCGCTCTCCAGGTCCCAGTAGCTCACCGTGCCCTTGGTGTCGTCGCCGGCGAGCAGGAAGCGGCCGTCGGCGCTGAACGACATGAGGTTGGCCCGCCTGCCTCTCAGTACACGGCGGCACCGGCCGTCCCGCAGATCCCACAGTCCGATCGTGTCGTCCCGATAGGCGATGACCGCCGTGCGCCCGTCAGGATGGAAGGCCAGGGCGAACACCGGTGCCTTGTGACCTGCCAGGACCTGTTCGCACCGGCCGTCGGCGAGGTGCCACAGCCTGACCGACTGCCCCTGCTGGTCCCAGCCGCTGGACAGCACCCGCCGACCGTCCGCGCTCACCTCCACGCGCTCCACGCCGGACGTGTGCCCGGCGAGCGGCTCCCGGAGCCGCCCGCTGCGGGTGTCCCAGACCTGGATGGAGTCACGGGACCATCCCCACAGGGCGAGGCGTCCGTCAGGGGTCAGGCGGATCTCCTGGGCCGACGCGGCGAGCGTGCGCAGACAGCGTCCGGTGGTCAGGTCCCAGAACCGTACGTGTTCGTCCTCACCCCTGTCGCTCGCGGAGACGGCGAAACGGCCGTCCGGCGTGAGGTCGAGGGTGTTCGTATGCGCGTGGGGACCGTCCCCTTCGTGGCCGTCGAGAGCCAGCAGGCACCGGCCGTCGGACAGGTCCCACAGTCCGATCCGGCCATAGCCACCGGTCAGAGCCAGGCGGCCGTCGGGCGTGAGCCGGACAGGAACCAGGTAGTGGTTCATGTTCTGGTGTGCCTCGTGCCGCGGTACCTCCCGGGTGCTGGTGACCCGCCCCGAGCGGATGGCTCGCAGCGCGGACCGGACCTCCGGCTCCCTGGACCGGTCCTGGGCCACCTCCTCCAGGAGTTCGCGGGCCGACGCCAGATCTCCGCGCTCCACCGCCACCTGGGCCAGCAACTGCTGTACCTGCCCTGGGTCCTCGGCGTCGGAACGCACCGCCTCGATCCGGCTGATCACGTCCTCGTCGGTGAGGTCGCCGCGCCGCCACCGCAGCAGTCCGCTGTTGTACGTCGCTCCCAGATGCCGCGGGTCCGCCGCGAGGGCCTGCGTGAACGCCTTCTCCGCCTCGGGCGTGCGGTCCAGGTCGAGCAGGGAGACGCCGCGGTTGTTCAACTCGTCGGCGCGCAGGTCGGCTTCGACCGGTTCCGGGTGCGGGTAGGCCCGGCCGGTCACCTCGCCGTGGATGTCCTTGAGGCGGGCCGCGACCTCGGCCATCGAGCGGGGCCGGTCGGCCGGCTCCCTGGCGAGGCAGTGGGCGAGGAGGCCGGCGAGCTCGGCGGGGAGGATCGGCAGATGCGGCTCGCCCGTCCCGCCGGCTTTGAGGTACGCGTCGAGGGCCATCCCCACTCCGCGCCCCACGCGCCAGCTCACGCCGCCGGTGAACATCTCGAAGACCGACACCGCGAAGCTGAAGATGTCGCTGCGCCGGCCGAGCGGCCGACCGTCCGCCTGCTCCGGCGAGGCGTACGCCGGGGTCATCCCGCCGTTGGGGACCAGAACCGTGACGCCGGGCGGAAGTGACGGATCTGGTGCGGCGGCACCAGCGGTCGCGGCGGCACGGGCGCGGGCCAACCCGAAGTCCGTGACCTTGGCCGTACCGTCCTGAGTCACGAGCACGTTGTCCGGCTTGACGTCCTGGTGCACGAGGTTCCGGCCGTGCGCGTGTGCCAGACCCCAGGCCGTCTGGATCGCCAGGTCCAGGACGCGCTCCAGTGCCGTCGAGGGTCCGCCCTCGTACAGCCTGCCGTCCGCGATCCAGTTCGCGAGGCTGCCTCCCGGCACGTACTCGGCGAACACGCAGGGGACACCGTCGAGCGCGCGCACGTAGTGGCAGGTGCAGACGTGCGGATGCAGTCCCAGCGACACCCAGGTCTCCGCCTCGGCGGTGAACCGCTGTTGGTGAGCGGTATTCCTGAACCACTCCGGCCGGGGCCGCTTCACCGCCAGGTCGGTGTCCCACAACAGATGCCGCACCCGATACACCAGGCCCATGCCGCCCTGATGGTGCACCTGCTCCACCCGGTAACGACCGTCGATGGTCGTGCCGACCCGCCAGGACGGGGAGACCCGGGCCGTCGGATCAAGGGTTATCGCGTACACGTCAGACGCTCCGCCTCCCGGCGGAACAACATCGGTCACTTCGGTCACCTTCACTTGTGCGGATTGTGCGATGTCACGCTCGTCAGCCTGGCCACAGGTGCTGCAATGCTGATGAATTTCCGATGAAGCGCGGAGCGGAGGCTCGAGTGGGCAGGACTTCTCGGCTGCGGATCGAGGTGCTCGGGCCGTTACAGGCCTGGCGGGGCGAGGCCCGCCTGGATCTGGGACCGGTGAAGCGGCAGGCCGTGCTGGCCGCGCTGCTGCTGAGGCAGGGGGCCGTGGTCAGCCACGAGCAGTTGCTCGACGGGGTCTGGGGAGATGAGCCGCCCGCCTCCAAGGTGCTGCCCACGCACGTCAACTCCTTGCGCAGGGTGCTCGATCCGGAAGGCACCCCGCACACCGAGTCGGTGATCCGCAGTGGCAAGGGCTGGTACCACTTCGTCCTCGACGGCGTCCGCCTCGACACGGCCGACCTGGCCGAGCGCGGCGAGGCGGCCCTGCGTATCAAGGACACCGGCCAACTCGACCTGGCGGTCAAGCGGTTGGGTGACGTGCTCGGACTGTTCCGGGGTGAACCCCTCGCGGGTCTGGAGGGACCCTTCGCCCGCGCTGAGCGGGACCGCCTCACCGAGCGGCGGCGAGCGATCAGACGCGCATGGCTGGAATGCCTCGTTCTGCTGGGCCGGTTCCGGGAGGCGCTGGACGACCTGGCCGACGTGTCCGGGCCCGACCTGTACGACGAGTCGCTGCTGGCCCTGCGGATCCGGGCCCTGTACGGATGCGAACGCCAGGCGGAGGCACTGAACGCCTACGAGGACATGCGGATCCGGCTGCGGGACGAACTCGGCGTCACCCCGGGCGAAGAGCTGCGCCGGGTGCACGAGGCGGTGCTGAAGCAGGACGACGGCTCCCTCCTCGGGGCGTCCCCGGCTCGGCTTCGAGTCGGCGCCGTCAATGAACTCCCGGGCGATATAGGTAAGTTGACAGGACGGGAGGTCGAGCTGGCGCTGCTGACCGCGCCCGCCGCGCCCGGCTCCGGCTCAGTGTCGATCATGACGGTGGACGGCCCGGCCGGGGTCGGCAAGAGCGCGCTCGTCGTTCGCGCGGCCCGTATGCTCAGCGCCGACCACGCCGATGGCTGCCTCTTCATCGACCTGCGCGCTCACAGCACCCACCAACGCCAGTCCCCGGCCCGGGCATTGCAACGGTTGCTGCGGTCGCTCGGCGCGGCCAAGGGCGAGTTGCCGAGCGACCTCGACGAACTCACCGCCGCCTGGCGGGCGGCGACCAGTTCGCTACGGCTGCTGCTCGTGCTGGACGACGCCCTGGACGCCGATCAGATACGGCCGCTGCTGCCCGCGGGGGCGGGCAGCAGGGTCCTGGTGGCGGGCCGACGTCGGCTGGCCGAGCTGGACGCGGACGTACGGGTCACCCTGGAGCCGCTGGCCAGCGGGGACGCCGTCACGCTGCTCACGCACCTGATCGGCGAGGAGCGCGCGAGCCGGGAGCCGGAGGCCGCGCGACGGCTGGCGGGGTTGTGCGACGGGCTGCCGCTGGCCCTGCGCATCGCCGGGTCCCGGCTGCAGAACCGGCGGGCATGGACGGTGGAGTACCTGGTCGGCCGGCTGGCGGACGACGAGGGGAGGCTCGGCGAACTGCGTGCCGGGGACCGCAGCGTGGAGGCCGCCTTCCGGCTGTCGTACGACCAGCTGACCTCCGAGCAGCAGCGGGCGTTCCGGGTGCTGGGGCTCGCGCCGACGGTCGAGTTCGACGTGCTGACGCCGGCGGCGATGCTGGGGCGTCCGGCGCGTGACACCGAGCGGCTCCTGGAGAGCCTGGTGGACACGAGTCTGCTGCAGGAGCCACGGCCGGGCCGGTATCGGCTGCACGACCTGGTGCGGGTGCACGCTCGACGGGTGGCGGAGGCCGAGCCGGAGGAGGCGGTGGCCGCGCGGAGGGCAGCGCTGCGGCTGTTCCTGGACGCGGCGAGGATGGCCAGTGACTGGGGGCCGGTGGCGTTCCCGACGGGGCCCCGGCCGACGGCGGGGAGGTTCGGCGGCTGGCGGGACGCGGAGACGTGGCTGGACGCGGCGGGCGGTGAGCTGCCGGACGTCGTCGCGTATGCCGTGGACTTCGGAGAGATCGACCACGCCTGCTGGATCGCCCACGCGCTGTGCGACTACTTCGTACGGCAGGGCCGCTACCACGAGTCCCAGACGGCCCTGGAGACCGCGCTCGCGCGCGTCGACGAGGCCGACGACGAGCACATGACCACCGGGCTGCGGGGCTGCCTGGCCTACACCAGCGTCTACCAGCACCGCTACCACGAGGCGCGCACCCTGTTCACCGAGGGGCTGCGGCTGAGTCGGCGGCACGGCCGCCCGATCGATGAGGCCCGGGCTCTCACCGGGCTGGGATCCGTCGCCCTCAGTGTGGGCGAGGCCGACGAGGCGATCTCCCATGTCACCGAGGGAGTGTCCCTCTCCCGGCGCCATGGCGACGACTGGGCCGCCGCCATGGCTCGCCTCGTCCAGGGGCGCGCGCACCAGATCGCGGGACGGGACGAGGAGGCGTTGGCCTGCTTCGCCGCCGCGTGCACCCATGCCGAGGCGGGCGGCCGACAGCATGTGCTCGGCCGGGTACTGAGCCTCGCCGCCGACGCCCACCTCCGCCTCGGCCGGCACGGCGAGGCGAGGCACCTCCTGCGGCAGGCGGTCCACCTCGGCGAACAGTGCGGGGACGTCTTCTTCTGCGCGCGCAGCCTGACCCGGCTGGGCACGGTGGAACAGAGCGAGGGAGATCCGCGAGCAGCCCTGGCCCTGCACCGACTGGCGCTGGACCTGCACGATTCACTGTCCCGTGTCACAGAGCCCGCCTACGACTGGCTGGAAATGGACATCCGCACCCGCTTGGCCCACGCTCACCTGGCAACGGGTTCGGTCCACGAGGCCCACCGGCAGTACCAGCGCGTCCTCGACATCCACGAAGCCCGCAGACGCCGCAAGGCTTTTCGAGCTGGTCCGCGCAAGGCCATTGCCGGGGGAAACGCACTTTGAGTAGCCTGTGTTCGTTATTCCGATCGGCTGTTGAAATTTCGAACGCAGCCTGACATCCAAGGGAGGGTGCCGGACGTGGGACGCCTCGTACCAGCCGTGACCCGGGCTCTCGACATTCTCGAGCTCTTCCTCGACGGGGACGGGACTCTGTCCGCCCCCGACATCGTGCGCAAGCTCCAGCTGCCGCGCACCACCGTGCACGAGCTGGTCACCACGCTCGCAGCCCGGTCGTACATCGTCCAGGTCCCGGGTCAGCCGGGACGGTACCGGCTGGGTGTGCGGCCGTACCAGCTCGGGAGCCGGTACGCCGAGCAGCTCGACCTCGCGGCCGAGGGGCAGCAGGTCGCCCGGTCCGTCGCGGAGACCTGCGACGAGACGGTGCACGTGGCCATCCTCGAGGGCACCGACGTCATCTACATCGCCAAGGTGGACTCGACGCACGCGGTGCGCATGGTGTCCGCCGCCGGGCGGCGGCTGCCCGCCCACTGCACGTCCGTCGGCAAGATGCTGCTGGCCTCCCTTCCCGAGCCGGAGCTCTCCTCCCGTATCGCGGACGACGCCGAGCTCATCGCCATGACACCGAACAGCATCACCGACCCGGCCGCCCTGCGCGAGGCCCTCGCCGGGATCCGGCAGCGGGGGCTCGCCGTCGAGCGCCAGGAGTCCAACCCGGACGTGTCCTGCGTCGCCGCGCCCGTGCGGGACCGTACCGGGCAGGTCGTCGCCGCGCTCTCCATCTCCGTCCCGATGATCCGCTGGAGCGAGGACCGGCGCGCCGAACTGGAGCAGCTCGCCGCCAAGGGGGCCGCCGAACTGTCGGAGCGGCTCGGACACCGGAGCGTGGCATGACGAAGGCCGCGTACGAGGTGGCGGTACGGGCGGAGGCGGAGCTCGGTGAGGGGCCGACCTGGGACCCGGTGAGCGGCCGGCTGATCTGGATCGACATCCTCAGGTCCCGGATCCACACCTACGACCCCGTCTCGGGCCGTCGCTCGGTCCGTACGACCCCGCAGCACGTCGGCGCCGTAAAGCCTCGCGCCGGTGGCGGCCTGGTCCTGAACCTGCGGGACGGGGTCGGGCTGCTCGACCCGGACGACACCTTCCGCTGGCTGCACCACGAGCCCGTCCCCGGCCGCCGCGCCAACGACGCCGCCGTCGCCCCGGACGGTTCCCTGTGGGCCGGCACCATGCGCTACGACGAGGCCCCGGGCGGCGGCACGCTGTCCCGGATCACCGGTGACGGCGCGGCCGAGGTGATCCTCGACGACGTGGCCGTGAGCAACGGCACGGGCTGGAGCCCGGACGGGCGGCTGATGTACTACGTCGACTCGCCCACCCGCCGCGTCGACGTCTTCGACTTCACCGACGACGGCCGCGCCGTGAACCGTCGCCCGCTCGTCGGGATCGAGGACGGCGCCGGGTTCCCCGACGGACTCACCGTCGACGCCGAGGGCTGTGTCTGGGTGGCCCTGTGGGAGGGCGCGTCCGTACGCCGCTACACGCCGGCCGGCGAACTGGACCGCGTCGTCCCGCTTCCGGTGCCCCGGGTCACGGCCTGCGCCTTCGCCGGCCCCGACCTGACCGACCTGTACATCACGACGGCCCGCGTGGGCCTCGCGTCGCCGCCCGCGCTGGCGGGGTCGGTCTTCGTGGTCCCGGGCGCCGGCAAGGGCCTGCCGCAACCGGCCTTCGAGGGCTGACCCCGCCCGACGCCCGGGGGGGCACGCCAGACACTCGAAAGCCCCCGGGCGCCAGCCCCTGACGGCCGCCCCACACCCCGGCTCTCCCTGTCGCGCGCCGATCTGGCTTCGTCGCGGCCCCGGTCGGGGCGGGACAGCCGGTCCCGGGCTGCCGCAGCCGGACGGCTGGTCCTTCTCAGACCAGCCCGCCCGCCTTCCGCTCCTCCGCCGTCAGCGGCGGCCCGCTCAGCGTCGGCTTGAGCGGGCCGATCGCGGCGGCGAGGAGGACGGACGGGGTCAGGAGGACCTCGGCGCCGCGTTCCAGGGACGTCACGTCCGTCACCCGGCGGGCGATGCGGCCGTTGCCGGTGGCGGTGTGCATGAGGCGGGCCACGTAGGCCGCGACGAGGCGTTCCCTGAGCGTGGGGCCGTTCTCGGTCGCGCCGGGGTAGAAGACGTCCTGGCCGATGGCCATGTCCCAGGCGGCGGCGACCGGGCGGGTGACCGCCCGCTGGACGCGCCGGGCCAGGCCGGGGGACGTCGGCGGGTGACGGCGCGTCATGTCACGCAGGATCAGGGCGCTCTGGGCGGCGACCGAGAGGCCGTGGCCGTAGACCGGGTTGAACGCCGCGAGGGCGTCGCCGAGGACGACGAGGTTCTCCGGCCAGGCCGGCATCCGCTCGTAGAAGTGGCGGCGGTTGACGGTCGTGCGGGTGCAGGAGACGGGGGACAGCGGCTCGGCGTTCTCGATGAGGTCGCCGATCAGCGGATGGCGCAGCTTCTCGCGGGCGAAGCCGGCGAAGTCCTCGGCCGTGGCGGGGGGTTCGCCGCCACGGGTGCCGGAGAGGGTGACGATCCACCGGCCGTCCTCGATCGGCAGCAGGAATCCCGCCCGGCCCGGCCCGCCGTCGCGCGGGTCGGGCTGCACGTTGACGACCGGGAAGCCGTCCCGGGCGTGCTCGGGGGCGAGGTAGAGGCGGCTGGCGTACACCAGTCCGGAGTCGACCTCGCGGCGCTCGGGTGCGGGAAGCCCCAGTGCCGTGAGCCACTTCGGAGTCCCGGAGCCGCGGCCGGTGGCGTCGACGACCAGGCAGGCGGGCAGGGCGCGTTCGGTGCCGTCGTGGGTGCGGACGCGTACGCCTGTCACGGCGGCGGCCGTGCCGGTCAGCCCGACGGCCTCCGCCCGGTCGACCAGGTCGATGCGCTCGTCGGCGAGGACCTGCGCGCGGATCGTCGCGTCCAGCAGGTCCCGGCCGGCCAGGATCACATGGTGCGACTCGGGCCAGCGGCGGAACCAGCCCCGTGCCGACATGGCGACCACGTCCGTCGTGACGGGCAGCCGCTGCGCTCCGGCGGCCCGGAGCACCTCGGTGACGCCCGGGAGCAGTTCCTCCATGGCCCGGACCCCGCCCGACCACAGCATGTGCGCGTGGCGCGCCTGCGGCAGCCCCTTGCGGGGCTCGGGGCCGTCGGGCAGGGCGTCCCGGTCGACGACGACCACGCGGTCGGCGAAACCGGCGAGCGCGCGGGCGGCGAGCATGCCGGTGTGGGATCCCCCCAGGACGACGGCGGTTCTGACGTCTGGGGCGGGGCGTTCGTTCATGCGGAGGCACTCTCTGCCGGGGCGGTCGCTCGGGCGCGTACCGCCTCGATGTCGTCGGGGTGACGCAGGGCTCGGGACACGGCCTGGATCTCCCGCAGCAGATACGCGGTGTCGGGGCCGGACGGGGAGACGCCGGCGTCGGCCTCAGGGGAGCGCCGCCGGGTGTCGACGGCGTCCAGCAGCATCACGGCCGCGGCGAGGGCCTCCGCCCGCGCGGGCCCGAAGCCGAGGCCGAGGGCCGCGTCGTACGACCGTGCGCGCAGGTTCTCGTCGAGGTGCCGGGACACCTGGAGCAGCGCGTCGCGGATGAACGTCTCCCGGCGGATCAGCCGCAGTTCCGCGGTGCCGCGCAGGGTGAAGGGCTCGCGGGCGGCGCTGACCGACCGCATCAGCGCGGAGAGGGTGCGCAGGTGACGGTGGCGCAGCCGGATCCGCCAGTGCTCGTGCAGGTACTGGCCCGTGTGCGGCAGGATGAAGCCCACCGCGACCAGGGACGCGGAGACACAGGCCGCCGCCGGCGCCAGGTCGGTGCTCAGCCAGTCCAGGTCGTGGCCCGTCCAGCGGGCGGTGACGGCGGTGAGCTTGGACGCGTCGAAGAGCAGGTTCGTCGCGTAGCCGACGCCCAGGAACCTGAGGCCCCAGCGCAGCCAGCCGTCCAGACCGTCGGTGCGGATCCAGTTCCAGATCAGCCGGGCGGTGATCGTGCAGGCCACGGTGTGGGCGAGCAGGTAGAGCAGGATCTGCTCGCGCATGAACGGCGTCGTGGCGTAGTACGTGTCGAGGTCCCGCAGCCGTTCCACGGGGGCGTCGGCGAGGGCGAAGAGCACCCACAGGGCGACGACCACGCCCGCGTAGACGGAGACGACCCAGCGGGTCGCGCGGCGCGTCGCGGCCGAACGGTTGGCCAGGCCGTTGCGCCAGGCGATGATCAGCAGCAGCCAGGAGGCGCACAGCGCGGTGATCAGCGAGTACACCCAGGGCGCCGAGATGTTCGGTACGCCGGTGACGCGGTTGGTCCAGGCGATGGTGCTCGGGGCGGCGAAGACGAACACGGCGCAGGCGAACAGCAGCAGACCGCCGACGGCACGCAGCAGCGGGTCCCGCCACATCCGGACGATGCTCGGCAGCTTGATCGCCAGGGCGGCGGTGAGGGCGACGGTCGGGATCCAGAAGGAGATCTGCACGTCACCGAAGAGCCTCGCCGAGGTCGACGCCAGCGCGGCGGCCGGCTCCGACGCCGGCCCGGTCGCCCAGGTCACCGCTCCACCCTCCCGTTCCCGCCGCCGGCCCCGCTGCCGCTTCCGCGATACCCCATCGACCGCTGCACCGGCCCGAGCGGCGGCTCCGCGCCCCGCCCCGACAGCAGCGGCCGGAACGCGGCCGCCAGACGGTGCCCGAAGTCGTCGGCCTCGGACTCGTCCCGCTCCCGGGAACCGTTGCGCGCGGCGACCGTGAGGGCGACGTCCTTCCAGCCGGGCGTGCCGGCGAGGGCGTGGGCGGCGGCCGTACCGTCCGTGTGATGGTGGCCGTGACCGGCGTGCAGATGCCACAACTCATGGCCGAGGATGACCAGTTGCTGCATCGCCTCGGCCCGCTCCTCGACGATGACCAGGTCGAAGTCCTGGAACTCCACCCACAGCCCGGTCACTTCGATCTCGTCGGGAAACCGCTCGAACCGCAGCTCGACAGGCCGCCCGCCGCGCCGTGCGCTCATCTCCGCGCACAGCGCGTGGCACAACTCGCGGACGTCGGCCGGGGGGTGAGGTCTGGTACGCAGTGCGGCGCTCAGATCGGAGGCCAGGTCGCGCATTCCGGAGGCGGAGCGTGAGCGCCGCAGCCGTAGGGGGTGTTTCAAAACACCCCCTAGCACCGAAGCGACCCGGGCCGCCCTGTTGCGCGCGCCCGCGATGTCCATACCACCCCCTGTTTCCCCCGCCGCCCGGCGAGCCGTTCGAGCCTACGCGGCCCCGCGTGTCCGCGTCATGCGATCCGACGCCGTAGTTCAAGCGGGAACGACCGTGGCCGGCGCAGGCCTGCGGCCGACCCCCGCCCCACCCACCCCGCCGCGCGCAATTCGTGCACGACCCATTGACTAGAAAGCGCTTGCCGCCTACGGTCCCGTTCGAAGTTACGTTCACAATTCGAGATATCGAACAGTTAGGGCAGGGAATGGGACGACCTGGCCTGAATCGCAGGCAGCTTCTGGCCGCCGCCGGAGGACTCGCGGTGGCCGGCAGCTTCGGCTTCGCGGCGCTCGGGACCGGGGCCGACGCGCTCGCCTCCGACGCGCGTACGCGGGTGCGGTACTGGAACCTCTTCAGCGGCGGCGACGGCGCCAACATGATCGCGATGCTGGACGCCTTCCGGAAGGCCGATCCGGACATCGACGTGAAGGACTCCACCCTCCAGTGGGGCAACCCCTTCTACACCAAGCTCGCCATGGCCGCGGCGGGCAACCGCGCACCCGACCTCGGCGTCATGCACATGGGCCGGGTCACCGGCTTCTCACCCGGCCGCCTCCTGGACCCCTGGGACGTCGACCTGCTCGCCGAGTACGGCGTGCGCGAGCAGGACTACAACCCCGCCCTGTGGCGGCGCGGCATCATCGACGGCAAGCTCTACGCCCTCCCGCTCGACATCCACGTCCAGCTCTGCTTCTACCGCAAGGACGTGCTGAAGAAGGCGGACCTGCTCGGCGACGACGGCCGGATGATCCCGGTCACCTCCACCGACGAGTGGTTCGACGTCCTGAAGCGGGCCAAGGCCGTCCAGAAGAAGGGCCTGCAGACGATCGGGCTGTGGACCAACGACCAGAACTTCCAGTGGTGGTTCTTCGTCGCCTTCTACACCCAGCTCGGCGGCCGGTGGTTCAACGACGGCAACACCGAGGTCCTCTTCGACACCGACAAGGCCACCCAGGTCCTGGAGTTCCTCCGCAGGCACGTCACCGACGGCTACGTCATCCCCGGCGCCCCCACCGGCGAACAGTTCGTCAACGGCGCCCCCTTCACCTGGGAGGGCAACTGGTCCGTGCCGGTCTTCTCCGGCGCGAAGCTGGACTACGGCGCGGCCCCGCTGCCCCCCGTCTTCGGCAGGCAGGCCACGCACGCCGAGTCGCACGCCTTCGTCCTGCCGCACCAGTCGGACCGTGGCGGCGCCACCAACGAGGCCGCCCACCAACTCGCCGCCTACGTCGTCAAACACGCCCTGCAGTGGGCGGCCGGCGGCCACATCCCCGCGTACACACCGACGCTCTCCACGGCCGCGTACAAGAAGCTCACCCCGCAGAACGAGTACGTCAGCGCCATGGACCACCAGGCCACCGAGCCGAAGGTGTGGTTCGCGGGCTCCACCGGCGTCCTCGCCCAGGACCTCGGCCCGGTGGTCGTCTCCTCCACGATGGGCTCCGCCCGGCCGGACAAGGTCGCCCGGACCATGAAGAGCCACCTCACCAAGCTCCTCGCCTCGAAGAACCCGATGGACGGCAGAACCGCCGCGCAGGGAGGTGCGGTCGCATGACGACCAGCGCGCACATGACGACCGGAGCACAGACCGCCCTCGCACCGGCACGCGCCAGGACCGCGACCGCCACCGCGACCGTCCGCCGACGGCAGGGCTTCCAGCACGGAGGCTGGTTCGTCGCGCCGTTCCTGGCACTCTTCGCGCTGTTCGTGATCTGGCCGCTGCTGCGTGGCGTCTACCTCAGCTTCACGGACGCCAACATCTCCGGCGACGGCGCGAGTTTCGTCGGCCTCGACAACTACCGCGAGGCCCTGAACGACTCGGCGATGTGGGACGCGCTCGGCCACAGCGCCTACTTCACGCTGCTGGTCGTCCCCTGCATCACGGTCCTCGCCTTCCTCCTCGCGATGCTCGCCCACCACATCGAACGCGGCAAATGGCTGTGGCGGCTGTGCTTCTTCGTGCCGTTCCTGCTGCCCTCGACCGTCGCCGCCAACATGTTCCAGTGGCTGTTCACTCAGGGCATCGGCCTGATCAACGAGACCTTCGGGCTCGACACGCCCTGGCTGACCGACAAGTCGTACGCCATGCTCGCCATCGTCATCGAGACCCTGTGGTGGACGGTCGGCTTCAGCTTCCTGCTCTACCTCGCCGCCCTCCAGGGCATCCCCGACCACCTCTACGAGGCCGCGAAACTGGACGGCGCGAACGCCTGGCACCGCGTCATCCACATCACGCTGCCGATGCTGCGCAACATCACCGGTCTGGTGATCGCCCTCCAGATCCTCGCCTCGCTGCAGCTCTTCGACCAGGCCGTCGTGATGATGGACTTCTCGCCGGGACCGGAGCTCAGCACCCGCTCCTTCGTCCAGTACACCCTCGAACAGGGCTTCACCAGCTACCGCGTGGGCTACGCCTCCGCGATGTCCATCGTCTTCTTCGTGATCATCGCAGTCGTCGCCCTGGCCCGGATGTGGCTGCTGCGCAACCGTGAGGAGAGCGGCCGATGACCACCGCCGTACAGCTCCGCAAGAACTCCCGCAGGCCCTGGACGCCCAGCCAGATCATCCTCACCGTCCTCGGCGTCGCCGTCTCCGCCGTGTTCGTGGCTCCGATCGCCGCGGCCCTGCTCACCTCGTTCAAGTCCGAGGCGGAGGCGGCCGCGATCCCGCCGCACTGGCTGCCCGAGGACTGGACGGCCCAGGCGTGGAAGGGGCTGTGGCAGACCGGCAACATCACCAACTGGTTCGTCAACTCCCTGGTGGTTTCGGTCTGCGTCACCTCCGTGGTGCTGGCCGTCAGCGCCCTCGCCGGATACGGCTTCGCCCGCACCGAGTTCCGCGGCAAGACCGTCCTCATGGGCGTCGTCATGGGCGGCCTGATGATCTCCCCGGCGGTCCTCGGCGTCCCGCTCTTCACCACCGTCCAGCAGATGGGCATGGTCGACACCTACTGGGGCATGATCCTGCCCCAGTGCGCGCCCGCCGCGATGGTCTACATCCTCTACAAGTTCTTCCAGGGCATCCCACGCGAACTGGAGGAGGCGGCCTTCATCGACGGCGCGGGCCGCTGGCGCGTCTTCTTCACGATCGTCGTCCCGCTCGCGCGGCCGTCGTTGGCGGCGGTCGGCATCTTCACCTTCATCGCCTCCTGGAACAACTTCCTGTGGCCCTACATGGTGACCAACAACCCCGACCTGATGACCATGCCCAACGGCATCGCGACCGTCATGAACTCCTACGGCATCCAGTGGGCCCAGCTCATGGCCGGCGGCCTCATGGCGGGCCTCCCCCTGATCGTCGTCTTCGTCTTCTTCCAGCGACAGATCGTGGCGGGCGTGGCCCACACGGGATTGGCCGGCCAGTGAGAGTGCGCAGAGCGGTGACGGCAGTGGTCGCGGCGGCCTTCCTCGCCTTCCTCCCCAACGCCGCCCAGGCGGCGGAGAGTTACCCCGACCCGCTGCCCCTTTCCGGCCAGCAGATCATCCACGACCCGACGGTCCTGAGGTTGAAGTCCGGCCAGTACGTGGCGTACTCGACCGGCGGGGTGATCGGCGCCCGGCTCTCGAAGGACCTGCGGAACTGGACCGACTCGGGCAACGCCTTCGCCGAGCCGCCGAGCTGGTGGTACGAGTACAACGACACGGGTGACCCGTGGGCGCCGGACATCTCGTACCGCGCGGGCAGGTACTGGCTGTACTACGCGGTGTCCAGCTGGGGCACCAACCACTCGGCGATCGGCGTCGCGACGTCCCGCTCGGGCCTGCCCGGCACCTGGACCGACCACGGCAAGGTCTTCACCTCCGAGACCACCGACACCTGGAACGCCATCGACCCGGCGATCGTCCAGGCCGACGGCCGCCTCTGGATGTCCTTCGGCTCGTACTGGACGGGCATCCGCATGGTGGAACTCGACCGCAGCACCGGCAAGGCGGTCACGGGAGCACCGGTCCACCATCTGGCCACCCGCCCCGACGCCCCGTACGCGGTCGAGGGCCCGTACATCGTGAAGCACGGCCGCTTCTACTACCTCTTCGCGTCGTACGACCAGTGCTGCTCGGGCGTGAACTCGACGTACAAGATCAGGGTGGGCCGCTCGACGTCGGTGACCGGCCCGTACGTCGACAGCACGGGCAAGCCGCTGCTGGAGGGCGGCGGAGACCTGGTGTTGGCAGGACATGGCCGGTTCGTCGGCACAGGAGGCGAGTCGGTGTTCAAGGACAGGGGCCGCGATGTCCTGGCGTACCACTACTACGACGCGGAGGACGAGGGCACGCCAAAGCTGGGCCTCAACAGGCTCAGCTGGACGAAGAACGGCTGGCCGAGAGTCCTTTAGGGGCGCGGGGAACTGCGCGACCAGCCACGATGCACCCGCAGCCGCCAACGAAACAGAACCACCCTCTTCGGAAGGCAAAAATGAGCACTGCCCGCTTCGCCCTCGACCCCGCCTTCACCGTCGGCCAGGTCAACCCCCGTATCTTCGGCAGCTTCGTCGAACACCTCGGCCGCTGCGTCTACACCGGCATCTTCGAACCCGGGCACCCCACCGCGGACGCGGACGGCATCCGCCAGGACGTCCTGGATCTCGTCCGGGAACTCGGCGTCACCGCCATCCGCTACCCCGGCGGCAACTTCGTATCGGGCTACAAGTGGGAGGACAGCGTCGGCCCCGCAGCGGAGCGCCCCCGCCGTCTCGACCTCGCTTGGCGCTCGACGGAGTCGAACCGCTTCGGCCTCTCCGAGTACATCGCGTTCCTGAAGAAGGTCGGCCCCCAGGCCGAGCCCATGATGGCCCTCAACCTCGGCACCCGCGGCGTCGCGGAGGCCCTCGAACTCCAGGAGTACGCCAACCACCCGGAGGGCACCGCCCTGTCCGACCTCCGTGCCGCGCACGGCGACAAGGACCCCTTCGGCATCAAGCTGTGGTGCCTGGGCAACGAGATGGACGGCCCCTGGCAGACCGGCCACAAGACCGCCCAGGAGTACGGCCGCCTCGCCGCCGAGACCGCCCGCGCGATGCGCCAGATCGACCCGGGCGTCGAACTCGTGGCCTGCGGCTCCTCCAGCCAGTCCATGCCGACCTTCGCCGCCTGGGAGGCGACGGTCCTGGAGGAGACGTACGACCTCGTCGACCACATCTCCCTGCACGCCTACTACCAGCCCGAGGACGGTGACGTCGACTCCTTCCTGGCCTCCGCCGTCGACATGGAGTCCTTCATCGAGAACGTGGTCGCCACCGCCGACCACATCGGCGCGAAGCTGAAGTCGAAGAAGAAGATCAACCTCTCCTTCGACGAGTGGAACGTCTGGTACATCTCGGAGTGGCACGAGATCGAGAACTCCGGCGCGCGGGACTGGGCGGAGGCCCCGCGGCTCCTGGAGGACAACTACAGCGTCCTGGACGCGGTCGTCTTCGGCTCGCTCCTGATCGCGCTGCTGCGCCACGCCGACCGCGTCACCGTCGCCTGTCTCGCCCAGCTCGTCAACGTGATCGCGCCGATCATGACGGAGCCGGGCGGCCCGGCGTGGCGGCAGACGACGTTCTTCCCCTTCGCGCAGGCCTCGCAGTACGGCCGCGGCGAGGTCCTGGACGTACGGGTCGACTCACCGACGTACGAGACGAAGAAGTACGGCGAGGCCGACCTGCTGCACGCCACCGCGGTGCGCGCCGAGGACGGCACGGTCACCGTGTTCGCGGTGAACCGCGGCCGCACCGGGGAACTGCCCCTCGATGTCGCCCTGAACGGCCTCGACCTGACGCGCGTCGTCGAGCACAGCGCCCTCGCGGACGCCGACCCGGACGCCCGCAACACCCTCGACGACCCCGAGCGGGTCGCCCCGCACCCGGTCGAGGGCACGGTGCTGAAGGACGGCCGCCTCACCGCGGTACTGGAACCGCTGTCGTGGAACGTGATCCGGCTGGCCTGAGGCGACGCAGGTCCACCCCTTGGACCTGCGTCCCACATCACGGACGCTCACAGCTCACCCCCAGCCTGATGCCCTAAGGTCCGGTCCCGTCCATCCCTATCAACCCGGTAGGAAACCTCGGAAAGACGGGACCGGCCGCATGCGCACGCTGATACTGCTCGCCCTCGCGGGCCTGGGCGCCCAACTCGTGGACGGCAGCCTCGGTATGGCCTACGGGGTCACCTCGACCACGCTGCTGCTGGCCCTGGGCACCAACCCGGCCGCCGCCTCCGCCACGGTCCACCTCGCCGAGATCGGTACGACGCTGATGTCGGGCGCCTCGCACTGGCGCTTCGGGAACGTCGACTGGAAGGTCGTCGGGAAGATCGGCGTGCCGGGCGCGGTCGGTGCCTTCCTCGGCGCGACCGTCCTGTCGAAGCTGTCCACCGACGTGGCCGCCCCGCTGATGTCCCTGATCCTGCTCGGCCTCGGCGTGTACGTCATGTCCCGCTTCACCTTCCGCGGCCTGCCCAAGGACCGCGTGGGCCTGCCCCTGCGCCGCCGCTTCCTCACCCCGCTCGGACTGGTCGCCGGCTTCCTGGACGCGACGGGCGGCGGGGGCTGGGGGCCGGTCGGGACTCCCGCCCTGCTGGCCTCCGGCCGGATGGAGCCGCGCAAGGTCATCGGCTCGATCGACACCAGCGAGTTCCTGGTCGCGGTCGCCGCGAGCCTCGGCTTCCTGTTCTCGCTGGGCTCGCAGGGCATCGACTTCGTCTGGGTCGCCGCCTTCCTCGCCGGTGGTCTGGTCGCCGCGCCGATCGCCGCCTGGCTGGTGCGCGTCCTGCCACCCCGCGTCCTGGGCTCCGCGGTGGGCGGCGTCATCCTCGTCACCAACGTCCGCACCCTGCTGAACAGCGACTGGCTCGCGGTCTCCGGGATCACGGCCGTGGCGGTGTACGTCGCCCTGTACGGGCTGTGGGCCGCCGCCCTGACGTACTCGATCCGCGCCCATCTGAAGGAGTCGCGGTCGGCCGGGGTCGAGCCGCTGGCGGAGCGCCAGTCCGTCGGCGCCTGACCGAAAGGAATCGGCCACCTGGGGGCGCGTCGCTCAACAGCGCGGTGAATGGCTGGAGTTGGCCCTGTCGGCCGCTCGCGCAACTCCTACGATGCGTACGCCTCCGGCCTTCACAGAAACCCCACTGATTCTTCAAAGATTCAACAGGTGGGCGCGGGCCTGGGGCACAGCCACCCCCCATTCCCAAGGAGAGCTCCATGGCACGTGGACTCCTGCGATTCCTGCTGAGCGGCGGCGCACTCGCCGCTCTGCTCACCGCGGCGCTGCCCGCGGAGGCGACCCCGGCGTTCGAAGACCCGCCGCCGGACAAGATCGTCATCAAGGTCGCCACGGTGAACGGTTCCGGCTGCCCCCAGGGCACCACCGCCGTCGCCGTCTCCGAGGACAACACCGCGTTCACGGTGACGTACAGCGACTACCTCGCCCAGGTCGGCGGCAACTCCGACCCCACGGCGTTCCGTAAGAACTGCCAGCTCAACCTGGTCGTGCACGTCCCCGGTGGCTTCACCTACGCCATCGCCAGCGCCGACTACCGCGGCTTCGCCGCCCTCCAGCCCGGCGCCAGTGCCATGCAGAGAGCCTCGTACTACTTCCAGGGCTCGCCGAACACCCAGTTCCGCAGCCACCCGTTCAGCGGCCCGCTCAACGACAACTGGCAGGCCACCGACGAGACCGACTGGGCCCAGCTGGTCTGGGCGCCCTGTGGAGTGCAGCGCAACTTCAACATCAACACCGAGCTGAGAGTGAACCTCGGCTCGTCCTCGCCGAGCAAGGTCAGCTTCATGACCATGGACTCGACGGACGGTGACATCAGCACGGTGTACTACCTGGCATGGAAGCAGTGCCCGGAGAAGTAGTCCTACGGATACGTCAGGCCGTGCCCGGTGGCATGCAGCGTGCTGCAGAGTCCGGGCACGGCCTGACACCTGTCCCGTCGGGGTCGGGTCAGCTCTCCACTCCGAGGGTGAGCGTCCCCGCGTAGCCGGCCCAGGGGCCGCTGCCCAGGGCGGTCAGGGTGAGAAGCCCGGACGCGGCGCCTCCGTCGTCGTAGATGCCGTCCTGGGTCAGGGTGGTGCGCGGGACGGTGTTGGCGGCGTAGGTCGCGAGCGCGGCGACTCTGGTGGTGATCGTCTCGTCGAAGAAGAGCTGGCCGGTGTGGAGTTCCTGGCCGCCGGTGAAGGAGCCGTCGTCGGTGAGCGTGACGTCGGTGTGCACCTTGACGTGGATGTGCACGCAGCGGCCGCGGTACCAGCCCGGGTACACCGTCGTGATGCGCGCGACGCCGTCCGACCCGGTGAGCACGCCGCCGCGCAGGAACGTACCGTTGTCGGGCTCGTCGTGGCCGTTGTTGCCGACGAAGCCCGAGTACTCGCCGAGGGCGTCGCAGTGCCAGATCTCCACCAGCGCGCTGTTCAGGGGCGCGCAGGTGTCGTCGTCGACGACGGTGAGGGTGAGCTCCAGCGGGATGCCGGTCTTGTCCTCGCTGATGTCGGCCCGGACCAGCTGTCCGTCCAGGTAGTAGGGACCTTCGGTCATCTCCTTGGTGAGGGTGCAGACGGCCGCGGCGACGGGCGCCGTGCCGGCCGCCTCGGCTGTGGGGGCTTCGGGTGCGGCGGCGGTGACGGCCAGGGAGGCGGCCGCCGCGCCGGTGGCGATCAGCACGGTGCGGCGGCCGATCGGGGTGGGGGTTTCCCTCGAAGTGTCTGTCATGGGCACGGCACCGTAGGGAGGGAGGCTGTTGATGAGCTGTCAGTTGGGCAAAGTGAGCATCTGAGCATCCGTCAAGTTCCTTGTGAGTCACGGTGGTTGAGGGACGCGAGTAGAGACGATACGCATCGTCTTGCATGGTGAGGTCATGGTTTCCGCCACCCACCGCACCTCCGCCGCCGTCGACGCGGCCGTCGGAGCAGGGCGCGATCTCGGACTCACCGTGACTGATGCCACCGTGCTCCATGATGTCTTCTCGGTCGTGGTCCATCTGGCGCCCGCACCGGTCGTGGCCCGGATCCCTACCGTCCTGCCGCACTACGAAGACCTCGATTCCCTCGGACGCCGCCAGCGGGCGGAACTCGACGTGACACGATGGCTCGCCGACCAGGGGACCCCCGTGATCCCTCCAAGCCCTCTCGTGCCACGGGAACCGGTTCGGCCCGACGGATTCTCGATGACGTTCTGGCAGTTCGTCGACGAGGACCGGGACAGGGAACCCGACTACGTGGCGAACTCCGAGAGCGTCGCCGACCTCCACGCCGCGATGCGCGGGTACCCGGGCCGTCTGTCGTTTCTGTCCGCGGCCGACCCGCGGTTCATCGCGGAAAGCCTTGCACTGCTCGAAAAGTCCCCCGGCCTCATCGGTGCAGCCGAGTTGGACCGCGCACGCCGCGAGTGGCGGTTCCTGGAACCTCTCGTGCGCTCACGCACGGCGTTCGAAGAAGCCTTCCCGGGGGTCGAGCTCCAGCCCGTCCACGGCGACTCCCCGCCGGCGAACATCTTCTCCGGGACGGACGGGGACCTCTACGCCGACTTCGAGCTGGTCACCCTGGGCCCCGTCGAGTGGGACCTGGCCGCCCTCGGGCCCGTCCACGAAGCCGCCTACAACCGCGGCGCGCGGCGCAACGGCACGAGACTGCTGAACGAGGACGTCCTGAGCTTCGTGAACGCCGTCGGGATGCTGCGGATCATCGCCTCCCTCACGTTGGTGCCGCAGCTGCCCGAGCTGGTGGAGTACCTCAAGCCGGCCGTCGACCAGTGGCAGACGATGCCGTTCGCCGGGGGTATGTCCGGCTGAAACCGGCACCGGCACCGGCACCCACAAGTACGCGGCTGTGCAACCCTGTTGACGTCATCTGTCTGAAAGGCTGGTCATGACCCGCGGCATGGTTCTCGGCGACTTCTCCTCGCGCGCTTCGACGCGGGAGCGGTAGCCCCACCTGCCCTGACACACGTGCCCGTGCCGCAGCACGGGCCGTTTGCCCTGCTCCTCGTCGAAGTGCTCTTCGTGCCCCGCACGTTCGATCACTTCGATCACGAGGAGTACCCCAGTGTCCGCCATCCACTGGACCGAGAAGAACACCCCCCGTTCCGCCCACTGGCATTCCGAGAACGCGACGGAGCCGCCCCGTCGGGTCATCAACGCCGACGACCGCATGCCGGCCGACACTGCCTACCGACTGGCCTGCGAAGGCACCGCCTTGCTGTGGCGGGGCGACTTCCACAACGCACGTCAACTCCTCCAGGCGATGGGCCGCCGGATCGACCGGACCCGGAACCGGAACCGGAAGTCTGCCGGGCCGGCAGCCAGCCCGGCGGAGGCCTTCCGCCTGCATCGCCGGTCCCGCAACCACCGGGCCCGCGTGCTGGGCAGGCTTCTCGTTCTGCTGGAGGACGACTACCGCCTGAACCTGCGCAGAGCCCCTGATGTGCGCCAGGCGTGCAGCGAGGCGTACGGTCCGCCGTCCCAGGCGATGGCGGTCTCGCTCACGGAACTGCTCGGTGTGACCGGAGCGCACCAGTGGCGTATGAAGGGCGTGGAGGTACCGGCCCTCGCCGCTCGCCTTCACTCGCACTACGGCGTGTTCTCCCCGGTCAGGGGCGAATACGTCGACCTCGTCGCACGGGCACCACTGCCCACGCCCGCAGGCCGGCACGCGGGCCGCCGCACCGCGTTCGACCTCGGAACCGGGACGGGAGTGCTCGCAGCCGTCCTGGCCCGCCGGGGGATCGACCACATCGTGGCCACTGACATCAGCCCCCGTGCCCTGGCCTGCGCGAGCGACAACGTCCGCCGACTGCACCTCACCGGGCGCATCGACATCGTGGGCCCCTGCCTCTTCCCGGCCGGGCGCGCGGACCTCGTCGTCTGCAACCCGCCCTGGATCCCGGCCCGTCCCACCTCCGCGGTGGAGCAGGGCGTCTACGACTCGGACGGCGGCATGCTCCGCGGCTTCCTGGACGGGCTCACCGCCCATCTCGAACCGGGAGGTGAGGGATGGCTCGTCCTGTCGGACCTGGCCGAGCATCTCGAACTCAGGACGCGCGGCGAACTGCTGGCCGACATCGAGGCGGCGGGCCTGCGTGTCGTGGACAGAACCGACACCAGGCCGCGGCACCCACGAGCGAGGGACACCGCCGACCCCCTCCACGCCGCCCGCGCCGCGGGAGTCACCTCACTCTGGCGTCTCACCTGCAGGTGACGGTCGGTGCCGGTCTTCAGCAAGTCCGCCGTACGGGTTCGATTCGATCCAGATCGAAGGCGGGTGCGGGGGCGGGCACCGCACCGCAGGCTGGACGTCGTACGCAAGACCACGGGGAAAGGAAGACCTCATGTCCATCCGTTCCATCCGCAAGCACCGTCTCTCCCTCGGCCTGGCCGCCCTCGTCGGCAGCGTCGCCATGCTGGCGGTCCCCACGTCCGCGCAGGCGGCCGGCGACCCGGCCACCTGGCCCTGCGACCCGTCCGAGTTCTGCATCTACCACGACGGCCAGGGCGGCGGCGCGCACTACTCGCTGTCGGACGGCGCGTCCAACCTGGGCCAGCTGCCGGGCGGCCTCAACGACCACGTGTGGTCGGTGAAGAACATCTCCGGCGACGACTGGTGCCTGTACCGGGATGCCAACTACGAGAACGAGATCCAGGTGATCCTGGACGGACAGGCGCTGGACCTGGCGTCGCCGGTGCGTGACCAGGTGAGTTCCGTCGAGCCCTGCTGACGGGTCTACGGCCACTTGGGCTGTCCCCCTCTGCCCGGAGGGGGACAGCCCCATGACATCTGAGGATGGCAAGAGCCGAAGATCCTCGGACCATGTGAGGGCACGCACGATGTGCCGAACGGGGATGGCTCACATGGCGGTACGCATTCACTTCACCGACGACGATCTCGCGGGCATCAGGCTGGCGCAGGCTCCCGACCCCATGTGGGAGGCGCTGCTCAGCATGCACATGCTGCAGACGGACACCGGCTCCGCAGTCTTCGGCGGCTGGCGGGGGAGAGTGCGCCACGAACTACCCACGGCGGTAAGGCCGTTGCTCCGTCTCGCCCCACCCGTCGGCTACTCGGCGGACTTCCTCACTCCGGCCGCCGGCGCGGGCGGCCTGGACGCCGGGCTCGGTGCCCTGCTGTCGACGCCGAGGCAGCGGCTCCGGGGCGACCTGGTGGAACTGTCCCGCGCCGGACGGCGACTGCCCTCCTGGGCGAGGCCGCTCGCCGACGGTGACAAGGCGGCCGTCGTCCATCTCGCGCGCGCGTTCCGGGCGTACTTCGCGACCGCGCTGGCGCCCTGGTGGGGCCGAGTCCGTTCACGTTTCGACGCCGAACGGGCCGTCCACGGTCGGTACTTGGCCGACGGCGACCTCGGCGCCCTGCTCGGCGCCCTCCACCCCGGCCTCGTCTGGCGCCGCCCGGTCCTTGAGGTGACCGGGCTGGGCGCGACGGACCGTGACATCCGGCTCGACGGCCGGGGCCTGCTGGTCCTCCCCTCCTACTTCTGCTGGCGCAAGCCGACCCTGCTGAAGGATCCCGCCCTGCCGTGTGTCGTGGTCTACCCGATGACCCACGAGACGGTCCTGAGCGGCGGCGCGACCGGGCTCCGTTCCCTGAACGCCCTCCTCGGCCGCACCCGCGCCGGGATCCTCGAAACGGTCGCGGAGCACGGGGTGACGACCACGGAACTCGCCCACGACACCGGGGTCTCCCCGGCCACGGCCAGCCATCACGTCGGCATTCTGCGGCGGGCGGGGCTGGTCAGTACCTGCAAGGCGGGGAAGGCCGTACTGCATACGGTGACGCCGTTGGGGATGTCGCTGCTGGACGGTGATGCGGCTCCTGCGGTGCGGCGTTCGGGGTGACCGGCCCGAACCTCCGGCAAACGTCCACACCAGCGCACCAGGTGTTCATGCGGGGGCCTGTCGTTCACAGGCCCCGGTCGCCGCGCGCCGTCTTGTCGCCGAAGTGTCCGCCTCGGAAACCGGATAGCAACAGCCAGGTACGCGGTAAAGCGGCAGGTCCCGTGAAGAAGTCGACGTATTCGGTGACCCTGCGGTCATAGCGGTGAAGCCGGTCGCCGGAATGGGGCGTGCGTCGCCCCGGCGCGGCTGGCGGTCTCCTCTTCAGGGTGCTTTGATCCTGCGCATGGCCGGAGGCGCCGGAATGGATTTCCGGGTACGGGAATCGGGCAGCTACCGCCGTTATCGCAGTACGTTCACGCGAAGGGAACCGCAGGCTATGAGCTTCACCTCTCAGGTTGAGACGGCTGAGATCGCCGACACCGTCCTGGACAACATCTCCGGTGGTCAGGCGGGCGGCGCCGCCGCCGTCGGCCTCGCGGGCACCCTCTCCGGCAGCGTCGCCGGTCTCTCCGAGACCGTGTCCGCCGTCGCCTGCGCCGACGTCTTCGCGGCGGTCTCGCCGGAGGGCGTCGCGCTGGGCGTGCACGCGCACGCTGCCGCTCACTGACGAAACATGTGCGACGGGCCCTGGATCATTTGATTCCGGGGCCCGATTGTTTTTAGTTCTTCCGGCAGTGCGAGACAAATGCCGCCCAGGTTTCCGGCGAAAGCGCCAGCTGATGCTCGTCCGGGGCCTTGGAGTCCCGGACGTGGATGGTGTGGGGGCAGGTGGCGACCTCTACGCAGTCGCCGTCGCCACTGCTGCTGTAGCTGGACTTGTGCCAGGCGAGGGCTACTTCGATGCAGTCGTCGCCGGATGCGCTGCTGTAGCTGCTCTTGAACCAGGCCAGGTTGGGGGTGCTCATAGGTCTCCTCGCATCCGCTGCAACAGGCTCTTGGAGTCCTTCGGGGTGAGAGCCTGTGAACGCATCCTGGCATACCGGCTTTGGAGCACGCTGACCAGTTTCCGGTCGGAGATCAACTGCCCGCTCTCCTGCCCCTCGCAGTAGGCGAACCACTTGTTGTCCGGAGTCTCCAGAAGCCTCATGGGGCCCTGGAGCCCGGCATGCGACTCCTGCACTAGGGGCATGACCTGGAGCTCGACGTTCCGCAGTTCGGCGATCTCCAGTACGTGATCGACAAGTCCGCGTGTCACCTCCGCCCCGCCAGTACGTCGTAGAAACAGGTGCTCTTCGAGGATGAAGCTGAACGCCGTGTTTGGCCGTTCATGCAGCAGCTGTTGTCGCTCCGCCCGCGCGGCCCACCGTTCCTCGATCTGCGTGTCGTCCAGTGGAGGCAACTGGTCGTCAGCCAGAGCATCCACGTAGGCCTTCGTCTGCAATAGCCCTGGAATCATCCGGCTTTCGTACGTGCACAGAGTGATCGCACTCTTCTCCAGTCGAGCCCACTGCCTGAACCACGCCGCCAACCCCGGCTGCCGAGCCAGATGCTGCGCCGCCTTCGTCAGCGCCCCTGTGTTCCCCAGCACCGGCTCCGACCGCTCCGGGAACGTCGGATCCGGCATCCTCCGCCCCAACTCGAGCGAAGCCACCGTGTGCTTCGACAACCCCACCCGGTCCCCGAACTCCTCCCTGCTCAACCCCGCATGCTCCCGCAGGGCCTGTACAACCGCCCCGAACGTCCGCAGACTGTCCGACGACTCCGGCTCACCACACTCGACCAAGGCAGGTCACCTCCCGCAGCACATGGTCACGGTCAGTCACGCGTACTGTCCAGCGGGTAACCGCGTACGCTCCCGCACCGTACGCGGCGCCGACCTGGTGAACTGCCCGGCAGGGCCGCCAGATTGAGCGCATGCCAGTACCGCTCACCCAGCGACTCAGTGCCACTCCCCGCGGCGCCCGCCTCGCCCGGCACCTCGCTCTGAACCAGCTGCACACCTGGGGCATCCCGCACGGCAGTACGGCCTCCGACGCCGTCGCCGTGATCGTCGCCGAGCTGGCCGCCAACGCGGTCACCCACGGCCGGGTCCCCGGCCGGGACTTCGAGCTGAGGGTGTCCCTCCCGGCAGGCAGCATCCGTATCGAGGTCAGTGACACCCGTACGGAGTCCCACCCCCCGAAACCCGGCGACGTGCCGCCTCCCCACCCCCTCGACGAACACGGTCGCGGCCTCGTCCTCGTCGAGGCGCTGGCCGACCGGTGGGAGGTGGTGGAGCGGGACGGGGCGCCCGGTAAGACCGTGCGCGCCGAAGTCGATCTTTACGGCTGATGCTGCGCGGACCATTGACGCGCAAGAGGTTCGATTCTACGGTCCGTTCGAACTTGCGAGCACTGTTCGAGATATCGGCCAGTGGCAGCCAGATATCTGCCGACCTGTCACCCCCACCGCAAGGAGGATTCGCATGAGCCCCACCTCCCGCGCCTCCCGCACGCCCCGCACCCTCCGCAAACGAACCGCCCTGATCGCCCTCCCCACCGCCGCCCTGCTCGCCCTGATCCCCTCCACGGCGTCCGCGTACCCCAACCCCGGCCGCGTCACCGGCGACGTCGTCACTCACGACCCGACGATGATCCGTACCTCGTCCGGGCAGTACCTGCTCTACGCCACCGGCGGAGGCATCGCCAACAAGACCTCCACCGACCGCACGGCCTTCAGGAACGGCGCCGACGCCTTCTCCGGCCGTCCGGGCTGGTGGTCGAACTACTCCTCCGTGCCGGAGGCCTGGGCCCCGGACATCTCGTACCACGGCGGCAAGTACCTGATGTACTACTCCGTCTCGAAGTTCGGCTCGAACACGTCCGCCATCGGCCTCGCCACCTCCACCACCGGCCAGCCGGGCAGCTGGACCGACCAGGGCACGGTCTACACGTCCGGCTCCTCCAGCGACTACAACGCCATCGACCCGAACCTCTTCGTGAACGACGACGGCAAGTGGTGGCTGTCCTTCGGCAGTTGGTGGACCGGGATCAAGATGATCCAGATCAACCCGTCCACCGGGAAGCAGCTGAGCTCCAACACCACCCGCTACTCGCTCGCCTCCCGCCCCACCGGGACCAAGGCCGTCGAGGCACCCTTCATCGTCAAGCGGGGCGGCTACTACTACCTCTTCGCCTCCTACGACACCTGCTGCGCCGGCACCAGCTCGACCTACAAGGTCAAGGTCGGCCGCGCCACCAGCATCACCGGGCCGTACACCGACAAGAACGGCGTCTCGATGATGAGCAACGGCGGCACCCCGGTCCTGGAGTCGCACGGCAGCGTCATCGGCCCCGGCGGGCAGTCGATCATGAACGACGCCGACGGGGACCTGATCGTCTACCACTACTACGACGGCAACGACAACGGCACGCCCAAGCTGGGCATCAACCTCTTGAACTGGAGCACCGGATGGCCCGTCGCCTACTGACCCTGCTGGCGGCCCTGCTGCTGGCCCTCTCGATCGGCCAGCCCTCCGCGAGTGCCGCCTCGTTCGCCAACCCCGTCAAGTCGGTCAAGGGCGCCGACCCCTGGATCTCGTACCACGACGGCAACTACTACCTGGTGACGACGAGTTGGACCGACGTCATCACCATCCGCAAGTCCACCACCCTGGCCGGCCTGGCCACCGCCCCCAGCGTCCAGGTCTGGCAGGGCGACGCCGCCTCCCGCTGCTGCAACATCTGGGCCCCCGAGCTGCACTTCCTCAACGGCCGCTGGTACCTGTACTACGTCGCCGGGCAGAACATCGCCGACTACAACCCCACCCAGCGCAGCCACGTGCTGGAGAGCGCGGGCTCCGACCCCATGGGGCCGTACACCTACAAGGGCCGGCTCAACTCCGCCTGGATGCTGGACCCGAGCGTCCTGAACGTGGGCGGCCGGCTGTACATGCTCGGCAGCGCGATCACCAACGGCACCCAGAACCTCGTCATCGCGCCGATGTCCAACCCGTACACGGTCAGCGGCTCCTACTCGACGATCTCCACGCCGACGTACGCCTGGGAACGGCAGGGCGGCACCGTCAACGAAGGCGCGGAGATACTCCAGCGCGGCGGCCGGACCTTCCTCATCTACTCCGCGAGCGGCTGCTGGACCCCGGACTACAAGCTCGGCCAACTCGAACTCACCGGCTCCGACCCGCTCGCCGCCGCCTCCTGGACCAAGAAGTCCACGCCCGTCTTCCAGCGCAACGACGCCAACGGGGTCTACGGACCCGGCCACAACGGCTTCTTCACCTCGCCCGACGGCCGCGAGAACTGGATCGTCTACCACGCCAACGACAGCGCGAGCGAGGGCTGCGACAACGGGCGTACGACCCGCGCCCAGAAGTTCACCTGGAACGCCGACGGCACCCCCGACCTCGGCACCCCCGTCCGCCTCGGCGCCTCCCAGACCGGTCCCTCCGGAGAGCCGTCCACCGTCTCCACCACCTACACGATCACCAACCGCAACAGCGGCAAGTGCCTCGACGTGGCCGCGAGTTCGACCGCCGACGGCGCCAACGTCCAGCAGTGGGCATGCGGCGGCGGCAACAACCAGAAATGGCGCCTCGAGGACCAGGGCGACGACACCCACCGACTCGTGAACGTCGCCACCGGCAAGGTCCTCGACACCGAGAACTGCTCCTCCGCGGACGGTGCCGACCTGAGGCAGTGGTCCTGGCTGAACAACACCTGCCAGCGGTTCCGGTTCGTGGCCACTGACGGTGGTTACGTCCGCATCACCAACCAGGCAACCGGCAAGGTCGCCGACGTCGCCAACTGCGGAACGGCCGACGGGGCGGACGTACGCCAGTGGAGCTGGCTGGGCAACAACTGCCAACAGTGGCGCCTGAACCCGGCGTAGGACAGCTGACCTCAGGGGCGCGGGGCTGTGTCGATTTGCGGCTTCGCCGCGCGGGCGCGACAAGCCACGACGATCGATCAGTCGCACAAATACCCGCCCCCTGCGGCGAAAAGGCGCTACCCGGTCTGCATCCCGGCCGCGTTCGGCCAACTCTGACTGTTGGGCCACCCGGTCGCCGGGGCGGGCGACAGGCCGGGCGCCGGCCCCGTAGTACCCCGTACCTGCGCGGCCGTGAGCCCACCCCGAGCCGGCACTCCGGGCGGCGTGAGCCCGGGCGGCACCACAGCCGCGGCAGGCGCCACAGGCGACGGGAACGGCGTCGGCGCGGGGGCGGCGGGTGCGGGCATCGGCATCGGGGTCGGAGCGGCGGCCGCGGGCGCCGGCATCGGCGTCGGAGCGACAGGCGCGGGCGCCGGCATCGGGGTCGGAGCGACAGGCGCGGGCGCCGGCATGGGCGTCGGCATCGGCATCGGTGTCGGCATCTGCGCGGCAGCGGGTTGCGGCTGAGCCGCCGCAGGCATCCCGCCGACCCCTATGGCCTGCGCGGCCAGCGGCGCCCCCGCCCCGTTGGTCGAACTCACCAACCGATCCACGGCCGCCGTACCCGAGCTGTAGTTGGTCCCTGTACCCAGCTCGGGTACGGCGGCTCCCCTCCTGGTCCCGTAGAGCACCTGTTCCAGGCCGGACACCAGGCGACGCACGTCCACCTGGGGGCGCACCACGAGTCGCAGGAAGCGGCTGGACGAACCGATCTTGTTGCCGCACTCGCGGACCAGGATCCGGTGCTCGGTGAGCAGCCGGTCGCGGACCACGGTGCCTTCCGCGCCCACGGGAAGGCGTACGAAGAGGAAGTTGCCCTGGGACGGGTAGACCGTCAGACCGGGGAGCGCGGACAGCTGGCTGGCCATGTCCAGGCGGTCCCGGCGTACCTGATGGAGGCTCTGCGCGTACTCGGCGCCGTGGTTCTTGAGCATGAACACCACGTGCTCGGCGAACGCGTTGAGGTTCCACTTCGGCAGCATCGAGCGGACCATGCCGGCCAGCGCGGGGTTGGCGACGAGGTAGCCGAAGCGGATGCCGTGCAGGCCGAAGTTCTTGCCGAGGGAGCGCAGGACGATGACGTTCGGGCGCAGCATCGCCTCCTGGACCACCGAGGGCTCCTGCTCGGCGTCCGCGAACTCCAGGAACGACTCGTCGACGATGACCAGGTCGAGGTCGGCCATCGCGTCCATGAACTGCACGAGCGCGTGCTTGTGGAGGTAGCCGCCGTCGGGGTTGTTCGGGTTGCAGATGACCGCCACCCGGGTCCCCCTGGCCCGGATGAACTCGGCGTACTGGGCGAGGTCCAGGGCGAATCCGCTGGACTCCTGGAGCGGGAACATGTCGACCCGCTTGCCGGTCTCCATGGGCTGGTCGGTCCAGCGGCCGAACGTGGGGACGGGGACGGCGAGGGACTCACGGACCAGGAGGTGGTCGATCCAGGTGATCAGCTCGGTGGAGCCGTTGCCCATGGCCACGCACTGCGGCGGGAGCTGGAGCAGGCTGCACAGTTCGGCCGTGATCGTGTCCGCGCTGCTCGGGTAGTACGTGATGATGTCCCGCAGCCGGGCCCCCATGTCCTGGAACATCTCCGGCGTCGGGAAGTACGGGTTGCAGGGAATACAGAAGTCGACCGGACCGGCTCCCTCGCCGCCCTCACGCGTCAGCGCCGCCATCGACGGGCTGTGTGCCGCGGTGCTGCGGAACAGCGAGGTGACGTTGTCGGCCATGGAACCTCCGTGTCTGGGTGGCCCGCGCGGGGGAGCACGGGCCGCCCATACATACGGAGGCTGGGGTGGCGCTGTTCAACCACTGAGAAATCGGTGAGAACTTGTGTGCCACCTGTGAAGAACCGTCAGAGGGGACGGCTCGACGGGCTTCAGCAGCTGAACGAGTGCACCGTCGTCGAGCGGTACGTCTGCCCCGGACGCAGCACCGTCGACGGGAACGCGGGCTTGTTCGGCGAGTCCGGGAAGTGCTGCGTCTCCAGGCAGAGCGCGTCGCCCTGCCGGTAGACGTTGCCGCCCGAACCGACGAGCGTGCCGTCGAGGAAGTTGCCGGAGTAGAACTGCAGACCCGGCTCGGTGGTCGCCATGCGCAGGGTGCGGCCGGACGACGGGTCCTTCAGGGTCGCGATCCACTCGGGGCGCGGCGAGATGCCCTTGTCGAGCACCCAGTTGTGGTCGATGCCCTTGCAGTACCGCAACTGCTCGTGGGCTTCGCGGAGGCCCTCGCCTATGCGCTTGGTGCGGCGGAAGTCGAAGGGGGTGCCCGCGACGGGGGCCGGCTGACCGGTGGGGATGAGGCCCGGGTCGACGGGGGTGTAGCGGGACGCGGCGATCTTCAGCTCGTGGTTCTCGATCGTGCCGCTGCCCTCGCCGGCGAGGTTCCAGTACACGTGGCTGGTGAGGTTGACGACGGTGGCCTTGTCGGTGGTGGCCGCGTAGTCGATGCGCCAGTCGCCGTGCTTGGTGAGGGTGTACGTCACCTTCACCTTGAGCGTGCCCGGGTAGCCCATCTCGCCGTCTACGGAGGTGTGGTGCAGGTGCAGGCCGACGTCGGTGCCCTTGGTGAACGGCTCGACGTCCCACACGTGCTTGTCGAAGCCCTTGGCGCCGCCGTGCAGGCTGTTCGCGCCGTCGTTGACGTCGACCTGGTGGGCCTTGCCGTCGAGGGTGAACCGGCCCTTACCGATGCGGTTGCCGTACCGGCCGATCAGGGCACCGAAGTACGGGCTCCCCGCGACGTAGTCCTCGATGTTGTCGAAGCCCAGGGAGACGTTGGCGAGCCGGCCGTGGCGGTCCGGGACCTCCAGGGACTGAACGACGCCGCCGTAGGAGAGGACCGTCATTCGCGTGCCGCCGTTGGCCAGCGACCAGCTGTGGACCTCCGTGCCGTCGGCGAGCCTGCCGAAGAGTTCCTTCACGGGTGGCTCCCCGCCCTTCTCGCAGGAAGGGGGCCCCGCCCTTCGGCGAGGCCCCCTTTCCGGTCCTGTCAGCTACCGACCTTGCGCTTGTTCCACACGTCGAAGCCGACCGCCGCCAGAAGCACCAGGCCCTTGATGACCTGCTGCCAGTCGGTGCCGATGCCGACGAGGTTCATGCCGTTGTTCAGCACGCCCAGGACCAGGCCACCGATGATCGCGCCGAGGACCGTGCCGACGCCGCCGCTCATCGACGCGCCGCCGATGAACGAGGCGGCGATGGCCTCCAGCTCGAAGTTGAGGCCGGCCTTGGGAGAGGCCGCGTTGAAGCGGGCGGCGAAGACCAGGCCCGCCAGGGCCGCGAGCATGCCCATGTTCACGAAGATCAGGAAGGTGACCTTCTTGTCCTTCACACCCGACAGCTTGGCCGCGGGCAGGTTGCCGCCGATCGCGTAGATGTGGCGGCCGATGATCGCGTTGCGCATCACATAGCCGAAGCCGACGAGCAGCACGCCCAGGATGAGCAGCACGATCGGGGCGCCCTTGTAGCTGGCCAGCAGCATCGTCAGCGTGAGGATGGCGGCGCCGAGCGCGACCAGCTTCAGCAGGAACAGGTTGAAGGGCGGAACGTCGAGGTTGAACTCCTGCTGCCGGCGGCGGTCGCGGAACTCCTGGAAGACCACGAACGCGATCATTCCGAAGCCGAGCAGCAGTGTGAGGTTGTGATAGTTGGTGTTCGGGCCGACCTCGGGCAGGAACCCGTTGGCGACCTTCTGCAGACCCTCCGGGAACGGGCCGAGGGTCTGGCCCTCCAGGAAGATCTCGGTGAGACCGCGGAAGATCAGCATGCCCGCGAGGGTCACGATGAAGGATGGTATGCCGCCGTAGGCGATGAAGAACCCTTGTGCGGCACCCGCGACGGCGCCCATGGCCAGGCAGAGGATGACGGCGACCGGCCATGGCAGATCGTTCTTGACCATGAACACCGCGGCCATCGAGCCGATGAACGCCGTCAAGGAGCCGACCGACAGGTCGATGTGGCCCGCGATGATGACCAGCATCATGCCGATCGCGAGGATCAGGATGTAGCTGTTCTGCAGCACCAGGTTGGAGACGTTGCGCGGCAGCAGCAGGTCACCTTCGGTCCACACGGCGAACAGCGCCACGATCAGACCGAGGGCGATCAGCATGCCGTACTGCCGCATGTTGCGGCGCATGCCGTCCAGCACCAGCTGGAGCAGGCCGTCGCCCGCGGCCCCTGAGCTCTTGCCCGACGGCGCGGGGGCCGGGGTCTTGGCGGTCACATCCGTGCTCATCGGGATACCTCTTTGTCCTTTGTCATCTGACGCATCAGCGATTCCTGCGAGGCCTCGGCCCGCGAGAACTCGCCGGTCAGCCGCCCCGCGGCCATCGTGTAGATGCGGTCACACATGCCGAGCAGTTCCGGCAGCTCGGAGGAGATGAAGACGACCGCCTTGCCCTGGGCGGCCAGCTGGTCGATGACCGTGTAGATCTCGTACTTGGCACCGACGTCGATGCCACGCGTCGGCTCGTCCAGGATCAGCACTTCGGGGCCGGCGAAGATCCACTTGCTGAGGACGACCTTCTGCTGGTTGCCGCCGGACAGCTTGCCCACCGGCTCGAAGACCGTCGGCGCCTTGATGTTCATGGACTTGCGGAAGCCCTCGGCGACCTGCCGCTCCTCGTGCTCGTCGACCACGCCCCGCTTGGCGACCTTGCCCAGCGCGCTGAGCGAGATGTTGCGGTTGATGGTGTCGATGAGGTTGAGGCCATAGTGCTTGCGGTCCTCGGTGACGTACGCGATGCCGTGCCTGACCGCCTCGGGGACGGACTTCGTACGGATCTCCTTGCCGTCCTTGAGGACCGTGCCGCCGTGGTAACGGCCGTACGTCCGCCCGAAGACGCTCATCGCGAGCTCGGTGCGGCCGGCGCCCATCAGGCCCGCGATGCCCACGATCTCGCCGCGCCGGACCTGGATCGACACGTCGTCGACGACCTTGCGCTGCTGGTCGATCGGGTGGTGCACGGTCCAGTTGCGGATCTCCAGCGCGGGGGCGGAACCCTTCTCCGGCTCGTGCGGGGTGCGGTCCGGGAAACGGTTCTCCAGGTCGCGGCCGACCATCCCGCTGATGATCCGGTCCTCGGTGGTCTCCGCGGCCTTCACATCGAGGGTCTCGATGGTCTGGCCGTCGCGGATGATCGTCACCGAGTCGGCGACCTTGCGGATCTCGTTGAGCTTGTGGGAGATGATGATCGAGGTGATGCCCTGCTTCTTCAACTCCAGGATCAGATCCAGGAGTTTGTCGCTGTCCTCGTCGTTCAGGGCCGCGGTCGGCTCATCCAGGATGAGCAGCTTCACCTTCTTCGACAGCGCCTTGGCGATCTCCACGAGCTGCTGCTTGCCCACGCCGATGTCGGCGACGCGGGTGTCGGGGTGGTCGGAGAGACCGACCCGGCGCAGCAGCTCGGTGGCGTGCCGCAGGGTCTCCCGCCAGTCGATGAACCCGCCCTTGGCGTGCTCGTTGCCGAGGAAGATGTTCTCCGCGAGGGAGAGGAACGGCGACAGCGCCAGCTCCTGGTGGATGATGACGATGCCGCGCTGCTCGCTCGCCCGGATGTCCTTGAACTCGCAGACTTCGCCCTCGAAGAGGATGTCCCCTTCGTAGGTGCCGTGCGGGTGGACGCCGGAGAGGACCTTCATCAGGGTCGACTTACCGGCGCCGTTCTCCCCGCAGATGGCGTGGACCTCGCCCTGCTGGACGGTCAGCGTGACGTCCGACAGCGCCTTGACGCCGGGAAAGGTCTTGACGATCGAGCGCATTTCCAGGACGGGTCCCGCCATGGTCGTGCCTTCCAATCAGAGTGGGCGGGTGGTTAGTTGAGGTCGCTTTCCTTGATGTAGCCGGTGTCGACGACCTCCTTCTTGTAGTTGGTCTTGTCGACACTCACCGGCGTGAGGAGGTAGGCGGGGACGACCTTGGCACCGTTGTCGTAGGTCTTGGTGTCGTTGACCTCGGGCTTCTTGCCGTTGAGCGCCGCGTCGACCATGCTCGAGGCGACCTTGGCGAGCTCGCGGGTGTCCTTGTAGACGGTCATCGACTGCTCGTCGGCGATGATCGACTTCACCGAGGCGACCTCGGCGTCCTGGCCGGTGACGATCGGCAGCGGCTTGTCCTTGGAGCCGTAGTCGTCCGACTTCAGCGCGGAGAGGATGCCGATGGAGATGCCGTCGTACGGCGAGAGGACCGCGTCGACCCGGCCCGAGCGGTACTTCGACGTCAGGATGTCGTCCATGCGCTTCTGGGCGGTGCCGCCGTCCCAGCGCAGGGTGGTGACCTGGGTCAGCTGGGTCTGGCCCGACTTGACGACGAGCTGCTTCTTGTCGATGTAGGGCTGGAGGACCTTCATCGCGCCGCCGAAGAAGTAGCGCGTGTTGTTGTCGTCGTTGGAGCCGGCGAACAGCTCGATGTTGAACGGGCCCTTCTTGGAGCCGTCCTTCAGGCCGAGCTTCTCGACGATGTAGTTGCCCTGGAGCTCGCCGACCTTCTCGTTGTCGAACGACGCGTAGTAGTCGACGTTCTTGGTACCGAGGATCAGGCGGTCGTAGGAGATGACCGGGATGTTGGCGTCGGCGGCCTGCTGGAGCACGTTGTTCATCGACTTGTTGTCGATGGCCGCGACGATCAGCGCCTTGACGCCCTGCGTGATCAGGTTCTCGATCTGCGAGACCTGCTGGTCCGGGTCGTCCTCGCCGTAGACCAGGGTGGTCTTGTAGCCCTTGGACTCCAGGTCCGCGACGACGTTCTTGCCGTCGGCGATCCAGCGCTCGGAGGACTTGGTCGGCATCGCGATGCCGATGGTTCCGCCCTTGGCGTCCCCGCCGTCGTCCTTGCTGCCGCCCTCGCCGCTCTGGCCGCAGGCGGACAGGGTGAGGGCGAGCGAGGCGGCTCCGGCTATGGCGGCGAGTGCGGCTCTGCGAGTGCGCATGGTCATCATCCTTGATGTGTGTGAGCAGGGCTCGGTGGGGCGGTGGCGAAGACGCTTCGAGGGTTGAACGGTGCAGACCCCGGGTGTGTGGGATTGTGTTCGACTGCGTCGTCTTCTGTGAAGGGGGTTTGTCCGGAACGTTATGCGGGAGTTTCGAATCTCTTCAGCGTCCCGGGCAGCCGTGAACCGAGAGGCGCCATGTCGCCGTCAGCTCCGTGCCGTGCGAGCAGGTCCAACGCCAGGCGTCCGCGCCGGACGCGCTCCTTGGCGGTGGCCAGCGTCAGGTCCCTCATGTGGTGCCCGTAGGGATAGATCCCCGGGGCCTTGGAGAGCCCGAACTTCAGGTAGAGCGGTGCGCCGCGCCGGATCAGCTCGGCGACCTCGTACATCCGGATGTAGCCGCCGAGATCGTCCGGCGCCTCGATGTACATGTCCATGGGGGCGGCGGAGACCCGCCGTATCTCGGTGAGGTGATCGAGCGTCAGGTCGCTCGGCACGTTGATCGAGTCGCCGCCGAGGTTCTCGTACACCGCGTACGCCGTCGGGTTGACCGGACCGATCAGCGCCGACACCTTGAGCGTCGTGTCGGCCGGCAGGACCCCCGCGACCCGCGCCCGGTGCAGCGTCCACAGCACACCCTCGTCGGCGACGAGGAGGCACTTCACGCCCAGTTCGGTCGCGCGTACGGCGTCCTCGACGCACCCGGCGACCGCGTCGTGGCCCCGGGCGCGCAGTCCGCCGCCCTTGGAGTCGGTACGGGTGGAGCCGCCGATGTCCCAGGTGCCGCGCGGGCCGGTGAACAGGCAGAGCTCGATGTCCCGCTCGGCGGTCGCCTCCACCATCTCGGTGATCTCGGCGTCGGTGAGCATCCAGATGCCGCTGCCCTGGCTGATCCGGTGGACCGGCACATCGAGCCGCGAGGACTCCTTGAGGACCACGGCGAGCGCCTCGGGACCCTCCACGGAGGGAACCTCGGTGCGCCAGCGGCCACCGCCGGGGAAGGTGTGCGGAGAGGCGTCGGAGGGGTCGAGTGCGGGCACCTCCAGGCCGAGTGCGGCGAGCGCCTGCTCGCCGGGGCGGCGCGGCGTCGGGGCGTTGGTGTCGGTCACAAGCTGTCCTTATGTTCGATATTTCGGACGATGGTCGCGGCTCTGGGCGTGCGGGGCGTTGGGTGTACGCCGGTACGAAGTCGTCAGGTACCCCGTACCGGCGTACGGCTCAGGGGTGTGTCATGGCCGCAGCAAGACCTTTCCGACCTTCGGGTCGCCGGACCCGACCAACTCGATGGCCTGCGCGAACTTCTCCAGCGGCAGCTCGTGCGTGACCAGCGGCAGCGGGTCGAGGAGCCCCGCCCCGAAGACCCGCACGGTGTGGGCCCAGGCATCCGGCGCCGCGCCGAACACGGTCTGCACCTCCAGCTGCCGTACGACGAGATCGGTCGGGTCGAGCCCGTCCGCGCCCGGCGCCGGGATGCCCGTCAGGACCAGCCGTCCACCGCGGCGCAGCAGGGCGGCGGCGGTGCGCGCCGCGTCCGCGGACCCGGCGGTCTCGATGACGACGTCGAAGTCGTCGGGCAGTTCCTCGTCCTTGGTGCGGAAGTCCGTGGCGCCGAACCGCTTCGACAGCTCGGCCCGGTCCGGACGCGTCCCCACGACGAGCAGCTCGGCCGGCGAACCCGCCTTCAGGAACTGAACGGCGAACATCCCGAGCGTCCCCGTGCCCACCACGGCCACCCGCTCGCCCGGCACCGCCTTCGCCTTGAGCGCGGCGGCCGCGATGCACGCGGCGGGCTCCAGCAGGGCCGCCGCCGTCAGATCCGCGTCGTCCGGGAGGACGTGCAGCAGCCGGGCCGGAAGCGTGAGCGTGGTGGCCATGGCGCCCGGCTGGGTGAAGCCGGTCTCCTCGTAGCCCGCCGTGCACAGGGTGGTCTCGCCCGCGTGGCAGCGGTCGCACACCTGGCAGTTGCGGAAGCCTTCGCCCACGACCTTGCGGCCCACCAGGCCCGAAGGGACGCCGTCACCGACCGCCGCCACCGTCCCGGACCACTCGTGGCCCGGGGTGAGCGGATAGCGGACGTACCCCTCCGGCCGGTTGCCCTGGAAGACCTCGCGGTCACTGCCGCAGATCCCCGAGGCGTGCACCCGGACCAGGGCCTCGCCCGCTTCCGGCTGCCGGGGCTCGTGCGGGACGAGCCGGTGCTCGCCCGGAGCCTCGATCACGACGGCGGTGCTCACTGGGGCCTCCCGATGCCGGGCCTGCGAGTGTGGGCGCTCACACGGTGCCCTTGGGCCTGCGCTGCTCCCAGCCGTCGGCCCACAGGTCGAACCGGGCCTGCTGCTGCGGGAACTCCGCGGCGGCGTCGACATCCAGCTCCACACCCAGACCGGGCTCGTGGGAGAGGTGGAAGCAGCCGTCCTCCGGGTTCACCTGGGGGGCGCCCTTGATGACCTTCTTGATCTCCGCGTCCGCGAAGTCGTTGAAGTGCTCAAGGATCTTGAAGTTGGGGGCGGTGAAGCCGACCTGGAGGGAGGCGGCGGTCAGCACGGGCCCGCCCACGTTGTGGGGGGCGACCAGCATGTAATGCGTCTCGGCGGTGGCGGCCAGCTTACGGGTCTCCCAGATGCCGCCGATGTGGCCGACGTCCGGCTGGATGATGTCCACGGCCTGGCTCTCGAAGAGCTCCCGGAACTCGATGCGATCGTGGATGCGCTCACCCGTGGCGACCGGCATGTCGACCTTGGCGGCGACCTTCTCCAGCGCCTTCAGGTTCTCCGGCGGCACCGGCTCCTCCAGCCACGCGGGCTTGAAGGGCGCCAGCTCCTTGGCCAGGCGGACGGCGGTGGCGGGGGAGAACCGGCCGTGCATCTCCAGCATCAGCTCGGCGTCCGGACCGATGGCGTCGCGCACGGCCTCGATCAGCGACACCGCGTAGAGGCTCTGCTCGTTGTCGAGCTCGAAGTGGCCGGTCCCGAACGGGTCGATCTTGAGCGCCCGGTAGCCGCGCTCCATGACCCCCTGGGCCGCCTTGTGGTACGCCTCGGGCGTCCGCTCGGTCGTGTACCAGCCGTTGGCGTACGCCTTGACCTTGTCGGTGACCTTGCCGCCGAGCAGCTGCCAGACGGGCACGCCCAGCGCCTTGCCCTTGATGTCCCAGCAGGCCATCTCGATCACGGCGATACCGGACATCACGATCTCGCCGGCCCGGCCGTAGTCGCCGTACTTCATCCGCTTGACGAGATCCTCGACAGCGAACGGGTCGGAGCCGAGAATGTGGTTGGTCTTCGCCTCGTGCAGATACCCGAGCAGCGCGTCGGTGTGGCCCAGCATGCGGGTCTCGCCGACTCCGGTGAGCCCCTCGTCGGTGTGCACCTGGACGTAGGTCAGGTTCCGCCACGGCGTTCCGACCACGTGTGTGCTGATTCCCGTGATGCGCACGGTACTCCCTGTCCTCTTCGGTCTGTTCGAAATTTCGGCACTCGTTCGAAATGCTGGTCGCGACAGTAGGGACGACCACGTGCGAGTGTCAATGGGTCTACAAACAACGGTTTCGATGCGACGGCGGAGACGGCCGGCGAGGCGAATGCGGCGGGGTGTGCCACGAGGGGCGCCGGGCTCTCCAAGGGTGCGTGCATGCCTCTCCCGGCGGGTACCCGGATAGCTCCTGACCAGGCAGAACGTCCTCGGCCCCGAAGTCTCCGCCGCCTGTCGCGTTATGGAACCGTGACGACTTCTCTGACGCAGCCCTCTTGACCGGCATGAATTGTTAGCGCTCACAATACGTCCGCATTCACCAGTCGGCCCCGACGGCATGCAAGGAGGTATGAGCGTCGTGTCAGCAGTGCTTCAACTCGCCTTCCCGCCCCGTGCCGTTGACCCTTCCGGAGCACCGGCATGACGAGGCCGGTGCCGGACCACCGGCCCTCGGTGCGGGTCTTACCGGCAGACGACGGCCAAGGAGGTGTGGCTGTGCCTCACTCGCAGCTTCGGCCGCCCACCATGGCCGATGTGGCACGCCAGGCCGGCGTGTCCCACCAGACCGTGTCCCGTGTGCTGGGGGACCACCCCAACGTGCGGGACGAGACGCGGGCCAGGGTGCTGCGCGCCATCGAGGAGATGGGCTACCGCCGCAACTTCTCCGCGCGGGCCCTGGCGACCCGGCGCACCCGGACCCTGGGTGTGGTCGCCTCCAACACCACGCTCTACGGTCCGGCCAGTACGTTGTTCGCGCTGGAGGAGGCGGCGCGTGCCGAGGGCTATCTGGTCTCGACGGTCAGTCTGCGCAGGCTGACCGTCGAGACGCTGTCCGAGGCGCTGGACCGCCTCAGCGAGGGCGGGGTGGAGGGGGTCATCGCCATCGCCCCGCAGCGGTCGGCGGTCGAGGCCCTCGCCGAACTGCGCCATCCGTTCCCGGTGGTGGCCGTGGGCACCGGCTCGGGCGCCGAGGTCCCCAGCGTCAACGTGGACCAGAAGCTGGGCGCACGGCTGGCCACCGGCCATCTGCTCGCCGCGGGTCACCGTCGGGTCTGGCATCTCGCCGGCCCCGAGGACTGGCAGGAGGCGGCGGACCGGGTCGACGGCTGGCGGGCGACCCTCGAAGAGGCGGACGTGGAACCACCGATGCTGCTGCGGGGGGACTGGAGCCCGCTGTCGGGCTACCGGGCCGGCCAGGAACTGGCGGGCTGGGTGGGACGCGGCTTGACCGCCGTCTTCGTGGCCAACGACCAGATGGCACTGGGGGTGTTGCGGGCGCTGCGTGAGGCGGGCGTGCGTACGCCCCAGGACGTCGCGGTGGCCGGCTTCGACGACATCCCGGAGTCGGAGTTCTTCGCCCCGCCGCTCACCACCGTCCGGCAGGACTTCGCGACGGTGGGCCAGCGGAGCATCGCCCTGCTGCTGGGCCTGATCGAGGGTCGTACCCCCTCCGGGGCGTCCCAGGTCTCGATCGAGCCCCAACTCGTCGTCCGCGCGAGCACGTTCCCGTACCTTCCGCAGCCCGGAGCCGCTCCCGGCTGACATCGCACCACCCGGTCGCCCTCCCGCTCTCCGGAGAGCGTGACCGATATTTCGAACAATGATCGACAGGCTGGACGCCGTGCAGCCGGTCCACACGTACCCACCGAGTACCAGCGGTCCATCTCCGGGCCGGCTCTTCAAAGGAGAAGAACATGCTCAACAGAAGGAACTTCCTCACTGCGGCGGTCGGCGTGGCGGCCACGGCCGGTCTGGCGGCCTGCGCCAAGGAGGACGGCTCCTCCGGCGGCTCCTCCGGCGGCGACAGCAAGGCGATCACCCTCGGCTTCGCCCAGACCGGCTCCGAGAGCGGCTGGCGCACCGCCAACACCGACTCGGTGAAGGCGGCCGCGCCGGAGGCCGGTATCAACCTCAAGTTCTCCGACGCCCAGGGGAAGCCGGAGAACCAGATCTCCGCGATCCGCAGCTACATCGCCCAGGGTGTCGACGTCATAGCCTTCTCACCGTTGGTCGTCAAGGGCTGGGACGCGGTGCTGAAGGAGGCCAAGGCCAAGAAGATCCCGGTGATCCTCACCGACCGCTCCATCGAGACCTCCGACGACTCCCTCTACGTGACCCTGGTGGGCTCCGACTTCACCGACGAGGGTCGCCGCGCCGCCAAGATCCTGGAGAAGGTTCTGGAGAAGGCCGGCCACAAGGGCAAGGTGAAGATCGCTCAGCTGGAGGGCACCACCGGTGCCGCCCCCGCGATCGAGCGAGCCAAGGGCTTCAAGGAGGTCATGGACGCGGAGCACAAGGACGACTGGGAGATCGTCGCCAGCCAGAGCGGTGACTTCACCCGCGCCGGCGGCAAGCAGGTCATGCAGGCCTTCCTGCAGTCCAACCCGGACATCAACGTCCTCTACGCGCACAACGACGACATGGGTCTCGGCGCTATCCAGGCCATCGAGGCGGCCGGCAAGAAGCCCGGCAAGGACATCCTCATCGTCACGGTCGACGGTGTGAAGGACGGCTTCGCCGCCATGGCCGAGGGCAAGATCAACGCGATCATCGAGTGCAACCCGCTGCTCGGCCCCCAGCTGATGGAGGTCGTGAAGAAGGTCAAGAACGGCGAGAAGGTCGAGCGCTGGGTCAAGACCAAGGAGAGCGACTTCATGCAGGACCAGGCCAAGGCCGAGCTCCCCAACCGCAAGTACTGACCGACCGCACCCACCGGCAGGGAGCCTCCGGCCGACCGGCGACCATCCGGCCCGGAAGGCTCCCTGCGGGCCTGAACCCATTTCAAGAGGAGCGCTGCCATGGCAGAGCCGCGGCCCGTCCTGGAGATGACGGGCATTGTCAAAGAATTTCCGGGGGTACGGGCTCTGTCGGGCGTCGACTTCCGGCTCTTCCCCGGCGAGATCCACGCCCTCATGGGCGAGAACGGAGCCGGGAAGTCCACCCTCATCAAGGTGCTGACCGGGGTGCACCCCCTGGACGGCGGCACCATCACCCTCGACGGCAAGGCCGTGCGGATCGGCAGCCCGCTGGAGGCCCAGCACGCCGGCGTCAGCACGGTCTACCAGGAGGTCAACCTCTGCCCCAACCTCTCGGTGGCGGAGAACATCTTCATCGGCCGTGAACCCACCCGCGCGGGCCGCATCCAGTGGAAGCAGGTCCGCAAGCAGGCCGCGGAGATGGTCGACCGACTCGGCCTCGACATCGACGTGACGGCACCGGTGTCCGCGTACCCGCTGGCCGTGCAGCAACTGATCGCGATCGTACGGTCGGTGGGCCACGGCGACAGCGACGGCGAGGGCTCCGGCACCAAGGTGCTCGTCCTGGACGAGCCCACCTCCAGCCTCGACCGCGACGAGGTCCTCGAACTGTTCCGCCTGATGCGGCAGCTGCGGGAGGAGGGCGTCGCGATCCTCTTCGTGTCGCACTTCCTCGACCAGATCTACGAGATCTGCGACCGCATGACCGTGCTGCGCAACGGCACCCTGGTCGGCGAGCACATGGTGGCCGACCTCGACCAGGTCGGGCTGATCGAGCTGATGATCGGCAAGGCCCTTGACCAGCTGGAGGGGCTGCACGAGCACCAGCTGCGCTCCGACGTCGGCGAGACGCTTCTCAAGGCCGAGGGCCTCGGCCGCACCGGCGGTATCGCCCCCTTCGACCTGGAGATCAAGAAGGGCGAGGTGCTCGGCCTCGCCGGACTGCTCGGCTCGGGCCGTACCGAACTGGCCCGGCTGCTGTTCGGCGCCGACCAGCCCGACAGCGGCAAGGTGACCGTCGGCGGCAAGCAGGTCTCGATGAGCGCCCCCAACGACGCCATCGGCGCCGGTGTCGCGTTCTGCTCGGAGAACCGCAAGTCCGAGGGCCTCGTCCTCGATCTCACGGTGCGCGAGAACATCATCCTCGCCCTCCAGGCCTCCCGCGGCTGGACCCGGCCCATCCCGGCCTCCCAGCGCGACGAACTCGTCGCCAAGTACATCAAGGCCCTCGACATCCGCCCCGCCAACCCCGAGGCCCGCGTCGGCCAGCTGAGCGGCGGCAACCAGCAGAAGGTGCTGCTCGCCCGCTGGCTGATCACCCAGCCGAAGCTGCTGATCCTCGACGAGCCCACGCGCGGCATCGACGTCGGCGCCAAGGCCGAGATCCAGAAGCTCGTGGTCTCCCTCTCCGAGGACGGCATGTCCGTGCTGTACATCGCGGCCGAACTGGAGGAGGTGCTCCGGCTCAGCCACACCATCGGAGTGCTGCGCGACCGCAAGCTCGTGGCACAGCTGACCAACGGGCCGGAGATCACCACCAGCAAGATCCTGGAGACCATCGCGAGCGGAGAGCACCAGTGAGTACCCCATCAGCGACCACCCCCTCCCGCTGGCGAGCACTGACGCAGCACCACCTGTTCTGGCCGGTCGCGGTCCTGATCGCCCTGCTGCTCGTCAACGTCCCCTTCACACCCGACTTCTTCGCGATCCGGATGACCGACGGCCACCTCTACGGCAGCCTCGTCTCGATCGTGCTGTTCGGCTCGCCGCTGATCCTGGTGGCGGTCGGCATGACCCTGGTCATCGCCACCGGCGGCATCGACCTCTCCGTCGGCGCCGTGGTCGCCATAACCGGTGCCCTGACCTGTTCGTACATCAGCGACCAGGCCGATCAGAGCGCGCTGGCGGGGGTCTTCCTCGCCGTGGGCATCGGCCTGGTGGCGGCCGTGGTCTGCGGCCTGTGGAACGGCTTCCTGGTCGCCCGGATGGGCATCCAGCCCATCATCGCGACTCTCATCATCATGGTCGCCGGACGCGGCGTCGCCCAGCTGATCACCGACGGCCAGATCATCACCATCAACAGCGAGCCGTACAAGCTCATCGGCGGCGGCTACTGGCTGACCCTGCCCTTCTCCATCTTCATTGTCGCCGCCGTCGTGGCCGTCACCATGGCCCTGACCCGCCGTACGGCGCTCGGCCTGCTCGTCGAGTCGGTCGGCGGCAACGCCGAGGCCAGCCGCCTGGTCGGCATCCGCTCCATGCGCATCAAGATCATGGTGTACATGTTCTGCGCCCTGTGCGCGGGCATCGCCGGCCTGATGATCAGCTCCAACACCTCGGCCGCGGACGGCAACAACGCCGGCCTGTGGATCGAGCTGGACGCGATCCTCGCGGTCGTCATCGGCGGCACCTCGCTGCTCGGCGGCCGGTTCTCCATCGGCGGCACCGTGATCGGCGCCCTCGTCATCCAGACCCTGACCACCACGATCTACACCATCGGCGTGCCCACCCAGACCAACCTGGTCTTCAAGGCCGCCGTCGTCATCGTCGTCTGCCTGCTGCAGTCCCCGAAGTTCCGGGCCAAGGTCTTCGGCGCGAAGGCACGCGCCCGGACCACCGCCCCGGCGGAGCCCGCCACCCCGGCCGACGCCGCCCCGAAGATGGAGGTGTCGCGATGAGCGCGACCACCAAGACCCGTACGGCAGCGGAAGGCCGTACGCCGTCCACGCCGGCCCGGGCGTCCACGGCCGCGCGCCTGCTCGGCGACCGGCGGCTGCCCGTCCTGGTCACGGTCGGCCTGTTCCTCGCGATGTACATCGGCGGTCTCAGCCGCTACCAGAACTACGGTTTCGGTGAACCGCAGGTCTTCCTCAACCTGTTCATCGACAACGGCTATCTGCTGGTCGCCGCCGTCGGCGCCACCTTTGTCATCATGGCCGGCGGCATCGACCTGTCCGTCGGTTCGCTGATCGGCTTCACCACCATGTTCACGGCGTGGCTGGTGGAGCGTCAGGGCCTGCCGCTGTTGCTGGTCGTCCCGCTCGCCCTGGGCGTGGGCGCGTTCGGCGGCTTCCTCATGGGCTATGTGATCCACAACTTCGAGATCCAGCCCTTCATCGTGACCCTCGCCGGCCTCTTCCTCTTCCGGGGCCTGTGCCTGGTCATCAGCAAGGAGTCCATCTCCGTCAGCGACTCCACGGTGAGCAGCATGGCCCAGACCCGGGTGTCGATCGGACTGGGGGAGCTGTCGATCGGCGCCCTCGTCGCCCTGGTCGTCGTCGCCGCCGCCTTCTACATCCTCCACTACACGCGCTTCGGCCGCCGGGTGTACGCGATCGGCGGCAACGAGCAGTCGGCGCTGCTGATGGGGCTTCCGCTGGGCGGCACGAAGATCGCCGTGTACACGGTGAGCGGCTTCTGCTCGGCACTGGCCGGCCTGTTGTTCATGCTGTACATCCAGTCCGGCGACCCGCTGCACGCCGTCGGGATGGAACTCGACGCGATCGCCGCGGTCGTCATCGGTGGCACGCTGCTGACGGGCGGCTCCGGTTACGTCCTGGGCACCCTGTTCGGTGTCCTCGTGCTGGGCCTGATCAAGAGCATCATCCAGTTCGAGGGCACGCTCAGCTCGTGGTGGACGAAGATCGCCACGGGTGTGCTGCTGGGCGCGTTCATCCTGATCCAGCGGGCGATGACGACGCGCAAGCAAACCTAGGCGGGACCTGAGCACTTGGGCAGATGTGGCCCGTCGCACGGCGTATGTGCGACGGGCCACCCGCATTGCCGTACGGGCCACCTGGGTTGCCGTACGGACCCGGCGCGGAGTATCGCGCCGAATAGTCGGGCTTGACCCCCACCGACCAAACCGGAAACGCCAGTTCCGCACTGAACCTTCACAGCAGTCGCTAGGAAAGGTGTGGGTCGGTTCCTTAGTCTTCCCGCGTCATGGACTACTGCCACCCGTGCCGCAGGCACCTCAACGGCGCCCTCGCCTGCCCGGGGTGCGGCACCGCGATCGAAGAGCTGCGCATGCACGCGGGTGCGCCGGACGAGGCGTACCCACAGCCGGCCGGGCGGGCCGAGTACGTGCCCGCGGGTGCTGGGGGCGGCCAGGGCTCGTACGAGGCCTACGCGGGGCACTACGGGAGTGACGCGGAGCGCCACGGGGGCGGCGAGGGCCGGTACGGCGACGGTGCAGGGCACGACGGCACCGGTGCGGGGCAGTACGACGGCGGCGAGTACGGCGGCCGCCATGGCGACGGCGGCCACCTGGCGCAGGCCGCGGAGGCGGGCCCGGATGCCGGTGAGGCGGCCGGGACCGCGCCGGTCGGCGGACGGGCCGCGCGCCGGGCGGCGCAGCGGCGGGGCCGCCGACGCGGTCACGCCGAGCCCGAGGAGTACGCCGGGCACGAGGACGAGTACGACGAGCACGGCGACGAAGACGGCGACCTGGACGAGGAGCCCGGGGCCGCTGGAGCCAGCCGTCGCGACCGCAAGGCCGCCGCGCATCGGCGCCGCCGTCGCCGGACCCTGCTGATCGCCGCCGGGTTCGTCCTGGCCGCCGGCGGTCTGAGCCTCGCCGAGCTCGGCATGGACGCCCCGGGCAGCAGCCCGAAGCCGGCCGCGGCGGGCGACGAGTCCGCCGAGGGCGCGGCGTCGGAAGAGGTGACCGCGTCCCCCGAGGCCACGGACGGCACGACCCGGACGGGCGGGGACTCGCCGTCGGCGGACCCCTCGGCGTCTCCCTCGGCCTCCAAGTCCCCGAAGGACGAGGACGACAAGAAGGACGGGGACAAGACCCCCGACAAGGACGCCCAGTCGGCGACCACGGGCGGCGGCTCCGACAGTTCCACCTCGGCGCCCGCCGCGACCTCCGAGCCGGAGGCCCCCGCGCCGACCGCCCAGCCGACCACGCAGGACCCGACCCCGGAGCCGACGCCGTCCGAGACGCAGTGCGACCGGTTCCTGTGGTGGTGCACCTGAACAACCCCTGGCGGCACACCCGAGCACTTCCCTTTCGCGGACATTCGCCTTTGCGTGCCGCCCCTCACCGCACCTGCTCCGGGCCGCACGGCACCTGCTCCGGGCCGCACCACACCACTCCGGGCCCCACCACACCACTCCGGGCCCCACCACACCACCTCCTGGCCCCACCTCACCTGCACCGGGTGATCCCGCCGCCGCGCGCCGCTGTGACCATGCGGGCAAGGAGGTCCGGTCATGGCGACGACGTACGACAGCCCGCTCGCACCTGTGCCCGACGGCCCGCTCTCCCCGGACGAGCGTGCGGCACTCGGCAAGGAGGCGCGCGCCCGCGTCCCACGCTCCGCGCACGCGTTCTTCGAACCCGACCAGAAACGACCCGACCCCCTCGGCATCATCGAGCGGCAGTCCGCCACCCGCGTCCCCGAACTCGTCCCCGTCCGCTACGGCCGGATGCTCGAATCGCCGTTCCGCTTCTACCGGGGAGCCGCCGCGATCATGGCCTCCGACCTGGGCGCGGGGCCGCACACCGGGCTCTACGCCCAGCTCTGCGGGGACGCCCATCTGCTGAACTTCCGGCTCCTCGCCTCGCCCGAACGCCATCTCGTCTTCGACATCAACGACTTCGACGAGACCCTGCCGGGCCCGTTCGAGTGGGACGTCAAGCGGCTCGCCGCCTCCCTGGTGATCGCCGGCCGGGCCAACGGGTTCCCGGCGAAGCAGTGCGCCACGGTCGTGCGCGCCGGGGTGGAGGCGTACCGCGAGCGCATGCGGGAGTTCGCCGGAACACCCACCCTCGACGTCTGGTACGCGCGCGACGACTTCGACCAGATCGCGGCGCTGCTGCCCGAACGGCCCGGCAAGCAGGACGAGCGGCGCGCCACCCGCGCGGCGGCCAAGGCCCGCACCCGCACGAGCCTCCAGGCCGCCGCGAAGCTGACCCGGGTCGTGGACGGCACCCCCCGGATCGTCTCGGATCCCCCCTTGATCACCCGCCTCGCGGAGCTGCTGCCCGGCGCCGAGGGCGAGGACCTGGCCCGGATGCTGCGCACCCTCGTCCACGACTACCGGACCAGCCTGTCCTCCGAGCGGCGGCACCTGCTGAGCCGGTACCACGTGGTCGACATGGCGCGGAAGGTCGTCGGGGTCGGCAGCGTCGGCACCCGGTGCTGGATCATCCTGCTGCTCGGCCGCGACGACGGCGACCCGCTCCTGCTGCAGGCCAAGGAGGCCGGCGAGTCGGTGCTCGCGCCCTACTGCGGGGCGAGCCCGTTCCGGAACCAGGGCGAGCGGGTGGTCACCGGACAACGGCTGATGCAGGCCGCCAGCGACATCTTCCTCGGCTGGGAGCACGTCACGGGCATCGACGGCCGCGAACGCGACTTCTACGTACGGCAGTTGCGGGACTGGAAGGGCATCGCCCGGCCCGAGACCATGGACCCCGGGACCCTCGGCCTGTTCGCCCGGCTGTGCGGCGCCTCACTGGCCCGGGCGCACGCCCGCTCCGGTGACCCGATCGCCATCGCCGCCTACCTCGGCCGCCGCGACACCTTCGACCGGGCGCTGGTGCGGTTCGCCGAGGCCTACGCCGACCAGAACGAACGCGACCACCGGGAACTGGCCGACGCCGTCGCCGACGGCCGCGTCACCGCCCGCACCGATCCGGCGGCGTGACCTCGGCCGCCACCCCCTCACCCGCCGAGGGTGACGACGGGCGGCGTCCCGTGGATCAGGCTCGGGGTGTACGGCTGCGCGCCGCAGCCCGTCGAGGAAAGGGAGGCCCCCATGGCCACCACCAGTCGCCCCCAGCATCGGGAAGGAGCGCAGACCGCCGCCACCGGCCTGACGCTGTTCGCCGCGGTGATGCTGTTCATCGCCGGGATCCTCGATGTCTTCCGGGGAATCATGGGGATCGCCGAGGACGACGTCTACGTCTCCACCCCCAACTACATCTTCAAGTTCGACCTGACCAGCTGGGGCTGGATCAACCTGCTGTTCGGGGCGCTGGCCGTGATCGTGAGCTTCGGCCTGTTCACGGCGAAGACATGGGCGAGGGTCATCGGCGTCGGCATCGCGGCCCTGCTGCTGATCGCCAACTTCCTGTCCATCCCGTACTACCCGGTCTGGTCGCTCACGCTGATCGCGCTGTACGCGTTCATCATCTGGGCGCTGTGCGTGGTTCGGAAGGACCCCATGTCCGATTAGCGATGGGGGAACACCATGGACTACCCCCTGCTCGACGTGTTCTGGACCATGCTCTGGTTCTTCGTGTGGATCATGTGGCTGATGCTGCTGTTCCGCGTGGTGGCCGACATCTTCCGGGACGACGCGCTCAGCGGCTGGGGCAAGGCCGGCTGGACGCTGGCGGTGTGCGTGCTGCCGTTCCTCGGCATCCTCGGCTACCTGGTCGTCCGCGGCCGCGGGATGGGCGAGCGCGAGCTGGCCCGGGCCCAGGACCGGGAGCGGGCGTTTCGCGCGCACGTCCGTCAGGCCGCCGCACCGGAGCCGAGGCCGCCGGGCACCAAGGCGGACGAGCTGGGCCGGCTGGCCGCGCTGCACGACCGGGGTGCCATCACCGACGCCGAGTACGAGCGGGCCAAGTCCAGGGTCCTGACGACCTGACGACCTGCGAGCCGACGACCTGCGAGCCGACACGGAGGCGGACGTGGACGGTCTGAACGTGCTGCCACTGGCCGTGACGATGATGATCGGCCCGCAGATCATGTCCGCGATCATCTTCGTCACCACTCCGCGGCCCGTCCGCGTCTCGCTCGGCTTCCTCCTCGGCGTCGCCACAGCCGCCACCGTCGGCACCGCGATCACCTGGGGCCTCGCCTCCGCGTTCGACCTGGGCGACCCCGACGACGGCGGCTCCGCCGGCAAGATCATCCAGTATGTGCTGGTCGGCCTCCTGGTGGCGTCCGCCCTCAAGAACTGGATCCGGCGGGAGACCATCCAGCCCCCGAAATGGCTGGGCACACTGATGTCGGCCGACGCCAAGCGGGCGCTGAAGGTCGGACTGCTCGTCATCCTGCTGATGCCGTCGGACATCATCGTCATGCTGACGGTGGGCACCAACCTCGCCCAGGCGGACGCGAACTTCGCCGAGGCGCTGCCGTTCATCGGGGCCACCGTGCTGATCGCCGCGCTGCCCCTGCTGGCCCTGCTGCTCTTCCACCGCAGGGCGACCGCCGCCATGCCGCATGTGCGGGACTGGATGAACACCCACAGCTGGCTGATCAACATCGTGGTCTGCGTGGTCTTCATCGTGCTGATCCTCGCCTGACCGCCGCCCCGCGCGACCGCACCCGGCCCGGGACGGCACCCACCCGCGGCGGGTGATGCCGTTCCGGGGCGACAGGCGCAGCGTGGACAGCGTCAGGCTTCGAGTGCCGCCGTGACCCCAAGGCGGCCGGCAAGTGGAGGAAACCGTGGACTATCCGCTGCTCAACGCGTTCCTGACCATGCTCTGGTTCTTCCTGTGGGTCATGTGGTTCGTGCTGCTGTTCCGGGTCATCGGCGACATCTTCCGGGACGACACCATGGGCGGCGGGGCCAAGGCGGGCTGGACGGTCTTCGTCTGTGTGCTGCCGTACCTCGGCGTCTTCGTCTACCTGATCGCCCGCGGCCGCGGCATGGGCGAGCGCGACGTGCGCCAGATGCAGCGGCAGGAGCAGGCGTTCCGCTCCTACGTCCAGGAGGCGGCCGCCGGGGCCCCGGCCACCGGTGAGGCCCGGGCGACCCGTGTGGACGAACTGACCAGGCTCGCCGGACTGCACGACCACGGCGACATCACCGACGCCGAGTACGAGCAGGCCAAGGCGAAGGTCCTCGCGGGCTGAGAGTCAGTCCGGGATCCGGCGGAACTCCGCCACGCGCAGTCCCAGTGACTGGAAGCGGAGCAACAGGCCGTAGAGATGCGCCTCGTCGTCGACCGGGCCGTACAGCACGGTCTGGGTGGGGACGACGGACGTCTTCAACTCGGGGAACGCCGTGGTCAGCTCGTCCGACATCTCCCCGTCGACGCGGATCTCGTAGCGCATGACCTCATGCTCGGCGACAGGGCGCGAGGTGGCATCACCCGGGCGAGGTGACACGGCGGAGCGGCCCGGGTCCGTGGGTCCGAGGGTCCGAGGGTCCGTCAGAGCAGGCCCGGTTCAGAGCAGGCCCGGTTCAGAGCAGGCCCAGTTCGCGGGCCCGGCGGACGGCCTCGCCGCGTCGGCCGGCGGCGAGCTTGCGGTAGATGCTCTTCAGGTGGGTCTTCACCGTGTTGACCGACAGATGCAGGTCGGCGGCGATCTCCTCGGTGGACATGAGCTGGGCCAGTCGTTCGAGGACGTCCTGCTCCCGCGCGCTGAGCGGCTCCGGGAGGGGCGGCTCCGCCCGTTGCGGCGCGAGCGTGCCGGTCAGCCAGGTGTGCTCCCGGGCGAGCGCGGGCCGGCGCCGCAGCATCCGGCCGAACCACGGCTCCGCCTCCAGGAACGGCCGCCTGAGCTGATGCGGACGGGCCGCCGCCAGTGCCCGCAGCAGCAGGCCCTCCGCGGCTGGGGAGTCACCGGTCGCCTCGACGACCTGCGCACGGGTCAGCAGCAGCCACACATCGACGGCCGGACCCTGGTCCCGGGACTCGGGTAGGCCGTCCAGGATGCGCAGCGCCCGTTCGCCGTCGCCCGCCGCCAGCCGGGCCCGGGCCTCGGCGGCCCGGCTCTCCGCGCTGTGCAGCGGCTGTTCCTCGAAGACCTTCACCGCCGCCTTCGGATCGCCGTCCGCCAGATGCGCCGCCGCCGTCGCCACGGCGATACGGTCGCTCACCCACGGGGAGGGCTCGGCCAGGACCAGGGGCCGGCGCGTCATGTCGTCGAGAGCGAGCAGCGCCGCCCGGCTGTCGCCCCTCGCGACCAGCATCCGGGAGCGCAGGATCGCCAGCTCCACGGCCACGAGGGGATCACGGGCGGCGGCGGACGCGGCGGCCGCCAGGTCGAGATGGCCCTGGGCGGTCGTCAGGTCGTCCCGGTCGACGGCGACCGCGGCCAGCACGAGCTGGGCCATCCCGGTGCGGTACGACACCGGCAGCCCCGAACGCTCCGCCTCGGCGACGGCGTCCCGGGCATGCGCCTCGGCCTGGCCGGGACGGCCGTGCAGGAAGTCGATCAGCGCCAGCCGGCCGAGCGCCTCGTGCCGGGGGAACGCCGCCGACAGCGCCTCGGCGGCGTCGACGGCGGCGGACAGCGTGGCGCGCGCGGCGTCGAACCGGCCCGCCCACAGCTGGGCCGAACCGAGGTCGGTGAGCATCAGGGCCGTCAGCTCCGGGCTCCGCTCCAGCCGGTCGGCGGGCAGGGCTCCTTCCGCCTCCGTGGCGTCCCGCGCCGCCGTCTCCGCCAGGTCGGCCGAGCCCACCAGCCGGGCGGCCAGCACCCGCAGCGCCGCACAGCTCAGCCGGACGGCCGCCGCGTCGTCGGTGCCGCGCTCCGGCAGGTTCTCCTCCGCGCGCCGCAGGTAGGTGACACCCCGGTCGACGTCGTGGTGGGCCAGCTCGCGCGCCGCGCGCACCAGGTCGGGCGCCGGGCCGGACGCCTCCGGCGCCATCCTGGCGAACAGATCGTCCAGCCGCTCGGCGGCCAGCCCGGTCAGCAGCCGGCCGATCGCCAGATGGTCGACGAGCTCGGCGGCGGCCAGCTCCCAGTCACCCGCTTCCGCCGCGTGCCGCAGCGCCTCGTCGAGCAGGCCCGCCCGGCTCAGCCACTCGGCGGCCGTGCGGTGCAGCTCCGGCTCCAGGCCCGGGTGCCGTACCCGCAGGTGCACCCGCAGGATCTCGGCGAACAGCGAGTGCAGCCGGTACCAGGAGTGCCCGAGGGGCTCGACGAACGCGTTCGTCCGCTGCAGCGTCTCCAGGACCGGTTCGGCGTCGGCCCGCCCGGTGAGGGCGTTGGCCAGGTCGGGGTGGGTCTTCTCCAGGATGCTGGTGCGCAGCAGCAGGTCCTGGGTCTCGGCGGGGTGGGCGCGCAGCACCTCGCCCAGCAGGAAGTCGGCCACCGTGCTGTGCCCGGCCTCGAAGTCGTTCAGGAAGCTCTCCGGGTCGTCCGCCCGCTGCGCGGCCAGGGCGCACAGCCGCAGCCCCGCCGCCCAGCCCTCGGTGCGTTCGGTCAGGGTGCGCGCGGCGTCGGCCGACAGCGGCAGCCCGTGCCGGTCGACCAGGGCGGCCGTCTCCTCGGCGCGAAACGCCAGGTCGTCGGCGCGGATGTCGACGAGTTCCCCTGCGGCCCGGTAGCGGTGCAGCGGCAGCAGCGGCTCGGTGCGGCTGATGAGCACCAGGCGCAGTCCGGCGCCGGCGTGGCGGAGCACGAACTGCAGCTCGTCGGCGACCGCGGTGGAGCCGGCCACGCGGTCGAACTCGTCCAGGACGAGGGTCACCCGGTTGTCCCGTCCGTTCAGCCAGGCCGCGAGCCGGGCCAGCAGCGAGTGGTCCACCTCGCCGGGGCGGGCCGGGCCGCGGACGTCCTCGGGCGGGGCGATCCCGTGGTGCCGCAGGGCGTGCAGGACGTACGACCAGAACACACCGGGCGCGCTGTCCTGCGGCTCCACGGTCAGCCAGGCGACGGCACCCGGCTCGCGGGCCGCGACCCAGTCGGCGACCAGCAGTGTCTTGCCCGCCCCCGCGGGCCCGTTGACCAGGGTCAGCGGCCGACCGGCCCCCTCGGTCAACTGCTCGACGAGCCGCTCCCTGCGGACGAACGTCCCCGGCACCGTCGGCACGGCCAGCCGGGCGGCGAGCACCGGGTCACCGTCCGGAGTCACCCCCGCCGGGGCGGCCCGCCCGCCACGCCCGTCAGACCCCTCATGGCTGCCCGAGCGGTACGACACCACGTACCGATCCTCGCGCCGGGCCCCTCGCCCCGCAACCGACGCCCCGGACCGACGCCCCGGACCGGCGTCACGGCCCGTCGTCCTCAGACGTCCACGCCCAGCATCCTCCGCAGCAGGTCCCGCAGGGTCAGTCGCTGTTCCTCCGACAGCCCGGCCAGCGGTTCCCGGGCGAACCGGAGGGAGTCACGCAGGCTGCGGGCCACCTGGCGGCCCTCCTCCGTGGCCGCCGCCAGCTTCACGCGGCGGTCCGCCGGGTCCGGGCGGCGCTCCACCAGGCCCCGGGTCTCCAGCCGGTCCACGATGCCGGTCACGTTCGACGGCTCGCAGCGCAGCCGCTGTGCCAGCTTCCGCATCGGCAGCGGCTCCAGCGACAGCAGGCTGAGCAGCCGCGCCTGCGCGCCGGTGAGCGCGTGCTCGGCGGCGGCCTCCTCGTACTCCTCGTGGTAGCGGGCCACGACGGAGCCGATGAGGTCGACGACTTCGAGGGTCAGCTCATCGGGGCGGCGGGTCCTGGGTGTAGTGGCCATGCTCTCAGGGTACCCCCGTTACTTGACATCATGAAATATTCAGGAGCATGGTTGTTTCATCTGCTGAAGTAATTGCAGCGCGGCACACCCGCAGTACATCGGAAGGGCACCCCCCATGATCAACCGCGAATGGCACCTCCTCTCCCGCCCCGTCGGCTGGCCCAAGGCCGAGGACTTCGCCCTGGTGGAGGCAGAGCTGCCGAGCCCTGCCGAGGGTCAGGTGCTCGTACGCAACAAGTACCTCTCCGTCGACCCGTACATGCGCGGCCGCATGTCGGCGGCCAAGTCCTACGTCGCCCCGTTCGAGCTCGGCAAGGTCATGCAGGGCGGCGCCGTCGGCGAGGTCGTCGAGTCCAACGCCGAGGGCATCGCCGTCGGCGACCACGTCCTGCACTTCCTCGGCTGGCGCGAGTACGCCGCCGTGGACGCGAAGAGCGCCGTCAAGGTCGACCCGGACGCCGCGCCGCTCTCCACCTACCTCGGCGTCCTCGGCATGACGGGCCTGACCGCGTACGCGGGCCTGCTGCGGGTCGGCGCCTTCAAGGAGGGCGACGCGGTCTTCGTCTCCGGTGCCGCGGGCGCCGTCGGCAGCCAGGTCGGCCAGATCGCCAGGCTCAAGGGTGCCTCCCGGGTCATCGGCTCCGCCGGCTCGGACGAGAAGGTCAAGCTGCTCGTCGAGGAGTACGGCTTCGACGCCGCCTTCAACTACAAGAACGGCCCGGTCTGGGAGCAGCTCAAGGAGGCCGCCCCGGACGGCATCGACGTCTACTTCGACAACGTCGGCGGCGAGCACCTGGAGGCCGCCATCGGCGCGCTCAACCTCCGCGGCCGTGCCGTGATCTGCGGCATGATCTCCCAGTACAACTCGACCGAGCCGACCCCCGGCCCGCGCAACATGGTCAAGATCCTCCAGAACCGGCTCCGCGTCGAGGGGGTCCTGGTCGGCGACCACTACGACCTCCAGTCGCAGTTCGTCTCCGAGGTCGGCCCCTGGGTGGCCGCCGGCGAGCTGAAGTACCGCGAGACGGTCGTCGAAGGCATCGAGAACAACCTGGAGGCGTTCCTCGGGGTTCTGCGCGGCGACAACACCGGGAAGATGATCGTCAAGCTCTGACGCCTTCTGCTGATTTCCGGCATGCGGTAACTTCTTTCCGAAACCGTCGTCGATCGTGGGCGCGAGTCGCGGCGGACCGAGAAGGGGAAGACACCGCATGTCCATCCAGCAGACCGACGTCCTGTACACGGCCGTCGCCACCGCCGACAACGGTCGCGACGGCCGGGTCGCCACCGACGACGGCAAGCTCGACGTCGTCGTGAACCCGCCCAAGGAGATGGGCGGCAGCGGCGCCGGCACCAACCCGGAGCAGCTCTTCGCGGCCGGCTACAGCGCCTGCTTCCAGGGCGCCCTCGGCGTCGTCGCCCGCCAGGAGCAGGCCGACGTCTCCGGCTCGACCGTCACCGCCAAGGTCGGCATCGGCAAGAACGGTGACGGCTTCGGCATCATCGTCGAGATCTCCGCCGACATCCCGAACGTCGACACCGAGACCGCCAAAGCCCTCATTGAGAAGGCCCACCAGGTCTGCCCGTACTCGAAGGCGACCCGAGGCAACATCACCGTGACGCTCGCCTGACACGGTCGTTGCCACGGGGAGGCCGCACCCCTGGACGTGGGGTGCGGCCTCGTCGGCGCTGGGCGCACCCCCCTAGGGGCGCGGGGCCGTATCGACGTGCGGCTCCGCCGCGTGGGCGCGACCAGCCACCACGGAGCCGCACCCGCGATACGACCGAGCCCCCCGAGCTGTTAGGCGCGGTCGCCGGTGTCAAACCGCGAGCGCCGCCGAATGCACCCCCCGCACAAACCGCCCATTCTCCGGCGCAGCCCCACCAGGAAACGCACACCGCCGCCGGGTATACCCATAAGCCAGCCCAGCTCGGGGATCCGCGAACGCCTGCGACCCCCCAGCCCCACTGTGCCCGAAGGTCCCCGCCCCCAGGAACGGATACCAAGTGTCCGCCGTCGCCTGAAAACCCAGCCCGTACGACTTGTGCGCCCGCGCCACCAGGTCGTACCCGGTCGAATGGATCTGCCCCACCTCGGCCACCGTGTCCGGCTTCAGCAGCGGCGGCCGCTCGTCCAGCTCACTGATCGCCGCCGCGTACATCCCGGCGAGCCCCCGCGCGGAGGCGACCCCGCCCGCCGACGCCGGCCCGCTCGCGCGCACCGCACGGGAGTTGGCGTAGTCCACCAGCTCACCCGGATCCGGCACATGCGTGTTGAACGCGATCGACGACAGGGTGTGCGGCCCCTGCGGCACCGAGTCCAGCACCGCCTGCTGCTCCGGTGTCGGGGCCATCGGCTGCACGGAGCGGAAGCGCGGCTCCAGCTCCTCGGGCAGCCCGAGGTGGAAGTCCAGGCCGTAGGGCGCCCGCACCCGCTCCTCGTACACCTCCTGAAGCGTCCGGCCGGTGGCCCGCCGTACGACCTCACCCGTCAGCGCGCCGATGACGAGCGCGTGATAGCCGAAGGCCGTGCCGGGGCGCCAGAACGGCCGCTGGTCGGCGAGGCGTTCGGCGATGGCGCGGTCGTCGGCCAGCTCGTCCCGGGTGAACCCGGCGTCCAGGCCGACCAGCCCGGCCCGGTGGGAGATCAGATCCCGTAGGGTCACCCCGGCCTTGCCCTCGGCGCCGAACTCCGGCCAGTAGTACGTCACCTTGCGGTCCGGTTCGAGCGTGCCGTCCTGGACCAGGAGCGCGACCACGAGATGGGCGGCGCCCTTGGTGGAGGAGAACACGCCGTACAGCGAGTCCGCCTCGCAGCCGTCACCGGCCCAGAGGTCGACGACCTTCCTGCCGTGCACGTACGCGCACAACTGGCCTTCGTAGTCGGGCCGCTCACCGGCCACGAACGTGGCGAACTCCTCGCGCACCGCCTCGAAGCCGTCCGCCACGGTGCCGTGGATCCCTTGCGTCATCCGCTCTCCTCATCTGGTGCCACTGGCCTGCGCCATGCTGAACAACGCCCGTCCGACCTGGGCGAATTCGCCCTTCGGATGATCCCGGAAGAGCGGCTCGGTGCCGAACAGGACGGCGCGGGGCCCGCTGACCACCGACGCCCGACCCGCCGCGTCCCCCGGCCCGCCGGAACCGTCCTGCGACGCCCGCCAGTGCCCGGAGACCAGCGGGTTCCCGGTGCCGTACGCCTGCTCGACTCGCACCTTTGGACCCAGGTCGGTGAACCACACGGGTGCGTACACGAACCCGTGGTCCGGAGCGCCGGACATGAGAAGACTGCCCGAGTTCCGCACCCGAACCACCCCGTTGGCGTCCCCGTTGCCCTCGACCGGCTTCACCGCCAGCAGTCCGGCCGCCGTGCCCAGCTCGGCGCCGGTGAGGCCCCGGCCGACGAGACCGTGTCCGGTGAGGAAGGAGTCGAGGGCGGTGCGGGCGGGGGCGGTCAGGTCGCCGTACTCCAAGCCCACCGACACGAACAGCGCGTCCACCGACGACCAGTCGAACCCGGCGTTCAGCACGTCCGTGGAGACCGGCGTGACCTCGAAGTTCATCTCCCGCAGCGCGAACAGCTCACCCGCGGTGACGGCGGCGGCCACCCGGGTGCGGTGGAGCGGGGCCGTGCCGGTGAGCCGTGTCGCGTGGAAGGCGACGCCGTACCGGCGGGCGGCCTCCCCGGCCTGCCGTCGCGCCGAGCCCGGCACGATCGCGCTGCCGTCCGCCGCCCGGCGCGCCCGGACGCCGTCGCGGAGCAGGGAGTTGAGCGCGGCGACCTCGTTCGGGTCGTCGAGCCGCAGCCGCAGGTCGCCGCGCGGGGCGACGTACGCGACCGGGGACGCCGCACGGACCGGGCGCAGCACACCGCCGTACGGCAGCCGCGGCAGGGTCCGCACCGGCGCGCCCCACAGCCGGCCGAGGCTCCAACCGGAGATGTCGTACATCGCGGACACCTTGTCGCTGATGTCCCGCCCGTCCGCGAGGAGCACGTTCGCGAGCCCCCGCTTGGGCTGGTGCATGTCGACGACGTACGAGCCCTTGGCGTACGTCCGGCCGCCGAGGCGGAAGGCGTGGGCGGCGCGGGTGACGCGTACGTCGTTGGCGAGGAGGTGGTCGACGAGGCGGGCGGCGGCCGTCGTGCCCGGCGCCGGGATGACGTACGCGCGGGGGAAGGTGGTCGTGTAGACGTCCTCGGGGCCGATGCCGGGGACGCCCGGGACGGTCGCCGGCGACACCGGCACCTGCGCGGCGCCCGCGGCTCCCCGGCGGAAGACCTCGATCTGGTCGGCGACCAGCGAGGCGCGCTTCGTCCGGACGAAGTCGAGGGTGGCGCGCAGGGCGGCCCCGGCGACGTCGACGTTGATGGCGGAGCGGCGGCGCAGCTCGGTGACCGGCAGGGTGTCGTACAGGGAGCCGTTCACCTCCATCGGGATCTCCACGGTGTGCGCGGCGACCGTGCCGTGGAAGGCCGCGTACTGCGGTGTGAAGATCGGCGGCCAGTCGTCCCAGCCCTCGTCCAGGTCGCGGAACGGGATCTGCGCGGGCTCGACGCCGTCCTTCCGCGGCGTGTAGCCCAGCCCGTTGACGGCGGCCTCCATGCCGAGGGCGTTGGCGTAGGAGTTCTTCAGGAAGAGGTCGTACTCGTAGTTCTCGCCGTGCGGGGGAGTGGTGGGCTCGATGAGGGTGCCGTTGACATAGCCGTGCAGGTCGAGCATGACGGTCGGCTGCTTGCCCACCATGATCTGCCGCATCGCCCGCACCTCGGGCTGCGAGGCGGTGACGAAGTCCCGGTTCATGTCGAACCCGTTCGCGTTCGCGCGGGTTCCGGCGATACGGCCGTCCGGGTTGGCGGTGACGTTGAAGTACAGCCGGCTGTGCGCGAGCAGGTCACGCGTCCTGGCGTCCTGCGCGGTGGCCAGCCGCTGGATGAGCTCGAGGGAGGCGTCGGTGCCCTCCCACTCGTCGCCGTGGATGTTGTTGTTGACGAACACCGGCGCCTTGTAACTCCGCTTGATCTCAGCCGACTTGGCGGCGAGGGCGGGCGTCCTCTCGATGAGCTCACGCATCCGCGCCTGCGAGCGGGCCTGCCGGGCCGTCTCGGGAGCGGTGACGGTGACGAGATACAGCCGGTGCCCACCCGCCGACCGCCCCACGACCTCGACGCTCACCCGGTCGCCGAGAGCCTGGAGGGCGTTCAGCTTGGGCGCGAGGCCGTGGTACGGGGTGAGCCCCAGCTTGATGGACTTGTCGCCCGGGTTCACGGGATCGGCGCTGAGGACCTGGCGCCGAGGATAGCCCCGCCCGTCGTCCCCGAGGGCAGCCTCCGCCCCGGCCCCGGCGGCGGTGAGGGCCCGCTGGGCCGCGCCCAGGGGAGCCCGGGCCACCTGCTGGTCGAGCGCGGCTTCCCGGTGGACCGGGGGCCGGGGTTCCGCCGCGCCGGCGTTCGGGCCGAGCAGCAGGGAGCCCGCCGTGGTGACGGCAAGGGCGAAGAGTGGAACGGGCCTCGCAGGAAACGGTCTCGCAGGAACGGTTCTCGTGTTGCGCACGCGTACCTCCTCCGGAACTTCCAAAGATCGGTACGGCGAGGTGTACCTGTTCGACTCAACCGCAACAAGAGGGAGTTGGTGTCACGGACGCCCCGGATGGCTCATCTCCCTGCCCCGGGCCGCGGTGACCGGGCGTCGAAACGCCCGTGACTGCCGTGTGACACGGTCCGACTAGAGTTCGGTTCATGCGCGATCTCGGGACCGGGTTCAGGTATCTCCTCAAGGGCCAGCGATGGGTGGCCCGGCACGGCAAGCAGTACGGCTTCGGGCTGATCCCGGGCCTGATCACCCTGGTGCTCTACGCGGCCGCCTTGGTCGCCCTCGCGCTCTGGGGCGAGGACTTCGTCTCCTGGTCGACCCCGTTCGCCGACGACTGGTCGAGCCCCTGGCAGGGCCTCTTCCGCGGCTTCCTCACCGCCGTTCTCTTCGCCCTGGGCCTGCTCCTCTCCGTCATCACCTTCACCGCGGTCACGCTCCTGGTCGGCCAGCCCTTCTACGAGAGCCTCTCCGAGAAGGTCGACCGGGACGTCTCCCCGGATGGCACGGCCCCCGAGTCCGGTCTGCCGCTCTGGCGCGAACTGTGGATCTCGGGCCGTGACAGCCTCCGCATCGTCCTGCGCGCCGGCGTCTGGGGCGTACTGCTCTTCGCCCTCGGCTTCATCCCGGTCGTCGGCCAGACGGTCGTACCGGTGGCCGGTGTCGTCGTCACCGGTTTCTTCCTCACCGAGGAACTCACGGCGGTCGCCCTCCAACGCCGCCGCGTCGGACTCCGCGACCGCCTCACGATGCTCCGCTCCCGCAAGACCCTCGTCTGGGGCTTCGGCACACCCCTCGCCGCCGCCTTCCTGGTCCCGTTCGTCGCGGTGTTCCTGATGCCGGGCGCCGTCGCGGGAGCGACGCTGATGACGCGGGAGCTGATGGGGGAGGAGACCGAGGAGCGGCGGGACGACCATCCGCTGCCCAGCGCCGCTCCGGACCCCTTCAGCCAGTCCGGCGCTTGAGGACGAGCCACCCGCCGCCCCGATCCCCCGCCCACCGGCAGGGGGCAGGCATCTTCAGCCCGTGCGGCGCTTGAGGACGAGCCACCGCCGCCCCGATCCTCCCACCCACCCGCAGAGGCCTACGCCGGCCCACCCATCTTCAGCCCGTGCGGCGTTCGTGGACCCGCTGGGGCGTACGCCGGCCCAGGCATCTTCAGCCCGTCCGGCGTTTGAGGACGAGGCCCGGAGGGCCGATGGCGGGGTCTGGGGCGGCAGCCCCAGCGGGGTCGAAGGGGCGGAGCCCCTTCAAGGGATGGGACGGGTAGGGGCGGCGGGGGCGAAAAACCGCCCGGCCCCCTACGAGGCCACCGCCACCCCCACGATCGCCCGCACCTGCGCCACGATGTCCAGCCGATTCCGCACGAACTCCGGATCCGTCACCGCCCCCGTGGCAGGATCGGAGTTCCCCGCCCCGAACTGAAGCACCGGCGTGTGCACATGCCCACCCGGCAGGGCGTCGTGCAGCCCCAGCCGATCCCGCAGCAGCGTCGCCCGGTAGGCGATCTCGTTGGACAGGTAGTCCCCGCCGCCCCCGGCCCGCGCGATGGAACCGGGCGTCGGCCCCTCCGGCCGCACCACGGCCTGCGTGCCGCCCGCCGGTATCTCGGTCACGCTCGTGTTGTCGTACACGGGGAAGCGGCCGGTGTCGGCGGCGACGATCTCCTCGTACGGCAGGGTCGTCGTCGTCCACTGCGGCTGCGAGGCCGGATCGGCCACGGGTATCGTCTCCGTCCGCCCCACGTTCTCGTTGTCCCCGAACCCACCCCGCCAGGCCCCGTTGGTCCGCTCCACGTCGAACCGCCCGACCCGCCCCTGACTCACGGTCGTGAACAGGTCGACCTGCCTCAGATACGGCCGCAACGTCCGCTCCACCGTCCCCTCGGCGAAGTCCGACCAGCGCACCGGGAACACGGCGGTCTCCACCCGTACCGGCCCCCGCGCCGTCCGGATCACCGTCCCGTCGAGCGCGAGCGCGCTCGCCCCGGACGGATTGGAGATACGGATGTCACGGTCGAGGGTGAACGGGTCGAACCCGGTGACCAGGACGCGCCGGATGCCCTCGCCCCGCGGATAGCGGATGTCGGTCTGCCCACGAGACCCCCGCTCCAACGCGTCCAGCAACGCGGCCCGCTGACCGCCACTCAGCCCGAACCCTGGCTCCCAGGTCCGCACCTCCAGGGTCATCGACAACCGGGCCCAGTACAGCGGCCGATCGTCGTCCCGGCTCATATCACCCCCGTCCGGCCCCCGCCCCTGCGCCCGCTCCACGGCCCTCCGCCACAACGCCGACCCCTCGCGTACGACGACACGCAGGGCCTGGGCGTAGGAGCGCGCGGCGGCGAGGTCGTCGGCGAACTCCGTTGCCGGGACGTCGAATCCGGAGCGGCGCAGGATCTCCTGCGGGACCGCCTTGTCGAGGCGCTGCTCTTCGACGGTCGGCGCGGCGGGGGCGGATGCGGCCTCGGCGGCGGCCGACCCGGACGTGGGGGCGGCGAGACCGGCGAGCAGGGCCAGCCCGAGGACGCCGATCCGAACGCGTATGGAATTCAAGGGAGTTACGGTCCTTCCGTCACGGTGCGTCGTGCAGGACGCCGGAAGTATCGCGTGACGGAAGTGGACTACGCCATGGCGTGGGGAAACCGAACCGTGAACCTCAGCCCGGGTCCACGTCGGTCGGCCTCTCGCCGAGCAGCCCGAGGAAGTCGCGGAACGCCCCCGGCATGTCCACCGACTCGGGGTCCAGCAGCCACTGGTACTGCAAGCCGTCCATGACGGCGACCAGCAGCGGAGCCGTACGCTCCGGGGTCAGCCCGTTCGGCAGCCGGTCGCCGTACTCGGCGCGCAGGACCTCGGCCATGCTCGCGCGGACGTCGGTGTACCGCTCGGTGAAGTACGCGCGCGCCGGATGCCCCTCCGTCACGCTCTCGCCGAGCAGCGCCGAGAAGGTCTGGATGATGCCGGGCCGCATCGCGTTGTACTCGACGAGCGAGGCCAGCAGGTCGACGCGCCACCGGGCGCCCGGCACGGCGTCCCACTGGTCCCGCTCCTGGAGCACGGCGACGAGCAGCGCGTCCTTGGTCGGGAAGTAGTGCAGCAGCCCCTGCTGGGTGAGCCCGACCCGCTCCGCGACCGCGCCCAGGCTCGCGCCCCGGTAACCGCGCTCGGCGATCACCTCCAGGGCCGCCCGCACGATCTCGGCGCGCCGCTCCTCGCTTCTGACCCTCGCGTTCATGGCGTCACCGTACGACATCGCCGTACCTCAAATGTAACATGAAGATAACGAAACCTACCGGGCTACAGGCGGTCGATGCAGGATGGGGAGCGGCGAACACACCCCGGACTCAACGAGGAGGCACCGCGATGGCGGGAACCCGCACCCAGGCCGACGAAGCGCGCGAGGCGGTCGTCGAGGCCGCCCTCGCCCGGCTCGACCTCGACGCGAAGGCACGGCTGCTCTCCGGTCAGGACATGTGGACGCTGCCCGCGCTCCCGGAGATCGGCCTGCGATCCCTCGTCATGTCCGACGGCCCGATCGGCGTCCGGGGCGTGCGCTGGACCGCCGACGACCCGTCCGTCGCCCTGCCCTCGCCCACCGCCCTCGCCGCCGCCTGGGACCCGGAACTCGCCCGCAGGGCCGGGGTGCTGCTCGCCCAGGAGGCCTGCCGCAAGGGCGTGCACGTACTCCTCGCGCCCACCGTCAACCTGCATCGCTCCCCGCTCGGCGGCCGGCACTTCGAGGCCTACAGCGAGGACCCGTATCTGACGGGCACGATCGGCGCGGGCTGTGTGAACGGCGTCCAGTCCGGCGGCGTCGGCACCACCGTCAAGCACTTCGTCGCCAACGACGCCGAGACCGAGCGCTTCACCGTGAACAACAAGGTCAGCGCACGCGCCCTGCGCGAGCTGTACCTGGCGCCCTTCGAGACCATCGTCGAGAACGCCCACCCCTGGGGCATCATGACCGCCTACAACACGGTCAACGGCACGACGATGTCCGAGCACCACCACCTCGTGAACGAGGTCCTGCGCGGCGAATGGGGCTTCGACGGCTTCAACGTCTCCGACTGGCTGGCCGCCCGGTCGACCGTCGGCGCGATCGAGGGCGGCCTCGACGTCGCCATGCCCGGCCCGAAGACCGTGTACGGCGGGCCCCTCGCCCAGGCCGTACGGGACGGGAAGGTCGACGAGGCCAAGGTCGACGCCGCCGTGCGCAACGTCCTGCGGCTGGCCGCCCGCGTCGGCATCCTGGAGGGCGCCGAGCCCGTCGTCACGGAGCACCCCGCGGCCGTGGACGGCATCGCGCTGGCCCGCGAGATCGCCCGCCGCTCCTTCGTCCTGGTCCGCAACCAGGGTGCCCTGCCGCTCGGGCCGACCGGCACGGTCGCGCTCATAGGCGCCGCCGCCCGCGACGCCCGCGTGCTCGGCGGCGGCTCCGCCACCGTCTTCCCCGACCGGATCGTCTCCCCGCTCGACGGCCTCACCGCCGCCCTCCCCGAGGGCGCCCTCACCTACGCCGTCGGCGCCGACCCCAACACCGAACTCGGCGTCGCCGACAAGGGATTCGAGCTGCGCGCCGTGTGCCGGGACGCCGAGGGGAACGTCATCGGCACCGGCTCCGCCCCCAACGGCCAGATCCAGTGGGTGGGTTCAGACCTTCCCGAGGGCGTCACCCACGACACCCTGCACACCGTCGAGCTGACCGGCACCTTCACCCCGCGCGAGACCGGCCCCCACACCTTCGGCATCAAGGGCGTCGGCGCCTTCGAGCTCACCATCGACGGCACGACGTACTACGACGACTTCCAGCCCCCGGAGAGGGACGACCCCTTCATCACCTTCTTCGGCGCCCCCGTCTCCCGTGCCCAGCCCGAACTCACCGCCGGCGAACCGGTCGAGGTCTCCCTCACCCACGTCGTCGAGTTCCCCGAGGGCGTCCCGCTGAAGGCCGTCGCTTTCACCCTCACCCATCAGGAGCCCCGGCGCGACGCCGACGAGCTGATCGCCGAGGCCGTCGCGGCCGCCCGGCACGCAGACACGGCCGTCGTCGTGGTCGCCACCACCGAACGCGTCGAGTCCGAGGGCTTCGACCGCAAGGACCTCACGCTGCCCGGCTGCCAGGACGACCTGGTCCGCGCCGTCGCCGCCGCCAACCCCAACACCGTGGTGATCGTCAACTCCGGCTCCCCGGTCGAGCTGCCCTGGCGGGAGGACGTCGCCGCCGTGCTGCTCAGCTGGTTCCCGGGCCAGGAGGGCGGCGCCGCCCTGGCCGACGTCCTCACCGGAGCGCACGAGCCCGGCGGCCGGCTGCCCACCACCTGGGGCTCCCTGGCCGACGCCCCCGTCACCCAGGTCGTCCCCGAGGCCGGTGAACTGGCGTACACCGAGGACGTCTTCATCGGCTACCGCGCCTGGGAGAAGGAGGGCCGCGCCCCGTCGTACCCCTTCGGGCACGGCCTCGGCTACACCGACTGGACGTACGAGTCCGCCAAGGTCGAGGGCACCACGGTCACGGTCCGCGTCCGCAACTCCGGCGAGCGTGCGGGACGCGAGGTGGTGCAGGTGTACCTGGCGCCGGGGGGCGAGCCCGACGCCGGCCGTCCGGCGCGATGGCTGGCCGGGTTCGCGGGTGTGGAGGCGGGGCCGGGGGAGACCGCCGAAGCGGTGATCGAGATGCCGCGCCGCGCTTTCGAGACGTGGGACGAGACGACCAATGCGTGGACCTTTGTGAAGGGTTCGTACGAGATCCAGGTGAGTCGCTCGATCGCCGACCGTCGAGTGACGGCGACGATTAACGTCTGAGCCGGGAGAAGTACCCCAGGAACAGCCCCGGCCCGGGTCCTGACGCCCGGGCCGGGGCTTTGGTCTCCCTCGCCCGGCGGGCTCAGCGGGCCGAGAAGCCGTACACCGTCTCCGAACGGAACACCTCGCCCGGCCGCAGCACCGTGGACGGGAAGTCCGGCCGGTTCGGGGAGTCCGGGAAGTGCTGGGTCTCCAGCGCGATGCCGTCGCCCGGCGCGAACGGCTCGGTCAGATGGTCGGCCGTGTACAGCTGCAGCCCCGGCTCCGTGGTCGCCACCGTCAGCACCCGTCCGGTCGACGGGTCGTACAGCTCGGCGACCTCCTCCGCACTCTCCGTCACCCCCTTGTCGAGCACGAAGTTGTGGTCGTACCCCTCACCGACCTTCCGCGCCGCACGGAAGTCGAACCGCGTGCCCGCCACCTCGTCCGGCGCACCGGTCGGAATGAGGTCCGCGTCCACCGGGGTGAACCGGGAGGCGGCCAGCCGCAGCTCATGCCCGCCCGCGCTCCCCGCCCGCGCCCCGGCCAGGTTGAAGTAGCTGTGGTTGGTCAGGTTCACCACGGTCGGCGCGTCCGCCACCGCCTCGTACGCGATCCGCAGCGCCCCGTCCGCGTCCAGGGTGTAGGTCGCCGAGACGTCGAGACGCCCGGGAAAGCCCTCCTCGCCGTGCGGACTGACCCGGCTGAGCCGCACACCGTGCTCGACCGGCGTCACCTCCCACACGCGCTTGTCGAAGCCGCGCTCGCCGCCGTGCAGCGAGTTGGGCGGATTGTTCGGGTCGAGCGCGTACGTCAGACCGTCCAGCGGGAACCGGCCGCCCGCGATCCGGTTGGCGTACCGCCCGATGAGAGCACCGAGATAGGGCCCGGGGTGGGTGAGGTACCCGTCCAGATCGGCGAAGCCCAGCACCACGTCCGCCGCGTGCCCGTCCCGGTCCGGCACCTCCAACGACTGCACGATCCCGCCGTACGACAGCACCCGGACCCGGACGCCCGCGCGCTCCAGCGTCCAGCGATGGATCTGCGTACCGTCGGAAAGTGTGCCGAAGTGTTCGCTCATGAGCGGAACACTAGTTCGTGATCCTCCGGTAGGCGATCTCGGCCAGCCGTGCCTGACCGTTCACACTCGGATGGAACCAGTCCCACTGGCTCAGCTGCTCGGCACCGAACCGGAAGTCGTACACCGCGCCGCCGTCGAACCGGCAGTGGCGGTCCTTCGCACAGACCTCCTCCAGCACCTTGTTGTACGCCTCCACCCGCCCCTGCACCGTCTCGCGCCGCTGGTTGGCCGCCGAGGTCAGCGACTCGGCGTCGCCCAGCATCGACGGACAGATGCCCAGCTTCCACACCTGCCGGCCCACCGGACTGGTCCGGCCCTGCTCCCACAGCCGCATCAGGTTCGGCACGCTCGCCACATACACCTGCGTCTTCGGCAGCGCCTCCCGCAACGTGCCCATGGCGTCCTCGAACTGCGAGCGGAACTCGGCCACCGACGTCATCGCGTCCGTCGTGTCCCGGCAGGCGTCGTTCGCCCCCGCCATCACCGCCACCAGCTCCGGCCGGTGCGCCACCGCCCGCGCCATCTGCCCCGGCACGTCCGCCATCCGCGCCCCGGTCACCGCGTGGTTCCAGCTGCGCTTCGCCGCGTCCGCCTTCCCCAGCAGCCGTACGGCGAGACTGTCGACCCGCGGACTGCTGCCCGTCACCCACGACACCTCGGGGCAGTCCGACAGGACCGTACAGGCGTCGAAACCGGTCGTGATGGAGTCACCGACAGCCGCGATCGACGCCGGACTGCGGTCCCACGCCGGCGTCGGCTTCGGCGAGGGGCGCGCGCTCCCCGCCTCGGTGCCGGACGGCGCCGGGGAGTTGCCGCCGACGGCGTCACAGCCGGCGACGCCCAGCACGGTCGCGGTCACCGCGGCGAACACCGCACGCGAAAGGTGCCGTCGCTTCGGCATCCGTGGTCCATCCCCTCGCTCGGCCCCGTCATTGGTCTCCAACCCATGACAACGCACGAGGGTTCCCATCCGGCTCATGCAACGGCTCACACCCGTACAAGCGTCCTGCCGGGTGAATGGCGGGCGTTTCGCGGCACCGGGACCGACGGTACGTCACACTCCTTGCGCCGCCGCACGGTAGCCTCGCCATCAACGTGGCCGCCCGGCCACGATCGTCCGCCAGTTCGCAAGATGTCCGCTCTGCCCGGAGGTCCCGGTGACGACACGTGGAGTTCTGTACGTGCACTCCGCGCCGCGCGCGTTGTGCCCGCATGTCGAGTGGGCCGTCGCCGGGGTGCTCGGCACGCGCGTCAACCTCGACTGGATCCGGCAGCCCGCCGCGCCCGGCACCTGGCGCTCGGAGTTCTCCTGGCAGGCCGAGGCCGGCACCGCCTCCAAGCTGGCCTCCGCCCTGCGCGGTTGGCACCTCCTCCGCTTCGAGGTCACCGCGGAGCCCTGCCCCACCGCCGAGGGCGAGCGCTACAGCTGCACCCCCGACCTGGGCATCTTCCACGCCGTCACCGGCATCCACGGCGACATCCTCATCCCCGAGGACCGCCTGCGCGCCGCCCTGACCCGTTCCCAGCGCGGCGAGACCGATCTGGAGGCCGAGATCGCCAAGCTCCTCGGCAAGCCGTGGGACGACGAGTTGGAGCCGTTCAGGTACGCGGGCGAGGGAGCGCCGGTGCGCTGGTTGCACCAGGTCGTCTAGAGGGGCAGGGCGAGGGCGCCGGGTTTGTGGGTATCAGGGGCGCGGGGAACCGCGCGACAAGCCCCCACCGCCCCGCAGCCGGCCGACAACAGTCACCACCAACGGCGATGGCCCGAACTCTTCCCAGAGTCCGGGCCATCTCTCAGCTGACGCCGACCTCAAACAGACCGGAACGCCAGCACGACATTGTGCCCACCGAACCCGAACGAATCGTTCAGCGCGGCGATCCGCCCCTCGACAGGCAACTTCCGCGCCTCCCCACGGACGACGTCGGCATTCGCCTCGGCCTCCGGGTCGAGGTTCTCGACATTGATGGTCGGCGGAGCCACCCGGTGGTACAGCGCGAGCACCGTCGCCACGGTCTCGACACCACCGGCACCACCCAGCAGATGCCCCGTCATCGACTTCGTGGCCGAGACGGCCATGTGGTCGGCGTCGTCCCCGAACACCTTCCGCAGCGCCTTCAGCTCGGCGATGTCACCGGCAGGCGTCGACGTCGCGTGCGCGTTGACGTGCACGATCTCCGCCGGGTCCAGGTCGTTGCGCTCCAGCAGGTTCCGCAGGGCCTGCGAGATACCGCGGCCCTCGGGCTCGGGCTGCACGATGTCGTGCGCGTCGGCGGAGATGCCCTGCCCGACCGCCTCGGCGTACACCCGGGCCCCGCGCTTGGCGGCGTGCTCGGCGGACTCCAGGACGATCACGCCGGCGCCCTCACCGAGGACGAAGCCGTCGCGGGCGACGTCGTAGGGACGCGACGCGCCCTGCGGGTCGTCGTTGTTCTTGGACATCGCCATCATGTTGCCGAACGCGGCGATCGGCAGCGGGTGGATCGCCGCCTCCGTGCCACCCGCGACGACGACGTCGGCACGGCCGGTGCGGATCATCTCGATGGCGTAGCCGATGGCCTCGGCGCCCGAAGCGCAGGCGGAGACCGGCGTGTGCACGCCCGCACGGGCGCCCACGAGCAGGCCCACGTTGGCGGAGGGACCGTTCGGCATCAGCATGGGGACGGTGTGCGGGGAGACGCGGCGGACGCCCTTCTCCTTGAGCACGTCGTACTGGTCGAGCAGCGTCGTCACACCGCCGATGCCGGAGGCGACGACAGCTCCCAGGCGGTCGGGGTCGACGTTCGGGTCCTCACCGGCCTTGGCCTCGAACCCGGCGTCCTTCCACGCCTCCTGCGCGGCGATCAGCGCGAACTGCGCCGAACGGTCCAGTCGGCGGGCCTGCGGCCGCGGGATGACCTCGGTCGGCTCGACGGCGACCGGCGCGGCGATACGGACCGCCTGGTCGGCGGCCCACTCCTGCTCCAGGGGCTTGACGCCGGACTTGCCGGCGATCAGGCCCTCCCAGGTAGAGGCTGCGTCGCCACCCAGCGGTGTGGTTGCGCCGATACCGGTGACGACCACGGTGCGATTGGTCGGGCTCACGGGAATTTCTTTCTCCAAGGAATGGGGATTCAGCGGCGCCACCGCCGGGTGGCGGGGCAGTCAGCCCAGAAGCGTGATCGGAGGATCAGCCCTGGTGCTTGAGGATGTAGTCGGTCGCGTCGCCCACGGTCTTGAGGTTCTTGACGTCCTCGTCCGGGATCTTCACGTCGAAGCGCTCTTCGGCGGCGACGACGACCTCGACCATGGACAGCGAGTCGACGTCCAGGTCGTCGGTGAAGGACTTGTCCAGCTGGACGTCCTCAACCGGGATGCCGGCGATCTCGTTCACGATGTCGGCGAGACCGGCGACGATCTCTTCCTGAGTGGCGGCCATCTTGGCGCTCCTTCGTTGTTGTTCAGGTTGTTCAGCGAGTTTTCGCTCCCGCCGCGGCAGCGACGGGTGGTGCGGTTCCCGTGCCGGCTCACAAGATCCGGCACGGAGTGCCTAGGGGAGAGTAACGACCGTCGCGGCGTATACGAGACCCGCCCCGAATCCGATGACTAGCGCGGTGTCGCCGCTCTTCGCCTCGCCGGTCGCCAGGAGCCGCTCCATCGCGAGCGGGATCGAGGCGGCCGAGGTGTTGCCGGTGGTGCGCACGTCGCGGGCGACCGTGACGTGCTCCGGCAGCTTCAGTGTCTTCACCATCGAGTCGATGATCCGCTCGTTGGCCTGGTGCGGAATGAAGACGTCCAGGTCGTCCGGGGTGATCCCGGCCGCGTCCAGCGCCTGCTGGGCGACCTTCGCCATCTCGAACACGGCCCAGCGGAACACCGCCTGGCCCTCCTGCGTGATCGCGGGGAACTTGACGTTTCCCTCGCTGTCGAGCGGGAGCTTGGAGACGTCGCCGATCCGGAACTGGTTCCACGGCACCGTCTGCTTGATCGTCTCGGACTTGTCGCCCTCGGAACCCCACACCGTCGGACCGATGTGCGGTTCCTCGGAGGGGCCGACCACGACCGCGCCGGCGCCGTCGCCGAACAGGAACGCCGTCGCCCGGTCCTCCAGGTCGGTGAGGTCGGACAGCCGCTCCACGCCGATGACCAGGACGTACTCGGCACTGCCCTCGACGATCATGCCCTTGGCGAGGGTCAGGCCGTAACCGAAGCCCGCGCAGCCGGCCGAGATGTCGAAGGCCGCGGCCTTGTTCGTGCCCAGCTTGTCGGCGATCTCGGTCGCGACGGCCGGGGTCTGCCGGAAGTTCGAGACGGTCGAGACGATCACGCCACCGATCTGCTCGGCGGAGATCCCGGCGTCGGCGATCGCCTTGCCGGACGCCTCGATCGACATCGCGGCGACGGTCTCCTCGTCGTTCGCCCAGTGCCGCGTCTCGATACCGGAGCGCGAACGGATCCACTCGTCGGACGAGTCGATCTTCTCCAGGATCACCTCGTTGGGCACCACCCGGGTCGGACGGTACCCGCCGACGCCGAGGATGCGCGCGTACGGGGCGCCCTTGCTGGGCTTCAGCTTCGCCATGCTCGGGCTCCTTGTCAGGCGTGCTCTGCGATGAGCTCGCGAGCAGCGTCCAGGTCGTCGGGGGTCTTCAGCGCCAGGGTCGTCACACCCGGCAGCGCGCGCTTGGCCAGACCGGTCAGCGTGCCACCCGGGCACACCTCGATCAGGGCCGTGACGCCGAGCTCCTTGAAGGTCTCCATGCACAGGTCCCAGCGGACCGGGTTGGCGACCTGCCCGACGAGACGTTCCAGCACCTCGGCGCCGGCGGCGACCGTCCGGCCGTCCTTGTTGGAGACGTAGGTGACCCGCGGGTCGCCGGGCACGAGCTCCTTGGCGGCCTCGGCCAGCTTCTCGACCGCGGGGCCCATGTGGTGCGTGTGGAACGCGCCCGCGACCTTCAGCGGAACGACCTTGCGCACCCCCTCGGGCTTGTCCTCGTTCAGCGCGGCGAGCTGCTCCATGGTGCCCGCGGCCACGATCTGACCGGCGCCGTTGATGTTCGCCGGGGTCAGCCCCAGCTTCTCCAGGTGCGCGACCGAGGTGCCCGGGTCGCCGCCGAGCAGCGCCGACATACCGGTCTCGGTGATCGCGGCGGCCTCGGCCATGGCCAGACCCCGCTTGCGTACGAGGGTCAGCGCGGCGGTGTCGTCGAGGACGCCGGCGAAGGCGGCCGCGGTGATCTCACCGACGCTGTGACCGGCCACGGCCCCGGGCGCAATGTCACCCAGTGCCGCGGCGGACAGGATGCCGGCCGCGACCAGCAGCGGCTGCGCCACGGAGGTGTCCCGGATGGCGTCGGCGTCGGCCTGCGTGCCGTAGTGGACGAGGTCCAGTCCGATGGCGTCGGACCACGCGGCGACGCGGTCCGCGGCACCGGGGAGTTCGAGCCAGGGAGTCAGGAAGCCGGGCGTCTGGGCGCCCTGGCCGGGAGCGACGAGTACGAGCACTCTCACACTCTCTCTTGGGGACGGGCACGGCCGCCCGTGGGGACAAGGACGAAGAACACGAGGGGGTTTTGTGGGCCCCCGACAAAACCCTAGAGCTGAAGATCGCCGTCGACCAGACGCCCCAGGATCAGCGCGATCCGCAGAGTGAACGCGGAGCGTACATCGGAAGGCGACCAGCCGGTGACGTCAGTCACACGTCGAAGCCGGTAGCGCACGGTGTTCGGATGAACGAAGAGCATCCGTGCGGCCCCCTCGAGGCTGCTCGCCTGCTCCAGATAGACCGAGAGCGTCTCCAGCAGAGCCGACCCGGCCTCCTCCAGCGGTCTGTAGATCTCCTCCACCAACTGCTCACGCGCACTGGGATCACCGGCGATGGCGCGCTCCGGCAGGAGATCGTCAGCCAGCACCGGCCGCGGCGCGTCCTGCCAGGCCGAACACGCCTTCAGCCCCGCGGCGGCGGCCTGCGCGGACCGGGTGGCGGCCAGCAGATCCGGTACGACGGGCCCCGCCACGACCGGCCCGGCGGCATACGGCCCGATCAGCGACTTCGCGACGGCGATGGGATTGTCACTGCCGCCCGCGATGACGACGAGCCGGTCCCCGAGCACCCCGGTCAGCACCTGGAGCTTGGCGTGCCGGGCCGCCCGCCGGATGGCCTCGACGGTCAGCTCGCTGTCCCCGTCGGGCGCGGTCCCGAGCACGACACACACATGCTCCGGTGAGTTCCACCCGAGAGCGGCGGCCCTGCTCACGGCGCCCTCGTCCGCCTCCCCGCTCAGCACGGCGTTCACGACGAGCGACTCCAGCCGGGCGTCCCAGGCACCGCGTGCCTCGGCGGCCTGGGCATAGACCTGGGCGGTGGCGAAGGCGATCTCCCGGGCGTAGACCAGCAGCGCCTCCCGCAGCACGCTCTCGTCACCGGGAGCGGCGACCTCGTCGATGGCCGACTCCATCACCTCGATGGTGGTGCGCACCATCTCCACGGTCTGACGGAGGGTGATGGCACGGGTCAGCTCACGAGGCGCGGTCCCGAAGACATCGGTGGAGATCGCCTGGGGCGCGTCGGGATGCCGGAACCACTCGGTGAAGGCGGCGATACCGGCCTGCGCGACCAGACCGATCCAGGAACGGTTCTCCGGGGGCATGGCCCGGTACCACGGCAGCGTCTCATCCATCCGCGCGATGGCCTGCGCGGCGAGAGAACCGGACGACTTCTCGAGCCGCTTCAAGGTCGCGGAGTGCGGGTGGACGTCGTGCGCGGCGGGTTCGGACTTACGGGCTACGGGTTCGGGCACGGGGACAAGACTGCCTTATCGGGACGCGGGAGCGTGTCGGAGGGGGTTGGTGGCTCGGTGGGCAGTGCCCTTTCAGCCCGTCCGGCGTTTGAGGACGATGCCCTTCGGGCCGACCGGGGGTCCGGGGGGCGGAGCCCCCTGGCGGGGTGGAAGGGGCGGAGCCCCTTCAAGGGATGGGACGGGTAGGGGCGGCGGGGGCGAGGGAAAAGGTCGGAGGCCGTCGGCGTCGGGGGCCGGTGGCCGGCCCGGCAGGGATACCGTGGGGCCGTGATGGACGTACGGCGCGCCACGGAGCGCTACCCCGGAGGGGACCCGGCAGCGGGGATCTCCTCGCGCCACGCCTTCTCCTTCGGCCCCCACTACGACCCCGACAACCTCCGCTTCGGCGCGATGATCGCCTGCAACGAGGAACACCTCGAACCCGGCGCCGGCTTCGACGAGCACCCGCACAGCCACACCGAGATCGTGACCTGGGTCGTCGAGGGCGAACTGACACACCGGGACTCCACGGGACACGAGACCCGGGTCGCCCCCGGGGACGTACAGCGGCTCAGCTCCGCAGGAGGCGTGCGGCACGTCGAACGCAACGACGCCGACGTGCCCCTGACCTTCGTCCAGACCTGGCTGGCCCCGCTGACACCGGGCGGCGACCCGGCGTACGAGATCGTCCACGGCATCGCGGACTCGACGCCGTACGCCGTCCCGGAGGCGGGCGCCATGCTCCACGTACGGCGGCTGGGCGCGGGCGAGCGGACGGCCGTGCCGGACGGGGCGTACCTGTACGTGCATGTCGTGCGAGGCGCGATCCGCCTGGGCGAGGAGGAACTGAGTGCCGGGGACGCGGCGCGCATCACCGGCGCCGAGGGGCTGGAGGCGGTGGGGGTGAGCCCGGCCGAGCTGCTGATGTGGGAGATGGCCGGGGAGCGGCGAGCAGCAGGCGGGTAGGGGTGGGGCTCGAGATGCCCAAGTGGTCTGAGCAGCGTCAAATGGAGGTGTCTCACACCCGCCCGGCAGAGAAGAGCCGAGCCCATGGCACGACGCACGACGAGCGAAGGGGGACGGGGCGACGCCCCGCAGAAGGGGGGACTGCGACGGCTCGGTGAGTGGTGCGCCCACCACTTCGTGATCGTCATCGTCGCCTGGGTCGTCGCGCTCGGTGTGCTCCAGGCCCTCAACCACATCCACGGCGGGGAGTACTCGGACAACTTCGCCCTGTCCGACGTGCAGTCCGAGAAGGGCCTGGACGTCCTCAAGGCGCACGATCCCAAGGCCGGCGGCTACAGCAGCCAGATCGTGCTGCACGACGCGGACAAGTCCCTGACCTCGGTCGGCTCGCAGATGTCGACCACCGTCGCCGACCTCCAGAAGCTGCCGCACGTGCTGAGCGTGCAGAACCCGCTGGAGGCCCAGTCCTCGAAGGTCGGCCCGCTGTCCTCGGACGGGAAGACCGGCTACATCACCATCCGCTTCAACGAGCAGCCCTCCCTGCTGGGCGACAGCTACCTGAACGGCGTCGACAGCGCCGTGGAGCCGCTCAGACAGGCCGGCGTCGACGTCGAGTACGGCGGATCGCTCGGCGAGCTGGAGCGGCCCGCCGGCAACGACCGGATCAGCGAGGCGATCGGGTTCGGCGTCGCCATCGTCGTCCTGCTCATCGGCTTCGGCAGTGTGATCGCGGCCGGGTTGCCGCTGGTCACGGCGCTGATCGGGGTGGTCGGCGGACTGGCCTGCCTCGGGCTGCTCGCCATCGCGTTCACCTTCGCCACCGTCTCGCCCACCCTGGCCACGATGATCGGCCTCGGCGTCGGCATCGACTACGCCCTCTTCCTGCTCACCCGGCACCGGCAGAACCTCATGGACGGCGCCGACCCGGTGCGCGCCGCCGGCCACGCCGCCGCCACGAGCGGACGCGCGGTCCTGGTCTCCGGTACGACGGTGATCGTCGCCCTGATGGGCCTGTGGGTGTCCGGCGTGGACTTCATCGGCCTGCTCGGCGTCGCCGCGGCCGTCACGGTCGTCTCGGCGGTCCTCGGCGCGCTGACCCTGGTCCCCGCCCTGCTGGGGCTGGTCGGCCGCAACGTCGACCGCTGGCACGTCCGCAGGCCCATCGCCGAGACCGAGGCGGCGGGCGACACCTCCCAGGGCACCTGGCACCGGTACGCCAAGCGCGTCGAGCACCATCCGTGGCGGTACCTGTCCGCAGGCATCGTCACCGTCGCGGTGCTCGCCATCCCCGTCTTCTCGATCCAGCTCGGCCACATCGGCGACGGCGCCGACCCCACGTCCTTCACCGACCGGCGGGCCTTCGACCTGATGACGGACGCCTTCGGCGCGGGCTCCAACGGCCCGCTGACGATCGTCGTGGACCAGACGAACGTACCCGAGTCGCAACGCTCCGACCTGGCCTCGAAGACCCAGCAGGCCCTGAACGACGAGCCCGGGACCGCCTTCGTCAGCCCGCTGCAGCCGACCCAGGACGGCGACGTCCTCGTCGGCACGGTCTACTCGTCGGTGTCCCCGCAGAACAAGGACACCACCGACCTCACCAACCGGCTCTACGACCACACCCTCCCCGACGCGGCCGCGGGCACCGACGCCAAGGGCTACGTCACCGGGACCACGGCCGCCCAGGTCGACTTCCGCGACATCGTCGCGCAGCGGCTGCCGCTGATCATCGCCGTCGTGGTGGGCCTAGCCTTCCTGATCGTCCTCGCGGTCTTCCGCGGCCTGCTGGTCGCGGTGAAGGCGGCCGTCCTGAACGTCCTGTCGATCGCGGCCTCGTACGGTGTCGTCGTCGCGGTGTTCCAGTGGGGCTGGGGCGGGCCCGCGCTGGGGGTGCACGGCAAGGTGCCCATCGAGAGCTATGTGCCGATGATGATGTTCGCCATCATCTTCGGGCTCAGCATGGACTACGAGATCTTCCTGCTGTCCCGGGTGCACGAGGCGTGGCTGCGCACCGGGGACGCCAAGGACTCGGTCGCCCACGCGCTGGAGATCACCGCGCGGGTGATCACCTGCGCGGCGCTGATCATGGTGAGCGTGTTCGCGGCCTTCATCATCAGCGACAACATCGTCGTCAAGATGCTGGGCCTGGGACTCGCCGTCAGCGTGCTCATCGACGCCACGGTGGTCCGGCTGCTGATGGTGCCCGCCGTGATGACCCTGCTCGGCGAGCACGCCTGGTGGACGCCCCGGTGGCTGGACAGGATCCTGCCGCACATCGACACCGAGGGCGCCGGCGAGAAACTCGGCGCCCTGCCGGAGCCGGGAGCGCCCCGGGACAGGTGACCCGCGGCTACAGCCCGGCCAGCACCGCGTCCGTGAACGGCGGCCACACCTCGACCGCCCACGGCCCGAACGCCCGGTCCGTCAGCGCGACACAGGCCGCGCCGGCGTCCGGGTCGATCCACAGGAACGTCCCCGACTGACCGAAGTGCCCGAAGGTGCGCGGCGAGGACGCGGCGCCCGTCCAGTGCGGGGACTTGCCGTCCCGGATCTCGAAGCCGAGCCCCCAGTCGTTGGGGTTCTGATGCCCGTACCCCGGCAGCACGCCCTTCGTCCCCGGGTACTGCACGGTCATCGCCTCGGCGACCGTCCGCGGGTCCAGCAGCCGGGGCGCCTGCACCTCCGCCGCGAACCGCAGCAGATCCTCGACGGTCGACACCCCGTCCTTCGCCGGGGAACCCTCCAGCGACGTGGCCGTCATCCCCAGCGGCTCCAGGACCGCCTGCCGCAGATACTCCGCGAACGGAATGTCCGTCGCCTTCGCCACATGGTCCCCGAGCTGCTCGAACCCGGCGTTGGAGTACAACCGCCGCTCCCCGGGCGGCGCCGTCACCCGGTGCTCGTCGAACGCCAACCCCGACGTGTGCGCCAGCAGATGCCGCACGGTCGCCCCCGCGGGTCCCGCCGCCTCGTCCAGCTCGACGGCCCCCTCCTCGTACGCGACGAGCACCGCGTAGGCGGCCAGCGGCTTGGTGACCGAGGCGAGGGGAAAGCGATGTCCGACGGGCCCATGGGTCCCCAGGACGGTCCCGTCCGCCCGTACGACACCCGCCGCAGCGGTGGGAACCGGCCAGTCTTCGATCAGCGCGAGGCTCTGCAAGGACATGCCCCGAGCCTAAGCCGCTCAGAGCTTCAGGATCATCGTGGGGTCCGGCTTGTGGACGAAGCCGAGGGAGGCGTAGAGCGGCTCGGCCTCCGCGGACGCGGTGAGCATGACCTGCCCGGCGCCCCGCTCGCGGAACCACAGCAGCAGCTCGTCCATGCACGCGCGCGCGTACCCGCGACGTCTGGCCTGCGGATCGGTGGCGACGCTGAAGACGTACCCGGCCAGCCCGCCCGGATTGCCCGCCTTCCCGATCCGGTAGTCGATCGTCCCGACGACCAGTGCAGCCAGGGCCCCCGGCCGGTCCGGGTGGTCGACCACGAACGCCGCGAAGTCCCCGTCCGCCTCGCCCAGCTTCCCCCGCAGCACCGGCAGCGAGCCCGTGTGCCACTCCGTGGAGCCGTCCCCGCCGGGCAGGGCGTCGATCATCACCTGACGCAGCCGCAGTACTTCGGCGGCGTCCTCCGGCCGGGCGCGACGTACAAGACTCATGCCGGCACGCTAGCCACGACGATCACACCATGTCCCGTGCTTTTCTTACCGTTTCCGCTTGCTTGGAGCGCACTCCAAGGCCATAGCGTTGAGCGCATGACGGTGATGGAGACCACGAGTACCAGGACCGACAGCTGTGCCGCCCCGCCGCATCCGCACCGGCGACCGGCAGGCCAGGACAGCTACACGATCAGCGAGGTCGTCGCCTTCACCGGTCTGACGGCCCACACCCTGCGCTGGTACGAGCGGATCGGCCTCATGCCGCACATCGACCGCTCGCACACCGGCCAGCGCCGCTACAGCAACCGCGACCTGGACTGGCTCGACCTCGTCGGCAAGCTGCGCCTCACCGGCATGCCGGTCGCCGACATGGTCCGGTACGCCGAGCTGGTGCGCGAGGGCGACCACACGTTCGGTGAGCGCTTCGAACTGCTGGAGACGACCCGCCGCGACGTCCTCGCGCGGATCGCCGAGCTCCAGGACACGCTCGCCGTACTGGACCGGAAGATCAGTTTCTACGCGGACGCGGGGCGTCTGTACGAGCAGGACAAGACGTACGAGCACCACAGCACGGAGAAGGTGGAGAAGGCCGGATGACGGACAGCAGGATCGCGACGGCACGACTCGGCGCGACGGGCCCCGAGGTAGGCGTCCAGGGCCTCGGCTGCATGGGCATGAGTTTCGGGTACGGCCCCTCGGACGCGGACGCGTCAAGGGCCACCCTGGAGCGGGCACTTGAACTGGGCGTCACGCTGTACGACACGGCGGACGCCTACGGGGCGGGCGAGAACGAGAGGTTCCTGTCGCCGTTCTTCAAGGCGCACCGGGACGAGATCGTCATCGCCACGAAGTTCGCTCTGGCGATCCCCCCGGACGACCCGACCCGCCGCGTCATCCGCAACGACGAGCCGTACATCCGCCAGGCCGTCGAGGCGAGCCTGCGCCGCCTCGACGTCGACGTGATCGACCTCTACTACATGCACCGCCGGGACGTGAACATACCCATCGAGGAGACGGTCGCCGTCATGGCCGACCTGGTCCGCGAGGGCAAGGTCAAGCACCTGGGCCTGAGCGAGGTGACGGGTGCGGAACTGCGTGCCGCCCAGAGCGTCCACCCGATCGCCGCCGTGCAGTCGGAGTGGTCCCTGTTCAGCCGCGACATCGAGGCGAACGTGGTCCCCACCGCCCGCGAACTGGGCGTCGCCCTCGTCCCCTACTCCCCGCTGGGCCGAGGCTTCCTCACCGGCTCCTTCACCAACGCCGAGGACCTGACGACGGACGACTTCCGCCGCCAACAGCCCCGCTTCACGGGCGAGAACGCGACGACGAACGCCGCGCTCCTGAGCCCGATCCGCAAGGTGGCCGAGGCCCACGGCTCCACCCCGGGCCAGATCGCCCTGGCCTGGGTCCAGCAACAGGCGGCCCTGCACGGCCTCCCGGTCATCCCCATCCCCGGCACCCGCAAGCCGACGCGCGTCGAGGAGAACACCGGCGCCACCCGAATCTCCCTGACCGAGGAGCAGCTGACCCTACTGAACCCGATCGCCGCCCAGGTGGCAGGCGACAGGTACGCGGACATGCGCTTCGCGTCGGCGGGCAGGGAGTAGGGGCTTCAGCGCGCATTCTCACCGAGGAGGAGCGTGTCTTTTCGGCGGGCCGTGGGGGGAGGGCTTTCTGGCGGGTCGGGGGTCTTTTCAGCGGGCCGGGAGGGGCGAGGCTTTCTGGCGGGCCGGGAGGAGCAGGTCTTCTCGGCGGGCCCGCAGGGGCGAGGCTTTCAGGGGCGCGGGGAACTGCGCGAACAGCCACGACCGGCCCGCACCCACCCCCACAACCGCACCCGGCAGACGCTCCGCCCTAAAGTTCCGCCAACAACTCGGCCTTCTTGACGGAGAACTCCTCATCCGTCACCAACCCCGCCTGATGCAACTCCCCGAGGTGCCGAATCCGCTCAGCGATATCCGCAGGGTCCCGGCGCGGCACCCCCGCCGCCGGGACAGCCGCGGCCACCCCCGCGGAGCGAACCGCCGACAACACCGCCGCGGCGAACGGCAACGACTCGTGCACCGGCCCGTACCCCAGCCCGAACACCACCGCGGCCGGATCGTGATCGACCTGCTCGGGCACGGGCCGCCCGTCACCCCCGTCCCGCCGGAGCAACCGCAGATGCCCCTCGAAGACCTCGGGCGACCGCCACTCGACCCCGCTCAACTCGGCGACGGAGAAGCTCTGGTCCCCGGCCTTCCACTTCGCCGAGGACGCCCCGGTCCAGAACCACCGGAACCGCACCGTCTGCCCGTCGAAGGACGCCTTCGCGTCGTACGCCTTGAACTGCAACGGCACCTCGGGCGCCTCCACGAGGAACTCCTCGGCCGGCCCCGACTCCTTCAGCTCCGCCCGCAGTTCGTCGGCGTAGTACTCGGCCAGCGTCTCGCGCTCGGCCGGCAGCACCAGCCGATACGGATCGCCGCCCTCCTTGAGCTGCCCCGCCGCCGCCTCCATCAACGGATCGGCCCCGGGCCGCAGCTCCAGGCGCAGCACCACCGTCCCGCGCTTGCCCGGCGTCAGCGTCACCCCGCCGATGGCCTCGAGAGGTATCCGGCGTTCCCCCAGCGCCTGGAACAGCTTGGGTGTTCGAATGCCTCGTTCGTAACGGATGAGCACGGAGTCGGACTCGAACTCCCAGGCGGCATGAAATCCGGCCAGTACGTCACCCATGCGGCTCATCGTATGCGGCACGTGCTCCTCCGTCGCCACCCCGCGCACACCGCGATTCCTGCGCCTCTACGCGCGTCCGGCCGACGCCGTGTCGGACAAACCCGCCCGACAGGCCTCGGCATCGTCCGCGCACCGCACCGAGCGGTACGCGCCAACCCCGATCTCGGCGAAGTTCGCCACGCTGTCCGTGCCCGGCTCGAAGTAGCCGCCGTGGCCCTTGGCCTCCCGCGCGGACAGCACCCGCGCCCCGAACACCGACGACACCGGGTCCTCCCCGTGTCCCAGCCCGCCGACCTCGAGGTACGGCACGTCCTGCACCCAGTCGTCGGCGTCCCGCATCGCCCACACATGGGCGGTCGTACGCAGATGGGAGGCCTTGGAGACCCGCATGCCGGGGCTGCCCGCCACCGCTATGTCGGCCACCCGCTCCGGCAGCGCGGGCGCGGCGATCCCGCACAGCACCGAGCCGTAGCTGTGGCAGAACAGGGAGACCGGGGAGACGCCGGGCAGGGCCCGCACCAGTGCCTCCAGCCGTACGGCTCCGCCCGCGGCCCGCATCGCGGTCGCCGAGTCGATGCCGAGCCCGCTCGGCGCCGTGTAGTCGGCCCAGGCGATCACGGCCGTACGCGTCGACGGGCTGGCCGCGCGCTCGGCGTCGTACAGGGACTGGGCCATGCCGACCGGCGCGGAGTACTTGCGGCTGGTGCGCTGGAAGGTGAGGAGGTCGGTGTCGACGCCGGGGACGACGACCGAGATCCGCTCGGCCCGTGCCAGGTCGCCGAACACCTCGGCGGCCCGTCCCGAGCCCTCGGGGTCGAAGGCGAGGATGTTCCGGTCCGTCCGCATCATCGACTCGAAGCGGTGCATACGGCGGCCCGCCTCGCGCTGCCCGTCGGGCGTGAGCTTCTTGTCGTACATGCGTTTGCGCTCGACCTCGCGCGCCTCATGGAGGGCGAGCCGGTTGGCGCGGTAGCGCAGGTCGACCGGAGCGCCGTTCATGTTGCCGACCGCGAGCGGATAGCGGCGTACGAGATCCGTGCGCTGGGTGTCGGTGAGCGAGGCGAAGAACCGGGCGAGCCGCGTGGGGGAGGAGGTCGCGGTCGGCAGCCGGTGGCCGGCGACGCTGCCGTCCTCCCAGGCGCTGAGCGAGGCCTGGAGGGGAGAGGCGGTCCGGTGGTGGCGCAGGGCGGTCCAGCCGGTGGTCGCCAGCATCACGAACACCACGGCCAGTGCGAGCAGCGCGCGCCAGACGTTCAGTTGCGGGGACGTGTCGAAGGAAGTCACTGGGAGGACACACTAGGAGAACGGGAGGGTCTCGCGTTAACCAAGTGATGGGTATCACGTTTCGATCAAGGTGGTGGCAACACGCCGATGACCTCAGTGTGTTCGCCAGCTCTCGCTGAGTGCCGGGCCGACCTGTTCGAGATATGAGACGGTCAGTGCCCGCATGGCGTCCAGGCTGAAGTCCTCCCCGACACTCCACTGACGCTCCGTCAGCCGCATCACGCCACCGAAGACGGCCACCGCCAGCCGCGGCCGCGGATCGGTGTCCATGTCGACCCCCTCGCGCTCGGCGAGGATGGCCGCCATCGCCTCCTCGGCCTCGACCGAGCGGCGCAGATGGGCGGCGAGCAGGGCGGGTGTCGACTCGACCAACCGGCACATGCGCAGATACAGCTCGATCGGCGCGATGGCCTCGATCACGTCGTGGAGCGTGTCCCAGCCCTCCAGCACCGCCTGCCGCAGCGCCTCCATCGGGGCCTCGTGCGGCGGGCGCTCGCGCACCGACTGGAGGAAGTGCGCCACCGTCACGTCCATGGGAGCGAGGGCCGCCTCTTCCTTGCCGGCGAAGTAGCGGAAGAATGTGCGCTGCGACACATCGACGGCCGCCGCGATGTCGTCGACCGTGGTGCGCTCGTACCCCTCGGTGGTGAAGAGCTCCAGCGCGGTACGCAGCAGTGCTTCCCGGGTGCGCTGCTTCTTGCGTTCGCGCAGTGTTTCCATAGGTGTCAGTTACCGACTTGTGAATTGGTTTGTCAATTGTCAGTGGCTGTCATTAGCCTCGAACGCATGACTAGTCAGACCACCATCAAGACGACGGGGCCGGGGGACCGGGCACCAGAAGCCCCGTCGGACGCGACGCCGGCCAAGGGGCTGCGCGGCCACCCCTGGTTCACTCTCATCACCGTCGCGGTCGGGGTCATGATGGTGGCCCTCGACGGCACCATCGTGGCCATCGCCAACCCGGCCATCCAGAAGGACCTGAGCGCGTCCTTCGCCGAGGTGCAGTGGATCACCAACGGCTACTTCCTCGCCCTCGCGGTCTCCCTGATCACCGCGGGCAAGCTCGGTGACCGGTTCGGCCACCGCCAGACCTTCCTCATCGGCGTCGTCGGCTTCGCCGCCGCCTCCGGCGCGATCGGCCTGTCCAGCAGCATCGGCGCGGTCGTCGTCTTCCGTGTCTTCCAGGGCCTGTTCGGCGCGCTGCTGATGCCGGCCGCGCTCGGTCTGCTGCGGGCGACCTTCCCGGCCGAGAAGCTCAACATGGCCATCGGCATCTGGGGCATGGTCATCGGCGCCTCCACCGCCGGCGGCCCGATCCTCGGCGGCGTCCTCGTCGAGCACGTCAACTGGCAGTCGGTGTTCTTCATCAACGTGCCGGTCGGCATCATCGCCGTCGTCCTCGGCGTGCTGATCCTGCTCGACCACCGCGCCGAGAACGCCCCGCGCTCCTTCGACATCCTGGGCATCGTCCTGCTGTCGGCCGCCATGTTCTGCCTGGTCTGGGCGCTCATCAAGGCCCCGGAGTGGGGCTGGGGCGACGGCAAGACGTGGCTGTTCATAGCCGGCTCGGTGGTGGGCTTCGCGCTCTTCGCCCTCTGGGAGACGAAGGTCAAGGAACCCCTCATCCCGCTCGCCCTCTTCCGCTCGATCCCGCTCTCCGCGGGTGTCGTGCTGATGGTCCTGATGGCCATCGCGTTCATGGGCGGCCTGTTCTTCGTGACGTTCTACCTCCAGAACGTCCACGACATGAGCCCCATCGACGCCGGTCTGCACCTGCTCCCGCTCACCGGCATGATGATCGTCGGCTCCCCGCTCGCGGGCGCGATGATCACCAAGCTCGGCCCGCGGATCCCGCTGGCGGGCGGCATGGCGCTCACCGCCATCGCCATGTACGGCATGTCCACGCTGGACACGGACACCGGCAGCGCCGTGATGTCGCTCTGGTTCGCCCTGCTCGGCCTCGGCCTCGCGCCGGTCATGGTCGGCGCCACGGAGGTCATCGTCGGCAACGCGCCCATGGAGCTGTCCGGTGTGGCCGGCGGTCTCCAGCAGGCCGCGATGCAGATCGGCGGCAGCCTCGGTACGGCCGTGCTGGGTGCCGTCATGGCCTCCAAGGTCGACAGCGACCTCGCCGGCAACTGGACCTCCGCCGGGCTGCCGCCGCTGACCGCCGCGCAGGAGGCCCAGGCCTCCGAGGCGGTCCAGGTCGGCGTGGCACCGCTGGCCCCGGGCACGCCGGACGCCATCGCCGCGAAGATCACGGACGTGGCGCGCGACACGTTCATCTCCGGCATGAGCCTGGCGTCCCTGGTCGCCGCGGGCGTCGCGGTCGTCGCGGTCTTCGTGGCCTTCCTCACCAAGCGGGGGGAGAACGCGGAGGCGGGCGCGGGGGCGGCGCACATCTGACGCGAACGAGGGGAGGGGGACAGGGGAGTTCCCCTATCAGGGTGACAGCCCCGAAGATCCCTCCCAACCGGGGTGCGCCGCAGGTCACAGTGGGTCAAGCCAGGGCCTGCGGCGCGCTGCCGGAGGGGGTCAGCGCGCCGCGGTCCCGGACGCGCAGGCATGAGAAGCGCACCGTGGGTACTCGCCAAGTCGAACGCCGAATCAAGGAGTTGACGATGGCGGGCTTCGGACACGGTACGCGCAGGCACCCCCGCTCACGTGGCCGGACGTGGTCACGGACCGGGCCGGATCGCGCGACCTTGGGGATCATCGGAGTCGTCTGTGCGGTCGCCGGATTCTTCGTACTGGGCATCATCCTCGGCCCGGCGGCGATCGTCTGCGGCTGGCTGGCCATGGGCCGATCGTGGTCCAGCGCCCGCCCCGTCCCTGCGATCATCGCGGTCGTTCTGGGTGCGATCGACACGATCCTGGCCGTCATCTGGCTCGCGGGCGCGACAGGGCCGGGAACCGGTCTCGTCTGAGCGTGCGGCCCGGTGGGGCTTCTCGCGCAGTTCCCCGCGCCCCTGAAAGACACGGCCCCTTGCGGGTCATGGAAAAGCAGGGGCGCAGTCCCGCTTCTCCAGGGGCGCGGGGAACTGCGCGAGCAACCACGACGCACCCGCACCCGCCGATGCACCCCGCACCCCACCTTCAGCGGCGTCGCTCCGGCACCCCCGCCCCCGACTTCAACGACGCCACCTCCGCCCGCAGCAACCGCACCTCCTCGGCCAGTTCCGCGATCGCGGCCGTCTGCCGGCGCTCCTCAACGTCGTCCATCTCGAACCGCGCTATGAACCACGCGGCGATGTTCGCCGTCACCACACCCAGCAGCGCGATCCCGGACAGCATCAGCCCCACCGCGAGCATCCGCCCCACCCCGGTGGTCGGCGCGTGATCCCCGTACCCCACGGTCGTCATCGTCGTGAACGACCACCACACCGCGTCACCCAGCGTCTTGATGTTCCCGTTCGGCGAGTCCCGTTCGACCGACAGGACCGCCAGCGAGCCGAACATCAGCAGCCCCACCACCGCCCCGGCGACATACGTGGTCAGCCGGATCTGCGAGGCCATCCGCGCCCGCTGCCCCACCAGCAGCAGCGTCGACACGAGCCGTAGCAGCCGCAGCGGCTGCATCAACGGCAGCAGCACCGCGCACAGGTCCAGCCAGTGCGACCGCACGAACTCCCGGCGCCGCTGCGCGAGTACGAGCCGGACGGCGTAGTCCAGCGCGAACGCGCCCCACACCACCCACTCCACCGCGAGGCACACGTCCACCACGGAACGCCTCGCGTCGGGCCGGACGATCGGCACCGCGTAGGCCACGGCGAACGCCAGGGCCAGACCGAAAAGGGGCCGCTGGGTATGCCGTTCCCAACGTGCTTGTGCCACCGCTCGCTTCATGGCCGCATCGTAGGAAATGTGAAGGGGCGGTGTAGCCCGCAGGTCACCCACGGGCACACCACCCCATCGAGCGGTTGGCAGACGTCGGACGCTACGCGTCGCCGCCCGCGGCCCCCGGGTCCGCGGCCGACGCGTCGAGCAGCTGGTACCGGTCGATCGCCTGCTTCAGCACGGACCGGTCCACCTTCCCCTCCTTCGCCAGCTCGGTCAGCACCGCCACCACGATCGACTGCGCGTCGATGTGGAAGAAGCGCCGCGCCGCACCCCGGGTGTCGGCGAAGCCGAAGCCGTCCGCGCCCAGCGACTGGTACGTCCCGGGCACCCACCGCGCGATCTGGTCCGGAACCGACCGCATCCAGTCGGAAACGGCCACGAACGGCCCCTCGGCCCCGCTCAGCTTCCGCGTCACCCACGGCACCCGCTGCTCCTCCTCCGGGTGCAGCAGGTTGTGCTCCTCGCACTCCACGGCCTCACGCCGCAGCTCGTTCCACGAGGTCGCCGACCACACGTCGGCCTTCACGTTCCACTCCTCGGCGAGGATCTTCTGCGCCTCGACCGCCCAGGGGACGGCCACGCCGGAGGCCATGATCTGCGCGGGGATGGAGCCCGTCGTGCCCTCGCTGATCCGGTGGACGCCCTTGAGGATGCCCTCGACGTCGACGCTCGTAGGCTCGGCCGGGTGCTGGATCGGCTCGTTGTAGACGGTGAGGTAGTAGAAGACGTCCTCGCCGTGCGGGTGCTCCTCGGAACCCCCGTACATGCGCCGCAGACCGTCCTGCACGATGTGCGCGATCTCGTACGAGTACGCCGGGTCGTACGCGACACAGCCCGGGTTCGTCGAGGCGAGCAGCTGCGAGTGCCCGTCCGCGTGCTGGAGGCCCTCACCGGTCAGGGTCGTACGGCCGGCGGTCGCGCCCAGTACGAAACCGCGTGCCAGCTGGTCCGCCATCTGCCAGAACTGGTCGCCGGTGCGCTGGAAACCGAACATCGAGTAGAAGACGTAGACCGGGATCAGCGGCTCGCCGTGCGTGGCGTACGCCGAACCCGCCGCGATCAGCGAGGCCGTACAGCCCGCCTCCGAGATGCCGTCGTGCAGCATCTGGCCCTGCGGCGACTCCTTGTACGCCAGCAGCAGCTCACGGTCGACCGACTCGTACTGCTGGCCGAGCGGGTTGTAGATCTTCGCGCTCGGGAAGAACGAGTCCATGCCGAACGTGCGGTACTCGTCCGGCGCGATCAGCACGAACCGCTTGCCGATCTCCTTGTCCCGCATGAGGTCCTTGAGGAGCCGGACGAAGGCCATGGTCGTCGCGATCGACTGGTGGCCCGAGCCCTTCTTCACGGTCGCGTACGTCTTGTCCGCCGGCAGCGCCAGCGGCTTCGAGCGCACGACACGCGTCGGGACGTAACCGCCGAGCCCCTTGCGGCGGTCGTGCATGTACTGGATCTCCTCGGAGTCCCGCCCCGGGTGGTAGTACGGCGGGACCCCGCTCTCCAGGTCCTTGTCGGCGATCGGCAGGTGCAGCCGGTCGCGGAAGCGCTTGAGGTCGTCGACCGTCAGCTTCTTCATCTGGTGCGTGGCGTTGCGGCCCTCGAAGTTGGGACCGAGCGTCCAGCCCTTGATCGTCTTGGCGAGGATCACGGTCGGCTGGCCCTTGTGCGCCTTGGCCGCCGAGAACGCCGCGAAGATCTTCTTGTGGTCGTGACCGCCGCGGCCCAGGTGCAGGATCTGGTCGTCGGTCAGGCCCTCGACCATCGCGCGCAGCCGCTGGTCGTCGCCGAAGAAGTGGTCGCGGATATAGCCGCCGGTCTCGGTGGCGTACGTCTGGAACTGGCCGTCCGGCGTGGTGTTCATCCGGTTGACCAACAGGCCGTCGCGGTCCTGGGCGAGCAGCGGGTCCCAGGTGCGGTCCCAGATCAGCTTGATCACGTTCCAGCCGGCGCCGCGGAAGATCGACTCCAGCTCCTGGATGACCTTGCCGTTGCCCCGCACCGGGCCGTCGAGGCGCTGGAGGTTGCAGTTGACGACGAAGGTGAGGTTGTCCAGGCCCTCGCGGGCGGCGATGGACAGCTGGCCGAGGGACTCCGGCTCGTCCATCTCGCCGTCGCCCAGGAACGCCCACACATGCGACTTGGAGGTGTCCGCGATACCGCGCGCCTCCATGTAGCGGTTCATCCGCGCCTGGTAGATCGCGCCGATCGGGCCGAGGCCCATCGACACCGTCGGGAACTCCCAGAAGTCCGGCATCGACCGGGGGTGCGGGTAGCTCGACAGGCCGTACCGCGCCTTCGACTTCTCCTGGCGGAACGCGTCCAGGTTCTGCTCGCTGAGGCGGTCCAGCAGGAACGCGCGGGCGTAGATGCCCGGCGAGGCGTGGCCCTGGAAGAAGACCTGGTCGCCGCCGTCGCCCTCGTCCTTGCCCCGGAAGAAGTGGTTGAAGCCCACGTCGTAGAGCGAGGCCGAGGACGCGAAGGTGGCGATGTGGCCGCCGACGCCGATGCCGGGGCGCTGGGCCCTGGACACCATCACCGCGGCGTTCCACCGGGTGGCGTTGAGGATCTTGCGCTCGATCTCCTCGTTGCCCGGGAAGAACGGCTCGTCCTTGGTGGCGATCGTGTTGACGTAGTCCGTGCTGCGCATCTCGGGCACGGCGACACGCTTCTCGCGGGCCCGCTCGATCAGGCGCAGCATCAGATAGCGGGCCCGCTCCCGGCCGCGCTCGTCCACGGCGGCGTCGAGGGAGTCGAGCCACTCCTGGGTTTCCTCGGGGTCGAAGTCAGGAACCTGACTCGGAAGGCCGCCAATGATGATCGGGTTGCGATCGGATCCGGAAGCCACGCTGGTCCTTACCTGTCAGAGGGCTGTGTTTCGGGGGTTTCTGGGCGTCTGCACCGCTCCCCATCGTGTACCTCGGGGGGCCAAACGTCATCTCTACTGTGAGGTAACCGTTTCCTGGTCAACGGCGGAGCCGCAACGTATGGTTCCCAAACGTACAAAGGGGGCAGATTGGTGTGGTGCGCGTCACCCTGAGACGATGAGGGTGTGCCTGGAGTTGCGGTGACACGTTCACGATCGTCACCGTTTCGGCGGTCTGAACGGCCGGGTACTTGCGCGATCCGCCCCGCCCGTGTGGACTACGGCCAATGCTTCGCGCACGCGCGTGGCTGAGTTATTTCCCAAGACATGATCAGGAGGCAACCCGTGAGCGCGACCGCGGACCACGCGGAGGAGCGGACCCTTGCCGAGAGGCTGGGGTTCCAGCCCGAGCAGGTGGTCCAGGAGATCGGCTACGACGACGACGTAGACCAGGAACTCCGCGAGGCCATTGAGTCAGTCACCGGCACAGAACTCGTGGACGAGGACTACGACGACGTTGCCGATGCCGCGGTGCTGTGGTTCCGCGACGAGGACGGCGACCTGACGGATGCGCTGGTGGATGCCACCACGTACATCGAAGAGGGCGGCGCGATCCTGTTGCTGACGCCGAAGACCGGCCGTGACGGCTACGTGGAGCCGAGCGACATCTCTGAAGCCGCGACCACTGCGGGTCTGTCGGCGTCCAAGAGTGTCAGCGTCGGCAAGGACTGGAGCGGCAGCCGGCTGGTGACGCCCAAGGCCGCGAAGTCGAAGAAGTAGCGGTTCGAAAGTGGCCGTCGGCTGAAACGCTGCCGTCCGCTGGGGTGGCCGTCCCTGGGGGCCGCGCCCCCAGACCCCCGCATCGGCCCTGAACGGGCCTCGTCCTCAAATCGCCGGACGGGCTGATGGTGCCGGGCCGGGCTGAGAAGCCCGGCCCGGCATTTGCGTACCACCCGCCATTCCGCGTCCGGCCGGGCATCCGCGTCCCGCCCCCGCCTCCTGCACGGCGCCGTTGATCGGCTGCGTAGGGTGGGTTCCACCCGAACAGCCCCACGAAGGGACATCTACGACGATGGCGATCCAGGTCGGCGACAAGGCCCCCGACTTCGAGCTCAAGGACAACCACGGTGCGAGTGTGAAGCTCTCGGACTTCCGTGGTTCCAAGAACGTCGTCCTGCTCTTCTACCCCTTCGCCTTCACCGGCGTGTGCACCGGTGAGCTGTGCGAGGTGCGCGACAACCTGCCGCAGTTCTCCGACCGGGACACGCAGGTGCTCGCCGTCTCCAACGACTCCATCCACACCCTGCGGGTCTTCGCCGAGCAGGAGGGCCTGGAGTACCCGCTGCTCAGCGACTTCTGGCCGCACGGCGAGGTCAGCCGTGCCTACGGCGTCTTCGCCGAGGACAAGGGCTGCGCGGTGCGCGGCACCTTCGTCATCGACAAGGAGGGCGTCGTGCGCTGGACGGTCGTCAACGCCCTGCCGGACGCGCGCGACCTGAGCGAGTACGTCAAGGCGCTCGACACCCTCTGATTCTTCGGTACCAAGGCATGCGAGCCACGGGAACCCGTCACTAGGATCGACTCGTTGATCCGATATCAAACGCACGGCGGGGCTCCCCGCCCCTGGAAACCAATGGAGGACTCGTGGGAGTCAGCCTCAGCAAGGGCGGCAACGTATCACTGAGCAAGGAGGCCCCGGGCCTCACTGCGGTCATCGTCGGTCTGGGGTGGGACGTCCGCACCACCACCGGCACCGACTTCGACCTGGACGCCAGCGCGCTGCTGCTGAACCCGGAAGGCAAGGTCGGCAGCGACGCGAACTTCGTCTTCTTCAACAACCTCAAGAGCGCCGACGGCTCCGTCGAGCACACCGGCGACAACCTCACCGGTGAGGGCGAGGGCGACGACGAGCAGATCAAGGTCAACCTCGCGGGCGTCCCGGCCGACGTGGAGAAGATCGTCTTCCCGGTCTCGATCTACGACGCCGAGAACCGCCAGCAGTCCTTCGGCCAGGTGCGCAACGCCTTCATCCGCGTCGTCAACCAGGCCGGCGGTGCTGAGATCGCGCGCTACGACCTCTCGGAGGACGCGTCCACCGAGACCGCGATGGTCTTCGGCGAGCTGTACCGGCACGGCGCGGAGTGGAAGTTCCGCGCCATCGGTCAGGGCTACGCGTCGGGTCTGCGCGGCATCGCGCAGGACTTCGGTGTGAACGTCTGAGTTCGATCCGAGGGGTGACCGTCCAGGACACCACCGGCTGAGTCCGGCGCCGCATCGTTTGGGTGCGGCGCCGGATGCGCAGGACAACCAAAGAAGCAAAACGCGGGGAGGACCAGCACATGGGCGTCACGCTCGCCAAGGGAGGAAATGTCTCCCTGTCCAAGGCCGCACCCAATCTCACCCAGGTGATGATCGGGCTCGGCTGGGACGCGCGCTCCACCACCGGAGCCCCCTTCGACCTCGACGCCAGCGCACTGGTGTGCAGCGGCGGACGCGTCCTGGGCGACGAATGGTTCGTCTTCTACAACCAGCTCAAGAGCCCGGACGGCTCGGTGGAGCACACCGGGGACAACCTCACCGGCGAGGGCGACGGCGACGACGAGTCGCTGCTGATCGACCTCTCCAAGGTGCCGGCCCACTGCGACAAGATCGTCTTCCCGGTCTCGATCCACATGGCCGACGAGCGCGGCCAGACCTTCGGCCAGGTGAGCAACGCCTTCATCCGCGTGGTCAACCAGGCCGACGGCCAGGAACTCGCCCGCTACGACCTGAGCGAGGACGCCTCCAGCGAGACCGCCATGATCTTCGGTGAGGTCTACCGCTACCAGGGCGAATGGAAGTTCCGTGCGGTGGGGCAGGGTTATGCCTCGGGTCTGCGGGGCATCGCGCTCGACTTCGGGGTCAACGTCTCATAACGCGATATGAGCAAAAGCCGGGCCCGGGTGGGGTGCGAAGAGGTGCCGAACTAGACTTCGGCTTCAAAAGTTCGTAAAGCCGAGTGCGGCGCGGGGGAGCCCCGTACACATAGGATTGGGTAGCCAGTGGTTCTGAAAACCTTCGGTTGGTCGTTCGCGGTCACCGCGCTCGGTCTGGTTGCGGCGCTCCTCTTCGGGGGGTGGACCGCCCTGGGCGTCGTGGCGATCCTCTCCGTGCTCGAGATCTCGCTTTCCTTCGACAACGCGGTGGTCAACGCCGGGATCCTGAAGAAGATGAATGCCTTCTGGCAGAAGATCTTCCTCACCATCGGCATCCTGATCGCCGTCTTCGGTATGCGACTGGTCTTCCCGGTCGTCATCGTCGCCATCAGCGCCCAGCTCGGGCCGATCGAGGCCGTCGACCTGGCCCTCAGCGACAAGGACCAGTACCAGCAGCTCGTCACCGACGCCCACCCGGCCATCGCGGCCTTCGGTGGCATGTTCCTGCTGATGATCTTCCTCGACTTCATCTTCGAGGACCGCGACATCAAGTGGCTGGCCTGGCTGGAGCGCCCGCTCGCCAAGCTCGGCAAGATCGACATGCTGTCCGTCTGCATCGCCCTGATCGTCCTGCTCATCAGCGCGATGACCTTCGCGACCAACGCACACCAGCACGGCGGTGCCCACGTCGACAAGGCCGAGACGGTCCTGCTCTCCGGCATCGCCGGCCTCATCACCTACATGATCGTCGGCGGACTCTCCGGCTACTTCGAGGACAAGCTCGAAGAAGAGGAGGAGCGCGAGCACGAGGCCGAGGAGGAGGCCGAGCGCACCGGCAAGCCCCGCAGCGCCGTCGCGATGGCAGGCAAGGCCGCGTTCTTCATGTTCCTCTACCTCGAGGTCCTGGACGCGTCCTTCTCCTTCGACGGCGTCATCGGCGCCTTCGCCATCACCAACGACATCGTCCTGATGGCCCTGGGCCTCGGCATCGGCGCCATGTACGTCCGGTCCCTGACCGTGTACCTGGTCCGCCAGGGCACCCTCGACGAGTACGTCTACCTCGAGCACGGCGCCCACTACGCCATCGGCGCCCTCGCCATGATCCTGCTGGTCACCATCCAGTACGAGATCCACGAGCTGATCACCGGCTCGATCGGTGTGATCCTCATCGGCTGGTCCTTCTGGTCCTCGGTGCGCCGCAACCGCGCGCTGGCAGCCGCGGAGGGAAAAGCGGCGGCCTCGGACGAGAAGACTGAGGTCTCGTCCGGGGTGTGACACCCCTGCGGTTGAGGAACGCTCTCAGCGGGGCGGCCGGGCCTCCGGCCGCCCCGCCGGTTTTTCCAGTGAACGCAGGTCTTTCGTGTGGGACGTGGGGGCGGAATGGGCTTCTTGGACGGACTCTGGCGGGGCCGGGCGGCCGAGTTCGACTCGGGCAGCGCGTCGTCGAACTCGATAGAGCTGACGAAACGGCACGACCGGGTATCGCTCACCAAGCAGGGCGCCGCCACCGGGCACCTGCGGATCAACCTGACCTGGCGGATGCGGACGTCCGACATCGGGGGGTCGCAGCGGGAGAGTCTGCTGCGGCACCCGTTCAAGGCGCTCAAGCCGCCGGAGGTGCTCGGGCACAGCCAGAGCATGGTCAACGTCGACCTCGACCTCGGGGCGCTGTACGAGCTGACCGACGGGACGAAGGGGGTCGTCCAGCCGCTGGGCGGGTTCCTCGGGGACGTGAACGCGCCGCCGTACGTGAAGCTCAGCGGGGACGACCGGTTCGGGTCGGCGTCCGGGGAGACGATCTACGTCAACCTCGATCACAAGGAGAACATCAAGCGGCTGCTGGTCTTCGTGTACATCTACGACCAGACGCCGGCGTTCGACCGTACGCACGCGATCGTCACGCTGTATCCGAGCAACGGGCCCCGGATCGAGATAGGCCTCGACGAGCGGCATCCGCAGGCTCGGTCGTGTGCGGTGGTGATGATCGAGAACGTGAAGGGCGAGATCTGGGTCCGGCGTGAGGTGAAGTTCGTCTACGGGTTCCAGGCCGAGCTGGATCGGTTGTTCGGGTGGGGGTTGCAGTGGGGGCGCGGATACAAGACCAAGGCGGAGCGCTGACGCCGGGTCTTGGCGGGGGCGCCTACCAGCTCGGGCCTCTGCGCTGGGGCGCGTGTGCGGGTCCCGTTGTGGTTGATCGCGCAGTTCCCCGCGCCCCCGTCAGCGGCCGATGAACTGCGGGCCCTGTGGGGGCAGGCGGAATTCCGGGCCCGGGGCTGCTGCCGTCACCGGGGGCGGGTAGCCGTAGCCCGACTGGGAGGTGGGCTGGGGGTAGCCGTAGGCCGGCTGGGTCGGTGGGGGCTGTTGGGGGTAGCCGTAGGACGGCTGAGGGGGGACCACGGTCGTGGGCTGCTCCGGGGGGAGGGGCTGGGAGACCTCCGGCGTGGGGGCCGGGCCGGGCTCGTCCATGGCCTCGGACTCGTCCACCGAGATGCCGTAGTCCGTGGCCAGGCCCTTGAGGCCGTTCGAGTAGCCCTCGCCCAGGGCGCGGAACTTCCAGCCCTCGCCGCGGCGGTACAGCTCGCCGCAGATGAGGGCCGTCTCCTGGCCCGTCTCCGGCTTGATGTCGAAGTACGCCAGCGGATCGCCGTCGGCGGCCGCGGCGTCGTACAGCACGATGCGCAGATCCCGTACGCGGTCGAAGGCGATGCCGTCCGCCGAAGCGACCAGCAGAATCTGACCGACGCCGGACTCGACACCGGCCAGATCTGTCTGGATCGTGTCGGTGAGGCCCTCGGTTCCCCGCTTCTTGCCGAGTCGCCAGACCTTCCCGGAGGGGTGCCGGGGCTGGTTGTAGAAGACGAAGTCCTCGTCGGAGCGCACACGACCGTCGGGGCCGAGGAGAAGTGCGGAGGCGTCGACATCCGGGACCCCCTGCCCGGGCGTCCAGCGCAGCACGGCGCGTACCGTCGTGGCTTCGAGCGGGACGTTCGACCCCTTCAACATCGCGTGCGTCATACGGTCATCCTGCCCTCTCCGTCCTGGTCACGACAACGCGGGGGTGCGACGGACCGTGCGCGCCTGTGTTCGTCCGCGTTACCAGAAATTCATGCCCTGCGGGAACCCCTGACATGGGTATCTACGTACTATTACCGGCCACCTGTGAACCGGTCACAGGGGCCACTGAGTCACCACGGGGGAGCTCTATGCGTCATTTCGGGCACATCGCCCCGGAGGTGCGGCAGCGCCTCTTCCACCAGGAGCCGTGCGAGTTCTCCGCCGACTCCCCGGCCCGGCTGCTCTCCGCGGCCCTGGGCGCCACGCTCTACAGTCCGGCCACCCGGCCGCGGCTCGCCGACGACATCGTCAAGCAGACCGGACGCGGCGTGGTCTCGATGGTGCTGTGCCTGGAGGACTCCATCGGTGACGAGGACGTCGCGGAGGGCGAGGAGAACCTCGTCCGGCAGTTCGCCGACCTCGCGGGACGCCGGGGCGCGGTGGAGCCGCCGCTGCTCTTCGTCCGGGTCCGTACCCCCGAGCAGATCCCCGACCTGGTCCGACGGCTCGGCCCCACCGTACGGCTGCTGTCCGGGTTCGTGCTGCCCAAGTTCACCGAAGAGCGCGGCATGCCCTTCCTGGAGGCCCTCGCGGGCGCCGAGGCGCAGAGCGGGCGGCGGCTGTTCGCCATGCCCGTGCTGGAATCGCCCGAGCTGATGTACCGGGAGTCGCGTGTGGAGACCCTGGAGGGCGTCTCCCGCGCGGTCGACAAGTACCGCGAGCGGGTGCTGGCGTTGCGCCTCGGGGTCACCGACTTCTGCTCGTCGTACGGGCTGCGGCGGGCCCCCGACATGACGGCGTACGACGTCCAGATCGTCGCCTCCGTGATCGCCGACGTGGTGAACATGCTGGGCAGAGCCGACGGCACCGGGTTCACGGTGACCGGGCCGGTGTGGGAGTACTTCCGGGTGCAGGAACGTATGTTCAAGCCCCAGCTGCGCCGCAGCCCGTTCCTGGAGGGCCAGGCCGAGCAGCTGCGCGAGGCCCTCATCGAGCACTCCATGGACGGACTGCTGCGCGAGATCACCATGGACCACGCCAACGGCCTCCTGGGCAAGACCTGCATCCACCCCTCCCATGTGCTGCCGGTGCACGCACTGTCCGTGGTCAGTCACGAGGAGTTCAGCGACGCCCAGGACATCCTGCGGCCGGAGCGCTGCGGTGGGGGTGTACTGAGGTCGCAGTACACGAACAAGATGAACGAGGTGAAGCCGCACCGCGCCTGGGCCGAGCGGACCCTCCTGCGGGCCGAGGTCTTCGGTGTGGCCAACGAGGACGTCGGCTTCGTGGAGCTGCTCGCCGCCGGGATCCCGGCCTGACCGGCCGGCCTCTTTTTCCGATATTTCCAAGGGACGCATGAACAACGCAGTGAACGACGGAGTCTGGTCCGGGAGCTGGGTCGCCGAGCGGCTCGGAGTCCGGCTCGAGGGCGACGACGGGCTCACGCGGATGCTGGGGCTCGCCCTGCGCCGCAACCCCAAGCGGGCGCATCTGCTGGTCTCCAACGTGCTCGGCAAGCATGTGCCGCAGTCGCCGACCGTGGTGTACGACGCCGGGTTCGACCTCGGGCGCCGGGTGCGGGAGCTTCTGGGCGCGGAGGGGGCGGGCGAGGCGGTCGTCCTCGGTTACGCGGAGACCGCGACCGGGCTCGGGCACGCCGTGGCCGACGGGGTGGGGGACGCGCCGTATCTGCACTCGACGCGGCGTCCCGTCGCCGGGGTCGCCCCTGCGGGGGGCTTCGAGGAGTCCCACTCGCACGCCACGTCGCACTTGCTGCTGCCCGAGGATCCCGGCCTGCTGCCCGGCGACGGGGCGCTGGTCCTGGTGGACGACGAGTTCTCCACGGGGAACACGGTGCTGAACACCGTCCGGGACCTTCATGCGCGGTATCCGCGGCGGCGGTATGTGGTCGTCGCGCTGGTGGACATGCGGTCGGCGGCGGATGCGGGGCGGCTGGAGGAGTTCGCGCGGGAGATCGGGGCGCGGGTGGATCTGGTGGCCGCTGCTTCGGGGACCGTACGGCTGCCGGAGGGGGTGTTGGAGAAAGGGCAGGCGTTGGTGGCGCGGTACGAGACCGAGAGCGCCGCGGACGGTCCGTCGTCGGGTGCGGGTGCGTCGGGGCCGGTCGCGCAGTCCCCCGCGCCCCTTGAGGGCGACGCGGATGCCGCGCGTCTTGAAAGCGACGGCCGGACCACCACCCCAGGGGCGCGGGGAACAGCGCGACCAGCCCCCACCGGCCCGCACCCGGCGGACGAGCGCACCCACCCCCACCCCACCCGCATAGACCTGCACTGGCCCCCCGGCCTCCCCGACGGCGGCCGGCACGGCTTCACGCCCGCCCACCGCACCCGGCTCGAAGCCGCCCTCCCCGCCATGGCCGCCCGCCTGGCAGAGGCGCTCCCCGCCGACGCGCGCCGCGTCCTCGTCCTCGGCTTCGAGGAGCTGATGTACGCCCCCCTGCGCCTCGCCCGCGAGCTGGAGCGGAGCGCCGACGTGGAGGTCCGCTACTCGACCACCACCCGCTCACCCGTCCTCGCGGTCGACGACCCGGGGTACGCGATACGCACCCGCCTCGCGTTCCCGGCCCACGACGACCCGGCCGACGGCCCCGGCGAGCGCTACGCCTACAACGTCGCCGGCGCCGGCTTCGACGCCGTCGTGGCCGTCGTCGACTCGGCCGCCGACACCCCCGAACTGCACGCCCCCGAGGGCCTGTTGACGCAGCTCGCCGCGCACACCCCGCACGTCCTGCTCGCGGTCGTACCGTCGTACGTCCCCGGACCGCCCCCTGCCCGTCCCGAAAGGCCCCCGATGCTGCCCGAGCCCCTCCGCGGCCCCGCCTTCTCCTCGTACGACCGCGAAGAGGTCGGCTGGCTGCTCCAGGACCTCTCGGACGTGACCCTGGAGGCGCCGACCGAGGAGCGCGAGGAGGCCATCCAGAGCGGCGGCGCGCACTACGCCGAGTCGCTGCCGGTGGAGTACCAGCCGAGCGAGCAGTACCAGGCGCTGTTCCACGCCGCGCTGGAGGAGACGGCGGCGCGGCTGGCGCAGGCGGCCGGTGCCGTCACCGAGCTCGTCCTCGCCGAGCGGTCACCGCGCCCGGTGCTCGTCTCCCTCGCCCGCGCCGGCACCCCCGTCGGCATCCTCATGCGCCGCTGGGCCCAGTTCCGGCACGGCCTCGAACTGCCCCACTACGCCGTGTCGATCGTGCGCGGCCGCGGCATCGACGCCAACGCCCTGCGCTGGCTGGCCGCCCACCACGACCCGCGTGACGTCGTCTTCGTCGACGGCTGGACCGGCAAGGGCGCCATCACCCGCGAACTGGCCGATGCCATACGGGAGTTCGAGGCCTCCGACGGCATCACCGGCTTCGACCCGGAGATCGCCGTGCTGGCCGACCCGGGCTCGTGCGTCCGGACGTACGGCACCCGCGACGACTACCTCATCCCGTCCGCGTGCCTCAACTCGACCGTCTCCGGTCTGATCTCGCGCACCGTGCTGCGCGCCGACCTGGTCGGCCCGCACGACTACCACGGCGCGAAGTTCTACCGCGAACTCGCCGACGCGGACGTCTCCGTGGCCTTCCTCGACGCCGTCTCCGCCCGCTTCCCGGAGGTCGTGGACGCCGTCGAGGCGACCGCCAAGGAACTGCTGTCCGCCGACCGCGCGCCGACCTGGGAGGGCTGGGCCGCCGTCGAGCGGATCAGCGAGGAGTACGGCATCCACGACGTGAACCTCGTGAAGCCGGGCGTCGGCGAGACCACGCGGGTGCTGCTGCGCCGGGTGCCCTGGAAGATCCTGGCGCGGGCCGGTGCCGGCGCCGACCTGGACCATGTCCGACTGCTGGCCGAACAGAGAGGGGTTCCGGTGGAAGAGGTGGCGGAACTGCCGTACACCTGCGTGGGGTTGATCCACCCCAGGTACACGCGGGGCGCGACGGGTGCCGACGGCAGGGCGGTGAACCTCTGATGCCGGTACTGGTGGCGAGCGACCTCGACCGTACGCTCATCTACTCCGCGGCGGCCCTCGCGCTGACCATGCCGGACGCGCGGGCGCCGAGGCTGCTGTGCGTGGAGGTGCACGAGGCCCGGCCCCTGTCGTACATGACGGAGACGGCGGCCCAGCTGCTCACCGACCTCGGTGACGCGGCGGTCTTCGTGCCGACGACGACCCGGACCCGTAAGCAGTACCAGCGCATCAACCTGCCGGGCCCCGCCCCGAAGTACGCGATCTGCGCCAACGGCGGCCATCTGCTCGTGGACGGCGTCACCGACCCCGACTGGCACGCCCAGGTCCAGGGCCGCCTCGCCGAACAGTGCGCGCCCCTCGCGGAGATCCAGGACCACCTGATGGCCACGGCGTCCCCGGCCTGGGTGCGCAAGCACCGCATCGCCGAGGACCTCTTCGCCTACCTCGTCGTCGAGCGCGAGCTGCTGCCCGAGGAGTGGGTGAAGGAGCTGGCGGCATGGGCCGAGAACCGCGGCTGGACGGTCTCCCTGCAGGGCCGCAAGATCTACGCCGTCCCCAAGCCCCTCACCAAGAGCGCCGCCATGCACGAGGTCGCACGCCGCACGGGCGCGGACCTCACCCTGGCGGCCGGCGACTCCTTGCTGGACGCCGACCTCCTCCTGGCCGCCGACCGCGGCTGGCGCCCAGGACACGGCGAACTGGCGGACGCCAACTGGACGGCCCCCATGATCACCGCCCTCCCGGAACGGGGAGCACTGGCGGGCGAGCGCATCCTGCGGGAGTTCTTGAAGGCATGCCGAACGGAGACCTCCTGAGGGGCGCGCAGCGCCCTCTGAGGGGCGCGGGGCTGTATTGATATGCGGCTCCGCCGCGTGGGCGCGACCAGCCCCCACGCACCCGCAGAAGAAAGCGCACCGGCCCTACCTAGCCACAACACCCTCCACCACAACACCCACCGCCCCCGCCGCTCGCCCTGGGCGCAGCCGCGGGGGCGGACGCCGTCCCACCCACAGCCACCGTCGACAAAAGCTTCACCGTGTCCTCGTGCCCCGCAGGGCACGAGGCGGGCGCGGAGGACTCCGCCATCGGACGGCTCAGTTCAAACGTGTCACCGCAGCTGCGGCACCGGTACTCATAGCGAGGCATGGCCAAAGAGTAATCGGCCTGACCGGATACACCCCTCTCTGCGACCGTTTGCGATCAACCCTGTCCGGTACCGGTGTGGAGAATTTGAAAAGGTCACTGATATTTTTCGATCGCCGCGAGGAGCCGTAAGGCCGGGGGAACAGGGGGCGCGCTGCCGTTGACCGCGGTGGCCATGCCCTTCCTCGCGGGCACGACCGAATGCGGGGAGGGGCGCAGCCGTGACCAGGGCTGGGCAGGAGCCGGACGAGACCATGCAGTTAAAGGTCCCCGCGCTCCCGCCGGACGAGACCGTGCAATTGCGAACGGCCGATGCGGAGTTATCCCGCACCGGCGAACGCGACACAGGGGAGTCCCGCACTCCGGGGCACCGCCGGAAGGCCACGCGCCTGTCGGCCCTGTTCCGCCTCAGGGCGGCCGCCGCCCCGTGGGCCCCGCGCCTGCGCCGCCTGCGGCCCCGGTATCCGCGCCCCGGCCGCACCGGCTGGCGGCGCTGGGTGCCCTCCTGGCGGCAGTGGCTCGGTGCCGTGCTGACCTTCCTCGGCCTGACCACCGCCGCCCTGACGGTGGCGTACGCCGCCACGGACATCCCGGAGAACCTCAACTCGTACGCGACCCAGCAGGACAACGTCTACTTCTGGTCCGACGGGACGCCCATGGCCCGCACCGGCTGGGTGCGGCGGCAGGACATGCCGTTGGAGGACATACCGGAGGACGTCCGCTGGGCGGTGCTGGCCGCGGAGAACGCCAGCTTCTACTCCGACCCCGGCATCTCGCTCAGCGGCGTCACCCGTGCCGTGTGGCGCACCTTCGGCGAGGGCGACACCCAGGGCGGCTCCACGATCACCCAGCAGTACGTCAAGAACGTCTACCTCAACCAGGACCGCTCGGTGGGCCGCAAGTTCACCGAGGCCATGCTCGCCCTCAAGCTCGACAACCGGATGAGCAAGGACGACATCCTGGAGGGCTACCTCAACACCAGCTGGTTCGGCCGCGGCACCTACGGCATGCAGCGCGCCGCCCAGGCCTACTACGGCAAGGACGTCGGCGAGCTGAACGTCAGCGAGGCCGCGTTCCTCGCCTCCCTCCTCAAGGGCGCCGCCCTCTACGACCCCGCGCTGAGCCGGGCCAACCACGCGCGGGCCGTGGAGCGCTGGTCCTGGATCCTCGACCGCATGGTCGACATCGGCAGGCTCTCGTCGGCCGAGCGGGCGAAGTACCGGACGTTCCCCGAGCCGCTGCGGCAGACGCAGGGCTACGACACCGGTAAGCAGAGCGACTACCTGGTGGAGCTGGCCGCGCAGTACGCCAAGAAGGCCGCGCGCCTGACGGACCAGCAGTTCGACCTCGGCGGCTATCAGATCTACACGACCTTCGACCGCAAGAGGGAGACCGCGCTCACCGACGCCGTGACCAAGGCTCGCGAGCAGGCGCGCGAGGACCACCCGGCGACGGCGAGGACCGCGCACTACGGCGCCGCCTCCGTCGCCGCCGACGGACGGATCCTCGCGGTCCACGGCGGCCCGGACCACCGTACGCAGGGCTACAACGAGTCCAACGCGACCACTGTGCCCGCCGGTTCGGCCTTCCTGCCGTTCGTCTACGCCTCGGCCCTCGACAACGGTGTCCGCAAGACCCGCGACGGCGCCGCGACCGAGGTGACACCGCAGACGCTGTACGACGGCGACGACGGCATCCCGGTCATGACGCCCGAGGGCCCCTACTGGGACCGCGGCGGCAAACAGGTCAAGGCCCGCAACGACGGCGGGCAGGACCACGGGCGGATCAGTCTGCACAAGGCGCTCGCCCTGTCGGTGAACACACCGTTCATGCAGCTCGGCATGGACACCGGCCTGGACAAGGTGCGCCGCACCGCCGAGGCGGCCGGTCTGCTCGGCTCCAGCTTCGGACCGCAGGTGCCCGCGCTGTCCCTGGGCAGTGCCACGCCCAGCGCGATCCGGATGGCGAGCGGATACGCCACGTTCGCCGGCGCCGGCACGCATGTCGAGCCGTTCTCGGTGGCCCGGATCACCCGCAACGGCTCCGAGGTGCGGCTGGCCAGGCCCGCCTCCCGGCGCGCGGTGCCGGCGAGGGTGGCCGAGCAGGTCCAGTCCGCCCTGCGGGACGCCTTCGCCCTGGCCCACCCGGCCACCGCCGCCTCCGCGCCGCACGTCACCGGCAAGATCGGCACCACCCAGGACGACACCGCGGCCTGGTACGTCGGCACCGCCGCCTCGGTGTCGACGGCCGTGGTGGCCTACCGCATCGATCTCGCCAAGAGCCTCGAACCCCTGCCGCTGAAGGGCGTCGCCGGCACCCCAGCCGACAGCGTCCCGTACGAGATCTTCTCCGGCGCCCTGGGTCTCGGCTGACCCCGCGACCGGCCTTCCCCTCAGCCCCCTCGCCCCCCACCCCCTCGCAGAATGAGCCGCGCATGATGTCACCGTCCGGCCGTCGTCGCCGTCGCGAACCCCGTCGCCTGCCACGCGCACCTGAGCATGTGGTCCGTGCGGGAGCCATGGCCATGGCGGCCCTCCTCTTCGCCTTGGTGGTGCCCGTGGCCTACGAGAACCTGACCGGCTCGGACAGCACCACACCCATTGCGTCCGCCGGCGACGGGGGTGACCCAGCCTCGGGGGGAGCGCCCTCCGGGCCGTCCAAGGAGCCCGAGTGGGACGGGAAGACGAAGGTCCTCGGTGACGGCTCCACCTCCTACACCGGGCCACCGAAAGGCCAGTTGAAGCCCGAGCCGCTCAAGCCGGGCCAGAAGCCACCCCAGTTCGTGGTCTTCTCCTGGGACGGAGCACTCCAGGGCGACGACGAACTCTTCTCGCACTACCGCGAGTTGGCCAAGAAGTACGACGCCCACATGACTTTCTTCCTCACCGGCATCTACCTGCTGCCCAAGGACAAGAAGAACCTGTACTCCCCGCCCCAGCACCCCAAGGGCTCGGCCGCGATCAGCTTCCCCACCGACGAGCACATCCGCACGACGCTGGAACAGCTCGGCAGGGCATGGAAGGACGGGAACGAGATCGGCACCCACTTCAACGGCCATTTCTGCGGCGTGCGCGGTGGCGGCTTCTGGAGTGTCGAGCAGTGGAAGAGCGAGATCGACCAGTTCTACGCGTTCGTGGAGAAGTGGAAGACCAACACCGGCTACACCGACCTCGCCCCGCTGCCGTTCGACTTCAGGAAGGAGGTCACCGGCGGCCGCGCACCCTGCCTGGAGGGTCAGGAGAACCTGTTGGAGGCCATGAAGGACTACGGCTGGCGCTACGACGCCAGCTCCGCGGGCGACTTCCAGATATGGCCGACGAAGAAGAACGGCATCTGGGACTTCCCGCTGCAGATGCTCCCGTACGACGGCGGGGACTTCCAGGGCCTGTCCATGGACTTCAACTTCCTCTACAACCAGTCCGACGGCGAGACCGACGGCGACCCGGCCCGGCATGCCGAGTGGCAGCAGGAGACGCTGGACACGTACATGGCCGGCTTCAACCGGGTCTACTACGGCAGCCGGGCGCCGCTGTTCGTCGGCAACCACTTCGAGGAGTGGAACGGCGGCATCTACATGAAGGCCGTCGACCAGGTCATCAAGAACGTCTGCACCAAGAAGGACGTCAAGTGCGTGTCCTTCAGGGAGCTCGCCGACTGGATGGACGTACAGAAGCCGGAGACGCTGCGGCGGCTGCGCGGTCTGGACCCGGCGCAGTCGCCGGACTGGTCGACGGTCGTGAAGTAGCCGGACCAGGACTCGGTGTGCGTTCAACTACCCCCGCTTGTGGGGGAGTTGGGGAGATGGTGTAAAGATTCCTCACCCGGGTTCGACCACCCCGGGCGAGGAGAATCCCCGTGAGAGCAAGCACACCGATCCGTGCGCGCCGCCGCGCCACCATAGTCGCGACCGCCGTCGCCTCGATCGCCGCCTCGGCGGCACTGCTGCCCACCTGGAGCGCCGGCGCCGCGGTCGCCGACGACCCGACGGTGGACGCCGCGACCAGGGCCACCTTCCAGCGGCTGGCGGACGCGGTCTTCACCGACCGCACCCAGGCCCTGGTCGACGGCGAGCGCACCCGCCGGCCGCTGACCGACGGCTTCGCCGGCGACGTCCGCCTGTCCTCCCGGACGGCCCGCGCCGAGGACACCGCCCTGGCCGCGCTGGACAGCCGCAAGGACCTGCTCGCGCGCCTCGGCGAGCGGTACCGCAAGGCCGACACCGCCGTCACCCTGGACGCCACGCGCGTGACGGGCCGTACGGCCAAGGCCGCCGTCACCGAGACCACCACCCTGACCTACGCCGGGGTGCGCGACGGCGAGCCGACGACCACCGGCTTCCAGGCCCGCCACGAGCTCACCTTCACCGCCGACCGGCACGGCGACTGGCAGCTGACCGGCATCCGCGACACCGACCAGGGCATCGCGGTGAACACCCTCGCCAATCCGTCCGTGAAGGCGCTCGCCGTGGACGACACCATGCCGTCCGCCCCGCGCGCCGCGACCACCTACCCCGCCCCGGCCAAGCCCAAGGCCCTCACGGGCACGGCCCTCGACTACAAGGGCATGGCGGCGTACGCGGAGAAGTACTGGCGGAACTACAACAAGGACTACCCCGACTTCAACGGTCAGGGCGCGGGCGGCGACTGCACCAACTTCGTCAGCCAGTCCCTGAAGGCCGGCGGCTGGAAGCACGTGCCCGGCTACGTCTACGACTACACGAAGTGGTTCGGCAACGCCGAGATCCAGTCCCACTCGTTCGTCGGCGTCAACGAGTGGTCCTGGTTCGCCCAGAACTCCAAGCGGACCACCAGCCTCGCCAACGTCTACCAGATGGACGTCGGCGACGTGCTCCAGATGGACTTCGACAAGAACGGCTCCAAGGACCACACGATGATCGTCACCTACCGCAGCCCGCAGGGCATGCCGTACCTGACGTACCACTCCACGAACACCTACCGGCGTTCGCTGGCCAGCATCATCGCGTCGGACCCGAACGCCGCGTACTACGCCTACCGCACCTGATCGCCCCGGACGGGGGGCGGTACGGCCGCCCGGCTCAGTGCCCGGCCCCGCGCTCCTCGCGGATCTGGGCGACGACCCGGGCCACCGTCCGCCGTACCGCCTCCGTCTCGGTCAGGAAGTGCCAGTAGTCCGGGTGGCGCCCCTCCAGGGTGCCGATCGCCCGCTCCAGCCGGGCGACGGAGTCGTCCAGCGGGCGCGCGTGCCGCGGATCCGGGGTGTTCCGCCCGGACATGGCCAGCCGCTGGGCGTCCCGGATCGCGAACCGCGTCCGGTCGATCTCCTGCTGCGGGTCCTTCTGCACGGCGTTCAGCCGCCGCAGCCGGTCACCGGCCGCCGACACCGACTCGTCGGTGCTGTTCAGCAGCGCCCGGACCGTCGACAGCAGCGCGGTGGCGTCGGGCCAGCGCTGCTCCTCCCGCGCGGTCTGCGCCTCCTTCAGCTTCAGCTCGGCCTGCCGTACGTTCTCCCCGGCGCCGTCCGGCACATGCTGCAGGTCCTGCCAGCACGCCACCGTGAACCGCCGCCGCAGCTCGCTCAGCATCGGCTCGACCTGCCCGGCACGGGTCGTCAGCGCCTGCGCGCGCGTCCGCAGCGACACCAGCCGGTGATCGATCTCGGCGGCCCGCTCCGGCAGCCGCCCGGCCTCCGCCCGGACCGCTTCCGCCTCCCGGGCGACCCGCTCGGCCCGCTCCAGCGTCTGCGGGACGCCGTGCTGCCCGGCACCCTGGTTCAGCTTGGTCAGCTCCGGAGCTAGCGCCGCGAGCCGCGCCGCGAGGTCGTCCGCCCGCAGCCCCGACGCCCGTACGGCGTCCAGCGCGTTCGAGGCGGCCAGCAGGCCCTGCCGGGCGCGCTCGACGGCCGGGGCGAGGCGGGCCAGCTGGGTCTCGGCCTTGCCGAGCAGCGGCCCCAGCCCGTCCGCGAACCGATCCAGCTCCCGCTTGACGTTGTCCAGGTCGTCCTTGGCCTTGGTCAGCTCGCCACGGGCCCGGGCTGCGACCGAGGCCTCCAGGTCGTCGCGGTCGAGGTCGTGGGCGTCGACGGCCTGGATGTACTGGTGGCTGACCTCGTCGATCCGCCGACCGAGCGCCTCGAAGTCGCCGATGGCCCGGCGGGCGGCCGGGGAGGCGTCGACGGCCGAGATCGTCTCGATCGAGATCCGCAGGTCCCGCTGGGCGGTGTCCAGCTCGTAGAACGCGGCCGCCGCGGCGTCCTTCGCGGCCTGCGCCTCGGCCCGCTGGCTCTCGGCCCGCCCACCGAACCAGCGCCGGGTGCCGCCGCCGGCGAACGCGGCCGGCAGGGCGAGGGCGACGAGGAGGGGGAGGGCGGCGAGGGTGAGGGTGTCATGGAGGGCGCGGCGGGTGTGGCGGGTGCCGTGCGGGACAGGGCCGAGGGTGTCGGCCCGCACGCATTCCGGGTCGGTCGGCGCGCACTCCCGGTCGGTCTGCGCGCCCGGCGCTGACGGCGAGTTCGGCTGCGGAGGTGTCGCCGTCACATCCCTCTCCCGTGCTGTCATTCACCCTGCCCGGTTCATTCTCCCACCGGTTTAGGACGAACACACGGGCCGGTTAGTTCGCGGTTCGCACCGTGACTTTTCCGTCGCCGGTACGCGCGGAGACCTTGTGCGGGCTGGTGTCGTCCCGGGGCACGGACACGTCGACCGCCCCGTCGCCGGTCTCGGTCGCCACGTCGTACGTCGCCCGGGGCAGCTCGACCGTCACCGAGCCGTCGCCGCTGCGGGTCTCCACCCGATCCGGCACGGTGCCGAGTTCGAGCCGGATCGAGCCGTCACCGCTGCGCGCCTTCACCGTGCGCGAGGACACGCCGGAGACCCGTACGGAACCGTCGCCCGTGCGCAGGTCCAGCGGCCCGCTGGAGTCGGTGACCCGCACGGACCCGTCCCCGGTCTGAACGCTCAAGGGATCCCGGAACCCCCGCGCCCGCACACTCCCGTCCCCGTCCTTCAGCTTCACCGTGATGCCGCGCGGCACCTCGATGCGGTGCTTCGTCGAGCAGTTCGCGATCATGCCCGAGCACTTCTCCCGCAGCACCAGCCGGTCGTCCTCCATCGACCACGTCACCTTCGGGTCCGAGCCGATCGCGACCGTCCCCTGGAACCACCGCGTCACCTCGACCGTCCCCGCCTTGTTGCCGTCGGCGGCGACGATCTCCAACGCCGAGTCGTCGGAGTCCACGGTCAGCGTCCGCCCCTCCAGCGCGAAGGACCGGTGCTCGGGTTCCTTGTCGTCCCCGGCGGAGACCCCGCACGCGGCAAGCCCCCCGACGAGCGCCACGACGACCCCGGCGGCGGCGACGGCGCGGACGGGAACCGGAACGGTACGGGCCATGACGATCTCCCCCTGAGACTCCCTGAGACCTGCCCTTCAGGGCCCAGGATGCGGATGGTGGTTCGACCGTACGGATCCTGGCGACCGGCCGGGATCCGGGCCGCTCCCGGATCCGGGGTGGGGATAACCCCAGGACGACCCCCGATACGGGTTTGCGATGCACGGCCCCGGGCAAGGTAGGCTGTCGACTCGTTCTCGGGTGCGTAGCTCAGGGGTAGAGCGCCTGCCTTACAAGCAGGATGTCGGCGGTTCGAAACCGTCCGCGCCCACCGTTCCGAGTCACAGGTCAGAGGCCCCCCGGGGATTCCCCGGGGGGCCTCTCCTGTCCGGCCCCCCGGGAAGGGAGGCCGGGTCGGGCGAGGGCGGTTCAGCAGGTCTCGTCGTCCTTGACCGCGTACAGGGTCACGGGCGTGTCCGTGGGGTGGGTGCCGGCCTCGGGTTCCTGGCGGCATACGGTCCAGTTGCGGTCGAAGACCTGCAAGCGGTTCTGGCCGCTGGCGTCCTGGTCGTCGAGGACGTAGAACCCCGCGGCCTGTGCCTCGTCCTGGGCGGCCTGGAGGTCCTTGCCGACGAGGTCGGGCAGTGCCGCGGTCTCCGACTCGGCCTCGGCCTCGTCCGCGGCGGTCTCACTGGCGGGCGCGTCCGTCTCGGGCTCGGTGGCCTCGGCGTCCCTCTTGGTCTGGCCGGCGGTCTCCTCGGCGGTGGTGTCCGGCTTGTCGGAGCCGGTGCTGTCGGTGCCTTCGCACGCGGTGAGTGTCAGCAGGGCTGCGGTGGCGAGGCCGACCGCGAGGCTGCGGGCGCGGATGCGGGTGCGCATGGTGTCCCCCCAGGGATGTTCCGTTGTTTCCGGAAGCATCATGCGCCAAGTGAGAGAGATGTGAAGGCCGGGTGATGTTTCCGTGACGTGGCCGGACGTGCGGTATGTCCCTCTCAGGTCTCCTGGGGGGCCGACGCCTCGTGGGCGTGCTTCAACTGGGAGCGGGCGTCGACCTTTTCCCCGCCGGCGAGTTCCGACCAGTAGCGGTGGCCGCTGATGAAGATCGTGAGTTCGTGTTCGCGGCGGCGGAGCTTTTCCACCTGGGCCTGTTCGTCCTCCGTCCAGCCGGGGGAGGCGGGGCGCTCGACCTTGCGCCAGCCGTTGTCGTCGCTGAAGGCGTCCACGGGCACGACCGACCAGGGGAGCCGCTTCAGCAGGGCCGACAGCTCGGCCCGGACCTGATGCAGCTCCTCCTGACCGGCGAGCAGGTCACTCGGAAAGTCATAGGGCGTAGCCACGAGCCAATGCTACGCCTGTTCGATTTTGGGTGGCGAGCTTGTTTGGGTGGTTCATGCGAACGGGTGTGTGGGCGGGCATGTGGGCCAGTGTGGGGGCGGGTGAGCTGGAGGCTCACCCGAGCCCGGTCGGCTAATGCCCCGCCTCCCTCAACTCGCGCACCAGGCCGGTCGTGACCGGCGTAGGAATGTCATGGCGCTCCGCCGCGCGCAGCAACGCGCCGCCGATGGCGTCCAGTTCGAGGGGGCGGCCTGCCTCGGCGTCGCGCTGCATGGACGACTTCGTGCCCGGTGGGAAGGCGTCGTAGCGGGCGAGGGCCTGGGTCGGGTCGGCGGGGCCGCCGCAGGCGCGGCTGACGGCCGCGGTCTCCTCGACCAGGGTCGTCAACTGCTCGCGATGGTGGGTGCGTACGTCGCCGAGGGGGAGGGCGTGGCGGGTGGTCAGCAGGGCGAAGGGAGCGAGGAACGACATCTTCGCCCAGAGGGCCGCCGTCTCGTCGGGGAGGACGCGGGTGGTGGGGCCGGCCGCGTCGAGGGCTTGCGCAAGGGTGTCGAGGCGGACGCGGGGGACGCTGTCGCCGGTGAGGTCGATCTCGGCGAAGGGGCTCGGGTGTTCGATCTGCCCCGGGGTGACGCGGGTCGACTCGGCGCGGATGACGGCGGGGGCGACCCGGTCCGGGCGGTAGCGGTCGCGGAGGATCGCCGGGTGTTCCACGCCGTTCAGGAACGGGACGATCAGGGCGTCGTCGCCGAGTGCGGTGGGCGGGACGCGGGTCAGGGCCGCGTCCAGGGCGGTGGCCTTGACCGCGATCAGGCAGGCGTCGACCGGCTCACGGAGCTCGGTGTCCGCCTCCACCTGGGCCGTGAAGTCGCCGAAGAGGGCGCTGCGGACCTGGATGCCGTTCGTCCGCAGGGCCTCGGCCGTCTCGTCACCGGCCAGGCAGACGACACGGTGGCCGGCCCTGGACAGCAACGCGGCGAGCAGGCCGCCGATGCCGCCCGGACCCAGCACGGCCACGGTGAGCCGGTCGTTCGAGGTGGTCTGTCGCGCCGTCGTGCGTTGCGCAGTCATGCGATTCCTCTCGTCGGTCGGCCCCGTTCGCGGTGGCCGCCTCGACGTGATCATGGCAGACGAGCCCCTCCGCGAGGGAGACTGTTCGACATGTGCCGCAGTATCAAGACACTCCGTCCGCCCGTACTGCCCGAAGAGGCGACAGAGGACGAGATCCGAGCCGCCGCCCTCCAGTACGTCCGCAAGGTCTCCGGCTTCCGCGCCCCGGCCGCCCACAACCGCGAGGTCTTCGACCACGCCGTCGACACCATCGCGGCCGCCACGGCCGAACTCCTCGACGGCCTGGAGATCCGAGGAACCGGCGCGGTGACGCGCAAGGCCGGGTAGGCCGGGGAGGGGCAGGAATCAGCCGTACGTCGGCGGGCGCCGCGCCGGGCTGCGCCGGGCCTGGCCGCGCGGTGGGGCGCGCACGGCCAGTTGCCGGTCGGCTGTGTACGTGCGGCCAGTTGCCGGTCGGCTGTGTACGTGCGGCCAGTTGCCGGTCGGGTGTGTACGTGCGGCCAGGCGCCGGTCGGTTGTGCCCGTCCGGTAGTCGTCGGGTTGGCGTGCTGTCGCGGCCAGTCGCCGACCCGTTGTGCCGGGCAGTCGCCAGCCCGTTGTGCCTGCGCGGCAGTCACCAGGCCCGTTGTGCCGGTACGGCCGGTCACCAGGCCGGTCGTGCCCGTACGGCCAGTCATCAGCTGGGCTGTACCCGCAGGCCAGCCACCGGTTCGGCTGCGCGGACGCGGCAGTCAGCGGGGCGCCGGTGCCCGCACGACAGTCACCGTGTCACCGACGCCTTCCGCACACGTAGGCGGCCCAGCCGTCGAAACGCGCGCCGAATCCCCCCGCCCCCAGCGGAGCGCCTACGCCGGTTTCCGGCGCATCAGGTACGTGGCCCCCGCCCCCGCCGCGAACAGTGCCGCGACCGAGACGGCTGTGGCCAGCCAGGTGGCGCCCAGCCACTGGGCGCCGAAGTAGCCGAGGGCCACGCTGTAGGTGGCCCAGGTGAGGCCGGCCAGGGCGGACCAGGGGAGGAAGTCGCGGGGGCTGCGGTGGGTGGCGCCGGCGCTGAGGGAGACGACTGAGCGGCCCGCGGGGGCGAAGCGGGCCAGGACGACCAGGGCGCCGCCGCCTCGGGCGAGGGCGGTGCCGAGACGTTCCTGCGCCGAGGTGAGGCGGCGGGAGCGGGCGATCGCGCGGTCCAGGCGGGCGCCGCCGCGCCAGGCGAGGCGGTAGGCGACCAGGTCGCCCAGGACGGAGGCGGTGGCGGCGCAGAGGGTCAGGGCCAGGATGTCGGGGACCTCGCCGGGGACCTGACCGGTCGCGGCACCCGTCCCCGCGGCCGCCGCCGTCGCGGCCGTGATCACCAGGACGCCGCTCGGCAGGACGGGGACGAACACGTCCAGCAGGACCGACAGTGCTACCACCACATAGATCCATGGGGCCGCCGTCAGCGAACCCATGTCCTCGAGACCCTCGAGCACCGCAACTCCCCGTTTACCCCCGTGGCCATTCCGTGCCGTGCCGCTTCGTCGCGGGGGAGCGGCAGGTGCGGCCTATGACAGCCATACAGCGTACGCCGGGGGTGTGACAGGAGATTCATCGGGGGCTCGTGTGTTCGGCACAGCATCTTCACCCGGCTGCCCGCCGGGTGAGACGTGGAGTGGATGCTCCACGTGCACGCGACGCCGAACGGCGCCCGCACCCGCGTGAGTCGCGCAGGTACGGGCGCCGGCGTTCAAGGGCGGAGCCCAGGCAAGGACCCGCCCGGCGTCAGGCCGCCACCGGCGTCTTGTCGGCCGCCGTCCGGCTCTGCGCCTCGGAGCGCTTGGCGAACAGCCGGTCCAGCCCGAACGCGCCGGAGCCCGTGAAGATCAGCAGGAACATGGCCCAGCAGTACATGGCGGCGCCTTCACCGCTGTTCTCGATGGGCCACAGGGCCTGCGGCTGGTGGACCTTGAAGTACGCGTACGCCATGGCGCCGGAGGAGATGAACGCCGCGGCGCGGGTGCCCAGGCCGAGCAGCACCAGGCTGCCGCCGACGAGTTCGATCACGGCGGCGAACCAGCCGGGCCAGGTGCCGGCCTCGACGGTCTCGCCGCCGAAGGTGCCGAAGAGCGAGTTGGCGCCGTGGCAGGCGAAGAGCAGGCCGACGACGACGCGGAACAGGCCGATGGCATACGGCTGGGCGCTGTTGAGGCGTCCGGTCATGTGGGGGACTCCCTCGGTCTGAGGTTTACCGGTCCCTTTGAGGAACGGCGTGGGGACGGATACTGATCGGTAGCCCCACGCTAGGGAGCCCTAATCAACACTTGCAAGTTCAACATTTGGCCACATTTTGGCATCGGCATCCCCATCCGCCCCAGGGACAACCGCACGTAGCGCGGCTCTGGCCACCACATCGGCGTCCGAAAGAGTGACCGAATCCACACCCGGCCGCGCCCCCGCCGCAAGCATCACGGACTTCGCGGTGGGTTCGGGGGAAGTGGGGTTCGTCGGCGGCTGCGGGTCGTGTGTGGCTGGTCGCGCAGTTCCCCGCGCCCCTGGGTTGGCGGCCGCGAGGCCGACCTTCAGGGGCGCGGGGAACTGCGCGAGCAACCCACCACGACCCGCGGCCGCCCATCGCACCGACAGCCCCGGGCTCTTACGCGAACGGCCCCACCGTCACGGCGCGAGTACCGACTCCGCCACCGTCTGAAGCCGCGCAGCGCCCCGTGCCTGCTCCAGCCGCAGCCGTGCCGAACGTCCGCGCAGGGTCAGGGTCATGAGCTGGTTGCCGAACCAGGGCCCGCCCGTGCGGCGCCAGTCGATCGGCGGGGTCGGGCAGCCGCCGTGGCCCGCGAAGCGGCGTCCCAGCACCCGGGCGAGCCCGCTCCAGCCGAAGCGGAAGCCGAGCCGGATGGCCGGCGGGATGGCGTTGTGGACGGGGGAGCAGGTCAGTTGGAAGACACGGGCGCCGGGGCCGCTGCCGTGGGGCCAGGTCGGTTCGGCCACGTAGGCGTGGTGGACGTCGCCCGAGAGTACGCACACCGTCGCCGGGGCCCGCTCGCCCGAACCGGCCTCGGCGATCAACGCCGCCAGGGCGTCGAAGGACGACGGGAACGCCGCCCAGTGCTCCAGGTCCGCCCGCCTCCGCAGGTTCTCCCCGAACCGAGCCCACCGCTCCCCGCGCTCGCCCCGGCACAGGGCCGCGTTCCACGCCTCGGCGTCGTGCACCAGGTGCGGCAGCAGCCAGGGGAGGGACGTACCGATGAGGAGGTGGTCGTAGGAGCCGGGGGCGTCCAGGGCCTGCTCGCGCAGCCAGCGGGCCTCGCCCGGGTGGAGCATCGAGCGCGCGTCCTCGTCCAGGACCCGCGCCGCCCTGGTGTCCACCATCAGCAGCCGTACGCGCCCGAAGTCACGCCGGTAGCTCCAGCGGACGGAGGCCGGGTCGGCGTCCGCCCGGCAGGCGAAGGCGCGCAACAGGTCGGTGCCGTCGGGGGTTTCGCGTACGGCGGCGTAGAGCGGGTCCGCGGCCAGCTCGGCCGGTGGGAGGTTGCCCAGGTGCTGGTGCACCCAGTACGACATCAGCCCGCTCAGCAGCCGCTCCCGCCACCACGGCGTGGCCCGCATGTCGGCGAGCCAGGCGGCGGAGGTGTTCCAGTCGTCGACGACGTCGTGGTCGTCGAAGATCATGCAGCTGGGGACGGTGGACAGCAGCCAGCGCACCTCCGGGTCGAGCCAGGACTCGTAGTAGAGGCGGGTGTACTCCTCGTAGTCCGCGACCTCGGCGCCCGGCGGGTCGCGCAGGTCGCGCCGGGCGGCCAGCCAGCGCCTGGTCGCCTTGGACGTCTCGTCGGCGTACACCTGGTCGCCCAGCAGGACCAGTACGTCGGGCCGTTCGCCGTCCGGGTCGGCCGCGATCCGGGCGGCCAGCGTGTCGAGGGCGTCCGGGCCGACCGGATCCTCCTCGTCGGCCGGCGGCGCGGCCCAGCGGCAGGAGCCGAAGGCGAGCCGGACCGTGTCGCCCTCGGCCGGGGTGCGGATGACGGAGGGCGGGAAGGGCGAGTCGGGAAGCGGCCACACGCCCGTGCCGTCGAGGAGGACCTCGTACGGCGTCGTGGTCCCCGGTGTGAGGCCGGTGACCGGCACGAGGGCGTAGTGATGGCCGGCGACCTGGAAGGTGCGGGCCTCACCGCCGGCCCCGTCCGCCCCGCGCACCCGCACGGCGCACGGACGGCTCGCCTCGACCCACACGGTCGCGGCCGAGCCGTCGACGTACCTCAGCAGCGGACCCAGGCGCAGTTCGGCCACGTCATGCCCTCCTCCGTCGCCCCGTACGGTACGGAACGACGGAGGGGAGCGGGGAGGTTCCGCAGATCACGGTTTGCCGAACTCCGTCGGCTCGCCGTCGGTGCTCGTTCAGCAGCTCGCGAGGTAGTTCGTGAGGGCGGACTTCTCCGCCGAGTCGACCGAGAGGTCGTAGTAGTACTTCACCTGGACCCAGGCGCGGACGTACGTGCAGCGGTAGGCGGTGCGCGACGGCATCCAGGTGGCCGGGTCCTGGTCGCCCTTGGCCTGGTTGACGTTGTCGGTGACCGCGATCAGCTGCGGGCGGGTCAGGTCGTTGGCGAACGACTGGCGCCGGGAGGTGGTCCAGCTGTCGGCGCCGGAGTCCCAGGCCTCGGCCAGCGGGACCAGGTGGTCGATGTCGAGGTCGGAGGCGGCGGTCCAGGTGGCGCCGTCGTACGGGGAGTACCAACTGCCGCTGGTGGCGGCGCAGGAGGAGTCGGTCACGACGCCCGAGCCGTCGCGCTTGAGGACCGTCTCGCGGGTGTTGCAGGTGCCGGACTGGGTGATCCAGTGCGGGAAGAGGTCGCGGTCGTAGCCGGTGCGGTCCTCGGCGGCCACGGTGAGCGAGGCGAGGTAGGTGCGGGCGGTGGCGGCGCTGACGGGAGTGGGGAGCGCGGCGGAGGCGGTCGGTCCGTTGAAGAGTCCGACGGAGGCTATGACGCCGGTCAGCGCCGCGAGTATGCTGACGCGTCGACGCGCGTAGAACTTCGACATGTGCGAACTCCCTTGGGAGGTGGGGGTGTTGGCGGGCGAGCGATGGAATGCTCGCGACGCCCTGTTGCCGGGAGGTGTGCGTCGGGTAAGAAGTTAATGACGAGTACATGACATAACAAGGTTTACGGCGAAACGATCTCGTATCATGGGGAGCGCAGAAGGGGAGTAGCTCTTCGCCGGACCGTCGACATACTGCTCAGCTCGCCTGAGCCGGCGCCCGGAGGCGGGCCTCGTCCACGAGGTCGGCCAGCGAGACCTTCGGCAAGCAGTGCACGCCCGTGCCCGATGGCGCGGGTGCCCATGTGTGCTGCCGTGCCGAGGTGTCGCAGCGCAGTGACCATGCTCTCGGTGGGGCAGCCCCGACCGATTGAGGAACCTTGATCAGCTTCACCGTCACGGCCGTCGTCTTCGGCGTCGTCTTCCTCGCCGAACTGCCCGACAAGACCGCGCTCGCCGGGCTCGTTCTCGGCACGCGCTATCGCGCCTCCTACGTCTTCGCCGGCGTCGCCGCCGCGTTCGCGCTGCACGTCGCCCTCGCCGTGGCGGCCGGCAGTGTGCTGACGCTGTTGCCGCAGCAGATCGTGCACGCGGTGACCGGCGTGCTCTTCCTGGGGGGCGCCGCGGTGCTGCTGAGGAAGAAGGACGAGGACGAGGAGGAGATCCGCAAGCCCGAGAACCAGTCCTTCTGGAAGGTGTCCGGGGCCGGGTTCATGCTCATCCTCGTCGCCGAGTTCGGGGATCTGACGCAGATCATGACGGCGAACCTCGCGGCCCGGTACGACGACCCGCTGTCGGTCGGCGTCGGTGCGGTGCTGGCGCTGTGGGCCGTGGCGGGGATCGGGATCGTCGGCGGTAAGGCGCTGATGCGGCGGGTGCCGTTGCGGCTGATCACCAAGGTGGCGGCGCTGCTGATGCTCGGGCTCGGTGTGTGGAGTCTGTGGGAGGCGGTCGCCGGGTGACGGCGGGGTGAGGGCGGGGCGCGAGCTGAACGGTCGGTGAACGGTTTCTGGAGGCGCTGGCGCGATTGGGATCGGTTTTGTACCGTGGGGGAACAAAGTGGCTCCCGCCCGTTTTCCCTGACCGGCGGGCGGGACCACCTTGTCCCTCCGGGGGCCACCCTGCACCCCGGTGCCCCGCGCCCCTCGCCCTGGAGCTGCCGATGTCGGCCACCGTCCTCACCGCCCGTGCCCTGCTGCTCGACATGGACGGCACCCTCGTCAACTCGGACGCCGCCGTGGAGCGGATCTGGCGTCGCTGGTCCGAACGGCACGGGCTGGACGCCGACGAGGTGATGAAGGTCGTCCACGGGCGGCAGGGGTACGCCTCGATGGCCCTGCTGCTGCCCGACCGGCCGATGGAGCAGAACCACGCGGACAACGCCCGCATGCTCGCCGAGGAGACGGCGGATGTGGTGGGCGTGGTGCCGATTCCTGGGGCGCCGGAGTTTCTGGCCTCGCTGCGGGGGTTGGGGCTGGCGCATGCGTTGGTGACCTCGGCGGATGTCGCGCTGTCCGCGGCGCGGATGGCTGCCGCCGGGCTGGAGTTGCCGGATGTGCGGGTGACGGCGGAGTCGGTGGGTGCGAGCAAGCCGGATCCGGAGGGGTTTCTGAAGGGGGCGGCCGAGTTGGGGGTCGCGCCGGAGGATTGTGTGGTGTTCGAGGACTCGGGGGCGGGGATCCAGGCGGGGCGCTCCGCGGGGATGCGGGTGGTGGGGGTTGGGCCGCGGGCCCGGTTCTATGAGCCGGATGTTGTCGTGGCTGATTTGCGGCAGGTTCGGGTTGAGGCGGGGGATGGGGGCGGGGTTCGGTTGTACGTCGCCTGAGAGCTCGGGGGCGGGGGATCGGTGGCGAGTGCGGGTCGAGTGGGGCTGGTCGCGCAGTTCCCCGCGCCCCTGTGGGGGTCGGGGTGCGGGTTCGAGGGTGGGTGCGGGTTGGGTGGGGCTGGTGGGGGGGGGGGGGGGGCGCGGGGGGGGGGGGGGGGGGGGGGGGGGGGGGGGGGTGGGGGGGGGGGGGGGGGGGGGGGGGGGGGGGGGGGGGGGGGGGGGGGGGGCGGGGGGGGGGGGGGGGGTCTGAGGGGTGCTGGGCAGGTCACTCACCGATGTCCTCGTTCCACAGGT
>NZ_JBIBIA010000013.1:0-155008 GCF_042957325.1 Streptomyces sp. NPDC008086
TCCCCGGATCCTCTTCACGCCCCAGCAACACCCGCTGCCACACCGTGTAATCCGCATACTGCACCGGCAACGGCTCCCACCCAGGAACCACACCCGCCAACCGCGCCTCATACGCCACCGCCACATCCCGCAGCAAAGGCGTCAACGACCACCCATCACCCGCAATGTGATGCAACACCAGACACAACACATGCTCCAGCTCCCCCAACCGGAACAACACCGCCCGCAACGGCAACTCACACGACAGATCGAACGAACCACCCGTCACCGACTCGACCGCCGCATCCAGACCCGCACCATCCACATCGACAACCCTCAACACCTCCCCCACCGACTCCACGCCCAGCACCTCCTGAACCGGCACACCCCCACGAGACGGAAACACCGTCCGCAACACCTCATGCCGACCCACCACATCCACCAACGCACCCTCCAGCGCCGACACATCAAGCCCACCAACCAACCGCAACACACCAGGCAGGTGGTAGCGGAGGTCGCCGGCGCTGAGGTCCTGGAGGAACCACATGCGTTGTTGAGCGAAGGACAGCGGCAGCGGATCCGGGCGGTCGGGCAGGGCGGTCAGCGGTGGGCGTGAGCTGGTGCCGGCCTCGTCGACGCGGCGCGCGAGGCCAGACACGTCCGGTGCCTCGAAGAGGGTGGCGATGGGGATATCGACACCGAGTTCGGTCCTGATCCGGCTGATGAGGCGGGTGGCCAGCAGTGAGTGGCCTCCCATGTCGAAGAAGTTGTCGTGGACCCCGATGTGCGGAGTGCGCAGGACCTCGGAGAACAGGGCGAGCAGTACGTGCTCCTGTGCGGTGGCCGGTGCCCGGGTGGTCCTTCGGGGCTTCAGGTCGGGCTCGGGCAGGGCCTCGACGTCCACCTTGCCGTGGTCGGTGAGGGGCATCTCGGCCATGGTCGTGATGACGTCGGGGACCATGAACTCCGGGAGCTTCGAGCCCAGATGCGTACGAAGCTGGGACGACGTCGGCGCCGGGGAGGCAGGGGTGACGGCGTAGGCCACGAGCAGGTGCTGGCCGTCGGTTCCTTGCCGTGTCAGTACGACGGCGGCCTCGACCGCCTCATGCGTGGTGAGTGCCGTCTCGATCTCGGCGGGTTCTATGCGCACGCCGCGGCGTTTGACCTGGCGGTCGGCGCGGCCGGCGAACTCCAGGTGTCCGTCGCCGTTGCGGCGGGCCATGTCCCCGGTCCGGTACATGCGGCCGCCGGGCGTGAAGGGGTTGGCGACGAACCGCTCGGAAGTGAGGCCGGGGCGGTTCCCGTAGCCCCTGGCCATTCCCTGGCCCGCGATGTACAGCTCGCCGAAGACGCCGTCGGGCACAGGTCGGAGACGGGTGTCCAGGACGTATACGCGGGTGTTCGGGGCCGGCGTGCCGATGGGCGGGGTCTGGGTGCCCAGCTCGGCGGGCGCTTTCCATGTGGTGGCGTTGACAGTGCATTCGGCGGGGCCGTAGGCGTTGATCAGCTCGGCCTCGGACGCCGCACGCAGCTTGCGCACGGTCGCCGCTGACAGGTTGTCGCCGCCGCTGATAACGCGCCGGAGCGTGGGCGCAGGGGCGTGGGCCAGCTCCTCGGCTAGCAGGTCGAGAACGGCCGGCACGATGTCGAGGGTGGTCACCTCGTGCCGTCGGACCAGGTCCGCGAGCTTGGCGGGGTCACGGTCGGCGCCCGGCGAGGCTATGACAAGCTGGGCACCGGTCAGCAGCGTCCAGAAGATCTCCTCCACGGCCGCGTCGAAGTGCAGTGGCGACTTGTGCAGCACGGTGTCATCGGGCTTCAGCGGATGCTCGTGCTGGAGTGCCGCCACGAGGCTGGACACGTTGTCGTGTGTGAGCACGATCCCCTTGGGCACCCCCGTCGATCCCGAGGTGTACAGCACTGCCGCCGCCCGTGCGGTGCCCGCCCGGTGATGCGGCAGAACCTCCAGCGGTTGGGAGCCCGGCGCCTCGTCCAGCACGAGGAGTGTCGTGCTGGGGTCCGCGTCCCGGGTCATGTGTGCGGTGGCGGTGGTGGCGACCACGCACACCGGGGCGGTGTCCCGGAGCATGAAGGTGGTGCGGTCACCGGCGAGTTCAGGGTCGAGGGCCAGGAAGGCGGCGCCTGTCTTGAGCACCGCGAGGATCGTGACGATCTGCTCGATGCCGCGAGGCAGGGCGACGCCGATCACCCGCTCGGGTGCGGCTCCGTGGTGAGCCAGTTGTACGGCGCGTCGCTCGACACGCGTGTCGAGTTCGGCATACGTCAGGCTCTCAGCCTCTGTGGCGAGCGCGATCGCGTCGGGCCGGAGGGCGACCTGCCGGGTGAAGAGCGCGGGTAGGTCCTGGTCGGCTGAGTGGAGTTGGAGGGGCCGCCCCATCTGCTCGACGAGGCGCCGGTGTTCCTCGGTGGTGAGGATGTCGAGGTCGGCGAGGGGACGGTCCGGGTCCGTCAGGACGGCGTTCAGCAGCCGTCCCAGCCGGTCCGTGAGGGCGTGGGCCGTGGCGGTCTCGAAGAGGCTCGCGGCATGGGTGAGCCGGCCGTCGATGCCGGCAGGCTCGCCCTTCGGGGTGTGGCGCTCGGTGAGGTCGAAGGTGAGGTCGAAGCGTGCGACGCCAGGGTCGAGGGGCTCCAGGTCGAGCTGTAGGTCGCGTAGTTCCAGCGTGGGTTCGGGGTTGTTCTGGAGGGCGAGCATCACCTGGAACAGCGGGTGCCGGGAGGGTGACCGGTGTGGGTTGAGCACCTCCACCAGCCGGTCGAAGGGGAGGTCCTGGTGCTGGTGGGCTGCGAGATTGGTCTCGCGGACGCGTTCCAGCAGTTCGCGGAAGGTGGGGTTGCCCGAGGTGTCGGTGCGCAGCACCAGGGTGTTCACGAAGAACCCGACTAGGTCGTCCAGTGCCTCGTCCGTCCGCCCGGCGACCGGCGACCCCAGGGGAATGTCCTCCCCCGCGCCGAGCCGGGTCAGCAGCGCGGCCACGGCGCCCTGAAGCACCATGAACACACTGACCCCGCACTCACGGGCCAAGGCCACGACCCCGCGATGCACCGACGCATCCAGGCTGATGCCGGTCGTCTTCCCCCGCGGGTCGGCGACCGCCGGGCGTGGGTGGTCGAAGGGGAAGGCGAGTTGGTCGGGCAGCCCGGCCAGATGCGTCCGCCAGTAGGCGAGTTGCCGGCCGGCCAGGCTCGTGGAGTCGTCCTCGCCCGCCAGTAGGTTGCGCTGCCAAAGGGTGTAGTCCGCGTACTGCACGGGCAGCGGCTCCCAGGCAGGGGCGGTGCCCTCGCGGCGGGCGTCGTAGGCGGTCGCCAGGTCCTTGAGGAGCGGGGTGAGCGACCAGCCGTCCGCTGCGATGTGGTGGACTACCAGCAGGAGCAGGTGGTCGTCGGGTGACTTGCGGTAGAGCCTGATCCGCAAGGGTGTCCGGGTGGCGAGGTCGAAACCGGCGAGTGCTTCCCGCAGGAGCGCGTCGGCGTCCGGGAACGCCTCGACGTCGACAGTCTCCACCCGGGGAGCGGCCTGTTCCGGGGACAGCAGGTGCTGGAAGGGCTCTCCCGCGTGCTCCGGGTAGATGGTGCGCAGGGTCTCGTGCCGGGTCACCAGGTCGGCGAATGCCTGCTCCAGGGCAGCGTGGTCGAGGGGACCCCGCAGGCGCAGCGCGCCCGGCATGTTGTAGGCGAGGGTGTCCTCGTCCATCCGTTGCAGGAACCACATGCGGCGCTGGGCGGAGGACACGGGAATGCGCTCGGGCCTGTCCTGCGGGGCGAGTGCCGGACGGGTGGCGATGGTGTCCAGTGCTTGGGCGAGGGAAGCGACGGTGGGGTTCTCGAACAGCGTGCGGATCTCTGCCCCTGCTCCCAGAACCGTGCGGATACGGCTGATGAGCCTGGTGGCCAGCAGGGAGTGACCGCCCAGGTCGAAGAAGCTGTCGTCGACTCCGACGCGTTCGAGGCCCAGCACCTCGGCGAAGAGGTCGCACAGCACGCGTTCACGCTCGTTGCCAGGGGCGCGCGTGATGCCGACGGTGCGCAGGAAGTCCGGTGCGGGCAGGGCAGCCCGGTCGATTTTTCCGTTGACGGTCAGCGGCAGCCGGTCGAGGAGGACGAAGGCGGCGGGGCGCATGTGTACGGGCAGTTGCTCCTCGCACCAGCTCCGGAGGGCGGGGATCACCGTGGTGTGGCGGTGGGCCCCGTCCGGGTCATTGGCGTACCGGCGCGGGTCGGCCTCATCGGGTCGCGGTTCGAGGAGGGGGAGCCGGGGAGCGTCGGCGGTGCTGAAGGCTGCGTCGAAGTGGTGCGGGCCGCTGTCATGGGATGAGGTGAAGCGGACGTGGAGACCCAGCTCGCGTGCCAGCGCCTCCAGTTCCGCGGGGTCGACGGCGTCGGTGGTGCCGTGCAGTGCCGCGTGGGCCTCGCGGAGGTCGTGCGGGTTGTGTTCGAGTGCCGCGACTGCCGCATGCTCGGCGGCGAGCCGTGCGTTGGGGATGCCGTCGATCCGCAGGTCACCGTGGCACTGCCGTATGTGCCGGTGCATCTCCGTGCTGTCCGAGACGTCCGTCCCCCAGGTCAGCCGTGTGGTGTGGGGGCGTACGGCGGCGGGCGCGGAGCGCAGCACCACGTCGTAGCGATGCCGGGTCAGCTCGTTGTGGTGTGTGCCGTGCTTGAGGTACGTCTCGGCTTCGGTGAGACCGGGGATGTGCTGCGCGGCCGCTGCGAAGAAGCCGGGGTCGAGGCAGAGTTCGGTCTCCTTGAGCAGGTCCTGTGCGATGGCATGGCGCACCTGGGCGGGTTCGGCGTCAGGGCCTCCGCGGGCCACCTGGACAGCTGTGTGCAGCGTGGGGAGCAACGAGCGATGGCGTACGTCTCCGACGAACACGGCGCCGCCGGGAGCCAGGAGCTCGGAGGCTCCGCGCAGGACGCGCAGAAGGTACTCCCCCGAAGGGAAGTATTGAACAACGGAGTTGAGCACGATGGCATCGAAGTGACCCTGGGGCAGTCCACTCAGGTCGTCGGCGCGCTGGGCGCGCAGTCGGACCTTGCCGCGCAGCGCTGACTCGCCGGCCACCTGGCGTGCGAGGCGTTTCACGACCACCGGGGAGAGGTCGGTCGCCCAGTACTCGGCGCAGTCGGGGGCCAGCTGGGAGAGCAGCAGGCCGGAGCCCACGCCGATCTCCAGCACGCGCCGGGCGCCTAGTTCCGCGATGCGCTCCACCGTCGCCGCGCGCCATTCCCGCATCTGCGGCAGCGGGATCGGGGTTCCCTCGTCATAGCTGCTGTCCCAGCCGGAGAAGTCCTCGCCGAACGGAGCCGCATCCTGTCCTCCGTCGTAGAGGCGGTCGTAGACGGAGGCCCAGCCGCTGACGATCTCGTCATGCTGGGTCGGTGAGGTGTCGTCCGCGATGGGCACGAGGTAGGCGACCAGTTGCGGGTCGCGGCCCTCGTCCTCGCGGGCGACGACGGCTGCCTCGGCGACCGCGGGGTGGCGGCTCAGGGCCGCCTGGATCTCACCGGGCTCGATACGGAAGCCGCGGATCTTGACCTGGCCATCGGAGCGTCCGACGTACTCGAAGTCGCCGTCCGTCGTACGCCGCGCGAGGTCACCCGTACGGTACATGCGGCTGCCGTCGCCCGCGAAGGGATCGGCGACGAACCGGCTCGCGGTGAGGGCCTTGCGCGTCCGGTAGCCGGCCGCGGTCTGAGGTCCGGCGACATAGAGCTCTCCCACAACACCATCGGGGACGGGCTGGAGGCCGGCGTCCAGGAGATGCATACGGAAGCCGGGCAGGCCGGAGCCGATCACGCTGGAGCGTCCGTCGCGGGCGTCACTTGCCCGCAGCCGACGGTGGGTCACATGCACGGTCGTCTCGGTGATGCCGTACATGTTCACCAGGGCAGTGGCGTCTTCGGGGTGCCGGTCGAACCAGTCGGCCAAGCGTGCCGGGTCGAGGGCCTCCCCTCCGAACACGACCGTGCGCAGGCTCAGGGCGTCGCCGAGCAACGGGTTGTCCTGGTCGGCGCGGATGAGTTCGTAGAACGCCGACGGCGTCTGGTTGAGGACCGTCACCTGTTCGTCGACAAGCAGGGCGAGGAAGCGTCCGGCGTCCTGGGCGGTGTCCTTGGGGACGATGACCACGGCGCCACCGTGACGGAAGGCTCCCCACATCTCCCATACCGAGAAGTCAAAGGCGTAGGAGTGGAACAGCGTCCACCGGTCGTCCGCGCCGAAGGAGAAGTGGGACTCGGCGGCGGTCAGGAGGGACACGACGTTGTGGTGGGTGACGGTGACGCCTTTGGGCGTGCCGGTCGAACCTGAGGTGTAGATGACGTAGGCCGGGTGGGACGGGCGCAACGATGAGCTGCGGTCACTCTGCCCAAGCGGAGTTCCGGGCTGTTCGGTGAGGGCCTGCTGTACGGCGAGGGCGTCCAGCAGCAGTACGGGCGCCGTGACGTCCTCCGCGCGCCTCAGGGCTGACTCGGTTGCCGCCGTGCCGAGGACGACGAGTGGGGCCGCGTCGGTGAGGGTGAAGGCGATGCGGGCGGCCGGGTAGTCGGGGTCGACGGGCACGTAAGCGGCGCCGGTCTTGAGGACGGCGATGACAGCGATGACGAGTTCGGGGCCCCGGGGCAGTACCAGGCCCACGTGTTCGCCCGGTCCTACGCCAGAGGAGGCGAGCAGTCGGGCGAGTTGATTGGCGCGGGTGTCCACCTCCGCGTAGCTGAGTGTCCGGCCGTCGTAGGTGATGGCCGGATGGTGCGGGGTGCGGGCGGCGGAGCGTTCGAAGAGGTCGGGGAGTGTGGTGTGCTCGACTGGGAGCCGATCCCCGGGGTTCGTGGGAGGCGTCGGGGCAGGCGCCGGATGCACCATGCCGATCGCTGCGACGGGGGTCTCGACTTCGGCTGCGGCGAGGTTGCGCAGCAAGGCGAGGTAGGCGTCGTGGAGGACGGCCGGCTCGTCGGGCCCGTAGAGCCGGGGGTTGGCGTCGAGGTCGACGCGGAGGCCGTCGCCGTCGGGGTAGACGCCGAGCACCAGGTCTTCCACGGCGCCGATGGTGAGGTTGTGCAGGGTCGCCGGGTGCCCCGCGAAGGTGAACTCGTTGACGAACGGCATGATGTTGAGGTGCGGCCCGCACAGACGCCCGCCGGCGGGGACCGCGAGGTCGCGCCGCGTCTGCTCGTAGCGGTAGAGGCGGTGCTTCATCGCGGCCCGTGCCTCACCGGCGGTCCGCTCCACGAGGTGGCCCAGTGTGGTGCCCGCGTCGAATGTGAGGCGGAGGGGGAGCATGTTGGAGACCATGCCGGGGGTGTCGCGCTGTGCCCCTGTTCGCGCGGTTGAGGGGAGGCCGAGTACGAGGTCGGTACTGCCCGTGAGCCGGTGCATGAGGAGGCCGAGGGCGGTCATCATCAGCACGGGCCAGCTGGTGCGGTGCCGGCGGGCTGCGGCACGCAGCGCGTCGAAGTCCTCGCTGCCGAGGGCGCCTGTGTACCGCAGACGTTCTTGCTGGTCGGTCGAGCGGCCGCTGGACAGCGACAGCGGCTCGGGGCAGTTGGCGAGGCGCTGGGTCCAGAACGTCCGGTCGTCCGCGTAGCGGCTCGACGCGCGGTAGGCGAGGTCGTCGCTGAGGAGTGTGCTCGCGTCCGGCAGAGGGTCACCCGCGGGGCGGTTCTGGGAGAGGCGGGTATAGAGGTCGGCGGCGCGCTTCATGATGAGCGCAGCGCTGTAACCGTCCACCACGATGTGGTGGGCCCGCCGGTAGTAGACGTGATGATCGGCTGCCAGCTTGAACAGCCGGTCGGTGTACACGGGGTCGCGCAGCAGGTCGACCTCGGTGTGGGCGTCCTGCCGCATCCACTCCAATGCCGCACCCCTGGGGTCCTCTTCGGTGGTGAGGTCGGTGAGGGGGACGGACCAGTGGGGGTTGGCCGGCAGAGTTTGTACAGGCTTGCCGTCGATCAGAGTGAAACGGGTGTGGAAGGCCCGGGCTTCCTCTGCGGCCTGCGACAGGGCAGTGCGGAGAACGCTGTCGTCGAGCTCGCCGTGAATCTCCGTGAAGTCCGCGAGATTGTAGGCCGAGGCGTCGGCCGCGATCTGGTGCGCGATCCAGATTTCGGATTGCGCGGCCGACAGCGGGTGGGTCTCGGCGGGCTCGACGAGGGACATGCTTCTCCCTTGCTCGGTGGAACAGGTGCGGGGTGGATGCGTGCGGCGCTCAGGCCGTCCGGGACGTGGTGCCGAGGCGCTGGGATAGGAAGTAATCCCGCAGCAGCGCGCCGGCCTTCTCGATCAGTGGCGTGTCCCGGCTCAAGGCAACGCGGAGGTAGCGCTCGCCCTGGCCCTTGTCAGCCCAGAAGAAGGGGTCGCAGGGCAGGGTGTGCAGTCCGGCGCGGCGCAGTTCGCGCCACACGGGACGGGAGGACAGGTGGTCGGGCAGCTTCACCAAGGTGACGCTGACGCCGGACGGATGGGAAGCGAGTGACGCGCCGGTGTCCTCCAGCGCTTCGGCCAGCACTGTGCGGTTGCGGCGGATGAGCGAGTGGATCTGCTCGTAGCCGCCCTTGCGTGCGTCCTCGGCGAACTCGGTGACGAGGGACAGCACGAAGGGGCTGACGCTCAGCAGGACGTCGGACAGGTTCTCGACGATGTCGAAGGAGCACTGGCGGGAGTAGGAGATGAAGCCGAGCTTGAGCTCTAGCAGCGGCCAGAGCTTGCCGGTGTCCTCAATCATGATCCACTCGACGCCGGTCTCGTCGAGCAGCGCGTACATGTCGGGACGGTCCTGCGGCGCGAATCCGCGGAAGCAGGTGTCAAGGATCAGAGGTATGCCCCGGTCGGCACAGGTGACGGCGATCCGGCGCAGGGCCTCGGTTCCGATGACGGTGCCGGTGGGGTTGTTGGGCACGGTGAGGAAGACGGCATCGAGCCGATGCAACTCGGGTATCTCACCCTCGGTGAGAGCCCTCTCCTCCAGGGGGACCAGCTGATGGCCCCACCCCAGCAGCAGGTCGGGGATGTTGTCGAACGTGGGGTGGATCAGCCCGATGGACCGCACTCTGGGGCGCAGGGAGCGGGCGACCACGTCCATCGCCACGGACGAGGCGTAGCTGGAGTGGACCCGGCCGGCCTCGACCGGGGCGGTGAACTGGCCGAGGGAGTCCAGGAAGGTTCGTTGGGCTCGTCGTTCGATTTCGGCGAACTGTTCCTCCGCGGCCCGCGCGAAGATCTCCGGCATGCGCTGGAGAATGCGGTGTTGGGTGGGCGAGAGGCTCTGTCGCGGGTGACCGTCGCTGACGTTCAACCCTCCATCAAGCGCGAGCATTTCGTACTTGGTGAGGTTGGTCAGCGCGAGACTGCCGGCGCCACTCAAGTCAATTCCTTTCGTCGGAGGACTCCCTGTTTTCGGGCAGGGTCAATCAGAGCGCGCCGGATGATTCGTCACGCCCGGTTTACTGCTGAGCAAGTTTCACCGCACCGCGCTGGGCACCTGACGCGCCAGGGGGACAAAAGAGTTGTCCCGCGGGGAGTAGATGTCAGTGGCCCCGGTCTCGGAAGAATGAAACAGCGCGCGCAGGCGGAGGTCCCCGCCTCGCCGGCCGGACTCCAGAGCGGGATAGCCGGCCAGGTTGGCCAGTTGCGTCAGAAGGTGGGCGCGTGCCGCACGGTCATGGGCCTCCGCGTCGATTTCCGCACCCGCCGACGCACCGACGGCTTCTCGGCTGGCCGCCCGGGAGTTCCCCACGAACAGCCACCGCCGCATGGAGGCCGAAACGCTTTTCTGAGCGAGGAGCGCGGCGACTGCGGTACAGCCGGAGTGCCCCGATATGACTACGTCTTTGAGATCCGGGAGGGTCAGCGCATATTCGATCGTAGCTATGTCTCCTGAGACGATACGCGGGTTGTAAGGAAGGACTATGTTTCCGATGTTGCGCACTTCGTAGATCTGGTCCGGATCGGCGACGAACCGCTGCGGAGCCAGGCGGGATTCCGTGCAGGAGATGAAGAGGACCTTCGGCAGATCCTTGCTCATTTGGTCGCGAGCTCGCGAACGTGGGCGTGGCAAAGCCGACCGGGATGAACGCGGGGTACGCATGATGTCGTCTCTCTGTCGCGGCGGTGTACGAGCAGAACGCGTCTGAACGTGACCGCTTCAGAGCAACCACATCTGAAGCTTTGACCTGATAGGGCCGTCGCGCAGTGGATTTGACCGATGAGTCGCGAGATGCTTCCAGGGCGGGCCACGAGGCGCCTTTCCCGTCAACGGGCTCACCGAGACCAAGGGCGGTGGCTCGGCAACACATTGGTGTGGCACAGGCCGCGCTTGGAGGGTTTCCTGATCCGCGCGTTCGCAGACCGTGTCGGGAGCCGACGGGCCGTCGTCGCGCCTCTCCGTAGCCTCGCTGTCCTGGGCGGGCGCGGCGGCCACGGAAGTTGCCGGCTGAGTCTCTACCAGTGGTGCGGTGTGGCCCAGCAGGGCATGCCCGCACATGAGCACAGGCAGCAGCCACCTAACCAAAGTTCGTAATAAACCAGCGTGCGCCATCTACAGCCTTCCCCCGTCGGCTTCACGTAGTTGAATCGCTAATCAGCCACTTGGATCCTTGAGTGCTCCAATGCTCGTCCGGCTGTCTACGCTAACCGATACCGATCGGTTCTGGTCATCACTGTCCACGGAGGGCAACCTTCCGCCCAGCGAGAGTTTGCACAGCGGGAGCGCACTGGCAGTAGTAACCAGGGCGACCAGCACCAATAGGGAGAACGCCTTCTGACCAATGATCCCCTGCGCAAAGCCCACGTTGATGAAAACAAGAATCATGAGCCCTCGCGCGTTCATCAGGGAGCCCATGGCGGACCCTTCACGCCAGCTGAATCCGCGTGCCTTCATCACCGCGATGCAGCCGACGTACTTGCCGACGAAGGCGGCCACGACCAGGGAGACGAGCTGGAGGAGCGTGGCGGGATCGGTGAAGCCGTCGATCTTGGTGTTGAGGCCGGAGAACGCGAAGAAGATGGGCACCAACAGGATCTGGACGGTGTCCAGGAGTCGCTCTCGCAGGGCACGCCGGAACACCGCGCCCCGGGGCATGGCCACGCCGACCAGGAACCCGCCGAAGACCGCGTAGATACCGATCTGCTCGGTGATCAACCCCGCGCCGAGCACCGACACCAGCACGACACAGAACTGACCGCTGGTCAGCATGCCGCTCCGCTCGACCTTATCGCCCAGCTTGCCCAGCAGGCGCCGGCCCAAGGTCATAACGGCGACCGTGAAGACCACGGACAGCAACACGGTGCGCATGCTCTCGTCGAAGCCGCCGCCCTTGTGGAACGCGACGAGAAACGCCAGCAGGCACCAGGCGACGGCGTCGTCGACGGCCGCGGCCAGAAGTGCCAGCATGCCCAGGGGAGTTCGCTCCAGACCGTTGTCGTAGAGCATGCGAGCCAGGATCGGGAAGGCCGTCACCGCCAGCGCCCCACCGATGAACACCGCGAACATCGGAGGGCTCACGTCGTCCAGCGACAGGCTGTCGTAGAAGAGAAGCCCCACGCCGCATCCGACGGCCATGGCGGGCAGGATGCTCGCTACGGCCACATACACGGCCGTGCCTTGATATCCCTTGGGCGCGGTGTGATGGTCCAGGCCGAGGCCCACGAGGAACATGAACAGCGTAAGGCCTATCGTGCATAGCACGTACAGGACCGGTTTCACCTCTGCGCTGAACAGTGAGTCCTGGGCATCGGGGGCGACTCGACCCAGCAGTGTGGGGCCCAGCAGGATGCCGGCAACCATCTCGCCCAGGACGCGGGGCTGCCCCAGCATGACGAAGAGTCTTCCGCACAAGGCGGAGAGGACCAGAATGACGAGGACCGCGGGCAGCACATCGATGACCAGCTGCACGTTCGCATCCGCGGCGGCCAGCTGTACGTTCTGCATGTCAGCCCCTAAGCCCTGGTGAGTATGAGAGCAGCGTTCTGGCCGCCGAATCCGAAGGAGTTACTCAGGGCCGCCTCCACCGTCTCCTCGCGTGCGGTGCCCCGTACGACGTCGAGATCGACGGCCGGGTCCGTCTCCCGCAGGCCGGCTGTGGGTGGCACGACCTGGTGTTTGAGAGTGAGGGCGGTGAGCGCTGCCTCCACGGCACCGGCCGCTCCGAGGGAGTGACCGGTAACCCCCTTCGCCGCGGTGACCAGTGGGTGCCTACCAATGACGCGCCGCACCATCCGTCCCTCGGCGAGGTCGTTCAACGGCGTCGAGGTCCCGTGGGCGTTGACGTGGTCGATCTCGCTCGGGAACAGCTCGGCGTCCCGCAGGGCGGCTTCCACCGCGCGCTGGGCGCCTGCTCCCTCCGGGTCCGGCCGCGTCTCGTGGCCGGCGTCGGCCGAGGCGCCGTATCCGCTGACGTACGCGTACACCTGGGCGCCCCTGGCCCGCGCGTGGTCAGGGTGTTCGAGCACCAGGATGGCGGCGGCCTCGGCGATGACGAACCCGTCCCGGTCCACGTCGAAGGGCCGGGAGGCCCTTCCAGGATCCTCGGTGTTGCGGGACAGCGCCCCCGCCCGGGCGAAGGCGGCGACGACGGAGTGCACGAGGCTGGACTCGGCGCCCCCGGTGATGACGATGTCGCAGCTGTCGTGGCGCAGCAGGTCGCGGGCGACTCCGAGCGCGGTGGTCCCGGAGGCACAGGCGGTGCTGGTGACCAGGCTCGGTCCGCAGGCCTGAAGGTCGGTGGCCATCTGACCGGCGATCAGGTTGGGCAGCGACATGGGGATGGTCAGCGGCGAAATCCGCTCGGGTCCGAGCTCGCGCAGCCGGTCGTACTCCCGTTGCCAGGTGCCGATGCCGCCCAGCGCGGAGCCCAGCACGGTGCCAACGCGGGCACCTTCCCACTCCGCCGTGTCAAGGCCAGCGTCGGCGACCGCCTCGCGTCCCGCGACCAGCGCCATCTGGGTGCAGCGGTCCAGCCGCCAGGCGGCACGTCGGCCGAGGACCGCGTCTCCGTCGAACGCCGAGGCCTGGCAGGCCAGTTGAACCGGCATCCCGGCCAGTTCCGGGATCACCGCGGTCGTGGGACGGCCCTGGACGACGGCCTCCCACGTCCGGGCGGTGTCCGGGCCCGCCGCGGTGATCATGCCGATACCGGTGATGGCGGCGTGGAAGGGCTCTGTTCGGCGCCGCCCGCTCGGGCCGCCTCGTGACGGCCCGGCAGTCACAGCTGCCCCCTCGGCAGCTCGGATGTGCGGCGCGTGACTCATACCTGGCCCTGCGCGCCGGCGTGTTCGACCAGCTTGTCCTGGAGGAGCGTGACGACCTCGGCGATCTTCTGCTCACCGTTGAAGTCGTCGTCGGCTATGGGGATCTCCAGCACGCTCTGGAGCACGTCGGAGAGTTCCACCAGCGCCAGAGAGTCGAGTCCGAGCTCTCCAAAGGTCATGTCCGGAGTGACTTCGGTGCCCTCGACACCGAAGCGCGTGACGAGCTCGGATCGCAGCTGGTCCTGAAGCTGCTCGGCGGAGGGGTGCACGGAGGCAGTCACAGTGTTCCCTTCGTAGTTGTGACTAGTGGTGGTGGTCAGCCGTTCGTGACGCGTTCGCGTCAGTCGGGCTGCGGTGTGATGCTCGGCCAGGTCAGCGCGGCCGCGCCCCAGGTGGCTCCCCCGCCGTAGGCGGTCAGGAGCACCCGGTGCCCCGGCCTCAGTTGTCCGCCGGCGACCGCATCAGCCATGGCCAGCGGGATGGATGCCGCGGCCGTGTTCCCGACGCGGTCGAGGTGGAGCGCGCAGCGCTCCATGGGCAGAGCCAAACGCTCGGCAACGGCCTGAAGGATGCGCCGGTTCGCCTGGTGCGCGACGAGGCAGTCAACGTCCTCGGGGCGCCAGCCCGCGCGCTCGCGCACCTCCTCGGTGACGGCGGCCATACGGCCGACCGCGTGCCGGAAGACGGACCTCCCCTGCATGGTGAAGTACCGGCCTTCCTGTTCCGGATCGGCCGGGTCGAAGGGTTCCCTGGAACCGCCCGCCTGGACGGTGATCAACTCCCGGAGGGAGCCGTCACTGCCCAAGACCGAGGGTCCCAGGGCGCCGGGCTCGTCCGGATCGCCGGGGCGCAGGACGACGGCGCCTGCACCGTCCCCGAAGATGGGCCGGGTGCCGCGGTCGGCCGGCGCCAGGATCGTGGAGAACGCGTCCGCCCCGATGAGCAGGACACGTCGTGCACTACCGGCCGCGATGAAGCTGCTCGCGGCGGTCAGCCCGTACAGGAAACCGCTACACACGGCGGACAGGTCCCACGCCGGGGTGTCCACGAGGCCCAGCCGGTGCGCCACGGAGGGCGCGGTGGCGGGACACGGATGGTCCGGCGTGCTCGTCGCAAGGATCACCAGATCGGCAGGTTCACCGCCGGCAGATTTCAGCGCCCGAGCCCCCGCCTGAACGGCGAGATCTCCAGTGGAGATGCCGGGTTCGACGACTCGGCGTTCCCGGATTCCGGTTCGGCTGCTTATCCACTCGTCCGTGGTTTCCATGATTTTCGCGAGGTCGTCGTTGGTCACCACCTTTTCCGGCAGATAGGCGCCGAGACCGCAGAGCACAGCACTCTTCTGCATGACTCATCACCCCCTTCGGCGGACGAAAGTAACACGGCAGCAAGACTATTTCTACAGGCTGCCAGAATTCATTCACCAGCCCTGAAAACGACTACCATTAACGGCCAACAAGTGGCAACGACTGTCGTTTTATCAAGCATTCATGCAGGTCAGAGCAACAAGGCAGGCAACCTGGGGCGCTGACGGCCGTAATTTCATTGCCCGACCCCTCGCCGTCATGCTTCACTGCGCCTCATTCCAAGAACCCACTCAAGTCGGTCGCCTCATGCACAGTCGGCCTGCTTTTCAATACGTGGTGATCGGACGGATCTACCCTCAGCACTTCCGACAGGGAGGAATAGCCGTGCCGTCAGTGGTTCCTGTTCGCGGCGACGAGATGACCGATGAATTCATCAGCTTCGCGCCACGCCTTTACCGTGAGCTCGGCGATGACCAATGGGTTCCTCCGCTGTCCTCGGATGTCCGCCGTTTCATGGACGCATCGGTCAACCCGTACTTCGCGGAGGCGGAGATCGAGCACTTCCTCGCGCTCGACTCCGCCGGCAGGACCGTCGGCCGGATCTCCACCACGATCGACCCGGCCTACGTGGAGCGCTTCGGCAAGACCGGCTTCTTCGGCTGGTTCGAGTGCGTGAACGACCCCGAGGTCGCCTCGGCACTGCTGCGCACGGCCGAGACCTGGGTCGCCGAGCGCGGCATGGATCGGCTCGCCGGCCCCTACTCGTACTGTGCGACGCAGGAGTTCGGGCTGCTGGTGGAGGGCTACGACAACCGGCCGGCGGTCTTCCAGCCGCACAACCCGCCGTACTACCGGCAGCTTTTGGAGGACGCCGGTTACGGGCCGGACTTCCGCACCAACACCTTCAGCTGGTTCGGCGACCGCGACGCGGGCATGATGGAGCCGCTCATCCGCCGAGGCGAGGAGCTGCGCGACAAGCTCGGCCTGACCGTGCGTGACCTGGACCCGGAGCGCTGGGACAGCGAGGTCGACCTGATCCAGGAGCTGCTGGCGGCGTCCTTCGCCGAGAACCACGACATGGTCCCGATCAGCAAGCCCGTCCTGCGGTTCCAGCTGGAGGAGCTGCGCGAGCTCATCGATCCGCGCCTGACCCGCATCGTGGAGCACGAGGGCCGGGCCGTCGCCTTCAGCATGCTTGCGGCCGACGGCAACGAGCTGCTGAAGGTGGCAGGCGGCACGATCACCGACGAGTTCGCCGCCCGCTACGAGGAGCTCAAGGCCAACGTCCGAGGCACCGTAGTGCTGATGATGGGTGCCCGGCCCGAGTTCGAGGGCAAAGGCGTCGGCCGGGTCATCGTTGGCGAGATCGCGAAGGTCGTCCTCGGCCGCATCGGTTCCTTCCGAGATATGCACACCACGTGGATCCACGAGCACAACTGGCAGAGCAGGGCCTACCTGGCGCACACCAAGACCGGCCCGGCGCGTACCTACGCCGTCTACGGGAAGGACCTCACGCTGTGACCCGCGTGCTGATCACCGGAGCGTCCGGCAGTCTCGGATCCGCCTTCGCCCGTCACCTCATCGAATCCGGCGCGGACGTGGTCTGCATGCTCCGCCCGGGCGAAGGGCCGGGCGGGCTGGAGCACCACCTGCACCGGTGCGAGATCCGCCGGGGCGACGTCACCGACCTCGCCTCGCTGGAGACGGCCCTCCAAGGCATCGACGAGGTCTACCACTTCGCCGGCATCGCCATCACGCTGAACAAGCTGCACTCCCTCATGGAGCAGGTCAACGTCGAGGGCTGCGCGAACCTGGTCAAGGCCGCGACGACGGCGGGGGTACGCCGCATCGTGCACGCCTCCTCCATCTCCGCCATCGGCTATCCCCCACCGGGTGAGATCGCCGACGAGAACTTCGACATCTCCCGCTCCAGCTGCGTGAACAGCTACATGATCACCAAGCGGTCCGGGGAACGGGAACTACTGCGCGGTTGGCGGATGGGCGGCCCGGAAGTGGTGATCGTCAACCTGAGCGCCTGCATCGCCCCGTACAGCGACCGCCGTTACGGCTGGGCGATGCTCATCGAGAGCGCCCGGCAGAACAAGCTCGTCGCCTATCCCCTGGGCGGCGCCGCCTTCACCTCGATCGACGACATGAACTTCGGCATGGTGGCCGCGATGGAACGCGGTGAGCCGGGATCCCGATACATCGTCTCGTCGGTGAACCTCACCTACCGTGAGCTGTTCCACCAGGTGGCGGAGGTCGTGGGTTGCGCGCCGCCCAAGCGGGCGGTGCCCAACACCGTGGTACGGGCCGCCGGCCGGGTCGGCGCGGTCGTGGCCGCGATGCGCAAGGACCCGCTGCGGTCACCCTTCCTCGTTCCCGAGAACGCGGCGCTATCGGTCAACAGGCTCTTCTACAACACCTGCCGGGCCCAACGGGAGCTGGGGTTCCGCCCCACCTCGCTGCACGACTCCATCGCGGCGGTCGACAACTGGCTGACCGAGTTGGAGGTCGACGGGCTGATAGGCGCCCTCGGGCCCGAAGGGAGGCGGGGCAGTGCCCTCCGCAGCGTTGCAGACCACCACTGATCACCTCACCCTCGGCCACGCCCTCGCCTCGCATGCGGAGCACCTATCCACCACCACGGCACTCGTGTACGGCCGCCCCGACGGGGCACAGGACCAGCGCTCCTACGCCGAGTTGTACGCGCAGGCGGCGGCGGTCGGCGCGGTCCTGCACGAGTTGCCGCCCCGCACGCACGACCGGCCCTTCGTCCTGATCACGCTGCCCAACGGCGTGGACTACGTGGCCTCGTTCTTCGGATGTCTGCTGGCCGACGCGGTGGCGGTCACCTTCCATCCGCCGCTGATGTCGACCATGCGGGCCGGCAAGGCGTGGGACCACCGGCTGGAGCAGATCCTGCGCGACTGCGAGCCCTCGGCCATCATCACCACACCGGAACTGCACTCCCGCGTCCGTGCCGTCGCCGACGCCGCCGCCCTGGCCCCATTGGTGATCGCACCGGACGAGATCGTCTGGGACGCCGACGCTGAAGTGGGCCGGGTGCGGACCCAGCCGCGGCATCTGGCGCTCCTTCAGTACACCTCGGGCTCCACGTCGAGCCCCAAGGGCGCGATGGTGTCCAACGCCAACCTCGCGCACAACATCGCGCACATCCGGCGCAACCTCGGCACCGGGCCCGGTCAGTCGGCGGCGGGCTGGCTGCCGCTGTTCCACGACATGGGTCTGATCGGCATGGTCTGCCACCCGCTGACGGCCGGCATGAGCCTGCACATGTCGACGCCCACCGGCTTCCTGCGCAACCCGCTCGGGTGGCTGAAGACTCTGAGCGAGACCCGGTCCAGCTTCACCATCGCCCCCGACTTCGGCTACGCGACGGCCGTGCAGAAGGTCCCGGAGGAGCGCCGCGAGGGCCTCGATCTGTCAGGGCTCAGGCACGCGCTCAACGGCGCCGAGCCGGTACGCCGCAGGACCGTCACGGCGTTCGCCGAGGCCTACGAGCCGTACGGCTTCAACCCGCATGCCCTGATGCCGGTCTACGGCCTGGCCGAGGCGACTCTGGTCGTCACCTGTCTGGACCGGCAGGCACCGCCGGCGCTCAGCGAAGTGGACAGACGGACCCTGGGCGGGGCATACCGGGAGGCGGAGGACTCACAGCCCGGGGCCACGCGCACGGAACTGGTGGGATGCGGGTCCAGCATCTCCCCGGACATCGAAGTGGTCGTGGTCGATCCGGAGACCTCCCGCCGGCGCCCGACGGGCGAGGTGGGCGAGATCTGGATCAGCGGACCCAGTGTCGCCGGGGGCTACTGGGGACACGAGGAGGCCACCCGGGAGACCTTCCAAGCGACGGTGGACGAGCCGGCGTTCCAGGGACGCCGCTTCCTGCGCACCGGGGACCTCGGGGTCTGGCACGGGGGCCAGCTCTGCATCGCCGGCCGCATCAAAGACGTGATCATCCATCGCGGCACCAACCACCATCCGCAGGACCTCGAAGCCACCGCCGAAGGCTGCCATGAGCTGGTGGCGCGGGCCGTGGCCTTCGCGACACGCGACGAAGAGGACCAGGACGAGCAGGTCGTGCTCGCCTGCGAACTGCTCGCCTACAGCCCCGAGGCGGACTACGCCGCCGTACTGGCGGCGCTTCGCGGAGCCGTCCTGGAAGAGCACGGGATCGCTCCCGCGGCGGTCGCAGTGGTCCAGTCCGGGGCGGTGCCGCGCACGACCAGCGGGAAGCTCCGGCGGGCCGAGGCCGAACAGCGCTGGAGCGCCGGCGCGATCAAACCCGTGGCCCTCTGGCACCGGGGAGAGACAAGCAAGGGAGGGCAGCGTTGACCGCCGAGGCCAACATCACTCAGCGCAACATCTCGGCCGTGGTGCAGGCGTCGATCGCCAGCGAACTGGGTCTCGCCGCGGAGGAACGGGTGGACCGCCAGGCCACGTTCGTGGATCTCGGCCTGGACTCCGCCGCCCTGATCGGACTCGCGGGCGCGGTCACCGAGGAGCTGGGCATCGAGGTGCCCACGGAGTGGCTCTTCGACCATCCGACCGTCAACAGCCTGGCGGCGTTCCTGGCCGACACCCTCGCGACGCCGGAGCCCGCCCGTGGCTGAGGACGGCAAGGACGGCGCGGTCGCCGTCGTGGGACTCGGTTGCCGGGTCCCCGGCGCCGACACTGTCGAGGCGTTGTGGCAGCTGCTGGACGAGCGGCGGGACCAGATCACCCCGGTGCCCAGCCGCCGGGAGCCCCTGTACACCGAGGTGACCGCGGCCGGCTCACAGGCCATGGGCACCCAATGGGGCGGTTTCCTGGACGAGTTGGAGAGCTGGGACCCCGGCTTCTTCGGCATCTCGCCCAGCGAGGCGGCTCGCATCGACCCCCAGCAGGCGCTCGCGCTGGAGGTCGCCTGGCGCGCCCTGGAGTCCGCGGGAATCATCCAGGCCGACCTGCTCGGCAGCCGTACCGGGGTCTTCTTCGGACAGGCCACGCACGATCACGCGATGCTCCTGGGCGGCCAGTCCCTGCACGAGGTGCAGGGCCCCTACACCAACCCCGGCCTCTCCCACGCCATCACCGCCAACCGGCTCTCCTACCTGTGGGACCTGCGAGGCCCCTCGCTGACCGTCGACACCGCCTGCTCGTCCTCCCTCGTCGCCGTGCACCTGGCCGTCCAGAGCCTTCGGTCGGGTGAATGCGACCTCGCGATCGCGGGTGGCGTGAACGCGCTGCTGTCCCCCGTTCCGCAGCTGGGCGCGGCCGGCCTGACGGCGCTGGCCGCCGATGGCCGCTGCCGCACCTTTGACGCCTCCGGCCAGGGTTACGTCCGTTCCGAGGGCGGCGGCGCGGTCGTCCTGCGCCGTCTGGAGGACGCACTCGCCGCGGGCGAGCACATCCACGCCGTGATCAAGGGATCCGGCGTCAACCAGGACGGACGCACCAACGGGCTCACCGCGCCCAGCGGCCGGGCCCAGACCGAGCTGATCCTGCGCTCGCTGCGGCAGGGCGGGGTTACGTCCGCCAAGACCCTCGGTTATGTAGAACTGCATGGCACCGGCACCCCGCTCGGCGACCCCATCGAGGGCCGGGCACTGGGCGCGGCGCTGAACCAGGCGGTGGGGAAGGACAGGTCCCCGCTGCCCGTGGGATCGATCAAGGCGAACATCGGCCACCTGGAGGCGGCTGCAGGCGTTCTGGGCCTGATCAAGGCCGCGCTGGTGCTCCAACACGGCGTCGTGCCCGGCAACCCCCACCTGCGTGAAGTCAACCCGCGTATCGACCTGGACGGCTTCGGCCTCTCGATGTCGGCCGACCACACCACGCTGCCGGCAGACGCATCCGCAGCCGCCGTCAGCTCCTTCGGTTTCGGAGGCACCAACGCCTCCCTCGTACTCGCCCGCGCGCCGCGCCGGCAATCCCCCGTGCAGGACGGCGCGCGGGCGAACTCCGGGCCTGTGGTTCTCCCACTGTCGGCCCGGAGTGCCCAGTCGCTGGCAGCGACAGCCAGCGACTGGGCAGATCGGCTGGACACTCTTGGGAACTGGTGGGACGTACAGCAGGCAACGCGCGCCGCCTCCGCACACCGGACGGCCTTCGAGTGGCGCGCCGGAGTGGTCGCGGCCGACCGGCAGGAGCTGCTGGATCAACTGGCGGCGATCGCGGACGGCACCCGGAGCGCCCTGCACACCCGGACCGGCACGCCTTCGTCCGTGGGCTTCGTGTACTCGGGGCACGGTTCGCAGTGGGAGGGGATGGGCCGGGAACTGCTTCGCGCTTGCCCGCCCTTCGCCGACCGGGTGCGTGAGGTCGACGCCGTACTGGCGCCGATGCTGGGCTGGAGCCCGCTCGCGGCGCTGGAGCAGACCGAGCCCGCGGACCTCGACGACATCTGCGTGGCACAGCCGCTGATCTTCACGGTCCAGCTCGCTCTCACCGCGCGGCTGGCCGACCTGGGGATCCGGCCCGATGCCGTGACCGGCCACAGCATGGGTGAGCTGAGCGCGGCCGTCGTGGCAGGCAGGCTCGAACTGGCCACTGCCTGCCGGGTGTTGCGCGCGCGCAACGACGCCGTCGAGGCGGCTCGCGGCACGGGCGGCATGGCCGTGGTGGAAGCCGGGGCGCACGAAGCGGCGAAGATCCTGGCCCAGTTGGGCAGTCCCGTCACTGTGGCCGCGGACAACAGTCCCCGCTCCTGTGTGCTCTCCGGGCACGACGAGGCGCTGACCGCAGCTCTCACGGAGTTCGAACGCCAGGGGCACGACACCCGCCGCGTCAAAGTCGACTACCCCTCCCACGGCCCCCTCATGGAGGCGCCCGCCGAACAGCTCGGTCGGGTACTGGGCAATGTGGACACACCCCGGCAGAGCTCGGGGCCGGCGTTCTACTCCTCGGTGCTCGGCCGGTTGCACGAGACACCCCTGAACGCGCGGTACTGGCAGGACAACCTCACTCACCCGGTCCGTGCCCGGGAAGCGGTCACGGCCATGGCGGACGACGGCGTCACCCACGTCTTGGAGATCAGCCCGCACCCGGTACTGCTAGTCGCACTGCGGGAGACCCTCGAAGCCCTGGGCGAAGGGGCGGTGGCCATCGCCACGGGGCACCGCGACCAGCGGGGGGATCTCCGGCTGCGTGAGGTGGAGGCAGCCCTGTTCGAGCGGGGCCTGGACCTGAGGGCGAGCGCCGACGCGGTGACCCACGAATGGGCCGCGCGCCTGCCGACCCACCCCTTCCAGCGCACCCACGTCTACCGGGCTCCGACGGCCGAGCCGTCCGACCGCGCGAGGGGCACGGGTCCGGGCGTCCTCACGGAGGCGTCCTTCCAACCGGGAACATACCTGGCGAGCCTCACCCTGCCCGATGCGCGCGAGAACCATCTGATGGCGGGTGAGCCCGCGGTGTCGGTGGCGGAGCTCGTGGCGGCGGCACTCTGGTCCGCGCGGGAGGCCGGCATCGAGGGCGCACAGTTCGTACAGGACCTGGAGATGTACCGGCCGCTGCCCGCCGAGCCAGGTGTGGCAAGGCAGTTGGTGGTGCACCTGGGCGGGAACGGGTCACGGCCCGCCCGCTCCGCCGCGGTGCGGTTCCTCTACCGGCGCGCCGGCCAGTGGGCGACAGCGGCGTCGTGCACGGTCTGCACCCAGCCTCCGGCGCCTCTGCCGGACGTCACGGCAACGGTCAGGTGCGAGGTGACTGTGCCCACTCCGCCGCCGACCGCTTCGCCCGCGTCCCTGGCCAGCGTGCTGGACCGGGCGTTGCCCGCCGTGGCGCGAGCGCTGCTGGCCGACCGTACCGACATGGACCCGGAGCAGGTGGCGGTCTCACGCGTCGGTGCCGTGCACGCCTCGGCTGCCTTGTGGACAACGGACAGCGCCGTGGCGGAGGGACAGCTGCGGGAGTGCGACGGGGAGGTGGTCATGGATCTGGCGTTCGTCTCCACGGCGGGCAACTTGCTGGCGCAGGTGCAGCATCTGGCGTTGGCACAGCTGTCGGAGCGCGGCGGCACCGACCAACCGGAGGAGATTGCCCCCGTCGACTCGCGCGACCATGCCCGGTCCGGCGGTGAGCTGCGGCAGACGCTGCTGTCACTCCCCTCCGACGCCGAGCGGCGGCAGGCACTGGGCAGTTGGCTGCACGCCGCGCTCGACAGCATCCTGCCGAACGGACTGCGCATAGGGCCCGCGGACGACCTGCCCTTCGCCGATATGGGGCTGGAGTCGCTGATGGGCGTGGAGCTGCGCAACCGGCTGGAGAAGGAGCTGGACATCCGGCTCTCGGCCACCTTGGTTTGGGCGCACCCCACCATCCGCCAGCTCGCAGACGCCCTGCTCGGGCGCATCGGTCAGGACGAGGAGCAGGCCCAGGAGATGGCGCCCCACACCGGCGGGGACGCGACGGTGCGCCCGCGGGCGACCGGCCCCGACGCCCTGAGCCAGTTGCTGGCAGAACTCGACGGCTAGCCACGGGGGGAAAGCATGAACACCGACACCACGACCGACCAGGCACTGCTGCGCGCGGCGGAGACCATCCGCTCGCTGCGCTCACGCGTCTCAGAGCTGGAAGCACAGTCCCGAATCGAGCCGATCGCCGTCGTCTCCTCGGGCTGCCGCCTGCCCGGCGGGGTCGAAACCCCCGAGGAGTACTGGCAGTTACTGGCCGACGGCCGCGACGCGGTACGGCCGCTGCGCGGTGAGCGCTGGACCGGCATCGACTTCAGCGGGCTGGACGACCCGGGATTCACACGGCTCACCCAGCACGCCGGACAGATCGACGACGTAGACGGATTCGACGCCGCCTTCTTCGGGATCGGCGACGCCGAGGCGGAGTTGCTGGACCCGCAGCAGCGCGTTCTCCTGGAGATCGCATGGGAGGCCGTTGAGCGTGCCGGCTGGCCGGCCCCGCAGCTGAGCGGGTCCGCCACCGGAGTGTTCGTCGGTGTCGGACACCAGGACTACCTGCTGGCCTCCCTGGCAGCGCGTGACGACATCGGCAGCAGGCTCTCCACCGGCAGCGGGGCGCGCAGTCTGATCGCCAACCGGCTCAGCTACGAGTTCGGGTTCCGCGGCCCCAGCATGGCCGTGGACACGGCCTGTTCCTCGTCACTCGTTGCCGTCCATCTCGCCTGTCAGGCCCTGCGGTCCGGTGCGTGCGACCGGGCGCTGGCCGGCGGCGTCAACCTCATCCTGTCCCCGCTGTCCACCACGATGACCGGGCGCGCGCTGCCGCTGGCCCCCGACGGGCGTACCAAGGCCCTGGCCGCGGACGCCGACGGCATGGTGCGCGGCGAGGGCGCCGGCCTGGTCGTCCTCCGGCGACTGTCGGACGCGCTGGCGGACGGTGACCCGGTCGAGGGCGTGATCCTCGCCGACGCGACCAACCAGGACGGCCGCACCAATGGCCTCACAGCGCCCTCGCCAGTCGCCCAAGAACAGCTGATGCGCCAAGTGCTCGACGCCTCCGGACTCGACGCGGGCGACATCACGATGGTCGAGATGCACGGGACCGGGACACCGCTCGGTGATCCCATCGAGTACGAGGCCGTGCGCGCGGTCTACGGCGGCCGGGGCATGCAGGATCCCACCTGCTGGCTCGGCTCGGTCAAGGCGAACCTGGGTCACCTGGAGTCCGCGGCCGGTGTCGCCTCGCTGATCAAGGCCCTCGGCGTGCTGCGCCACGGCCGGCTGCCGGAGCAGATCAACCTCAAGGAGGTCAACCCCTTCATCGAACTGGAGGGCGAGCGCTTCGAAATCCCCCGCCGCCTGGAGGCGTGGCAGCCCTCCGAGAAGCGGTACGCCGCTGTCAGTTCCTTCGGCTTCGGCGGCACCAACGCACATCTCATCGTCGCCCACCCCGACGCCGTCCCGGCCGTCCGTAACCACCAGCGCGACACGGCGAGTTCGGCCCGCCCGCACACTGAGACCGGGCCCGTACTGCTGCCGGTCTCGGCGCGATCGGGCCCGGCACTCGCCGACGCCCTGCGCAAGTTCGCGCTCCACGTAAGGGACTTGGACGGCTCGGAACTTCGTGACGTGATGGCCGTTGCCGCGCGCAGGCGCGAGCCTCATCCCTGGCGTGCCGCCGTGACCGCGGCGAGCCCCGAGTTGCTGGCCGAGGCCCTGCGACGCGCGGCGGACAGTCACAGCGGCCTCGCGTCGGGGGTGCCGTCGACACCACAGCGGCTCGGCTTCGTCTACTCCGGCCAGGCCGGCCAGTGGGCCGGGATGGGTGTGGCTCTGGCGGAGCAGGACGCGCTCGTCCGTGACGAACTCCTCGCGTGGGACCGGGCGATCACCACGGCGGGCGGGCCCCCGCTGATGAAGACGCTCACGAGCCTCACGTGCGAGGAGTCGCTGCGCGACACCCGCTTCGCGCAGCTCGCGATCGCGGCCCTCCAAGCCGCCCTGACGGCACGGCTCAACGCCTGGGGGCTGAAGGCGGAGGCGGTCTGCGGACACAGCGTGGGAGAGGTGTCGGCTGCACTCGCGTGCGGCGCGTTGACCCGTGACCAGGCCGTGGACGTGATCATGGCCCGCAGCGAGGCACTGCATATGCACGCCTCCGGCGGAGCGATGTACGCGGTGCGGGCGCCGGTCGAGCAGGTGGCTGATGCGCTGGCCCGAGCCCGGCAGCACCCCGACGGGCCGGATGACGAGGTAGGCATAGCGGCGGTGAACGGACCGGAGGGCACCGTGATCGCCGGGCCCGTATCGCAGCTTGAGTACCTGCTGCCGTGCCTGTCCGACTGGCGCGTCACCCGCCTGGACACGGACTACGCCTTCCACAGCCCGGCGCTCGGCCCGATCGCGGAGCAACTGCACAAGGAATTGCGGACCATACGACCCACCACCGGCGAGGTCCCGTTGTACTCAACGGTGACCGGCGCCCTGCATGCGGGCAGCGACCTGACCGCATCGCACTGGGCCGCCAACGCCACCCTCCCGGTCCGCTTCAGCGACGCCGTGGAGGCGATGATCGACGACGGCATCACTTGCTTCGTGGAGATCGGCCCCCACCCCGCGCTCCTCCCCCATGTGCAGCACCTGGCCGAGGCCAGGCCCGGGGAGGTCCGCGTCCATACGGTGGCCACCCTTCGACGGCGCCAGGACGAACTGCCCGCCCTGCACGCGGCGGTGGGACAGCTGTGGTGCGCCGGGAACGAGGTGGACTGGTCCGCCGTGTTCCCGGGCCCGTGCCCGATGGTGCCGCTGCCCACGTACCCCTGGCAGCACCGCTCGTACTGGGTCTCCGGCTCTGTGCCTGACAACACGTCAGGCACAGAGCCGGACAACACGAAGGAGAGGGCGGCACCAGCTCTGGACGTGGACTCGGTCCTGGAACGGCTCATCACGCACCTGGCCGACATCATGCGCGCCGACCCCGCCGTGCTGGTCCCCGACCGGTCCGCACGGGACCTCGACGTCGATTCGGTGTCCTTCGTGGAGCTGAAGAACCGCCTGGAGAGCGATCTGGGGGCGGCGATTCCGATCACGGTGCTCACCGAGGGCGCAACGCTGCGGGAGGTGGCCCACACCCTCGCAACAGCCCACGGAACGCGCGGCCCCACCTCGGCCGAGGCCCGGCACGCCTTGGACCACCTCGACGAACTGTCCGAGGAAGAACTTGACCGTCTGATGGCGGCACTCGACTCCGAAGAGGGACGATAACTGTGGCTTCCACCCCACTGACCAGCACCGCCGAAGAAAAACGTGCCGCGCTGCGGGCCCGGCTGAGCAGTGTCGCCGCCCGGGACGAGACCGCCGAGCGCTACCGCCGTCACGCCAACCCCTACATCGCCCGCATGCTCGACGGCCTGGGCATCGACGTGCACTACGTACGGGGTGAGGGAACCAGGCTCTACGACCCTGCCGGCAACGAGTACCTCGACTTCGCCGGCGCCTACGGAGCCCTGCCCTTCGGGCACAACCCGCCGGAGATATGGAAGGCGATATCCGCCGTACAGGACTCGGGGGAACCCAGTATCACCCTCCCCTCCGTCCTCGGCGCGTCCGCCCTTCTCGCGGAGCGTCTGGCCACCGTCGCGCCGGGCCACCTCGACCAGGTGGGGCAGTGCAACAGCGGTGCCGAAGCGGTCGAGGCCGCCCTCAAACTGGCCCGGGCCGCCACCGGCCGCCGACTGGTGGTCTCGACCCGCAATTCCTTCCACGGCAAGACTCTCGGCGCCCTGTCCGCGACGGGACGGCCCCGCTATCAGACCCCCTTCGGCGCGCCCTCGGCCGGCTTCCACCACATTCCTTTCGGGGACCCGAAGGCCCTTGAGCAGATCTTCGACGAACACCCCGAGGACATCGCCGCGTTCATCGTCGAGCCCGTCCAGGGCGAAGGCGGCATCGTGCCGGCCCCGCCGGGCTACCTCGCCACCGCGCGTGAGCTGTGCACCCGGTACGGCGCCAAGCTGATCGTCGACGAGGTGCAGACCGGACTCGGGCGCACCGGGCGCATGTTCGCGTGCGAGCACCACGGCGTGGTCCCCGACATCATGCCGCTGGCGAAGGCGCTGGGTGGAGGCATGGTGCCGATCGGGGCCGTGCTGTTCGGACAAGACAGCCTCACCGAGGACTTCGGCCTGCGGCACACCTCGACCTTCGGTGGCAACGCCTTCTGCTCCCGAGTGGGCGTGGGAGCGGTCGATCTGCTCACCGCCGACAACCAGGCCCTGGTGCAGCAGGTGGCCCAGCGCGGGGACTATCTGCTGGCCGGGCTGCGCGAGGTGGCCTCCCGTCATCCGGAGCTGGTCGCGGACGTACGCGGCCAGGGGCTGCTGCTCGGCGTGCAGCTCTCCGACGACCCGGACCTCCACGCGCAGCAAGGTCTGTTCCGCTCACTGGCCGACCAGGAGGGACTGGCGGGGTTCCTGTGCGGCTATCTGCTGCGCAACGAGGGCATCCGTCTCGCGCCCGCGTACTTCGCGAACAGCGTGCTGCGTGTCGAGCCGCCGCTGAACGTCTCCGAGGCGGACTGCGACACCCTGCTGGGCGCGCTGGACCGTGGTCTGGAGGTGATCGAGCGGGGCGACAGCGCACGTTTCTTCGCCCATCTCCTGCCGGCCTCCGAGCGGCCCGCCGGTGCCTCCCGCGAGGAGGACAGGCAGGTGTCCGGTGTGACGCGGGCCGAACGGCTGCGGCCGCGTGACGGCGAGCCGCGCTGGGCGTTCATCGCCCACCCCACGGACCTGGCGAGCTACGAGAGTTACGACAGCCGTCTCGGGCTGCCCGGCGACCAGGTGCGGGTGCTGTTCGACCGGATGAACCAGTGCCGCAACGTCGACACCGCGGCCGCCATGCTGGTCGGGCGGTGCCGGGTGGAGACCGATACCGGCGAGAGCTCCTACGGTGAGATCTTCGCGCTGCCCTACGGGGCGCAGCGGCTGCTGGACATGCCGAGCGCGAAGTCCGCGGCGCTGGTGCAGGAAGCCGTCGACGATGCCGTGGCGCGGGGCGCGCAGCTGGTGGGGCTCGGTGCCTACACGTCGGTCATCACCGCGAACGCAACGGCCCTGCGGGACGTGCCAGTTCCGGTGACCACGGGCAACGCCTACACGGTGGCAGCCGCGGTGGACGGTCTGGAGCAGGCGGCACGGCAGCAGGGCATCGAGCTGAGCGAGGCGTGCTGCGTCGTGCTGGGCGGTGCCGGCGCGATCGGCCTGGCGTCCAGCCTGCTGCTGGCGGAGAAGGTCGGTCGGCTGGTGCTGGTGGGCAATCCCGCCAACCGGGCACGCAGTGAGCGCCGTCTGGCTGCCGCCCTGGAATCCGTGGTCGGGCATCTGATGCAGGCCGACGACGTCCCGCAGGCCGGTGCACTGGCCCAGGCTGTACGGACGCGGGCCTCCTCCGGTGCGAGCGCCCAGGCCATCACGGCCGAACTCGTCGCGCAGGGGCTGCTGACCGCGTCGGTGGAGGCCGAGGCGGTCCTGCCCGCGGGCGACCTGGTCCTGGCCGCCACGTCGACGCCGGACCAGCTGATCCAGCCGGAGCTGGTGCGGCGGGGTGCCGCGGTCTGTGACGTGTCGCAGCCGCCGAACGTGGGCCCACAGCTGAAGGCGGCCCGGCCCGATCTACGGGTGGTCGCGGGCGGTCTCGTGGAAATGCCGGGCCGCCGGGATCTCGGGGTCGACTTCGGCGTACCCAGCGGAGTGACCTACGCCTGCACCGCCGAGACGATGATCCTCGCCCACCGCCTTCACGATCCCGTCGTCAGTCATGGCGACAAGCTCTCCGTCGATCTGGTGCGCATGCTCCGCGACGAGGCCCGGAAGTTGGGCTACCGGCTGTACCTGCCGGCGGAGACCGACCAGAAGCGGCAGGGAGGTCCTCATGAATGACACGATCGACGACGCCGGTCAGGCGCCCGCGACGACCGCGCCACGATCGTCCTACCGTCCCGACCCGTCGGTGCTCGCCTACTACCCCGACCTCGAGCACGTTCCCGACTCCCGGTGGCAGCAGGTGTACCGCTCCACGTTCCTGCCCGGCGCCGATCCGGCCCAGGTGTGGCACGGAGCCACCGAGGTCGTGGGCATCAACGCGGAGCTCGCCCCCGTGATGCGCATGACCCTGCCCAAGCAGATGCAGGGGATCGGCACACCGTCACTCGCACGAGTTCCGCTCGGGCAGCCTCTGGGCCGCTCCTGGATCCTGCTGGGCCGACTGCTGCCGTACGACTACGACGACGTCATCATCGCCGAGCGGGAGGAGGGACGACGCTTCCTGGAGGTGTCGCGGATGTCGTCCGCCCAGGCCTGGATCCATGAGCGGATCATCGAGGGCGAGCACGGCGGGACGGTCCTCAGCGACCGACTGACCTATGTGCTCAAGCCACACCTTCGGCCCCTGACCCCGGTCTACCGCCGGACCGTCCAGCAGCTCTTCGCCCATCGCCATCGTCGTGTGGCGCGACGGTTCGCCCGTCTGGCCCCCCGAACCGCGGACTGAGGAGATTCGGTGCCCAACTCTGACAAGACGACCGCCAAGACCACCCCCGGCGCCCGGTCCCGCGTCCGCGCAGTCGCGCCGGCCGACGAGCAGGACGACGCAGTCGTGAACGACGAAGTGCGTGCAGATGTCTGTGTGATCGGCCATGGAATCGTCGGCCTGATCACGGCCATCGCACTGGCCAAGCGTGGCATGTCGGTGGTCTGCATCGACCAGCCGACGGAGAAGCAGCAGGCCAGCTACAAGGTCGGTGAGTCCCTCCTGGTGTTCTCCAACGCCTTCCTGCGCGGCCTCGGCGAGATCGACGAGACGCTAGAGGAGTCCTTCGGCAAGAAGGGCTTCTGGATGGTGCACGGGCTCGAGGGCCGCACCAGCTTCGACGAGTCGGTCTCGGAATGGGGCTTCCAGAGCACGCTGCCGCCGCACTGGATCGAGAAGATCGAGAACCCCCTGTTCCACCGCACCATGTTCAATGACGCCCAGATTGTCCGTCCCGAGGTCGAGGCAGTGCTGCGCGACCGCGCCCGCGCCACCCCGGGGCTGACCTTCCTGGACTGCGGTCTGGTCCGGGACGTCGTCCTGGGCGACGACGGCAACGACCACACACTGCACTGGAGTTCCCGCGACAAAGACCGCAGCGGGAAGATCTCCGCCCGCTGGATCGCCGACTGCACCGGCCGCACCCGTCTGCTGTCCCGTCAGTTCGGCCACGACATCCCCCTCGACGACGGGTTCTCCACGACGGCGGCCTGGGCTCAGTTCTCCAACTGCACCCAAGACCTGTTCGACGAGCGCTGGAAGTTCGCTTTCCCCGACGGCGAGGTGACCGACCGGGAACGTACCACCGTGCACCTGTGGGGCGACGGGTACTGGATCTGGCTGATCCGGCTGAAGGACGACCGCATCAGCGTCGGCATCACCTACAGCCAGCAGCGGCCGCCTGAGGAGGGCAACGCCCGCGAGGTCTTCTGGAAGGTCCTGCGCCGCTATCCGCTGCTGGACTGGCTCCGGGAGGAGAACGTTCTGGAGTTCAGCGCCTACCGCGACGTCCAGCGCATGACCAACACCTTCATCTCCCCCAAGCGTTACGCCATGGTCGGCGACGCCTCCAGCATGATCGACGCCTTCTACAGTCAGGGCATCAGCCTGTCCATGGTCACCGCCTGGCATCTGGCCAACATCGCCCAGCGCGACGTACAGCAGGGCCGGCTCGACATGGACTACCTCGACCACATCAACCGCGCCGCCACCGCGGACTGGCGCATCATCCGGTCGATGGTCCGCTCGAAGTACGGGCCCGCCATCGCCGACAGCCGCTTCTTCATCCTGGACCACCTCCTGGACTACATGGTCTTCGGAGCGGCACTGCTGGGCCGGTACCGCGTCTCGCGCTGGCTGACCGAGACGGGTGGCCGCACCGACGAGGAGAACGTAGAGCACGCCCGCCTTCGGGCGGGACTGGAGCGACGGCTGTTCCTGTCCCAGTCCGCTCCCTGGCACCGGCTGGACCCGCACCGGGTCGCCGGGCTGGTGGAGAAGTGGCACGAGGGCCTGGAGCGCCGGGCGCTGTGGCGGCTGGAGAACGGCGAGAAGCTGCCTCCGACCAAGGCGGGCATGCGGGCACACGCCGCCCTTCCCGGGATCTGGCGGCTTCCCTACGTACACCGGATGAAGCGGGCCGACCTGACCCTGCCGGCCATCAAGGAGCCCGAGTTCATGCAGGTGACCGGCACCGAGTACAGGCCGGTCATCCCGGCGGGTTCCGGCCCGATGCTCGTCGCCATGACGTCGCTCGGAACGCTGCTGGACATCGCGGACACGAGGGTGCGCAAGGTCCGTCGGGCCTTGCGGCGACGCCGCGAGGGAGGTGCCTGATGACGACCGGGGAACAGACGCAGAAGGCGGCGATCCCCTGGGAGCCTCAACAGGTCACCGCGATGGAGCGCTTTTCCGTGAAGGAGGCGCACGACCTGCTGCACGGCCTGTTCCGCCCGCGGATGGCGCTCTACTGGACCGACTTCACACTCAGCGTCCTGCTGGCGGGGGTGGCGTTCTGGGCGGTGGAGCCGCTGGGCGGCTTCACGGTCCTGGGCGTGGCGGCGTTCCTGGTCTCGGTCCTGGCGACGTACCGCTGTTTCGCCTTCATCCACGAGATCGCGCACTTCCGGGCCAAGAAGAGTTTCGGCCCGTTCCGCATCTGGTGGAACGCCGTGTTCGGCATCCCCATGATGGTGCCGGTCTTCATGTACGAGTGCCACGGCGAGCACCACAACCGCAAGCTGTACGGCACCGCGCAGGACGCCGAGTACCTGCCGCTGGCGCGGATGGCGCCGTCGAACATCGTGGGGCTGCTGATCACGCCGCTGTTCCTGCCGTTCTTCGGCCCCTACCGCTTCGCTGTGCTCACGCCGCTGTCGTGGTTCGTGCCCAGGATCCGGGAGTACCTGTACAGCAATGTCTCGGCCCTGAAGATCGACTTCGAGTACCGGGGGCGGCAGCCCACTGCCGAGGAGAAGTGGCTGTGGCGCGGCCAGGAAATGCTCTGCCTGGCATGGATCGCAGCGGCCGTGACCCTGCTGACTCTGGGTGTGGTGCCGCCGGAGCGACTGGCTCAGTGGTACGCGCTGTTCGTCACCATCGCGTTCATCAACTCGCTGCGTCTGTTGGCCGCGCATCGCTACCTCGGTGACGAGGACGAGATGAGCATCGTGGAGCAGATGATGGACACCGTGAACCACCCGCGGGCCCGGCTGCTGGGTGAGCTGTGGGCGCCGGTGGGGCTTAGGCTGCACGCCCTGCACCACTTGATGCCGGGACTGCCGTACCACAGCTTCCCCCAGGCCCACGCGCGGCTGGTGGCCGGCCTGCCGGAGGACTCCGCCTACCGGCTGACCGAGAGCCCGGGCCTGACGTACTCCCTGCGCCGCCTGTGGCGGGTGGCCCGCGCCCACAAGCGGGCGGGGACTCTGCTGGAGCGCTCGCCGTTGAAGGAGGCCTCGGTATGACCACCGTAGCCTCGTCGCAGGACCGGCAATCGTCCCGTCCTCGTCGGCTGCCCATGGCGCCCGGTGGTGGGCTGCTCGGACACGCCACGGCGCTCCAGGCCGACACCATCGCGACCCTGCACCGGCTCGCCTCGGCCTCGGACGGCGTGATGGGCTTCCGGATCGGGGGCAGCGTGGCCGCCACCGTCTCGACGCCGGCCGCAGCCCGGGACGTGCTGATCGAGAACGCCGAGGACTTCGGCCGCGGCAGGCGGCAGACGCGCGCGCTCACCCCGCTGATGGGCAACGGGCTCCTCACCAGTGAGGGCGAACTGCACAAGAAGCAGCGGCGGTTGGTGCTGCCCCACTTCTCACCTCGCCGCATACCCCGCCATGCGGAGGCCGTCGTCTCGACGGCAGAGAGTGTGGCGGAGCGCTGGCGCGAGGGCGTCGACGTCGACCTGGTGGCGGAGATGAACACGTTGACGATGGACATCGTCAGCCAACTCCTCTTCACTGCCTCCAGCCGCGACAATCGGGCCCTGGCGGACGCCATCACCGAGGCCTTCGAGTGGGAGATGTACGCCATCACCAGTCCGGCGGCGCTCCCCCTGTGGGTGCCCGTGCCCCGCAACCGTCGGGCGCGGCGCGCCATGACCGGTATCCGTGCGTGGATCGCCCAGTTCATTCGCGAACGGCAGGAGTCCGCGCAGGGTGGCGCCGAACTCTCCGAGGACATCCTGGGCGACCTGATGGCGTCCCGTTACGAGGACGGCACTCCGATGAGCGAGGAGCTGCTGCTCGACGAGGTGCTCACCGCATGGGGCGCGGCCCAGGAGACGTCGGCCGATGCGCAGGCGTGGACGCTGTACCTTCTGGCCCGGCATCCCGACGTCCTCAAACGGGTGCACCACGAGATCGACACGGTCCTGGGCGAAAGGTCGGTGCGCTTCGGGGACCTGCCTCAACTGCCTTACTGCCTGAAGGTGTTCAAGGAGGCGATGCGGCTGTACCCGCCAGCTGCGGTGATCCCTCGGCAGGCGATCAGGGACACAGTGGTCGGTGGGTACGCCGTTCCGGCCGGGACCATGATCTTCCTCAATGCCTTCAGCCTCCACCGGAATCCCGACGTGTTCACCGAGCCGGAGCGCTTCGATCCCGATCGCTTCACCCGGGAGCGGGAGAAGGCGCTGCCCAAGGGGGCCTACCTCCCCTTCGGGACCGGCGGGAACGTCTGCCCGGGCAGTCATCTGGCCATGATGGAGGGACATCTGCTCACCGTGGTGCTCAATCAGCGGCTGGCGTTCGAACTGCTCCCTCAGGGCGCGGAGGTGACGCCGGAGCTCTTGGTGAATCTTCGCCCCAGTCCGGGGGTGCGGGCGCGCGTCAGCGCGAGGTGAGCCCATCGGAATTGTCGGCGGCGGCCCCACCGCGTGAGCGGTAGTACGGGGCCGCCGCCTTGTTGTGTGTCTGCTCCTCAGGAGGCACCGGGCTTCTCACGCCGGATGGTGGGCATGCACACCATCAGGAGCACGGCCAGGAGGGCGGTCACGAACGCGCCGATCCGTGCCGTGGTCGTCATGCCGGTGACGAAGGCGTGCTGGGCAAGGGTCACGAGGGCCTCGCCCTCTCGCGCGGGCAGTGCGGCGGCAGCCTCGGCGGCGACAGCGATACTCTGACGGGCCTCATCCACCACCCCGTCGGCCAGGCCGACGGGCGCGTCCTCGCGCAACTCCCTTCGGTAGGTGGCGTTGAGAACGCCACCCATCACGGCGAAGCCGAGGGCTGCCGCGATTTGCCGGCATGTGTTGGCGAGTGCGTGCGCGGTCACGGCCTTCTCGGGCGGCAGTGAGCCGGTGAGCGCATGGAGAGCGGTGGGCAGGGTGAAACCGAGCGCCAGGCCCGTGGTGACCAGAGCGCCGGCGGCGACCGGATAGGAACTGCCGTGGCTCAGTTGCCCGATCCACAACAGGCCGACGGACCACAGCAACATGCCGAGGACGAGCGTCCATTTGACGTCGACGACGGTCGCGAGACGTTTGCCGGCGACTGTTCCCAGCGCGAGTCCGGCCATCATGGGCATCAGACGGAGGCCGGTGGCCCAAGCGTCGTATCCCTGCACCTGTTGCAGGTACTGGGGAAGCATGAAAAGCAGCGCGAGCAGGATCAGCGTGATCAACGACAGTGTGCAGATCGCCCAGGTGAAGCGCGGGTCACGCCATAAGGCGGCGTCAGCCAGCGGGGAGTGTGTGCGGATCAGCCGGATCACCATCGCGGACAGCAGCGCCGCACCGGCGAGGAACACGGGCAGAGTCACCGGATGGGCCCAGCCCCGAGTGGTCGCCTCGGTCACCGCGTACGCGAGAGCCGCTGTTCCGGTCAGGACGAGTACGGTACTAACGGCGTCGACGGGTTCGACGCGCCCCTGGCCTGGCTCGTGGACGGCCAGGGCGATTCCGGCCAACGCGGCGAGCATCACCACGACGTTGACCACGAAGATCGCGTGCCATCCGAAGGCCGCCAGCAGACAGCCACCGACCACGGGACCGAGCGGAAGGCCGAGGGCGAAGCCTGCCGACGCCAGGGTGGCCGCCCCCTCCCGGTCCGCCGGTGACGCCAGGCTCGGTGCGAGCGACAGGGCGTGCGGTACAGTCGCCGCCGCGCCGACCCCCATGAGGGCTCGGGAGGCTATGAGGTCGGCCGAACTGTCCGCCTGCAGGGCGATGGCGGAACCTGCCGCGAAGAGCGCCACGCCAGCCATCAAGAGCTGCTTACGGCCGCGAGTGCCCAGTGCTGTTGAGGGCAGCAGCAGCGCGGCAAACGGCAGGGTGAACGCGTTGGTGATCCACTGCAATTCGGCGGTGGAGGCGCCGACGGTGGTGGCCAGGGTCGGCAACGCGATCGTCAGAACGGTGACATCCAGTCCGATGATCAGCAGTGCCGTGGTCAGGCAGACCAGGCCCAGCCACCGCCGCGTCGGCGTCGGCAGTAAGTCAGTGATATCTACTCCCGGTGTGCGCAAGCAACACGGTCAGTCGGAGGATGTCCGAGACGTGCTCGAAGTCCTCGTTGCTTGCGCGGGAGCGGGTACTGCCGGACCGGTGCTTTTGCCGGCCGGGACCGGGCTAGGTCCCTCGGTGAGGTCGACACGCGGGAGGACGCGGTCCAGCCAGCCGGGCAGCCACCAGTTGGCGTTGCCCGCCAGGCGCATGGCGGCGGGGACGACGACCACACGGATCAGTGTGGCGTCGACCAGGACCGCGACGGCCAGGGCGAAGCCCATCTGTTTCACCTCGACCACCTTGGTGATCATGAACGCGGCGAAGACGACCACCATGATGGCGGCGGCTGCGGTGATGACCTTGGCCGTGTGGACCGTGCCGACGGTGACGGCGCGCGTGTTGTCCCGGGTGCGGTCCCACTCCTCCTTCATGCGGGAGATGATGAACACCTCGTAGTCCATGGACAGCCCGAAGAGCACCACGAAGGTCAGCAGCGGCAGATAGGCCTGGATGAAGCCGCGGCTGGTGAAGTCGAGCAGTGACTCCCCCGCACCTTCCTGGAAGACCCAGGTGAGCAGACCGAATGCGGCGCCGACAGACAGCAGGTTCATCACGATCGCGCTCAGCGCCAGCAGCAGACTGCGGAAGGCGAGCAGGAGCAGCACGAAGGACAGACCGAGGATGGCGCTCAACACCCAGGGGGTCGAGCGGTCGATCTCGTTGGCGACATCGACGGTCTGCGCGGTCAGCCCGCCGGTCGTGACGGTCACTCCGTCGGTGGAACGCTCCGCGCGTGGCGCGGCGGTGTCGCGGATCCAGTGCACCAGGTCGATGGCCTCGTCCGCGTCCGGTGCAGCCTTCGAGAAGACGGTGAGGATGGCAGCGTCCGCGCTGGTGTTGACGATCCGGTCCAACGAGGCACTGTCCTTGGCCAGGGCCGCCTTCAGGCTTTCACTGTCGCTGCGTCCGGTCTGTTCCTTGAGGAGTCCGGTGACGGACAGGACGCTGTCGACCTGTTCATGACCCTCGATCTGGGTGGCCAGCCGGTCCATGGCGGTGAGGTCTTCGTCATCGAAGGAGCCCTTGTCACTGGTGACGACCACCTGGATGGGTGTGGCGGCGCCGGGGGCGAACTTCTCGGAGACGATGTCGTATCCCGCGCCGGCCGGCGCGTCGGCGACGGCACTGGCGCCGACGTCGAAGCCCAGCTTCAGGCCGGTGACCGGGATGGCGGCCGCGGCCAGCGCCAGGACGGCGGCACCACCGATCAGCAACGGGCGCCGCAGCACCAGTTTGGTCCAGCGGGCCCAGACCGAGTGCTCCGGGTCGGGGTGGCTCACAGCGCGTCGCAGTCCGGGCACAGCCAGCCGGTTGATCTTCCTGCCGCACAGGGCGAGCACGGCCGGCAGCAGGGTCATCGCCACCGTCAGCATGACGGCGACGGCCACCATGACGCCGAAGGCCATGGACCGGAACACCGGTGCGCGCACGAGAAGCAGACCCGCGACCGAGATCAGCACGGTGAACCCCGAGAAGAGCACCGCCTTGCCGGCGCTGGCCATGGTGGCACCGACCGTCTGCGCGATCGGACGGTCGGGCTGTGCCTGGAGTTCCTCGCGCTGGCGGGTGACGATGAACAGGCAATAGTCGATACCCAACGCCAGACCGAGCATGGTGACGACGGCTTGGACGAAGGTGTCGAAGCTGGTCAGATAGCTGAGTGCGCCCAGCACGCCGAACGACGTCATGAGCGCCGCCACACCCAGCAGGATCGGCAGGCCGGCCGCCACCAGGGTGCCGAACGCGACGAGCAGGACGAGCAACGCGATGGGCACGCCGATGGACTCGGCTCGAGCGAGGTCCTTGTCCTCCTGCTCGACCACGGCGGCGTTGAGCGCACTGGACCCTGTCAGCATGATGTCGACGCCGTCGCCGTCGATGCCGTCCAACGCCTTCTGGATGTCCGGGGCGGCGCCCTGCCGGTCACGCTCGTCCCCGGTCAGTCCCGCGAGGACGAGGGCGGTGCGGCCGTCGGGGGCGATCTGTGCCTCGCCGCCGGATGCGTACGGGTCCTCGATGGCGGCCACGCCGGGCTGCTTTCGCAGTTCCGCAATGCCGCGCTCGACGACGTCACGGAACGCGGCGTCCTTCACCGAGCGGGTGGCCGAGTCGAAGACCACGACGACGTCTTCGGTGACGGCACTGTCGAAGTCCTCCTTCATCACACTCTCGGCCCGGGCAGACTCCGAGCCTGTCACCTTCAGCGAGGAGCCGGTGAGGCTGTCTGTGAACTTCGGAACCAGTAATCCGCCCGCCACCAGCACCACCAGCCAGGCGGCCAGGACCTTCCAGACGTGCGTGGCACACCAGGTTCCGAGCCGGTGCAGAAGGGGCGGGCCGTAACCGCCATTCGCTGGGTGCTCGGTTTGGGCGGACATACACCACTCCCTACTCGACTGACTGGTCGGTCGAGATGAGTATGGCACTAGACCGACCAGCCGGTCTAGTGATACCTTTGACGGTAATGGAAACGATCCCCGCTTCCATGTCTTGTCGTAGGAGACTCGGCAGGTCGCAAAGGACGGATGGTCATGACAGACGACGAGGACCGTGTCGCAGCCCGGAAGGCTCAGATTTTCGAGGCCGCCGCCGCCGTCTTTGCGCGGCAGGGTTATCACAACGCCCGCATGGACGATGTCGTGAAGGCCGCAGGGCTGAGCAAAGGAGGGCTGTACTGGTACTTCAAGAGCAAAGAGGAGTTGGCGACCGGCCTCGTCCACCAGATGCTCGCTCACGAAGCCGACGCCATCCAGGCCGTCATGGACAGCGAGACACCAGCTGCCGATCGCCTGCAGCACCTCGTGCGGGCATTCGCCGGCGACTTGACGAAGAACCCCGACCGGGGGCCCCTGGCCCTGGAACTCCTGGCCCTGGCCCGCACCATCCCCGACATCCGGACGTGCTTCGACTCCCATCACGAACAGTTCGTCGATCACATCGCGACTCTGCTGGCCCAAACAACCAATTCCGGCGCTTGCGATACCGACACGCACGCTGCCGCCCTGGCCTTCGCATCCGTGATCGACGGCATGGTGCTGCGCTGGACCCTGGCCAGGTCTCCGTTCGACTTGGAGAGCGCCTTGTGGGAGGCCACACAGGTCCTGCTTCGGGGGATGACGGCATCTCAGTCGCGCACTGAGTAAGCCGCGGCTAACCAGGAACCCGTAACACCAGCTGCATCTGACGGTCACGCAGCCACCAGCGCACCGAACGACACGCCCCTTCCCTCTCCCTCCCGAGGGCCGCTCGGCTGCCGGGCCAGGGACCTTCCTCCGTGAATTCCTTTGCGAGGTTTCCCTTTACGGTGATGACAACGGTCACCGATGCAACCTTTGCCCAATTACAACGGTTCGTGCTTCTCTTCCAGGGACGAGCAGGAGAACGAGGGGAAAGGAACGCAGTCATGGGCACCCATAGCCATGGCCATAACCACGCAGTTGGCAGTCACGCCGGAGGGCGGCACCGATGGCGCCTCGCAGTGTCGTTCGGGCTGGTCGGCTCGTACTTCGTAGTCGAGTTAATCTACGGCCTACTGTCGGGTTCACTGGCGCTACTGTCGGACGCCGGGCACATGGCAGCGGATGTGGTGGCGCTAGGGGCCGCTCTCGTAGCGACCCGAGTGGCCACGCGCACTGACCCTACGGGCCGCCGCACTTACGGCTCGTACCGCGCAGAGGTGTTCGCCTCACTGCTGTCGGTGCTTCTGATGTTCGGCGTGGCCGTGTACGTGGTGTTCGAGGCAGTCGGCCGGATCGGCAACACAGCCGAGGTGTCCTCCAGTCCGATGCTTGTGGTCGGCGCGATCGGCCTGGTCGTCAACCTGGTGGCACTGCTCCTTTTGCGGTCCGGGGCAGCCGAGAGCCTGAACGTGAAGGGCGCCTACCTGGAGGTCGCGGCTGACACCGCGGGCTCTGTCGGAGTGATCTTGGCCGGCTGGTTGGTGGCGGCGACCGGCCAACCCGTCTGGGACACCGTGGTAGCTCTTGCCATCGGCATCTTTGTGGCAGTTCGTGCAGTCGGACTGGGACGGGAGGTCTTCGCGGTCCTGGGACAGCACGCCCCCGCTGGGATGGACCCCGGTGTTGTGGCCGACGACCTGGCAGCCGTCGCTGGCGTCAAGGAGGTGCATGACTTGCACCTCTGGACACTGACCTCCGGTATGAACGTGGCTACCGCACACCTGGTCACCGACAACTTCACAGACGGTCACAGCGTCTTGGATCAGGCCCGCGATGTGCTCCGAGAACGGCATGGCGTCGCTCACGCGACTCTGCAAGTCGAACCCGCTGACCTCACCGGTTGCAACAAAGTCGGCTGGTGAACTGGGAAGAGCACTTGAGGCCCGCGTGCGGAGAGTGACAACAGTCAGAGGGCGCCCAATAGGCGGCACCCCAGTTGAGCGCCAAGTCCTCAAGAAGCCACTTGTCGCCGGATGATCGGCCTTCGGACGCCGTAGCCAAGTCGGCGAACTCATTTGCGATAAGAGCCCCCTCATCCGTACTACCCGCCAAGTGTTCGCCGGTTTCAGAGCCGGGCGGGTCGGTGCTTGGACACGTTCCGCCTGAGCTTGAAGCCGTGTACCGGACCCACTCTCGCCGCTGTCATGAGCCGGTCCTTCACCACCGGCGGCGCGACCCCGGACCCCTCCTCGCCTTGTCTACAGAGTCGGTTTACCCCTAGACAGGATCCGTCGACTACGCTCCAGCGGGCTTCCGCCCAACCCGCCAGGACGCTCCCATCGCCCCCAGCGTGCCGAGAATGTTGAGGACGGCGACCGTCGTACCGGTGGCGTACAGGACCGGGGCGTCCTCGGCGAGGGCAAACAGACCGGCCAGAGCCGCGGCGGGCGCGCCGAGCAACGCCACGACGAACAGCACGCTCGCCCACCAGGAAGCCGAACCGGGGGCGCTGGACAGGCCGGGGAAGCCGGTGTCGCCGGCGCGGCGGAGCTGCATCACGGTGCGCTCGCCGAAGGCCGTGACGAGCCACACGGCGTAGAGCGCGAGCGCGGTCCAGGCCCAGCCGGTCAGCAGGCGCCCTCCTCCTTCTGCGGCCCGCAGCATGCGCATCCGGGGGCGCAGCCGCAACTGTCCTACTCCGCCCCGGAGATGGCCGTGACCGGCACTGCGCAGCAGCTGTCGCCGCGCCACGCCTCCCGGCCCTCCTTAACCGCGACGGCGGCGATCACCAGGGCCGCGATCGGGTCCGCCCACGTCCAGCCGAAGAGGGAGTTGGCGAGGAGCCCGACGAGGAGCACCGCCGACAGGTAGGTGCACAGCAGGGTCTGCTTGGAGTCCGCGGCGGCCGAGGCGGAGCCCAGTTCGCGTCCGGCGCGGCGCTGTTCGGCCGAGAGGAACGGCATGACCGCCAGGGAGAGCGCGGCCAGCACAATGCCGGGAGTGGAGTGCTCGGCCTCTCCGGTGCCGGTCAGGGCACGGACGGAGTCGATGGCTGCATAGGCGGCCAGCGCAAAGAAGGAGATCGCGATGATCCGCAGTGCGGTCTTCTCGCGGGCCTCGCGTATGGCGTGCTCGCTTGCGGAGAACTGCCAGGCCACGGCGGCCGAGGAGACCTCGATGACGGAATCCAGGCCGAAGCCGATCAGCGCGGTGGAGGAGGCGATCGTGCCGGCGGTGATCGCGACGATCGCCTCGATGACGTTGTAGGTGATGGTCGCGGCGACCAGCAGCCGTATGCGCCGGGCGAGTTGGGCGCGGCGGTCCGGTGTAGGGCCGAGGGAAATCTCCATGGCCATCAGCAGCAACCCTTCTCCTCCGCGTCGACGCAGGTGCGGTCCGCCTCGACAGCGAGGACCGCACCGCGCAGGTCGTCCAGGGCGTGGCCGAAGCGGGCGGCGGCGAGCTCGTAGCGCACGCGGCGGCCTTCGGGGACTGCGACGACGATGCCGCAGTCGCGCAGGCAGGCGAGGTGGTTCGAAAGGCGGGTACGGGAGATCTCCAGCTTGTCGGCCAGGTGGGCCGGGGATTCGCGCAGGGTGAGCAGGATGCGGCAGCGGATCGGGGCGGCGAGCGCACGGCCGAAGCGGGCCAGCGGCGGGGGGCTATAGAGGACCTGCGGGGTGTCTCACTGTGCGACCCGGCCGTCTCGTACGACGGCGACAAGGTCGGCGGTGGACAGGGCGTCCTGCTGGTCGTGGGCGACGAGGATCGCCGTGGCGCCGGCCATCCATAGCGCGTCCCACATCGGACCGCACTCCCGTGCGCAGCGTCCAAGCGCTGAATGACTCGTCTACGAGGACGAGTTGGGGACGCGGGGCGAGTACGCGAGCGTTGTCGATCGTAGCCGAACACGGCAAGGCCCCCTCGATGCGGGAGATCGCCAGAAGTGTGGGCCCGTCGAGCACAGGATCAGTCGCGTACTAACTCGATCAGATGGCGCAGCCCATGTCATCGAGCGCGGCCTCGGTCACGGACCCAGGAGAGGCATTGCCCTGCGCGGGTGATCGATGAGCCGATCGGAGAGGCACCACTGATCCATCACCAGCGTCGTACACCACGGCACGAAGAACAGCCGCCGCGATCTTAAGCTCGCGCGGCGGGTGAAGTCGCCGTTGGACGGGGTAGCACGGTCAGCCCCATAGCCCGGTCGATCGTGATCTCGATGACTACACGTTCAGGGTCCGGGGCCGGCGTCCGTCCATACCGATCGGCATAGCGCGCCACGGCGAGCGCGACTGCGGCAGCATCGGTGAGCACCTCGGCCGTGCCCTCCAGGGTGGCCCAGCGGCCCCCGTCGACCTGGCAGACAGCCACACGGGCTTCGCTGCCCCCCGCCGCGATGTTGGCAACCTTCTTGCTGGATTTGCGCGTGATAACTCGGGCCACTCCCGCGTCGGCGTCGACTGTGACTCCGACAGGCACCACATGCGGACTCCCGTCCGGACGCATAGTGGTCAGCGTGCACAGATGGTATTCGCTCCAGAACTCAGAGTGCTCAAGTATCTGGCTGATTTTCTTGCTCCGCATGGTCGGGAGCGTACCGCGAGGGAGTGCCCGGATTCACACAGAAGTGACCCCTTCCACACATCACCCAGGGCCGTCACTATGCACCATTTATAGAACTTTGTTCTCACTTATTGGACACTAAAGATCTCAAATTTATAACGGAAGCATGCTCTTGCTACGTCACACCGACCAATATGAACACAAGTGAATCCGCACTTCAGAGCCTTGATCGAATCCGGGAATGGTGGATTTGCCAGGTTTTTTCGCCACCTTCGCCCCATTCAAGAGATGTCGTTTTCCGGCCTTGATCTCGCGTGGCCTCACGTAGGGTCCGAGGCAGTTCCCGCGACCCCCACCGAGGGACCTTCCCCGAGCCAGTTGCACGTTCGCGCTAGCGATGACACGTGCCGGCAAGGGCAAGCGCGGCCTGGCGATTCCGTCACCGAGGACGGCCTGGGCCATTTAGCCAACCCCTCTCCAGGTCCGTGATCACCTTCGTGGAGTCAGTCCGGGAACCGAAGATCGTTGACCCGTGGTGGCTGTCGCCCGGCTAGGCGCAAGGGCCTCGACCAGCCGGTACGAAGGGATTTTGCTCACATGTCTCTGGGAGAAAGCCTCCGGGGCGCTCAAGAAACCGGGCCGCCTACGCCTGGGAGAGCGAGCCGCCGCCGCTTGGGACGGTGGCGTATGGCGGAACGGCGGACGGTGGAGCGCAGGCTCCACAACCGACTGCGGAAGGAGTTGCGCAGTCTGGGCATTCGCCCACCGTTGGATGTGGAGGAGTTGGCCAGGGCGCTCGGCGAGAGGCGCGGGCGCCCGATCGTCCTTCACCCCGTCCCACTGCCGGTGCCAGGCCCTTCGGGGATGTGGCTCGAAATGCAGCAGATGGATCTCATCCTCTACCAGCAGCAAACGGCCCGGTGGCACCAGATCCAGATCATCCTCCACGAACTGCTGCACATCATCGTCGCGGAGTGGGAGGGGAACACCCCGGAGGCGCTCTCGGATGACTTCATCGAGGGCTTCGTGGAGAACTTGGCGGGCCTCATTCCTGTAGTGGATCCGAAGCTGATCCGGCGTGTCGCCCTGCGTTGCTCGTACGAGGACAAGACGGAGTGCTCGGTCGAGCTCGCGGCGACGATCATCCTGGAGTGGTCCTCGGTCGTCGACGCGCTGCCGCGGCTGGCGGAGGACCCTGAGCTCCGCCGGGTGCAGGCAGCCCTGGGCGACCGGCGGGGGTGGCTGTAGGCCATGGCGACGTACCTTCCGCTGATCATCGCCGCTGCCGTCGCGTGGAGGCTGTTTCTGTGGTCGCGTGCCCCACGTGACGCTCCCACCCGTTCGGTTGCTTTCACCTTGTTGTGCCTGGGGCTGTCGCACGCGGTGGCGAGGCCGGGGGGCGCCACGGGCCTCGACATCATGGCGGGGCACGACGTCGCGCGGCTGGTCCAGAACCTGCTGCTCATCCTCGCCTGCTACTTCCTGATGTGCTTCTACCTGTACTCGGCCGACGGGCGGGCGGCCCGGCGTCGAGTCCGGGTGGAAGGCTGCGTCGTGGCCTTGGTCGGGGTAGCGATCGCTGTGGCCACCTGGACCGTGCCGCGGGGGGCGTTGGCCGGGCCGTCCCGCTTGATGGACATGACGATCCCTGGGGTCGCTGTCTTCTACCTCTGTGCTGGCCTGTACATGACGTACGCGATAGGGGTGGCCGGATGGTGGTCCGCCCGCTATGCCCGTATGTCCAGTCGTCCTCACGCCACCGGTCTGTGGATCACCGCGGTCGGCCTGTGCTCGCTGGCGGTGGCCTGTGGGGTCCGCGCTGCCTTCACTGCCGTCCGCTGGAGCGGGGGCTCCGTGCCGCACGGGCTCACGACCTCGGCGGCAGCCTTGTTGACGGTGTCGAGCCTGCTCTTTGTTGTCGGTGTCACCTATTCGGGCCTGCGCGCGAGGATCACCGCCACCCGGCTGTGGCTGCGCCGGCGCCGGCATCACCGTCAGCTCACTTCGCTGTGGGAGCTGCTGATCGAGGTCTACCCGCAGAACGAACTGAAGCCCGCGTCCCGCACTCTGTGGGATCGGTGGCGGGCGCGTGGCGTGCACCGCCGCTACACCCGGCGGATAGTGGAATGCCGGGATGGACTGGTCGATATCAGCCCCTACCTGTTCCGTGAGGGGGAGGGAGCCGACCTGCGCCGCCTGGAGGCTGCTGAACTGGCCAGACGGCTCCGGCGTGCCTACGACGCGATCAAGCAGGGCGCTCCCGCGCCGACAACGCCTCCCCGGGCGTTGAAGCAGGGAAACGACCAGGACTCGGCTGTCAACCGGGACGCGGACGTCGCCCAGCTAATCGCGGTGTCGGACGCGCTGCGATTGACCGCGTGACCGTGAAAGAGACGGGGCAGGCGAGACGACATGCTGATCACCGCCGACCGGGTCCTGACCGGCTCCGGGGCCTACCTGGAAGACGGTGCCGTCCTCGTCGACGGTGACCGCATCGCCGCCGTCGGGCCGCGCGCACAGTTCGCCGGCCACTCCGACGCACCGGGGGCACAGCTCTCGTTTCCCGGTGCCACGGTCGTGCCCGGGCTCATCGACGCCCATGTGCATCTGGTGTTCGACGGCGGCGCCGAGCCGCTGGCCGCCTTCAACGCATCGAGTGACGAGCAGCTGCTGCGCGACATGCGGCGACGCGCGGAGCAGCTGTTGTCGAGCGGTGTGACCACGGTCCGTGACCTGGGCGACCGCAACGGCCTGGCCCTCCGCCTTCAAGAGGAGATCAGCCGGGGCGTGACCACCGGTCCCCGGATCGTGTCCGCGGGCACACCGGCGACAACTCCCGGTGGCCACTGCCATTTCCTCGGCGGTGAGGTCAGCGGCGAGGCCGCGATTCGTGACCTGGTACGGCGCAACCTGGCGGCGGGTGCCGGATTGATCAAGGTGATGGCGAGCGGGGGCGGCCTGACGAAGGACGGGCCGCCCAGTTGGCAGAGCCAGTTCTCCGCGGACGAGCTGCGGGCCTTGGTGGACGAGGCGCATAGAGCCGGAGCGCCGGTGGCCGCGCACGCACACGGGGCGGACGGCATCGAGGCGGTCGTGGATGCGGGCGTGGACACCATTGAGCACTGCACTTGGATGACCAAGGACAGCTTCGGCCTGCGTCAGGACGTCCTGAAGAAGATCATCGAGCGGGGCATCGCGGTCTGCCCGGCCGTCAGTCCGCACTGGCAGATGGTGGCGCGCCATTTCGGCGAGGAGCGGACGCAGGTGTTGTTCGGGCAGGTCCGGCAGATGGCCGAGGCCGGCGTCAGGCTCATCGCGGGGACCGACGCCGGGGTGCAGCGGACCGGCTTCGACGGATCGCTCGCCGGGGCGCTCCCCTTCTACGCGCACGTGGGTATGCCGACCGACAAGATTCTCGACATGGCCACCGCCCAAGCGGCCGACGCTCTTGGGCTCGGTGGGTCAGTAGGCCGTATCAAGTCCGGGCTCCGTGCGGATCTGCTGGTCGTCGGCGGTGATCCGCTGGCCGACCTTGGGGCGCTCAGGGAGATCCGTGCCGTGATCACGGCAGGACGTGTAAAGGAGCCGGGCTCGTCAGCACAGTAGAACGGTAGCTGCGGCGGCGGACGCGCGGCACTCAGAGTTGGGCCGGGTTACTTCCCGGTCTCGGCTTCCTTCTCCGCCATCTCCTGCGCGAGTTCGGTGACCAGCGCCATCACGTTGGGCGGCAGACCCGCCGATCCCAGACCACGGGCCTTGATCCTTCCGACCAGCCCTTGTCTATGGGCGGCGATTAGCTTGAGCCCCTCGTAGACCTGGGCGGCGACGGCCTCGTCGGATTTGAAGTACATCTCCGATACACCGACAACCGTGGCCAGCGCGTCTAGGACGCCGGGAGGCGCCGTCTCCTTGGCACCGGTGCGCAGACCTTCGAAGTCCTCTTCCGTCAGGACCTCCGCCCCGAGCTGGGCGTTCACGTCGGCAGCCATCTCGGCATCCGACGGAGGGCCCTCGGGACCCGGGTACGACCGCTGAAGGATGAAGGTGATCTTCTCGGCCAGCGAGGCCGGCGGCCTGTCCAAGTCCGCAGCGGCAGAGCCTTGGTCCAGTCCGGGCTCCCCTCCCCCTCGCTTCTTCTCTTCCGCCGCGGCGAAGGATCGCTCCTGGGCCCGCAGCAGCTCTGCCGTGCTCACGCCATACCTCTCCGCGAGGAGCGGGACATACCTGTCCTTGAGCCGACGTTCACCACGCTCCGCTGCGGCTACTGGGCCGGCGCTCTTCATTTGGATCACAGGAGCCGTCTCGTACTGGTAGAGGCCGGCATCGCAGCGCAGGTCCGTGAGATCGGGCAGGCCATCACGAGGGAAGAGGTGGTCCAGGGAATGCTTAAGGACCTTCGCGAGGGCGGGAAGCTTCTCCTGATCCGGCTCGGACGATCCGAGCTCCCACCCAGCCACCGTGTTGTCTGCGACGCCGACGGCTTCGGCAACGACGGCCTGCGGGATCTCGGCGGCTCGCCGCACGGAGCGCACACGACCTCTGTCGAAGCGTCGAGCAGACATCAGAACCAGAACCTCATTTTTCGGCAAACCGAAGAAACATCGATCCGTTGACTTTTTCGGGGAACCGCGATAGTTTCAGGTTAGCGAAAAAAGAGGGGTCTCGCACCCCCTCTGTCTTCGCTCACCCACCGTTCGCCGTCTGGCGTGCGGTCGGGTGCAGAAGGAGCCCGGTACGCGCTTCGCGCATGGCCCGCGCCCCCCTCAAAACGCCATCGGCGCCCGAGAGTTCGCACCTCTCGGACGCCAGACAGCTCGTGACGTGCGCCCCTGCTGGGGTGCTGGTCACGCGGAAACGGCCCCTCCGTGTCCCTCGCACGGCACTAGCGGAGCGGCCTACCAACACAGAGGAGTGTCGCATGTCCCCTACTCAGGACTGCAACCCCAAGCCGGACACCGCCCCGGCTCGCGCTGAGCGGCTGGCGGCCCAGCTCGCGTCGATGCTGCCCGGGGCCGCCGTTGTCCAGGTTCGCCTTCAGGGCCCTCGGACCCTGTGGCCTCATCTGGGGCTCACGGCCATCAGCGACTGCGGAACGGCTCTTCGCGTTCCTCGCGCCAAGTCCCTCACGATCGCAAGGTGGATCATCCGTTCGTTCCCGCACGCTGGCTGGACGACCGCAGGCCACGCATTCAACCTGCGAACGGCGAAGCTCCACGGCTTGGACGCGTGATGGCATCTGTCGCCCACCCGGACGCTGGTACCACACCCTTCGGACCCAGTGAGCTGCAAGGACTTGCAGCAGTCCTGAGCCTCCTGGGACGCGTCAGCGACTTCGAGGCTCTGATCGACAAGCTCCCGACCAGCCCTCGCGACAACCGCCTGCACATCGGATACACGGAAGCTGCCGAGCGTTTGAACATCCCTGAGAAGTGGCTGCGCGAACGAATCTCCACACTTCCGCACCGGAAGTTCGGGAAGTTCGTCCAGTTCGCCGAGGAAGACCTCCGCGCAATCTCCGAAATGCATCTCGTGAAGCCGGTCACCGAGAAATGAGCGAAGTCGCACAAATGCCGCTTCAGCCATCCAGGCGATCGCGAAAGCGTTCCTGACTCCTCTCCATACACTCGCTCTATTCTCGAAGCGAGTGCCGCGATCACCGTGAGTTCAAATGAGCACAGACATATACGAGCTTTCTGAGGCTGCACGTCAGGGCAACTGGTCGCCTCTCCTCAGGGAAGCCGAAAAGGTCCCGAGCAAGCATTGGGCAGAAGATGCCAACTGCGCGGCCGAGGACACAGATACTTTCCTCCCTTTCGGAGACGGGCCTCGGGAAGATCCTGAGGAGGTAAAGGAGCAGCTGGGATCCGAGCTGGTTCGGCCTCTCAATCTCTGCAATTCCTGCCCGCTGCCTATCGCGGCCCGATGCCTGGTCGATTCGATCAGGCACGACGATGAGTGGGGTATCCGCGCAGGGCTCCTCGCTTCAGAGAGGTCAGCGCTTCGGGCCACTTGGAAGGACCGCGTGGATGAAAAGGCAGTGCAGGGAGCTCTGAGGGGTGCAACCGCGCCGCTTACCAAGAATGAGCGCAAAGCGGTAATCGAGCGTTTCGTGGCAGATCCGGCTCTGGATCCAGCCGCCGTTGCCCGCGGGCTCGGAATCACGCACGAGTATCTGCTCAAGCTCGCCTGGCGCGAACGGCAGCGGTCCAAGCAGAGGGCCTCTCTATCGGCCGATCAGGAAGCCAACGCCGCCTGACACACACCTCATTTAGAGGAACCATTCTTCACGCGGGGGCATTCCCCTGCGCTTCCGGGAGATTTCCCATGCCTCAGAACCACTCTGCCTCTTTGCCGTGTGCGAACCTCCGTGACGCTATTCACGCGGTCGCCCCAACAGCAGCCTTGGTCCGCATTTTTCCGGAGTACCGGGCTGTTACCCACATCTTCGAAGATGACTTCTACCGCGTGTGCGCTTCTAGGGAAATCGAGAGGGAAGTGACGCACATGATCAGGCAGAAGTTCGGTCACACCACCGACTGGCGTCGTGCACACGATTTCTACCTGCCCACGGGCACGCTGTACCTCACCCCTGAACCGAATCGGATCGGATTCGTACCGGAGGACGATCTCAGCTTTGGGCTTGCGCCCGCGCGACTCATAGCAATATGCGACGGGAACAACTAGTGAGCGATATAGCCACAGAACTGGTCTGGTCAGAGTCGAAGTCCTGCCGTGGTTCACGTCTTGTAATGCTCGCGCTGGCACGCATGGCGGACGATATGGGCAGAGCGACCATCACTCTGGAAGAGATTTCGCACCTGACCCGCCTTACGACCCGCTCTATCACCAAATGCCTCGGCGAGTTGACTGCTCTTGGCGAGCTCAGCCATCAGCGCGGCGGCGGCGCGTCCAATCCCAGCAGCTACTCAATTCTCCTCTTCAACCGGTATCACGACGCTCCCCAGCAGTCTGGTACGGAACTTCCAACTTCGGCCCCTGATGAAGGGATAGCTGGAACGATGTTCCAGGAATTCCCTTCCCAGAACCCCAGTGACGGTCCGGGAATTGGGAAGTCTCTGCCACGTGATTCGGAAGTTTCTTCCTCACGTACGCGCGGTGGTAATACTCCCTCTGGGAGTATTACCACTCCTCAAAAGCAAGCTAGCTTGCCTGCTCAGTACAGGAAAACCCCCGCTTCCAGGCAGGGGCCGGTAACAGTTCCAGAAACAGCCAAAGACCTTGTGGCTGCGATTACGAGCGCCGGGATGCTCGTTGGATGGCGCCTCACGGAATCCGAATGGGATCGGGTAACAGCTCTCGTGAGCAGGTGGGGACACGAACGGCTAGTCGAGATGGTCGCGCGGCGTTGGAATCCCGACCGCCCGCCGCAGTCGGCCCGATATCTGCTCCGTATTTGGGCAGATCTCCCGGCCGATGCCCTGACTGCTGCGAAGCCCGTCAACGTCGTACCCATTCGACGCGCGCCCGGCAGATGGGCGCCTTTCCAGAACACAGCGAACCCCAGCGCCTACCAGAACGGATTTTGATCATGGCGGAGCCAGAACGTGTGAGCAGCGCCGGATCAATGCGCGCCATCGAGCGAATACTTACCGCGAGAGGAATCCAAGTCGGGCCCGAGAGCCTGGGCTTCGAGTCGCCGGAAGAAAATCCCGGCGACCAGGCATGGCACCGCCGCGCTCGTGCCGAGTACGCACTGAACCGATGGCGCACCGCTACCCCGCCTCGCTTCCGTAATGCCGAGACAACGGTCCCGGAGGTCGCGGCCTGGGCAGATCACACCCTGTCGGACAACGCGTCTGCGGGCGCCCTGCTCCTCAGCGGCCACACTGGGACGGGCAAGACGCACCAGGCGTACGGCGCCTTGCGCAGGATCGCGGCCGGCGGTCCGGACAGGTTCGAGCTGATCGCCGTGAACAGCGCGGACATGTACGGAAGCCTGCGGCCCTCACAGTTCCTGGGTGCTGCCGAACGGGAGCTTCGGCGCCTCTGCGAAGTGCAGTACCTGCTGCTTGACGATCTCGGTACGGCGAAGACCTCGGAATGGACCGAGGAGATCACCTACCGGCTCATCAACTACCGGTACAACCACTGCCTGCCGACGATCATCACGTCCAACCTGCCTGCCCGCGACGACGCAGGCCCGGACCTGACCGACTTCGTCGGCGCTCGGGTGGCGAGCCGCCTAGCCGAGATGGTGACGACGCTCGTACCCATGATCGGGGACGACCGGCGTCGTGGTGGGAGGGCGGCCTGATGCCCGTCCGTCTTTGCGGAGCCGACTGGACCGCTTCCCTCGCCTCTACCCCGTGCGTCTTCGTGGGCTATGGCAGCCAATACGCCAATCCCTTCCGCAAAGGAGATCGTGGCCCATCGCTACTCGGCCAGCCGATGGACGCAGCGGAAGTCGTGGATCTCTTCGCCGCCACCCTCCAAGGCCCAGTCGGCCGCCGGTACGCCGAGCGGTTCGCGGGCGAGCTGCGCGGCTTCGACCTGATGTGCACCTGCCCCCTCGACATGCCCTGTCACGCGGACGTTCTGCTGCGTATCGCCGACGGCACCGGCTTCGCTGACGAAGCCTGCAGCGCGTTCAACCGGAAAGGCCGCAACCGATGAGTCACCCGATCATGATCGCTGCGGCCAATCGCCTCACGCACGCCGAGGAACGTCGCACGGCCGCGCGGGAGAACGCCTTCCGGACCTGGGGGCCCCGCTCGATCGCGGCAGCGTCGAAGTATGCACGCCGCCTCCTGGGCGACGAGGCGGTGACGCTCGACTGGGAGGTGCTGGGACTCCTCTCCTTCGAGGAACACCTTCAAGCGTTCGCGCCCCTCGACACCGTCGCAGGTCAGCACCTGGAGCTGTACTACACCGATGAAGGCAGCACGGAACGCCTCCTGTTGCGGGTGTCGTGTGCGAGCTGCCCCAGTCAGCACGTGCACGACGTGACGTCCCTGGAACAGCTCGGGCAGTTGCTCTCACAGACACCGGCCTGGCAGTCCATCGACCCGCGCAAGGGAGGCACGCTCTGATGTCTCACGCCCACATACTCCCGACGGACACCGAGTCGCAGACCGCAGGCAGCTTGCGCCCGATGACAGCCTGGGACAGAACGGCGATCGTCCTCCTTGGCTCGGCCGGCTTCGCCTTCTCCTACGACGCGCTCCGGCAAATCGCCGTCGCGATCCACGCGCGAGAGAGCCTTTCCTATCTCTTCCCGGTGTTCGTCGACGGGTTCATTGCGTACGGCGTGCGCGCGATCGTGCTCCTCCGCAACCGCCACTTCGGTGCGCGCCTGTACGCCTGGGTCCTCTTCCTGGCGGCCACCGGAGCGAGTCTCGGAGCCAATGCTCTTCACGCCATCACTCTGAACCACGGACCGCAAGCCGGACGGTCCGCACTGCACCTCTCGAACAGCGTGGTCGGGGTCCTTTCGACCCTCGCGCCGTTGGCGCTGGCGGGGTCTGTCCACCTCTACATCCTGATGGCACGGACCGCCGAACACACGGTCCGGGACGAAGCAAACCACGGTCCGGGACCGGTCCGCGGCAACGTTCGTCCCGAACACGATGACGCCCCCTGGACCACAGCTGTCCGCCCTGTGCCCGAACTCCAGGCACCAGAGGCGCAAGGCGATGGCAGCGGTCCGTCCGCGCCGGACGGACCTACCGGAACCCTGGTTGACCTGCACAAACACGGTCTACCGCCTGCGGACACAGCTCATCTCGCGCCCGATGAGATGCCGGGCCCTGCACAGTCCCCGGTGTCTGCGGACGGCCCCGGCGAGGCAACGGACGAGCCGGACGGACAGCTTCGTCACGTCGCGGACCAGGAGTCGGCGACGCCGTCCTCGACGGTGACGCACCACCCGGCTCCGCCGCCGGTCCGCGACTCGACGGACGGGAAAACGCCGCCCGTCCCGGACGGCGTTGAGTCCCCGCAGGACCGGAAGGCCAAAGACAGCTGGCTGGACGACATCATGCCGATCGCACGCGCCGCCGCCAGTCAGGCCGGACGCATCAGCCGGGACGCCTTGAAGGACCACATCCGAGCGCACACGGAACTCGGCAACGATCGCATGGGCGTTGTCCTCGCTCTCCTCAAGGAAGAGGAGAAGGCCGCAGCGAAGGAAGCCGCCGCTGCCTCCAGCGCTTCCCAGTGATCTCATCTACAGCATGCCTCCCAGCCGCTGCCCGCTTACTGAGCAGCGGCCGGGGGGCGGCCAACGAACCAGGAAGGAAGCAGCATGCGGCGAGGCCGCCCGAACCACCCAGAGGAGGCCGACCGTCTCGAAGCCGTGTCACCGACAACGGCCCTGAGGAACCACCTCCTGAGCGGCGGACGCCTTTCGCCTGTCCACGTGCCGGACCTCCCCCTGGCCGAAGGCGAGACAGCCTTTGCCGATCTCGTGGCTACGACAGCACGGTTCTACGGCACCGAGCCCGCCCTTCCGCCCAACCGCCCCGCCGGGTACTACGAGGACCACCCGGCATTCGGCCGGCGCTGGGTGCCCAATCCGCGGCTCGACGCCCGGCGCAGACGAGAGGCAGAAGCTGCGGCCAGTCCCCGCTGGCGCGACTGCGCCCCGGCCCGAGTCGTCCTGACCTCCACGGGACTTCGGATCAGGACCGCTTACGCGCCGGCAACCTGGCTGCCGTTCGACCACTGCCTTCTCACACAGGTCGTGGTGGAGCCCCACGAGACCGTGCTCTCGTACAACGTGTGCGCCCCGCTCCTTCTCGCCGGTCCAGCCGCGTCCTGGATCGGCATCGTCACCGAGCACATCTGGCACGCCACCGCCTACTCAGATTGAACTCGCGATGTCCACAACCTGGTGGCTCAGGTTGGCTACGGGCTTCGAGCCAGCCATCGCTGGAACTCACGGTGCCGGAACTGGTACGCGCCGCCGGAGGTTCGCAGCAGACCTCCCGCGTGCGACCACCGCAAGAGCCCTCCGAGTCGATACGGGAGTTGGTTGCGCAGGCACAGCAGGAACACCAGGTACCTCCGGCCACCGCCAAAGTCCTGCACCCAGCGCAGAGCCGCGGCCATCAGGCCGAAGGTCAGAACGTCGAGAATCGGCACCGAGGAAAGCACCAGCGCGTCTGAGAAGGACATCACCCACCGGGCTGCCACCATGGAGAGCCCGGCGACGACGAACACGGCGCCTCCGAAGAGGAGATCGCCCCTCAGTACGTAATGCCACCTCACGGCGGTATTAACGTCGGGTGGGTACGTACCGCCAAAGGTATGAGTGAGTCCCGTTCCGTGCACGATCCGTATGCCCAGAAGGACTGACCAGAACACGGCTAGAGCGGGCAGGAACGAGACGAGCGATCCGAGACCCATCGCGTCGGCCAGCCACGCGACGGGGAGGGCTGCCAGCCCGCCCAGTCCGCCGAGTGCGAGCCCCACTGGCACCGTGTCGATGACCAGGCGCAGCGTTGCCTGCGAGAACACTCGCCCCCAAGGCACGCACATTGGCATGTCGCCCGCCTGTCGGAAGACGTCCCTCGCCACCAGAACGGCCCCCAGCCCGGCAGTGGGGTACAGCCAGGCCCCCGTACTCTGCCTCAAGAGCAACAGTGGCAGCACGAGGCTTAGGAAGACGAGGGTGGCCGCCACCGCGTCCGCGTAGCGCACGCGGTCGATTCCTGCGATCGACCATAGCCGGGGGCGGTGGATGTCGACGCGTTCCCCGGCATCGGGTCCGCTGCGCAGATGGCGGGCGATCACTGCGAGCCATGCTCGGACCCGTTCGGCGTCGTACCGCGACGGGCGGATGTCCACGACGGCAGGGATAAAGAGGGAAAGCAGGCGGTCCTTGAGCAGCGGCGCCGAGGTGTAGTCGAATAGTTCCGAGGGATCGCCGCGCCTGTGATAGACGGCTTTGACGAGGAAGAGCCACCACGGCGTCGCCAGGGTCTCGTAGAGCACGGCGGACGAGGACAGGTCCTGAGCGAACCTCTGCCAGCGCTCCTCGTCCCGGAACACCGTGGTCAGATGCTCCGCGACGTGCCCTAGGCTCAGCGGGTCGATGTCGACGCCGACCGCGTGCTGCAGACGATCTGACCGCGGTAGGGCGTCATAGTGGGCCTTGCGGCACAACAGCACCAGTGGAAACGTCGACACCATGTTCCCGTGGTCGTTGAGCTTCTTCAACGCTTCGAGGGCACGCGGGGCTCGTGGGTCCGGCAGCTGTTGCCCGTCCAGGTCGTACATGATGTCGCCGTGCGCGTCGGTGAGGCCCGGGTCCATCTCGTCCAGGCCGTCGAGGACGGGCAGGACGAGCCCATTCTCCACGATCCACTCCGCGCGCTGCTCGGAAATGCCGGCCTTGATCACGTGGCCGATCAGAAGCTTCTCGAACGGAACCTTCAGGTCCCATTCGGCCAGCGGAACTCGTACGGGCACGGGATCGCTCGGCATGCGCTGCTTAAGAAGGCCGCGCACCAACTCCACCGATAGCACCGTCTTTCCCGCGCCGGCGGCTCCCGTGACGACGAGGCGAGGCCTCGAACAGGCCCGGTAGTACTCGGCGATGCCGGGGACGTTTACGTTTGTCGAGGGACTGCTGCCCGCGACCTGCCCGCGTGGCGGGCCTCTGCCGGGGATCCTGTCAGCAGCACGTCGGGTGAAGGTAAGAGTGAGTTGTTCTTCGTCCCTGCCAATCAGAGCGCGGAACTGCTTCTCCTCGGCGGCCAAGACTCTCTTCGCCAGTGTTCCCGCAGCGCTCTGTGCGTGCATCAGCCCGTCATCTCGCTGTGGAAGGGCCTTGCGGGCCGCCTCCCAACCGCCCAGCGCAAGGGCGAGACTCAAGGCCGTGAGCACCACGGACACGATGGAGGCGGTGCTGCTCGCGTCCTGGTGTCCCTTCAACAGCTGCACGAGCGCCCAGACAGCCGCGCCCGCGATAACCAGGACGGTGATCAGCCACCTCACGGCCTTCGCCATGTGCTTCCCCCGCCCCCGGGAACGCCTATCTCCTGCTAGGACAACGGTAGTTGATGAATAGATACCCTCGTCACATTCCCCGAAAGAAGCGCGACTCCCTCGGTTCGCTTCCTCGTGGATGATGGTGGTTCTGGGCTACTCATCTGGAATCCGCGATGTTCGGGCTGGGGTGACGGGTGGTGATCCCTGCGGTACGACCGGAGCATGCGGTATGCGCAAGGTGACGGGCTGACGCCCGCTGAGCAGGAGAAGCGGGAGGCCGTGCGGCTGGAGGCAGCCAAGTGGTTCGAGGCTGACGCGGGCACCGCGCAGATTGGTGGCGCTACGGGTGACGGACCGGTCGGTGCGCCGGTGGCGGGCGGCCTGGCAGCGCCGAGGTACGGCGGCGCTGGCGTCGGCGGGGCCGATGATGACCGAACGGCTTGCGCTGGCGCAGCGGCTGGAGGCGGAGCTTAAGCGGGGCCGCTGGTGCACGGCTTCGATGACGAGCAGCAGGGCTGGACGCTGGCCAGGGTCAAGCTGCTGATCGGCCGGATGTTCCACGTCGGCTACACCGTCCAATGGGTGTGGCGGCTGCTCAAGCGGCACGGCTGGAGCTGTCAGGTGCCCATCCGCCGGGCGCTGGAGCGGGACGAGGCGGCCATCGAGATATGGAAGGCCGAGGTGTGGCCGCGGGTAAAGTACCGCGCACGACCTGGGCGCCCACATCTGCTTCGCGGACGAGAGCGGCCAGTCGCTGATCCCGCCGCGGGGGCGGACCTGGGCGCCACGCGACGCCCGTCCGATGGTGCGGGTGGCCGGGTGGCGCGGTGGGCGGGTCAACATCGCCGGGGCGGTGTGCTTCAAGCCTGGGGTGCGAGCCCGGATGTTCTTCAAGCTGCACGTCTGTCCCGGACGCAAGGGCGAGCCGAAGTCGTTCACCTGGCAGGACTACCGCGACTTCATCCGGATGGTGCACCTGCAACTGGGCACCCCAGTGGTGTGGGTCTGGGACAACCTCTCCGTCCACCTGTAGCAGGAGATCTTCGACTTCGCTGAGGAGCACAAGAACTGGCTGGTCATCTTCCATCTGCCGCCGTACGGACAGGAGATCAACCCACAGGAGGGGATCTGGAGCCTGCTCAAGCGCGCCCTGGCCGGACTTCGCCGCCGCGGACCTGGCACACCTGACCCGCGTGATCAAGCGGAAGCTGAAGAAGATCCAGAACCGGCCGCACCTGATCGACGGCTGCCTGCCAACCACCGGCCTGAACCTTTTCGGCCTGAACGATCAGCCGGACATCTCGGATTCAACCTGAGTAACCGCGAGTCGGGCCAACCCCTCCACACCGGAAGTCGGAACCTAATTCTTGGAATTAGGTTCCGACTTTTTTGCTGATTCGAGTTGTCCGCAGACCCCTGCAATGATTCAGGAACAGTCAGCGCCACAGATAACTGGCTATCGCTGGAGACTCGCTATTAAAGCGGATCTCCACACTTCCGGGAGGGGCTGATCGACCTTGATATGAGTAACGGATAACGCCACATCACCCTGCTTAATACTCACTGCCCACGGATACAGGAAGCGCCCACAAGCATCGAGCGCACGGATATTCGCCCGGCAGGTCGGAGAAGGGGCCATATGCGCCCCTCGATCCACGCATCGGATTCCCCGGCAATCGCCGGTAGAAGCCCGCGGGAGAACTTCCCCCACTCCTGCGAAGGGGTGTTGCGGTCCCCTGGTCAGGGACCGCAACACCCGCTCTCCCCCTAGAACACTGCACCAAGGTCGTGGTTCCCTCATGCCTAAATCCAGGCGTTTCATAAATTCACGGGTCGGAATAGGAGCCGTCTGCTCTCTTGCGGCTCTGTCAGTCGGCTGCTCCAGCTCGTCGGACGGCCCCTCGAAGGCGGCAAGCCCGCAGCACCGCTCCGTCAGCGTGGGCATCGCCGAGACGTCCACCCCGAGCGCAGAAAGCTTCGCGCCAGCACCAGGCACGGCCCTGCCCAAGGATGTTGAGCGCACAGCGCGGGCGTTCACCACGGCCTATGCGGAGCACGATGCCCGCGACGGCAAGGACACGTCGTATGCGGACGCCGGCGCTCGCGCGGCCAAGCTCGCTTCGGGTGAGCTCGCGAGCGTCCTCGCCCAGAAGAGGCCGAGCCAGGACGCCGCATGGGCAGCCCTTCGTGCTGAAAGGGCCCGCCAGACCGTAAAGATCGACTCCGTGGTGGTTCCCGACGGAGCTCCCGCTGTTAGCCCGTCCTCGGCCCTTGTCCGAGTCGGCTACACAGTCAGCACGACCCCGAAGTCCGGGCAGGTGCGACAGAGCCGCGACCACCTGGTCGTGCGTCTGGAGCACAGCTCCACAGGCTGGCGCGTCACGGCTCTGCCGTGGGCGTGACGGGGGCGGGATGAACAAGGGCATCCACTTCGGTCTGGGGCTCTTCGCACTCACGGTCGTTTCGACTATCACTCTGCTGACCACGTTCGGCGGGGCTGACAGCGCCTCCGCTCAGGAGACCGGCCCGGGCGGCAGCATCACGACGGACGCCCCGGTTCCGGGCTGGGTCCGAGCGCTGATCAGCAAGCACGCGGGCGAGTGTCCGCAGGTCACTGCGTCACTCCTGGCGGCTCAGCTCTACACCGAGAGCAAGTTCGATCCGGATGCGAATTCCCGGGTCGGGGCGCTCGGTATCGCGCAGTTCATGCCTGCGACCTGGTCTCAGCATGGGGTGGACGGGGATGGGGACGGCGTCAAGGACGTCCGTAACCCGGCCGATGCCATCGCGGCTCAGGCGAAGTATGACTGCACGCTCGCCGAAGAGGTCAAAGAGGTGCCGGGCGACTCGACGGACAACATGCTCGCCGCGTACAACGCCGGCGGCCCTGCTGTGATCGAGTTCGGCGGCATCCCGCCGTATCCCGAGACACGCAACTACGCAAGGGACATCCGGCAGTTGGCGGCGAAGTGGGCCGACGCAGTCCAGCCCAACGCTCCGGCTGGCAAAGGCGCCGCCCGCGCGATCTCCGCCGCGAAGACTGCCCTGGGCACCTGGTACCGGTGGGGCGGCAGCTGTGCCAAACCGTATGAGGGCGCGAACGGCTGCGACTGCTCCTCGCTGACCAAGATGGCCTGGAAGCAGGCAGGCGTGAACCTTCCCCGGGTCACCTACGAGCAGGTTCATGCCGGGACGGCGGTCAAGAGCGTCTCCCAACTGCGCCCCGGTGACCTCCTGTTCAGCGTTCCGGGCAGAGCTGGCCCGGAGCACGTCGGGATGTACATCGGCGACGGCCAGGTCATCGATGCCCCGCACACCGGGGCGAAGGTCCGGATCAAACCGCTCAGTTTCTGGAAGCCGCAGATCATCGCGATGCGGCACGTCGGATGACCACTTCGGAATCCCGTGTCCCGTGTAGCGCTTAGCGAACCTCCACACACCGGATTCGCCTTACGCCCAGCCCGGATCCCAGCAATCTCTGGCCGATAAGGGCGCAGCCGCACGGCCGGATTAGGCGAATTCCGCACGCCCCGTAATCACCCAATCAAGTCACTTCGAAAGGTAGGACTTTCATGAATCTGCATACCCCTGCCCGTCTCGCTACTGCGGGTCTGCTGGCCCTGTCGGTGGCCGCTGGGGCGACAGCAGCCACCACCCTGCCCGCCAGCGCCGCGGCCAGCAGCGTCGGTACGAAGGCTTGCACCGAGTGGGTGCATTTGAAGACCACCGTCTCCGCCACTGTGAAGCTGCGCAGCGGTCCGGGGACCAAGTACGTCGCAATCAAGCAGCTCTCCAAGGACACGAAGGTCTATTGGGACTGCAACCGCGGATCGACCGGCAGCGGGAAGTCCTGGGGCCACGTCCAGGTCAAGTCCGGCGTGAACAAGGGCAAGACCGGCTGGGTGGCCCGGACCTACATCAACACGCCGATGCAGCTCTCCTGAGGAATCCGGCGTGGAAAACGGCACCTGTGTGCCGAAGTCCTTCTGCACTCCTTCGGGCATGCAGATCCTCGTGAATACCCATCTGACGAAAAGGAATTCCATGAACCTACGCACTTCGCGTCTGGCCACTTCGGGTCTACTGACCCTTTCGCTGGTCGCTGGCGTGACAGTCGCCACCTCCGCAACTGCCAACGCCGCGGTCAGCAGCGTCGGCAAGAAGGCATGCACCGAGTCGGTGAAGTTGAACACCAGGGTTTCCGCCACCGTGAAATTCAGGACGGGGCCCGGGGTCAAGTGGCTGGCGAAGGGGCAACTCGCTGAGGACACGCGGGTCTATTGGGGCTGCAACCGTGGTTCCACGGGCTCCAACAAGAGCTGGTCGTACGTGAAGGTGAAGAACGGCGTGCACGCGGGAAAGGTCGGCTGGGTGTCCCAGCGCTACGTACCCGTGCCGATGCAGCTCGACTGACCGAGCAATTCTCTCCGCTGCCGGGGAATCCGACCCATTCGATATCCAAAGCATCAGGGGAACCAATATGCACAGCTTCCTATCTGCCGTCTCCGACTCTTCCTTGCACTCGACCCTCGCCGCCGGAGCCGACGTTGTGTCCGGCGTAAAGCCGGACTGGGGCCCCTTCGGCAAGCTCGGCGGGACGGCGAAGGTGATCCTCGGTGTCATCGCGGCTGTGGTGCTCGTCATCGGTGCCGGGGCGTTCCTCGCGGGTGTCGGCAAGAGCAAGGGCTGGTTCGGAGAGGGGCACTCCACGATGGAGAGCTCGCGCGGCAAGGGCATGATGGTCGGCGGGCTGACCTGCGTCTTCCTCGTGGCGTCCTTCGGCACGATCTTCGTCATCACGTACGGCATGGGTGTGTGACCCATGGCTTCTCGCTCCCGTAGAAGGAACGATCCGGCGATGGCGGCCGGCGCGAAGCGGTCGTCCGCGAAGCTCTGGGGCGTGGCTGTCGCTGGGGCGGCAGTCGTCACTGCGGCCGGGGTGATCGTCAGCCTCGCCACCGGCAGCCCGTCCGCTCCCGCTGCTGCGCAATCGTCGCCCGCGCACTCCGTTCCGCGGGTGGGCGAGGAGCGCGTGCGCACCGTGAACGGCGTTCCTGTGGGCTATCCGCGCACGCAGGCCGGTGCCAAAGCGGCAGCGGCCAACTACACGACCGTCAGCGGCAGTGCCGCGTTCCTCACGAACAGGGGAGCGCGGCACCGCGCGGTGGCGGTGATGGCGAGCGACGCCGCCGCCAAGGCTGTGACGAGGAAGGCCGACCAGGACGCGCGCCGCGTTGTCGGCGCACTTCGCGGCGACAACGCCAAGGTGCACCCGAAGCGGACCATCGCCCGCACCGGCGTGCTCGCTGCGCGCCTGCTTGGCTTCGATGATCACGGTGCGATGGTCCGGCTGTGGACGACGACGGTTCGGGGCAGCGCAGCCGGGCACGCGACGCCGAAGGTGGGCTTCCAGTCGCTGACGGTCACGCTCTCCTGGGAGTCCAATGACTGGAAGCTGAGGGACAGTTCGGGCACGAGCGGGCTCGTGGCCCCGATCGACGAGCAGCAGGCGTCCAACGTCACGAACGACTTCTCTGACTACGTCCCCTCGGCTGCCGACGACCCGGTCCTGAGCGGCGCCGCCGGAAGGAACGGCTTCCCGGCGAATTACGCCCGGGACGAGCGCGGCGCCCACGCTGCTGCGGTCAGCGCCGCGATGCTCTTCGGCGACCCGAGGTTCTTCGTCAATGACGACTGGCGGCAGAGGATGCTGGCGGCCACGGCCGCGCCGAGCGTGCTGGAGGCGGTCACCTCGGATGCGGACTCGACGGCACGCCTGGTCATGGAGAACCGCGGGGTCGGCGTCGACGGCAAGACCGCGGACGGCAGCGAGCTGGTCACGCGGACGGCGGCGCTCGCCACCCGGTCCATCTCGTACTCCGACCAGGCCGCGAGCGTCGAGTTGTGGACGGCGTCCGTGGGCGGAGTCGCTGGCAAGGACGAGACCCAGCGCCCGCAGATCGCGTTCCTGCGCATGACCGTCGATCTGGTGTGGACCGACGGGACATGGAAGACGACGGCCGTAACCCCCTCCGAGCCGCTCGTGCCGTCGCCGCCCGCTCTGCAGGAAGCCTCGCCGGCCGACCGCTTCACGGACGTGGGAGGTGCCAGCAATGCGCCTGCGCTTGCGTGATGACGCCCCTGGTCTCCTGAGCGTCGAGCGGGGCACGCCGGGCCGGTGGGGTCGCCGTCTTCAGACGGTGGTCTGGGTCAACGTGGTCATCGGATTCGTCTTTGTTCCGTCCGCGGTGGCCAACCCGTTCTGCTACATCCCGATGGTGTGCGAGGCGAAGGCCGCGATCGATTTCGTCTCGGATCCGCTGGGCTTTCTGCTTCAGAAGCTCACCGACGCGAACATCTGGTTCCTGCGGAAGATGCTGGAACTGATCCAGAACACCACGAAGATCGATCTCACGAGCAGCGGGTTCCTGAAGCAGTACGCGATCATCTTCGCGGTCTCCAGCCTGCTCACAGTCGCCCTGTGGCTGATCGCCGTCGCGAAGCGGGCGGTGCGCGGTGTCGCCCTGACCACCGCGATCTCCGAGGCGGTCGGCTTCCTGCTGCTCCAGTTCATAGTCAACGCCATGACCCCGGCTGCAATCGCCCTTCTGATGAAGGCGATTGACCAGGTCACCGCGATGTTCGAGCCGTACGCGACCTCGAACTTCAGGCCATTCCTGGAGAACATCCTCAAGACGATGGCGGCGAACCCGACGGGAGGCGTCGGTCAGCTGCTAGTCGTCAACCTGATCATGCTGATCGGCGCCCTGCTGATGTGGGTCGAGCTCCTGATCCGCAGTGCGGCGATCTACGTGGGCGTCGCGCTCGGCCCCATCGTGAACGCCGGACTCGTCGACAAGGATCTGTGGGGCAAGAGCAAGCGGTGGTTCGCTGCGATCTTCGCGATCGGGTTGAGCAAGCCGGTGCTCTTCGCCCTGCTCGGCCTGGGCGGCGCCCTGCTCAGTGACTCGTCAGGCAGCATGTCCGACGAGGTGTCCAAGACCCTGGTAGGCGCGCTGATCCTGCTGCTGGCCGTGTTCGCCTCAGCCACCCTCTACAAGTGGGTGCCTGCCTTCGGCGACGAGATGGCACAGCTCCATCACGACCGGAAGAGTGCCCAGTCCGCGGGCCCGGCTTCTGTGATCGACGGCCCCGGCCAGCATGCGAACCGGGCCATCAACTCGTACGTGCAGGACGCGCTGGTCGGGGGCGGCTCGAAGAGCACGGCGGCCAAGACGGCCGCGACGACGGGTGGTGGCGGTGTGGCTGCCGCCGGGCCGATCGGCGTTGCGGCCGCTGCGACCAAGGCGGGCGTGGACGTGGCGAGGAACAAGGCCGCCGCTTCTCCCGGCATGCAGGGCGCCGACGCAGCCAACGGCGGCTCCGGTCAGGACCAGGCACAGCACAGCGACGACAGCCGTGCCGGATCGGTCGGTGCACCAGCTGCTGCGCGCCCCGAGGGAGCCTCGTCCTCCCCCGTCGTCGGCTCAGCTCCGAACTGGGGATCCGCGGGCAACCACGCTGCCACCGGGCGACCACCAGGCGCGAGCGGAACACCGATCCCGGCACCCCCGACCTCGACGCAGCCGCCCGCCTCGGCGGCGCCGGCTTCACCCGCGATGCCTGCCTCCCCCACGTCCGCATCAGGAACCACCTCGGGCTCCGGGCCCTCGGTGACGTCCCCGCCGCCGTCGCGGCCGTCGGGCGGCCCACTGCCCGGCAGGCCGACCCCCAGCAAGGACCAGTGACATGACGACTCGTACGTATCAGTTCGGAACGCACCGCCCCACGGGCTTGGTAGGCCGCCGCGACATGGGCGAACAGGTCGTACTCGGTGGTGGCGCGGTCGCCGGTATCCTCCTCGGCTACCTCTTCAGCGGTGCCACGGCCATCGCGGCAGTCGGCCTTGTGACGCCGATCCTGTTCGCGCTCGTCGTCGTGTACGCCCCGTACCGGCCGAAGGGCACGTCCCAGCGGCGCACGCTGTACCGGTGGTGGAGGATCAACCGCTACCACCGTCGTGCGCTGCGTCGTACGGGCGGCGTGTGGGTATCCCCCGCGTTCGAGGCCGGCGTGCGCCGGGACGGCACGCCGCCGGACGCCGCGCTGGCCGAGCCTGAGGGCATTGGGGGGATGACCTGGGTCCCGGTCTCGGTACGCGGTCAGCGAGCCGCGGTCGTCCTCCAGCCGGAGGCCCGCTGTGTCACGGCCACCCTGGAGATCGCCTCCCCCGGCCTGGGCGGCAAGGAAGTCGCCGAACAGGTCGTCGCGCTGGAGCGCTGGGGCGAACTCCTCGACGCCTTCGGCAACGTCGACGAGCACCCGGTCAAGCGGGTTCAGGTCATCGCCCGGCAGATGAAGTCCGACCCCTACGCGCACCAGCGGTTCATCACTCAGCGGGACGAGTCAGCGGCGACGGCCGCCGCTCCGCAGTGGCTGAAGGACTCGTACGACGTGCTGGCCAACGCGGTGTCGACCTCGGCGGAAGAACACCGTTACTACATCACCATCCACGCGAAGTTCACCCGCGACCTGGCGGCCGAAGGCGCGGCCCGAGGCACGGGGGACAAGGGGATCGCAGCGGCGATGGCCGCGTATCTGGAGGAGCTCTGGTCACGCGCGGAGGATGCTGACCTATCGGTGATCGCACCTCTCGATGAAGGCCGGCTGGCTGCGTTCATCCGTAACAGCTACGACCCGGACCACGCCATCTGGGACACCGAGCTCCCACAGGCACACGCCTTCCCGCGCAACGTCGATGTCCGTCAGGGCACACATGTGGCCTCCCGAGCCGCAGGCTCCACGAACCAGTGGTTCCATGCCACCGCGGCCGTCGTCGGCTGGCCCACTACACCGGTCGGCCCCGACTTCCTGGCCCCCCTGTTGATCGGCATGCCTGACGTGATCCGAACCATCGCGATCACTCAGCAGCTGGAGCCGAACAACAAGGCCGTGGAGCGCATGCTCGCCGAGGACACCAACAACCAGGCGGAGATGGACCGCGACCGCAAGCGCGGCAAGAACATCGACCCGCGCGACCAGATCGCGGCGGACGCCACCGGCTCGCGCGGCATGGCCCTGGCCCAGTCCGGTGCCGCCGGTTCCGCAGTCGTCGGCTACATCACGATCTCCGCACGCAGTGCCGAAGAGCTGGAGCGCACGAAGCGCACGACCGCTTCCCGTGCCCGCAATGCCCAGCTCCGGGTGGAGTGGCTCGACCTCGAACACGCTCGCGCCTTCGCCACCACGCTGCCCTTCGCCGGAGGCATCAAGTGACTGAGCTTCTCGATCTCGCCCCGCTGTCCCCGATGTATGAGACGGTGCGCCGCCCGCTCTACACGGAGACGACCACCAGCCAGGCCCTGTACCTGCCCATCGCACCCCCGACCCTGGGGACCGCGGGGGCGATCATCGGCCGGGAGCTGTACAGCGGGAAGGCGTTCATCTACTGCCCCTTCTCGGCGTTCGGTGACGGCCTGCCCGGCGGGAACATGATCGTGATGGGCGACACCGGCCGGGGGAAGTCAGCGCTCACCAAGACCTACGCCGCACGACAGATCCGCCTCGGCCGTCAGGTGGTCGTGCTCGACACCAAGGAGCAGAAGGAGCGAGAAGAGGGCGAGTGGGCCGCACTCGGTCACTCGCTGACCGGCAAGGCCCCCGTGAAGTTCGCCCCAGGGGGCGGTCGCGGTGCCTCCTGCATCAACCCGATGGACCCGGCCATCGCGGGCAAGCGGCAGATCGAGCTGGTGCGGACGATCGTCGAACTCGGCCTCGGGAAGTCCCTGGACGAGTTCGCCGGCTCCGCACTGCGCATCGCGATCCGCCGCGCCCACCAGCGGGCGGGTGCCCTTGGCCGCACGCCGGTCCTGGCAGACGTCGCCGCCGCGCTCCGGTCTCCGGAGGAGTCCGACGCCACGGCCAAGCAACGGACACGGGACGAACTTCTTGGTGACGGCCTCGAAGCGTCCTACGTGCTGGACCGGCTCTGCGGCAGTGAGCAGGACGCGACCGGCGACCTCACCGGCATGCTCGACGGGCCGACCAGTCTCGGCGTGGACCTCGACGCCGACATGATCGTCTTCGACCTGACGAAGGTCCCGTCCGGCGGCGTCGCCATGACCATCCTCGTCGCCGTCATCAGCGTGTTCCTCGAAGAGGTGTGGCTGCGTCCGCTGTGCGAGTGCGGTACGGAACCGGGACAGCACGAACGGGTCGTGGTCGACGCGAACTCCGGAGCCTGGGAAGTGGGGCCGAACCCGGAATCGGGCTGCCTCCGCTACACCCAGCGCAAGCGCATCCTCGTCTGCGAGGAGGCGTGGCACATCCTCGGAACTCCCCAACTCGCTTCACTCTTGGAGAAGTTCCTCAAATTCGCTCGTGGCTACGGACTGTCCTGCATCTTCATCGTCCACCACCTGTCGGACATCGATGACAGCCCGGAGACCCAAGCGGCTCTGAAGATGGCGGACACCATCGTCATCTACTCGCAGAAGAAATCCGAGGCAGAAGCGACGGTGTCCCGGCTGGGCCTGCCGTCCTGGACGGCGGAGCACATCATGCGCCTGCGCCGCGGAATCGCTCTGTGGAAGGTCGGCGAGGTCATCTATCCCGGCGTCCAACACCTCCTGGTCGAGGCCGAGCAGCACCTGTGCTTCTCCTCCGGCTCGATGACCGACCTGACCAGCACATCCCCGCACACCGAATGAGCAAGTACCGCCACTTCTCCGCCGCCGACCCATTCCACGCAGATTCGGAGCGCGTCCCCTCCATGACCATCACCACCGACGAGACCACGTTCCCGACCGACGAGCACGCCGTGCGGCAGGACATCGACCAACTGCACGCCGATGCTCTCGACCTCGCCCGCCGTACGAAGGCGCTGGCCAACGTGCTGGACCACGGCGACTACTCCGCAGCCGGGGGCCGCGTCCGTACGGCCGTCGCCCATATCTGGCGAGCTGCCGAAGACCTGCACAGCGCCTTCCATACGGCGCCGCCGCGCTGTGCAGGGCCGGACGCGTCCCTCTCCCGGCTCTGCGGTCGGCGGATGCGCTACCTCGCGGCCCGCATCGCACGGAGGGCCGAGTAGTGGACGTCATGCCCAGTGGGGTCTCCCTGGCCCTTTATGCCCTGACCGTTGTGTGCGCGGTGGTCCTGTTGACGGTCTGGGTCCTGATGAACCGGGGCCGACGCAATGCCGGATTCGCAAGCAAGGGGCAGCTGAAGCGCCAGATGTCAGCCAAGGCGGTCCTGAGAGCCAGGGAGATCCGCCCTTCCCTCACCCGCGGTGCCGACGAGCCCGCTCGTGCATCAGCGGTGAGCCTCGCGAAGGACCGCTCCGTCGGTCGTTGATCCGCCCCTCTCCTCGCCCCACTTTGTTCCGGAGCACGCCATGCACCACCTCCTTGATCCTTACGACTTCGGCTATTCGCTGGGAACCTCGCAACGCCCGAAAGGCGTTGAGCTGTGGTCTCGCGCCGACAAGGCATGCCGGGTCATCGGCCCCATGGGCAGCGGAAAGACTCTGCGCTTCTTCGCTCCGACCATCCGCAACTGGGCCGGTCCGGTCCTGGCCACCTCGACCAAACCTGACCTGGTCGAACTGACCCTCGACGCACGGCGGCGGGACGGCCGACCCGTCATGGTCTTCGACCCGCAGAACATCGCACCCTCCCTCCCGAGGTTCCGTTGGACGCCAATCAACGGCGCGTCCGAAACGGAGGTCGCGATGATGAGGGCCAAGGCGTTCGTCGCGGGTTCACGGACTCCGGGTTCCGCGGCACAGTCCAGCGAGGGCAGCGCGTTCTACAAGGGACAGGCGTCCAAGATCCTCGCCGCGTTCTTCCACGCCGCCGCCCTCGACGGCGCCAGCCTCGACTGGGTGCTGAAGTGGGCCCGCAAGCTCACGGACCCCGCCCCCCTTGGCATCCTCAACGCTCATCCCGGCGCTGGCCCCGGCTGGGCGGACATGCTCCGCACTGCCACCACAGGAGACAGCCGCACGGTCGGCAACACCGCCTCGACCCTCGACGCGGCCCTGGAACCGTTCATGCACCAGACGGTGATCCGCGCCCTCCAGGGCGACGGAGAGGACGCTACGGACTTCCACGATTTCCTTGACGCAGGAGGCACCATCTACCTGCTCGGCAAGGACTCGGAGGTAAACAGCGTCGCACCGCTGACCACGGCGATAGCCGAAGACCTGCTCGACCTCGCAGAGGCTCACGCCATTGCCTCCCCGGCCGGACGGCTCGACCCGGCCCTCCTCGCCGCGCTGGACGAGGCGCCGAATATCGCACCCATCCCGAGCCTGCGTCAGCGCGTCGCCGACGGCCGTGGTCGAGGCATCACGGTCATCTACGGGCTTCAGGCTTGGGCGTCCGCCCGAGCCCGGTTCGGCGAGGACACGGCGAAAGAGCTGGCAGCGTTCACCAACAACGTCGTGGTCTTCAGCGGGGACAAGGACCCCGACTTCCTCAAGGACATGTCCGATCTTTGCGGTCAGGTTGAACGGGAGCGCACGACGAAGACCACAACTGGGGGAGACCGCGGCGGCCACTCGACCGCCACGCACATGGCACTGGAACCGGTCCTGCGCGGTGACGAAATCAGGGGTCTTCCGGAAGGCCACGCTTTGGTCCTCGCCGACAACCTCCCGCCCATCGTCACGCGTCTCGACGGCATGTGGACCTGGGAGTCCTGGACCGAGATCGAAGGTCACGTCCGCGCCCTGCGAGCGGCGAACGAGGCGGAGCGCTCACGGCAGGCCACGGCGAAGAAGAACCAGGCCAAGGCTCACGCCGCCACGTGGGCTGACCGCGAGGGGGCGGCTGCCGCATGACGAATCCCCTTGCGCAATTGGAGCCCTTCCCCGAGCCACCGGCGCTGATCTTGGAGTACATCGCGGAGCGAAGCGCAGACGAGTCCGTGGTCGACGGCCCCGCTCCGTGGGATCTGAGGGCTCTGCCAGCCGAGTTGATCGCGCCCATGCCCGCGTGGCTCGACTCCGTGTGCCGCTGGCTGAACTGGACGTATGCCTGGCAGCCGCAGGACGTCATCCCGCCGTGCTGGGCGAAGCACGAGGGCCTTGGGTACGAGATCGCGGCCCTGGCCTTCGCCCGAACCGATGCGTACGCAGACGCGGGCTCGACCGTGATCTGGCACGAGCAGTACGACCGGTTCCTCGCGCGGATGAACAAGGCCCTCGGAAAGGCCGGCGACGAATGCCGAGTCGGACGGCACGAAGACCGTCCAGCGCGCTTCCAGCTCGCAGCCTGGCCCGCACAAGCCGATGGAGGCCGCGAAGAAGCCGAGCCTGCGGAACGAGCCGAGGAGATGGCGCAATGATGACGAACCCCGACATGGTCTTCTCGGCGGACCCCGTCATGGATTGGTGGCGCGAAGCGGCTGGGAGAAGGATGAAGCTCGAACGGTGCTCCGTGATCTCGGCTGGGAGTGGGTGGAGGAACTGCACGCTCTCGTCCCGCCGGACGACGTGCCACAGGTCGATGCCGCGGTTCAGGCGGTGGCAGAACTGCACCTTCACGGCCACCGCACCGGTTACGCGGTGGGACCTTGCGGCGCGATGCGGCTGACCCTGGACCGCGCGGAGCAGGTGTTCACAAAGGTCGCTGCGCGGGAGACCTCCGAGGCTCGCCCAAAAGTAGCCACTCAAAACGATCAACCCACGCCGGGGCGGCAACAGTCGGCTTACGGCGACGCAGTCGTCTCAGGAAGCCCGTTTCGCCAGTAGGTCCCGGGTACCTATCGATCTAGTCCGGGACCCGGGGCACCGGGCTGGTCGTACCGCACCGCCGCGAGCGCGGCCAGGCCGAACTGCCCGCCTGCAGAGTTGCCACTCGGCTCGGGGCCCACGTCCGAACGTCGCCCGAGACGTCACCGATCCCGGCGGCCGATTGCTATGGCTCTCACCCACGTTGCCAGGCCGAACTCACGACCTGACCGCGGCCCGCACCCACCGGATCATCCGCATCTGCGAGCGCCAGGGCGTCCCCATCCCGGCCGATCTCGCCTACCAGGGCGGCGGCCCCTGGGTGACCACGGGCATCAAACGCGGGCCCCTGCAGGAACTCACCCTCACCGAGAAGACCGTCAACCGGACCCTGACCACGGCACGGGCACCGGTCGAACGCGGCGTCGCACAGCTGAAGTCCTGGCGGATCTTCCGCAGATCCCGATGCAGCCCGAACCGCATGACGTCAATCGCGAAAGCTGTCCTCACCCTGGAGCGGCAACGCTGAAGAAGCTCAATGAGCGCCGGTCCCGCACCGGAGGCGTAGGCGAGGAACACCCCCAGCTGGCAATTGTCGATCTTGCCGGAGGTACCGGTGTACTGCCGCTGCACCCCCGCCGAGCGCACCCCCTTCCCCACGAGCCCCGTCTCGTCGACGACCAGGACTCCGTCCGCGGCACCGATGTGCTCCACCGTGTAGGCACGGACCCGGTCCCGGACCGCATCGTTGTCCCAGTCCGCCTGGTTCAGCAGCCGCTGCATTCCTTCCGGGCCCCGATCACCGGCCTGCTCAGCCAGCGGCCACCCACTCTGGCGTTCCAGGGGAGACAGCAGCCCCCGCATGTACTCCAACGCCCGCCGGCGAGGCTCCGACCTGCGAAAGCACGACCCGAACCGGCTATGCAACCCAGCTCAACCCCGCAGCCCAGCCGCGGACTTCGTCAATCGAGACGCTCCCACCCACGCACCACCAACGACCTGGAGCCTGACACGTCACCCAACTGTCGTTGCAGTACTAATTAGGGATCCAATCTAAATTCTGTGATTGACTGCGTGAACTGATCCCGAACAAGAGGGTCAATTTCTTGCACCTCATCACGCTTTCCTCCACCACTAGAGCCATACTTGGTCGAGAGATATGGGGGCGCAGGTGGGCGAGATTTCATGGCGTCAAGGTGCACTACAGTACGGGCGAAAGGCTCATCCCCTAGAGTTTTGCGAACCCAACTTGAAGGTGAAAAGTCTGTCCTCGTGCAGACGTTTTCAGATTTCGCCCCAGAGCTGCATTGAGCATGCCCTGAGTCGCCCGTTGGTGTGGACATTGAAGTATAGGCCGTCAAGCGAACAAGGTTCTGTTTGTCGTCTCGGGCATCAAAGACGAATGAGTGAGTCCGAGTTTCCCCGGGCGCCAGGGATTCGCCAGTCCTAAGCAGGTCATCGAGGGTGAGAAGGGACACGAACCTTCCAAAATGATCCAGGTTCGGTTCCGAACGGTCCAATTTTGTTTTCATTTCACGAGTAGACATTCGCTCTGCCGACTCCATGAAATGGCCAGTAACCGAGTAGACGGCCCCGAGCGCCTCAGCTGGCGCCTCCCCATTATTCTTTAGCGTTACAACACCGCGAAGTCGCGTGACTCCATTCGATGCATTCACCCTTTCGAGTCGAGTTGTTACGTCAACCTTTGGCTGCTCATGGGCTGGCTTATAGAATGTCAGATATGCGAATTGAAAAAATCCCAGCAGTGGCAATAGTGCGCCGACGGCCACCCAGCCGAAGTTTACGTGTCCGTCGATCAAAGCGCTGACTAGGATTACTGCGGCGCCCAAGAATAGAAGAATAGAGACAATGAGCCACTTCAGATCTCCCGAATCCGTTTCCGGGCTCCTCAGCTCAATCCAAATTGGAATGAAAAACATTGGAAGAGCGGCAGCCTGGGAGAGCAAGACAAGTGGATGATGCCACGGACCTCGGTCCCCGACTGCAGTAAAAATGATCGGTACCTGCTTTCGGGCAGCCTTGCGGCGCTCGTATAACTGGTGAAACATATGAACCAGTGCGCCAGTATTGAGGGCGACGATTACAAGTCTGAGCAGTGCTGAAAGAACCTGCTCTCTCGCAAAGTAACTTACGTCCTTGGCTGCGCTCCATGCAAATAGGCAGCTTTCAGCTACGAGGAGGAACACAAGGAGCCCGAAGAGCACAATGTAAATGCGAGGGTGTTTCCTTGACAATCCGTCTCCAAATAGAACGATGCCTTACTTCCAAGACCATAAACCTGCTGTCTGACCCTTGGTTGATCTCCTTCACACTGCTTTCGGTCATCTGCCACCGCATCTTGGTGTAGTCCGTTAGGGCACACAGCTCTTAGCTCTGCCAGGTCCTTCACGTAGCGCGTTGTCGCGTGACGCCAGACGGACTTCTCCGTCACACGGCCGCTGAGCGACGCCACCAGATCCTGTTCGGAGAGCTGCCGCACCTTCACGTCGGGATGATCCCAACCGCCTACCCTGGCCAGCCGACGGATCTGCTCGTAGTTGCGAGGGTCGATGAATACCGGACTGTGAGTCGCATACATCACTTGAGTTCGGTCCGCCGCCGAGGCGACAAAGCCGCGCAAAACCTGGGCGAAGACCCTTGTCTGCGCCGGATGCTGAAAAAGCTCCGGCTCTGGGCCATCGTGGTGGCACCGCCCGCGGCGATCAGCGTGACAGTGCGGGTGGTGACGCCTGTGTGGCGGGTCAGGGTCGCGTAGAGGGTACGGCCGAGAGTCTGGCGCGCGCTGCCGAGGCCGAGGGCCCAGGCTGCCGCCGTGGGGCTGGCGCCGCGTTCGGTCAGCAGGGGGACGAGGGCGATGACAACGGCGTACATGGCGAAGGCGTTGAGGGTGAGCGCGGCGGCCAGGACCAGGAATGGACGGCTACGTGCGACCGACCTGCTGTCGTCGGGCTGTTGGGCGAGGTGAACAGGTGCCGGGGCCATGAGGCGCGAAGGGCGAGGGTGTGGGCAGGAATCGTGACGGCCGCGAGGACCGCATACGTACTGCGCAAGCTCAAGCGCTCGGCAAGTGTGGCTGTCAGGGGTGCGAAGACGGTGGAGGCCAGGCCGCCGACGAGGGTGAGGGTCGTGAGGACACGGACGAGGTCCTCACCCACCAGCGTGTTACGGGGGCGAACGCCGACTGGTAGAAGGTGGCGGCCATGGCTGCCCGGCCAGCAGCCAAGCCGCCTTGAATCCTCGATCAGCATCGGGAAGTCATGGGAGGGCAGGCAGTCGGCGCACTAGGTAGGTGTCAGGTCCCACCTCGGCCGAAGACGTCGAGGCGCGGGGGTTGGAGCACCGCCTCGAAGGTGGGGCTGCCGACGGCACCGAATGCCTCCGCCAAGCTAGGAATTTGTGTCAATCGGGCTGGGCCGCTGTCGTCCAAAGCCGGGTACGAAGCGGCCTGCGCTTGCCGCGTAGGCGGTGTACGCCGGACCGTGTACTGCCCTGAGATACGGCTCCTCTACCACGCGCACCTGCAGCTCAACGGCGATGGCCAGTGCGGCCAGAGAAGCGATGGCAAGCAGGTTCGGAACCATGAGGGTGAGTCCGAGGCCCGTGACGGCCATGGTGGTGAAGATCGGGTTGCGGACGAGGGTGAAGGGGCCATCGCTGACGAGCGCGGTGCGTTCCTCCTGGTCGACGCCCACGCGCCAGGACGTTCCCATGGCGCGCTGGGCCATCAGAGTGCCGACGACGCCCAGCACGGCGATCGCCATGCCGACTGCGTGCACGGCCGGAGCATGGCCCGTGAGGACCGGCATACCCGCCAGCGTGACCACGGGCGCTGCGGCGGCGCCGAGCAGGGCGACGACGAAGAGCACCCCGGCCCACCAGGAGGCCGAGCCGGGGGTCCCGGAAAGGCCGCGGAAGCCCGAGTCGCCGGTGCGACGGCGCTGGATGAGCGTGCGGATACCGAAGGCGGTCAGGAGCCAGAACCCGTAGAGCGCCAGCGCCGTCCAGGCCCAGCCGGTCATCGGGCGCCCACCTCCTTCTCCTCGCCGGGCGTGCAGCAGGCGCAGCCCGGAGCGCAGCCGCAGCCGTCGCTCTGGCCCTCCGCTTCAGCGATCCCGCCGATGGGGACGGCGCAGCAGCTGTCGCCGCGCCACGCCTCGCGGCCCTCCTTGACCGCGACGGCGGCGATGACCAGGGCGGCGATCGGGTCCGCCCAGTTCCAGCCGAACAGGGAGTTGGCGAGCAGGCCGACCAGGACGACGGCCGACAGGTAGGTGCACAGCAGTGTCTGCTTGGAGTCGGCCACTGCGGAGGCGGAGCCGAGTTCTCGCCCGGCGCGGCGCTGGGCGGCGGACAGGAACGGCATGACGGCGAGGGAGAGCGCGGCCAGGACGATGCCGGGCGTGGAGTGCTGGGCTTCGCCGGTACCGGCGAGGGCGCGGACGGAGTCGACGGTGACGTAGGCGGCGAGGGCGAAGAAGGACAACGCGATGATGCGCAGCGCGGTCTTCTCGCGGGCTTCGCGGGCGGCGTGGTCGGTGGCGGAGAACTGCCAGGCCACGGCTGCCGCGGAGGAGACCTCGATCACCGAGTCCAGGCCGAAGCCGATCAGGGCCGTGGAGGAGGCGAGGGTGCCGGCGGTGATGGCGACGATCGCCTCGATGACGTTGTAGGTGATGGTGGCGGCGACCAGCAGGCGTATACGGCGGGCCAGTTGGGTGCGGCGGGCCGGGGTGGGGCCGAGGGAGATGGCTGTCATCAGCAGCAGCCCTTCTCTTCGGCCTCTACGCAGGTGCGGTCGGCTTCGACTGCGAGGACCGCGCCGCGCAGGTCGTCCAGGGCGTGGCCGAGTCGGGCGTCGGCCAGCTCGTAGCGCATGCGCCGGCCTTCGGGGACGGCGACGACGATGCCGCAGTCGCGCAGGCAGGCGAGGTGGTTCGACAGCCGGGTGCGGGAGATCTCCAGCTTGTCGGCCAGGTCGGCCGGGTGGGCGGGGGCTTCCCGGAGAGCGAGCAGGATTTGGCACCGGATCGGGTCGGCGAGCGCACGGCCGAAGCGGGCCAGGGCGTCGATGTCGGAGGCGATGCTCAGCATGCCTCCGACGGTACACGTATTCGTGGATTCAGAAAACCCTGGATTATCTGCCGTCAGTGTTCGTGCGGCTCTTCGCGGTGGATCGGCCCGTGCGGTTCCTCGCAGTGCGAGGTGTCGTCCGTCGGCAGCAGGCCACGGTCGGCGGGCAACGTCACCTGCAGGACCAGATCGGGGGTGTGGTCGACCTGGAGCGTGGTGTGGGTGATGCCGTAGTCGTGACGCAGGAGTTCTTCGAGGTCGCGGCGGACGGCGTGGCAGTCGCCACCGGACTCGACCAGGATGTGGGCGGAGAGGGCGGCCTGACCGGAGGTGATCTGCCAGACGTGCAGGTCGTGGACCTCGACGACGGCCGGCTGGGCGACCAGCTTGTCGCCGAGCACGTCGGGGTCGATGTTGGCCGGGGCGGCTTCCAGGAAGATGCGGCCGGACTCGCGCATCAGCCCGTAGCCGGCCTTGAACATGAGGGCCACGACCACGAGGGTGGCGATCGCGTCCGCGCGGGCGAAGCCGGTGAGGACGACGACCAGGCCGGCGACCGCGGTGCCGATGAAGGCGAATAGGTCGTTGAGGATGTGTTGGTAGGCGCCCTCGACGTTGAGGGAAGAGCGGTTGGCCTTGGAGATGCACCAGGCCGCGGCCACGTTCACGACGATGCCGGCGAGCGCGGTGGCGAGCATCAGACCGCCCTCGACCTCGGGCGGGTCGATCAGGCGGTGCACGGCTTCGTACGCCAGCCACGCGCCGAGCAGGAGCAGGGTCAGTCCGTTGGCCTGGGCGGAGAGTATTTCCGCACGCTTGAGGCCGTAGGTGTAAACACCGCGGGCCGGGCGGGCGGCCAGCCGCATGGCGATCAGTGCGAGAACGATCGAGACGGCGTCGGTGAGCATGTGCGCCGCGTCGGAGATCAGCGCCAGCGACTGAGCGATGATGCCGATGACCACCTCGATCGCCATGAAGCCGGTGATCAGTGCGAGGGCGATGGCCAGCCAGCGGCGGTCGCTGTCCGCCGAGACCCCATGGGAATGCCCGGCGTGCCCACCCTCCCCGTGCTCGTGTCCCGGGCTGTGCTCGTGACCGTGATCACTCATTTCGTATGCCTTCCCCCTGAGACGGATGCCTTGCCCGAAGTGAAGCGCACACATACGCCAATCACCAAAGGCTGCATCGGTGACCGTTGTCATGACCGATAAGTAGCCTCTGACCTGCGGAAACTGTCTGACGTCGAGGGTGGGACGAACGGCCTGGCCGCGGGTGCCACCCTGTTGTGAGCCGAGGCGCGGGGAGGTCGGTACGCTGCCAGGGCGTACGGGGAATCCGGCCCCGCCGTCCGATGTCCGCTCCTCCGTCCGATCCCGGACGGGGCTCACGAAGGCCCGAACCTGATGCCACCGCACCGCCCGCGAGGAACCGCCTCACCGGCGTCCGGCGTGCTGCGCGGGCTCAGGGCAGGTGTGCTGGCAGTGCTGTGTGTGCTGCTGCCGCTGGCCGGACACGTGCTGGCGCAGTGCCACGCGCCCCGGTGGATCATCGTGGCCGGGATGGCCGCGGTGGCCGGCCCGGGCTCGGTGGTACTCACGCGGCGGCGGTTGACGGACTCCCAGGTGCTGGCCGTGCTCACGGCCGCGCAGCTTGCCTACCACGCGGCCTACTCCCTGCCGGGCGCGTGCGCGGCGGTGACGGAACAGGGCGGTTCCATCGGCGGCTTGTCCCGGCTGGTGGAGCATGGCACGGTCGCCGATCCGTCGCCCGGGGTGGTGCTGGCCGGTCACCTCATCATGCTGCTGCTCGCCGCGCGTCTGCTGGGCATCTCCGAGCGGCTGCTGTGGCAGAGCAGGACGCTGCTGACAGTCGTACGACGTCTGCTGCTTTTCCTCTGGCCGCTGCTGAGCCGCCGTGAGGGCAACGGCCCGCGGACCACATTCCCCCAGAGCACAGCGCCGCTGATGTCGGCGCTCCTGGTTCGGCTTAACGAGGGCAGGGCGCCCCCGCCCCACGGACGCGGCCAGTCCGCCGTCCCCCTTTTCCTTCTCCGGCCGATGCCGATCGGCGGTCCCTGCCTGCCCTGACGGGTACGAGGCGACGATCCGCCTGGCTGGCCGGGCCCCTTTTGTCCCGGCGGCCACTCGCCGGGGGACACAGAGAGTCCCGCACCATGAACGCCATCGAACGGCGTGCCGCCACACGGACGGCACGCAGCCTCGTCGCACTCACCGCCGCCGTGGCGGCCCTGGCCGTATCCGCTCCGCAGGCCGCGGCCCACACCGAACTCGACACCAGCAGTCCTGGCGCCCAAGCGACGCTCGCCGGGCTGCCTCCGAACGCCACGCTGACCTTCAGCGATTCGATGACCCAGAAGTATGCCAAGGTCGCTGTCACCGGCCCGGACGGGAAGTCGGCCGCCGCGGGCGACCCGCAGGTTGACGGTAAAACCGTCACCCTGCCGCTCGACACCGGCTCACCGGCCGGTCGTTACACCGTGGGCTACCGGGTGGTCTCCGCCGATGGCCACCCGGTCTCCGGCTCGTACACGTTCACCGTCAAGGCGGTCGGCAGCACGAGCCCGACGCCGCAAGCGGAACAGTCGGCCGACGCACCACCGTCGCCTGCCGCCCGTGCGGCCCAGGCCGACGCACCGGGTGGGGAATCATCCGGCACGGGCGTCTCCGCCCTCGTGGGTGGCGGCGCGCTGGTCCTGACCCTGGCGGCCGTGGGCGTGTACGTGGTGCGGCGGAGGCGAGCCGGTCATGGCGGCTGAGGCCACCGTCAAACCCCGTCGGCTTCCGCGGCTGCCGCTCGTCCTGGCTGCCTCGCTCGGCGTCGCGGTCGCGGTGATGGCGGTCGCCGTGTGGGCCGGCGGCGGCGCGGCGGCCCAGGTCCCCGGCATCCCGGATGCCGGTGCGCTCACCGCCTGGGGCCTGCCGGTGGCCCGTACGATCGTCGACGCGTCCGCCGTGGCCACCATCGGCGCGCTGCTGCTCGTCGCCGTGCTGCTGCCCGGCGGCAGGAAGCTCGGCCCGACCCAACTGCGCTATCTCACCTGGGCCGCAGTCGGGGCCGGGGTGTGGGCCGCCGCGTCAGTGGCGACCCTCATCCTGACGTTGTCGGACCTGTTCGCCCAGCCGGTCGGCGAGGTGGCGTCCGCCGCCGTGGTGGCCGACTTCGTCACCACCGATGCCCAGGGTCGCTCGTACGCCCTCATGGCGGCGGCAGCAGGAGTTGTCGCGACCTTCTGTGTGGGGATCGGCACGGCGTGGTGGGCTCGCCTGGCTTTGCTGGTCGCGCTCGCGGGGCTGCTGCCGCCCGCGTTCACCGGGCACTCCTCGGCGGCGGGCAATCACGACGCGGCGGTCACCAGCCTCGCCCTGCACCTGGTGGGTGTGGCCGTGTGGGTCGGCGGGCTGCTCTTCGTCCTCGTGGCCGCCGCACGCCGCGAGTCGGATGCGGCGACCGCGATCCGGCGTTTCAGCCCGCTCGCCGGCTGGGCACTGATTGCCGTCGCGGCCAGCGGAATCGTGAACGCAGCGGTCCGGTTCCCGACCGTGGGCGAGGTGTTCACCAGCCGCTACGGGCTGATGGTGCTCGCCAAGACAGCGGCGCTCGCCGTCCTCGGCGGCATCGGCTGGTGGCACCGACGGCGCACCCTGCCCGCCCTGAACGGGGGCGGGCGGAGTGCGTTCGTGCGGCTCGCGGCCGGCGAACTCCTGCTCATGGCGGCCGCTATGGGCCTCGCCGTCGGACTCGCCCGCACCCCGGCACCCGGCTCAGGAGACGCCGAGCTCTCCCCCACCGAGGAACTGCTCGGCTTCGCCATGCCGCCACCGCTCGGCGACTTCCCGTGGACGCCGCTGTTCACCCAGTGGCACTTCGACCCGCTGTTCGCCTTCGGTACGGCCGCGGCGGCACTTCTGTACCTGGCGGGCGTACGGAAGCTCCGCGCACGGGGCGACAAGTGGCCGGTCGGCCGGACGATTTCATGGCTCGCGGGCCTGGCGGTGACCGTGCTCGCCACCATGAGCGGGCTCAACGTGTACGGCAAGGTGCTGTTCAGCGTGCACATGGGCCAGCACATGATCCTCGCGATGACGGTGCCGATCCTGCTGGTCCTCGGCGCCCCCGCCACCCTCGCCCTGCGTACCCTGCCCACTGCCCCCAAGGGCGAACCGGACGGGCCGCGCGAGTGGCTGATGAAGCTGCTGCACAGCCGCTACGTCAAGGTCGTCTCCCACCCCGTGGTGGCGAGCGTGCTGTTCATCGGCAGCGCCTTCGTCGTCTACTACACCTCGCTGTTCGAGACGCTGATGCGCAGCCACCTCGGGCACATGTTCATGCTGGTGCACTTCCTCGCCGTCGGCCTGCTGTTCTTCTGGGTGGTCATCGGCATCGACCCCGGCCCGCGCCGCCCGCCGCACCTGGGCCGACTGTTCGTGCTGATCCTGACGATGCCGTTCCACTCCTGGTTCAGCATCTCGCTGATGAGCTCCACCGCGCTGATCGGCGAGGGCTGGTGGTCGCTGCTGGACCGGCCATGGGTCGAGCGGGCGATGGACGACCAGTACGACGCCGGCGCGATCGCCTGGGCCACCGGCGACATCCCCGTCCTGATCACCACGATCATCCTGGCCATCCAGTGGGTCCGCTCCGACCAGCGCGAAGCCCGCCGTATCGACCGGCAGATCGACCGAGGCGACGCGAACGACCCCCTCGCCGCCTACAACGCCTACCTGGCCGGCCTCCACGCCCGAGACCGGCGCCCCGCCCACACCCGTACCCCCGAGGAATCATGAGCAAGCTGAAGAAGCAACTGATCGCCGCCGCCGTACTCGTGGCCGGATTCGCCGCCGCCTTCGGCTCCTACCTGCTGTTCTCCCCCGAAGAGCGGAGCAGTAGTGGCCTGGATGTGAAGCCGGCGGCTGAGGCTCTGCCTGTGCGCGACTCCAGCCACCGCCTGAGCGAGCCCAAGAAGAGTGAGCTCACGGTGGTCGAGTTCCTCGACTTCGAGTGCGAGGGCTGCGGGGCTTACTACCCGGTGGTGGAACAGTTGCGCGAGGAGTACGGAGACCGGGTCACCTTCGTCGCCCGCTACTTCCCCATGCCCGGCCACCGCAACGGCGAACTCGCCGCCCGAACCGCCGAAGCCGCCGCCCGCCAGGGCAAGTTCGAGGAGATGTACAACAAGCTCTTCACCACCCAGAAGGAATGGGGCGAAGCCCAGGAGTCGAAGGAGTCCGTCTTCCGCGACTACGCCAAGGAACTCCGCCTCGACATGACCCGATTCAACGCCGACCTCGCCGATCCGAAGGTGGCCGCACGCATCCAGGCCGACCAGCGCGACGGCCTCGGCCTGGGCGTCCAGGGCACCCCCACCTTCTTCTTCGACGGAGAGCGGATCACCAACCCCAGCTCCTACGAGGCGTTCAAGGCGCTCATCGACAAAAAGCTGGCCGACTGACGTGAGCGGGGAGGCCACACCATGCAGTACCTGATCGACCAGGCCCGGGTCTTCCGCGCCCGCGCGGCGGCCCACACCCTGCACCTGGGCGGCCTCTCCCGGTACCACCGCCCTCGGGCGGTGTTCATCGCCTGCTCGGACGCCCGCGTCGTGCCCGCGCTCCTCACCGCAGCCCAGCCCGGAGACCTCTTCGAACTGCGCACGTACGGAGGGGTGATACCGCCCTACGACGCGAAGACGCCGAGCGGCGAAGCCAGGACGATCGAGTACGCGGTCAACGAACTTGGGGTCTCGGACATCATCGTCTGCGGCCACTCGCACTGCGACGTCGTCTCGGCGGAGATGCACGGCAACCTGACGACGGCCGTCGCCGCCGGGTCCGACGACGCCACCCCACTGACCGAAGACTTCACCGCCGCCGGGCACTGGCACGTCCTGACACAGGTCGACGTGCTTAGCGCCTATCCGTGCGTCGTGCCCCGGCTGGCGGACCGATCGTTGCGCCTGCACGCCTGGTTCCACGAGATCGACACCGGCGCGACCCTGACCCACCACCCCCGTGCCCGCACCTTCCTGCCCCTGTGAACAGCCCCACCGCATCTGCCGTATACGACAAGGTGAACGCCCGTGACCTCCACCAGCCGGATCATCTACGACGAACGTCTGACCGCGCCGAAGACCTGGTGGGTCATGGCCGCCCTCTTCGGCATCTCCCTCGCCCTCGTCTTCTTTCCCTACGGCCCCGTCGCCGCGCTCATCGCTCTGGCCATCGGCACCTGTCTGGCCGGGATGTACGTCAGCTCACAGGGCTCGACACGGATCCGGGTCACCGGCGACACGCTGTTCGTGGCCGATGCCCGCATCCCGCTGAAGGACCTCGGGCAGCCGGAGGCCCTGCAAGGCGAGGAGGCCCGGGCGTGGCGGACGTACAAAGCAGATCTTCGGGCCTTCATGGTGATGCGCAGCTTCCTGCCCAACGCGGTGCGCGTCGAGGTACTCGATCCGGAGGACCCCACGCCCTACCTCTATCTCTCCACCCGGACTCCGGACCTCCTCGCCAAGGCGCTCGGTAAGGAATGATGGGCGACCGTGCCACGTGATCACGTGACCGGGCACGAAGAGCGTGCCGGAGACAGCCGGACCAGCCGCGCAGGGACGTGCGCACGGTCCGGTCTGTTCGCCGTGCTCGGCACCGTGCTCGCGACGTTCGGTCACCACGCGATCGCCGAAGGCACGGTGCCCTGGCGGCTGGTGGGCGCGTCGATCGTGGCCCAGTTCGCGGCGGTCTGGCCGCTGGCCCGACACCGCTACACGCCGGCCGCGACTGTCACGTGCACGCTGACGATGCAGGGCGCTTTGCATCTCGCCATGTCCTACGCGGACGGTGGCACGCCGGCGTCGCCGGCAGGCATGGCGGGACATGCGATGCACGCGGGGCACCGCGCGGCTGCGGTCGGGGACGGCCACGCCTGGCACCATGCCGGAACAGCGATGACGACCGTCCATGTCGTGGCCGCGCTGGTCGTGGCCTGGCTGCTGCACCGGGCGGACGCACGGGTCACAGCCGCGCTCGGCGCGCTGGGCACGCTCGCCAGGGCAGCCGTCGCGGCCCTGTCTCAGGTGCTGCCCCGACCGGTTTGTGGCACCGGCCGGAGGGTGTTCGCGCTGCCCGACCGGCGCCTGGACGCCTCGTTCGAGGTGGCGGCACCGGCATGGGACGACGTACTGGAGCACGCGGTGGTGCGCAGGGGACCACCGCGGCGGGAGCACCTCCAGCCCGTCACCCGGTCCCGGTAAGCCACGGGACCGGCTCTTCCCGTATCAGCAAGGAGTCCCCCTGTGTCCATGTCCACGCACCCCGTGGCCCGTGCGGGTCGCCGTATCGCGCTCGCCGGTGCCGTCGCGCTGACGGCCACGCTCGCCCTGGCGGCACCTGCCGCCGCGCACGCGGAAGTCGAGTCCGAGAAGGCCCAGGCCCTGGCCGAGAACGTCACGCTCAGCTTCGTCTCCGAAGCCGAGTCCGCCTCCGCGGGCTTCACCGAACTGCGCATTGTGCTGCCCGACGGCATCGCTCCCGGCGACGTGACGCTCGAAGAAGCCCCCAAGGGCTGGAAGTTGAAGGCCACCGCGGACGGATACACCGTCGGCGGTACGGCTCTCAAGGCCGGGGTTGACGCCGAGTACGAGATCAAGGTGCGGCAGCTGCCGGACGCGAAGGAGATCGCGTTCAAGACGATCGAGACCTACAGCAACGGCGAGGTCTCTCGCTGGATCGAGCTGCCCGACGGCGGTGCGGAGCCCGAACAGCCCGCGCCCGTCCTGAGGTTGAAAGCCGCTGCCCCGGGCGCCACGCCGGTGAGCCCCAGTCCCAGTGACAGCCCGACGAAGAGTGCGAAGCCCAGCCCGACCCCGTCGGCCACCGAGTCGGACGTCGCGGCCGCGGGCTCCGACACCGACGCCAAGGCAGCCAAGGCAGCCAAGGAGGACGACAACGGCTCCGCGGGCGTGCTCATCGGCGGGATCGTCGTGGCGCTGCTCGCCGGGGGCGGCGGTGCGTGGTGGCTGGTGAAGCGGCGCGCCGCTTCGTCGCCGAGCTGATCCGCGTTTCGTGTGTCTGTGGGGCGGAACCACTTCCGTCCCACAGACACGCGGGGGCGCAAGGAACCGGCGCCCACGGCATGCGTGTCAACACGACGTTCAGTCGTCTCCACCCACTGGCGTGCCGGAGGAGACATCCCCCATCCGCAGATTCCAGCGGCCGTTGCGGCCGGTGAGCTGCACGGCGGACAACGGCGGCACGTCGACGTTCCAGAAGGACCGCTGCGGCGCGTCCAGCACGTGGACCACAGCGGCGCGCGCGACCGCCTGCTCGACCACGGCCAGAACTCGCCCTGCGTCGGCCGGCAGCGCGTCCAGCCAGGCGGCGACCCGCCGGCAGATGTCGGCTGGGGACTCGCCGCCGTGCGGCGCCGCTTCCGGATCCGACATCCAGGCGGCGAGACCGGCACCGTCACTGGCCGCGACCTCGCTGAGCGTGCGGTCGCGCCAGGAGCCCATGTCGATGTCCCGCAGCGCCGGTTCCGCGGTGACCGCATCCCAGCCCAGGGCTCGGGCCGTCTGCGTGCACCGCTGCGACGGCGCCGCGTACAGACTGGCGGCCGAGGGCAGGGCTGCGGCTACTGCCTTCGCCTGCCGCAGTGCTCGCTCGTCGAGGGGCACGTCGGCGAAGCGTGCGTCGCGCTCGACGGAAGCGGCGGCGCACAGCAGGGTGAGCCGGACGGTCATGCGGGGCCTTTCGTCGGGTCGCCGGGGGCGGTTCATCGTAGGTGGCGTACGCCATGTTGGCCGAAGTTCGTATTACCCCTACCATCTGGGGCGACAAGGACGACGGCGCCACGGAAGCCGGTGCAAGCCCGGCACGGTCGCGCCACTGTGTGCCACCCAGCCAACGAGGCGAGGGTGGTGAGTCAGACCCAACGCTGTCGTCGAGTGCTCCACACGATGCGGGACGCGATGTTCCCGAGGAGGTCTCGCCATGGCGCAGTCCACCGCTGCCCCCACCCCCACCACTCAGACCCTCACGCCGCTGCCGCTGCGGGCGATCGCCCCCTGGGCCGTCTTCTTCGGCGTTCTGATGCTGGTCCTGCTGTACTTCGTCGGCGCCGAGCAGGGCGCCACGGCCGTGGTCTCCGGTGAGGGCGTGCACGAGTGGGTGCACGACGCCCGCCACCTCCTCGGCTTCCCCTGCCACTGACGGAGCCTCTGCCATGAACTCCGTCACCGTACGCACCTTGCTGGTGCGCGGCATGCTCGCCGGCATCGGCGCGGGCGTGCTCGCTTTCGTCTTCGCCTACCTGGTCGGGGAAGGCCCGGTGGATGCGGCCATCGCGTTCGAAGAGGCCAACTCCCACGACATGGGCGCCATGGGCGAGGAACTCGTCAGTCGATCCGTGCAGTCGACCGCAGGTCTGGCCACGGGTGTCCTCGTCTTCGGCGTCGCCATCGGCGGCATCGCTGCCCTCGCCTTCTGCTTCGCGCTGGGTCGCATAGGCCGGTTCGGCGCCCGGGCTACGGCGGGGCTGACTGCCCTCGCCGGGTTCCTCCTCGTCTACCTCGTGCCGATCCTGAAGTACCCGGCCAACCCGCCCGCCGTAGGCAACCCCGACACCCTCGACAAGCGCACCATCCTGTTCGTCCTGATGATCGCCCTCAGCGTGCTGCTGGGCATCGCCGCCCTCCTGCTGGGTCGAAGGCTCGCCCCGGCGTGGGGGAATTGGAACGCTTCCATCGCCGCCGGCCTCGCTTTCGTCGCGGTAGTGGCGATTGCGATGGTCGTTCTGCCGTCCGGCGAGAACACTCCTAAGGGCTTCCCGGCCACCGACCTGTGGGAGTTCCGGCTGGCGTCCGTCGGCGTGCAGGCCGTGCTGTGGTCGGCGTTCGGGCTCCTGTTCGGCTTCCTGGCCGAACGCGTCCTCGAACCGAAGCCTGCTCGCGGCCAGGTCTCCACACTGGCAGCCTGAACCACCACGTACGAAGGGGCGGGATCCGCCGGGGGCGCGCCCGGTGGTTCCCGCCCTTTCGTGGGTCGGGAGCCGACGCCGTGAGCCTCCGCCGCCCAGGTTCGGTGCGCACCCGTCGGTTGCGAGGAGCGTGCCGGACGCCAGGTCGGTCAGGCCGGTGACGGCCTGATGTTCACGTCCTTGGTGACCGTGACCTGGTCGATGTCGGTCAGGCGCACGGTGACACGCAGGGTCCAGGACCCGGGCAACGGAAGCCGCAGGCGGTCGGTGGTCCAGTAGCCGCCCCGGTCAACGAGCTTCGCATCCAACGGGCCCACCCCTTGGGCACGCTGCGTGAGGCTGACACGGACCTCGGGGGCTGCGAAAGGAAGCCCGTCGGCCCCGTACGTCACGGCCTCCACGGTGTTGTCGCCAACGCGCCCCGGGGAGAAGGTGATCTGCACCCTGCCGTTCCCGTTCGGTATGCCGACATCGAAGGGGACCAACGCCACCTGCACCGTGGGTTCCCGGGATGCGGCGAGCGCGGCGGCACTCTCCACGGCGGCTCGGCTGGGCTGGGTTCCGGTGAGCATTGTGGTGATCACCAGGACGACGACACCGAGCACTGCCTCGACGGCGACCGAACGGCGCAGGGCGCGCCGGGGTGTGCCGAAATCGGGCAAGCCTGGTTCTTCGGCGGGATCACCCGCAGCGGGAGGGCCCGTGAGGCTGTCTGCGTTCTCGGCGATTGCGCTGGTCGAGGAGGCGCCCACGCCGACGGTCTGCGCGACGCGTACGTGCTGGGGCTCGGCTGCGGGTACGAGCGCCTTCTGTGGCTTCTCCCGGAGGAGCTGCGCGGTCCATTGGCGCGAGAAGGCGGCCACGGTCAGCACCACGACCACGGCGATGGACTTGAGAGCGAGGACCCTGCCGTACTCGGTGGTGGACAGCGCTTCAAGAGAACCGACCTGACGCCAGGACTGGTAGACACCGGTGACGACCAGGACGGCGACCGAGGTGAAAGCCAGCTGGGAGAAGCGCGCGACCGCTGCAACTGGGATCACCATGTCGGCGGGCGCCCGGAACAGAGCGACCACCAGCGCGACCAGACCACCCAGCCACACCGCCATGGCGAGCAGATGGAGCACGGAGACAGGGATCGCCAGCGGCACCTGGAGACCGGCGGACGCGTGCTCGGCCGCGGCCCAGGTGAGGGCCAGGCACACAGCGACGAGCACGCCCACGACTCGTGTGCCGACACCGAACTGCGGTCGCGCGGTGAGCTGGTCGGAGGTGGGTGCGGTGACCGGATCGGGCGACGTGCTGTCGCCCTCACTGCGGAGGCGGCCGACCAGCCGCGCCAAGAAGACTCCCGCCGCCGCGAGCAGCAACAACCGTGCGCCCAGAGCCCACCCGCTCCTACCTGTGAGGGTCCGACCCAACAGCGACAGGTCGAACACGGCGCCGAGGCCCTTGCCGGTCTCGTAGGGGCCGCGGAGCAGCAACAGGACAACGGTGGAGGCGAACAGCGCCACCCAGCCGGTCAACAGGAGCCGGCGCAGCGGACGCAAGCCTGCGCCGGCCGGCCAACAAACGAGGGTGAACAGGGCGACGCCGATGAGCAGGGCCAGACCGCTGTAGGCCACGTAGCGGAAGAAGCCGTAAGGACGGGAGGTGGCGGTGTCGGCCCGGGATTCGACCGGCACCGTGGCGGTGGTGGTGGACGGTTGGCCGATGGAGAAGGCGAACGCGCCGGAGATCGGGTGACTGTCCGAGGAGACGACCCGCCATGACACCGTGTAGGTGCCCTCGGGCAACTTGCCGGTCAGCTGCACGCGGGCGGTGTTCGTCTTCCCGGCTGCGTGCCCGACGGTTCCTCGGTCGACCCGCAGGTTCTTCGGGGACAGGACGCGCAGTGAGCCGTCGGCGAGGCTGACGGTTTCGTTGAAAGTGAGCGTGAGCTGCTTCGGCGCGGTCTTGAGGACGGAGACGTCAGCCGGGTCGGACTTGGTCAGGACGGCGTGGGCGGAGGCGGTTCCGGCGCCGCCGAGGAGGAGGGTGAGCACCGCGCCGACCAGGAGTAGGGCGGTCAGCGGTTTCCTGGTCCGGCGTGGTGCCGTGGGCATGGAGCAGCCTCCGGGGACGGGGGTTGTGCGGGTGGTCGTGGCCGACTGGGGCCGCGTGGTTGGTGGGGGATGTGACGGCGGCTAGGACGGGCCCGGGGTCGGGCCTATGCCACGCAGTTGCTGGATCTTCCCGCCGATCTTGGCGCGGAATTCGTCCAGCATCTCCGGCTCCTTCGCACTGACGACCCAGCGCGTGCCGACCAGGTACTTGCCCCCGTAAATGGCGGCGGAGTCCAGCCAGGTCTGCTTGTACTTTTCCTCCGGGAAGGTGGTGATGAGGTAGTCGACCTTCGGCGTGTGGCAGAGCCCCTGGCGCAATTCGTCCGCGTCGATACGGATCTTGGGCTTGCAGCCGGTCAGATTGGCGATCACTTCCACCTTCGCCGGCGCCACCAGTTCGGCCGCCGGTGAGGCGGATATCTTCGTCGGCTTGCTACTCGCCTTTGCGTCGTCTTCACCGCTTCCGCTGCATGCGGTGGCCAGCGGAAGAAGAGCCAGGCTTGCGGTCAGTGCGACGCCGCCTATGAGGCGGGAGGTGGGCTGGGCACGGCCTGTGCGTCCTCGCTGGGGCTGCTGTGACTGCTCGGGGTGCTGTGGCACGTGCCTCTCCGTATCCGGGCTGGTCCTGCCGCGCCGGCGGCCGGGTGTACGACTACGACAGGGGGTACGGGTGAACGCCGGTAGCCGTTCACCCCGTATGTAACCGAAGGCCCGCGGGTCGGCCGAAACACCGACCCACGGGCCGCCGGGTCACACCGAGGCGATGGTGCGCTCGGGCTGAACGGTGTGCGCGTTGTGCTGGTCCGCCCAGTGCTGCAATGCACTCATGCAGGCGTGATCGAGGTGCCGCAGACCGGTGAGGTTGAGCTCGATGGGCCGGTTGGCGGGCAGCCGTTCCAGGGCGTCGAGGATGCGCGGCAGGCGCAGGAAGGTCGCGTGACCGCGAATACTCACCCGCACCGCGCCCGCCCCCTCGTCATTCACGTCGACGTGGACGTGCGAGGTCTCCCAGGCCGTCTTCACCACCGCGAGCAGCAACCCGATCAGAACGCCCTCGAACATGTTGGTGACCAGGATCGCCCCGGCCGTGATCACCAGCACCACGGCCTCACTGCGGTGTTCGCGCCACAGCGGCCCCAGTTCCTTGACCGGCAGCAGCTTGAAGCCGGCGTGGATGAGAACCCCGGCGAGTGCGGCGGCGGGGATCACGCCGAGTGCGCCGGGCAGCAGGGCGGCGAAGAGCAGCAGCCACAGGCCGTGCAGGACGCGGGAAGCCTTGGTGCGGGCGCCCGCCTGGACGTTGGCGGCGCTGCGGACGATCACGGCGGTCATGGGCAGCGCGCCGAGCATCCCGCAGATGGTGTTTCCCGCGCCTTGGGCCATCAGCTCCTTGTCGTAGTTGGTCTTCGGGCCGGTGTGCAGCCGGTCCACCGCCGCGGCGCTGAACAGTGACTCCGCTGAGGCGATCAGGGTGAACGCGACGATGGTGGTCAGCAGCCCGGCCTCGGTCAGCTTGCCGAAGTCGCTCCCGCCGGGCGGCTGGATCGCTTCCATGAGGCCGCTGACCTCGACGCGGGCGATGGGCAGGTCGAAGACGACGGTGGCCAGGGTGGCCGCGCCGACCGCGACGAGCGGACCGGGCAGCAGTTGCGCCTTGCCGGGCAGCTTCTTCCACAGCGCCATGACGGCGATCGTCCCCGTCCCGATGCCGACGGCGATCAAGGCAGGGTCGGAGAGGAGAACGTCCATGCCCAGGTCGGGCAGTCCGGCGACGTTCGCGGTGCCGGTGCCCGGCGCCTTGCGGTCGGCCAGAGCGTAGAGCTGTCCGGCGATCAGGACGAGGCCGATGCCGGCGAGCATGCCGTGGACGACGGACAGCGAGATGGCGCGGAAGAAGCGGCCCAACCTCAGTGCTCCGAGGGTGAGTTGGAGCAGTCCGGAGGCGAGGACGATCACGCCGAGGGTGGACAGCCCGTAGTCCTGGACGGCGGTGAGAACGAGGACTGTGAGTCCGGCGGCTGGCCCGCTGACCTGGAGGCTGCTGCCCGGCAGCAGCCCCGTGACCAGGCCGCCGACGATGCCGGTGATCAGGCCCAGTTCGGCCGGGACGCCGGAGGCGACGGCGACGCCCACGCACAGGGGCAGAGCGACGAGGAAGACGACCAGGGACGAGGTGAAGTCGGTACGCAGGGCGGACCGGAGGGAGGAGAAGTATGAAGTCATGGCGTTCTCTCTGTGGGGGAAGGAACGTCGCGTGAAGGGCGACCGGAACGAGGTGGGCCGTGTGGGGCCGTGGTCCGGTCGGGTCACAGGGGCTTGAAGCCACGGGTGCCGGGCACGGCGAAGAGGACTTCACCGGTCTCGACCGTGTAGTACCAGCCGTGCAGCCGCAGCCGCCCCGACGACAGGCGCCGGGCGATGAACGGGTAGCTGCGCAGATGGTCGAGCTGGGTGAGCACGTGCTGCTGGGCCACGGCGGTGGGGTCCTCGCCCAGACCTCGGGTCTGCCACGCCTCGTCGCCCCGGGCTCGGTACCCGGCCCGGGCCAGCCAGCGCCTTACGAGCGGCATCGTCTGCACGTTCTGCTCGCGCATCAGCCCCTGCACGGCACCGCAGTGCGAGTGGCCGCACACGACGATGTCGGGCACGCCCAGGGCCTGGACGGCGAATTCGAGGGAGCCGGCCACACCGCAGGCGGTCTGGCTCCGGTACGGCGGGACGATGTTGCCCGCGGTACGCAGCTCGAAGAGGTCACCGGGGCGGGCGCCGGTGAACAGAGCAGGGATGACGCGGGAGTCGGAGCAGGAGATGAACAGGGCTTGGGGCTGTTGGCCCAGGGCCAGCCGCCCGAACTCCTCCTGCTGGTCGGAGATCTTCTGTGGGAACTCGCGGGCGTGCTCGATGAGGGTGTGCATGTGAATCGACCTCGTGACTCTTCGTGGGGCTCTTAGGACGAAGGGGCGCGAAGAGTGCGTGCTGCACGCGTCCGGGTGTGCGTCAACGAGCCGTGGCGAGCGGCGGTTCGTCGCTCGGCTGACGGTGGTTGCAGTACGTACCGGACGTGGGGATGGGTGCGTGCAGCACGCTGCCGATCAGCAGCGGAAGGTCTGCAGTGTGGTGGAGTCAGGTGCGAGTCCGGCGCCCGGATTCCAGGCGTCTCTCGCTGTGCGGGGATGGGCCCGGCCGGACACCGAGGCGAGCGACGTGACCGTAGGGTCCGCGGTTGCGTCGGTGGAGAGCGACGGCGTCTCGACGGGATGTCCCGTCCGCGGCGGCAGCGCGAGAGTCTCCGCGTCTGCCTGGTGAGGCTTCGAGCCGGTGCCGACATGCAGGGAAACGGACGAGGATGCCTGCGGCTTCCTGCTTTCCGATTCGATTGCGGGTGCCATCGCCGACACCATGTTCGGTGCGGCCGAGTTGTGGTGAGGCGTGCCGAAGTGCAACAGGACAGCCGCGGCCAGCAGCACGACTGCTGCTGCCATGCGACGAATCACGGCTGGACCCCCGGCGTTGCGCTCGTACCGACGCCAAAACGCTACCGGTCTGCATCCCTTGGACATGCTGAACTCCTCGGTAGAAAAGGTGACATGAGCAACACCGGCACACTCGTTGCAGGAGCAATCACCCGGTTCGGCGGACCTTGCCGGATGTAGGAAGCCGGTGAGAGCCGATCTGGCGGTGCGGCGCTACCCGCGGACGGCGACGAGACGGCGCAGGACCGCGGTGGCCCGTGTGCGCAGACGCCGCCGGGAGTGCGCGGACGAGGCGACTTCGGCCGAGGACCTCGCGGTGACGATCTCGTCGGGCGTTGCGGCTTCCTTCGCCGGAGGGCAGGCGGGCTGGGTGAGTGTGCGGGTGATCTCGGCGCGAGCGAGTGCACTGATGGCGGCGTAGACGTCTCCGGGCATGGCGGTGCTCCTACAGTGCTGCTGGGGAAATGAGTGGAACGGCGGACCGCCCCGCACCCAGGTCGGGGCGGGGCGGCCGGTTCCGCTCAGCAGCGCAGGACGACCGATCCAGAGGGCGAGTCGTGCGCGGAAGCACCCGCTTCGGCGGGTGACGCGCTGCCCTGCGAGGGGGGCATGGGAACGCCGGACGTGGCGCCGGAAGCGGCACGCGAAGGGGAAGTGTCCGCGAGCTGGCGTGGCCCGTAACCGGGAGCGTCGCAGGACTGCGAGGCGTCGCCGCCGTGGTGCCCTGCGGCGCCTACTCCAGTGGCAAGCACGTTCGCCACCGGCTGGCAGTTATGTGGGTTCGAGGCGGCCGCTCGCAGTCGGCAGCCGTCCAGGTCCAGCCCGGAAATGTGGGACGGGCCGGGGCTGAACGTCGCGTGCAGGAGGGCCAGGAGAGCGAGCAGCACGACAGCACCCAGGCCGCGGGCTGCCGCGGGCCTGACCGTGCTGGTAGTGGTGTGCCGCATCCGGGTCTCCTGGTGTACTCCCGCTCAGGAAACCTCCGGATGCCGGACGACGGAGGTTGGATGAGGCCGATCGGGGGCCGGATTCACCCGATGCGGTGATCGGCGGCAACGTGAGCCACCCGTACCGGCATCCGCCCAAAACGTGTACGGGTCCAGGCAGTGCGGGGAATGTCAGCCTCGTGCCGAGGCTTGAGGGCGCGCGGAGACGCTTCCTTTGACAAGAACCTTATGTACTCGCGTGATTACTCTTTGTGTTCATGTGGGCTGGCTCGATCCCTCGAAGCGGCCGCTCCGTGTCACGGACCGGAGCGGTGCTCGTGGTGTTGCTGGCCGCGCTTGTGCACTTTCTGGCCTGCGCACACGGCCCTGCAACGACCCCGGCAGGGCAGGCCGACGCCCTGCTGCTCGCCTCCTCCGCGAACTGCGGGCCGACTGCGGTGCCGTCACAGCAAGCGACGATCCAGCAGACTCCTCCAGCGGACAACGGTGGTGTTCACTGCTGGGGCCTGGACGAGCCGACTGTTCAACCCCCGCGCGATGTCACCCTGGCCGTTCCCGCGGTCGTTGACGCCCCGCCCGCCGAGCAACCCGGCACGCATACCCAGTCTCTGTCTCCGGCCCTGCAGCCCTCACCCCCGGCGCCCGGCGTGCCAGATACCGGGCAGACGCGGGCGCGCATCGGCGTGTGGCGGACCTGATCGACTCCGCTGCCGCGCCCTTACGTACGACTCCGGCGCGGTAGCCCGATCACCTCCGCATCTTTCCCCCGGCACACGACCGGCTCCCGTTCGCGGCGCCGGCCGCAGGAGAAGCACGCCATGAACCACCTCACCCGCATTGCCGTCCCCACCTCACCCGCCCAGCTGCTGTCCGACACCAAACGCCCGATGCACACACCCGCCGGCCTGGTCGGCGACACCCCCACGCTGTGGATCGGCGAACCCTTCACCGCCGCCGGACGTGGCTTCTGGGCCAAGCTCGAAGGCCACAACCCTGGCGGCATCAAGGACCGCACCGCCCTGTACATGGTCCGTGCCGCCCGCGAACGCGGACAGCTGCTGCCCGGCGCGCGCATCATCGAGTCCACCTCCGGCACCCTCGGTCTCGGCCTCGCGCTCGCCGGCGCCACCTACGGCCACCCGGTCACCGTCGTCACCGACCCCGGAATGGAACCCCTCATGACCGGGCTGCTCACCGCGTACGGCGCCGAGGTCGGCCTCGTGGACACCCCACATCCTGCTGGGGGCTGGCAGGAGGCCCGCCGCCGGCGCGTCGAGGAACTCCTCGCCGCCCACCCGGACGCCTGGTGTCCGGACCAGTACAACAACCCCGACAACGTCACCGCCTACGCCCCGCTCGCCCACGAACTCGTCGCCCAGCTCGGCCGTATCGACACCTTGGTGGTGTCGGTCGGCACCGGGGGTCACTCAGCCGGAATCGCCTCCGTACTGCGTAGCTACTTCCCTCACCTGCGGGTCGTCGGCGTGGACACCACCGGCTCGACCATCTTCGGCCAGCCCGCGGCACAGCGGCTGATGCGCGGCCTGGGCAGCAGCATCTACCCCCGTAATGTCGCCTACGACCTGTTCGACGAGGTCCACTGGGTCGCCGCCCCCGAAGCGGTGTGGGCCGCCCGCCGACTCGCCCGCCACCACTACGCCACCGGCGGCTGGAGCGTCGGCGCGGTCGCTCTGGTCGCGCGCTGGCTGGCCCGCACCCTGCCTGCCGAGGACCGGATCGTCGCCGTCTTCCCCGACGGCCCGCAGCGCTACGTCAGCACGGTCTTCGACGACGCCTACTGCGGCGAGCACCGCCTCCTGGGCCACCTGCCCGCCGACGACCCGGACGAGATCGCCCACGCCACCGACCGAGTGGTCACCCGCTGGACCCGCTGCACCCACATCGCTGATCCCGTCGCCGCGACCGGCGAGTGGAGCGTCGCCGAGCAGGCTCTCGCGGGGGCCGCCCGGTGAAGACCTTGTGGCGCCAGACCCGCTCCTTCCCGCCCGCCGTGCGGCTGTTGATGGCCAACCAGTTCGCCATCAACCTCGCCTTCTACATGCTCATGCCGTACCTCGCCGCCCATCTCTCCGGCAGTCTCGGCCTGGCGGCCTGGGCGGTCGGGCTCGTCTTGGGCGTGCGCAACTTCTCCCAGCAGGGCATGTTCCTCATCGGCGGCACCCTCGCCGACCGCTTCGGCTACAAGGGCCCGATCATGGCGGGCTGCCTGCTGCGCACGCTCGGCTTCGGCCTGCTCGGCTGGGTCGACAACCTCCCCGCCCTGATCGCGGCCTCGGCGGCCACCGGCTTCGCCGGCGCCCTGTTCAACCCGGCTGTCCGCGCCTACCTCGCCGCCGAGGCCGGTGAGCGGCGCGTGGACGCCTTCGCCACCTTCAACGTCTACTACCAGGCCGGCATGCTCCTCGGCCCGCTGGTCGGACTCGCGCTGCTCGCGGCCGACTTCCGCCTCGTGTGCACCGTGGCAGCCGCGATCTTCGGCGTCCTGACGGTGCTGCAGTGGCGTGCCCTGCCCGCCCGCCGCGGCGAGGCGGCAGGCACAGCAGGCGCGCCGGACGGTGTGCTGGCGCAATGGCGCACGGTGGTGGCCAACCGGCCCTTCCTGCTCTTCGCCACCGCGATGATCGGCTCATACGTGCTGACCTTCCAGGTCTATCTGGCCCTGCCCCTGGCTGCGGCCGCTGCCCTGGGCGTCAAGGGGACTTGGGCGACAAGCGGGCTCTTCGTCGTCTCGGCCGCGGTCGCCGTCCTCGGGCAGTTGCGGTTGACGGGCTGGGCGAAGCAACGCTGGAGTCCCGCCCAGGCAATGGTGCGCGGGCTGACCGCGATGGGGCTGGCCTTCTTGCCTCTCGCCCTCACCCCGCCCGGCGCCACCCCGGTCGTCCTTGCCGCACTCGTCGCGGCGGTAACGCTGCTCGCCGTCGGCAGCGCGGTGGCCTACCCCTTCGAGATGGACACGGTCGTCCGGCTCTCCGGTAACCAGCTCGTGGCCACCCACTATGGCCTGTACAACACCGTCTCCGGTCTGGGCATCACCCTCGGAAACCTCGCCATCGGCGCTCTCTGGGGTTTCGCGCAACAACACGACGCTCTATGGCTGGCCTGGTGCGTCCTCACCGCCGTCGGACTCGGTTGCGCAGCCTCGGTCGCCGGGCTCTCGCGCAGCGGAAGCCTGGCCGCACGAGAGGAACCGCAGCTCGCTCCCGCCTGAGCCCTGTGGGAGGGACAGGTGCGGCCGACCGGTCTCCCCGGCCGGCCACACCTTCCTCAGCGGTTGCGGTCCAGGCATCACGGTGACGTCAGCCGCCCGCGCAATCCGTGCAGGGCAGACGTCTACTATGGCCCTGCGTATTCGGTGGTGAAAGGGAGTCGGGGTCATGCGGCGGCTGGGGGATCTCGAGGCGGAGATCATGGATCGCCTGTGGACTTGGAACCGTCCCGCCACGGTCCGTGAAGTCGTCGACGACATCAACAAGACCCGCCCCATCGCCTACACCACGGTGATGACCGTCACCAACATCCTCTACACCAAGGGCTGGCTGCAGCGCGGAAAGCAGGAGCGGGGGCGGGCCTGGTTGTATTCACCGGTCCGCAGCCGCGAGGCGTACGCCGCCGCGTTGATGGAGGACGGCCTGGGCGAGAGCAAGGACCGCTCGGCCGCGCTGGTCCACTTCGTCGAGAGCATGTCCGAGGACGAGGTGGCCGCGCTACGCAAAGCCCTGCAGAACGTGGGACGACAGGCGAAGCCGTGAACGCGGCTCCCGTCCTGGTCTGCTACACGGCAGCCGTAGGTCTTGTCGCCCCGCGCCTGCTCCTGCGTGCGGCCTGGCCGCACCGGGCCCCGGCCCTGGCGGCGGCGGTGTGGCACGCGCTGATGGCCGCGTTCGCGATCGGGGCCGCGCTCGCCGCGTACAACCTGGCCATGCCCACCGAGCACCTGCACGCGGGGCTGGTGGGCCTGCTCCACTCCTGCGGACTGCACGTGGGCCCGGGCGAGCCCGACCCCGCCACGGCGGACCGGCTCGCCGTCGCCCTGCCCGCCACCATCGGGATCGCCCTGATCGCGAGCTTCGCCTTCCATGTCATACGGGCACGCCGCGCGCGGACACGGCACCGTGAGGCAGTCGATCTGGTCGGCCACCACTCCGCCCGGTTGTCCGCCACGGTCCTGCCTTACGACATCCCCGCCGCGTACTGCCTGCCCGGTCGCCGCCCACGCGTGGTGATCAGTGACGCGGCGGTGCGTGAACTCGCGCCGGAGCAGCTCGCCGCCGTACTGGAACACGAACAGGGCCACATCGTGGGGCGTCATCATCTGGCCCTGGCCGCCGCGGAGGCGTTCCACTCGGTGTTCCGCCGGCTGACGTTGGCCCGCCATGGTCGGGAACAGACCGCGCTCCTCCTGGAGATGGTCGCCGATGACCGCGCCTTGCGCCGCCACTCGGGTGAGGCCCTGGCCACGGCGATGTACGAGATGGCGGCGGCCCGCACGCCGAAGGGCGCCTTCGCGGCGGGCGGGCAGACGGTGCTGATCCGCCTGCAGCGAGTCCTCGGCCCACGCCAGGCCCCTAACCCCGCGTTCTGGGGGGCTGTGGCCGCCGCGGCCGTGGTGGTTCCGCTGCTGCCGCTACTCGTCGCCTGTCCGCCGATTTTCGGCTGATCGACACCAGTTGACGCACCTGTCACTCGGACTCACTTGCGACCCAAACTACTAAGGTACTAAGTTCTAACGCGCTTGTCGGCCGATGCCGCGGCACCGACCCGACGGCCGTAAGCCGTCGCTCGGTCCACACACGCGCAGAGGAGTCATCCCACGATGGGAACCCACCGTCGGCCCAAGCCGCCCAGCCGCGCCCGGATAGCCACCCTCGGCGTCGCCGCCGGTGCGGTGAGCCTCATCCCGACGCAGAGCCAGGCGGCTCCGAAGCCCACGGTGGACGAGGTCCGCAAGCAGGTGGAGAAGCTCTACGAGGAGGCCACGGGCCCCACCGAGGAGTACAACGGCGTCCTGGAGAAGCAGAAGAAGCTGCAGCGCGAGGTCGACAGTGCGCAGGACCGGCTGGCCCGCAAGCAGCAGGAGTTCAACGAACTGCGCGAGAAGCTGGGCCCGTTGGCGGCGGAGCAGTATCGCAGCGGTGCCATCGATTCGAGCGTGCAGCTCTTCCTCTCCAGCGATCCGGACGACTTCCTGGAGAAGGCCGAGGTGCTCGGCCGCACGAGCGCGCGTCAGGCCGAAGCCCTCCGGGCCTTGCAGGGCAAGCAGCGCGAACTCGCCCAGGAACGCGCGGACGCCACGGAGCGGCTGAAGGCCCTGGCGGAGACCCGCACCAAGGCCAAGGAGAAGAAGGACGCGGTCCAGGCCAAACTCACCGAGGCGCGCAAGCTCCTCAACAGCCTGACCGCCGCGCAGCGCGCCAGGATGGAGGCCGCCCAGGAGCGCGACGACGCGGCCGCGGGCGTCAGCGACTCCGCGGCCAGCTACAACGGTCCCGCCAGCGGTCGCGCCAAGACCGCACTCGACTTCGCCTACGCCCAGCTCGGCAAACCGTACGAGTGGGGCTCGACCGGCCCCAACTCCTACGACTGCTCCGGACTGGTGGGTGCCTCCTGGCGCTCGGCGGGGGTCTCCCTGCCCCGCACCGTCAAGGAGATGTACGACGCCGGCCGGAAGGTGTCCAGGTCGGACATGCAGCCCGGCGACATCATCTACTGGTACAACGACAGCCAGCACAACGGGATGTACGTCGGGAACGGCAAGGCCATCCACGCCCCGCGCACCGGCAAGAACATCGAGATCGTCCCGGTGGACACCATGCCGTTCTTCGCCGCGTCCCGGCCCTGAGCCCCAGCACCGTCCGCACGGCGCGGGCCAGGCCGACTTGGCAGTGGGCCTGCTGACGGGCAGCGTCGGCAGTTCCGGGCCATTCCGGGACTCAAAGCGCCGGCTGGAAGCCCGCGATCCAGTAGCGCAGCAGCCCTGCCAGGTAGGTCCATGCTCCGCTGACCTGCAGAATGCCGACGATCACCAGCATCGCGCCGCCGAAGCGCATGATGCCGCGGGCGTTGCGGCGGGCGAACCCGAAGGCCCGCAGTGCACGTTGGAAGCCCATGGCCGCAACGAGGAACGGCAGGCCCAGGCCGATGCTGTAGACGAAGGCGAGCAGTGCGCCGCGGCCCGCGCCGCCGGTGGTGAAGGACAGGCTCATCACGGCGGAGAGGGTGGGGCCGATACACGGGGTCCAGCCCAGGCCGAACATCACCCCTAGGAGTGGGGCCCCGACCAGTCCGGCACGCGGGTGGTAGCTGATGCGAAAGGTGCGTCCGGCCAACGGGACGCGTTCGAAGGCTCCCAGGAAGAGCAGCCCGAGCAGGATCGTGAGTGCCCCCAGGATCCGCGTGATCAGGTCCTGGTATTCGAGGAGTTGGTTTCCCGCGTACCCGAGGGCCGCGCCGTAGCTGGCGAACAGGGTGGCGAAGCCGAGGATGAACAGCGCCGTCCCGGCGATCATCCGGCCCCGGCTCTCCCGGCCCGCCTGCGCATCGGCCGCCGAAACGCCGGTGGCGTACGAGATGTAGCCGGGCACGAGCGGCAGGCTGCACGGCGAGAAGAACGACACCCCGCCCGCGAGCAGTGCGAGTGGCGCCGCCAGCAGGAGCGGGCCGCTGGACACGACTTCGGATATACCTTGGCTCACGAATGGCCTCCGGGGCAGGGCGGAGCGGTGGGCGGCACGCCACTTCGGGCCGCCCACGCGAGCCTATTACTAATCTACTTAGCAGGATCATTCGGGTGCCCGGCCCGCCACGACCGAGGAGGAGGTCATGGGCAAGGCGGTGTCGAATCCGCTCTTCGCGCGTCTCTATCCACGCATGAACGCCTTCGCCGAGGCGCACGGTTCGATCGAGCACCGCAGGGAGATGCTGGCGGGCGTGCGCGGTCGGGTGGTGGAGATCGGGGCGGGGACGGGCTCGAACTTCCGGCACCATCCACCCGAAGTGGCCCAGCTCGTCGCAGTTGAGCCGGAGCCGAGGCTGCGGGTGCCGGCCGATACGGCGGCCGAGGCATCGGTGCCGGGTGGAGCTGGTTGCGAGCCGGGCGGAGGATGTGCCGCTGGAAGATGACGGCTTCGACGTGGCGGTGTGCTCGCTGGTGCTGTGCACGATCGCGGACGTGCCGGGTGCGTTGGCAGAGGAGGTCCGGCGGGCCCTGAAGCCGGATGGTCAGCTGCGCTTCTACGAGCATGTGCGCTCTGAACGGTCCGGCTTCCTGCGCATACAGAGGGCCATGGCCTGCCGTGGCGGATGTTCGGTGGCGGTCGCCGACTCACGCGCGACACCGAACGCGCCATCCGGGAGGCGGGCTTGACGATCCAGGACATCCGCCGCTTCTCCTTCCTGATCAACGGACGGGCCAATCCCGCGTCCCCGTCGATCATCGGGATCGCCCGCACGCTATATAGGTCGCCTCGGGAGTCCACAGGCCACGTGGGCCGGAATCGGGGCCCCCGCGGGCGCTGGACGCCGGCACCAATTGACTGCCCGGCCGTCTTCGTCGATCCCGAGACGGATGAGGCCAGCCATGACCAATGAGGCATCGAGCGAAGCCTCCTGCCTGGCCACGGAAACCGCCTACTATCACGTGTGATGGGCAGACGGACGCAGAACACAACCCGCCGAGCGTGGTGGACCACGCGAATCGCGGCGCTCTGCCCTGCCCTGGTGACGCTCTTCGCCGCGTTGGTCGTGTGCTTGGGGCCTGCGGTCCACCCCGAGAGTGATCCCGTCACCGCCTCGATGACTGTCGCGTCCGCGCCCGCGAGCCCAACGAGCGCCCCGGTCGGCGGTCACCACGCGGCTTCGTTCGCGCACCCGACTGACTGCCCCGCCGGCGACATGTGCTGCGGCCCAGCGGGCGACGGCCTTCGAGCCGTGCTCCTCGCTCCGGCCCAACCTCTGCAGGCGATTCTGCCGCGCATGCCGGATCTCCCCCGAGAACCGCAGACCCCGTCGCGTTTCACGGAACCCGTGACGTCTGCCAGCGCTCCCGATCTCCACGTCCTTCAGGTGCAACGGATCTAGACGGACGCCGCAGCACGGTGCACTCGCGGCACCGCTGACGACAGCCGTCCATCCACCCCCTGCACCCACCGCCGCCCGACAGCACCGTGCGGCGGGGAGAAGGAACCCACAGTCATGAGCAAGACCAGCAAGAAGGCGGCCTCCGCCGCACGGCGGGCCAAGATCGAGGAGATGCGCCGCGCCGAGAGAGCCCGGGAGCGCCGCAACCGGATCATCACCATCACCCTCAGCACGGTCATCGTCGTCGGGCTGGCCGGCTGGGGCGCGTACGCCATCAACAGCGCGAACGAGAAGGAAGAGCAGCAGGCCGCCGAGGCGAAGAAGCCGGTGCGTGGCGAGAAGACCTGGGAGGCGAAGAAGCTCACCCAGAAACACGTCACGGGCACCGTCGACTACCCGATGAACCCGCCCGTCGGGGGCAACCACAACAAGGCGTGGATGACCTGCGAAGGCAACGTCTACACCAAGGCCATAGCGAACGAGAACGCCGTCCACTCCCTCGAACACGGCGCGGTCTGGGTCACCTACAACGACAAGGCCACCGACGCGGACATCAAAACGCTCGGCGACAAGGTCTCCACGACCCCGTACACCCTGATGAGCCCGGCCACCGACCAGACCGGGACGATCACGCTCTCGGCCTGGGGTCACCAGCTCACCGTGGACAAGGCGTCGGACCCCCGCGTCGAGCAGTTCCTGACCAAGTACGTCCAGGGCGCCCAGACTCCGGAGAAGGGCGCCACGTGCGGTGGCGGACTGACTGAAGCGTGAGCGACGTGGACACACTGACCGAAGAGACCAACATGGCCGACACCGAAACCGGCGCTGCACGACCCCGGCCTGCGACGCTGCCGCTGCTCATCGCCGCGGTGGTGGTCGTCGTACTGGCCCTGGTGGTGTGGGCGCTGACCGCCGACAGCGGCAGCGACGACTCCACCGTCTCGACGCCGGCCGCCGAATCGGCCGACGCGGGCTTCGCCCGTGACATGGCCGTTCACCACCAGCAGGCGGTGGAGATGTCCTACATCGTGCGTGACCAGACGGACAACGAGGACGTCCGGCGGCTGGCGTACGACGTCGCCCAGACCCAGGCCAACCAGCGCGGCATGCTGCAGGGCTGGCTGGACCTGTGGGGTCTGCCGAAGACCTCGCCCGACGGGTACATGGCCTGGATGGAGGGCGGCGGGCACATGGGCCACGAGCCCAGGGACGGCTCCCTGATGCCGGGCATGGCCAGCAATACCGAACTGGACAAGCTCCGCGAGCTGGAGGGCCGGCAGGCAGAGGTCTTCTACCTGCAGCTCATGTACGACCACCACATGGGAGGCGTGGACATGGCCCAAGCCTGCGTCAGGCAATGCGGGGTCGAGACCGAGAAGCAGCTTGCCCAGGGCATGGTCCAGGGCCAGCAGTCGGAGATGGAGTTGATGACCGACATGCTCAAGGAACGCGGTTCCGCCCCGAGATAGTCGCGCAGAACCGGCGGTCCGCGGCAGTGAAAGCGCCGCGGACCGTCGCACGCCCACGCACTCGTTAGAGTGATACACCTAGCGATGAATTCAGGATTCGCTGTACTGTCAAAGAGTGCTCGTCGCTGCCACCCAGGCCGAGGGGCTCGCGCGCTTCGGGCGCGCTCTGGCCGATCCGATCCGTTGCCGACTCCTGCTCGCCCTGCGTGAACGCCCCGACTGTCCCGTCGAGTTGGCGGACCCGGACCAGTTGGGCATCAGTCACCCCCGGCTCTCCAACCACCTCGCCTGCCTTCGCGACTGCGGCCTCGCCGTCGCCGTCCCGGAGGGCCGCCGCGTCCGGTACGAACTAAGTGATCCCCGGCTCGCCCACGCCGTGGGCGACCTGATGGGCACGGTGCTGGCCGTGAACACCGAGGCCGCCTGCCCCGATGCCGAGGACAAGGGCTGCTGCTGACCGACAGCGCCGCCGCCCTGCCCCATCAATCTCCCTCCTCTCGCACGACTTTGCACGTCTGAAGGGACAGTCATGGGCCAGCACGATCACATCGACGGCCACGGCCACGCCGAAGGCCACGCACACACTCTCGGGCATCAACACGGGGTCAGCGCGGATGCCGACCAGCGCTACCTGACCGGGGCGTTGGTACTGATCACCGGCTTCATGGCCGTAGAGGTGGTCATCGGCCTCATCGCCCGTTCGCTGGCGCTGATCTCGGACGCCGGGCACATGCTCACCGACGCGGCCGCGATCGTGTTCGCACTCATCGCCATGCGGATCGCCGCCCGGCCCGCCCGAGGCCGGTTCACCTTCGGCCTCAAACGCGCCGAGATCGTCTCCGCCCAGGTCAACGGCCTCACCCTGCTCCTGCTCAGCGCCTACTTCGTCTACGAGGGCGTCCACCGTCTCATCGAGCCGCCCGACGTGGAGGGCCTGTACGTGGTGGTCACCGGTGCGGCCGGAATCGCCGTGAACATCGCAGCCACCTGGCTGATCAGCAAGGCCAACCGGTCGAGCCTCAACGTCGAAGGCGCCTTCCAGCACCTCCTCAACGACCTGTACGCGTTCATCGGCACTACCATCGCCGGCCTGATCGTGTGGCTCACCGGCTGGGCCCGCGCCGACGCGATCGCCGCCCTCGTCGTCGCCGCCCTCATGCTGAAGGCGGGCTGGGGACTCGTCCGCGACTCCGGGCGCGTCTTCATGGAAGCGGCTCCGGCGGGGCTGAACCCCGACGAGATCGGCGCCCGGATGGCCTCCATCGATCACGTCACCGAGGTCCACGACCTGCACGTCTGGGAGGTCACCTCCCACTACCCGGCGCTGTCCGCCCACATCCTGGTCGCGGCCGACGCCGACTGCCACGCGGTGCGTACGGCCGCCGAGCACCTGCTTCATGACCGGTACAGCATCGACCACGTCACCCTTCAGGTCGACCACGTCTCTCGCGCGTCCACAGCACCTGCCGACGCGCACTGCTCGGACCCGCACGGCCCGGTCCACGCGGGAAGCGCACGGGGCTCGGAACTTTCCGGCGACAGGGCGGCGTGAACGACGAGAGTTCCCACGCAAATTCATACGATCACCCTTCCGGTAAATCCACCCCGCCCTTAAGGCACTTACCGGTGGTTTTTCAGCCATCGCCCACGGGGACGATCGAAGCGAGTCACGTCAAATCCGAGGGTGCGTCGCATCTTCCTGTCAATCCTGCCGAGAAATCAACGAAATTCTTCTCTCCGACAAGAGGACTCGTGGTTCGTGCGAGTTTTCCGGAGAACCACAGGAGGGTGTTGTGACGTCGGTCGTGGAGTCGGTCCAGCTGCCAGAAGCCATCCACTCGTTCACGTTCTTCAGTGGTGCCGCGTGGATCGCGGTGGTGGCCATGGCGGCCGCCACCGTCGCGGGAGCTCTGCTCGCCCATCGAAGTTCGGGACAAGCCGCCCTCGTGCTGGTGATCGCCTCAGGCATGATGCTGATCACCGCCACCGTCGACCTCCTGCCAGAGGCGTGGCACGAGGCGACAGCCGTGGGCCTGTCGGCCTGGATCGCGATGGCCACCGCAGTGGTCGGCTATCTGGTGATGACGGTCTTCACCCGCAACGGCTGTGGCTGCGACGCGGACATGGCCGCGCAGGCCGCGGGTGCCCACACGCCGGGACGTCACCGCAGGGTGAAGGAGACGGCAGGCGCATTCTCGGTGGGGTTGGGAGCGGCGGCCGCGCTGGCCACGCACCGCCTCGTCGAAGGAACCGCGCTCGCCCTGGCCTTCTCCCTGCCCGTACTGCTCACTCTCATGGTGGGCTCCGCCAGCGACGGACTGGCGCTCGCGGCAATGCTGCGGGAGACGAAACAGCGCCTCACCCCTTGGCTGACGGTGGCCTGTGTCAGTCCGGCTGTGGGTGTGCTCATCACCATCGTCCGCCCCCTCCCGGAGGTCGTGCTGCCGGTGGCGCTCGCCCTGGTGGCCGGCGTAATTCTGCGCATTGCCGTCGTGGGGCTCAGACTCGCGGCGCTCAAGCGGGAAAAAGGGCAGCTTCCCAGCTGGCACCTGGTCACGGCCGCCGTCACCACATTCGCGATGGGAGCCCTTCTCTATGCCGCACACTGACTCCCGCCCGGATCGCACCCACATAGGACGAAAGGAAGGTGCAATAGGCTGTGGGCGACGCATGCTGCGGAAATGAATCCGCGACGAACGCCGGAGACTCAGAACACCAGAACCGCCATCCCGAACTCCCCGGCCAGGAAAAGCCCCTACTGACATCGGACGACGTGCACCACAAGTGGTTCACGACGGTGCGCCTGCGCGAGGGCTACGACCTGCGCGAAGTGGACGACTTTCTGCACGAGGTCGAGTACACCATCGACCGGCTGTACCGGGAAAACGGCTCCCTGCGCGAGCAGCAACCCACCGACCTCCGCCACCCCGTCCCCGACGAGTCCCGCCAGGACAGCGAGATCGCCGCCCGCATCATCGCCCTCGCCGAGCAGACCGCGGGCCAGACCCTCGCCGCCGCGCGCACCGAGGCCGACCAGATCGTCCGCCGAGCTCGGGACCACGCCGAGCAACTGGAACGCGACGCCAGAGGCAGAGCCGAGCAGATCGAGCAAGACGCGGCCGACCGAACGCACGTCGACGACCACCAGATGCAACAGACACGCGCGGACCTCGACGCCCTGGAGAGCTCCAAGGCGGTCGTTGCACGTCAGCTCACCGAACTGCGAGCCCTGGTGGCGGAGTACCGCACTCGGCTGCAAACCAGCCTCGGCACCCACTTCGATGACGTCGAGCGCCGGACCGAGGACTTCCTTGCCGCGCTCCCCGCCTCCTCTCCGGCCCCGCCCGAGACTCCGGGATCGCCCGCATGGCAGCCGCGATACGGCGCCGTGCCGCAACAGGTCGCTCCGTCGCAGATCAACAACCACCCGCGCCCGCCAGCCGCCGACGACCGGCTGGCGGGCTGAGCCCGCCGTGCGACGACCTCGCGCCCCACCGTGGGTCCTCTGCATCCGTACAACTCACTTCGCACGGAGGGAAATCGATGATGGCCGAGCAGCAACCGCACCAGGACCACGGGCATCACCACCACGGCGACCACGAACACGAGCAGCACGACTGCACCGCCACCGGCACCCTGGATCCGGGGGCCGACGCGCGCTGCGACAGGGAAACGGACAGCGGCTGCAGGGAGGCGGCGCCGACAGTTCAGAGCACCGGGTGCGCGAGCGACGGATGCTGCGAGTGACCGTCGACCCGCCGTGACAGCAGGGAGCAGCGGTGGCCCCACGTCAAGCCGAGGTGTGGCCACCGCTGCTCCAGAACAAGATGGACGGCCAGCAGACCGAACCCGCAACCCCTCTGGAGGAACGGGTTCGGCCGTGTCCTGGATGCCGGGCGTAGACGGAGAACACCGCGCGGCCGTCGACCTCGAAGCGCAGCGCTCTCGCCCGGCGCGGTGGTCGCAGACGATGACGCCTTCAAGGCCGCGGGGCTCCTAGACCTTCCAGGGGGTGTAGTTACCCAGAAACCGGGACGCCTCTTTCTCTGCGATCTTCGCAATGCGATCGGTTGGTGCGCTGGCTGATCCCCGGTGAGGAATGCTGCCCCGGGCACTTGCAGCCGGGCAACGCGATCGTGACGCCCTGCTCGACGCCGACGCAGCTGCCCTGCGGGCCGAGTTGTTGGAGACTCCCGTGCCGACTCGGGCGCTACATGATCCCTTTCCAGTGCCAAGGGCGTGGTTCTGCTCGGCCGCGCAGGCAGTCAACGCGGTACTGAGCCTCTGCCTGCCATTCTGACCGCGTGGCCGCGTGTTGGGCTGCGTAGGTGGTCATGCGCAACTCGCGAGCCCCGGCGAGGAGCTCGTACCCTTCCCACGCGGTGACGTCCGCCCCATATGCCTCGCAGAACTCGGCGTACTCGTCCTCGGTCACGGCGCCGGTCGTCGTCATCTTGACCGCGGTGGAGACGAGATCCCACTCCGGCGGGCCGATGGAGACCCGCTCAAAGTCCATCAGGAGCGGCCCATCTGCGGTCCGGGGGACGTTGCCGACCCACGCGTCACCGTGCACCACACACTCAGCCAGCCCGGCGGGCTTGTGCTCCCACCGCGTGCGGAGTTCCGCATGCCGGTGCCGCAGCCACTCCCGATCATCCTCCGATAGGGACGTCGCCGCATCAATCCGCTCAGCGAGCCGTACAAACGGGTCGAGCTGGTCAAGCGGGAAGTCCGGCTTGGGCAACGAATGGAGCATCTTCAGCAGCGTGACGACGTCCCGGACGGTGCCGTTCTCATGCGGCAGGAGCTCAACCCAGAATGTCACGGGGCGGCCCGCGGCCTCTACAGGCTGCTCGATCGGCAGTGCGCGGACGGCCGGCACGTCGTTGTCCGCAAGCCAGCGGGCGACGCGGACCTCACGGACGGCCGCCTTCCACTGGCCGGCGCGCGCGATGCGGACGATCACCTTACCGGGGAGGCGCCATATCTCGTTCTCGGCCATGCGAACGGGCTCGGCGCCTGCCGGGTTGAAGCCAGCGGCGCCGCAGGCTTCTTCCAGTACGGTGCGGGCGGGGCCATCCGAGAGCGTCATGCCTGCAAGGTAGCCGTGATGCGCTGGCGCAGGTGCGCCGCCTCTTCCAGCGTGCGGTGCTGTCCGGCGAATCGGCGAAGTTCCTTCAGATCGTCGGCTGCCCTCTGTGAGGTGAGACGGCCGACGTCGGTGAGGGCCCTGTGGCCGAGAGCAATGGCCTGCATCGGGTCACCCTTCGCCATGACGAGCGACGCCAGTTTCGTACCGGAGATCCCGCGCGAGCGGGCGTAGTCGTCGCTGTGTCCGGCTACCGCCTTCGCGAACCGGTCCGCAGCCCGCCCCGGGTCCTGCTCAGCGTGGATGGCCAAGTCCCACAGCGCGTGTGCCGTGTCGCCGTGGTGCTGCGCTTCGTCGTAGTAGTGCATCCACGTGGGGTCTTCGGCCGGGTTCGAGTGGGCGAAGGCGTCATCGGCCTCGCCGACTGCGGCCATCGTGCCCTGTACGTCGTGCATCTTGCCGAAGGCGCGGGCGCGGGCGCTGTGCATCATGGCCCGGATCGTCGGGGTGAGCCGATCGGAGCGGACAAGGCCCTTCTCTGCGTACGTCAGGCCCGCATCCGGATCGCCGAGCCAGGTCGCCTGACGGGAGAGGAATGAGAACGTCTTCGCGCGGAGCCACCAGTCGCCGGCCTCCTCCGCGCATTCGGAGGCGACTTTAAAGGCGACCCGGGCCTCGTCGTGGGAGTAGGCGTCGAAGTGGGTCGCGCCGACGACTATTCCCAACCTCGCGACGCTGCTGAGGAGATCGGGGCGGAGCTGCTGCGGGCAGTCGACGGACAGCAGCCGTACGGCCCATGCCAGGGAGCGACTCGCGAAGTCGCCGACCAGCCCCCCACCGCCCTGGGTGTTGTCCCAACGGTGAATGCCGTCCGCGATGAGACTGAGGTGATCGAGTTCCTTCGGCCGAATCCGCTTCGGGATCTCAGGTGGTGCAGTCGGAGCTACGAGGCCGGCGAGGTCTATCGGGGCGATGGCGGCAAGGCTGGTGTAAGCCAGGAAGGCGCGTCGGTCCACTGGCGGAACGCTCCCAAGTAGCGGGGCTGAGGTCTCTCCGCCCAGCATGCGGCCTCGGTGGACCTGAATGGCGCCCTCCACCGGCCCCTTGCGGACACTATCCGCATCGCCCCGCTTTTTATCCGCATCACCCCACACCATCCCCCACGCGCGGGTGAGGACTCCGCCAGTTTCGAGGACGGCGTCCAGGCGCTCAGCGAGGTCCCGTTGGCACCGGTATATGCCCTTCTCAATCTTGGAGATCATATCCGGGCTGACCTGCACCATCGGCCCCAACTGGGCGGCGGTCAAACCGGGTTGGCGCTTGCGCCAGTAGCGCAGTTCCGCGCCGAACCACTCCTGTGGTGAGGCGTCGGGTTTGAGCTCCTTCTCGGGCTGCGGCATCAGCGTCCCCTAGGTCTTGATGCGGATATCTCAGGTCTCCGCATCCGGATCTGCACGCGGGTCTCGCGGCCTGACTGAATGGTTGCCGACCGGTTCCACCAGTAGACACCGCAGTCAGAACTCATTGGTGGGGATTCCGCCAGACCGAAGTGGATCTGAGATGGCCGACCTCCTCTTGGAAGTACCCGCTGCGCCAGCAACCGGCGTGCGCGCGATGACGCGCAGCAAGCCGGGACAGCTGGAGATAGACCTCGACGTCACCCCCGAGGCCGTGCCCAGCGTCCGGGCCATCGTGCGCGCCCACTTGGAGCTGTGGGGCCTGTCCCGCCTGACTGACCGCGTCGCGCTGACGGTCACGGAGCTGCTGACCAACGTCCTTCGGCACACGCAGCCTGACGCGCATACGGGGGCGAGGAGCGCACGGCTGATGGTCACGCGCTTGCCCGGAGCGCTGAATATCTGCGTACGGGACTTCGACGTCGCTCTACCGCAGCTCGCCCACGCTGGCCTTGAGGCCGAGCGCGGTCTGGGGCTGCATCTCGTTGTGGCCTCCGCAGACGACTTCGGATGCTCGCTCATCAACGGCGGCAAGGACGTCTGGGCCAACTTCCTTATCAACGACAGCGATACGAATGAGAGCCCGCAAGGTCGGGAGGCGTTGTGACGAGAGCGGTTACGTCCAGAGAGCAGATGCCGGTTGACTCGGAAGGCGGCGGGCTTGAGGCAACGAGTGTGACGACCCTGCCAGAACGCCAGCTCGCCGTGACTCACTGGCTCCTCGGCGCCGCAGAGGACCAGAACCTTGCGCGCCGCCAATGGGACGACCAAGGGGGGATCGCGCTCCTTGCCTGCGGCGGCATCCTTGCCGCCGTACGGATTCCCGCTCACCTGGTGTGGGCCGTGGCCAAAACGGACCAGTTGGAAAGGGTGGACGCCTTCCTCCGCCAGTGGTTCGACGGCGGCGCGGTGTTCATGGACCTCCACGCACAGCTGTACTACGCCCTGGTACCCGGGACCACCGCGTGGCGGTGGAATGACCGGGACTTCCCCGGGGTGGAGTGCCTGCGCAGTGACAACTACTTCGGTGTCCCGTCGATCCGGCTCACTGAGCCGCAGGGGCGCGCGTACTGGTGCCGCCCCATGGAGTCCCCTGGGGACCTCTGCTTGGTGGACGAGGTGGAGGAGCTGGTCCGCGACGGGCGAGCAGCCCGGGCAGAGGGAGGCAGCCGGTGACCACGCATGCCTTAACGTGCGTACCCGCGCTCCACACGCCCCGCCCGCTCCCACGGGAGATGCGGGCGGCCCCCGCCGTGGGCCCAATGTCGTGGCTCACGTCCACAGGGCGCCTTGGGCAGGTCCTCACAGCATGGAGCCGAGGGCACCTCGCGGAGGTCCCTGTCGGCCTCGGCTTCGACGTCCTCCTGACCCCCGGTGCCGTGGCGGAGGACACCGTCCGGCGGATGCGTGAGGCCGGCCGCCGGGTAGGGCCCGTCATCCTCGGACCGTCCGGCGGGGAGTTCATCCTCGAACGCGGCTCCGCGCCCCGCTGGTCCGCTCCCCGCTCCACGCTCCTCGTGCCGGGGACGCTGGTCCTCCTTCCCCCGTCCACCGTGTGTCACCCGGAGACGGTGGGCGCCCGCGGCTGGCTCGTGCCTCCGGCCCATGAGGAGACGGGTGCGCTGCTGTGCGCTGAGGTGACTCCTGGGGGCGCTCTCCTGGAGCCGTATCTCGCCGCCATCCAGGCTGCCGAGGACGCGGAGGCCCTAGGGGGCCGCGGTGGGCAGTAGCGAGCGGGCGCCGGTCGATGCGGCCATGATTCGGCAGGCGTACACGGCCGGGCTCGAAGTGTGGGCCTGTTGTCCGCAGGAGCCCGAGCAGCGGGAGCAGCTCCGCGACAGGCTTATCGGGCATGTGCAGCTCCTCGTACCCGAGCTGACACGTTCTGCGGCTCGCATGCGTGGGGAGTACCGGCGCTGCGCGGTGCACGTCATCGTGCGCGCTCACCACCTCATCGAGGAAGGCGCCGGCGACTCACCGGCCGCGCAGGCGTGCCACATCCAAGACCTCTCGGTCATCGCTCGCGCGCTCTTGGCCTTGTACAAGAATCCGGGCCCTCTCGGTCCGCCGACCCGCCGAGACGAGATCGAGGAGGCCGTACTGCGGAAGGTGTGCGGGGCCTGCTCGCAGCCGATCGCGGACGGCGAGGGATACGAGCGAGCGCTGTTCGCGTCGGACGCGAGCGGTGGCATGCGTGGATACCTGCACACCGATAGCTGCGACGACCTTGCCGACGAGCGGCGAAGACAACTGCGCGCCGTGCCCTGATCGGCGCGCGCCATGGATCCCCCGCGGGCTTCCCCGTGCACTGGCCCTCGGGGTGACCGCTCCGGACGCCCACTTTCCCTCTCTGTCGGGCGGCCGGAGCCACCCACAAACCCAACCACCCCCCCACATCCCCCTCGCGAGGACACCCCAGATGCAGCCCGCCCCGCCCCAAACCCGTGAGACGGTCAGCGCGCACTCAGATCACAACCCCGCGCTTGTGCACGGTGCCCCGGTTTACGACCACGGGCAGCCGTTCCTCGGAACGTCGTGGGGGCACCCCGATGGCTGCTGACATGTCCCTGACCCCCCATCCGGCGGGCTACGACGAAGACTTGCGGCTGGCCCTGGAAGACATCCTGATCGGCCGTTGGCTCTCCACCAAGGCTCTGCTGGCCAACACCCGCAGCTGGACGCTGCGCACGTCCCGTACTCAGGTCCTGGCGGCCAGCGCTGCGAAGGGTGACGCCATCGCGGCCTGGTGTGCAGAGGACCCCGGAGACGCGAACGCCCTGATGATGCGCGCACGCGTCATGACCCACCGGGTTCTGGCCGCTCACCGCAGCACAGCAGACCGTCACACCCTGCTCCCCAGGGTCAGCGCCGCGCGCGCGGCATGCGAGGACGCCGCTCGCCGCTGGCCGGCAGACCCCGTGCCCTGGGTGTGCATGCTCGCCCTTGCCCAATTGGATATCGACTACAGGCAATGGCATCTCGTGGAGCACTGGGCGAATGCGCCGGAATCCATGCTGCCGCGCGGGCCATGGCCGCTGCTTTGGCAGGTAGACCGGCGGGATTCGCCGAACCGGGAGGCCTACCAGCGGATGCTCCAGTGCTTCCAGGCCCGCGCACATGGAGCCGTGGACTTCACGAGGTGGGTGGCCTCCCAAGCCAAGCCAGGATCCGTACTGCTCACCCTCCCCTTGTACGCCTTCGTCGAGGAATACCGGACACGGACAGCAAGCGGGCAGGTCGCCAGCACGCTCGGATTCTGGACCAACGACCAGGTCCAGTACTACGTCGGGCTGGCCAGAGATGGATGGTTCGCCCACATCACCGACTGGAGCACCTGCTCCCTGGTGGACCTGAACTACCTGGCCTACACGCTGACGGCCTGCGGCCTGCCCGGCGCGGCAGAGGTGTTCGAGGCGATCGGCTCCTTCGCCACTCCCGCGCCCTGGCAGCACGTCAGTGAAAGCCGGTGGTGGCAGGACGAGTTCCTACAAGCCCGCAACTACGCCCTGAAAAGGCGGTCCGGCAGATGAAAGGCCGAGCACCGCCCACCCCGTGACGCTCCAGCCCAGCGCCAAACCGTCTCTCCACCCCTTCGATCCAGAGGATTCTTTCGGTGTCTCCGAGAAGTGCCGCCCACCGGCTGGCCGACGACGATGCTGTCCTTGCCGGGCTCGGCTACCAGACCGTACTGGCTCGCCGCATGGGCCCATTCGGCAACTTCGCGATCTCCTTTTCCGTCATCAGCATCCTGTCCGGCTGCATGACCCTCTACGGGTTCGGCCTGAACACCGGCGGACCAGCCGTGATCATGTGGGGCTGGGTCGGTGTCGGCCTGATGGTCCTGTTGCTCGGCATGTCGCTGGCCGAGGTCACGTCCGCCTACCCCACGTCTGGCGGCCTGTACTACATGGCGCACCGGCTCGGCGGGCCCCGCTGGGCCTGGGTGACCGGCTGGCTCAACTTGCTCGGCCTGCTCGGCGCCATCGCCGGGATCGACTACGGCGCCGCCACGTTCGTCGGCGCGTTCGCCAACCTCCAGTGGGGCTTCACACCGACACCGGAGAAGACCATGATGATCTTCGCCGGGATCCTGCTGCTGCACGCCTTGCTGAACGTGGCCGGGGTCCGCCTTGTCAGCCTCCTGAACTCGGTCTCGGTGTGGTGGCACCTCGTCGGCGTCGCGGTCATCGTTGGAGTCCTGACCCTCGCTCCGGCCGATCACCAGAGCGCCGACTTCGTGTTCACGCAGTTCAACAACGACACCGGCTTCAGCAACGGCCTGTACGTGATGGCGCTCGGGCTTCTGCTGGCTCAGTACACCTTCTGCGGCTACGACGCCTCCTCCCACCTGTCCGAGGAAACCACGCAGGCGCAGATATCCGCTCCCAAGGGCATCGTCCGTTCGATCTGGGTCTCGTGGATCGCCGGATTCATCCTGTTGGCCGGGCTCACATCCTCCATCCAGGACTACGCAGGCACACAGAACAGCGCCACCGGCGTGCCCCCGGCGCAGATCTTCCTCGACGTCCTTGGCGTTTCCGGCGCCAAGGCACTACTGCTGATCGTGATTGTGGCCCAACTGTTCTGCGGCAACGCCGAGACAGCCGCGGCCTCCCGCATGGTGTTCGCGTTCTCCCGCGACGGCGCGGTTCCCTTCGCGGCAACCTGGCGCCGCGTCAGTGCCCGCACCAAGACCCCGGTTGCCGCCGTGTGGCTGTCGGTGGGAGTCGCGCTCATCCTGGCGGCCCCGTCGCTGTACTCGCCGACCGCCTACGCCGCAGTCACAGCCATCAACGTCATCGGCATCACCCCTGCGTACGCCATCCCCGTCTACCTGCGCCTGCGGGCTGGGGACCACTTCCAGCCCGGACCGTGGAACCTCGGCCGGTGGAGCAAACCCATCGGCTGGACGGCCGTCGCCTGGGTCGGCTGCGTCACCGTCCTGTTCTGCCTGCCGCAGGTCTCCCCGATCACCACCTCATCGTTCAACTACGCCGGCGTCGCCTTGATTGCCGTACTCACGCTGGCATGGCTGCTGTGGATCACCAAGGGGCGCCGCACCTACCGCATCCCCGCCCTGGGCAACGCGGCCTCCCACAGCTCTCTGGCCGAGGACGTGGTCTGATGAGCAGCCAGCACACTCAGCACAGCGACACGATCGCGAAGCGGGCCGGGCTGATCTCCGTCGACGCTCTCCGCGCTGCCGTGGACTGCAAAGAGATCTCCACGGTGATGGTTGCCGTCCCGGACATGATGGGCCGCCTCCAGGGCAAGCGCCTCGCCGCCAACATCTTCCTCGACCGGATCGCCTCGGGGACGACGGTGTCGGAGGCCTGCGCCTACATACTGGCCACCGACATCGACATGGACCCCCTCAAGGGCTTTGCCCTCACAGGATGGGAAGAAGGCTTCCAGGACATCGGATTCGTTCCCGATCTGAAAACCCTCCGCGTCCTGCCACACGTGCCCGGCACAGCACTTGTGCACTGCGAGGCCATCCACCCCGACGGCGCACCCGTCGACGTAGCTCCGCGCTACATCCTTCGTGCCCAGCTCGACCGACTGGCCGAATTCGGCTTCGAGGCGCGCGTCGGCCTGGAGAGCGAATTCCTCCTCTGCAAGGGCCATCAGCCCGTGGTGCCGCACAACCTCGACTACGCCCTGAGCCACCCTCCGCTGCTGACGGACTTCTTCCGCCATCTGGAAGACGCCCTACACGACGTCGGCACCCCGGTTGAGGCCGTCAAGACCGAAGGCGCTCCCGGCCAGGTGGAAGTCACCTTCCCCTATGGCCCGGCTCTGGAGGCCTGCGACGCGTACACGGTCTACAAGCAGGTCGTACGGCACCTCACCCAGCGCCAGGGACTGACGGCGACCTTCATGTCTGCACCGTTCACCGGCGTATGCAGCGGCCTGCATCTGCATCTGTCCCTCTGGCAGGACGGAGCACCGGCCTTTGCGACTGCCTCCCGCACCCAGCTCCCCACGGATGCGATGGGGCACAGCATCGCCGGACTGCTCTCCGGATTGCCGCACCTCGCCCCGCTGTACGCGCCCACCCCCAACTCTTACAAGCGCTACGCGACCCCGCACTCCTTCGCCCCCCAATTCATGAACTGGGGGATCGACAATCGCGGATGCGCTGTCCGGGTCACCGGCCATGGCGACGGCACTCACTTGGAGATCCGCTTGCCGGGCGCCGAAGCCAACCCCTATCTCGCGCTCGCCGCCTCCCTCGCCGCCGTCGTGCACGGGCTCACCGAGAAGCTCAAGCCGCCCGCCCCATGCCTGGGCGACGCCTACAACGACCGGCAGTCGCTCCCTGTGCGCCGGGACCTCTCCGAGGCACTGGCCTACTTCGCCGGCAGCAGCTTCGCCACGTGGGCGCTCGGACCCGACGTCGTACGGCACTACGCCCGCGCCGCCGAGGCTGAGATTGCCCAACACCTCGGACAGGTCACCGACGTCGAGCGGGAGCGGGGGTTCGATCGTGCCTGACGAAAGCAATCCCGCGACGGGCAAGCGCCAGTGGCGATCTCCGAGACTGCTTTCCAGCCGATCTCCGCAGGCGCCCCTCGCAGCGGCGCGTATCCGGCGCGAAAGGCGCGTCGTTCTGACTAGCGTGATCTGCATAAACGTACAGGTCCAAGGCCCCTTTCCCCACGCGTAGTTGCGCGATTCCACCGCGAAGGAAGCTCCTCTATGACCGAAGTGACCGCCGACCCACCCTCCGCCTCCGCAGCAGAGCTGCGAGACAAGCTCGTGAATGAGCTCGTGACCCAGCACGTGATCCAGACCAAGGAGGTCGAAGCGGCGTTCCGCGCGGTGCCCAGGCACCTGTTCGCCCCTGAGGCGCCCCTGGAGAAGGCGTATGCCCAGACCCATGTGGCTACGAAGCGGGACGAGAACGGCATCACCATCAGCTCGGTGTCCGCTCCGGAAATCCAGGCCACCATGCTGGAGCAGGCGGGGCTCCGGCCCGGTCACCGTTGCCTGGAAATCGGCTCCGGCGGCTACAACGCCGCACTGATGGCCTCGCTGGTCGGCTCGAACGGTGAGGTCACCACCATCGACATCGACCCGGACGTCACTGACCGGGCCCGCGCCTGCCTGAAGGAGGCCGGATACCCGCAAGTGAACGTCGTCCTCACGGATGGCGAGGACGGGTGCGCCGAGCATGCCCCCTACGACAGGACGATCGTCACGGTCGGCAGCTGGGACATCCCGCCGGCATGGGTGGACCAGCTCAGCGACGGCGGAACCATCACCGTCCCCCTTCGGATGCGGGGCCTGACCCGATCGATCACCTTCGCCCGAGAAGGAGATCACCTGGTCAGCCAGTCGGCGAAGATCTGCGGCTTCGTCACGATGCAGGGAGCTGGAGCGCACCAGGAACGACTGCTACTCCTGCGCGGCAAGGAGATCGGCCTGCGGTTCGATGACGAGTGGCCGGCCGAACCGGACTCGCTGAACGGCGCGCTCGACACCGAGCGAGTCGAGGTGTGGTCGGGGGTGAAGATCCCTCGCCAGGAGCAGTTCGACACGCTCCAGATGTGGCTGGCCACCGCACTGGACGGCTTCTGTCTCCTCGCAGTCGATCCGAAGCTGGACACGGGCTTGGTCTCCCCGCAGAACAAGATGGCTTGCCCGGCCGTGGTCGAGGGAGGCAGCTTCGCCTATCTCGCCCTGCGGAAGCTGGGCGAGGAACCAGATCCCGTGTTCGAGTTCGGAGCACACGCCTTCGGGCCGGACGCTGCCGCGCTCGCCGACGCCATGGCGGAGCAGATCCGTGTCTGGAGCCGTGACCATCGCGGCGGGCGCGGCCCGAGCATCGCGGCCTACCCGGCCGACACCCCCGATGACCGGCTCCCCGAGGGGCGAGTCATCAACAAGCGGCATGTCCGCGTCCTCATCTCCTGGCCGACGGAGGACTTTCCTCCGGCGAGCTAGGGCAACCCGCACCATCTCATTCAGAAGGAGCGAACAGCATGCAGATGAACCCCGAAGCCGCGACCACCCAGGTCGACGTGGACTTCACGCTCGACGTCCGCGTCATCGAGGCCGGTCTGCCGGTCCGTGACCTGCTGCGCGACACCAGCGACAACTGCGGCTCCAGCTGCTCGGGCACGGCCTGCACCTCGTTCGTGGGCGACCCGGCCTGACGCCGCTCACTGCCGGGGGCGTCGGGCGGACATCCCGGCCGGCGCCACTGGCACCCCCGGCACGCTCTCGAAAGGGAAGAGGAGCTGATGACAGCAGGAGCGGACCGGCTGCTGTACCGATTGGCTGGCGTGCCCCTCGTGCGCGCCACGACGCATTCAGACGGGGCGTCCCTCGCTGAGGGGCTGAACATGACCGGTTCTCCTGAGGCAGTCGTGGCCGAGGGATTGGCCTGGCTGAAACAGGTGTGGCAGCACGTGGAGACCCGGCGTGCCGTGGAGACCGCCAGCCCTGTGCTGGCCCGGCAGATCTCTGAGCTGTTTGAAGGGCGCGCTGCCCAGTCCCGCGAGGTGCGCCGCCTCGTGGCGTCTTTGGCCTCCTACCAGTTGCGCTGGCAGGGGCGAGCCACCCCGTTCGGTCTGTTCGCCGGGGTCAGCACGGCTCAAGTCGGCACTGACGCGCACGTGCGCTGGGGAGAGAGGCACCGCACAGTCGCCAGGGCGGACGCGCAGTGGTTGGGGGCCGTCGTCGCCCGTCTGGAGCAGCATCCCCGCCTGTTGGAGCGCCTGATGGTGATCACGAACCCCGTCGCGTTCGTGCGTGGGGACCGACTTGTTGTCCCCGGTGAGCCTCCCGACGACCGTCCTGGGGTGCTCGCGCCGATCGAGATATCCGTCGGCCGCACGCGTCCGGTGCGCACCGCGACGGAGGCTGCTCGCGAGCCCATCCGTTTCGGGGAGCTTGTCACACTGCTGGCCGCCGAGTACCCGAGCGCGCCACTGAAGCAGATCAGTTCCCTGCTGGCCGGACTCGTTGCCCAGCACCTCCTGCTCACCAATCTCCGGGCGCCAATGACCGTTCCGGACGCCTTGGGACACCTGCGGGCACAGCTTGAGGCGGCTGATGCCGACGAGCTGCCCGACCTCACCAGCCTGGTGCAGGAACTGCGGGTGATTGACGAAGACCTGTCGTGTCACAACGACACCGCATCCTCCACCGCGGCCCACGCCATGAGGGCAACGGTGGCTAAGCGCATGAACGCGATATGCGACATCGCATCACAGCCGCTGGTTGTGGATACAGCGCTGGACTGCGACGTGTCTCTTCCCGAGGCGGTGATTCGTGAGGCCGAGAGCGCTGCCTCCGTGCTGCTGCGTCTGACGCCCTACCCATTCGGCTATCCCCGGTGGAAGGACTTCCACGTCCGTTTTCGGCAGCGGTACGGAGTGGGGGCCGTCGTCCCTGTGCCTGAGCTGGTCGGCGACACCGGGCTAGGGCTGCCTGCCGGATACCTGGGCTCGTCGGTGGCGAACACCGCACGCACGCTGACCGAACGCGATGAAACTCTGCTCGCCCTTGTCCAGCAGGCCGTCATCGACGGTGCTGAAGAGATCGTGCTGACCGAGCCCCTGGTCCGCAGACTGACGGTCGGCAACCCGTCCGAGATGCTCCCGCCGCCACGCGCCGAACTCGCCTTTCAGATCCACGCTGCCTCGCCACAGGCCGTAGTCGACGGGTCGTTTCGCCTGCTCGTTACCGCAACCCCGCGCCCCGGCAGCAGCATGGCTGGACGGTTCACTGACCTGCTGCCCGAGGCCGACCGGAAGAACCTGTCCGACACATACGCCGCCCTGAGTACGGACGCGCCGGAGGCCATCGCCGCCCAGCTGTCGTTCTTCCCACGCAGGCGGCGCAGCGAGAACGTCGTCCGGACGCCCCAACTGCTCCCGCGCGTGATCTCCCTGTCTGAGCACCGCGATCCCCACCCTGATCTCATACAACTACACGACCTCGCGGTCACCGCAGACGCGCGCCAGCTCCACTTGGTCCAGCTGTCGACCGGCAGGCGCATCGAACCGCGGGTCGTGCATGCCCTGGAGGCGGGCACCCTCACTCCGCCGCTCGCCCGCTTCCTCGCCGAGATCACCACCGCACGCTGTGCCGTCTACAAGGCGTTCGACTGGGGAGCCGCGGTACGCCTGCCATACCTGCCGCGGCTCCGCTACGGCCGGAGCGTGCTCTCGCCGGCACGCTGGCTCCTGACGGCAGCAGACCTTCCCAAGCCCGCTGCCCCGCTGGCCGAATGGGACGGTGCCTTTGAGACGTGGCGTAGTCGGCTGCGTGCGCCGGAAGCCGTCGTTCTGTGCGAGTCCGACCTGCGCCTGCCACTCGACCTCAGCCAGCCCCTCCACCGGCTGCTGCTGAGGAACCGCCTCAACGCGGCCCGCGAGGTCGAGTTGCAGGAGGCCCAGGCCCTCGCCGACCTGGCGTGGATGGGCCGCGCCCACGAATTCCTCCTCCCGCTGCGTCTTGCCCACCCACGCTCCGTAGAACGAAATCCGGAGACGCCGTCCCCCCTTCGTGTCATCGAACGCGATGCGGGGCATCTGCCAGGCCGCGCTGAATGGCTGTACGCGCAGGTTCATGGACACCCCGACCGCCAGGATGAAGTCCTGGCTGAGCACCTGCCACGCCTCTTCGACGGCTGGACCGGCGTACGGCAGTGGTGGTTTAGGCGTCACCGCGACACCACCCGCCCCGACGCCGAGCAGTACCTGAGTCTCCACCTGCGCCTGCCCACTCCCGATCAGTACGGACAGGCCGCCACCCGGGTCGGAGAGTGGGCCGCCGACCTGCGTGGCCGCGGCCTTCTTGCGCACCTTCAGCTCGCCACTTACCAACCCGAAGCGGGACGTTACGGTCACGGTGAGGCGATGGACACGGCGCATGAGGTGTTCGCCGCCGACTCCGCCGCTGCCCTCGCCCAGATCACGCTTGTCGCCCGCACCGGGCTGCCGCCCGAAGCTGTCACCGCCGCCGGCCTGGTCGACCTTGCCGCCTCCTACGCAGAAACCCCCGGCATCGGCATGCGCTGGCTGATCAACCATCTCCCGCACGAGCAGGGCAAGTTGGACCAGGCCCTGCGGGATGCCGGGATGCGATTGGCGGACCCCGGCAAGGAGTGGGCGACGCTGCGCGCCACGCCAGGCGCCGACGACGTGACACACGCCTGGGAAGGACGCCGAATTGCCCTTGCCGCCTACCGCACGCAACTTGCCCGACAGCGCGAGCCCTACGGCGTGCTGAGGTCCCTGCTCCACATGCATCACGTCCGCACCATCGGTGTCGATCCGGACCGCGAACGGGTCAGCCACCGACTGGCCCGCGCCTCAGCCCTGCGCCAGACCGCCCACGAACGGAAGGGAACGCGGTGAACGCGCAGACCCGCACCGCGTCCGCCGCCGCCGCGGAGGAGATTGCCCGGCAGCTGACGACGCCCGAACCGCTCCTCACCGAGCTGGGTTGGCGTACGCAGTCCCTGTCCAAGGGAGCAGCCGGTGTCGCACTGCTGCACATCGAGCACGCTCACGCTGGGGAAGGCAGTTGGCGGACCGTGCACACCTGGATGACGGCCACCGTCGGGGACGGAGTCAGTGCTGCCGACGACGCCGGCCTGCTCTTCGGCGCACCCGCACTCGCCTTCGTTCTCCACGCGGCCGGGGCCGACGGAACCGACCGATACGGTCCAGCCCGCACCGGCGTGGACACGCATGTCACCGCACTCACCCACCGCCGCGTTGACCTCGCACAGGCCCGTATCGCCCGCGGCGAGCTTCCCGCCTTCAGCGAGTACGACCTCCTTCACGGCCTGACGGGGATCGGCGCCCATCTCCTTCAACACGCAGCCGGTAACGATGCTTTGGGGCGGGTCCTGACCTACCTCGTACGCCTGACACAACCGCTGCGGATTGACGACGAGACCCTGCCGGGGTGGTGGGTCTTCCACGACCCCCAGGGCAAGCAGGCCAGTGCCTTCCCCGGTGGGCACGGCAACTTCGGCATCGCGCACGGCATCGCCGGGCCGCTCGCGCTCCTCGCCCAGGCTCGACGCCGAGGGATCACCGTAGACGGGCACGACGAAGCCCTGCACGCGATCACCACGTGGCTGGACACCTGGCGGCAGCACGCCGACTCGGGCCCGTGGTGGCCACAGTGGATCACCCGAGACCAGATACGTACCGGGCGACCGGGCCAGCTCGGCCCACTGCGACCGAGTTGGTGCTACGGCACTCCCGGCCTTGCCCGCGCTCAGCAGCTCGCAGCCATCGCCACTATGGATTCCGCCCGTCAGCAGCTGGCTGAACACGCCCTCGCCCGCTGCTTGTCCGACCCAGCCCAGCTCAGCAGGATCACGGACACCAGCCTCTGCCATGGCTGGGCCGGGCTGTTCCAGACTGCCTGGCGGTCTGCCCGCGACGCGTGCTCTCCGGAGATCAGCGTGCACGTGCCCGCCTTGGCCGACCGCCTCATCCAGCAATGTCGCACCCGTCTCGGCGAGGACACCGGACTACTCGAAGGCAGCACGGGACTCGCCCTCGCCCTCCACGCTGCCGCACGCACCACACCGCCGATCTCCGGGTGGGACTCGTGCCTTTTGATCAACTGAGCTGCCCCCGGGCCAGGAAGGGATGAGGAAGGGTGGAAGATTCCGTCTCGCCGCACGAGGTGGCCAAGAGCGTTCTGGAGGTTCTGGCCGGCGTCCCGCTCCACCAGGCTGCCGCCCGTGCTGGGATGAAGACCGATGATCTCTCCAATGCCGTCGAGGTCTACCAGGCCGCCGGAGAGTACGCCCTCGAAGCGCAGGCTGAGGCCGCGTGTGGCTGGTACTCAGTCTCCATTCAGTTTGCGGACTGGAGTGCCGCCGAGCAGACCGCCACCACCGTCCTCGGTCCACAACTGGAGCGGGCGGAGCACACGGGGGCGCTCACGGGTTGGTGGTTCCTTCGCAAGCACCCCTGCTGGCGTCTCCGCTGTCGACCCGGCCCTGCGGCCACCCGCGCCGATGCCGGGAACGCCGTGAGCAACATCCTGGGCAGGCTCATGGCCGAGGGAGTCGTTGACCGATGGTGGCAGACCATCTACGAGCCCGAGTCCCTGGTGTTCGGCGGTCCCCACAGCATGGTCATCGCCCACGATCTATTCCATGCCGACAGCAAGGGTGTCCTCGACTACGTCGGCCGCCATGACGCCGATGCACTGCCTGGAACCACCCTTGGCCGTCGAGAGCTGTCCGTCCTGCTGTGCAGCACCCTATTCTTCGGCGCTGGTCAAGAACCGCACGAGCAGGCCGACATCTGGCACCGCGTCGAACAGCTGCGACCTCTGCCGTCTGATACGCCCGCCGACCGGCTGACCGGGATGGCTGCGGCCCTTCAGGTCCTGATGCAACTCGACACCAGCGCCACCAGCCCCTTGTTCAACGAGGGCGGCTCGCTCGCCTTCATCGCGCCCTGGGCCGCTGCATTCGAGAGTGCGGGTCGGCGCCTGAGCCTCGCGGCACACACCGGCTCTCTCCCGCGGGGCATGCGGGACATCCTTGCGCACCACGTGATCTTCGCCTGGAACCGGCTGGGCCTCGATAGCCGAACACAGGGCATCCTCGCGCGAGCGGCACGTGAAACCGCAATGACCCCACGGGCCATCAGGCTCGATGCCCCCTCGTCGGAGGGAAGTTGATGTACGGGGAACCCGACGATCCCGCCGTCACTACACGGATGCGAACCGCCCATCTCCGAGCCTGCACCGCGCTTGGAATCCGCCCGGAACAGGGACCCGACGAGGCGTGGGGGTGGCGCGGACGAACGCTGAGCCTGCCCGTGTTCACCCCCAGCGGTCCAGCCTGGCTCCGCGTCGGCGCTGCCCCGTCCACCGCGATCGACGCCCGATTCTGGGACGGCTCCATTGCGGCCGAGCAGGCCATCCCGGCATCGGTGCCGCGCCCTCGGCTGCGGACCGTCCACGACTGGAGCGACGAGCAATGGGCGTACCGCGCGGAACTGTACGACCGGATCACTGCCAGACCCGCCTCGCCCACCGCCACACTCGCTACCAGTCCGGATCTTCCGTCCACTTGGTGGAAAGCCGTCCGATCCGTACTGAGCGACATCGCTCAAGTGCCCACAGAGCGTTTCTCCGTACACCAGCCCTTTCTCGATCGCGCCATGCCGCAGTTCCTCGGCGAGCCAATCGACACCACGCCGCCATCGTGGTCCACAGCGCATGGTGACTTCCACTGGGCGAACCTCTGCGCTCCCGAACTCCGCATATTCGACTGGGAAGGGTGGGGCCTCGCCCCGACGGGCTACGACGCTGCTGTGCTCCACAGCCACAGTCTGCTCATCCCATCCGTCGCCGCCTGCGTCCGCCGCGAACTGGAGGACGTTCTCAACACCCCCGAGGGCCGGTATGCCGAACTCGCCGTCATCACTCAGCTCCTTCACAGCACGACCCACGGTGGCAACCTCGAACTCGCGGACCCCCTTCGCCGCCGCGCTGAACGTCTCCTGGGGCGCGCTGTTCCCCAGCCAGCCAATTGAGCGCAGGAACGGTGTACGGCACGGCTGCCCGACAGGTGCCCCAGCGCCGGTTGCACGAATCACCAGGACAAGACTCCGCGCAGAGTGCGGATCATCGCTCGTGGCGCAGCGCGGCGATGGGCAGGCCGCGACATGAACGCGACGGCACAACACCGCCTCCCCGGTAGTCCCATCGCACATCGCGCGGTTTCGTACTTTCCCGCGGTGTGCCGGCCCCGCCTGACCTGCCCGGATCTCGAAACCCGGATCGCGGAGGTCCAGAGGTATGCGAATGCTTGCGAGCACCAGACAGAACCAGCCGAGCGGCGTCACCGAGCCTGCGTGGTCTGGAACCTGGCGGCGCTGATCGCGGCGGACTGCAGCATGCCCGACCTCGCCGCATCCCTATGCGAACGCCAGTTTCATATCTTCCAGGCCGCGTGGCCAGTGACCGGTCGCACGGCGATCGCCTCACTCCAGCCGCTCGTCAACCTCGCTCGTCTCACCCATCGGGCCGGGGATCCTCACGGCGCCTACCATGCGCTGCACGCCATGAACCACGCCGTACACCACGGTGGAAACGCCCTGGTCCACGGCACGACCATCCCCTTCGACCACTTCGTCACCACAGACGCAGACCGGCAAGAGGCCACCACGTGGCTGCGCGCAATCATGCTCGAAGACGGCACCCGTCTCCTGGCATCCACAGGCCAGTGGACGAGGGCCGCAGCGCACGCCGCACTGTACGACGACGCTGGTGAACGCCTGCGCGAGTCCCGACAAACACAGATCATTGAAAGCCTGCACAACGGGCATACCCGCTCAGCAGTCACGACCCTCGAAGCCAGCGTGACCACCGAACCATGGGAGCGGGCAGTCGCGGCGTGTCTGCGCAGCTACATCGACCTGCGCACCAATCAGCTGACGCCCAAAGGCGTCGCGCGGGCGTTGGATGTGGTTCGGAACGCCCGGCAATCACCGGCCCAGGACATGGCCCACTTCCACTTCCGGCTCGGCCTCACTGCAGTTGATCTCGCCACTGAGACGTGCCCGGGACAGGCGGAGGCCCTGTGCTCCGAGCTGATCCGGGCCGCCGCGGAATCCGAAGATGCCTTCGCAGCCAGGGAGGTCCTACGCCACAACGCCGCTCGCGGGCAGATGACGCCAGCGGAGAGTGAAACGCTGAACACGCTTGTCCGCAGGGCTGGCCTCGGCCGCGGATCGATCCCGCCCTCCCTGCTCGCCGAGTTGTTGGCATCGGTCGAAAGCACGGAAGACGTCCTGATTCGGGCCCTCCGTACCTGAGCGAGGCACCACCGATCACCCACCGAAAACCTCCTGTGCCACAGGCGTTTCAGACGTCGGCGATTCGGCCATTCCTCTCCGCTCGGGAACGGCTCCACCACCGTGTCCGCATGTTCGACCCCTTGCGTTTCAAGGCCCCCACGGCGTCCGGAATCGAGCGCGTTCGATTCCGGCGCCGCGTCGTTATGCCGTGCACCGCCGAGCCATCCAGGTGCGGCCCCCGACCCCCTAGGAGGGACACAGGTGACTGTGACTGACGCCTCGACTGCCAACGCTGAGACGCCGCCCCCTCCGCCACCTGCGGAGATCCGCTACAGCGGCGAGTACTCCGTCAACCCGCTCGGCGACGTGTCCTTCACGCAGATGTGCGGCCGCCTGCCGGCTGTGCTGCGTCGCATCTGCCGCATGGCCTGGCAGCTCGACCGCACGGCCGTTCTCCTCCTCGCCGCCTGCCAACTGGTCACCGGCGCCGCCGCCGCGGTGGGCCTGGCCGCAACTGCCCGCGCCATGCAGCCGATCCTCGGCCCCGGAGCTGTGGCCGACAGGCTTCATCAGGCGCTACCCGCGCTGCTCGTCGTGGCCGGCGCGGCGGCACTCGGGCGGCTGTCCAGCGCGCTCGCCTCGTACGCAGGTCGCAGGCTCACCCCGCCGCTGACGACCTACGCAGACTCCTCGCTGGTCGAGGCTGTGTGCCGAGTTGAAGCCGCTGCCTACGCCCAGGACGGGTTCGCTGACCGGCAGGAAGCCGCCGAGATGGGCGTGGTGCGCACGCACGTGATGGTGACCGACGCGCAGCGGTTCGTGGCCGCTCTCATCAAGATGGTGGCCGCGAGCGGAGTCCTGTCCGTGCTGCACTGGGCGATGCTGCCGCTGCTCCTCCTCGCCGTCCTGCCGGCCGGAGTCGGCGCCGTGCTCACCGCGCGTGTCGACTACGAGATGCACTACGCGAACGTGTCGGACCGCAACGTGCGCCACATGATGCGCTGGTGGGCCACCACGCCGAAACACGGTGACGAAGTCCGCGCCAACGGCATGACCGGCTATCTGCTGTTCTGGTACCGGTCACTGTCCGAACGCATCGACCGCCGCCTGCTGGACGCCGCCCCACGGACCTTGCGCATCACCCTGCTGTCCTCGACAGTCGGCGGCTTCTTCCTGCTTCTGGCCTGGGCCGCCCTCGCCTGGCTGGCCATCACCGGGCGCATCGAACTCGCCATTGCCGCGACCGCGGTCGTCGCCGTTCAGACCACGCTCGCAGCGCTCTCCCAAGTCGTCATCAACGGGGCGGCCCTGTTCCACACCAGCCTCTACCTGACCGACATGCAGACGTTCCTCGACAACGCCGCGCAACGGGCCCCGCAGCGCGGTGAGTTGTCAGCTCCAGCGTCCCTGGAGGAAATCCGGATCGACGACGTGATCTATCAGTACCCCGGCAAGGACCGCCCGGCCGTGGACGGCGTATCCCTCTCGCTGCGCCGTGGCGAGATCCTGGCCATCGTCGGCGAAAACGGCAGCGGCAAGTCCACCCTCCTGCGCTTGATCACTGGCATCTATCTTGCGGACAAGGGTCGCGTTCTGTGGAACGGCGCGGACCTCGCCACCCTGGACCAGAACAGTGTCTGGGCCCGTACCGGGCTCGTGCCGCAGCTCTTTGCCCAGTGGCCCCTGCGGGTCCGCGAGAACGTCACCCTCGGGCAGCCCCGCACCCGCGACGACGGGCCTGTATGGGATGCGATCGACGCCGTAGGCATGCGAGAGGCGGTCGAGGCGCTGCCCGACGGGATCGAGACGCTGCTTGCCCGGGAAGTCTTCGGGGGCGCCGAACTCTCCGGCGGGCAGTGGCAGCGCCTGGCCTGCTCGCGCGCGATCTACAGGCGCCCTGAACTGCTCATCCTGGATGAACCCACCTCCCAGATGGACGCCCGAGGCGAGCACCAGATCTTCGAGAAGATCAAACGCGGCGCCGCTGACCGCATCACGATCGTGGTCACGCACCAGTTGGAAAACACCCGCCTCGCCGACCGGATCCTTGTCATGGACAAGGGCCGAGTCATCGAGCACGGCCGGTACGAGGACCTGGTCAGCTCCGGTGGCTTGTTCGCCGAACTCGTCGCTCTGGCCCAAGACCGTTGACCGTACCGGCACAGAGTCATTCCCTCCACAGAAGCGAGACGCGCATGACTGATACCTGGAAGACGATCGCCGACCTTGCCGACCGGTTGGAAGACCACTCGACCCTTCCCCGCGAGCAACGCATCCTGCTCCAGCTCCTCAAGATCCAGGAGGAGGCGGGCGAGGTCGCCGAGGCGGTGATCGGAGCTATGGGGCAGAACCCCCGCAAAGGGCACTCGCACACCTGGGACGACGTCGAAGCCGAGATCTGCGACGTCATCGTCACCGGCATGGTCGCTCTGGCCCGTATGAACCCTGATGCCCAGGCCGTGTTCGCACGCCACATGGACCGCATCGCCTCTCGGGACCTGGTGGCAGAGGGCGCCACTCGGCCCGCGGCCAGCCACACCGCACCGACGGCCGACTATCGCGCCGGGGGGAACAACACGTGATCACCTCCCCTGTCGACTACTGGGAACCCCGGTGGGCCTCCGGCCGCCGCTACCGGCAGATCACCGACGCCGAGACCCAGCTCCTCGCCGACCATCTCGGTCCCGGCCACGGACGGCCGGCCCTCGATGCGGGATGCGGCGACGGCGCCTTGGCCCGCCATCTACACCACCAGCTCGGCTACCGGACCATCGGCGTCGACTGTGCTCCCAGTGCCATCACCGTTGCCATGGATGCTGAACCGGGCTCAAGCGATCAGCCCAGGTTCCAGGTCATGGACTTCGCGGCTGACGACGTGAGCCAGCTGCCCGACCCGGCATACGCGGTCATCACCTGTCGGCTCGTCTTCCGGTTCATCGCCGACAAGGCCGGCTTCCTGGACCAGGTCCGTCAGCTCCTCGTCCCCGGCGGGACCTTCTGGGTGGTCACCGAGCTCGCTGACCGGCGGGCCGACAACGATCCCCTCAAGGACTTGGGCATCACCGCGCCCGACGTAGAACTCCTCACCGCCCGCTGGTCCAGCGTGACCGCCGTCAACCTCGACCAGCTTGCCTGCTTCGCCCTCCGCCCGTGACCCCGCCAATCCGATCGGAGAAGACCACTGTGAGCAGCCAGTCAGGAAACCGGGAGAGCTGGGCCCGCTACGGGCAGATCCAGCTGGATCGCGGCTACCTCCCGCCCGTTCCCGAACAGATCAGGTGGGGGTTCTGGGACGGAGTCGGACCCGGCGACGAGGTCCTCGGACCGCTGGCCGGAAGACTGGTCCTGGACATCGGATCAGGTCCTGGACACCACGCCGTACACCTCGCGCGCGCCCACGGCGCCCTCGTGGACGCGATCGAGTTGTCACCGACACAGCACGAGCGGGCCCTTCATCGGTTCGGCGACGAACGCGGTGTCCGCTTCGTGCAGGGCGATGTCGTCGACCACCTGAGCCCGGCAGCGCCGTACGAGGCGGCGTACGCAATCGGCACCCTCGCCTACGCCGACCCTCACCACCTACTGCCAGCGTTGCGGGACGGACTCATTGCCGGAGCACCGCTGGTCTTCTCCGTCCTGCACACCAACCTTCACGATCAGGGTCCTTCCCCTGCCGTCGCGCCCCGGCAGGAGATGATCCGCATCCGCGACCAGGAACCAATCCCCGTGCAGATGTGGGTGCTTACTCCACAACTGTGGGAGGACCTACTAGTCGACTACGGCTTCCGGGTGGAGTCGCTCGATCTGCTCCATGCTCCCGAGGCCGACAACCCCGTTGTCGTACAGCTCATCCGCGCCCGCCGGGCCTCGCGTACGTAGGGGACTTGCGGCAATCGCCGTCGGAAGACTTTCCGGCCCCAACCACACTCGAATGGAGACCACCCTTGACCCCCGTCACCGGCCCCGCCGAACTGCGCGAAGCGCTCGTGACTCGTCTCATCGACGGCGGACACCTGCGAACCCCCGCAATCATCGCTGCCTTCCGGGGCACCGAGCGCCACCAGTTCCTCCCCGGTGTCGACCTACCAGCCGCGTACAGCGAGGACGCCGTGCCCACCAAACACGACAAGACCGGCGAGATGATCTCCTGCATCTCAGCACCCTCGATCGTCGCCACTCAACTGGAACAGATGGGCGCCGAGCCCGGACACAAGATCCTGGAAGCGGGGGCCGCCACCGGCTACAACGCCTACCTGCTCGGACAACTCGTGGCCCCCGAAGGTCACGTGTGGACCGTGGACGTCGACCAGGACCTTGTCGACGGCGCCCAGCAGAACCTCACGCAGGCCGGGGCCACGAATGTGACCGTCGTGCTGGGCGACGGCGCTGCCGGTCTACCCGAGCACGCCCCCTTCGACCGCATCCAATTCACCGTCGGAGCCAGCGACATCCCCGTCAAGATCCCCGACCAACTGTCCCCAAACGGACGCCTGGTTATCCCGCTTCGGGTTCGCGGCAGCATCTCCCGTAGCTTCGCCTTTGAACGCGACGGTCAGGCGTGGAAGACCGTTTCCACGGAGATGATGACGTTCGTGCCGCTACGCAAGGGGGTCTGTGACGACACTCGCACCATGGTCGACATGGCCGGAGAGGGCGACGTCCGCTTGGAGACCTACGCGGAGCAAGACGTCGACCGCGACGCGATCCGCACTGCCTTGGACCAGCCCCCGGCCGAGATCAACACGAGCGTGAAGTTCCGCACGGGCGACTCCTACGAGTGGCTGTACTTGTACCTGGCCTACGTTCTTCCCAACGGCCTGTCCCGGATGCCCGGATCACGCCCCGGCCTCATTCCCAACTTCGGTTGGGGCTCCATGACAGCACTCGACGGTGCGACCCTCGCCTACCTCACCAAGCGCGACGGTGAGGACGAGCACGGCACGTTCTGGCAGCTCGGTGTCATCGGTCACGGCCCACAGGCCGCAGACCTCGCCGAACAGGTCGCCACCGAAATTCACAAATGGCATCGACACTGGGGCAACGAGGTACCGGCCCCCAGCTTCCGCATGGCAGTCGGTGACGCCCGCGACCAGATCGGCGCCGCCGTCCCGCGCTTCGTCATTGATAAGCCCGCCAGCCGCCTCGTCCTCGACTGGCCTCGACAGTGCTGAACGTCGGCTTCGCGCGCCTCGAAGGGCTCCTTACATCGTTGGCGTGTCCGGGGCAGCCTCCGGAGACTGATCGGGATGCGAGAACTCCGCTGTAGTGCGGCTGGCGTACGGAGATTCCGGGTTCGCGGTGTACGGCGTCGGGGGCTTTCCAACCTCGGCCCGCCGACGTCCATCCTGAGTCCGCCGCGTCATCTCCTCTTGAAGACCGGACGCTCGGTGTTCAGCACCGCGAGCGGTGCTCCGCGCCGTGACTGCCTCTGCTCGGAGGTTCTTGGCGCTTTGGTTGTCCTTCTCCTGGGCTCGCCGCCGGAGCGCGATCTTGTCTGGCTCGGACATGTTCGCCTCGATGAGCACGGCGTCGAACTCATCGGCAGGACCTGCGGACTCGGACACGTCGCGGAGCCGCCCGTTCAACTGCTCCAGCTCACGCACGGCCTCTTCGTACCCGTGAAGCAGTTCGCCACGGTCGGCTTCGACTGTGCTCCGGGCATCCCCGCGCAACACCGGTCGCCCGAATCGACCGGTGGCAGTCAGCTGCTGCTGGAGCCTTTCAAGACGTTCCTCGACGCCGCGTAGATCAGCGGTCCGTTCGGCGACAACCCCCCTCAACGCTTGGACTTCACCGATCGCGGCAGCGCGGTGGGCAATGTCCTGCTGGCGACGGTCGAGCGCGAGCACGTTCGGGCCGGTTCCAGCGGCGGCTTGCTGTTCGGCGCGGTCGGCTGCCGCTTCCGCTTTCTCGGCCGCCGTCCTGGTGGCACGCGCGGCCGTGGCAGCTTTGCGCGCAGCGTCGCGAAGGGCCGCGTTGCTGAGATGTGCGTACGGGCGGTCAGCCGTCGGCGCGGTATCCGGTGCTGAGGCCGGCGCGGTGTACCGCTCCGCAGTGCTCGGGGTGTGCCGTCCTTCGGTCTCCGGCGCGTCCTCGGGGTCGTCCGTCTCGTGCGGGTCACCGGTTCCGGGAGCGCGCGGGGTCGGCAGATCGGCTACCGCCTCCCGGACGGGGGCGGGGACTGCGGCCTTCGGGAGTTCGGTGAGGATCATGCGCTCTTCGGTGCCGCTCTCGATCTCGCGGATGAGGCCCGCGACAGCGCGGTCAAGCTGTTCCTGCTCGGTGAGCGCGTCGCCTCCGTGGGCACGGTCAGCGTCGGTTTCGTAGACGGACAGCGGCAGGAAGAGGTGGGACTCCTTCTTGTCGCGGCTCATCATCGTGTACAGCGCATTCGCCTGCGCACCGGGACCGTAGACCAGGGCCTCTTGGACGCTCAGGCCCTGGGACTTGTGGCCGGTGATCGCGTACCCGAGGCTGAGTCCTCCTTGAGCGATGTAGTCGGCGTCGACCCATTCGGCTACGTCTCGGTGGCCATCGGCGGTCTTCTCGCGCCACTCGACCAGGACCCGGCGTTCCTCATCGACGGCGCGAACGATTCCGCGGTACCCGTTCAGTACGTCCTCGTGCTCGCCTCGGCTTCGCTTGCCCCGGTAGTCGTTGGTCCGAAGGAGGACCTGGTCCCCGACGGACAGCGTCAGTTCGCCACCGCCGGGGAGGGCGTAGACGTGTTCCGGGCCGGTGAGGTCGCCGCTCGCCTTCCGCAGGGCGCGGGCCCCGACATTCAGTTCCTCCACGATCTCGTTGGTGGCGGCCAGCATGAGGAGCTGCTGTACGGCGGTGTGGTCGTCGGTGTGCTCGGCGCGCTTGTCGGCCCAGACGGTGAGCATCGCGGCGAGGGTGGCGTCCTTGTCAGCGAGAGCGTGCACGCGGCCGGTTCCAGCGAAGGTACGGAGCGCTTCCACGCGGCTGTCGTCGCGCCACAGCTCCAGTGCCCGGCGCTCGATCGCGTCCTTCTGCCGGAAGTTCTGGCTGAGGGTGAGCCCTCCAACAAGGTGGTGGACAGCGGCGAAGCTGCCGCCGATGCCCGGCGAGTGCAGCTGCTTCGGGTCACCAATGCCGACGACCTTCGTGCCGGTCTTCGCCGCGTGAGTGAGGAGTTCGGCGATGTCGCGGTCATCGCACATCGCAGCCTCGTCCACGACCAGCACGTCAACGCCGTTGAGGCCGGCTCCGCCGGTACGGATGCCGGTGAGCCAGGACGCGAGGGTGCGTGAAGTGATCCCTGCTTCGGCTTTGAGGTTCGCGGCGGCGACGGCGGCCGTACTGGCTCCGGCGATGACGAGTCCGTTGGCCTCCCACGCCTGCCGGGCGGAGTCCATGATGGTGGTCTTGCCCGATCCGGCGATGCCCACCACGGCGTCGATCCCGTGTCCGGCGGTCAGCAGCCGTTCGAGGACCGCGCGCTGTTCGTCGGAGAACTGGAAGCTGCCGCCGTGCTGGGCTTCGACGGTCGACAGGGTCATGTCGACCGTGTCGCGGCTCACGACGGCGGTCTGTGTGTCGAGACGGCTCGTTGTCTCGGAGACGATGAGCGTTTCCGCGGCGACGACATCCGCCGTCGTGTATCGGTCGGCGTGCGTGAAGTGCTGGGCACCCTTCGGGTTCAGCTTGACCGCGTACCCCGCGTGTCGGAGGACCGAGTTGGTGAGGTGTTCGGCCTCCTCGACGTCTGCAACTCCGTACGGGAGGGCGTCCAGGACGGCGGCGATGGCAGCGGCGTGGGTGAATTCCTTGGAGTGGCTGGTCAAGCCGGTCTTCGGGTCGAAGACCTGGGCGCACAGTTCGCCCAGGCCCGGGTTCTCCTCGGAGTTGCTCGGCTCCATCGCGCTGGCCGCGATGGCGTCGGGGTCATCACCGGCAGCGCGGCCTTCGGCCTGCCAGTAGTCGCGCAGGACGTCGTCCGCTACTCCTGCGGCTTCTCCGTTCTTCGCGGCCTTGGACGCGGTGGAGGCCGCGGTGCGCTCGCGGGTCGTGGCGCTGTCGTAATCGATGCCCAGCTTGGTCAGCAGCTCCCGGACCTGGCTGTCGCGCTTGCTGAAGAGGCGGATCGTGGCCTCGGGGATCGCGGCGATCTCCCAAGCACCGGTCCGCTCGTCCCGACGGAAGGAGATGCCGAACTCGTCAGTCAACTCGCGCCGAATGCGGGCGTTCATGAGGGACTGTGTGGCGCGGGCGTGCCGGTGCAGGTCGCGGCCCCCGCTGGCCATAGTGGACCACTTGCCGTCGGCGCCCTTGACCATGTTGGCCAGGGTGAAGTGCAGGTGGAAGTGGGGGTCGCCGTACGGGGCGCCGTCCACGGGCCGGGCGGCGCGGTGCACCATCATCCAGCCGGAGAACCCGCTCGTCTTCACGGTCTCGGCCTCGTCACCGTCGCCGTGGTGGCCGCGCATGGCGTACGCGGTCCACCGTTCCAGGGCGGTGATGGACTCGCGGCCGGCGGAGGTGTAGATGCCCTCGACCTGGGCGGCGATCTCCTCGGGCGCGTAGGCGAGGAACGCGGACTTCGACTTCGCGAGGTCCAAGGTGACGTCGGCACCGAAGTTGCCGACCTGCACTCGGCCTTCGAGGAGGGCGGCTTTGATCTCCTCGGCGTCCCACACGTCCTCGGGCGCGAGTCCTGCCGCCTTGGCCATGGCGACGGCTTCACGGACGTCCATAGACAGGTCCCGAAGCCGTCGTTCACCCTCGCCCGCGGTCTGGACGTACCGGCGCTTCATGGACGCAGCGGTGAACAGGTCGGCGGGTTGCTGACCGATCTCGGTAGCGCGCGCCTCGACGGCGCGCAGGAGTGCGCGGGCGTCCAGGTGGCCGCCCGCCTCGGCGGCCACGGCCTTCTCCAATGTGTCTTCGCCGTACAGGTCGACGGCGTCGATGCCGACGGCGTCGGCGAGTTTGAGCAGGGTGGAGGCTGGGATGCGGTGCGATTCCCCGAACCGCTTGAGCTGGCTCTCCATCCTTCGGAAGGCTTCCTGCTTGCGCTTGGAGTCCAGCAGGGAGATGGGGTTCACGCTGCGTTCGGCGGCGGCGCGGCGGATGGCGCGGGCCAGCGGGGCGGCGGGGAGCTTGGCGGCCGGCGCGATAGCGAGCTTGGGTTCCACGAGGGTTTGCCCGGTCCGGGGGTCCTCACCGTGCATGAGGCGTCGGGCGGCCTGGAAGTGCTCGGGGGCGAGGATGCTGCCGGGGGTGATGTCGAACTCGGTGAGGCCGTTGCCGATCCAGACCAGGGGGCGTTCGCTGGCATCGAGGTGGTAGTCCACCTGGCCGTCGGCGGCTGGTTGGGGAAGGGCCTGGTCGCCGTAGAGGTCGCGGGCATCGAGGCCGGCGGCGGCAGCGACTTCGACGGCGTCGAACCCGGTGAACCGCGCCGTGCCCTTGCTGCGTATGAGCCCGCGGGCTCGGAAGAAGGCGCGCTTGGCCTCGCGGGAGCCGAGCAAGGACGCGACGGGAGCGCCTGCCGCTTCGGCCTTGGCCTCGATGGCGGCGACGAGGAGGGCCGCGTCGACCGTGGTGGACTTCCCGCAGCCGTGACCGCCGGTAAGGCGGTACTCAACCTGCTCGTCGGACGGGCCGATCATGGTCACCCACCCCACCGGCCCGCTCACCCCCCGCTTCCATTCGGTGAAATTCGGTCGTCTTGGCTGATTGTATCGTCACGAAGTGACGATACCTTGGTCCTAATTCATCAAGATCGATGCACAGAAGGCTGAGGTTGCTCTGTTCCGCGGGGAATCCTCTTCCGTTTGCGGGCTGGGCTCGGTGGGACGCTGGTACCTCTTGTCGAGCCGATTTCGGCTCGACAAGAGGTACTGGTGGGCCGGAGCTGGCCAGTTGACACAAGCGCGGGTTTAAGCAGCAGCAAGTGACGTAACCTGCCTACGTGACCGCCTCGCACTCCCCCCAACTCCCGGAGACGCCGCACCACACGGCATCGTTCTGGGAACTTGCGGCGGAGGCACTGCCGGACTACCTCTACCTCGGCAAGGCAAATCCGGGCTTCCAGCGACCCGACTTCCTGTGGACCACCGACACGATGACCGTCGTCGTTGAGGCGAAGGGCAGCCGCGCCGGGGCCGCTTGGCGGGCTCAGAACGTTCTAGAGACCTGGTCTTCAAAGCTCAAGGGTCTACGCGATCACGCATCTGACTTCGCCAAAGAGCTGACGTTGCTCTTGCTCCGCACGGTGGAGGAAGCCTCTGGCGTCCCGTCTATCACTTCCGGGCTGATTCAGGGGCTCGAACCCACACCGCCTCCGGTCCAGCTCTGGCATAACCACGAGCATCACATCGGAGCAGTCAACGAGATCGTCTACGCCGCCATGGGCAGCGGCAAGACCTTCACCGCACTGACCACCCTGCTTCAGCGAGCAGGCCGGGTGAACCGAGCAGAGCGGATCCAGACGGCATCGTTCCTTACGCGCCTTGTCAACGACGCGGAGGTACTGGGGGAGTTCCTTCGAGCTCTGACCCAGGGATTTCTCTGCGGCGGCGTCCAACACCTTCAGTATCTCGTCGCCGTACCACCCCATGAGTCGTCGCCGTGCGGTGTCCTGCGACTAGCCGCGCCCATCATCCCGGGTGCGCCGGGCGTCCGGTCATGGCCTCAGCAAATAACCATGACCCTAGCTGCTTAGCCCTCTTCGGGGCGGCAGCCCTGTAGAGGACGGATTCATGCACTGGGACTTTCACACGAGGGTGCTACTCGTGGTGGTCGCGGTTCTTCTCTCGCTCATCGCAGCGCAGTCCGCAGCGCTCCTCGCGTATGCCACAGGGGGCCGCGGGCTTCAGGCCGTGGGGTGGGGCGCCGGTACCTTCGTGGGATCGATGACGCTCACGCTGAGCATGTTGATGATCTTGCTGTCTTGAGGGGCGGCTCTCCCACCGGGTGCTGGGACGGACCCCCACATCGTCGGAGTCCGTCCCAGCAACGGGTTGGCCATCAGGACTGCTATCGACTGATCGGCCACTCGCCGAACGGTAGCGGCGTTCGACCAGTGGCTTCCCTGACTGCCTCGTCCGTTCCACACGCGGTGCAGATCCGAACTTCACGCTCGATCGTCAGCCGGGAACGCGCGGACAGTTCGCCGAGTGGGCCGCCGCAGCGCGGGCAACTGGTCTCAGGCAACAATCACTCCTCGGGGTGCTCTCGTGCGGACTTAAGGATTAGGTTCCAGACCGTACGGGAGTACGTCTTCTCCGTCTGCTCCTGAAGCTCTTCGATGAGTTCGGCGTTCCTAGCTGCAGGGTTCGCGGCGAGTGCCTGCCGCGCGAGTGTGAGCCGCTCGTCCCCCTGGTAGGGGTAGGCCAGTCCACGGCGGCCCCGGGGCCGCCCGCCGGCATGCCCTCGGCCCTTCCGCTCCGCGACGTACTGCCACAGCCGCCACCGCTTCCACTTCGGGCGCCGCCGGGTCGGAAGCTCATCCCATCCGTCGGGTTCGGGCCATCCCTCCGGCGGGTTCTTGACGTAGTGCGAGACGGTGGCGGAGTCGGCGAACCCGCAGACCTTCGCGGCTTCGGCCGGCCCCACCTCTTCTTCCGGGTCGCCGTCGAGCTTCGGAGGGTTCGTGGTGTTCGCGGCGGCACGCTGACGCTGAAGCTCGTGGTGCCACTTCGCCCAGGTGTCGCCATCCCAGTGCATGACGCCGCCGATGGTCTCCGCGACGGGCGGGTGGCCATTGTTCTCGCGGTCGGTCCAGAGGTTCTGAAGTGTGGGCTCACTGATGTTGTGGACGCGGCGCAGGTCCGCGCGCGAGTAGAGCGTGCGGCCGGTCTTGCGGGGCACGTTCGTCTCCTGTTCCTGGTCGGGGTCGTGACCGCTCGCGGGGTCACTCGGTGTCGTCCGGTTCTGGGGCCGGCGCCCATGTGCGGCTGCCGCTCGGTTCGAGCCGGGTGAGCGTAGCTATCTCGTCCAGAGGGACGGCGGCGGCCCAGTCGGCCCGGCCGGGGTGGTTGGCAGGGAGGTTGAGCACGAGGTGTTTGCCGGTCGGGGGGTAGTCCTCGACGATGACGAATCTGTCGGTGTCGTCGGCGCCGATGCTGTTACCCCTCTTGAGCTGGGCGAGATCGCCGGGCTGGGGACAGTCGGGGTGTCGGTCGCATAGCATGGTGGGGTTCTTTCTGGTGAGAGAACGCTGACGGCCAGCGCCTTGTTGCCCTTGTGCGCTGGCCGTCGTTCGTTGTTTGGGGCATGCGTCGTCGGTTCGACGCTCGGCCGGTCGGAGGTTGCCCTACTCCGCTGACGGCGAAGTAATTAAACCACCTTTACGGTGAAGTGGCGGGGCCCTCGGCCAGAGGACGGAGTTCATCAGAAAAGGGCCCCCTGATCTATTGGGCGCTCGCCCTGGTTGCTCGGCGGCCGGTCGACCCGGAGTTCGTAGCGGGGGCGTCCGCGGTGCGGCGGGGCGTGGACTTCGCGGCGGTAGCGGCTCCAGGCCAGGATGGGAGCGCCCTGGTTGACCCACCCCACCGGGTACCGGGAGGTCAGCTGAGCCCAGCGGCCCCGGCTCCGCGGGATCTCCCATCTGTCCTCGACTCTGGTGATCGGCGGCAGCGTTCGCCAACCCGGGAACGCGTGATCATGGGCGTCCTCCACCGCCTCGTTGTCGCCGTCGCCGTATCCGTCGCCGCGGTGGACGGGGCCCTCCCAGTCGCAGGTGAGGCACCCGCCCCGGAACTCCTGCTCGTCCCCCCGGCGGCCGGTCGGCCGGCTGCGGGAGAGCAGGGTCGGGGTGTGTGGTGTGCGGGTGGGTTCAGCTCGTGGCCGAGGTCGCAGTACGCGCCGCCGGGGTGTCCGGGCTGGATGTGCCATGTCTGCCCCGCGCTCTCGGGGCGATGGTGGGTCCGTGCGTTGCGCACCCGCCAGTAGTACGTCTGCCGTGTCCGTGCTCCGGTCGGCTCGGTGACGGACGCGGTCACGACTTCCCGCCTCCGGCGGCGGCGAGCACTTCGCAGAGAGGATCAGCGAGCACGGCCTGTTCGTCGGGGGAGTCGAGGAACCGCGGCCCGTACGCGCGGTCCACTGCGCGGCGAGCGTCCTGGTGGCGGTCGAGTTCCGGGTAGTACGGCGATCGGTCGAGCACGGCATAGCCGTGCTGGGTGAGCACGTCGGCGATGAGCGATCGGACCTGCACGGGGTCAAGGGTGTGAAGGTCGGTCTCCACCGGAGCCGCGAGGAGTACGCGGATCAGCTCGGTCGCGCTGAGCCGGGGGTGGAGGGGCACGCTGAGCCGATGGGCGCCGTCCCGGCTGGGGGTAGCGGCTCCTCGGCGGCTCGGCGTCTGGTGGTACTGCGGTTGTCTGTCGTCTCGTCCATCGTGCTGACCTTCGATGACTCGGGATGCTGGCGGGTGGCGGGTGTCAGAACAGGGCGTGTTCGGCGCGGGCGGCGGCGGTGCGGAACGCGCGGGCGGCGTCGGCGGCGGTGCGGCCGGGCTCGGCGCTCCACCGGTCGATGACCTCGCGGTGCAGGGCCTTGGCGGCGGGTTCGTCGGCGTCGACGGGGTGACCGGTGAGGATTTCCGCGAGGATGCCGAACGCCTGGTCGCGGGCGTGGTTGATGCGGTCCCAGTCGTAGGTCCGGCCGGCGGCTCCCCGCCCGTGGCCAGCGGCGACTTCGAGGGCGCCGCGCGGCCAGCACGACAGTGTGGCCGTACGGCCCGGACCAGCGAACAGCCGGGGGCCTTGGTAGATGCCGACGTGTTCGATGTGGCGGGCGGCCCATTCCAGGATCGCGGCGGGCGTGTCCGCGATGACGAGGCTTTCGGGGGTGTGGCGAGTCTGCACGGTGCTGTCCTTCGGGAAAGCGGGGGCGGCGGCGCGCTGCCGCCGCCCCTCGGTCGGGCTGCTACTGGTAGGCGGGGATCAAGCGGCGGACCTTGTCCTCTCCGATGCACCCGCCCTTGTGACGGCGCGCGCTCGGCGGCTCTCCGTTGCGCCCGCGCAGGTGGCTCCAGAATTTCGGGCCTTCCCAGGGGCACAATTCACAGCTGAGGAACCAGTGGTTGTCGCTGCCGGGGAACCCGGTGAGGACTGCCCGCCAGTGGTGGACCCGGAGTCCCGCAAACGCGGTCTGGGCGCTCTCGATGTTGCGATCGTTGACCGGCATCCGGGGGTGCAGGAGAGGCACCGGCCCGCACAACGGCGTGGGGGTCTCGGCAAGCACCTTGTCCAGGGGGACGGCGCCGATCCGACCGGCGGCGTACTCCTCCGCGAGATGGGCGGCGGCCATCTCGGTGCCGGGTGTCCCCTTCGGCGGGCGGCGGAGGTTGCGTTCGCCCTCGGTGGTGAGGACGAACCAGTCCCGGTGCCAGCGGTAGGCGCGGCCGATGACCTGGTCTTCGCCAACGATCACGGGGTATCGGCACTGGATGTCGGGGGAACCGACGCGGTACGTCGGGACGGTGGTGGTGCCCTCGGTCGCGGGGACGATGAGCCTGCCCGCTCCGGTGTCGGGGACGGTGACGGTCGCGGGTCGTTCGAGAAGTTCAGTGGTCATGGTGGGGCCCTGTTCTGGTGAGAGAGGGGCCCGCCCCGGCGCGCTCGGCCGCCGGGGCGGACGGGGCAGTCGTTACGCGGCGTCAGCCGGGGCCTTCGGGGCGGCGGTCCATTCACGGCGCGGGGTGATGCCCAGGTCCTCAAGGACCGGGGCGAGGCTCCCGTTGTCCGGGACCCAGTCCCAGTCAGGGCCTTCGGTGCCGGGCCGATCGGTCCAGGTGAGCATGTACGAGCGGCCGGAGGTGCGGGGGTCACCGCACACGGCCTGTGCCTCGCGGCGGGTCATCGCCCACAGGGCGCGCTTGCGGGAGCGGCGGGAGTTCTTCGAGGCGATGAACACCAGCGCCATGTCCTCCTGCCAGCTCTCCCCCGCAGTGGGGGCCGACGCGGGGACCGGCTTCTCCTCGGGGGTGGGGTGGCAGTGAGCGCAGCGGCGTGCTTCCGCGTGCCACTGGCTGGAGTGGCACATGGGGCAGGTCTCGGCCGCCGGTGCCAGCTCCTCGACCGGCGGGGCCTGCTCGGTCTGCTCCTGGTGTTCGGCGGCTTCCGGGGCGGGCGCGGGCGCCGCCTTGAAGTTCCTTGGCTGGGCGTGGCCGCACACCGTGCACATGCCGCGGGCTTCGCTGAAGCGCTTCTGTCCGTTCGCAACCCTCACGCAGTGGGGGCACACGGTGCGCTCGGCCTCGGGCTCCGGTTCGGTGGCCTCAAGCCGGGCGATGTCCGCGGCGGATGCCCACCCCCGCACGCTGTCGTAGGGGATGGTGAAGCCGCCGCGGGCCTTCTCCTTGGGGTCCTTGCGCAGGACCGGGACGCCCACCCCTCCGTGGATGTGCGGGATCGTCAGCGTCTTCTTGTTCACGCGCTGGACCTGGTACCAGGTGCCGCCGGTGTTGACGAAGTCGCCCTTCGCGAAGTCGGCGGGACGCCACACCTTGAAGCCTCGCCGCTCGGCCTCGGCGATGACCTCGCGCCAGTAGGCCAGCTGCTCCGCGATCTCGGCCTTCCTACGGTGGAGCTCGTCGGTGTCGGAGCGGGTGTAGCCTCCGGCGGACTGGCCGTCCAGCCACTTATCGACGCGCCGGTCCTCCACCTCCAGCGTCTCGATGCGGCGCAGTGTGCGGCCGGGATCGGTGCGGAACGCCTTGTAGGCGGCGGCAGCCCTCTCACGAGCTGCCCAGTACCCGGCGCGCTTGCCCTCCTCGACGTGCGTACGCAGGGCGCTGTCGATGCGCTCCTGGTCACGGCGGGCGCGGGCCTCGCTGTGGTGCCCGACAAGGATGGGCTGGCCGAAGGGGATGCCGTCGGCGATCTGGTTACCGCGCTCGCGGGCGGCCTCGGATCGGCCCGCCGCGTTGTCGGCGTACTCGCCGAACCGCTCGGTGCGGCTCTCGGCCCGCTCGTACCGCTCCTGTTCGGCTTCGGCGAAGGTGCGGCGGGTGTCCTCGTCGATCTCGATCTCGACGGTCCATCCGGCCTGGCGCAGGGCCTCGGCGGCGGCGTTGATCTTCCAGCGCTTGGCGGCCTTGTCGCGGGACTGCTGGATGCCCAGCATCCCGAGGGAGCGGAAGTAGCGGAAGCCGCAGGGGCGGATCAATTCGTACACACCGTCGCCCTTACTGCTGCCCTCCACGAGGGTGCCGTCTGCGCGGGTGTGGGTGATCTTGATAGTCACTGAACTGGTCTTTTCTGGTGAGAGTTTGTGGTCCGGCCGGAGGGCGGACCTTGCGTTGGAAGCGGCGCTGCACCACGGGCGCGGGCCGTGAGGGACGAGCGGCTCGCGGGCCGTCGCGCCCTGCGCGACGGCAGAGGCTGCCGCGCCCCCGCGGGGCGCGTCCGCTTTGGTCCGGTGCCCGTCGTCGGTCGGCGGAGCCGCCTGCGGCGGAGTCGGCCTGCGGCGGAGTCGGCCTGCGGCGGAGTCGGCCGGCGGCGGAGTCGGCCGACGGCGGTGAACGCACCGGACCTGTCCTGCCGCCCCGAAGGGGTGTCCGCTTGGGTGCTGGGGGCCTGCCGGTCCGGAGGTGTTGCCCTCCCCCGGACCGGCGGGGCCTGGTTCAGCTGCGGTGGAGTGTGTGGCGGGCGGCCGGGTCGGCGTCGGCCAGTCCGGTCCGCTCGCGCCATGCCTGGCGGACGGCGGCGCGGAGTGCGTCCCCGTCGTCGTAGGCGAACCGTCCCCGGCGCAGACCGCACACGATGTCGCGGAAAACGTCCTGGTTCATCGTGGTCAGCGTGTCGTCAAGCGGCGTCAGCTCGTGCGGGAACATCGCCTGGACGCTGTCGCCGGGCTCCGGGGCCCCGAGGGTGAAGAACCAGACGACCGCCATGGTGGCCTCGTCCGCGAACTCCGGTCCGCCGAACGGGCCGACGACGACAGCGGGGCGGGTGTCGAGCTGGTGGCCCCGGAACCAGGGCCCGGCCAGTACGAGCGTCGCGGTGGGGAAGTCCTGGACGGTGGGCTTCTTGTCGGTCGTGAGCATGTCGTGTCCTGTCTGGTGAGAGGTTCCGCCGGGGCCGGTTGGCCCCGGCGGGGGTGTCGGTCGGGGGGTTGCCCTCCCCCTTCCGGTACCATTAATTAAACCATGTTGATGCTCTTGGGTCAACCAGCCGGGGCAAGTTCGCGGCGGCGCTCGGCGGCTATGGTGACGGCGTGGGCGATGGCGCGGCCGGTCTCGATGACGCGGACGGCGGACTCGTGAATCGGGGGCTTCTTGTCCTGGGTCATGATGCCCGCGAGCGGGGGCATGACGGCCGGTCCGGGAGCGATCCCGAGGATGAGCGCGGCGACGTGGGCGGCCGAGGCGACTTCGGCGGCGTGCCGGCCGGGGAGCGGGGCGGCGACCTCGGTGATGCGTCGCCATGCGTGGCCGTACAGCAGGATGCGGACGGCGTTGTCGGGAGCTTCCTGGGTGAATGCAAACCCTCCGGCCTGTTCGGGGTCCTCGCGGTACCAGTCCCGGTACTGGCTGACCAGAACGTCCCGGATGACCTCGGCGGCGAGCGGGGCGGCGGCGGGCGGCTCGTAGGCGTCGCCGTCGGTCTGGCTGATATCGAATACCGGCCCGGCCTTGAAACCGGACACCTTCCGCTCCCCGCCCTCGGCACTGGTGGCGGCGTCCCGCTGCCCGCCGTCGGCGGCTGCGGCCGTGGCGTCCTGGGCCTCTTCCGACCGGCGCTTGATCGGCGTCCATATACGGATGGAGGTGGAGCCCTTGACCGGGAACCGTCCGACCTTCCGCCAGTCTCCGGAGCTGAGTACGCGGGTGGCGTGGGGGCACTGGGCGGCGATGGCGATGGAGTTGACGGGACTACGGTCGGTCAGGGTCGCGGCGGCGCGCATGACCGTGACCCAGAACTCTTCGCTGGTGACCATCGCGCCGTACGCGCGGTCCATCACGGCTTCGAGTTCACCGCGCATCTTGGCGCTGTAGGCGCGGCGGTCTTCGTCGGTCATCGGCTTGCGGGGCATATCGCGGTCCTCCTGGTGAGAAATTGGCGTCCGGGGCCGGCTGGCCCTGTGGTGTCGTTTCGGGGTGTTGCCCTCCCCTCCCGACATCATTAATTAAACCACGTTCCGAGCTGTTCGGCAACTCCTTAAATCCAGTGCAGTCCTTCCGCGTGGCTGGCGGCGCGGTATGCCTCTATGACCTGGTCCTCGATCTCTGTCCAATGTTCGATGATGTCGGGTGCGGCTTTCCGGTCACGGGCTGCTCGCGTCACCCTGCGCCACTCGATGGCGATTTTGAGCGTGCGGAGTTGCGAGCGGGTGAGCAACCAGCTTCCGGAGTCTGGCAGTTCGTTGCCGTACGCCATGGCTACGGCGTTGTTGATGTTCTCGGTTCCGGACCAGACATTCTGCATGGCCTGGAGGGCAAGAGCCCGTTGGAGCGTGCACCGCAGATGGCGGGCCTGAACGGTCCATCGCGGCGTGATGACGAATATGTCGGCACTCATGACTGATCTTTCGCTGTGGGGAGGGGGCGGCGCGCTGCAAGAGCGCGCCGCCGGGAGGTGTTCGGGAGTCAGAGGATGTATCCGTCGACGTATCCGTGCTCGCCTTCTGGGGTCTGAACATGGGGAAGGAATCGGCTCACGGCGAAGACGACGGCGTCAGCGATGATCCGGGGAGCGTCGTTGAGCGCGATGTTCACCGCTTCTCCGTCGAGCCCGATCCGCACTTCGCCCGGCTCAAGGTTTATGTATACGTAGGCGCTTGTCCCGTCGATGCGGGTTCGGGCTCCGGGGAGCCGGGCGGAGAGGTCGCGAGCCACCTCTTCAACACTCCGCCGCGTCTCGGCTTGTTCACGGTTGTGCTCTTTCACGCGCTCGTGAACGTCACGGTGTACGGGAATCAGGTCATCTGAGATCAGGGCCGCGATGTCCGCAGGGTCCTCGCCCGCGGCGACGCGGACGCTGTCGCGCTCGCCCCTGCGGAACGGATAGTCGGTGACGGGGAATACGCCTCGAATGTGCAGGTGACCGGGGTCATCAAAGCGCTCAGAGAGGTGGAGCTGTCGGCCGTCAAGATGGGTGAGAGTGGCGGCATAGTCCAGGGCCTTAGGGCCGTAGTACGCCTGCTGCGGTCGCCAGTTCCCGCCGAGTTCGATGGCGATCAGGTGGGCCAAGTCCGCGACGGTGGGCCGCTGGTCCATTTCTATCTCCTGGTGAGAGGGGTTCCACCGGGCCGTTCACCCGGGGCTGCCGGTCGGGGGTTGCCCTCCCCTTCCGGCATCACTAATTAAACCATGTTTTAGGGTTTTGGTCAACCCCGGTAGAGGCTCTGACCTGCTCTTTCTCACCTCACCGGCCCGCACCTGCCCGGCCGGGCCCGGCCCACAACGGGCCTGGGCGGGGTTCCCTCCTCGGTCGGACAGCTCCGCCGTACCAGGGTTCCGGGCGCGGTGTCCTGGCTCGCGCAGCGACCGCGCAGCGGCCCGGCCTGGACGCCGTGTCCGGGTTCCTGGTACGCCCCCTGGGGTGTCCGGCCGAGGAGGGAACCCCGCCTTCACCCGCACCACAACGACGCCGCACCCAACCAACCAGCCCCCACCCCCTCCAAGAGAGGACCCGCCGGAGGCAAGAAGTCTTTCCGGCCGGCGCCCGGTGTCACCACAAGGCGGGCTGCACGGCGGACTTCGCGCCCGACCATGAACTTGTCGGGGCAGGGGCCGGCTCGGGCCGGGGTGGTTGCTGGGCGGGGCGCCTTGACCGCGGGGCAGTAGCCGCCTTCGTCCTCCCAGCGGTCAACGGCGTCGCGCTCGGCGCGGGCCTGCTGTTCGGTGAGCAGGAGCGGTTTGCGGTACCGCTTCAGGGCGCTGGAATCGAGGGGCGGGAGTACTCGGGCGGCGGCCTTCTGGTCGTCGCGGCGCTTGTGGCGTCGCCGGACTCGGGCGAGCCGTGCCTCGTAGGCGGCCTGGTCGCTGTCGTGGAGCCCGGCCGGGTGGAGGCGGGCCAGTTCAAGGGCGGTTTGGCCCATCGGGGTTGGGGTCAGTACGCGGGTGCCGTCCTCCTGGCGGACGGCGGCGAGGAAGCGTGCGGCGAACAGGGCCTGGGTCCGCTCGCGGCTGATCCGCCGGCCACCGTTCCACACGCCGTGACGTGCTGTCTGCCGGGCTCGCCCGTCTCGCCAGTACAGGCGTCCGGATTCGGCGGCCTCCAACACCCGGACGTGTCCGGCCGTCCAGCCGAGTTCGGCAACGTGACCTTCCGCGAGATACCGATTCCTCGCCGCCCGGTCGCGGTTCTCCCGGTCCATGCCGGTGGCCGCGCGCTCCTCGGCCTCCCGCTCGGCTTCCTCTCGGCGGCGTGCGGTCTCCCGCTCGGCGTACTCGGCCGTCGTCAACTTCCGCTCCAGCTCGGCCCGCAGGTCGGTGGCCGTCGTCTCGACTCCGGCGGCCGACTGCGCCCGAACAGCGTGGTCGACGGCCTCACGGGCGCAGTACAGCAGGGCATTGCTCGGCATGGTGGGGTCGTCGGCGTACTCCTCGGCGCGGTCGGCCCACTTCTCGACCTCGACGGCTTCCTTGTGGGCCGCGTGCATGACCGCCTCCAGACGGGCGGCGGCACCGGCTCGGCTGTGGCACGCAGCGGTCATGGCGTCGTCGGCTGCCGTGACGGCGAGGATCGCGGCCTGCCTGGCGACCTGAAGACAGGTCTGCGGAGACGGGTCTCCTACCGGGCCAACCTGGGATTGGACGGCGCACGCGTTCTCGGGCATGGGGATGTTCCTCGGAGTCTGTCGGTGGTGCAGTCGGCGGTGTGCCGTTCCTCCGTCGGAGAGGTGCCGCCTGTGGTCGCGCCCAGCGCGATGGACAGTGCTGTCGTGCCCGCAGGGCACGCCCGTTGGCCCGACGTCCAGACGGGGCGGGAGGGCCGTCCGCGGCCCGGACGTTCCGGCCGGCTGCGAGCCGGGCCAGGCTGAGCCGTCCCGGGGGGACGCCCTTCGTACGGGGCCGGTGAGCAGGGCCGGCCGCCGACGCGGGCGTCCCCGGACCAGTGGTGGGCGGAGCGTGGGGTGGGCGGCTCGATGCCGCCCGCTCCACGGCCCGGCGGCCGGGGCCCGGCCGGGCGGTGGCTCCCGCCCGGCCGGGGCTGCTGCTACGCGGCGACCGGTTCGCGTGCGGCGACGCGGCACCGGGTGAGCACGGTCTGTGCGGTCTCGCCGTAGATGCTGTGGTCCTTGACCGTGCCGGTCAGCTCGACCTCGTCGCCCTGGTCGGGGACGTCGGCGGCGGAGCTGAACCAGACGAACACGTTGCCGCTCGGGTCCTGGAACTTCACCAGTCGGCGGCGCTGGGTGTGGTAGCCGTACGTCCGGCCCTCCAGCTCGATCACGGTGGTGACGGTGGCGGTGGTGGTGATGCGCTCACCCACGGTGCCCTGCGGCTTGCTGTTCTGGGCGGCCCGCTCGGCGGCCTCCTTCTCCTGATCGCGGCACCAACCCGCGATGGCAGACACCAACGTCGGCAGGTGGCGGGGGTCGACGGTTTCACCCTTGGCCAGCTGGCCCACCTTGTGGCGGTAGTCAGAGAGGCTGCCGTAACCCTGGATGGCCCATGCCCGGACGGCGGCGGCAGTGCCCGGCGCGTCCGGGTCGGCATCGAGCGCGTCCCGCCACTCCTTCGGGGCCTTGCGGTCGAAGAAGTACGCCTCGACGCCGTCGGCGGTCGGACTGGTGTCCTTCCACTGCTCGGATCGGCTGTAGAACCGGCCTTCGGCCTTCACGAGGGCGGCGGTCACCCGCAGCACCTTGTCCACCGGGACGCGGAGATCGGCCGGGATGCCGCCCTCGTCCCCGTCCCAATCGGAGTCCTTCAGCGTGCCGAACCTCCACAGGGCCTCAAGACCCTTGATCGGCAGACCGGTGTACGGCTCGACGCAAGTCGTGCCCAACTGCCGCATCTCGCCGTTCTCGTGGCGGGCGAGATAGGTGGCGGTGCGGTGGCGGGCGATGGCGCACCCGTGGCAGAAGTTCTCGATCGCGCGGTACTGGCGCGCGGCCTCGGCGTCCTGCTCGGGCAGACCGGGGAACAGGCTGGTGATCGTCTCGCCCTCATCGTCGTGGTCCAGGCGGGCGATGACGGTCCAGCCGTGGTGACGGGGGATGTCACCGGAGATCGTCACGGTGACGGTGGGACGCTTGCCGATCAGGCGGCCGTCCACGTCGTGGTAGTCCGCCAGGAACGGCGTGGAGATGTCGAGCGTGTACGCGGTGAGCTGGTGGACGGCGGCGCGGGCGTTGGTGGCCTCGACAAGCTGACGGACGCGGGACTCGGCCGTGGCGGGGATGGAAAAACGCATGGCTGCGCTGGTCATCGTGGGTGCTCCTGCTGGTGAGAGAGGAATCGAGCGCCCGGCCGGGCGGGTTGCCCTCCGCGTACGGCCGGGGTCGGGGCCGACGTGCGGCCCGTGGTGTCGGAGGGGGGTTGCCCTCCCCCTCCGACATCATTAATTAAACCATGTTTTGGGGTGTGGGGCAAGCATCCCGGCCGGGAATGTCGAGTGCGGCGCGGTCGCGCAGGAACGCGGCGAACAGGGCGGCGGTGTAGCTGTCGGCGGTGCCGTACGTGCGGCGGCAGTCCAGCGCGCCGATGCGCTCGCCCCGGTGGCGGACGGGGAACGGCTGGCCGGGGGCCGGGATGGCGAGTGCGTACAGTCCGCGCGGGGTGTCCACGCGCAGGACGACGGCGGCGGCCTGGTGGTCGTAGGCGGCGGACCAGCGGGCGGGCCCGATGCCGAACTCCGCGAGTCCGGCCGCGATGGCGCGGGCCTGCATGATGTCGGCGGTGGTGCCGGGGTCGGGCTCGGCGGGGGCGGGGACGCATCCGCAACCGTGGTCGTCGGCGTGGGTCTCGAACAGAGCTGTACGGGTCATTGTGGGGCTCCTGGGGCGGCCGGGGCGGGTGGGTTCCCGCCCCGGCATCGGGCTGAGGTGCTTAGGCGGCGGCTTCGTCGTCGTGCGCCGGTTCGTCGCCCTCCTCGACCTCCGGCTCGTCCGCCTTTTCGTCGGTGCCGGACTCCTGCTCGGTCTCCGGCTCACTGCCGGACGTGATCGCGGCGCGGGGCTTCTTCTTCGACGGGTCGTAGGGCTCGTCGTCCACGACGGACTGCTCGATGGGCGTGAGCGGGTACCCCAGGGATGCGAGCACCTGGAACCAGCGGCCGGTGGGCTTCCGCGTCCACGGGGCGTGCTGGCTGTCCGTCCGCCACGCCGACCGGTTCGCGCACTTCTCCCGGACTGCGGCGATGGCCGCGAACTGGAGCTGGGGGGCGCGGCGCGGGTCCTTGGCGACATGTCCGGCGAAGCTGCCCCGGTCCTTGGCCTGCTGGGCGTTCAGGCCCAGGAATCCGGCCAGGATCTCGGTGGTGCCGTCCTTGTTCAGGTCGTCGCAGATTCCCCAACTGCCGTTCAGCAGAGCGTTATTGACGTGCCCGATCAGGGTGTTGGTGGTGGCCTTCGGGAGGTTGCGCCGCTTGATCAGGTCCGTGATCCACTTCCGGCGCAGGGCCTCGGCCGCGTCCCAGTCGATGTTCCCCTTCTTGACGGCGGCGCGGGCGGAACGCTCGGCTTCCTTCTCGGCGGTGGTCTTCGTGCCGCCGCTGGCGCTGACCCCCTCGGGCACCGCGTGCCCGTACAGGCCGGGGGCGGAGCAGTAGGGCTCGTACCGGTCCCCCCGCCGCTCGTCGAACACCCAGACAAGCCCCTTGCAGTCGGCGTGCTCCTCGGCGCTGATGCCACGCAGTCGCCACACGGGCATGGCGCGCTCGGACAGCTCCTCGGCGTCCCGAATCTTCTGCCCGGCCGTCTCCAGCTCCGCGCGGTGGGCCTCGGCCTTGGTCCGCTTGTCGCGCTTGGTCCGCTCGATGGCAATGGCCCAGTCGACGTCTCCGGCGTCGGCGTCGTCCTCGGCGGCGGCCTCGGTGATCGCGGCGAGCGCTTCGGGGTCGTCGGCAAACTCCGAGAGCGCGGCCAGGTGTTCGAACATCCACTCATAACTACTAGCGCCCGCGACGGCGGCGCTCAACTTCTCGTCCGACCGCACCTTGACCAGCGTCTTCACGTCCTTCTGCCGCACGCCTGCGGCCTTGGCGATGCGGCCGACCTGCGCGCCCGCTTCGGCGGCGCTGAACATGGCCTGGTTCATCTCGGCCGTGGTGAGGCTCTTACGGTGCTGGGCGGTCGTGATCATGTCGAGGAACTGCCCGGCCTCGTCGCGGTCGTCGTCCTCCCACTCGTACGGCAGGTGGGTAAGGCCCGCGTCCTTCGCTGCGTGGTAGCGGCGGTTTCCGTCGTTGACCTGGAGGACCCCGCCGTCAAGCCGCTGGATCTTGACAGGGATGCGGCACCCCTCGGCGCGGAGCGATTCCACGAACGGCGCGTTGATGTCGAGGTCTTCGCGGGCGTTCTTCGGGTGCGGGGTGAGCGTGTCAATCCGGATGACGGGGCGGGGCGTGACCGGCACGGTCTCCAGCCCTGCGGCGACGGCGGCGGCCAGCCGCTGGAACCCGTCGATGATCTGCGGCACGTCGCCGTGGGTGCGCACGACGTACAGCGGCTCCACGACGCCGTTGTCCTTCACGTCGGCCAGCAGATCGGCCGGGGCCTCGATGTCCCGGACGTTGCCGGGGTGCGCGGCGAGTTCGGCGACCGCGAGGGTCGGCCACGGGGCAGGGGCAGTCTGGACGCCGGCCTGGGTCTTGACGTTGGTCATCGGTCCTTCTCTTTCTGGTGAGAGTTCACCGGGCCGTTCGGCCCGGTGATGGTGTCGGTCGGGGGGTTGCCCTCCCCCTTCCGACACAATTAATTAAACCATGTTCTTGAGGGTGAGGCAACCGGGGATGCTGTGATCGCCGTCACTCGGGTGCAGGGCTGCGGCGGCGCGGATCATCGCGGCGGCCTCAGCGGTGGTCCGCTCGGGCTCGTCTCCCCAGCACCACAGCAGGGTGCGCCGGTAGGCGTCCTCCGTGAGCTTCAGCTTTCGCCACCGAACGCCGGACACGGGGCGGCCGTTGATGTGGTTGCTGAGCACCACAAGGGAGTCGAATCGGGCTCGCTGGAAGATGTCCCACGGTTCGCCGCGTACAGACCAGCGGGGCCGGGCGGAACGTACGCCGCGCTCCCACGCGTACAGCACTGTGCACGGGGCGGTGTCGCCCAACCGGCCGGGCTGCCAGAGGTGGTCACCCTGATAGAGACCGACGCGTTCGATGTGGTCGGCGGCGGCGGTGAGGATGCGGGCGGGGGTGGCCGGTGGCTTTCGAGACGGCACGGTCATATCTCCTGGGGTAGGTCGCGGGTCGATGGCCGGGGGCGGCGGACGGCCGCCCCCGGCCTCGATGGGGCTACGCGGCTATGGAACCCGCCGCAGTGTGGCCGATCCGCTTACCGCCGATGTCGGCGCGGCTTCCTGCGATCCATCCGGCTCCGTACCCGTTGCCGGTCATGGTGGTGGTGCCGCCCTTCCGCGAACGCGGGTACGCCTGCTGGTAGTTGCGCGAAACGACGGCCTTGCGGTCCGCGAGCACGAGGGCCGCGCTGCGGCCGGTGGCAGTGGTCTCACCCCTGGCCTCTTCGCGTGCGCCGCGCTCGGCCTCCTCGATGCGGTCGCCCACCCGGTTGATGAAGCCGAGGAGCCAGGAGCGACGCCATGCGCGCGCCCCCTGCCCGGCCGGGACCGACTGGGCGGCCAGTCCGCTGTTCATCTGGAGAAGAAGGGAGGTGTACAGCAGCTCGACGCGCTGGAGATCGCTCGCATACCCGAAGATGTGCACTCGGCGGGACGGGCCGCCACCCTCCCGGCCAAGGTGGATGAGCTGGCAACCGAGAGCGAGCGCGATGCGGTTGATAAGGCGGACCCGCTCCATCGCCCACGGGTTGTCCAGAACGATCTGACGGTCCGTCGGGGCATCGCCGGCCGGGTCCGCGTCGTTGAGCATCGCCTGCTCGACGCCGTACTTCGCCATCATCTCGAACGCCCGCTTCCGGGCCAACTCCGCCTCCGACTCCGGCGTACGGGGGTCTTCCGCCTTGGCGAGCAGGGCGCGGATGGTTTCGAGCTTCGCAGGGGCCTTCGTGGTGCTCACGTTCGTTCTCCTGGTGAGAGGGGTTGTCGGCGGCCGGTCGGCCTACCGGTGCCGGTCGGGGGTTACCCTCCCCTTCCGACATCACTAATTAAACCATGTTCTAGGGGTTGGGTCAACCCGAATACACGCTCTGAACTGCCCTTTTCCCGTGTCACCGGTCCGCACCCGCTCGGCCGGGCCCGGCCCACAACGGGCCTGGGCGGGGTTCCCTCCTCGGTCGGACAGCTCCGCCGTACCAGGGTTCCGGGCGCGGTGTCCTGGCTCGCGCAGCGACCGCGCAGCGGCCCGGCCTGGACGCCGTGTCCGGGTTCCTGGTACGCCCCCTGGGGTGTCCGGCCGAGGAGGGAACCCCGCCTTCACCCGCACCACAACGACGCCGCACCCAACCAACCAGCCCCCACCCCCTCCAAGAGAGGACCCGCCAGAGGCATCAAGTCTTGAGGCCAGCACCCCCTGTCCGGTTCGAGATGTCCGCAGACCTGTGTCTACGGTGCGCGCGATGAGCAGTGGTTTCGAACGGAACTGGGGGAAGGGATGAGCACGACTCCGGCAGCGTCTGTAAGTGCGGCGGAGCTGAGGCGGCGCGTTCGAGCTGTCGAAGCACTTCAGGCGAAGACGCGCGAGATAGCAGCGGCGAAGGTGTTGGTCACACGAGAGGCCGCGGTCAAGGCCGCCCAGGCGAAGGAGCAGGCCGATGTCGCAGCACGGGAGGCCGCTGCGGTCGCCCTGCGGCTGTTCAACAATGACGCTGAGTTGGTCGCGGAGCTGGTGGGCGTACCCGCGGAGGAACTGGAGCGTGAGGCGAAGCCTGTTACCGCCGCTCGCGCGAAGGAGGTCATCGAGACGCTGCGGGCCCGCGCCGAGCGACCGGGCGCTCGTCGAACCCGCACACCCGAGGCAGGGCCACCGGGCTCGCCGCCCCCTGCCCCCGCTGCACCGGCCTTGGATTCCTCGCCGTACCGCGGCCAGGCCGATGCCTCCTGAGAATGACCTCGGGCCCGGACTGTTCCCGCTTACAGCGATGAACAAGTCCGGGCCCGCTCCCGTTGACGAACAGCTCGCACTCATCGGCGAGCCAACGCCCGTGCGCATCCCGGCTGTTGAGTGGGCGGCATGGCTGGCGAACGAGTCGGTTCGGGCCCGCTACTGGGCCAAGGTCTACCGGACCTCGTCACAGACGGACTGTTGGTTCTTCCTTGGCGGCATTTCCAGTACGGGCCACGCGAGCTTCAGGGCGGCATCGCGGCCGGGCCGGACACGGCGCGGTACCGTGCCAAGCCATCTGTACGGATACCAGCTCGCACACGGCGTGATCCCCCGCCTGGGCTGGGGAAACGAAAGCCCGACCGTTTGCCACACCTGCGACAACCACTCGTGCCAGCAGCCTGCGCACCTTCGGCTGGGCACGGCGGCTGAGAATCGGGCGGAATGGCTGATCCGTCGCGGAGATCCGTGCAGCCCTCTGGCCGACATCCGCGGACCCGCTAGGCGCTCCCGCGCCATCGGCAAGGCCATCCGTGCCGGCCTGGCGGACCGTGAGTCCGAGCGGGAGATCGCGGCCCGCATTCAAGCTGCTGTCGCAGAAGGAAGACCACTCAGTTTGTGGTGATCCTTCGTGCCGCTCAGCCCAGGGTTGAGAGAGCCATGGCTCCCAGCGGCTGACCGTTTTATCCAGCCTACTGCGGCATCGATGCGTCGCCTGCGGGCGCCCGGGCTCCCCCGCAGAACTCACAGATTGTCGCGGACTGCTTCTCGGCCTCAGTGATGAGGCCGCGCATCTCTGAGCGCGCGGTGGCGGAAGGCGCCGTGACGTGCGTCCGGACCTCGCCGAGCTTTTCCTTCAGGTCCTCGATTCGATAGTCCGACCCAACGGCGAGCAGTCGCTCGTGCAGCCGCAGCAGCAGCGGGTGCCAGCCAGGACCGACTGCGTGCAGTCGGTCGGAAGCTGCCAAGCAGGCGTCCCGCTTCTGACATGAGTTTCTTGCATACGGCCATTTTGCTTGCTTCCTGGGTGGGCCGTGTGACGCGAGCTCACCGCTCTCCATCGGAGGGGCGAGCTGCGTGAGGAGGCCGGCCGCTACGGGGCGCCGGGTCCCCGGGAGAACGGTGGCCGTACTCCTGGTAGGGCCTTTCTTCAGGGTGCCTGTCCACTCGCGTGCGCCGCCACGCGGTATCGAAGGAGACGGCGCCGTTGCTGGCCTGCACCAGGCGCCACGCATGCCAACTGGTCCGCGGCGACAGCAGCCACCGCAGTAGAAGAGTGCTCACCGGCATCCCGCCATCTCGTGCGCAGGACGAGTAGCCTTCGGGGCGGTCACGCGTCACCTGTCAGGACGGACGACGCGTGCCCGTTGAGCAACGCCTGTGCCTTCAAGGCGTGTTGAGGACGCTGGGCGCTCTCCATGCCCGCGGCCAGCAACGTGTAGAGCATGCGTTTCTGACTAGGCTCGGGGAAGCTGGCCAGGAACTCGCGCAGTACCTCAAGAGCCTGATGCTCGACCGTCCGCTCGTGCTCGGGCCGGTACCGGGCGAACACCTCCGCCACCTTGTCCGCGTCGCCGAGCACGGTGGAGACCTTGGACCAGTCGGCGTCGTCCCGCTCGACCCATCGCACCAACAGGGCGACAGGGTCGGCGAGTTCGACGGCAACGGCTTCGGCCGCCTGTCGGCGCAGGATGTCGGTCATGGCCTGCTGTCGTTGCGCGGCCAGCAGAGCGGCGACGGCGGCCTGGTCGTCGGGCGGCAGATCAAGCGTGAGTGAGGCCCGAAAGTCGACAGGCGGATCTGTGGACAGCGAGCGTCTGCTGCGCAGGTGTTCCCCGACTACGTCCCGCGCGGTGGCGAGATCGGCCGGATCGCATGCCACGGCGACATCGGCCGCCGCCTTCCTGAGGACCGCACGGACGGCCGCTGCGATCTCCTCGCTTGTGGCCGGATAGGGCGGCTCGGTGAGGACCGTGGCCGTGATGCGGGCGGCGAAGCCGATTCCAGGGCGCGAGCTGCGCAGCCGGACCTCGAAGTCGGTCAGGCCGCGCCGCACTGCCTTGCGCATACGGCGACGCGACCAGGCTGAGGAGGCCACGGATCAGAACTCCACGGATGTGGGCTCGTAATTGAGTCGCGCGGCTGACAGCGCCGCGGGCAACCTGAGGTCCTTGCGCAGTTCGATTACGGCCTCGTCGTTGGCCACGCCGGGTTCGCCGAAGATGAGCGCCGAGATCGGCGTGGAGTACAGGTGCTGCACGACGATTTCGTTGAGGATCTCCGTCACGAGTCCGCGCGACACCTCTGTCGTCTGCCGGAACTGCGCCCAGGCGGTCAGCAGCTCCCGGCACTCCGCGTCGACCCGGTTGTCGGCCAGTGCCACGTTCCAGCCCTGGATGAGCGCCTCTTTGACGTCGTCCTTTTGCTCCGCGGCCGCCAGCATGACCTGCAAGACGTACGGATCGACACGTGGATCCAGGAGCGAGAGGAAGGCCCGGTGCCCGGCCAGGTGCTTCTTCTCGGTGGCCCACTTGATGACGGTGCTCCACACGCGGGGCAGTTGACCGTCGCGCGCGGCGATGTCGCGCAGCGCGCGCTGGGCTACGAGCACGGCGCCATCGGGGTCGGGCCGGTCGAGGATGTGCCGCAGGCGGACGAGGGCCTGGCGGGGATAGTGGTCGGCGAAGTCTCCCTGGCAGACCAGGGCGACGACGGTCGCCACGGCTTCCGAGGTCTCTTGTGCCGAGTCCAGCAGCAGGGAACGGACTTCGGCGCCCAAGGTGTCCGCCTCGGCGGCGACCGTGAGGACGCGAGCGATCAGCTCCAAGTGCTCGGGGCTGTTGTCGCCGTTGTCGATCCAGGCGTGGATCTGCTTGATGACGCGGATGTCGTTCTCCGCGACGGCCAGCTCGACCAGGAGGTCGCCGATGGAGGCGAGTTGATCGGCACCGGGTCCCTTGGGTGACGTGATGGTGTCGAGCCAGGTCAGCAACGGCAGGTGGATGTCAGCGCGTTGTTGCCAGAGGTGGAGCAGCACGGCGCGGGCGTATCCGCTCTGGTGGTCGAGCGTGACGGTCCGCCCGGTGACTTTCGCGCCCAAGGCCTTGAGCCGGGTGGTCAGATCGGGTCCGGTCAGGATCGTCCGGACGCTGGTCTCCCGAGGCTCGTCCAGGAGCATTCTGGATCCGTCCTGGATGGTCAGCGCGTCCTTGTTGTTGAGGAACAGGGTGGAGACGAGCAGGGCGCGGTCCTCCGGCTTGTCCTCCGTCTTGGCGAAGACCTTCTGGACGTCGGACCGCCACTCCTGGAAGGCGCTGAGCGCCGCCTTCAGCCCCTCTGTGGAGTCCTCGGCGGAGGCGAGCTTGTCGGCCAGGCGGGCGCCATCCGCAGGACGGCTGTCGTGGGTCAGCAGATGTGCGGCCTCGCCGACCAGACCTGTCCCGGAGGAAGCCGTGTTCAGCCAACGCAGCCGCTCCGGCTTGCGATGCACGTACTCCAGGTGCGTCCGTGCCACTCGTTGGGCGCAGGGCCTGGTCGTTGCGCGGGCGACGACCCGGGCCAGCGTTCCGGAGGCGGCTTCGGGCCACCCGTGCTCGTCGGCGATCACGACCAGGTACGAGCCCACATAGAGCAGCTGCTCGGCGTAACTCACTAGCTGTTCCGCGAAGTTGCCCACGTTGTGCCAGGAACTGATCTCTGCGGCCACGTCCAGCAGATAACCCGTGCCCGGCTCATCGGGCAGCACGGAGATGTCCGGCGAGCGGGGCTTCTCCCAGTCGGGCCGGATCTCCCGAAGGGTCAGCGGCTTGCCAGGAGCGGCCTGTTCCTTCTGGGAGACCTCCCACAGGGCTTTGATCCCGGCAGTGCGTTTGCCGTAGCCGCCCGGTCCGGCGACGACGGCCAGTCGAGGTCCACCTCCGGTGAGACGATCGATAACTTGGCTCGCCGTCCGCACCTCCTCGTCCCGCGAGCTCAGGCCCACCCAGGCGAGGCGTACGACGTCGAGATCGGCCTGCGGAATATCGGTCACGGGCAGCTGTGGCTTGCTCGTCATGGTGACGGAGCCTGCAGCCACGATGATCTTCGAGTTCTGGTTGTTGCCTACGTCCACTCGCAGTCCGGGTACCGGGATGGCAGTCGGTGGAGCGGAAGGCGGGGGCGGGACAGCGCCGGGAACGTTCTCCTCGCTCACCGGCCTGCCTCCGGCGTCCGGTAGTGGAAGCCGCCCGAGGCGTTGATGGCACCGCCGGCGATGACGACCTGGCTGTTGGTGTTGTGGTGCACGCTCGTCCGCGCGCCGGAATCCTCGTCGTCCCCTTGGACCTTGTCGGCCAGCTCTTGAAGCTCTTGCGCCGCGTCCGGATGCCTCTGGAGGAAAGCAGCCAACTGGATCAGCAGGTCACGGCGCAGCTGCTCCTCCACCGTCCCACGTTCACTTTCGGGGCTGTCGACGAGCTGCTGCCGTGCCGTGTCGATCAGTTGCAGTACTTGCCCGGCACCCTGCTCGCCGTCTCGACGAAGGATCCGGGCCACCGCACCCCGCACCGAGTCCCAGGTGTTCCTGACCATCTCGGTGACGAGAGCGGCAGCTCCCACGCCCGCGACCTGCATGATGTCCAACGCGTCCCCCATGGTCGATTCCCCTGCCCGGTTGGGCGTGCAGGGGTCGGCGGCATATTCGACACATCAGGGTGGATGCCGGTGCAGAGGTCGGCAATCGAAAGTATTTGCCACATACCAGAATGAGTAACTATCAAGCGTATGAATCCGGCCGGTTCGGATCCAGGTGCGAAGTGCCGGGCTCGGCAATCCTCCGTAAAGCCCAGGATGGGCGGTAGTTCATGTTTCGGCTACGGCGCAACTTGGCCAAAGCACCACTTTGGGTGATTGTCCGGAACTAGGTAGAGCGTACTGGTGTGGGCATCGTGAATCCGGTACACGTCCGGTGTTGGAGGGGCGCACGGTGCGGGTTCGTACGTGCCGACGCGCAGCCTGGTCGTGAGTTTGAAGAACTCAGCCGTCAGGGATGCCGCCGTCAGTACGGCTCCCGCGTCCGGAGCCGTCAGCCGTCAGCCGTCAGCCGTCAGCCGTCAGCCGTCAGCCGTCAGCCGTCAGCCGTCAGCCGTCAGCCGTCAGCCGTCAGCCGTCAGCCGTCAGCCG